>CAWBMW010000016.1:0-115379 GCA_963790015.1 uncultured Gammaproteobacteria bacterium
GATCGGCCCCGAAGCGCTCGTCCAGCAGCGCGCAGAGGTGGCGAGCGATGTCGATGTTGCGCCATTCATCGTTGCCGCCGATGTTGTAGCGCTCGCCACAGCGGCCGTGGCCGATGATGGCCGACAGGGCGCGGCAATGGTCGTGGACGAAGAGCCAGTCGCGGATATTCTCGCCCTGCCCATAGACCGGCAATGTCCCGCCGCGGAGCGCCTGGACCAGCAGCAACGGGATCAGCTTCTCGGGAAACTGGTAGGGGCCGTAGTTGTTCGAGCAGTGACTGGTGGTGACGGGCATGCCCCAGGTGTGGTGGTAGGCGCGGACCAGGTGGTCCGAGGCGGCCTTGCTGGCGGCGTAGGGAGAGTTCGGGCTGTATTGCGCGTGCTCCGTGCAGGCCGGGTCCCCGGTCCGCAGGGAACCGTAGACCTCGTCGGTCGACACGTGGTGGAACCGGACGCCCGGCTGCCAGGCGTCGCCGGCCTGCCAGGCGCGCCGGGCGCATTTCAGCAGCGCGTGCGTGCCGACGACATTGGTCCTGACGAACTCATCCGGGCCACTGATCGAACGATCGACGTGGGATTCCGCCGCGAAGTGAACGATGGTATCCACGCGCTGCCGGGCCAGCAGATCGGCCACCAGTCCCTCGTCGCCGATGTCCCCGTGGACGAACGAGTAACCGCGCCGGCCATCCAGCCCCTGGAGGCTCGCCTCGTTCCCGGCATAGGTCAGCGCATCCAGCACGACCAGGCGATCGTCCGGATGCTCGTCCAGCCAGTAGCGGACGAAGTTGGCGCCGATGAAGCCGGCGCCGCCAGTCACGAGGAGGCTGCGCATGGTGGGCGGTCGGTACTCCATCGTGAGCGGTGGCGCCTCGTCGTGGCGCCGGAGTACGGAATCTTAACCGGCTGAGGCCGATCGGCGCCTCACGCCGCTTGTGAATGATCCCCCCGGCGGAGTATTTTCCCATTCCCATGGTCCCGGATTCTGTTTAATCCTGAAGCTGGCCATACGGCAGCTGGACCAGAGATCCCGGGGCGGCTCCGTTCCCGGGCCGGGCTCAACCTGATGGATACTGAAACCGAGGAGTTCCTGGGCATGTCGACGCGCACTGACGGTCCCCGTCCGACGAAGCTGGCGCCGCTGGCCATCGCCTTGGCCATCCTGGCCCTCGGGCCGGGCGGCGCGGAGGCTGAGGACCGCATCGACGCCCTCATCGAGCAGCTCCAGCGGCAGAACCAGGAGATCGAGGCCCTGAAGAAGGAGGTGGCCGAGTTGCGGGGGAAGGTGGAGCCGGCCGCCGCGCAACCCAAGTACTTCAAGGAGGACGGCGACGAGCCGCTGACCCAGTACGACAACCCCGGCCTGCAGATGACCGTGGCCGGACAGGTGAACCAGGCGTACAACCTGGCGGACGACGGCGACAGCACCCAGGGCTACTTCGTCGACAACGACAACAGCAACAGCCGCATGCGGCTGGCCGCCGTGGCCAGCTTTGCCGACGGGCCGCAGGTGGGCAGCACGCTGGAGGTCGCCTTCAGCGGCAATAACTCCTTCGACGTCAGCCAGGACAACGAACGAGCCGATGACTTCATGGCGGTGCGTCGTGCCGACGTCTGGCTGATGGACGAACGCTACGGCCGCGTCATGTTCGGCCGGGGTTCCTCGGCCGCGGACAACACGGCGGAGTTCGACCTCTCCCTGGTCAGCGCGGCGGTGATGCTGTCCGGGGTCGCGTTCCCCATGGGCGGCCTGCAGTTCACCGACGGCGATTCCCTGACCGGTGTCGCCATCGGGGACGCCTTCTTCAATTTCGACGGGGACCGGATGAACCGGTTCCGCTACGACACGCCCATGTTCGGGCCCTTGCAGGTTTCGGCGTCGGCGGGCTCGGACCAGCGCTATTCCGTGGCGCTCACCTACGGCGGTGACTACGACCACTGGACCGGCGTGGAACTGGGCGGCTTCACGACGCTGGGGGCACTGGCCATCGCCGATCCCAATGAGGCCGGCGTCGACTACCGGTGGTCCGGGTCCTGGTCGATGCTCCACAACGACACGGGCCTCAGCCTGACCGTGTCCAGCGGCCTCGACAGCGGCACCGAGGGTGACACGCCCTACAACCTGTACGGGAAGATCGGCTGGGATACCCGCCTGCTCCGCTTCGGCCCCACGGGCTTCGGCTTCGACTACACCTACACCGAGAACGTCACTGCCGAGGGCGACCAGGGCGAGTCCTTCGGTGTGGCGGCCGTCCAGGTCTTCGAGCGCTTCGGCATCGAGCTCTACAGCCAGCTGCGCTGGCTGAGCCTGGACCGGGGCACGGGGCCGGACTTCGAGGACATCCTGGTGTTTACCAACGGTACCCGGGTGCGGTTCTGATGGCGGGACTGCCGCTGCTGGTGGTCCTGGCCCTCCTCACGGTGGCCGCCTGCACCTCCCGGCCGCCCGCCCACGACCGCAGCGGCGAGACCCACTACAACCGCCGCGAACTGCCGGCCAGCCCGGGCGTATTTACCGGCAAGACCGGTGAGTGGACCGCCAGGCCTCCCCAGGCGGAGCCGCGCGGCGACGGCGAACCGGCCGGCGCGGAGTGCCCGGAGCGCGACCCGGCGTCAATGCGACAGCGGCCAGCGCCACTGAATCTGGCAGGCCGGTCGGGGCCGGGTCGCGCCTGAAGGCGCTCCTACGGCAGTGGTTCCAGCGCCGCCGTGAGCGCGTCGTCCACGGTCTCCAGCCAGACGAACTCGAGCTGGTTCCGGGCGCTCTCCGGGATCTCCTCCAGGTCCTTCCGGTTCCGGGCGGGCAGCAGCACCGTGTGGATGCCGGCGCGCAGGGCCGCCAGCGTCTTCTCCTTGATGCCGCCCACCGGCAGCACCAGCCCGCGCAGGCTGATCTCGCCGGTCATGGCGACGTCGCTCCGCACCTTGCGGTTGGAGAGCAGCGAGCTGATCGCCATGAACAGCGCCACGCCGGCGCTCGGCCCGTCCTTCGGGATCGCGCCCGCGGGCAGGTGCACGTGCAGGTCCCGGGTGGCGAAGTCGAAGCCGCCGAGGCCCAGCGTGTCCGCCCGGGTCTTCACCAGGCTGAAGGCCGCCTGGGCGCTTTCCTTCATCACGTCGCCGAGCTGGCCCGTGAGGATCAGCTGGCCCTTGCCGGGCATGCTGGTGGCCTCGATGAAGAGGATGTCGCCGCCCACGGGCGTCCAGGCGAGGCCCGTGGCCACGCCCGCCGTGCTCGTGCGCAGCGCCACCTCGGACTCGAAGCGCCGGGCGCCCAGGATCTCCTGCACCGCGTGCTCGTCGATGTCCACGTCGCGTCGGCGGTGCCTTCGGAGATCCGGACGGCGACATTGCGCAGCACCGAGCCGATCTGCCGCTCCAGGTTGCGGACGCCCGCTTCCCGCGTGTAGTTCGCGACGATCTCGCGCCAGGGCGCCGTCGCTGATGCTGCACCTGCTCGTCGTTCAGGCCGTTGGCCTTGAGCTGGCGGGTCACCAGGTAGCGCCGGCCGATCTGCAGCTTCTCCTCCTGGGTGTAGCCGGGCAGTTCGATGATCTCCATCCGGTCCCGCAGGGGCCCGGGGATGGTGTCGAGCTGGTTGGCCGTCGCGACGAAGAACACCTTGGACAGGTCGAAGGGCACCGACAGGTAGTTGTCCCGGAACGTGCCGTTCTGCTCCGGATCCAGCACCTCCAGCAGCGCCGATGACGGGTCGCCGTGGAAGCCGCCGCCGCCGAGCTTGTCCATCTCGTCGAGCATGAACACGGGGTTCCGCGTCCCGGCCTTGCGGAGCTGCTGGATGACCGTACCCGGCAGCGAGCCGATGTAGGTGCGCCGGTGGCCGCGGATCTCGGCCTCGTCATGCACGCCGCCCAGCGAGCCGCGCACGAACTTCAGGTCCAGCGCCCTGGCGATGCTCTGGCCCAGCGACGTCTTGCCCACGCCGGGCGGGCCGACGAAGCACAGGATGGGCGACCGCCCCTCCGGGTTCAGCTTGCGCACCGCGAGGTACTCGAGGATCCGCTGCTTGACCTTGGTGAGGCCGAAATGGTCGTCCTCGAGGACCTGACGAGCCTTCGCGATGTCGATATTTTCCACGTCGAGCTTCGCCCAGGGCAGCGCGACGAGCCAGTCCAGGTAGGTGCGCACCATGGAGTGCTCGCCGGACGCCTCGGGCATCTGCTCGAGGCGCTTCAGCTCCTTGCGGGCCTGGGTCAGGGCCTCCTCGGGCATGCCGGCCTTCTCGATGGCCGCGCGCAGCTCGTCCAGCTCGGCACCGTCCTCGGTGTCGCCCAGCTCCTTCTGGATGGTCCGCATCTGCTCGCGCAGGTAGAACTCCCGCTGCCGGTCCTCGAGCTTCTCCTTGGTCTGCTCGTCCACCTGGCGCGAGAGCTTCATGACCTCGACCTGGTGGGACAGCAGGTCCAGGACCCGGTCCAGGCGCCGCTGCACGTCGAAGATCTCCAGCACTTCCTGCTTCTGCTGGGGCTTGATGTCCAGGAATCCCGCGACCAGGTCGGCCAGCTGCCCGGGATTCTCGATCTGCTGGATCACGCCCGCCAGTTCCGGCATGGCCTGGGGCAGCAGGGCGATGGCCTCGATGGACCGCTCCTTCAGGATGCGTGCCCGGGCCTCCAGCGCCGCCGTGTCGACGGCGGGCTCATAGATCAGGTCGAAGCGGGCCGCCATGAAGGGCAGGCCCGGGATGTGGTCCAGCACGCGGAAGCGCTGCTCGCCCTGGCAGACCACATGCTGGGTGCCGTCACGGGCGGTGAAGTAGCGGACGACCCGCGCGATGGTGCCGACCGGGTGCAGGTCCTTGTCCGTCGGCTCGTCCACCGAGGGATCCTTCTGCATGACGAGGCCGATGCGGCGCCCGCTGCGGGCCGCCTCCTCGGCGGCCGAGAGGGAGATCCGGCGGCCGATCGTGAGCGGGATGACCGCGCCGGGGAACACCACGGTGTTCCGCACGGGCAGGATGATGAGCACGTCCTCCGGGACCTGCTGCTCGTCGGGCTTCGTCGGGAGTTTCTCGCTGTCGCTCATGCCGGTATCCGTCCGCCCCCTGGGGCTGCACCAGCTACCGTAATGAGGCCAACGGGCAGGAATTCAATATCGGGGGAGGGGCCGACTAGGCGCTGAGCCGGCGGAGCGAGCCGGTGATGGCGTTGCGCTCCATCTCCAGTTCCTGGACGCGGCCCTGGAGTGATTCGATTTGCGCCGTCGCGGCGGCCAGTTCCATCTGCAGCCGGCTCTTCTGGCGGATCTCCGCCTTCAGCGTGTTCTTGGCCTGGGCGTACTGGCGGAGGTAGGCGGCCACCTGGTCCTCGAGCTGGCCGATGTGGACCTGTGCTTTCTCGAGTTCCTCGCGATGAGTCCGCACCTGCAGTTCGGCCGCCCGGCTCTCCTGCTGGCACTGGAGGGCGGTCTCACGTAGCTCGACCAGCTGCAGTTCATGGCGTCCCTCGAGCTCCGGATCCGGGTCCCGCGGGCGGGTGGTCAGCCAGGCCACGAGCGCACCGCCCGTCAGCGCCGCCGCGCTGGCCGTGGCCAGGACGATCATGAGTTCGTTTGACATAAGCCCGTGTGCACAACCTCTGACATAACGTAGGCTCCCCACCCGGGCGCGTCTGTGGGCCCGCTCTCATATTGAGGAACTGATGGCCGAGCCCATCCCCGATCCCGTCATCGTCGCCCGGGGCCTGACCAAGCACTTCGGGGCCCGCGAGGCCGTCCGGGGCATTGATCTCGACGTGCCGCGCGGCGGCTGCTTCGGCTTCCTCGGGCCGAACGGGGCGGGCAAGACCACGACGCTCCGCATGATCCTCGGCCAGTCGCCGCTCACTGCCGGGACGCTCACCGTGCTCGGCCTGCCCGTGCCTGCCGGCATCCGCGAGATCCGCGCCCGCACGGGGGTGGTGCCCCAGGCCGACAACCAGGACCCGGACTTCACCGTGGTGGAGAACCTGCGCATGTACGCGCGGTACTTCGGGTTGAAGCCGGCCCAGGTGGCGGACCGTATCGAGGAGCTGCTGGGCTTCCTCGAGCTCGGCGACCGCAAGGACGCGAAGATGCGGGAGCTTTCCGGCGGCATGAAGCGCCGGCTGTCCATCGCCCGCGCCCTGATCAACGACCCGGAACTGATCATGCTGGACGAGCCCACGACGGGCCTCGACCCGCAGGTGCGCCACCTCATCTGGACGCGCCTCCGGAAGCTGAAGGCCGCCGGCAAGACGCTGCTGCTGACGACCCACTACATGGACGAGGCCGAGCGCCTCTGCGACCAGCTGGTCGTGATCGACCGGGGCAAGATCATCACCCAGGGCTCGCCCCAGGGACTGATCCGGGAGCACATCGAGCCCCACGTGATCGAGGTGCAGGGCGAGGCCGCGGCCGTGCTGCCCGTGTTCGACGGCATGCCCGGCGTGCGCGTGCTGAGCGTCGGCGAGACGCACTACTGCTACGCGCAGGAGCTCTCCCCCGTGCTGGCCCGCCTGGAGGCCACGCCCCGACTGCAATACACCCACCGGGTGGCGAACCTGGAAGACGTCTTCCTCAAGCTCACCGGCCACGAACTGAGAGAGTAGGAGCGGCTTCAGCCGCGACCGGAGAATCCAATGACCACCCTGGACACCACCCTCCCGCACCCCCGCAGCTCCGCCTTCACCATCCTCCTGCGCAACGCGCTGGTCTGGCGGAAGCTGCTGGGCCCGAGCCTGGCCTTCTCCTTCGGCGAGCCGGTGATCTACCTGCTCGGCCTGGGGTACGGCCTCGGGCAGTTCATCGGTGAGGTGAACGGCGTTCCCTACTTCACGTTCCTGGCCTCGGGGCTGCTCGCCGCGTCGGCGATGAACGTGGCGTCCTTCGAGGGGATGTTCTCGGTGTTCACCCGCATGACCCACCAGCAGACCTACGACGCGATCCTCGCGACGCCGGTGCAGGTGGACGACATCGTGGCGGGGGAGACGTTGTGGTGCGCATCGAAGTCCGTGCTGAACACGCTGCCGATCCTCCTGGTCGCCACCCTGCTCGGGGCCATCCAGAGCTGGTCGGCACTGGGCGCGATTCCCGTGTTCTTCCTCGTCGGCCTCTGCTTCGCCGGGCCGGCCATCGTGGCGGCGGCGTTCGCACCCAGCTACGATTTCTTCAATTACTACACCACGCTGCTCATCACGCCGATGTTCATCTTCAGCGGGGTGTTCTACCCGGTGGCGACACTGCCGGCCGCGGCCCAGGTGATCGTCAACATCCTCCCGCTGTCCCACGCCATCGCGCTGATCCGGCCGCTGGTGGCGGGAACGCCGCTCACCGACCCGTTGCTCCACGTGGGGGTCCTGCTGGGTTACGCGGCCGTGGGCTACGTGGCGGCCACCGTCTTCATCCGGCGGCGGCTGATTCGCTAGCCGATCGTCATGCGAGGTACTGGAGTACCCAGAGACTGCCCATCCCCGCGATGAAGGGCAGGAATGGATTGCGCCAGCGGGACGCGACGGCGAGCACCACCAGGCCGGCCCCGAGCCTGGGGTTGAGGAATGACACCACGTCGTTGGACACGAGCAGGTCCGGCGCCAGCACCGCCGCGAGGGCTGCCGCTGGCGCATAGCGCAGCGCCCGCCGGACGCGCGAGGGCAGGGTGACCCGGTTGCCCAGCACGATGAAGCTGGCCCGGGGCAGTGTCGTTGCCAGCGCGAGGAGAAAGAACGTCAGCCAGACGGTCCCGCTGTCCCCGAAGCCCGTTCCGGTCACGTGCTCAGCCCGTCCACGGTCGCAGGTTGCCACCGTTCTGCCACGAAGCCCGCCAGGATGCCGGCGACCATCCCGGTCAGCAGGCCGAACCGTAGCGGCAGGCCGTGCAGTGCGATGGCCACCGCACCGCCCGTCAGCGCCGCCACCAGCATGGGCCGCGTTCCGGCCATGGGCAGCAGCAACACGAGCAGCGCGATGGTCGCCATGAATTCCAGGGACCAGGTCTGCGGGCGCGGCGTCGGCAAACAGGATGCCAGATCAGGCCGCTTACCTGCCAGAGCGCCCAGGCCCACAGGGACGGGGCCAGGTAGTGCCCCAGTCGCCACTGGGGATTCTCATTGCGCAGCATGGGCTCGAGGCAGATCGCGAAAACGCCGTCGACCAGCAGGTAGCCGATACCCCAGCGGGCCGGGGTCCGGAGGTGCTGGAAGTTGCCGGCGATGCCGGCGCTGAAGATCACGAAGCGGAGATTGAGTGCCAGCGCCGTCGCAACGATCAGCCACAGCGGCGCGCCGGCGGCGATCAGGGGCAAAGTGCCCAGCTGCGCGGTCCCGGAGAAGACGATCACGTTCATGCCCATGGCCTGCACGGGGGTGAGGCCGCTGCCCACCATGGCCACGCCCGTCACCATGCCCCACGGGATCAGGCCGATGGACTGGGGCAGGAACGCACGAAAGCCCGCGGCCGCGCCGGCACGGAATTCAGCGGTCAAGGGGAGGCGGTTGAGGGAGAGCACGGCCCCGAAGTATAAGCGGTGAACTCCCAGCCAAGAGTCGAACCCGCCATGCGCCGGACCGTCGCCATCCTCCTGTTCGACGACGTCGAGGTCCTCGACGCCGCCGGTCCGTTCGAAGTGTTCGCGGTCACGGACGAGCTGTCGGGTTACCAGCTGTTCCAGGTCCAGACCGTGGCCCTCGTCCCGGGGAGCGTGCGGGCGCGCAATGGCCTCCAGTTCGTGCCCGACCACACCCTCGAATCGGCCCCGGCGCCCGACATCCTGATCGTGCCGGGGGGCAGCGGCTCCCGGGCGCTGCTCCAGAAGCCTGACCTGCTGGACTGGCTCCGCTACCACGCGCAGCGCGCGGAAGTGGTTGCCTCGGTCTGCACGGGCGCCCGCCTGCTCGCCAGGGCGGGCCTGCTGGACGGGCTTAGCGCCACCACCCATTACGAGAACATCGCCGAGCTGGCGGCGCTGGCGCCTGCGGCGACCCTGGTGGCGGACCGGCGCTTCGTCGATCACGGCCGGATCGCCACCTCCGCCGGCATTGCGGCGGGCATCGACCTGTCCCTGCACCTGGTCGCCCGGCTGCACGGCCCCGAGACCGCCGAAAAGACAGCCCGCTACATGGAATACCACTGGCGCAACGATGGCGGTCTCCGGCGCTGACCGGCGCGCGGATATTTCGGTCCCGGGGCTGACTTTTACGGGCCGGTGTGACAGGCTCCCCGCCAATGGGGCGCCTGGCTGCGTTGTAGCCAGGCAACAAAGGTCGATTCTCCGACCACAAACAGGGGGTAATTGCGATGGGAAATGGCAACCATGGACGTCGGTTGGCGGCATTCGCCGCACTGCTGGCCTTATCGACAGCGGCTTTCGCGGCGACGGATGAAATCATCGTCACTGCCACCAAGCGCGACTCGACGATCCAGGACCTGCCGTTCTCGGTGAACGCCCAGACGGAGGCCGACATCCAGCGCACCGGTGCCATCAACCTCGAGGATGTCTCACGCAACGTCGCCGGTCTCTCCATCCAGAACCTGGGACCGGGACAAAGCCAGGTTGCCATTCGTGGCGTCTCGGCCGGCCAGATCGTCCGCGATCAGCCGGGCGTCAAGGAACAGGTGGGCGTCTATCTCGACGAGTCGGTGATCTCGCTGTCTCTCTTCACCCCGGACCTCGACCTGTTCGACCTGAACCGCCTCGAGACACTGCGCGGCCCCCAGGGCACGCTGTTCGGTTCCGGATCGGTGGGCGGCACCCTTCGCTACATCACCAACCAGCCGAAGCTCGGCGCGCTCGAGGGCATGGTTGAGGCCAACGTCAACACCGTCACCGACGGCGAGGTTGGTGGCCACGGCAAGGGCATGGTCAACGTGCCGCTCGGCGACAGGGCTGCCCTGCGCATCGTCGGCTACTACACCGAGTACGCCGGCTACATCGATGCCCTGCAGGAAGACGGCAGCGTCAAGGACGACGTCAATTCCGGCGACCGGGAAGGCGTCCGGGTTGCCCTGCGCTTCGAGCCGACCGATGACATCGTCATCACGCCCCGCGTGGTCTACCAGGAAACCAACACCGACGGCTTCAACCGCCAGGAGGTATTCAACCTCTTTGCCAATCCGTTCACCACGACCCGGCCACCAGTGACGTTTGGCGAACGTGAGCAGTTCCTGCTCCTGGAAGAGGCGTTCGAGGATGAAACCCTGATTGCCGACGCCACGATCGAGGTGGGCCTGGGCGCGGTGAACCTGACGTCCGTGACCAGCTACACCGACCGCTCGATCCTGGTCAGCCGGGATGCCAGCGCCCTGACCGGCAGCGTCTCCGTCGACCTGGGCTTTGCGGATGCTGACGTGCTCCTGCCGTCGAACCTGCTCGACACGACCGACGTCGAACAATGGACGCAGGAAATCCGGCTGGCCTCGAACACCGACAGCAGCCTGCAGTGGCTGATCGGCGGTTTCTACTCCGACACCGATCGTGACTACGCCCAGCGCCTGCCGACGCCAGGCTACGACGTTGCCACCGATGCGGCACTGGGTGCTGGCACGGCGGCGGGCGCTGCCAATGGCTATGACGCCGACTCGCCGTTCAACTCGGACCTGCCCTACGAACTCACGCAGTTCGCCGTATTTGGCGAGGCGACCTATGACGTCAACGACCGGCTCAGCGTGACCGCCGGCGCCCGCTATTACGACTTCGAGGAAGAGCGCACGATCACCAGCGGCGGCCTCTTTGCCAATGGCGACAGCGGGCAGGTGGACAAGACCGACTCGGATGGCGTCACGCCCCGCGTGATGGTCAAGTACGACGTCTCGGACTCCGTGAGCGTCAACGCCCAGGCTTCCCAGGGCTTCCGTCTCGGCGGCGTCAACGATCCACTGAACGTCCCGCTCTGCACGGACGAGGACGAGGCGATCTTCGGCGGCTTCCAGGACTACGACGACGAGAAGCTGTGGAACTATGAAACCGGCGTCAAGATGAGAAAGGGCGGAGTCACCCTGAATGCCGCGGTTTTCTACACGGACATCACGGACCTCCAGGTCACCCTGGACGCGGGTTCGTGCTCGTCCCGCATCTCGTTCAACGTGCCGGACGCGCACACGGCGGGTGTCGAGTTCGAGCTCAGCGCGGAGCCCGCGGAAGGCGTCGTGCTGTCACTCGCCGGCAGCTTCCTCAATGCCGAGTTCGACGCCACGGTTCGCGACGGCGATGGCAATGTCATTGGCGGCATCGAGGACGGCAACCGCCTCGCTTCTGTTCCGGAGGTTCAGCTGGCAGCTACCGCAAGCTTCAATTTCCCGATCGACATCTGGAGCGCGTCATCGGAGGGCTTCGCGTCGGCGTCGATCCAGCACGTTGGCAGTCGCTACACCCAGCCGTCCGACCAGGTTGCCGGCGCTGGCGAGTTCGTCTCGGGCCTGCCCTATGGCGGCGCGCCCGGTACCGACGTTACGGCAGTCGACCTGGAGCTCGATGCCTACCAGATCCTCAACGTGAATACCGGCGTCGACTTCGAAAGCTGGTCGATCCTGGCGTACGTCACCAACCTGACGGACGAGAACGCCGAACTGGCCTTCGATCGCGAGCGGGGAGGACGCGCGCGACTGGGCACGCACACCAACCAGCCGCGCACGATCGGCCTGACGACGCGGTTCCGCTTCTAGCGTTTGCGGCTTGCCGTGCTCAGAAAGCCCCCGCTTCGGCGGGGGCTTTCTTTTTTGTGGGACCGGCTCAGTGCACCTGGCGGTCCTGGATGCTGCCCTTCGATGCCAGGGAGAAGCGCGGCTCGACGGCCCGCAACTCGCCGCGCACCAGGTCAGCCGCGTAGCGACCGACGGCGGGTCCGTGCTTGAAGCCGTGACCGGAGCCGGCCCCGACCACCACGGCGTTATCCCAACCGGGAAGACGATCAATCAGTAGGTCCCCGTTCGAGCTGTTCTCGTACTGGCACACGCGGGACTCGACCAGGGGTTGCCCGGTGAGCAGCGGAAATCGGCGGTCGAGGTAAGCGCGGATGTTGGCCAGTCCCGCTGCGGTTACCTGACGGTCGCCCGTATCCGGGTCAAAGCGGGAACCGTGGCTGTCATGGGCGATCTTGAAGCCGCGGCTCTCGAGGTCCGGAAAGCCGTAGTAGATGTCGCCGCCGTTGAAGTCCGCCCAGCCGGGCAGCTTGTCCCCGCGGAACCGGTCGTCACCGGCGGGTGTCGCGAAAAAAAACACCTCCTGGCGCGTTGGAAAGATCTTCGTGCCCAGGACGGCTGGCAGCAGGGCTGGCAGCCAGGGCCCGCAGGCAAAGACGAAGTTCCCGGCGCGCAGGACGGCGCCGTCCCGCGTGTGCAGCCCGTCGATGCGCCCGGCCCCCGCCGGCGTTTCAACGGCCGCAGTCAGGTACTCGCCGCCCGCCGCCACGAACTCGGCCACCAGGGTCTGCACCGCGCGGCGGGCCATCAGCGCGCCGAAGTGCGGCTCGAGGAGCCCAAACTCGACGTCGCCCCAATGCGCCTGGGGAAAGCGCTGCTGCAACTCCGGCCGGTCGAGGATCTCCAGCGGCAGCCCAAGCTGCCGGTGCGCCTCGATGGATTGCGTGGCGAACGGTTCCTGCCGCGGAAAGAACATCAGTACGCCGGTTGGGTGCAGGATGGGCAGGCCCGCGCGCCCCGACAGCCAGCGCCAGTCGTCGAGCGACTCCAGCGCCATCCGCGTGTAGACGAGATCCGCACCGTACAGGCTGCGCGTCATGCGCGACTCCCCGCCGGACGAGGCGCGGGCATGGGCCGGACCGACGCCATCCACCAGCAGGACGCTCTGGCCGCGTCGCCGTAGCTCCCAGGCAGTCCAGGCGCCGAACACCCCGGCACCGACGACGATGGCATCCCACCGGTCCGGTCTGCGCACGGGAGCGCCATGGAGTGGGCCGGCTCCGGCGAGAGCCAGTGATCCAGCAAGCAGGTGGCGTCGGGATAGTTTGGACATGGGTGGCTTCTGGTCCCAACTTAGCACGGCGGCGCTGCCCGTGAGGGCGGGCCAGTCGCCGGCCATTTCAAGGCCTAAACACCTGAAATCCCGCTGGCCTCAGCCGCCGGCGGGCGGCACAGTGGGTCATGGTTCCGTACCGTGAATGCCGGCCTTGACCAGCGCCGTCCGCGTCCTATGATTGTTGAAGATTTCAACAATCAGGGCTCCGGTATGGCCACCGTGAACTTCAGTGTCCCCGACGCCGTGCGTGACGAGTTCAACCGCGTCTTCAAGGGCGAGAACAAGAGCGCGATCATCGCCGGTCTCATGCAGAGGGCGGTCGCCGAGGCCCGTCTCAGGAAGGAACGGGAGGCAATTTTCCGGCAGCTCACTGCGGAGCGGCCCAGGCGCCCAAGGGTGTCCGCCACTGCGGTGACGGCCGCCCGCAGGCAGGGGCGGCCATGACCCTGGTGGTGGATGCCAGCGTCATCATCAAGTGGCTGCTGCAGGATTCCGGACGGGAGTCAGCGACAGAGCACGCGACCGAATTGATGCGTGCCGTCGTTTTGGGCGAGGTCGAGGTTCTCCAGCCCTTTCACTGGCTCGCGGAGGTCGCCGCCGTTGCCTGCCGGTTATCTCCGGCGACGGCGGAGCGCGATGTGCTGCGGATCCAGGCCCTGGAACTGCCGGCGACCGACGCTCCGGCAGTCCTGGCGCGTGCCTGCCGGATCGCCACCCGGTCCCGCACCCATGCCTTCGATGCCCTCTACCATGCGGTGGCCCTCGAGACCCCCGCGGCCGTGCTGGTAACGGCTGACGACGCCTACTTCAGGGCCGCCCGTTCACTGGGCGGCATCGTGTCGCTCGCGGACTGGCGGAATGCCGCTTCCTGAGGCGCTGGCGTGACAGAATCCCCGGATGTCCGGATCCCAGACCATCATTGAACTGCTTGCCCGGGGCAAAGCTGCCGCCCCTGCGATCACCGCCCCCGGCCGCCCCGACCTGTCCTACGGCGCCCTGCGCGACCAGGCCGGCGCCACTATCACGGCGCTCAACGCACTGGGCGCGGGCCGCGACGACGCCGTGGCGATCGTGCTGCCCAACGGACCCGAGATGGCCGCGGCCTTCGTGGCCATCGCCGCCGGCGCCACGACGGCGCCGCTGAATCCCGGTTATACCGCCGACGAGTTCGAGTTCTACCTGCAGGACCTGGCGGCGCGCCTGCTGGTGGTGGAGGCGGGCAGCACCTCGCCCGCCGTCGCGGTCGCGCGGAGCCTGGGTATCCCGATCGCCGAGCTCGTGGTGTCGCCCGGCGCCGCCGCGGGTCAATTCGAGCTGCGGGGCGCGCCCGGCAAGGCGGCGCGTCCCGGCCCCGCCGGCCCCGACGACGTGGCCCTGGTGCTGCACACCTCGGGCACGACGTCACGGCCGAAGATCGTGCCGCTCACCCACGCCAACGTGTGCGCTTCGGCCAGCCATATCGGCACGAGCCTGGCACTGACGCCTGCGGACCGCTGCCTGCAGGTGATGCCGCTCTTCCACATCCACGGGCTCATCGCGGCCGTGCTGAGTTCGCTCCACGCCGGCGCCAACGTGTGCTGCACACCTGGCTTCAACGCCCTCCAGTTCTTCGGCTGGCTCCGGGATGTCCGCCCCACCTGGTACACCGCCGTCCCGACCATGCACCAGGCGATCCTGGCCCGCGCCGCACGTAACCAGGACGTGATCGGGGACGTGCCCCTGCGCTTCATCCGGTCCTCGTCCGCGTCACTGCCGCCCCAGGTCATGACGGAGCTCGAGGCCACCTTCGGCTGCCCGCTGATCGAGGCCTACGGCATGACCGAGGCGGCCCACCAGATGACCAGCAACCCGCTGCCGCCCCGGGCGCGGTTCGCGGGCAGCGTCGGCGTCGCGGCCGGCCCCGACGTGGGCATCATGGACGAGCAGGGCGGCCTGCTGCCGCCGGGTGACGTGGGCGAGGTGGTCATCCGCGGGCCGAACGTCACCCCCGGCTATCGCAACAACCCGTCGGCGAACGCCAGCGCGTTCACGGACGGCTGGTTCCGCACCGGCGACCAGGGCGTACTCGACGCGAAGGGCTATCTCCGGCTCACCGGCCGCCTCAAGGAAATCATCAACCGGGGCGGCGAGAAGATTTCGCCACGGGAAGTGGACGAGGTGCTGCTGGATCACCCGGCTGTCGCCCAGGTGGTGACCTTCGCCGTGCCGCATCCCATGCTGGGCGAGGACGTGGCTGCCGCCGTGGTGCTGAAGCCCGGTACCGAAGCGACCGAGCGGGAGCTGCGCAAATTCGCCGGCGAGCGGCTCGCGGACATGAAGGTGCCGCGGAAGATCCTGTTCCTGGAGGAGATTCCCAAGGGCGCCACCGGCAAGCTCCAGAGGATCGGGCTCGCTGCCAGGCTCGGGCTGGGATGACGATCCGCGTATGAAGATCTGCATCTACGGCGCGGGCGCCATCGGCGGCTATCTCGGCGCGCAGCTCGCGGGTACGAACGCGGAGGTTTCGCTGGTGGCCCGCGGGCCGCACCTGGCCGCCATGCGCGAGCGCGGCCTCACCGTGCTCAGTGGCGACGGGCGCCGGACGGTGCCGGTGACCTGCACCGACGATCCGCGCACGCTCGGTCCCCAGGACTACGTCATCATCACGCTCAAGGCCCATTCGACCTTGCCCGTCGTCGACCACCTGAAGCCGCTGCTCGGCAAGGACACGGCGCTGGTCACGGCCCAGAATGGCATCCTCTGGTGGTACTTCCACGCGTTCCCGGGGCCCCTCCGGGATCGCCACCTGGACGCCGCCGATCCCGGCGGCCGCATCTGGCGGGCCCTCGGGCCGGAGCGCGCCATCGGTTGCGTCGTCTACCCGTCCTGCGAGATCGTCGAGCCTGGGGTCGTCCGGCACATCGAGGGCACCCGCTTCATGGTGGGTGAGCCGGACGGCTCGAAGTCCGAGCGGGTGACGGCGCTCAGCGAGGTCCTGACCGCGGCGGGGCTCAAGGCACCCGTGCGGAAAAAGATCCGCGACGATATCTGGCTCAAGCTCCTCGGCAACGCCACCTTCAATCCCGTCAGCGTCCTGACCCGCGCGACCCTCGAGCAGATGGGGCGGCACCCGGAGGCCCGGGACATCATTCGCCGGATGATGACCGAGGCCGTCGCCGTGGCCACGGCGCTCGGCGTGAGCTTCGCCATGGACATCGAGAAACGCATCGACGCGGCCGTGGACGTGGGCGCCCACCGCACCTCGATGCTCCAGGACTTCGAGCAGGGCCGGCCCCTGGAGCTGGATGCGCTGGTGGCGGCGGTCACGGAGATGGGGCGGCTGGTGTCTGTCCCGACGCCGACGATCGACGGGATCCTCGCGCTGGTCCGCCTCGCGATCGCCGCCCGGCAGTAGGAGCGGCTTCAGCCGCGACCGGTCCGGTCGCGCCTGAAGGCGCTCCTACGAAGCGTAGAAGCCGCGTGCGGCGGCAACGGCGCCGCTGCGGTCAAGCAGCGCTTCGAGCGCACCGAGGCACAACAGGACGTTCGTCCGGTTGGCCGCGAAGCCCATCAGGCCGATCCGCCAGACCTTGCCAGCCAGCGGGCCGAGTCCCGCGCCGATCTCGAGGCCGTACTCTTCCAGCAGTTGCCGCCGGACCTTCGCGTCGTCAACGCCCGCCGGTATGCGCACGCAGTTCAGCTGCGGCAGGCGGTGCGCCACGTCGACGACGAAGTCGATGCCGAGGGCCGCGAGGCCGGCCGCGAGGGCGGTGTGGTGGCGCGCGTGCCGGGCCCAGGCGTTCTCGAGGCCTTCTTCCTCGAGGATGACGAGCGCCTCGTGCAGTCCGTAGAGCATGTTGATCGGGGCCGTGTGGTGGTACGCCCGCTGGTTGCTGCCGCCCCAATAGGCCATGACCAGGCCCATGTCGAGAAACCAGCTCTGCACCTTGTGCTGCCGCTTCTGGATCACCTCCTGGGCCCGGCTGCTGAAGGTGACCGGCGAGAGCCCGGGAATGCAGGACAGGCACTTCTGGGTGCCCGAATACACGGCGTCGGCACCCCAGCCGTCCACGTTGACATCGATACCACCGAGGCCGGTGACCGTGTCCACGATCGTGAGCAGCCCGTGCTGGCGGGCCAGCGCGCAGAGTGTGGCGGCGTCGGAACGCGCGCCGGTGGACGTCTCTGCGTGGACGAATGCGAGGACTTTCGCGCCCGGGTGGGCCCGTATGGCGTCTTCCACCTTCTGGGGATCGACGGCGGTGCCCCACTCGTCCTGCACTATCACCGCCGCGGCACCACAGCGCTCCACGTTCTCCTTCATCCGGCCGCCGAACACGCCGTTCTGGGCGACGATCACCTCGTCGCCGGGCGAGACGAGGTTGACGAAGCAGCACTCCATCCCGGCGGAGCCGGGCGCCGAAACCGGCAGCGTGAGCGCGTTCCGCGTACGGAAGGCGAACTGGAGCAGGCGCTTGATATCGTCCATCAGGCCGATGAACGCGGGATCCAGGTGGCCGATCGTGGGCCGGGACAGGGCCTCGAGAATGCGGGGGTTGACGTCGGAGGGGCCCGGACCCATGAGGGTGCGGACAGGCGGGTGGAATGACCGGGTCATGCGCTGGCGTCCTTGTTTCAGCGCAGTATAAACGGCGATTCCGGCACCTGGCGCTCGACAGGTGCTCGGCGCGGTGAGCAAGATGCGGGCCTGTACGCCTGTCGGGCAGGCGGTGGGATCCTCCAGCGAGGAATATGTGGATGGCAGATTGCCGGTCAACGTGTGGACGTGCCTTCAGGGCGATTGCCTGGGTCGTGGTGGCTGTTGCCGGCCTGGCCAGCTGCGGCGGTGGAGGTGGCGACGGCGGTGGCTCTTCCGCCGGACCATTTGGCATCGAAACGCGCCCGGAAAACTCCACGTGCCTTGCACCGGACCGCCCCGGCGGCAACGCCGCCGCGTTGGCGATCGACGCCTTCCCGGCTGCACCGGCCTTCGCCCAGCCCACCAAGATCCTTCAGGCGCCGGGCGACGGTGCCCGCTGGTTCGTCCTGGAAAAGACGGGTCGCATCCGGGTCTTCAACGTGGGCAATCCGTCTGCCGTTACAACCTGGCTCGATTTCTCGACACTGGTGAACGACGACGGCGAGGGCGGAATGCTGGGGATGGCGTTCCATCCCGACTACCCGGCGACCCGGGAGGTCTTCGTGTCCTACACGACCGGCAGTCCGATGGTCTCGAGGGTTTCCCGGGTGATCCTCGACGCCGTGACCACTCCGGCGGTCACCACGGAGCAGGTCCTGCTCACCGTCGCCCAGCCCTTCAGCAACCACAACGGGGGCGACATCGCCTTCGGGTCCGATGGCTACCTGTACTTCGGGCTGGGGGACGGCGGCAGCGGCAACGACCCGTTCGATTACGCTCAGGACGACACGCGCCTGCTCGGCAAGTTGCTCCGCATCGACGTGGTGGGCGTCGCATATCCCGCTCCCGGGTACCGCATTCCCGCTGACAATCCCTTTGCCGGCAATGCGAAATGCGGGCCCGCCGCGAATGCGGCCAGCTGCCCGGAAATCTACGCCAGCGGTCTCCGCAATCCCTGGCGCTGGAGCTTCGACGAGCCCACCGGCGACCTGTGGCTGGGCGACGTGGGCCAGGGCGCCCGTGAGGAGATAAACCGCATCGAGCGGGGTGGCAACTACGGGTGGGACTGCCGCGAGGGCTTCATTGCCGGGCCGTCGGCCTGCAGCACTGCGGGCCTGATCGAGCCGTTGAGCGACTATCCCCACGCGAATGGCGACAACTCGATTACCGGCGGTTTTGTCTACCGGGGGAATGCCGTGCCGGTCCTCCGCGGCCGGTACGTCTTCGGCGATTTCGGGTCCGGGCGCATCTGGGCTCTCGAGGACGACGGCCAGGGCGGCTACAGCAACGATGAGCTCATCGACACGCCCTACAACATCAGCTCGTTCGGCCTGGGTGCGGATGGCGAACTCTACTTTGCCGACTACGGCAACGGGCGGATTCGACTGCTTGGCAGCTCCGGCGGCGGCGGTGCAGACGCCGTTCCCTCGAGCCTCGCCGACACGGGCTGCGTGGATGCATCCGATCCGACCGTGCCGGCCAGCGGCCTGATCCCCTACGCGGTGAACGCGCCGTTCTGGTCCGATGGTGCGGCGAAGGAACGCTACCTCGCACTGCCCGATGGCGAGCGCATCGGCAGGACGGCGGCGGGGGACTTCGACTTCCCGGCGGGCTCAGTACTCCTCAAGTCGTTCCGCCTGGCCGGCCGGCTGATCGAGACGCGCCTGCTCATGCGACATCCGGACGGCGTGTGGGCGGGTTACACCTACGAGTGGAACGAGGCGGAGACGGCCGCCACGCGCGTGACCGGCGGCAAGACGCGCCAGGTGGGCGGGCAGACGTGGATCTACCCCAGCGAGGGCGAGTGCATGCTGTGCCACACGTCCGCGGCCGGTTTCTCGCTCGGCCCGGAAATCGCCCAGCTGAACGGGTCCCTGGCCTATCCGGAATCAGGCGTGACGGCCAACCAGCTGGCCACGCTGGAGCACATCGACCTGCTCTCCCCGGCGCTGCCGGGTCCGCCCGACACGCTCCCCGCGCTGGCGGATCCCGCCAACGCCGGTGCTCCGCTGACGGACCGGGCCCGGGCCTGGCTGCACACCAACTGCGCCCAGTGCCACCGGCCGGGCGGACCGACGCCGTCCAGCCTGGACCTGCGCGCGACCACCGCGCTGGCCGCGATGAATGCCTGCGATGCGCTTCCCCAGGCGGGTGATCTCGGTATCAGCGATCCGCGCCTGATCGCACCGGGCGATGCTGCCCGGTCCGTGCTGCTGGCGCGAGTCAACAGCCGGGACGCCAATGGCATGCCGCCCGTCGGCTCCAGTGAGATCGACAGCAGCGGCGTCACGTTGCTGACCGACTGGATCAACTCGCTCAGCAGCTGCCCGTAGGAGCGCCTTCAGGCGCGACGCGGGAATCAGGGTCGCGCCTGAAGGCGCTCCTACGGGCGACCCATGCTCAGACGTCCAGCTTCCTTGGCAGGTCCGGAGCGGGTTCGGCGCCGATCACGATCTCGCCCTTGCCCAGCTTGGAGTGCCGGATTCCGTAGAGGAAGTAGACGACGATCCCGCCGACCAGGTAGATCAGGAAGAAGCTGCGGGTGTGGGCACTCGCCATCAGCGACATCAGCAGGAAGAGGCACATCAGGGCCCCGAGGATTGGTGTAATCGGGAAGAAGGGCGTCCGGAACGGGCGCTTGAGCCCCGGCGCCGCGTAGCGCAGGTAGAGCACGGTGATGCAGACGATGGCGAATGCAGCCAGCGAACCTACGTTGGTCAGGTCGGCGAGGGAACCGAGCGACATCAGTCCGGCAAAGGCCGCGGCAATGGCTGCCGACAATCAGCGTGTTGATCCAGGGCGTGCGGAACTTCGGGTGCACGGCCGCGAGCGGGGCGGGCAGCAGGCCGTCCCGGGCCATCGTGTAGAAGATCCGGGTCTGCCCGTACAGCAGCACCAGCATCACGGAGGACAGGCCTGCGATGGCGCCGACCTTCACCAGGATCGCGAACCAGGGCAGGCCGATCAGGTTGACGGCCTTCGCGATGGGCGCCGGATCGTCGAGTTCGGTGTAGGGCACGATGCCCACGAGGACGGCGGCCGTGAGGATGTAGAGCACGGTGCAGATCACCAGCGACCCCAGGATTCCGATGGGCATGTCCCTGGCCGGGTTCCGTGATTCCGCGCCTGCCGTCGATACCGCCTCGAAGCCGATGTAGGCAAAGAAGATGGTGGCCGCACCCGCAATGAGACCGCCGATGCCGTACCGGGAGGTGTTCTGGGCAGTCACGACATCCACCAGCGCCCGCCAGATATCGGCCCAGAAACCACGGGGTGTCCCGGCGGGCGGTGGCGGGATCTCCGCCGGCACCAGCGGCACCCAGAGGTCGGGATTGACGTAAAAGCTGCCGATTACAATGAAGGCAATGACCACCGAGAGCTTGATGGCGACGACGATGTTGTTGACGGTGGTCGATTCCGAGATGCCGATGACCAGCAGCGCGGTCACGGCCAGTATGGCCAGGGCGGCAGGCAGGTTGATGATTCCGGTGGCGACGACGACGCCCGCTTCCTTGATCTCCACGCCCGGCGCCGCAGTGAATGCCGGGGCGATGTGGATGCCAACATCCTGCAGCAGGCTCACGAGGTAACCGGACCACCCGACCGCCACCGTCGCGGCGGCGAGCCCGTACTCGAGGACGAGGAGGAGCCCCATGATCCAGGCGGCCAACTCGCCCATCGCGGCGTAGGAGTAGGAGTAGGCCGAGCCGGACACCGGCACCGCGGAGGCCAGCTCCGCGTAGCAGAGCGCCACGAACGTGCACAGGAGGCCGGTAATGATGAAGGAGATCATGATTCCGGGCCCGGCAAAGTTCGCCGCCGCCCGGCCGGTGAGGACGAAGATGCCGGTGCCGATGATGCAACCGATGCCGAGAAGTACCAGGTTGAGCGCGCCGAGGCTTCGCTTGAGATCGCTCTGGGCATGTTCGGCGTGCATCTGGGCAACCGACTTGCGGATGAAAAGGCGGCGAAGGCCGGTGACCTTACCCGGCACGCCCGCGGAACCTGATGCTTCGGACATGTTCTTGAATCCCTGTACTTCGATGCGCAAACCGGCCGGTGAGCGGAAGGAAATCACGGCACCGCTCGGTCAATTGACGAGAACCGCCGGATTCTATGCGGCTTGCTGCCGTCCTGTGAGGCTTTAGGCGGTGCGCATCCCCGGCGTCGGGCCGGCTGAGACCTTTTGCGGTGCTTTGCGACGGGTCCCGGCCACCCGGCCCGCCGCCCATCGCATCGGCCGAAAGCCCGTGCTAGAGTCGGGCCGTAGGTTGAATCTCGGGGAGCCGTCCCTCAGTTTGGCCGCTGTCGTTCACCTGGAGAGGCTAGGCGCTCGCTTTCCGATCAGCGGTCATCACCGCACCACATCGAAGCCGCGCGCAACGATCTTTCATCCCTCCCGTGCACTTTTCCTCCCGGAGTTTCGGACCATGGACGTGAGCCCTGCTCGCGTCGTCGCCGCTTCGTTGCTGCTGTTCGCCGCTTTGGCAATTCCCGCTGCCCTGACACCGGCCCTGGCTGCCGAATCCGCTGCCGTCAGCGGTCCCGTCATCGCCAAGGGCAAGAAAGTGGACATCGAGTACACCCTGACCCTCGACGACGGCTCCACCGTGCAAACGAATGCGGGTGGCAAGCCCTTGTCATTTGTGGCGGGTGAGGGGCAGCTGGTTCCCGGACTGGAATCCGCCTTGAAGGGCAAAGCAGTCAACGATCGCGTGAAGGTTCGCCTAACGCCGGAACAGGCTTACGGAAACCTGGATCCAACGTTGAAGCAGGAAGTTCCGCTCGACAAAATCCCGGAGGATGCGCGCAAGGTGGGCACACTGCTGAGCGCGCAGGGAGACGGTGGCCCGATGTCTGTGCGGGTTGCTGAAGTACGCCCCGACGTGGTGGTTCTGGATTTCAACCACCCGCTCGCGGGCAAGGCGCTGACGTTCGACGTTCTCGTGCTGTCCATCAACTGAGGAGTTAAGGGTACCCGTCATGACCAGGATTTACGTAGGCAACCTGCCATATACCGCCGATGAGGAATCGGTCCGTGCGCTGTTCTCGCAGCACGGCACCGTGGACGCAGTGCGGTTGATCAACGATCGCGAGACTGGCCGTTTCCGCGGCTTCTGTTTCGTCGAGATGCCGGAGTCCGACGCGCAGACCGCGATTGCGCGCCTGAACGGCCACGACATGGAGGGCCGTCAGCTGCGCGTGAATGAAGCGCGCGAGCGTGAAGGCGGTGGTGGCGGTGGCGGCGGCGGTGGTCGCGGCCGTGGTGGTTACGGCGGCGGCGGCGGCGGCGGCGGTGGTGGTGGCGGCTACGGTGGTGGCGGTGGCCGCGACGGTGGCGGCGGCTACGGCGGTGGCGGCGGTCGGGATGGCGGCGGCGGTGGCCGCGGTCCCGGCGGCGGCGGCCGCGGCGGCCCGCGCTACTGAGTCGACTTCTCTGATGGACAGCCGGTTGCGGTGCCTTCGCAACCGGACTCTCGAGGGGCTGGTCTTCATCACCCGCCGGCGCAACGCCGGCGGGTGCCACTATTTGGTGGGCCCGCCAGGACTCGAACCTGGAACCAAGAGATTATGAGTCTCCTGCTCTAACCATTGAGCTACAGGCCCCCGCGCGGGATTCTATCAGGAGGCTCACGCGCGCCTGCCATCGGCCCCCTGGGATTGGCCCAGGCGGCGTTGCCCGGACTACACTTACGCCCCATGGCCAACCGCACCGCTGATCTCCCACCGCTGTCCGGCTTGCCGGGGCTCATCCGTGAACTGCGTCATCAGGAAGCGATGCGCCAGGGCCTTGGCCTCGCGCTGATGCCGCTGTTCGCCTTGCTATCCCGCCCAACGCCGGTCCTGTTCATGTCCGGCGCATTCATCGTCGTGCTGGGTTGCCTGGTGCGCGTCTACGCCTCCGGCTACATCGTGAAGAACAAGCAGCTGGCCACCGACGGGCCCTATTCACTGGTCCGCCACCCGCTGTACACGGGCAACCTGCTGGTGCTCATCGGCTTCACCCTGGCCTGCGGCCAGTGGTGGGCGCCGCTCGCGGCACTCGCCTTCTGGTGGTTTTACTACCCCACAGCCATCAGCTACGAGGATCGCAAGCTGCACCGGCTCTTCGGCGAGCCCTGGGAGCAGTGGAGCCGCAGCGTTCCCGCGGTCATACCCCGGCGCTTGTGGCCGGCCGGTCCGGCCAGCTGGTCGCTCATGACGTCCGTTCGCCAGAACGCCGAGCCCGTCGTCATTGCGTTCACGCTGATCTGCATCGGCTGGATCGGCGCGCGGGTCTAGCCGTGCCCGACCCGGGACCCGGGCAGTTCCTGAGTCGCGGCTACCAGGGGGCCGTCTTTCTGCGCGGCACCGGCACCGACCGCCGCGTGATCAAGCAGGCCATGGGTGGCAGGATCGCCCGCCGCCTGCGCGTGGCCATGCTGCGCCGGGAGCATGCCGCCTACGCCCGCGTCCCCGGAATCCCCGGCATTCCCCGCTGCTACGGTCTGCAGGACGACGGCAGCCTGGTTCTCGAATACCTGCCCGGCGAGGCCTACCGGGAAACGGTGCCCGCGCTGCGGGACCACCGGGAACGCTTCTTCCTCGAACTCAGGGACCAGATCCTCGCCATCCATGCCGCGGGCGTCGCCCATGCGGATCTCAAGCGGCGGGGCAACATCCTCATCAGTTCCGGCGGCGACCCTATCATTCTCGATTTCGGCTCGGCGGTGCTCCGTGATCCCGACGGCGGCTGGTGGAACCGCCTGCTGTTCGACCAGGCCTGCCGTATGGACATGAACGCCTGGGTGAAGCTGAAGTACCGGCGACAGTACGGCCAGCTCACGCCCGAGGACCGGCAGTATTACCAGCCGACAGCACTGGAGGGCGTCGCCCGCGTCGTTCGTCGCCTGTGGCGCAAGCTGTCCGGCCGGCGACTGCGGAAGGCATGGCGCCAGAAACGCCATGCCCGCCGTCAGCGGGAAGCGTAGCCGCGGGCGCCCTGAATCAACGGGGCGAGTGGCTCGCTTCCGGCGGCCGGGCCTGATCCGAGGGTGGGCGATCCGGTGCGGGCTTGCGCAGGTAACAAATCCGCCCGTGGTTGCCGGCAACCCGCACGTCGAAGCGCCGGCCGTCGGCTTCCACGAGCACGCGGTGGCCGGGCGTGATCACCTGGGCGTAGGCCATCCCGGGTTGCGGACACCCGAGGCTGGCGTCGGGGAAGTCGCGGGCCTCGGTGCTGACCACGTGGGCGTCTGTGGGTGGAATGTCGAGGGCATCCGCCACGGCCTGCAGGGCAATGGCCGCGGGACCGGACGGCGGTGCGGGGCCCGTGGCGCAGGCCGGGGACGACAGGGCAGCGAGCGCTACAAGAGTGGGCGCGATCCAGCGGAGTGCCAGGTCACAGAGCAGTGCCGCCTGACGGAGTAGCCTGCTCACACCGATCTCACGCATGCTGACCATGATAGTCCTGCTCACCCGCCTTGCCGTTCTCACCGTGGTGGCCACCACCCTGGCCACGGCCGCGTCGCTGGGCGCGCGCGCCGGGTGGCTGCCGGAGCTGTTTTCACATTTTCCAGTCCAGTACCTGTGCCTGCAGTTCATGGCTGCGGCGGCCTGCCTGGCGCTCCGCCTGCGGCCCTGGGCGCTGGTGGCGCTGGCGGCCGCGGTCCCCAACCTGCTCGTGGTGGGTCCCTACCTGCCGGGCTGGACCTCTGCGCCGGCCACGGTCCTCGCCGGCACCGGAACTGCGCCGGTGCCCGTCCGGCTGGTTGCCGCCAACCTGCTCTACAGGCAGGAGGACGCGACGGCCACGCGGGCGTATCTCGCCCACCAGCGGGCCGACCTGCTGGTGCTCTCCGAGTTTACGCCGCGCTGGCGGGAGAAGCTGCGCGAGCTCGAGCGCGTGTATCCCTACTTTGCGCTCCGGCCACGGTGGAACGCCTGGGGAATTGCCGTCTACTCGCAGCACCCGTTGCGCGCCATCGAGGATCTGGACCTGGGGGACGGCACGAGTTCCCACCTCCGTGTGCTCGTGCAGTTGCCGGACGGTCTCGCCGAGGTCTATGCAGTGCACCTTGCGTCGCCCCCCAGCCGTCGCCAGGCGGCGCAAAGAAACACGCAGCTGCGCAAGCTGGCGGAGCGGATCTCGGCCGCCGACCCCGCCCTGCCCCGAATCGTGGCCGGCGACCTGAACACCACGCCTTACTCCCCGTACTTCCAGGACCTGCTTCGTGACGCGGGTCTCAGTGACGGGCGCCGGCCCTTCGGGCTGCACGCCACCTGGCCGACCTGGCCCGTGCCCTTGTGGATTCCGATCGATCACTGCCTCGTCGGCGGGCCGCTCACCGTGACGCGTGTCGCGACCGGGCCCCCCATCGGCTCGGATCACCTGCCACTCGAGTGCACCTTCACGCTTTCGCCCTGATTGTGCGGGGAATCGCAGCGGCCGGGTCACCGGAGCCCGACACTGCAGCATTCCCAAGGGCTGGTGTGCACCCATGACCATCGTTTCCGACATCCTCGGTATCTTTTCGGCGTTGTTCGTCATCGCGCTCGGTCTCGGCGCCGTGGCCCTGGCCGTGATGTACGTCGTCGACATCACCCAGACCACCCATGCGATCCGCCGCAATTACCCCGTCGTCGGCCGGTTTCGCTATGCCTTCGAGACCATGGGTGAGTTCTTCCGTCAGTACTTCTTCGCGATGGACCGGGAGGAACTGCCGTTCAACCGTGCCGAGCGTGCCTGGGCCTACCGGGCTGCCAAGGGCGTGGACAGCACCGTTGCCTTCGGTTCAACCCGCGACCTTCGCCCCGCCGGCACGGCGATCTTCGTCAACACGCCGTTTCCCGGGCTGGACGCAGAGAACCGGCCGACGGCGCCCGTCACCATCGGCCCGTACTGCCGGACTCCCTATACCACCGACCGCTTCTTCCACATCTCCGCCATGAGCTTCGGGGCCATCTCGAAGCCGGCCGTGATTGCGCTGTCGCGGGGTGCAAAGGCAGCGGGCTGCTGGCTCAACACCGGAGAGGGCGGGCTGGCGCCGTACCACCTGGAAGGTGGCGCCGACATCGTGTTCCAGATGGGTACTGCAAAATATGGCGTGCGCGATGCCGAGGGGGAACTCGATGAGGGCAAGCTCCGCGAACTCGCCCGGCACCCGCAGGTGAAGATGATCGAGGTGAAGCTGAGCCAGGGGGCAAAGCCCGGCAAGGGCGGCATCCTGCCCGCGGCCAAGGTCACGCCGGAGATTGCCAGAATCCGCGGCATTCCGGCGGGCCAGGACTCGCTCAGTCCGAACCGGCACACCGACATCCGGGACTGCAATGAGCTGCTGGATTTCCTGGACCACGTGCGCGGCGTCACGGGCAAGCCCGTGGGCTTCAAGACGGTGGTGGGCTCCGTCGGCTGGCTGGAGGAACTGTTCAGCGAGGTCCAGCGCCGCGGCCTCAGGTACGCCCCGGATTTCATCACTCTGGATTCCGGTGACGGCGGTACGGGTGCCGCGCCGATGGCGCTCATCGACAACGTGGGCCTGCCGATCCGGGAAAGCCTGCCGCTGGTCGCCGACCTGCTGCACAGGCACGGGCTCAAGGAGCGGGTCCGGCTGATCGCCAGCGGCAAGCTCACCACGCCGGCCAACGTGGCCTGGGCCCTGTGCATGGGCGCCGACTTCGTGACCTCGGCGCGGGGCTTCATGTTCGCGCTGGGCTGCATCCAGGCCCTGCGCTGCAACCAGAATACCTGCCCCACCGGCATTACCACCCACGACCCGCACCTGCAGCGGGGCCTCGTTCCCGCGGACAAGGCGGCCCGGGTAATGCGCTACCAGCAGAACATGGAGAAGGAAGTGAGCGTGATCGCCCACTCCTGCGGTGCGCCCGAGGCGCGGCAGCTGCGCCGGGAGCACTGCCGGATCGTGCAGAACAACGGCCGCTCGGTGCCGCTCGACGAGCTTTTCCGCAGCCGGCGCACCGGTAGGAGCGCTTCAGCGCGACGGGAGTCCCGTCAGGCGCGTCTCAGCGCCGAGGAACTGGTCGCGGCTGAAGCCGCTCCTACGGGTCAATCGTCGATGAGGAAACTGCGGAGCTGATCGCTGCGGGACGGGTGCCGCAGCTTGCGCAGCGCCTTCGCCTCGATCTGCCGGATCCGCTCGCGGGTCACGTCGAACTGCTTGCCGACTTCTTCCAGCGTGTGGTCGGTGTTCATGTCGATGCCGAAGCGCATGCGCAGCACCTTGGCCTC
Organism: uncultured Gammaproteobacteria bacterium; assembly: GCA_963790015.1. Classification (GTDB taxonomy): domain Bacteria; phylum Pseudomonadota; class Gammaproteobacteria; order Steroidobacterales; genus SHZI01. Next base: position 27,790 of record CAWBMW010000016.1, read on the forward strand.
GCGGGGCGTCAGGCCGGCCAGCACGTTGTGCGTGGTCTCCTTGAGGCTCTCCATCGTGGCGGCCTCGATCGGCGAGGACACCGTGGTGTCCTCGATGAAATCGCCGAGGTGCGAGTCCTCGTCGTCGCCGATCGGCGTCTCCATCGAGATCGGCTCCTTGGCGATCTTGAGCACCTTGCGCACCTTGTCTTCCGGCATGTCCATGCGGAGGGCCAGCTCGTCCGGCGTGGGCTCGCGGCCCATTTCCTGCAGCATCTGGCGGGAGATGCGGTTGAGCTTGTTGATGGTCTCGATCATGTGCACCGGGATGCGGATCGTGCGCGCCTGGTCCGCGATGGACCGGGTGATGGCCTGGCGGATCCACCAGGTCGCGTAGGTGGAGAACTTGTAGCCCCGGCGGTATTCGAACTTGTCCACGGCCTTCATCAGGCCGATGTTGCCTTCCTGGATCAGGTCCAGGAACTGCAGGCCGCGGTTGGTGTACTTCTTGGCGATGGAGATCACGAGGCGCAGGTTGGCCTCGACCATCTCCTTCTTCGCGCGGCGGGCCTTGGCTTCGCCGATCGACATCTCGCGGTTGATCTCCTTGACGTCGGGGATCGACAGGTGTGCTTCCTCGCCGATCGCCTGCAGGCGCTTCTGCGCCTTCTGGATCTCCTCCTGCATCTTGAGCAGGGCCGACGAATGCTTGCGCTTCGCCTTGATGTGCTTGTCGACCCACTTCAGGTTCGTCTCGTTGGCCGGGAAGGTGGCCAGGAAGTCCTTGCGCGGCATGCCGCAGTCACGAACGCAGATCTGCATGATCTTGCGCTCCTGGTTGCGGATGTTGGCCACGGTGTCCCGCAGGGAATTTGCCAGCTGGTCGAAGAGCTTCGGCGCGAGCTTGAGCTCCATGATCTCGGCTGCCAGCTTCTGCCGGGACTTGACGACCTTCTTGTCGTTGGGGCCGATCTTGTCCATGTCCGCGACGACGCGCTTGTGGCGGCGGAAGATGGACTGCAGGCGCCTCTCCGCCTCGACCGGATCCGGCCCGAGATCCTCCTCTTCGGTCTCGGCGACTTCCCCGTCGTCGTCGGTTTCGGCTTCCTCGGCGGCCACGACGACTTCGCGGGGCACGGGCGGCGCGATCTCGTCAGGGGCGTTGGGATCGATGAAGCCGGTCAGTACGTCCTGCAGGCGGGCTTCGCCTGCCTGGACCGGGGCGTAGGCCCTGGCCAGGACGTCGACGGTCGGGGGGAACATGCGCCACGCGACTGCTTGACCTGGTCGAGGCCTTCCTCGATGCGCTTGGCGATGCGGATTTCGCCCTCGCGGGTGAGCAGCTCGACGGTGCCCATCTCGCGCATGTACATGCGAACCGGGTCGGTGGTGCGGCCGAACTCGCTGTCGACCGTGGCGATGGCCTGGGCGGCTTCCTCGGCGGCCTCGTCGTCCGTGGCGACGGGCGCGTCGGACAGGAGGATCGACTCGGCGTCCGGTGCCTTCTCGTACACCGTGATGCCCATATCGTTGATCATGTTGACGATGTCTTCGATCTGCTCCGGATCGACGATGTCGTTCGGCAGGTGATCGTTGACCTCGGCGTAGGTGAGGTAGCCCTGCTCCTTGCCGCGGGCAATCAGGAGCTTCAGCTGGGATTGCTGTTCGGTAGTTGTATTCGGCTCACTCACTCGTCAGCCCTCAGCGTTAACTGGATAAAAGCCGGTCATTGTACAGGACCCCCTGCACCCTCCCCAAGGAGAATGCGGGAGCGGGACTGGCCACGGATGTCGGTATTCGTTACGTCGTCATCGGCACTTCGGGTCAGGGACTTCAGGTGGTCGTGCCGTTCCGCGTCGCGGAGCCGGCCACCACAGTTCGTTGGAGCGTCGCCAGCCGTTCCCGTTCCGCGGCTGACAGGGCCTCCTGGCCCGCCTTCTGGAGCAGGGCGGCCAGCTCCTGTTGCGTTGCGGCTGACAGGATGCGGCCCAGGCAGCCCCGAAACTCGTCGGCCGCCCCCTCCTCGCCGACGAGCGGCTCCTCGGTGAGCAGCTGGGCCAGGTGGGGCAGTTCGGGGCGTTCCCTGAAGCGCTCCAGGAGCACGGGCGGCGAGATGTCCTGCCGGCTCCGCGCGAGGGCATGCAGCTCCCGCAGCAGGTCGACGCCCCGCTGGCCGGAAGCCTCCAGGTTTGCTGGCAGCGGCACCTCGTGGGCCACCGCCGGATAGTGGAGAAGGAGGGCGATGGCCTGCCGGCTCAGGGACCCCCGGGTGCTGCCGGCCCGGCCCGCCCTGGCGGTCCGGCGCGCCGGCCCGGCGGCGGCGGGCCGCGGTCCCGTGCCCGTTGCCGGCCCGGCCGGGTTGCCCAGCAGGGCGTCCAGCCGCTCCCGCGGCAGGCCCACCCGCCGGGCCAGTTCCGTGGTCAGGAGTTCCCGGTAGACGCCCTCGGGAAGCTGCGCCAGCAGGGGCTTTGCCAGGGCCGCGAGCCGCGCCTTGCCGTCCAGGTTGCTCAGGTCGACGTCGGCGCCCAGTGAATCCAGCAGGAACTGGGACAGGGGCAGGCTCTGCGCCAGGCGCTGCCCGAAGGCCGCCGCGCCCTCCCGGCGCACCAGGGAGTCCGGGTCCTCGCCCTCGGGCAGGAGCAGGAACCGGATCTGGCGGCCGTCATGCAGGGCCGGCAGGCTCACCTGGAGGGCGCGCCAGGCCGCTTCCCGGCCCGCGCGGTCGCCGTCGAAGCAGAAGATCACCTCGGAGACGACCCCGAAGATCCGCCGCAGGTGCTCGCTGGTGGTCGCCGTTCCCAGGGTGCCGACCGCGTTGCGGATGCCGTGGGCCGCGAGCATGACCACGTCCATGTAGCCCTCGACCACCAGCAGCCGTTCCAGCTTGCGTTCGGCCCGGCGCGCCTCGTAGAGGCCGTACAGCTCACGCCCCTTGTGGAACAGGGCCGTTTCCGGTGAATTGAGGTACTTGGGCTCGCCGGTGGCGAGGATCCGCCCGCCGAACGCCATCGTGCGGCCCCGCGAATCCCGGATCGGGAACATGATGCGATCGCGAAAGCGGTCGTAGAAGCCGCCCGTGTCCCGCGGGATCACGAGGCCGGCGGCGAGCAGCTGCTGCCGCTCCTCCTCGTTGCCGCCGAAGGCAGTCGAGCAGCGTGTCCCAGGCCGGCGGGGCGTAGCCGATGCCGAACTCGCGGGCGGTTTCCCCGTCGAGTCCGCGCTGCTTGAGGTATTCCACCGGGGCGGCGTGGTCACGCAGAGCCTGCCGGTAGAGCTGCGCCGCCTTGTCGAGCATGGCGTAGAGGGGCTCGACGGAGACCCTTTCAGCCGAGTCCGTGCGCGGCACCTCCACGCCGACGCTCCGGGCCAGCTCCTCGACAGCCACCGGGAATTCCAGGCGCTCGTATTCCATGAGGAAGCCGAGCGCGGTCCCGTGGGCCCCGCAGCCGAAGCAGTGGTAGAAGCCCTTCTGCGGGCTCACCCAGAACGACGGGGTCTTCTCGGAGTGAAATGGGCAGCGGGCCTTGTACTCGCGGCCGGCCTTGGTGAGGGGCACCCGCGAGCCCACCACCTCGACGATGTCCGCGCGCTGGACCAGGTCGTCGATGAAATCCTGGGGAATGCGACCACTCACGGGAGAGGGCCTGCTCCTGAAACGGGTTGGTTGTTACGGCCCTCTTGTTCTAATTGGGGGCCGGTGCAAGCGCGGCTTACTTGCCGGAGAGAAGCGCTTTGACTCTCTCGCCGATGGTACCGAAGTCGGCACGCCCCTGCGCCTTTTCGCGCAGTGCCGCCATCACCTTGCCCATGTCCTTCATGGAGCTGGCGCCGGTGGCCGCCATGACGTCACGGATCAGGGCGTCGAGTTCGGCCGGGGACAGCGCGGCGGGCAGGTAGGCCTGCAACAGGGCGATCTCGCCGAGTTCCTTGGCCTCCAGGTCGGGGCGCTTGCCCGCGGCGAACTGGGTGGCGGACTCGCGCCGCTGCTTGATGAGCTTCTCGAGGATCTGCAGGACCGCGCGTGTCGGTCGTCTCGGTGCGCTCGTCCACCTCGCGCTGCTTGATGGCCGCCAGCAGCATACGGATGGTGACCAGACGCTCCTTCTCGCCCGCCCGCATGGCGGCCTTCATGTCGTCCTGGATGCGGGCCTTCAGGAGTGACATCAGGAACGTCGGATGATCAATAGAGGCGCTTGCGCCGGTTGGTCTCGCGGGCGCTCTTCTTCTGCTGCCGCTTCACGGCCGCGGCCTTCTTGCGCTTGCGCTCCTGCGTGGGCTTTTCGTAGAACTCGCGACGACGGAGTTCGGTCAGAACGCCAGCCTTTTCGCAGGCCCGCTTGAAACGCCGGAGGGCGGCGTCAAAATGCTCGTTTTCTCGTACTCGAACGCCGGGCAAGGTCATCGTCCTTAGGTTGGTGGCCTTCGGGCCCGCACCCGCATCAGGTGGGGTTTCGGACCGGCGGGCGAAAAAAACCGGCTCTGGTGGCCGGATGAGCCGGAAAATATAGCCACTCAGCGGGCCATTTGCAAAGTGATACTACCAAAGTGATCGTTCTGGGCATCGAAACCAGCTGCGACGAGACCGCCGCGGCCGTGTACGACACGGCCCGGGGGCTGCGGAGCCATTGCCTGTACAGCCAGGTGGCCACCCATGCCCCCTTCGGGGGCGTCGTCCCGGAACTGGCTTCCCGGGATCATATCCGGAAGCTTTTGCCCCTCGTCGATGCCGCCCTGGTCCGGGCCGGGGTGGCCCCGGCCGACCTGGCCGGGGTGGCCTACACCGCGGGTCCCGGCCTGGTGGGCGCGCTCCTGGTCGGCGCCACCGTCGGCGTGGGGCTGGCGATGGGCTGGGGCATCCCGGCGGTGCCCGTCCATCACATGGAAGCGCACCTGCTGGCAGCCCTGCTGGAGGACCCGCAGCCCGAATTTCCCTTCGTGGCCCTGCTGGTCTCGGGGGGGCATTCGTTGCTGGTGGAGGTGGCCGGCCTCGGCCGCTACCGCATCCTCGGGGAGACCCTGGATGACGCGGCGGGCGAGGCCTTCGACAAGGGCGCCAAGCTGCTGGGGCTGCCGTACCCCGGCGGTCCCGAACTGGCAAAGTTGGCCGAGTGCGGGCGTCGCGGCCAGTACCGGTTCCCCCGCCCCATGCTGAAGGCGCCCGGCCTGGATTTCAGCTTCAGCGGGCTCAAGACCGCGCTGGCGCTCAAGGTGCGCGAGCTGGAGGCCGCCGGTCCGCTGGCGGACGACACGCGGGCGGACCTGGCGGCCGACTATCAGCAGGCGATCGTCGACACGCTGGTGGGCAAGTCGGTGCGCGCCCTCGACACCACCGGGCACCGGCAGCTGGTGGTGGCGGGCGGGGTCGGTGCCAACCGCGCGCTCCGGGAGCAGCTCCGAGCCGAGCTGTCGCGAACCGGAGGCACTGTCTATTATCCGCGCACGGAATTCTGTACCGACAATGGCGCCATGATCGCGTTCACGGGCTGCCGCCGGCTGGCGCTGACGCCAGCCGCCTACTCGAGCCTACGGGTGGAGGCGCGGCCCCGCTGGCCGCTGGAAGAACTCACGGAATCCTAATGGACACGATTTTTCTGCGGGACCTCCGCATTCGCACCATCGTCGGCATCTGGGAATGGGAGCGCCGCCTGCCCCAGGTGGTGAGCATCGACCTCGACATGGCGACCGACATCCGCCGTGCCGCCGGCAGCGACCACATCAGTGACACGCTCGACTACAAGGCCGTCACCCGGCGCATCAAGGCGTTCGTCGCGGACTCGCGCTTCAACCTCATCGAGACCATGGCCGAGCAGATTGCCGGCATCATCATGGCCGAGTTCGGCGTGCCCTGGGTGCGCGTGGCCGTCCACAAGCCCTGGGCCATCCGCGGCTCCCGCGACGTGGGCGTGGCCATCGAGCGGGGCGCCAGGCCCTGATGCCGGGCTCGGCCCCTCCGGGACGGCCGGCGGTGGACGTGTATGTCAGCGCCGGCAGCAACGTCGCTCCCGGGGAAAACCTGCGCCTCGCATGCCGCGAGCTGACCCGCCGCTTTGGCCAACTGGCGATGTCGGGGGTGTACCGCAATCCGCCGGTGGGCTTCACCGGCGACGACTTCCTGAACCTGGTCCTGCGTTTCCACACGGCCGAGCTGCCGGCCGCCATCGTCGCGGAACTGGAGCGCCTCCACGTGCTCGCGGGACGCGTCCGCGGACCGGAGCGCTTTGCACCCAGGACGCTGGACCTGGACCTTCTGCTGTACGGCGATGCCGTCATTTCCGAGCACGCGATCCGCGTGCCCCGTGAGGACATCCTGAAGTACGGCTTCGTGCTGGGGCCGCTCGCGGAGCTCGCGCCGGACCTGCGGCATCCCGTCACCGGCCAGACGATGATGGAACTCTGGACCGGCTTCGACCAGCTCAAGTTTCCGCTGGAGCGGGTCGGGGATCTGGTGCTGTAGGCGGTCCTACCAGCCGACGCTGCGGCCGCCGTCCACGGCGATGATCTGCCCGGTGACGTAGTGGGCATCCCGCACCAGGTAGAGCACGCAGGCCGCGATGTCGGACGGTTCGCCGACGCGCTTCAGCGGGATCTGCTTCAGCACGATGTCCCGCATCTGGTCAGAGACACCGCCCTCCGGCCACAGGATTGCACCGGGCGCAACGCCGTTGACGCGGATGTCCGGTGCCAGGTCCCGGGCCAGGGCCCGCGTGAGGAAGGCGAGGCCGGCCTTCGCCGCCCCGTACATCGTGTGGTCCTTCAGCGGCCGGATTGCGTGGATGTCGACGATGTTGATGATGACGCCCTGCGTGGCCTTCAGGTGGGGCAGGGCTGCCTGCGCCAGGAACAAAGGGGCCTTGAGATTGGTGCCCAGGAGGTCGGACCACTGCTCCTCGTTGATGCCGGCCAGGGGCGTCGGATAGAAGCTCGACGCATTGTTGACGAGGATGTCGAGCCGCCCCGCGTGGCGGATGACGGCTGCCACGAGGTTGCCGAGCTTGCTGGTGTCGTGGAGGTCGGCCTGGATGGTGAGCGCCGACCCGGGCCGCGTGCCGTTCAGCCCGGCGGCGAGCGCCGCGGCGTCCGCAGCTGATCCCCGGTAGTGGATGGCGACGCCGGCACCCTGCTCGTGCAGGGTACGGGCGATGGCCGCGCCCACCCGGCGACCCGCACCTGTAACCAGGGCCCACTTGCCCGCCAGGGGAGATGCTTCACTCATGCAACGGGGTTCCTGCGATTGGTCTTTTGCCGGCACCGAGGGCAGGCACGGTGGAAACAGCCGTTAAGATTACACCACCATGCAAACCGGATTCGATCTGCCGCCGCCCGAGGCCGGGGCGCAGGCGCACAGCGAGAGGGTCCGGGAGCTGGTCGCAGCGCGTATTGCCGCGGGCAGCGGCTTCCTGAGTTTCGCGGACTACATGGATGCGGTCCTCTACGCCCCGGGGCTGGGCTACTACAGCGCTGGTGCCCAGAAGTTCGGCGCGGCGGGCGATTTCGTCACGGCGCCCGAACTCGGCCGCGTCTTCGCCCGGTGCCTCGCCCGCCTGGCCCGCACCGCGCTTCGCCAGCTCGGCGGCGGCGTCATCCTCGAAGTCGGCGGCGGGTCGGGCGCACTGGCCGCGGAGCTCCTGCTGGCCCTCCGTGACTCGCCGCCCGAGCGCTACCTGCTGCTCGACGTCAGCGGCGACCTGCGCGAGCGGCAGCGGCAGGCCATCGCGGCGCGCGTGCCGGAGCTGCTGCCCAGGGTCGCCTGGCTCGACGCACTGCCGGCAGCAACCTGGCAGGGCGTACTGCTCGCCAACGAGGTGCTGGACGCCTTGCCCGTGGAGCGTTTCCGGATCGACGCGGACCAGCCGGCTCAGCTGGGCGTCCAAGTCGTGGACGGCCGCCTCGGGTGGGCTGCAAGGCCGGCGCCGGCGTCGCTCGCTGCGGCGCTGAGGAATATCGAGTCGCGGCTCGGTGAGCCGCTGGCCGAGGGCTACACGAGCGAGATCGGGCTGCGCCACGCACAGTGGCTGCGTGCGCTGCTGGCGTCGCTCGGCCGGGGCCTCGCACTCTGCATCGACTATGGCGGGACCCGCCGCGAGATCTACCACCCCGGGCGCCGGGAAGGCACGCTGGTCTGCCACTACCGCCACCGCCAGCACCAGGATCCCTTTTTCCTGCCGGGTCTCCAGGACCTCACGGCCTGGGTTGACTTCTCGGCGGCGGCGAACGCTGCCGCGGACTGCGGCTTCGAGGTGTCTGCCTATGCCACCCAGGCGCACGTGCTGCTGGCGTCGGGAATCCTGGATGACCTGCATGCGGGCGCGGACAGGGCGGATCCTGACCGCCTGCGCGAAATACAGGAGGTCCAGCGCCTGCTCCTGCCCGGCGAGATGGGCGAGCGGTTCAAGGTGCTGGCACTCGCACGCGGGTTCACGCCGGACTTTCCCCTCACCGTGCGTGACCTGCGCGAGCGGCTCTAGGGCCCGTCACGCGTGCTTGAACTGTTCCCGGGCGGCGGTGATGGCGGCAAGCCGGGCATTCCGGATCGCTTCGCCGAGCAGCTCGCCGGCCAGCCCTTCGCCGGTGCCACCGGGCCCGGCCATCGCCCGCGTGTCCACCGCTAGCGCTGCATGCCAGGCCGCCAGCACCAGTTCCCGCTGCGGATAGGGCTGATCCTCGAGGCCGGTGCGCCCGCGGGCATCCGCCTCGCAGGCATCGAGAACATCGGTCACCCGTTCCCGGCGCCGGAAGGCATCGATGCTCTCCAGCAATTTCAGCAGTGTCGCGGGCCGGAGCTCCAGCGCGCGATGAACCAGCCCGTGATTCAGCGCAACGGCGATGCCCAGGTCGCGAAAGCGGTTGGGGACCGCCAGGCGCTGGCACAGCGCCTGGACCAGTTCGACGCTGCGTTGTTCGTGGCCCACGTGACGCGGCCACTCCGCCTTCGGCGTAGTGCCCTTGCCGAGGTCGTGGACGAGCACGGCAAAGCGGACCTCTGTGCCGAACGAGCGGCGCGCCGCCTGGCGCAGGGCCATTCCCACGTGGACGCCCGTGTCGATCTCCGGGTGCCAGTCTGCCGGCTGCGGGACGCCGTACAGCGCGTCCACCTCGGGAAAGACCACGGCGAGCGCACCGCAGTCGCGCAGCACCTGGATGTAGACGTCGGGCCGCGGCTCCGCCAGGGCGGACGCGGTTTCCTGCCAGACCCGCTCGGGCACGAGGGCGGCGACCTCGCCGGCCCCGACCATCGCGCGCATCAGGTCGAGCGTTGCCGGCGCCACGCGGAAGCCCAGGCCGTGAAGGCGCGCGGCGAAGCGCGCGACGCGGAGGATGCGGACCGGGTCTTCCCGAAAGGCGTCGGAGACGTGATGCAGCAGGCGGGCCTCGAGGTGTGCCCGTCCGCCCGCGGGATCAATGACCACGCCATCCGCGGTCTGCGCCATCGCGTTGATGGTGAGGTCCCTGCGCTGCAGGTCCTCCTCCAGCGTGACGGAGGGCTCCGCGCGCACCTCGAAGCCGCGGTAGCCCGGGCCGGTCTTGCGCTCCGTCCGGGCGAGCGCGAATTCCTCGTTCGTCTCCGGGTGCAGGTACACGGGGAAATCCCGGCCCACGCGGCGGTACCCCAGCCTCTCGAGCTCACCCGGCGTGGCGCCAACGACGACCCAGTCCCGTTCCCGCGCAGGCAGCCCGAGCAGCTGGTCGCGAACGGCGCCGCCCACGAGGTAGATCTGCATGCCGGAATTGTAGCCGCTATCCTCGGCAGGCCGTGCCCGGACCCTCTCCATTGTTGAAATCCACAACCCTTCTGCGCGCCATCGCCCTGGTGGCGTTGACGGCCGCACTCCTCGCCGGTTGCGCGGGCTATTACCTGCAGGCCGCGGCGGGCCAGGCCGGCGTCATGCGCGCGCGCCAGCCCATGGAGAAGGTACTGGCGGATCCGGGGACGCCGCCCGCGCTGCGTCAGCAGCTTCTCGAGGTGGACGCCGCACTCCTGTTTGCCCGGCTGGAGCTGGCGCTCCCGGCCTCGGAGAGCTACCGCCACTACGCCGACCTGAAGCGCCCCTACGTGGTCTGGAACGTGTTTGCTGCTCCGGAATTCTCCCTGGAGCCCCGCGAGTGGTGTTACCCGGTCGCAGGTTGCACGGCATATCGCGGCTGGTTCAGCGAAGCTCGCGCCCGGGAGTCAGCCGCCGAGCTGGCCGCCCGGGGCTACGACGTGTTCGTTGGCGGCGTGGCCGCCTACTCGACGCTGGGCTGGTTCGACGATCCGGTGCTGAGCACGATGCTTGGCGAGGACGAGACGGGGCTGGCCGGGCTCCTGTTCCATGAACTCGCGCACCAGCGGCTTTACGTGCCGGGCGACACCCTGTTCAACGAGGGTTTCGCCACCCTGGTCGAGGAAGAGGGCACGCGTCGCTGGCTCGCGTCCCGGAATGACCAGGCGGGACTCTGCTACTTCCACCTGCGTCAGTCCCGCCGGACCGCGGCGCTCGGGATCCTGGCGGACCTGCGCACGGCACTTGCCGTCATCTACGCCGCGGAGGTTCCGGCCGACGAGCGGCGGCGGCGGCGGTCGACGGCCTTCGACCAGGCCAGGGCTGCCTACGCGGACCTGCGGGCGGGCTGGATGGCACCACCCTGGTTCGATGGCTGGTTTGCCCCCGGCCTCAATAACGCGCGCCTGGCAGCCCTGTCGTCCTACGAGGAACTCGTGCCGGCATTCCAGGCGCTCCTGGACCGGGAGGGCGGTGACCTGCCGCGGTTCTATGGCAGCGCCGAGGCGCTGGGCGAGCAGGTGCCGGAGGAGCGGGAGCGTGTCCTCAAGGAACTCGGCCGCCCGGCCCCCGAGGGCGTCAGCGCCGGGCCTGCTGCCGGTAGCTGTCCCTGATGCCGGGCAACCCCGCACCGCCGAGCACATCGGCCAGATTCGGTTGCAGGGGGCGGGGCTGGATGCCGAGCTCGCGCAGCCCGTCGGTGTCGCCCACGCTGTCGGTCAGCAGCGACCGGTAGTTGTCGGTCGAAAAGGGCTTGCCTGGCACGAAATCCATGACCGCCGCCTGCAGCCGTGACAGCGGTCGTGGCAGGCCGATGATCCGGCGCCGCAGCCCCAGTGTGCCGGCGACCATCCGGACCAGTTCGCGCAGGGTGAACGTGTCGGGCCCGCAGAGCTGATAGGTGCGGCCGGCGGTGGCCGGATCCCGGACCGCGCGGGCGATCGCCTCCACCACGTTGGCCACGTGCACGGGGGAAAAGCGCGCGTCGGGCATGGCGAGCGGGAAGGCGAACGGCACGACGCGCAGCAGGCTTGCAAAGCGATTCAGGAACGAGTCGCCGGGTCCGAAGATCACCGCGGGCTGGAGGATGGTCCAGCGCAGGCCCGAGGCCCGCACCAGCGCCTCTGCCTCGCCCTTCGAGCGGAGGTAGTGGCTGGTATCCGGGTGTGTCGTGTCCGGGCTGGCGGCATTCAGCGCGCTGACCTGGATCAGCCGGTCCACGCCGGCAGCGCTGCAGGCCTCGATCAGCCGGCGGGTGAGCTCCATGTGGGCGCGTCGGAAGCCCGCGCCGTCCCGGCCGGTCTCGTTGAGGATGCCCACGAGGTTGATCGCCACGTCGGTCCCGCGAAGCAGTTGCTCGAGCATCCCCGGGGCGTGGATGTCCGCGTGGATGACGCGGACGGTCGGCAGGAGCCGCAGGTGGCGGCAACGTTCCGGATCCCGCGTGGGCACGGTGACGGCATGGCCCGCATTGGCGAGGTGGGCCACGAGGCGCGAGCCGACGAAGCCGCTACCTCCAAGAATGCAGCAGGACATCATGGCGGGCATTTCTGGCAACAGCCCGTGCGGGCCGCTCAGCGGATCTGCAACAGGAGGTTCCGGTTGCCGCGCCGGACGCTGAGAATGAGCAGGTTCTGCTGGCCTGCCGCCTGCTGCAGTTCCCGCACGTTCCGCACCCGAATGCGGTTCACGGAGACGATGATGTCGTTCGCCAGGATCCCTGCGAGCGCCGCCGGGCTTTCCGGTTCCACGGACTCGATGCGGACGCCGGGGCCCGCGAACTGGTCCGCCGTGCCCTCGTGGTTGGCCAGTTCCGCGCCGGCCAGGCCAGGGTGGATGTCGTCGCCGCCGATGCGCGCGGTGCTGCTGACCTCGCTGAGCATCGCGGTGAACTGGCGCCGCTTGCCGTCCCGCACTACGTCCACGCGCACGCTGTCGCCGCTGCGCTTCAGTCCGACCGTATTGCGCAGGTCGGACGCCGTCTTGATCCGCTGCCCGTCCACCGAGACGATGACGTCTCCGACCTCGATGCCTGCCTTCTCCGCCGCGGAGCCGTCGACCACTTCCTGCACCAGTGCGCCCTCGGCGGTACCCTCGACGCCGTAGGCCTTGGCACTGTCTGCGTTGAAGTCCGAAATGCTCACGCCCAGCAGTCCGCGCTTCACTTCGCCGAACTGCAGTATCTGGTTCATGATCGATTTCGCGATGTTCACGGGGATCGCAAAGCCGATGCCGATGTTGCCACCGCTGTTGCTGAAGATGGCCGAATTGATGCCGACCAGTTCCCCCTTGAGATTGACCAGCGCGCCGCCGGAATTACCCGGGTTGATGGAGGCGTCGGTCTGGATGAAGTCCTCGTAGCCGTCCGGGTTGATGCCGCTGCGGCCCAGTGCGCTGACTATCCCCGAGGTGACCGTGTGCTGGAGGCCGAAGGGATTGCCGATCGCCAGGACGAAGTCGCCGACCTGAACCTGGTCGGAATTGCCGAGCTTCATCTGGACGAGATCCTTGCCGTTCTCGACCTGCAGTACCGCGATGTCGGTGCCGGGGTCGGAACCGACCACCTTCGCCTTCAGGCTGCGGTTGTCGGTGAGGAAGACCTCGATCTCCTCCGCGTTCTCGACCACGTGGTGGTTGGTGAGGATGTAGCCCTTGGCCGAGTCCACGATGACGCCGGAGCCCGCGCTCTGCACCTGGCGCCGGCGTTGCTGCTGCTGCTGGTCCGGGAAGCCGAAGAACCGGCGGAAGAACGGATCCTCCATGAGCGGGTTGGTGGGGGCGTTGACGGTGCCTTTCGTGGCAATGCTCACGACGGCGGGTTCCACCTGCTTGACGAGTGGCGCGAGAGACGGGAAATCCTGACCCCCGATCCGCGCCGGCACCTGCGCGCGCGCCGGGCTGTTCAGGGCCGTGGAGGCGAGAGCGGCAACCAGAACCAGGCCAACTGCCGCCCGTGCGGTGACTCCTGTCATGCGCGAAAACCTTCCGGAGAGAGGGATGGGGAACAGCGAATCATAGCGGGTTTCCCCGCGCCGCAAGGCGCCGGCGCCGTGGGCAGAACCTGTGGAAAACCGGTGCAGGGGCTGGGGACGGCCCGACCCAACATCTTGTGTTGGGGGAGGCCCCGCCGCGGGCTCGTCAGGGGCCGGCTAAAGCAGCTTGACGCCGCTGGTCATTATTTAAGCAACTATATGATTTATATTAACAAAAGCCGACGATTGCGGGGCCAGAATTTTCTTGACACATTCCGGGACGATGCCTAATGTACGAGCCACGCCGGCACAACATCTTGTGCTGGCGTTTTCGTCAGAATGTCGGGCCCAAACCCCCTGCGACTGCCGCCACCTGCCTGGGCCATGCCCGGAAGTGGCGGCCACCAGGGGCGCAGACCGGGCCGGAGAGACGAGGCGGGCGGGGCAAGCAGCGGAGACCGGTCGCGATGACCGGAATCAAGGGACTGGCGCAGGGGGCAGGGTCCATCATGAAATCAGCAGCGCAGTTGGAAAACTCAAGGGCAGTGACGATCGGCTTCCAGGATGCCTCGATCGACATCTGGGACAAGAAGTACCGGTTGAAGTCGAAGTCGGGGGACGTGGTCGACGAGACCATGGACGACACCTACCAGCGTGTCGCCCGGGCCCTTGCGGACGTCGAGGCCGAAGGGGACCGGGAGCGGTGGTTCGAGCAGTTCCTGTGGGCCCTCCGGCGCGGTGCCATTCCGGCCGGTCGCATCATTTCCAATGCCGGCGCCCGGGAGCACAAGCCCGCCACCTCCACGATCAACTGCACGGTGTCCGGCACCATCGGGGATTCCATGCAGGACATCCTCACCAAGGTCCACGAGGCCGGCCTCACCCTGAAGGCCGGCTGCGGCATCGGCTACGAGTTCTCGACGCTCCGGCCCAAGGGCGCCTATGTGTCCGGCGCCGGCGCGCACACCTCCGGCCCCATGTCCTTCATGGATATCTACGACAAGATGTGCTTCACGGTGTCGTCGGCCGGCGGCCGACGTGGCGCCCAGATGGGCACCTTCGACGTGGGTCACCCCGACGTGCTCGACTTCATCCGGGCCAAGCGGGAAGACGGGCGGCTGCGCCAGTTCAACCTCTCCCTGCTGGTGACCGACGGGTTCATGCAGGCCGTCAAGCACAACCGGGACTGGGCGCTGGCCTTCCCGCTGGATGCCCGCGAGGTCGAGCAGCTCGGCCTGGACCTGGACGACCGGGACCAGGTGCTCTGGCGCGACTGGCCCACCGCCAATGGCTACGTCGCCAACGACAAGGGCCAGGTGGCGTGCCGGATCTACAAGAAGCTGCCCGCCCGCCGCCTGTGGGACATGATCATGGCGTCGACCTATGACTTCGCCGAGCCCGGCTTCGTGCTCGTTGACCGGGTCAACGAGATGAACAACAACTGGTTCGACGAGACCATCCGGGCCACCAATCCCTGCGGCGAGCAGCCGCTGCCGCCCTACGGCTCCTGCCTGCTGGGCTCCATCAACCTGACCAAGTTCGTGCTGGAGCCCTTCGCGGACACCGCGCGCTTCGACTGGGACGAGTTCCACCGGGTCGTGAAGGTCTTTACCCGGATGCTGGACAACGTGGTCGAGGTCAACGGCCTGCCCCTCCAGCGGCAGCGGGACGAGATCCTGCGCAAGCGCCGCCACGGCATGGGCTTCCTCGGCCTGGGGTCGACGCTCACCATGCTCCGCCTGCGCTACGGGACCAAGGAGTCCGTGAAGTTCACGGAGGAGGTTTCCCGCGAGATGGCGCTGGCCGGCTGGGAGACAGCGCTGGATCTGGCCCGCGAGAAGGGGCCTGCCCCGATCCTCCTGGAGGAGTTCGCCGTCACCCCCGAGATGCTGCGCAAGCGCCCGGAGATGGCCCGGGACGGCTTCAAGCCCGGCGACCGCATTCCCGGCCGCGTCCTGCACGCCCGCTACAGCCGCTACATGCAGCGGGTGGCCGAGGTCGCGCCCGAGCTGGTGAAGGACCTGGAGCGTGTGGGCGCCCGCTTCACCCATCACAGCTCCATCGCCCCGACCGGCACGATTTCCCTGTCCCTGGCCAACAACGCCAGCAACGGCATCGAGCCCAGCTTTGCCCACCAGTACTCCCGCAACGTGATCCGGGAAGGCAAGAAGTCCAAGGAAAAGGTTGAAGTCCTGTCCTTCGAGCTGCTGGCCTATCGCCAGCTGGTGAACGCCTCGGCGGTGCCGGGCAGCGCGAAGGCCGATGAGCAGCTGCCCGGAGTACTTCGTGACTGCCGACGACATCAAGCCCAGGGAGCACGTGGACATCCAGGCTGCCGCCCAGCGCTGGGTGGATTCGTCGATCTCGAAGACGGCCAACGTGCCGACGGATTTCGACTACGAGCAGTTCAAGGACATCTACATGTACGCCTACGACATGGGGCTGAAGGGTTGCACCACCTTCCGCTTCAACCCGGAGGCGTTCCAGGGCGTGCTGGTGAAGGAGAAGGACCTGCAGAACACGAAATACACCTTCGTGCTGGAGGACGGTACCGAAGTCACGGTCCGTGGCGACGAGGAGGTCGAGTACGACGGCGAGATGCACACCGCCGCCAATCTCTTCGACGCGCTCAAGGAAGGCTACTACGGCAAGTTCTGAGGCAGTCCCAGCACGGGAGTAGCGCCATGGCAAAGATCAAGATCGACAAGAAAATCGTTGGCTACCGGGTCGAATCCGCCGACGACAAGTCAGCCGCCCAGAAGGCGGGGCCGGCCAGAAGGCGGATGCGTGCCAAGCGCCTGCCCGGTCGAGGGCAACGTGGTCCGGATGCACGAGAAGCTCGAGCGCCCGGAGATGCTGCAGGGCTCGACCTACAAGGTGAAGACCCCGGTCTCCGACCATGCGATGTACGTCACCATCAACGACGTCATCCTGAACCCGGGCACCGAGCACGAGCAGCGCCGGCCCTTCGAGATCTTCATCAACTCGAAGAACCTGGACCACTACCAGTGGATCGTGGCCCTCACGCGCCTGATGTCCGCCGTGTTCCGCAAGGGCGGCGACGTGGCCTTCATGGTCGACGAGCTCAAGGCCGTCTTCGATCCCCGCGGCGGCTACTGGCAGCCCGGCGGCAAGTTCATGCCCTCGATCATTGCCGAGCTCGGCCACATCGTGGAGAAGCACCTGCGCTTCATCGGCCTGCTGCCACCGGACAATCTGGATGAGCACAAGCGGAAGCTGGTCGACCAGAAGCGCCGTGAGTTCGAGGACCAGCAGCGCCAGCAGGACGCCTTTGCCAAGAGCGAGTATCCGGCGGGCGCCCAGATCTGCGGCGTGTGCAGTGCTGCCGCCGTGGTCTACATGGACGGCTGCATGACCTGCCTCGCCTGCGGAGACTCTAAGTGCGGATAGGCGAAGTGCGGCCAGCTGAAGTACGGCCAGGAACCCTGCCTTGACCCAGACCGTCCCCGATTTCAGCCGCGTCGGGGTGCTCGTCGCCGGCGACGTCATGCTGGACGAGTACTGGTTCGGCCCCACGTCACGCATTTCCCCCGAGGCCCCCGTTCCCGTCGTCCGCGTCACCGGCTCCGAGGCTCGGGCCGGCGGCGCCGCCAACGTGGCGATCAACCTGGCCAGCCTGGGGGCGCGGACGTCGCTCACGGGCATCGTGGGCCGGGACGGCAATGCCGCAACTCTGGCTGACCTGCTGCAGAAGCACGGGATTACGGTGGACTTCGTCGAGTCCGCAAGCCGGCCGACGATCACCAAGCTCCGGGTCCTGAGCCGAAATCAGCAGCTCATCCGTCTCGACACCGAGGAGAACTTTTCGGCCGATGACGCCGTGCCCATGACCGGCGCCCTCGAGCGGCTGCTGCCGCCGGTGTCGGTCTGCATCCTGTCGGATTATGGCAAGGGCACGCTGAGCCAGGTCTCGGCGCTGATTGGCACCTGCCGCCGGCGCGGTGTTCCCGTGCTGGTGGACCCGAAGGGGACGGACTTCGCCCGGTACCGGGGTGCCACGGTGCTGACCCCGAACCAGGCGGAGTTCGAGGCCGTGGTCGGTCCCGCCCGCAGCCAGGCGGAGATTGCCGAACAGGGCGAGGCACTGCGGGAGGCGCTGGATCTGCAGGCACTCGTGGTGACCCTCGGCGAGCGGGGAATGGCAGTCATCACGGCGGAGGGCGAGCCGGTCTTCCTGCCGGCCCGTGCGCGGCAGGTATTCGATGTCACCGGCGCCGGCGATACCGTCATTGCCACACTGGCAGCGGGGCTCGGCGCGGGCCTGACCTTCCAGGACGCCGCGGGACTGGCCAACCTGGCGGCCGGTCTCGTGGTTGGCAAGATCGGCGTGGCCAGCGTCACGCCCTCCGAATTGCGGCTGGCGCTCCACGAGCACGGCCAGGGCGGTCGCGGCCTGCTGCAGCGTTCCGAGGCTCGCCAGGTTGCCGCCGAAGCCAGGGGCCGCGGCGAGCGGCTCGTCATGACCAACGGCTGCTTCGACATCCTCCACGCCGGGCACGTGGCCTACCTGGAGGAGGCCAAGCAGCGCGGCGACCGCTTGCTGGTGGCGGTGAACGACGACGCCTCCGTCACCCGGCTGAAGGGCCCGGGCCGGCCCATCAATCCGCTGGCTGACCGGATGGCCGTCCTCGCGGGCCTCGCTGCCGTGGACTGGGTCGTGCCTTTCAGCGAGGACACGCCGGAAGTGCTCGTCGGGGAGATCCTGCCCGACGTACTGGTGAAGGGCGGGGACTACCGTCCCGAGAACATCGCCGGGGCCCGTCAGGTCCTCGAGAACGGTGGCACCGTGGAAGTACTGAGCTTCCGGGAAGGCCGCTCCACGTCGGCCGTCGTCGAGGCCGTCCAGCGGCTCGCACCGAAGTAACCCGGCCCGTGCCCCTGCGGGTCCTCTACGTCCTCCTCACCTATCTGGCGGTCCCGCTGCTGCTCCTGCACCTCGTCTGGCGCGGCTTCAGCGTTCCCGGTTACCGCCGGCGCATTGGCGAGCGCTTCGGCCTGCGCATGGCCAGGCTGCCGCGTACATCCATCTGGGTGCACGCCGTGTCGGTCGGCGAGGTCCAGGCGGCCGCGCCGCTGGTGCGGGCCCTGCTCAAGCGCCACCCCGACGTGCCCCTGGTGATCACCACGATGACCCCGACGGGTTCCGAGCGCGTCCGCGCCCTGTTCGGCGATTCCGTGGTCCACAGCTATGTGCCCTACGATCTCGCCGGAGCGGTGCGCCGCTTCTTCGACTGGGCGCGGCCGATGCTGGCGATCATCATGGAAACGGAGCTGTGGCCGAACCTTTATCACGAGTGCGGGCAGCGCCGCGTGCCCCTGGTGCTCGCCAGTGCCAGGGTGTCACTGCGCTCGGTGCGGCGCTACAGGCGTCTGATTCCGCTCTTTCGCGACACCTTGTCCCACGGCATCGTGATCGCGGCGCAGACGCGCAGCTGATGCCGAGCGCTTCCGTTCGCTGGGCGCCAACCCGTCCCGCACCCACGTCACCGGCAACATCAAGTTCGATTTCGATCTGCCGCCGGAGATCGCCAGCCGCGGGCGCGAACTGCGGCTCGAGCAGGCCCAGCACCGGCCTGTGTGGGTGGCCGCAAGCACCCACGATCGGGAGGAAGTGGCCGTGCTCGACGCCCATGCCCGCATCCTCGAGCACCATCCCTCTGCGCTGCTCGTGCTGGTGCCTCGTCACCCGGAGCGCTTTCCCCAGGTTGCCGCCCTGCTCGATTCCCGCGGCATTCCCTACGTGAGCCGCAGCAGCCTGGCTGTTGCCACCCCGGCAACCCGCGTGCTGCTGGGTGACACGATGGGCGAGCTGACCACGTTCTACGCGGCTGCGGACGTGGCCTTCGTGGGCGGCAGCCTCGTACGCATCGGCGGCCACAATCTCCTGGAGCCGACGGCGCTGGCCGTCCCGGTGGTGACCGGCCCCCACAACGAGAACGCGGCCGACATCGCCGAACTGCTGGTGGATTGCGGCGCCGCGCTGGTCGTGCCGGACTGGGCCGGTCTGGCGGCCGAAGTGAGCTGGCTGCTGGGCGACGAGGCCGAGCGGCGGAAGCGGGGAGAGGCCGGCAGGCAGGCCATCCTGGCCAACCGCGGCGCCCTCGACCGGCTGCTAGCGCTGATCGATCCGCTGGTTGGTTGAGACCCGGGCGTGCGCCCGGCGGGGCTAGTTGGTCGCCGGGACGGGCTTGCCGGGCAATTCCGCCTCGGTGGCCGTCCCGCTCAGCATGGCGTCGATGGCCGCAATGTCCTCGACGGTGAGCGTCCCCGCCGCCTGCTGCAGCCGCAGCCCGTTGATCAGGTAGTCGTAGCGGCTGCGCAGGAAGTTGGTTTCGGCGGTGAACAGGGTGCGACGGGCATCCAGCACGTCGACCGTCGTGCGGGTGCCCACCTCGAAGCCGGCCTCGGTGGCCTTCAGCGCGGTCTTCGCCGATTCGAAAGCCTGCTTCAGCGCCTGGACCCGCGAGATCCCGGAGATGACGCCCAGGTAGGCGTCCCGGGTCTGGCGTTCGGTCTCCCGCGCCGTCCGCTCGAGCCGCTCGCGGGCGGCCCGGTGCTGGTACACGGCCTGCTGGACGCGGGCCGACGTGCTGCCGCCGGCGAAGATGGGCAAGGCGAACTGCAGGGACAGCGAATCGGACTCGAGATCCGTGCCCGTGGGCAGTCGCTGGACCGTGTTCAGGGGGTCCGTGATCGACGGATCCTGTGGATTGGTGCAGCCCAGCGGATTGATGCAGGCCGAACGGGAGAAGCCCGTGTTGTCCGTGTTGTTCCGCGTGGCGACGAAGTCGACCGTGGGATAGTGGCCCGTCCGCGCGATGCTCACGTCGTCCTTGGCGATCTCCGCGCCGATCTGGCTGGAGATCAGGCTGCGATTCTGCTGCATGGCTAGATCCACCCACTGGTTGGCGTCGGCGGGGTCGGGGCTGCGAAGCGGCATGTTCTCCGCGGGCTTGGCGAGGGGCGGGGGCGCGTCGTCGATGATCGTGCGCAGGACTTCCTGCTGATTGGCCAGGGCGCGTTTGGCCGAGGATCTCCGCGGCCAACGCCTGGTCGTAGGCCGCCTGGGCCTCCTGCACGTCGGTGATGGCGATCAGGCCCACCTCGAAGCGCTTCTGGGCCTGCTCCAGCTGCCGGCCGATGGCCTCCTTGGCGGCCTGCTCCGAGGCCAGGGTGTCCTCGGCGGCGAGCACGTTGAAGTAGGCGTCGGCAACGCGCACCGCCAGGTCCTGCTGGGCAGCCTGGTAGTCCACGTCCGCCTGGGACGACAGCTTGCCGGCCTGGTCCAGCCTGACCCACTGGTCCCAGCGGAAGACCGACTGGCGCAGCTGGAGCACCCAGTTGTCGGCGTCGTTATCCCGGGAATCGATGACGCGGGTACGGACGGCACGTCGCCGAAGAAGGTCATCGTGTAGCCGCCCGCCGCATTGTTGTTCATGTTGTAGCGTCCGTTGACCTGCGGCAGCAGGCTGCCCCGCGCGATCGGCTTGCCTTCCTGGGTCGCCAGCTTGTTCGCCTCGGCCTCCCGCACCAGGGGATCGCTGCGCACCGCCTTTTCGTAGATCTGCAGCAGGGTGTCGCCGGACGCCAGGCCGGAAGCCAGCAGCGTGGCCACTGCGGTGGCCAGGGGAAGCAATTTCAATCCGTGTCTCATGACATCCCTTCCGAGGAATTCAGAATCTGAACTTCGATGGCGGCGTTGCGTTCCGCAGCGCTGGCACCGACGTCTCGAACAGCGTGGTGGTAGTCCATTGCTCCGGACCCCGGCGCGTTACCAGGCGCGCCTGCATCAGCGGGTTCTCGCCCACCACCATGAAGAGCCGTCCGCCGTCCGCCAGCCAGTGCTGGAAGCGCGCATCCGCCTGCGGCACCGACCCGGTCACGGCAATCACGTCGTAAGGCTCGCCGGGACGATACTGGAAAACGTCTTCGATGCGGACCTCGGCGTTCCACGTAGCCACTCCCCGGAGATTCCGGCGGGCGGTGTCGGCCAGCTCCGGCAGGATCTCGAGGCTGGTCACGCCGCTTCCCAGGCGCGCGAGGCAGGCCGTCAGGAACCCGCTGCCGGTCCCGACTTCCAGTACCCGGTCCGTGCCGCGAATGGCCAATGCCTGCAGCAGCCGGCCCTCGACCTGGGGAGTCATCATGACCTGGCCGGCCCCCAGGGGTATCTCCGTGTCGGCGAAGGCCAGATTGCGAAAGCGCGGCGGTACGAACTGCTCCCGGGGAACCTGTGCCAGGACGGACAGGACGGCCGGATCCAGCACGTCCCAGGCCCGCACCTGCTGGTTCACCATCTGGGTGCGGGCGTCTTCGACATTCATGCTCATTGGGGGCCGCTTAGGGTAAGGAGATTGGCGGGGTCAGACAAGATTATGGCCCAAAGCCGGCGCCGGCGGATTATGGTGAACTGCCGCAGCCCCCGTGCGGCCCTTCGGCTATGCTTCAAGACGTCCGCGAGGCCGGTCGGCGCCAGTTTTTCAGCGCATAAATCCGAGAGGAGCAGTGCCCGGCTGACTCCTCCATAGCAATACCCGAATGACCGAGACGTGGTTGATCCTGGCCCTAGCCGCGGCCTGCCTCGGGCTCGTCGGAACCTGTCTCTACCTGTGGCGCACCCGGGGCGACTACACCCGTGGCGTGGCGGCACTCAACCGGGAGATCCTTGACGCGGCAGAAACGGCCGCCTTCGGCAAGCGCGTCGCCCTCCCGGCCAGCAACGTCCCCGAGATCGGCCAGCTGGGTGACAACGTCAACCGGCTGTTCGACGCCCTCAGCACCAAGGACCGCCAGATGCGGCAGCGCGAAGCGCTGTTCCAGGACCTGGCCAACACCATGCCGGAGGTCGTCCTGGTGCACCGGGACCGGGTGATCTTCGCCAACAGCGCCGCCAGCGCCCTCATGGGCCTGACCCCCGAGCAGCTCACCGGCCGTCCCGTGACGGACCTGGTCCGCCCCGCCTACCGCGCCATGACCCGGAAGAACATCGCCGGCCGGCTGGCTGGGGAGCCCGTGCCCGACCGCTACGAG
The DNA here is from genome assembly GCA_963790015.1 of uncultured Gammaproteobacteria bacterium. Classification (GTDB taxonomy): domain Bacteria; phylum Pseudomonadota; class Gammaproteobacteria; order Steroidobacterales; genus SHZI01. The sequence goes on from CAWBMW010000016.1 coordinate 50,051, forward strand.
ATCCAGCTGATCTCGGGCGAGGAGGGCGGCCTCTGGGTGGAGGCGACCGGGACGATGATCGACTACCGGGGCCAGAAGGCCATCCTGTCCATCGCCCGGGACGTGAGCTACCGGAAGAGCATCGAGGCCAATCTCGGCCGGGGCAAGCAGCAGGCCCAGATCACGCTGGAATCCATTGGCGAGGGTGTGATCACGGCCGATACCGAGGGGGTCATCGACTACCTGAACGGCGCGGCCGAGAAGCTGACGGGATTCAGCCGCGAGAATGCCGTTGGCAAGCTCATGACCGACCTGATGACGCTGGTGGACGAGACCGACCGCAAGGACCTGGGGGATCCCGTGGCCCGCTGCCTGTCGGAACGCCGCCAGATCGGGCTCGGCCGGCGGGCGCTGATGATCTCAAAGGACGGCACCCGTGAGCTGTCGGTGGAGCTGACGGCGTCGCCGATCATCGGCGCCGGGGATACCGTGGCCGGCGCCGTGGTGATCATGCACGACGTCACCGAGATCCGCGGCCTCACGCGCCGGATTTCCTACCAGGCCGCGCATGACGCGCTGACGGGGCTGATCAACCGCGGCGAGTTCGAGCGGCGCCTCGCGGAGACGCTGGAAGGCGGGCATGGCGACTCGGTGAATTCCGTCCTCTGCTACATGGACCTGGACCGGTTCAAGGCCGTCAACGACACCTGCGGCCACCTGGCCGGCGACAACATGCTGCGGGAGGTTGCCAAGCTGATTCGCGACCAGGTCCGCGACTCCGACTTCGTCGCCCGCCTCGGCGGCGACGAGTTCGGCATGCTGCTGATCCGCTGCCCGCTGGACAAGGCGCGCCAGATCGCCGACGACGTGTGCAACGCCATCCGGGACTACCGCTTCGTGTGGCAGGACCGGATCTTCACCATCGGCATCAGCATCGGCCTGGTGGAGGTGTCCCGGGAGAGCGGCACGCTCAAGGACCTGCTGAGCGCCGCCGACTCGGCCTGCTACGTGGCCAAGCAGCAGGGCCGCGGCCGGGTCCACGTGTACTCGGCGCGGGACGAGGTGTCGGCGCGGCAGCGGGGCGACATCCACTGGCTCCGCCAGCTGCAGGTCGTCCCTGCGGGAGAACCGCTTCGAGCTCCACGCCCAGCCGGTGATCTCCACGGCCGGGCGGGTCACCCGCGGCCCGGCGCTGGAGGTGCTGCTGCGGATGATCGACGAGGACGGAAAGCTGGTGCAGCCCCGGCAGTTCATTCCGGCGGCGGAGCGCTACCAGTTGATGGCCGGCATCGACCGGTGGGTCGTGCAGGCCACCTTGTCCGCCATCGCCCACGGCGCGATCCGGCTCCCGGACGAGCGGAGTTGCAGCATCAACCTGTCGGCCCAGGCGCTGGCGGAGGACGGCTTCCTGGACTTCGTCGTGGAGTGCCTCGACCACAGCCAGGTGCCGCCCCACCGCATCTGCTTCGAGGTGAGCGAGACGGCGGTGATGGAGCGCTTCGACCAGGCCCGCCGCTTCGTGGCGGTCCTGCACGGCATCGGCTGCCAGTTCGGCCTCGATGATTTCGGCAGCGGCCTGGGGTCATTCACCACGCTGCGGGACCTCTCGATCGACTACCTGAAGATCGACGGCACCTACACCCGGGACCTGCGCCCCGAGACCCTGAATCACCAGGTGGTGACGGCCGTGACCGCGGTGTCGCGGATCCTCGGCTTCCGCGTGATCGCGGAGCAGGTGGAGACCCAGGCGGACTTCGAGACGCTGCGGTCCATCGGGGTGGATTTCATCCAGGGCAACTTCATCGACCGGCCGCACCGGCTCGGCGAGCCGGCCACCGCCCTCTCGGTGGTGTAGGAGCGGCTTCAGCCGCGACTGAGAGTCGGATCCGTGCTGTATCCCGCGGCCAGCGGCCGAAGACCCCGCCCGCTGACGTGAGTACACGTCTTTTCGCGGGCGAGGCATCGGCCACTGCCCGCTCGGATGGACCTCAGGTTGCGAATGTGAGCGAGCGAGACGCACTCGATCGCGGTGGAACTCTCAGGCAGAGCGGCAGCACGGGCGGGTGTCCCTTCTGGCGCTCACCGTGTACTCACGGTAGCCGGAAGGGATCCCGACCGGGATGCCGCGGGCTACGGAGTGAACTCCGCAAGCCCGGGTCGCGCCTGAAGGCGCTCCTACAAGCCGCTCCTACAGCAGCGGGACGAGGAGCAGCGCGACGATGTTGATGATCTTGATCAGCGGGTTGATGGCCGGGCCCGCGGTGTCCTTGTAGGGGTCGCCGACGGTGTCACCCGTGACGGCGGCCTTGTGCGTCTCGGAGCCCTTGCCGCCGAAGTTGCCTTCCTCGATGTACTTCTTGGCGTTGTCCCAGGCGCCGCCGCCGGTGCACATGGAGATGGCGACGAAGAGGCCGGTGACGATGGTGCCGATCAGCAGGCCGCCGAGCGCGCGAACGCCAGCGCCGGGGCCCATCAGGATGTTCATGCCGAAGCCGATGACGACGGGGACGAGGATCGGCAGCAGCGAGGGGACGAGCATCTCCTTGATGGCCGCCTTCGTCAGGAGGTCGACAGCCGTGGAGTAGTCGGGCTTGGCCGTGCCCTCCATGATGCCCTTGATTTCCTTGAACTGGCGGCGCACTTCCACCACCACGGAGCCCGCGGCGCGGCCCACGGCTTCCATGGCCATGGCGGCGAACAGGTAGGGAACGAGGCCGCCGATGAACAGGCCGATGATCACGGCCGGGTCGGACAGGCTGAAGACCTCGAGCTTGCCCTCGGCTTCCAGGTTGTGGGTGTAATCGGCGAAGAGGACCAGTGCGGCGAGACCAGCCGAGCCGATGGCATAGCCCTTGGTGACAGCCTTGGTGGTGTTGCCCACGGCGTCCAGCGCGTCGGTGATCGTGCGGACGTTCTTCGGCAGGCCGGACATCTCGGCGATGCCGCCGCCGTTGTCCGTGATCGGGCCGTAGGCGTCGAGCGCGACGATCATGCCGGTCATGGACAGCATGGCCGTTGCCGCAATGGCGATGCCGTACAGGCCTTCCAGCTGGTAGGAGCCCCAGATGGCGCCGCACACGGCCAGCACGGGCAGCGCCGTGGACTTCATCGAGATCGCCAGGCCGGCGATCACGTTGGTGCCGTGGCCGGTCTGGGATGCGGCGGCGACGTAGCGCACCGGTGCGTAGTCGGTGGACGTGTAGTACTCGGTAATCCAGATCAGGGCCGCGGTGAGAACCAGGCCGATCACCGCGCAGAGGAACAGGCCGTTGGCCGAGGCGCCCATCATGGCCTGGGTCACGGGATAGAACGCGATCAGCGCGATGATGCCCGACACTGCGGTGCCCCGGTACAGGGCGTTCATGATCTTGCCGCCGTCCTTCACGCTGACGAAGAACGTGCCGATGATGGACGCGATGATGGACACGGCGCCCAGCACCAGCGGATAGACGATGTAGTTGAGGTCGAGGCCACCGTCGGCGCCCTTGAAGAGCAGGCCGCCGAGAACCATGGTGGCGACCACGGTCACGGCATAGGTCTCGAACAGGTCGGCGGCCATGCCGGCGCAATCGCCCACGTTGTCGCCCACGTTGTCCGCGATGACGGCGGGGTTGCGGGGGTCGTCTTCCGGAATGCCGGCCTCGACCTTGCCCACGAGGTCCGCGCCCACGTCGGCGCCCTTCGTGAAGATGCCGCCGCCCAGTCGGGCGAAGATGGAGATGAGGGAGCCACCGAAGGCCAGGCCGATCAGGGAGTGCAGCGCGGCGTCATCACCGATGATCCCGCGCATCAGGCCAAAGTAGCCGGCGACGCCGAGGAGGCCGAGTCCGACCACGAGCATGCCGGTGATGGCGCCGCCGCGGAAGGCGACCTGCAGGGCCGGGTTCAGGCCGACACTGGCGGCCTGCGCCGTGCGCACGTTGGCCCGCACGGAGACGTTCATGCCGATGAAGCCGGCTGCGCCGGAGAGCACCGCGCCGACGACGAAGCCGCCCGCCGTCGCCGCGTCGAGCGCCAAGGCCAGGACGATGGCAAGCACGACACCGACGATGGCGATGGTGGTGTACTGGCGGTTGAGGTACGCCTTGGCACCCGCCTGGATGGCCGCCGCGATTTCCTGCATGCGGGCATTGCCGGGCGACTGGGCGTTGATCCAGCGCACGGACAGGGCGCCGTAAACGAGGGCCAGCAATGAAGCGGCAATGGCCAGCGCGATGGCCAGGTCGGTTGACATGGTCGAGTCCTCCCAGACTACTCAATTGGAAGCCAGGCGGATTGTTATTGCCTGACTGAGATGCCTCCTCCCGTGGTGTACCCCAACGGGTATGGAAGCAGGGCCAAAAAATGGCGCGCAATCATAGCACTAAAGATTTGGCCCGTAGGAGCGGCTTCAGCCGCGACCGGAACCCCCTGAGTCGCTGAGACGCTCCCGTCGGGGGTTCCGGTCGCGGCTGAAGCCGCTCCTACAGCCGTTCAGCGGGGCGGCAGTTTCTTCTTCACGGGCAGGAGCTTGAGGGAGCCGTAGGCGGGCAGGCCCCCGCGATAGGGCGGGTAGGCCTCCCCCTGGATGAGTGGCGACAGGTACCGGCGGGCCGCGGCCGTGATCCCGAAGCCGTCCCGGGTTATGTAGGACCGGGGCATCATCTTTTCCCGGTTGGCCACCTCCGCCAGGCGCGCCTTGCCGATGCTCCAGCGGTAGGGCTTCTCCGAGCGCCGGACAATGGTCGGCATGACGGAATTCTCGCCCTTCAGGGCCAGTTCCACGGCGGCCTTGCCCACGGCATAGGCCTGGTCCACGTCGACGCGGGAGGCGATGTGCCGGGCGGAGCGCTGCAGGTAGTCGGCGATGGCATAGTGGTACTTGAGCTTCAGCTCGTCCCTCACCATGGCGGCGATCACCGTGGCCACGCCGCCGAGCTGCTTGTGGCCGAAAGCATCCACAGTGCCGGCGTCGGCCAGAAAGCGCCCATCCGGATACCGCGCTCCCTCGCTGACCACGATCACGCAGTAGTCGTACTTGCGCACCGACTCCGTGACGCGTGCCAGGAAAGCCGCCTTGTCGAAGGGAATTTCCGGGAAGAGGATGATGTGTGGGGCATCGCCCGCCTTGCTTCCTGCCAGTCCGGCAGCCGCTGCGATCCACCCGGCGTGGCGGCCCATGACCTCGAGGATGAAGACCTTGGTCGAGGTCCGCGACATGGAGCGCACGTCCAGCGCCGCCTCCTGCGTGGACACGGCCACGTACTTGGCGACGGAACCGAAGCCGGGGCAGGTGTCGGTGACGGGCAGGTCGTTGTCCACCGTCTTCGGTACGTGGATGGCCACGAGCGGGTAGCCCAGCGACGCCCCCAGCTGGGAGACCTTGAGGCAGGTGTCGGCCGAGTCGCCGCCGCCGTTGTAGAAGAAGTAACCGATGTCGTGGGCCCGGAATACCTGGATCAGGCGCTCGTATTCGGCGCGATTCTGTTCCAGCCCCTTCAGCTTGTAGCGCGCCGAGCCAAAGGCGCCGCCGGGCGTGTGGCGAAGCGCGGCAATGGCGGCCGCGCTCTCCCGTCCCGTGTCCACCAGCTCCTCGTCCAGGGCGCCGAGGATGCCGTTGCGCCCGGCGTAGACGGTGCCGATCCGCGTCCGGTGGCGGCGCGCTGTCTCGATAACGCCACAGGCCGAGGCGTTGATGACGGCGGTCACTCCGCCTGACTGGGCATAAAAAGCGTTCCGCTTCGGCATCTTCGCTCCTGGTCTCGTTTGACGTCCACGGCGGGGTGGCTGTAGCTTACGCCGCCATCGTGGCTTAATGGGACATCCTCTTGCGCATCGTTTTCCTCGGCGCGCCGGGCTCCGGCAAGGGCACGCAGGCGCAACGGCTGATGGCCGAGCACGGCACCGTCCAGCTCTCCACCGGTGACCTGCTGCGCGAGGCCGTGGCCGCGCGAACACCGCTGGGTCTCCGGGCCAAAGTCGCCATGGACGCCGGCGAGCTGGTGTCCGACGACATCGTCCTCGGCATGATCCGCGACCGGCTCGCGCGTGACGATGCGGCGGCGGGCTTCGTGCTGGACGGCTTCCCGCGCAACCTGGCCCAGGCCCGCGCCCTGGAAGGCATGCTCGCCGGGATCAATCGCCCGCTCGATGCGGCGGTGCTGATCGACGTGGACTTCGACATCCTGCTCAAGCGCCTCACTGGCCGGCGCACCTGCTCGCTCACCGGCAAGCTGCTGAATATCCACTTCTCGCCGAAGGCCGAGCTCGACGCCTGCACCCGGGCCGGCGGCCAGCTGGTCCAGCGGGTGGACGACAACGAGGAGACCATCAGCAACCGCCTGAAGGTTTACCGCTCCCAGACCGAGCCGGTGGTGGACTACTACCGCAAGGCCGGCCTGCTCCGCGAAGTGAGCGGCGAGGGCGCGGTGGATGACGTCTACGCGCGCGTGACGGCAGCGCTGCGCCGGTAGGAGCGCCTTCAGGCGCGATCCTTGCCGGTCGCGCCTGAAGGCGCTCCTACAGCGCGCTGACGGCTGCGAGCAGCGGTTCCCCGATCACGGTCCGGCGCCAGCCGGACAGGGGGCGCAGGTTCTGCTCGCCGCGGATTGCCGCCGTCAGGTCCTTGCGGGTTGCCAGGATCTCGGGCGCCAGCCCCAGCGACTTCGCCGCGTCTTCGACCACCTTGCCCAGGCGCTTCAGCTGGTCGGGATCGACGAGTTCCGGCCGCGACTCCTGCACCAGGTCGGTGCCGCTTTCGTACTCGCGGGCCGCCGCTTCCAGTTCGCCAAGGATCGCCTCGCCCTGCCGCTTCGCCGTGCCGGGCGCCACCTCCGCGCATCCCGCGAGCTCCGCCTCGGTGCGCGGCCTGCGCATGGCGATATCGAGCAGGCTCTTGTCGCTCAGGATCCACTGCCGCGGGCGATCCGTGCGCAAGGCGCTTTCCTCCCGCCACCGGGCCAGGCGGCGGGCGCGGAGCTGCGCCGGGACGGGCAGGCGCGGTATTCCTGCGAGACGGCGCCACGCTTCGTCCGGGTTGACGATGTACAGCGCCGGATCAACGAGGCGCGCGCTGTCCTCGACCGCCCACTCGTACCGGCCGAGCCTTTCCAGTTGCTCGCGCAGCAGCCCGTAGACTACCGGCAGGTGCACCACGTCGCTGGCGGCGTAGTGGATCAGTTCCGGGCCCAGTGGCCGGAGCGACCAGTCGGCCCGCGTGTGGGTCTTGTCCACGTCGATGTCGAGCAGCGCCTTGACGAGGCCTGCGTAGCCCACCTGTGCCGGCTGACCCACGAGCGCGGCGGCGATCTGGGTGTCGAAGAGGGGGTTTGGCAGGCACTTGTGGCGCACCCACGCGACTTCCATGTCCTGCTTCGCCGCGTGCACGATCCGCAGGCCGCGACCCGAGCTCAAGAGGCCCCAGAGAGGACCCGTGTCCATGTCGGCGAGCTCGTCCACGCAGAACACCCGGTTGCCGGCGGCGATCTGGGTGAGGCACAGGCGCGGCGAAAACTGCGTCGTGCGGACGAATTCCGTGTCGAGATAGAGCAGCTCTTCCGCCGCGATCGCGCTGCACGCATCAGTGAGGCGCAGTTGGTCGACCGATGAGGATTTCCGTGAGGTCGAGGACTGGCATAAACGGGGAGTGTAGAGGATCATTGAGCCTCGTCACTACGGGCCCGGGCCGCACGGCCTCCGGATGATGCTGCCGATCCTCGACGCCTTCCTCCAGATCGCACTGCGCCGCCGTGGGCCCGAGGACTTGCCCGACTCACGGTTCCTGCTGCTGGCGGCGGGTGTGGCCTATGTACTCACGCAGGCCTTGCTGGCGGCACCCGTGTACGCGCTCGCCGCTGGCGCTGGCCCGCAGCCTCGTTCTGGATCTGCTCCTGCTCTGTGGCTGCCTGTGGGGCCTGCTCCGCGTCACCGGCCACGCGACCCGCTACCGCCAGACCCTGACTGCCGTGTTCGGCACAGGGGCCTTGCTGTCGGTGTGCATGCTGCCCTTCAACTACTGGCTGGACATGGCGGCCGAGCCCGGCAAGCCCGCGCTGGCGCCAACGATCGGGCTGCTGGCGGTGGTCAGCTGGTCGCTGGTCGTCAACGGGCACATCTTCTCCCGCGCCCTGTCCCGGCCCTTCGTTGCCGGGCTCGTCATCTCCATCGCGTACTTCTTCCTCAATTACCTGGTGTTCGCCCAGTTCGGGCCGCCGCCAGCCTGAAGCGTCGAACCACCAGCCAGCAGCCATGAACCCGGAGCGGAGCCCAGCGATGCAACACGTGCACATACTCGGAGTCTGCGGCACCTTCATGGGTGGCGTGGCCGCCATCGCGAAGGAAGCCGGCTACCGGGTAACGGGCTCCGACCGCAACATCTACCCGCCGATGAGCACGCAGCTGGCGCGGCTCGGCGTGGAGCTGATCGAGGGTTACGACGCGAGCCAGCTCGATCCCGCCCCGGATGTCGTCGTGGTCGGCAACGTGATGACCCGCGGCATGCCGGTGGTCGAGGAAATGCTGAACCGGCGGATTCCCTACGTCTCCGGGCCCGAGTGGCTGGCGGACGCCGTGCTGCGGAACCGACACGTCATCGGCGTTTCCGGCACGCACGGCAAGACCACGACGACCAGCCTCGTCGCCTGGATCCTCGAGTACGCGGGCCGGCGGGCCGGCTTCCTGATCGGCGGCGTGCCGGCCGACTTCGAATTTTCAGCCCGCCTCGGTTCCGATCCCGTCTTCGTCATCGAGGCCGACGAGTACGACACGGCCTTCTTCGACAAGCGCGCCAAGTTCCTCCTCTACCGGCCGCAGACGCTGATCATCAACAATCTGGAATTCGACCACGCCGACATCTATCCCGATCTCGAGGCAATCACCCGCCAGTTCCACCAGCTGATCCGGTCGGTGCCCGCGAATGGCCGGCTGGTCGTGCCTGCCGCGGATGCCAACGTCACGGCCCTGCTGCAGCGGGGCTGCTGGACGCCGCGGGACAATTTTGCAAGCCGTGCCGACGCGGGGGCCGAATGGGTTGCCCTCGAGGATCCGGCAGGCACGCTGCGCGTCCTCCAGGATGGCAAGGAGGTCGGCCGTTGCCAGTGGCAGCTGTCGGGCACCCACAACGCGGAGAACGCCCTGGCCGCGCTGCTCGCAGCCCGCGCCGTCGGCGTCGATCTCAAGGTTGCCATCGAGGCCATTGGCCGGTTCCGGGGCGTGCAGCGCCGCCTGCAGAGCCTCGGCGACTTCGGCGGCGTGCAGGTCTTCGACGACTTCGCGCACCACCCCACGGCCATCCGCCGGACCCTCGAGGGCGTCCGGAAGCGCGCAGGCGTGCAGCGGGTCATCGCGGTCTTCGAGCCCCGGTCGAACAGCATGAAGCTCGGCGTCTACCAGGGTGCCCTGGCGCCCGCGCTGGGTGCGGCGGACCAGGCCTGGGTCCTGCGCCCCGCCGGCCTCAAGTGGGACCTGGATGCCGAATTCAGCGCCGATCCGCGCATCCGCGTCTGTCCCGACATCGAAGCCATCATCGACGGGATCGTGGCCGAATGGCAGGCCGGGGGACGCCGTGGTGGTGATGAGCAACGGCGACTTCCAGGGCATCCACGGCGCGCTGGGCAAGGCACTCGGGTCGCGGCGGTGACGTTGCAGACCATTCCGCTGTTTCCCCTGGGCACCGTCCTGTTTCCCGACGGCCCATTGCCGCTGCGGATCTTCGAGCCCCGCTACCTGGACATGATCAGTCGCTGCCTCAGGCAGGACTCGGAATTCGGCGTGGTGCTCATCGTCAATGGCCGCGACACGGGCCACGTGGAGACCAGCGACGTGGGCACTCTGGCGCGCATCGTGGACTGGTACCAGGGCAGCGACGGTATCCTGGGAATCACTGCCCGGGGCACGCGCCAGTTCCGCCTGCATGGCGTCACGCGGCAGACGGACGGGCTCTATGTCGGCGATGTCGCGTTCCTGCCGGCGATCCCTCCACAGCCGCTCCCCGACGAGTTCCGGCCGCTCGCGACGCTGCTGGCCTCGGTGATCGACGACCTGGGCCGGCTGTACGATGCCGATCGAGAAGCGCTATGACGACGCGGCGTGGGTTGGCTGCCGACTTGCCGAGATCCTGCCGATGCCGCCGGCCGACAAGCAACGTTGCCTGGAGCTGACCGATCCCGTCGAACTGCTGCAGTTCCTGCGGCCGATGCTCCGTCCGTTCCGGCGTGAAAAACCGCAATGAGGAAGACCAAGTCCCGATGAAAACCTACATGTGCCTGATCTGTGGCTATCTCTATGACGAGAGGGTGGGCGCCCCCGACTCGGGCCTGGCGCCCGGCACACGCTGGGCGGACGTGCCCCTGTCCTGGCGCTGCCCGGACTGCGGCGCGGGCAAGGAAGATTTCGAGATGGTCGAGGTCTAGTCCGCCCCGCCTCCGATCTGCCGCGAGGCCACTCCCTGCCGCTCGAGCATCCGGAGGACGCTGTCCGGCCCCACCAGGTGCAGGGCCCCGATCACGATCAGGTAATTCTTCCTGCCGTTAACCAGATCGCCGATGGCGTTGGCGAAGTGCTCGTTCCGGCGCACGATGAGGGCCCTGTAGACCTCGGGCTGCTCGCGGACGCTGCCGAGCAGGTCCGCATCCAGGGCCCGCACGTCCCCGGCCTTCCAGGCCGCGATCATGTCGTCCGCCATGTCCCCTACCTCACCGGCTTCCTCCAGGGTGCTCTGGAGGAACTCCCGCTGGGCGTCCGCCGACAGGCTGTCCAGTGCGCCCAGCTGGCTCTCCAGGGTTTCCAGCCCGCGGATTTCCTTGCCGAGCCGCTGCGCATCGGCCGCCATTCGGGACTCCACGCCCAGCGACGGGTCGAAGCCGAGCTGCGCCAGGCGCAGCTGGGTGACCACGACCGCGGCGTACCAGGGCTCGAACGGCGTCATCGGCGCGAGGTCGAGGCCGAGCTCGCGGGCCTCGGCAGACGCGGCCTTCCAGGCGCCCGGCCCCAGCAGTTCCGGCAGGGTGCGGCCCCTGGTGTCCTGCGCCAGTGCCGCGACGGTCTTTGCGCTGGCGACCGGGTCGAGATCGTCCATGTCGATCTCCATCAGCACGACGTCCGCCTGGTCGAAGGCCGAGGCGATGGCGGGCGCCAGGGGGTAATCGGCTGCGCGGAGGAAGTGGATGGACCCGAGCAGCACGATGCGGTTGCGCGTGCCGGTGATCTCCCACAGTGGCAGGGCAGGGGCCGCGGCGGCCTGCAGGCACCAGCGCGAGCAGCACCAGCTGGCGCATTCCGGGTGGAAGGGGTCCGGCCATGCGCATCACTCCACCCAGACAACCGTCGTGTCGATGCTGCCATCCGCGTGCAGATCGATCCACCGGTAGCCGGGCGGCCGGGTGTCGAGGGCGAACTTGTCGGCTGCCGGCTTGAACTGGGCGCAGGTGGACGGCGAGCTCAGGAGCCGCACGCCGCGGCGCTCCCGGTCGGAGGCCTGGTGGACGTGCCCCCAGACGATCCCGCGGAGCCGGGAATGCCGGTCGCAGATGGCCAGGAACTCGGCCGCATTGCGCAGCGGGACGCTGTCCAGCCACCGGCTGCCCATGGGCACGGGCTGGTGGTGCAGGGCGATCAGGCAATGGGCGGACCTGCTGTTCGCCAGGCTGCTCTCCAGCAGGTCGAGGTCTTCGGGCGCGAGCACTCCGCCGTCATCGCTGCCTGGCGAAGCTGTTCAGCATGATCAGCGACCAGGCTCCGTGCTCCGCGACGCCGCAGAACTGGAAAGGGGCGGCGGACAGCATCTCGCGCATCAGCACCGGGTCATCGTGATTGCCCGGGAGGCAGTACACCGGCAGGCCGAGGTCGCCCAGCAGGTCGCGGAAGCGCGCGTAGCCTGCGCGGGTCTCGTCCTGGACGAGGTCGCCTGTCGCCAGGACCAGGTCCGGCCGGCGCGGGTTGGCAAGCGCGTGCGCCAGGGTCGCCACCAGTGTGTCGTCCGTGTTCACGCCCCGCATCCGCGCGTCGCGCTGCGCGTGCAGGTGTGGATCGGTGATGTGCAGGATGCGCAGGGGAAGTGCCACGGGCGGACTATAACGGCGGCCCCCGCTGGCCGGGGAACGGGTTTCGCAGACGCCATGGCAGCCGGCGGCGGGCGCCCGGATTATGCGACGACGGTCGCGTTATTCGCCGGGCTTCCGGGCGATGACGCCGGCATGCTCGCGGCCGGTGGCCGCTTTGCCGCCGCCCCGCAGGAACGAGGCCTCGAGCACCTCGAAGCCCGCCTCGCCGGCGACCCGCCGCAGGATGTCCGGGTCCAGCGGGTGGATGAAGGTCGGGTGCTTCGTCGCGTCCGTGCCAGGCGGGAAGCAGCGCCGCATAGTTGTTGACGAAGCCCGGCCAGGGGCAGCCCTCGCGCTTCCGGCGCTCGTATTCCGGCGCGCTCTTCCACCAGGGACCGACGTAGGGGCTGTCGGTGATCGAGGAAGACCCGGCCCCCGGGTGCCAGCCAGTCGAACATCTTGCGGACGGTGATCGTGATGTCCCGGGCCAGCAGGAAGTGCAGGGCCCGCGCGCAGAGGATTGCGTCGAAGCTGCCCGCCGGGAAATCCACGTCCGGCAGCCGGCCGGGCTGACTGCGGAACCGGGGCCGATCGGCCGCCGGCACCCGCTCCGCGAGGATCTCCAGGTGCCGGGGCTCCAGGTCGCTGGCCAGCACCCGCGCACCGTTGGCGAGGGCTGGGAGCGTCGCCACGCCGTAGGCGCAGCCGATGTCGAGGCACTCGCCCCGCACCGTGCCCGCGTACTCCGTGAACGCCCGGGAGTAGTCGTCCAGCGTCTCCGTCATCCACCCCGTGTTGTTCAGGGTGGGGATGAGGCCGGGAACGCTGGACTTGGGCAGCATGAGTCAATCTGTAGGAGCGCCTTCAGGCGCGACCCACTCCCGCGAGAATCGAGTTCGCGAGTCTCGAGCGGGAGTGGGTCGCGCCTGAAGGCGCTCCTACGCCATCAGTACCGGTAGTGGTCCGGCTTGTAGGGGCCCTCGACCGGCACGCGCAGGTAGTCGGCCTGCTGCTGGGTGAGGGTGGTCAGTTCCACGCCGATCTTCTTCAGGTGCAGCCGCGCGACCTTCTCGTCCAGGTGCTTCGGCAGCACGTAGACCTTCTTCTCGTACTTGGTCGGGTTCTGCCAGAGCTCCATCTGGGCCAGCACCTGGTTGGTGAAGGAGTTGGACATCACGAAGCTCGGGTGACCCGTGGCGCAGCCCAGGTTCACCAGCCGGCCCTCGGCCAGCAGGATGATGCGCTTGCCGTCGGGGAAGATGACGTGGTCGACCTGCGGCTTGATGTTCTCCCACTTCAGCTGCGCGCAGGCCGGCCACGTCGATCTCGCTGTCGAAGTGCCCGATGTTGCAGACGATGGACTGGTTCTTCATCTTCGCCATGTGGTCGCAGGTGATCACGCCGAAGTTGCCCGTGGCGCTGACGAAGATGTCGGCCTTGTCGGCGGCCTGGTCCATGGTGACGACGCGGTAGCCCTCCATGGCCGCCTGCAGGGCGTTGATCGGGTCGATCTCGGTGATCCAGACCGTGGCGCCCAGGCCGCGGAGGGACTGGGCGCAGCCCTTGCCCACGTCGCCGTAGCCGGCGACCACGGCGATCTTGCCGGCGATCATCACGTCGGTGGCGCGCTTGATGCCGTCCACCAGCGACTCGCGGCAGCCGTAGAGGTTGTCGAACTTGGACTTGGTGACGGAGTCGTTGACGTTGATGGCCGGGCACATCAGCCGGCCGGACGTCGGCCATCTCGTAGAGCCGGCCCACGCCGGTGGTGGTTTCCTCGGAGATGCCCCGGACGTCCTTCATGCAGCTCGGGGTACTTGTCGTGCAGGATGGCGGTCAGGTCGCCGCCGTCATCGAGGATCATGTTGGGCACCCAGCCCTCGGGACCGCGCACGGTCTGCTCGACGCACCACCAGTACTCCTCCTCGGTCTCGCCCTTCCAGGCGAAGACCGGGACGCCCGCGGCGGCGATGGCCGCGGCGGCGTGGTCCTGGGTGGAGAAGATGTTGCAGGAGGACCAGCGGACCTCGGCGCCGAGCTGCACCAGGGTCTCGATCAGCACCGCGGTCTGGATCGTCATGTGCAGGCAGCCGGCGATCCGGGCGCCCTTCAGCGGCTGCGCCTTGCCGAACTCCTGCGCGCAGCGCCATGAGGCCGGGCATCTCCGTCTCGGCGATCAGGATCTCCTTGCGGCCCCAGGCCGCGAGGTTGATGTCGGCGACCCGGAAGTCGTCCTTGCTGGCGAAAACTGGCTTGGTGCTCATCAGGGCGTCCTTGAAGGTAGTCGTTTGGTCGGGCAGTGCAGCGTCCCGGGCCGGATCAGCGCGTGCCGCGGGCGGCATCGCGCTTCAGGGCTTCGGCCTTGTCAGTTCGTTCCCAGGTGAAATTCGGTTCCTCACGGCCGAAGTGCCCGTAGGCGGCCGTCGGCCGGTAGATCGGCCGGTGCAGGTCCAGCATTTCCCGGATGCCGTAGGGCGTCAGGTCGAAATGCCTGCGCACGAGCTGGTCGAGCCGCTCCGGGCCGATCTTGCTGGTGCCGAAGGTTTCCACGCTCACCGAGGTCGGCTCGGCGACGCCGATGGCGTAGGAGACCTGCACCTCGCAGCGGTCGGCGATGCCGGCCGCCACGATGTTCTTGGCGACATAACGGGCGGCGTAGGCGGCGGAACGGTCGACCTTGGTCGGGTCCTTGCCCGAGAAGGCGCCGCCGCCGTGGCGGGCCATGCCGCCGTAGGTGTCGACGATGATCTTGCGGCCGGTGAGGCCGCAGTCGCCCATCGGGCCGCCGATGACGAAAGCGCCGGTGGGGTTGATGTGGATCTTGTCGTTCTTCAGTGACGCGAACCACTTCCTGCCGATCACCGGTCGCAGGATTTCCTCGATGACGGCTTCGCGGATGTGCCTTCTGCTTCACGTCGGGCGCGTGCTGGGTGGACAGCACGACGGCATCGAGGCCGACCGGCTTGTCGTTCTCGTAGACCACGGTGACCTGGCTCTTGGCGTCGGGCCGCAGCCAGGCGAGCTTGCCCTTGCGGCGCACCTCGGACTGCTTCTTCACGAGCCGGTGGGCCAGGGTGATGGGCAACGGCATCAGGACGTCCGTTTCCCTGGCCGCGTAGCCGAACATCATTCCCTGGTCGCCGGCACCCTGGGCGCGCTTCTTCTTGCGCGACACGCCCTGGGCGATGTGCGCCGACTGCTTGCCGATGGCGTTCAGCACGCCGCAGGAATTGCCGTCGAAGCCCTTGTCGGAGTGGTCGTAGCCGATGTCGCAGACGACCCCGCGGACCAGCGCCTCCAGGTCGACCCAGGCGTTGGTGGTGATCTCGCCGGAGACCAGTACGAAGCCGGTCTTGATGAGGGTCTCGCAGGCGACGCGCGACTCCGGTTCCTGGGCGAGGATGGCGTCCAGGATCGCGTCGGAAATCTGGTCCGCCATCTTGTCGGGGTGGCCCTCGGAGACGGATTCGGAGGTGAAGAGCTTGCGGCTGGCCATGAACTGTCCGGTTGTGGTGATGCGGGGCGGGAATTATAGACGCAGGTCACCCGGCTTGCGGGTCTCCGGCCCCAATCCGGACCACGGGCGGACATAAGCCGAGAGGCGCAGGACCGTTGCGGCTCCAGCACTGTTACGCGACAATGCGCGCCCGCTGCGGGCTTTCGCGAGCATTTCCTCACCACTCGTCCCGGAGCGTTGGGGGTTTCATGCCTGCCACAGCCCGAACGTCCCGCCCGGCCGCGGAGCGCCGGAAGCTCGCCAATGCCATCCGGGTCCTGTCCCTGGATGCAGTCGAGCAGGCCAAGTCGGGCCACCCCGGCATGCCGATGGGCATGGCCGACATGGCGGAAGTCCTCTGGAACGACTACCTCCGGCACAACCCGGCCAACCCCGGCTGGCCCGACCGGGACCGTTTCGTGCTGTCGAATGGCCACGGCTCCATGCTGCTGTACTCCCTGCTGAACCTGACGGGCTACCCCCTGTCCCTCGACGACATCCGCCGATTCCGGCAGCTGGGGTCCCACACCGCCGGCCACCCCGAGCGGGACCTGCATCTGGGCATCGAGACCACCACCGGGCCCCTGGGCCAGGGGCTGGCCAATGCCGTGGGCATGGCGCTGGCCGAGACAGCTGCTCGCCGCCGAATTCAACCGCCCCGGCTTCCCGGTCGTCGACCACCGCACCTGGGTGTTCCTCGGCGACGGCTGCCTCATGGAAGGCATCTCCCACGAGGTCTGTTCGCTCGCCGGCACCCTGGGTCTCGGCAAGCTGATCTGCCTCTACGACGACAACGGCATCTCCATCGACGGGCACGTCACCAACTGGTTCACGGACGACACGTCGGCCCGCTTCCGGGCCTACGGCTGGCACGTGGTTGCGGGCGTTGACGGCCACGACCCGGCGGCCGTCAGCAAGGCCATCGAGGCGGCGACGGCCGAGACGTCCCGGCCCTCGCTCATCTGCTGCAAGACCATCATCGGCTGGGGCGCCCCGAACAAGCAGGGCACCGAGAAGGTGCACGGCGAGGCGCTGGGACCGGAGGAGGCCGCCGCGGCCCGGAAGTTCCTGGGGTGGACGGCCCCGCCGTTCGAGGTGCCCGAGGCCATCCGCGCCGGCTGGGACGCCCACGACCAGGGTGCCCGGCTCGAGAAGCAGTGGCGCGACCTGTTTGCCGCCTATGCCGCCGACTACCCGGAGCTGGCCGCCGAGTTCAGCCGGCGCATGGCCGGCGAGCTGCCAAAGGCCTGGCCCGCCCAGGCGGAAATCGCCATTGCGAAGGTCGCGGCCGACACGAGCGCCAAGGCCACGCGCAAGTCCTCCGAGGACGCGCTGAACGCCTTCGTCCCCGGTGCTGCCGGAACTGTTCGGCGGGTCCGCCGACCTGACAGGCTCCAACCTGACGCGCACCAAGGCCGCGGTCACCATCGGACCCGGCCACGTCGCCGGCAACTACATCTCCTGGGGCGTCCGGGAGTTCGGCATGTCGGCGGCGATGAACGGCATGGCGTTGCACGGGGGCTACATTCCCTTCGGCGGCACCTTCCTCACGTTCTCGGACTATTCGCGGAACGCGCTGCGCATGGCCGCCCTGATGGAGGCCCGCGTGATCTTCGTCTTCACCCACGATTCGATCGGCCTCGGTGAGGACGGCCCGACGCACCAGGCGGTGGAGCACACCGCGAGCCTCCGGCTGATCCCGAACATGTGGGTCTGGCGGCCCTGCGACGCGGTCGAAACCGCCGTCGCCTGGCAGGATGCCATCGAGCGGGCCAACGGCCCCAGCAGCCTCGTGCTGACCCGGCAGGCGCTGCCCGCGCAGCCCCGCCAGGCCGCCCAGATCGCGGCCATCCGCCGGGGCGGCTACGTGCTGCGGGACGCGGACCGCGTGGACCTGATCCTGATCGCGACCGGCTCGGAAGTGGCGCTCGCCGTCGCGGCCGCCGATGCGCTGGCCGCGAAAGGCCACGGCGTGCGGGTGGTTTCCATGCCGTGCCCCACGGTGTTCGCCGCCCAGGATGCCGCCTGGCAGGGAAGCCGTGCTGCCCGCGGCCGTCAGGCACCGCATCGCCATCGAGGCGGGCGTGACCGAGACCTGGCATCGCTGGGTCGGCACAGCGGGGCGCGTCGTCGGGCTCGACACCTTCGGCAAGTCGGCGCCCGCCAAGGACCTGTTTCAGCACTTCGGCTTCACGCCGGAGCGCATTGCGAAGGAAGCGCTGGAATTACTCGGCGCGTAGTTGAGGAGTCGTTCGAATGCCCGTCAAGGTTGCCATCAATGGTTACGGCCGCATCGGCCGGAATGTTCTCCGCGCCCTCTACGAGGGCAAGCGGAACGGCGAGATCGCCATCGTCGCCATCAACGATCTCGGGGATGCGAAGACCAACGCGCACCTCACGCGCCACGACACGGCCCACGGGAAGTTCCCCGGCACCGTGACCGTCGATGGCGACTCACATGGTCGTGAACGGCGACAGGATCCGCGTGCTCGCCAAGCGCAATCCGGCCGAGCTGCCCTGGGGCGAGCTGGGTGTCGACGTCGTGCTCGAGTGCACGGGCCTGTTCACGACCAAGGAAAAGGCGTCCGCGCACCTGCAGGGCGGGGCGAAGAAGGTCGTCATCTCCGCGCCCGGCGGCAAGGACGTGGACGCCACGATCGTCTACGGCGTGAACCACCAGTCGCTGAAGGCCGCCCACACGGTCATCTCCAACGCCTCCTGCACCACCAACTGCCTCGCGCCGCTGGTCAAGCCGCTGCACGAGAAGCTCGGCGTGGTCCAGGGCCTCATGACCACGATCCACGCCTACACCAACGACCAGGTGCTGACCGACGTCTACCACGAGGACCTGCGCCGGGCCCGGTCGGCCACCATGTCCATGATCCCGACCAAGACCGGCGCCGCGGCCGCGGTCGGCCTGGTGCTGCCGGAGCTCAACGGCAAGCTCGACGGCTTCGCGATGCGCGTGCCGACCATCAACGTGTCGGTGGTGGACCTCACGTTCACCGCGGCCCGCGCCACGACGGTGGACGAGGTCAACGGCATCCTCAAGGCCGCGTCGGAAGGGGAGCTGAAGGGCATCCTCGGCTACAACACCGAGCCCCTGGTGTCGGTGGACTTCAACCACGACCCGCGCAGCTCCATCTTCGACTCCACCCAGACCCGGGTGGGCGGCGGCACGCTCGTCAAGGTGCTCAGCTGGTACGACAACGAGTGGGGCTTCTCCAACCGCATGCTCGACACCACCCTGGCCCTGATGAAAGCAAAATGACCACCAAAGTACTGCGCATGACCGACCAGAGCCTCGCCGGCAAGCGGGTGCTCATCCGGGTCGACTTCAACGTGCCGGTGAAGGACGGGCGCGTCACCAGCGAGGCCCGCATCCTGCGCCGCGCTGCCGACGATCCGTCTCGCTCTCGCAGCGCGGCGCGGCGGTGATCCTGCTGTCCCACCTGGGGCGCCCGAAGGAAGGGGTCTACGATCCCGCGCTGTCGCTGCGGCCCGTGGCGAACCGGCTCGCGGAGCTGCTGGGCCAGCCGGTGCCGCTCGTGCGCGAGTGGCTGAACGGCTTCGAGATCACCGACGGCGAAGTCGTGCTCTGCGAGAACGTGCGCTTCAACCCGGGCGAGAAGAAGAACGTCGCCGGCGCTCGCGAGGCAGATGGCGAAGCTCTGCGACATCTTCGTGATGGACGCCTTCGGCACGGCCCACCGGGCCGAGGCCAGCACCCACGGCGTGGCGAAGTACGCGCCGGTGGCCTGCGCCGGGCCCGCTGCTGATGGCCGAGCTCGAGGCCCTCGAGCGCGTGCTGAAGCAAGCCGGCGCGGCCGGTGGTCGCCATCGTGGGCGGCTCCAAGGTCTCCACCAAGCTCACGGTGCTGAAGTCACTGGCGGGGAAGGTCGACCAGCTGATCGTCGGCGGCGGCATCGCCAACACGTTCATTGCGGCGGCCGGCCACCCGGTCGGCAAGTCGCTGTACGAGAAGGACCTGCTTGCCGAGGCGCGGCGCCTCGCCGGCAAGGGCTTCCGGGCCTCCATCCCCGTGCCCACCGACGTGGTCGTGGCGAAGGCGGTGTCGCCAAAGGCCGCCGCCGCCACCCGGCCGGTGAACAAGGTGGGTCCGGACGACCTCATCCTGGACATCGGGCCGCGCACCGCCGAGCTCTACGCGCGGCTGATCGCGCGGGCAGGAACCATCATCTGGAACGGTCCCGTCGGCGTCTTCGAGATCGACCGGTTCGGCCGTGGCACGAAGCGGCTGGCCCAGGCCGTGGCGAAGTCGAAGGCCTTCAGCGTGGCTGGCGGCGGCGACACGCTGGCGGCGCTCGAGAAGTACGGACTGACGGACCAGATTTCCTACGTCTCGACGGGTGGCGGCGCGTTCCTCGAGTTCCTGGATGGGAGCGTGCTGCCCGCCGTGGCGGTGCTGGCAGCCAGAGCGAAGCCACGTGGCCGCTCCCGGCGTGCGCCCGCCGGCAAGTGAGCTGCTGACCCGGCTCTTCCGCGCCGGCCTCGACGCGGCCGATCCCGCGCACTGCCTGCCCGCGTTCCTCCCGGTGGACTGCCCGGCGGGCCGCACGGTCGTCTCGGCGCGGGCAAGGCGGCCGCCTCGATGGCGGCGGCGGTTGCCGCCCATTACGCGGCCCACGGGCTGGGGCCCGTCAACGGCGCCGTGGTCACCCGCTATGGGCATGGCCTGCGGGCCGGGGAACAGGCGCCGGGAATCGAGGTGCTCGAAGCGGGACATCCGGTGCCCGACGCAGCCAGCGTCGCCGCCGGTACCCGCATCCTGCAGGTGGCGCGGAGCTGCGAGCCGGACGATCGCTGCCTCGCCCTGCTCTCCGGCGGCGCATCGTCCCTGCTGGTCCAGCCGGCCCCTGGCCTGACCCTGGCCGACAAGCAGTCGGTCACCCGCCGGCTGCTGGCCTCTGGCGCTGCCATCGCCGAGATCAACACGGTCCGCCGCAAGCTGTCGTCCATCAAGGGTGGCGGCCTCGCCCGGCAGATCCGCGCCGGCGAGATCCTGCTGCTGGCCATCTCCGACGTGCCGGGCGATGCGCTGGCCGACATCGGCTCCGGGCCGCTGTCGCCGGACCCGGCATCCGGCGCCGACGCGCGCGCCATCCTCGACCATTACGGCATCGTGCCGTCAGCCGCCGTCGCCCGGGCGCTCGCGGCGCCGGCAGGGCCCGCGCAGGCACTCCCGTTTCCCGCGGTCACCGGCCGACCTCGTGGCCTGCTCCGCCACGGCAGTCGACGCAGTGGCGCGCGCCGCAGACGCGGCCGGCTGGCCGGCCCGCGTCCTGCCTGCCGCGAACGGGCCCGCCCGGGACGCCGCCCGCGCCCACGCGGCTCTCGTCCGGGAACTCCGGGCGAGCGGGCAGCGGGCTGTGCTGGTCTCCGGTGGCGAGACGACCGTCAGCGTCGCGCGCGATGCCGGGCGGGGCGGCCGCAATGGCGAGTACCTGCTGGCGCTCGCCCTCGAGCTCGGGCCGGAAGCCGGCATCCACGCCCTGGCTGCGGATACCGATGGCCTGGATGGCACCGGCGACAACGCCGGCGCTTTGCTCACGCCCGATACCCTGCAGCGGGCCGCAGCCCTGGGCCAGGATGCCGCCGCCCGGCTGTCCGCGCAGGAGCAGTTACGCCTTCTTTGCGGCCCTCGGCGACCTGCTGATCACCGGCCCGACGCGCACCAACGTCAACGACCTGCGCATCGCCCTCGTGGACTGACGGCGTCGCCGCGGCGGGCCCTGTGTGATAATGCCGCGGGTCAACTTGTTGTACCGGTGGTAAATCTCGTCATGCGCAGGACGAAGATCATCGCCACCCTCGGCCCCGCCACCGACGATCCCGTAACGCTCGGGAAGCTGATCGCTGCGGGTGCCGACGTGGTGCGCGTCAATTTCTCGCACGGTGGTGCCGGCGACCGCGAGCGCCGGGTCCGCATGGTCCGCGAGGTCGCGGAGAAGCACGGCAGGTACGTCGCCGTGCTCGGCGACCTGCAGGGCCCCAAGATCCGCATCCAGCGGTTCCGCGACGGCCCCGTGCAGCTCGTGGACGGCCAGACCTTCATCCTGGACTCCGCGATGGATCCCGACGGCGGATCCCTGGAGGGCGTGGGCGTGGCCTATGCCCCCCTCAGCAAGGATGTCGTGCCGGGTGACGTGCTCCTGCTCGACGACGGCTTCATCACGCTCACGGTGGACCGGGTTTCCGGCACCCGGATCCACTGCCTCGTGACCCAGGGTGGCCGGCTGGCCGACAACAAGGGCATCAACAAGCAGGGCGGCGGCCTGTCGGCGCCCGCGCTGACCGACAAGGACCGTGAGGACGTGAAGCGGGCGGCCGCCCTCGGCGTGGACTGGCTGGCCGTGTCCTTCGTGCGCCGCGCGGAGGACCTGCACGAAGCCCGCGCCCTGCTGCGGGAGGCCGGCGGCACGGCGCGCCTCGTGGCCAAGATCGAGCGGGCCGAGGCCATCGCCAACCTCGAGAGCATCATCGATGCTTCCGACGCCGTGATGGTGGCCCGGGGCGACCTGGGCGTCGAGATGGGCTACGCGGGCCTGACAGGCCTGCAGAAGAAGATCCTCAAGATGACCCGCCAGCGGCACAAGGTGGCGATCACGGCCACCCAGATGCTGGAGTCCATGATCCACAGCCAGGTGCCGACCCGCGCCGAGGTGTCGGACATCGCCAATGCCGTGATGGATGGCACCGATGCCGTGATGCTGTCAGCGGAGACAGCGGTCGGCGAGTACCCCGTCCGGGCGGTCACCACCATGGCGGAGGTCTGCATCGGGGCCGAGAGCTACTACCTGACGCTCGGCAGGCCGAAGCATCGCGACGAGGACCGCTTCGCCGGGGTCGACGAGGCCATCGCGATGGCCGTGATGTACACGGCGAATCACCTCCCGGTAACCGCGATCATCGCCCTGACCGAGTCCGGCTCCACGCCCCTGTGGATGTCCCGCATCCGCTCCGACATCCCGATCTTCGCCTTCACCCGCCAGGAGACCACGCTGCGGCGGGTCGTCATGTACCGCGGCGTGTACCCCGTCCCCTTCGACATCACGCACACCGACGTGGAGCGCATCCACCAGGAAGTCTTCCAGGTACTGCTCGGCATGGGCCATGTCCGGGCCGGGGATCTGGTCATCGTGACCAAGGGCGAGCTGTCAGGCGTGGCTGGCAAAACCAATTCCATGCAGATCCTGTCGGTCACCCAGGAGGCCTGACCGAGCAGTGAATAGCCGCGCCCGGCCGGATCGGCCCGGATGGGCCGCGGCTATACTGCCCGCGGCTTGATTTTCAGGGCGGGTGACCATGCGGAAGATCGCGACGATGCGGGCCTGGGTGATGGCGCTGGCGCTGCTGGCTGGCAGCAGCCAGGCCGGGGCGGCAGATCTCGTCCTCGTGGCCGGGGCCACCGGCGGCACGGGGCAGCAGGTGGTCCGCGAGCTCAAGGCGGCGGGTTACACGGTACGGGCACTGGTCCGGGACCCGGCGGCGGCCCGCGGCGTCCTGGGCGACGGCGTGGAGTATGCCCAGGGCGACGTCCGCGAGCGGCCGACGATCGACGCGGCCCTGAAGGGCGTCCGCTACGCCATCTCGGCCATCGGCGCCACCCGCAAGGATCCCGCCAACGGCCCCGAGTTCGTGGATTTCCAGGGCGTCCGCAACCTGGCCGAGGCGGCCGCGGCGGCGAAGCTCGACCAGCTGGTCGTCGTCTCGTCGGCCGGCGTGACCCGGTTGGACCACCCCCTGAACCGGATGTTCGACAACGTCCTGATCTGGAAGGGCAAGGGCGAGGATGCCGTGCGCGCCAGCGGCGTGCCCTACACCATCGTCCGGCCGGGCGGACTCACCGACAAGCCGGGCGGGCAGAGCGGCGTCCGGCTGGAGCAGGGTGACAAGGGCACCGGTTTCATTCCCCGAGGGGACGTGGCCCGGGTGTGTGTCGCCGCCCTGAAATCCCCGGCGGCCCGCAACCGCACCTTCGAGCTCTACAGCGCGCCAGCGGCGAGTCCGGACATGGACTGGGAGGCGGCGTTCGGCAAGCTGGCCGCTGACGAGGCGCGGCCATGAGCGACACGCGGCATCCCACCGCCCTCGGTCGGCTGCTGGGGAGGACGGCGCGGATCGAAGCGTCCGAGATCCAGGCCGTCGTGACGGCCTTCCTGCTGTTCTTCTGCGTGCTCGGCGGCTACTTCGCCGTCCGGCCGGTGCGGGAGACCATGGGGACCATCCTCGGGTCGGATCGCGTCAGCGACCTGTATGTCGTCACGTGGATCGTGTCGCTCGCGGTGGTGCCGCTGTACGGCTGGGCCTGCACGAAGTTCAGGCGCAGCGCGTTCCTGCCCTGGATCTACGGGCTGGTCGCGCTGTCGCTTGCCGGCGTCGGCCTGGCGCTGTCCGCCGACGAGACGAACACGGCCGTGGCCCAGTTCTTCTACGTCTGGATCAGCGTGCTCAACCTGTTCATCGTGTCGGTGTTCTGGAGCTTCCTGCTGGAGCTCTTCGACGCGAACCAGACGCGGCGCCTGTTCGGGGTGATCGCGGCGGGCGGGACCACCGGGGCGCTCGTCGGCCCGCTGCTGACGGACCTGACGGTGCAGTGGATCGGTAATCCCGGTGTGCTCTTCATGGGTGCCGGCGCCTTCGTCATCGCCATCCTCTGCCAGCGCAAGCTGCTCGGCGTGTGGTCGGCCATGCCGGTGGACCCCGCCGCGCCTCGCGTGCCGGACCGGCCCATGGGCGGCAACCCGTTCTCCGGGTTCTCGCTGGTGCTGAAGTCGCCCTACCTGCTCGGGATCTCCCTGTTCGTCATCCTGCTCGCGTCCGTGAACACCTTCCTGTATTTCGAGCAGCTCCGCCTGGTCAGCGAGACCTTCACGGACAACGAGGAACGCACCCAGGTCTTCGCCCGGCTCGACTACATCGTGCAGGGCCTGACGGTGCTACTCCAGTTGTTCGTCACCGGGCGCGTGGCGTCGAAGCTGGGCGTGGTGGCGCTCCTGACGATCGTGCCGCTGATCATGGTGGGCGGCTTCCTCGGGCTGGCGGCCGTGAACACCTTCGCCGTGCTGGCGGTGGTCTTCGTGGCGCGGCGGGTCGGCGAATACGCCTTCATCAGGCCGGGCCGGGAGATGCTCTTCAGCCTCGTGGACACCGAGACCAAGTACAAGGCCAAGAACCTGATCGACGTGCCCGTCTACCGGGGCGGCGACGCGCTTGTCGGCCCAGGTGAAGACCGCCCTGGAGGCCGGGGGCCTGTCCACCGTCGGCGTGGCCCTGCTCGGCGCGGGCATCGCAGCGGCCTGGGCACTGAACGGCTGGTGGCTCGGCCGGCGCCAGGAGACGGGCGGTATCGCCGCCAAGGCGCCGCCGGGCCCGCTGCCCACCCGCCGGGGACCACGGCGAGCCCGTCAGGGCGTTGCTGGCGGGCCGGATCATCACCCCCAAACCTGGGCGAAGTCACCGGATATCGTGGCTTGTGGGGCCCCTGAGGCGGGCGTAGCGTCGGTCCATGCACGTGGACGTCAGCCTGTTGCTGGGCCTGCCCGCCGCCGACCGCCTGGAACTCGCCGAGATCCTGCGCCGGAGCGTGGGCTGCCCGGCCGACATCGAGACGCTGGAATTGCCCGCCTGGCAGCGGGCCCACTTCGACCGGCTGTTGCGCCAGTGCGCCGGACCCCGGGTGGAATAGCCGGAGGAACCAGAAAAACCAAAAAAAGCCCCACCGGAGTGGGGCTTTTGGCAGGCACTTGGGTTTAGCGGTCGTCGGTCAGGCGGCCCGCTTGCGCGCGCGGAAGCGCCAGGCCGGCGAGGCCCGTGGCCAGCAGGCCCAGGGTGGCGGGCGCCGGCACGACGCCGATGCACGACTCACGTTGGCCTGGATGTAGTCCACCGGGATGTACTCGGCTTCCGGGTTGGTGAACGCAGCCGCAGCAGCGTCCGCCGCCGTCATCGTTGATCACGATGTTGGCGGCGCCCGCAGCGATGGCCTGGAACGTCAGGATCGACGACGTTGTAGGTGCCGGGTCGGCCGACGTGGTTCGGTCGTTGGTCTCGATGTCGAACACACTGGAGTGACGTGTACGGCGCGTGTTCTTGGTGTAGCTACCGCCGGCCCACCGCAAGGGGCCGATGGCCGGCATCGCGCCGCTCAGCGCACTGCACTTTGGTGGCGTCGAACGCCACAGGCCATCGTGGCCGCGAAGGTGTTCGGCACGTCGGCTGTGCAGCGTCAGGGTGAATTGCTCGCCGACGAGTCGGCGTGAGCGCGCTCGCGACGATGGTCACCGTCGCTGCCATGCCCGCGGAGGAGCCCAGCAGCGCCAGCAAGCCCAGCGACTTGGTGATGGTTGAAGTTCTCATAACTGTATTCTCGCTTTTCTGTATGGCTATTCCGGCTGCGCGCTTACTGCGCGGCGCTTGAGGGCGGCAAGGCCACCCAGGGCGCTGACGAAGAGCCAGGCGGCTGCCGGCACCGGAACGATCGTGTCACGTTGGCCTGGGTGTAGGTCCACCGGGATGAAGTCGGCTTCGGGGTTGCGTGAACCAGCCGCAGCAGCCGCCGCCGATCATCGTTGATCACGATGTTGGCGGCGCCAGCAGCGGCCAGGGCCTGGAAGGTCAGGATCGACGACGTTGTAGATGCCGTCGGCGGACAGTGGTTTCGGTGTTGGTCCGATGTCGAACACACTGCGTGACGTGTACGGCGGTGTTCTTGGTGTAGCTGCCGCCAAGGCCCGCCGCCCAGGGACCGCTGCGCCGGCATCGCGCCGCTCAGCCACTGCACTTGGTGGCGTCGAAGGCCACGGCCATCGTCGCCGCGAAGGTGTTGAGCACGTCGCTTTGCAGCGTCATGGTGAATGTGCTGGCCGGGAGTCGGCGCGAGCGGTGCTCGCGATGATGGTGACCGTCGCTGCCATGCCCGCGGAGGAGCCCAGCAGCGCCAGCACGCCGAGAGTCTTGGTGATTGTTGACGTCTTCATGGTGAAATATCCCCACTCGGTTTCTTTAGTTTCTAAGGTTTCGGTTATCTAAGTTGCGTGTTCTGTAGTGCTTAGCGATTGCTGACGATTACGGATTGGCCGGGCACGGGAAGGTCGCGTTGCAGAGACCGGACGGTCCCGGCCCTGACCGAGCAGCGCCTGGAACAGGGTGGTGTCCTGCGCGTTCACAAAGCCGTTGGCGTTGATGTCGGCCTTGTTGTAGGTCGGGGCGACGCTGGGCTGGCCGAGCTGGGCCTGGAACAGCGTGTTGTCCTGGGCGTTGGTGAAGTTGTTGCCGGTGCCCGGACCAGGTCACCGTCGCAGCGGTTGCCGAAGCCGTCGGCATCCGAATCGACCTGGGTGGCGTTGGACCGCGGGCGGCAGTTGTCGAGGCGCATCGACGACGCCGTCACGCGTCCGTGTCCACACTGGCGGCGCGAAGATCAGGTAGCTGGCGCCGGTGATCGCCAGGTCAACCGCGCAGGGCGAAGTCACCCTTCTCGGAGGCCCGGCCGAACATGTAGCAGCCGTCCGAACCGATGATGTTCGGCTGGTTCGCGAGGATCAGGAACCGGGGGTTGACCACGATGTTCCACTGGTTGAAGCCGCCGTCGATCGCGTCGCAACCGCCACCCGCCACGGTGTTGAAGACACCGCGCGTGTTGCCGGTGCTCACGTCGTCGCCACCGATCGTGCGATTCACGCAGTTGGCGCTGCCGCCGACGTTGTAGGCCACGGTGCTGTCGAGGATGCCATCGGTGAGGTTGAGGTTAAGACACCCGTTGGCGCCGACGCCGGCCAGGAAGAGGCCTTCGACGCACTCGTAAGTCGCGGCGGTTGTGGTCAGGGTGCCGGGCGTGATGGTCAGGTTCGTGACCTTGTCGCTGATCACCGCCGTCCCGTTGGAATTGCTGGCGATGAACGAGCCGGCCCACAACAGGCCGGTACCCGTCAGGGTCGTGCCATTCCAGTCCCAGGTGGCGAGGCCCGCAGTGCTGACGGCCGTGGCAGCGCCGCTGCTGGCGACCCACGCATTGGCTGGGTTGTAGCAGGGCTGCTTGAACGGGGCTGCCGCCGGGCAACCCTGGGCAGTGCCCGACTTGAAAAAGAGGGCACTGAGCACGCCACTGGAGCTCCGTTGATGCCACGCGACGAGGACGTACGGCGCCGCGCTGGCGGTGCCCCACGCGGCGAGCAGCGAGGACGTCGTAATCACTGCGGCGATGACTCTGATCAATCTGGTTTTCATTCGAAGCAATCCTCCAGGACGACTGTTGCTGATTTATCGCTATATCGTCTGGGAAGTCGGTCCAGTGGCATCTCGGTGGATTCGCCCGGACCCCCCCGGATCCGTGCGGTGATGACCGCGGACAATTTCCCCCACGTTTCGTTCAGGAATATGGTTATTCCCTTATAGGTATACGTCGTGTGGATGAGTGTACGCCGGCGGGATGCCCGCGCAAGCCTTCGGTTGACATAACGGGACACTTTCTGCGAACGGCCTGGTCATCGGGTGCGGGCGCCTTGTTGCACTGCATCTTTGGCCGGTGCCGAGGTCAGCCCGCCGTCCTCGCGCCCTGATCCTTGGCACTCAGGGCCTTGAGGTCGGCCAGCACTTCCTTTGAGTGGGTCGCCGGGTCGACTTTCGCGTAGTGCCTGGCGATCTTCCCGTCGGGGCCGATAAGGAATGACTGGCGCTTCGCAATCTTCATGATCCCCAGGTTGTTCAGTACGCCGTAGGCCTCGGCGGTCTTGCCGTCGATGTCGGCCAGCAGCGGGAAGGGCAGGCTGTACTTCGCCGCGAATTTCTTCTGGTCCTTGATGGCGTCGATGCTGATGCCGATGACCGTGGCGCCAATCTCCTCGAAGGCAAAGATGTTGTCGCGGAACTCGCAGGCCTCCTTGGTGCAGCCCGGGGTGTCCGCCTTCGGGTAGAAGTACACGGCGATCCACTTGCCCCTGAAGTCCTCGAGGGCGACCCAGTTGCCGTTCTGGTCCTGCAGGCGAAAGTCCGGGGCAGCCTGGCCCACCGTCGGTTGGGCGGCGCGGGCGGCGTTCAGCCAGCTGTAACCGAGCCCGATGACCAGCGCCAGGCCCGCAATGAGAGCTGCTTCACGCATCATGTTCGTCACCCGGGAATGTGAGGCACGGGAGCATAGCATCGGGGTCCCGTTGCTTGTGGCCAGGATTCCGCTGTGATTAAGATCCGCTGCATGGCAGCCGCGACAACTCCGGGAGAGCAGGGCGCATGAGCCCGGAGCGCAGGGCGAGCACCGGGCTCGGGAGCCTCAACAAGCACATCGGGCTGGTCCTCCCGGGCGGTGGCGCCAGGGGCGCCTACCAGGTCGGCGTGCTCAAGGCCCTCGCCGAGATGTTGCCGCGGCGCACGTCCAATCCCTTTGCCGTGCTGAGCGGAACGTCCGCCGGCGCCATCAGCGCCGCGGTGCTGGCCTCCCGGGCCCGGTCGTTCCGGGTGGCCGCCACGGACCTGGAGCGCGTGTGGGCCAACTTCCACTCCAGCCAGGTGTTCCGCTGTGATCCGGCCACGATGCTGAAGAGCAGCCTGCACTGGCTGGCCGCCATGGTCCTCGGGCGGGCTGGGCCCGAGCAATCCGAAGTCGCTGCTCGACAATGACCCGCTCTGGGCGCTGTTGCGGGGCCGGATCAACTTCGACGCGATCCAGGATTCCATCGACAAGGGCTATCTGGGCGCCCTGGCCATCACGGCGGCCGGCTATGGCTCGGCGCGCTCGATCACGTTCTACCAGGGCACCCCGGACCACAAGCCCTGGGAGCGGGTGCGGCGCAAGGGCCGGCCGACGCGTATGGCGCTCGAACACCTGATGGCGAGCGTCGCGGTCCCCATGATCTTTCCGCCCGTCCGCATCGGCCAGGAGTTCTTCGGCGACGGCGCCATGCGGCAGGCGACACCGCTGTCGCCCGCGCTGCGGCTTGGCGCCCACCGCCTGCTCGTCATCGGTGTGCGCAACGAGGCGCCGGACCCTCTTCCCGGCCCGGACCAGGGGGTGCCCTATCCCAGCTTCGGCAAGATAGCCGGCTACATCCTCGATGCCCTGTTCATGGATGGGCTCTCCTCGGACCTGGAGAACCTGATCCGCATCAACCTGATCCTCGAGAGCGTGCCGGGCAGGGTGATGCAGGGGGAGTTTGGCCAGCTGCACCACACTGATGCGTTCATCATGCTGCCGAGTCGCGACGTGCGGGCGATCGCGGCGCGTCACGTCCGGGAGATGCCGGTATCGATCCGGGTGCTCATGCGGGGACTCGGCGCACTGAACTACGGCGGCAGCCAGCTGCTCAGCTACCTGCTCTTCGAGTCCGGCTACACGCGCGAACTCATCGCGCTGGGCTACGAGGATGCCATGACCCGGCGTGAGGACCTGCTGGCCTTCATGGACGGGCAGCCCATCCAGGCACCGGCGGGCATTACCGGGTGGCGTGACCTGAGCGAGGAGTACTCCCAGCGGGTCCGGGTGCTCAAGATGGCCGACGCGTCGTAGGAGCGCCTTCAGGCGCGACCGGAGAGACCCTTCGCTCGCTGAGGGACTCTCCGGTCGCGCCTGAAGGCGCTCCTACGACGCGTCCCCGATCTCGCCGCCGAACTGGGGAACCTGGATCCGGCCTTCCTGTTCCGGCAATTCGTTGTGGCGGGTCATGACCGGTGAGTAGCGCCTGGCCAGCTCCGACGCCAGCTTCTCCGTCATGTAGACCGACCGGTGCTGGCCGCCCGTGCAGCCGATGGCCACGGTCAGGTAGTTGCGGTTGAAGTCGATGTACTCGGGAATCCAGCGATCGAGGAAGCCCAGGATGTCGCCGTACATCCGCTGGACGCTGACCGAGGCGTCGAGGAACTCGATGACCTTCGCGTCCTTGCCGGTCAGGGGCCGGAGCGCCATGTCCCAGTAGGGATTGGGCAGGCAGCGGAGGTCGAAGACGAAGTCCGCGTCGGCGGGTATGCCGTGCTTGTAGCCGAAGGACTCGATCAGGATCGACAGCCCCGGCTGCTCCTGGGCGCCCACCCGCCGCCGGATGATGTCCCGCAGCTCGTAGATGCTGGTGCGGGTGGTGTCGAGGACCAGCTCGGCGGACGCGATGATGGGCCCGAGCAGTTGCCGCTCCCGGTCGATCGCCTCGCGCAGGCTGAATCCCGCCGCGCTCAGCGGGTGCTTGCGGCGGGTCTCGCCGTAGCGCTTCAGCAGGATGTTGTCGTCCGCGTGGAGGAATATCACCTCGCAGCGCATGCCCCGGGCCCGGAGGTCCCGAACCATCTCGGGCAGTCGCGCCAGGTCGGCCGCGCGGTTCCGCGCGTCGATGCCGATCGCGAGGTTGGCGTAGAGGGGGTCCTGCGTGGCCGTGATCTCTCCAATGAGTCGTGGCGAGCAGGGCAGCGGGCATGTTGTCGATGCAGTAGAAGCCCAGGTCCTCGAAGTGGTGCAGGGCCACGGTCTTGCCGGACCCGGAGAGGCCACTGACGATGATCAGTCGCACTGGTGCCTGCCTGCTACACGGGGCTCAGGACAGGAGGTCGCGCTTGCCGTTTTCCCGGGCGTGATGGTCCGTGAGCTTTTCCTTGTGCTTGCGGACCTGCCGGTCGAGCTTGTCCACCATGCCGTCGATCGCGGCGTACATGTTTTCCTCGATGGCCTCGGCGAAGACCTGGCCGCCGGCAAGGTTCACGGTGGCTTCAGCCCGGTGGCGCAGCTTGTCCACGGTAAGAATGCAATGCACGACGGTCACGTGATCGAAGTGCCGCTCGATGCGGCCCAGCTTGGATTGCACGTAGTCACGCATGGGCTCCGTGATCTCGACGTGGTGGCCAGTCAGGTTGAGTTGCATCGTGGCTTCCTCTTGCTGTTGTTCGCCGGTCCTCACCGGGGCGGGCGCCGCTTGCGCTCGCTGGAAGGTTCTATATGCATGGCTTCCCGGTATTTTGCCACTGTTCGCCGGGCCACCTGGATGCCTTGTTTGGACAGCAGATCAGCCAGTTGGCTGTCGGACAGGGGCTTGGCGGGGTCTTCCTGGCTGATCAGCTTCCGGATCCGGGCCCGGATGGCCGTGGACGACTGCTCGCTGCCGTCGTCGCCGGTGACCTGGCTCGAGAAGAAGTGCCGGAACTCGAACACGCCCCGGGGGGTGTGCATGTACTTGTTGGCCGTGACCCGCGAGATGGTGGATTCGTGCATCTCGACGATGTCGGCCACGTCGCGCAGCACCATCGGCCGCATGGCTTCCTCGCCGTGCTCGAGGAAGGCGGCCTGGCGGTCCACGATGCACATGGCCACCTTCAGCAGCGTGTCGTTGCGGATCTCGAGGCTGCGCACCAGCCACCGGGCTTCCTGCAGCTGGTTGCGCAGCGTGGCGTGCTCGCTGTCCCCGCGCACCATGTCCGCGTAGGCCTGGTTGACCTTGAGCCGCGGGGTGATGGAGCGGTTGACGTCCACGGTCCAGCGCCCGTGACGCTTGCGCACGAAGACGTCGGGCACGATGTAGTCCGGCGACGACGGCTGCACCGCGAGGCCGGGCTTGGGGTGGCAGTTGCGGATCAGGGCCAGGGCGATGTCGAGGTCTTCCTCCGATACCCCGAGGCGCCGGCGCAGCATGCCGAGCTGCTGCTCGGCAACCAGGTCGAGGCCGTCCACCGTGATCGCCAGCGCCAGCTCCCGGCCGGGCACGTTCGCCGCCAGCTGCCGCAGCTGGATGCGGATGCATTCACCCAGGTCCCGGGCGCCCACGCCCGCCGGGTCCAGCGCCTGGACCTTGACCAGCGTCTGCTCCAGCTCTTCCAGGGTGAAGTTACCGGACTTCTGCAGCGTCTCGAGGATCGCCGGCAGCGGCTCCGTGAGGTAGCCCGCGTCGTTCATGGCATCCACGAGCGCCTGGCCCATGAGGACCTCCCGGGGCTCGAAGTGCTCGGTTTCCAGCTGCCAGAGCAGGTGCGCGTGGAGGGTCTCGTTGGCGCGGTCGCTGGGTTCGGGCCGGCCGTCCTCGCCGTCCCAGTTGCTGCCGCCGCCGCCGGAGGTGTCGCTCCAGAGGAGCGAGTCGCCGTCCTCGTCGCCCGACGATGCGGCGGCGACCGACGATTCGCTGTCGGTGTCGTCCCAGTTGTCGACGGGGGTTTCGTCTTCCGGCGTGCCGCCCTCCGCGGGGTCCGGCGGGAGGGCGTCGAGTTCGACGGGCGCCTCCGTGCTGCCGGGGGCGGGCTCCTCCAGGTCCAGCATGACGTTCTCGGCGAGCAGCTGCTCGAGCTGGGTATTGAGCTCGGCCACGGGCAGCTGCAGCAGGCGAATGGCCTGTTGCAGCTGCGGTGTCATGGTCAGCTGTTGGCTGATCCTGAGTTGTAATGCCGGCTTCATCGTCATCCCTGAAGACCGCCGCGCGTCCCGGCGCAGCCTATAGCTTAAAGCCCTCGCCGAGGTAAACCTGCCGAACCTGCTGGTTCGCGAGGATTTCCCCGGGCGTGCCTTCGGCAATCATTGCCCCGTCGTTGAGGATATAAGCCCGGCCGCAGATTCCCAGTGTCTCGCGCACATTATGGTCCGTGATCAGTATACCGATGCCGCGGGATGCCAGGTGGCGGATGATCCTCTGGATATCCAGTACCGAGATGGGGTCCACGCCCGCAAAGGGCTCATCGAGGAGCACGAAGCGCGGCTCCGCGGCCAGGGCCCTCGCGATCTCGACCCGGCGTCGCTCGCCGCCGGACAGGCTGACGCCCATGCCCGTGCGCACGTGGGTTATGTGGAGTTCCTCCAGGAGTTCCTCCAGCAGCCGCTCCTGGTCCGCCCTCTCCAGCCCGGGCCGCGTCTGCAGGATGGCAAGGATGTTGTCCTCGACGCTGAGCTTGCGGAAGACGGAGGCTTCCTGGGGCAGGTAACCGAGGCCGAGGCGCGCCCGGCGGTGCATGGGCATGCTCGTCAGGTCGTGCTCGTCCAGGATGATGTGGCCCGCATCGCAGGGAATGAGCCCGACGATCATGTAGAAGGCCGTGGTCTTGCCCGCGCCGTTCGGGCCCAGCAGACCCACGATCTCACCACTGTCGACGGTGAGTGAGATCCCCTTGACCACCTGCCTCTGCTTGAACCGCTTCTGGATCGCTTCCGCCCGCAGCGTGCTCACGGCGCGGGTTCCGTCGGGGGTGCTGGGAGCGACACGGCGGGTGCCGCTGGCGCGGCAGGCTTCTGCTGGGGCGTGATCCGCATGCGGACCTGGCCGCCGTCCGCGCCGCCCGCGGTCACCACTTCCCGCCGCAGGTCGTAGGCGATACGGCTGCCGGCGATTTCGCTCTTGCCATCGCTGAGGAAGGCATCGGTGGCGAGCTGGATCATGGCGGCGTCCAGGTCGTATTCCAGCAACTCGCCATGGCCGGTCGTCGGCGGATTGTCGCCGGTCCCCGCCTGGCTGAACCGGGCGGGCTTGCCGGTCAGCACCGCCTTGCGCAGCTTGTTGTCGCGGAAGGTCAGCTCGGCGCGATCAGAGCTGGCCTTCGTGCCGGCGTTCTCGATCCTGACGTTGCCCGTGAAGACCCACACGCTGTCCTCGAAGTCGGCCGGATCGGCGGTGGCCTCGTCCGCCTTGATGGCCAGTGCCCCCTGCCGGATGCTCAACTGGCGGAAAATCAGCCGGTTGTTGCGGCGGTCGAGCTCCGAAAATGCGGCGTCGAGATCGATCGGGAGGGTGGGGTCGGCGGGTGTCAGCCGGGGTAGCGCCGGGATCTGAACGGGGTTGGTGTCAGCGGCGCTAACGGCGCCGGGCAGGAACAGCGCGACGCATAACAGCGCGACAGCGGCTGCCTCACGGCAGGAAGCGCCCGTGCACCTCGGAGTTGAACTGAAGACGGTCCTGCTTGAGATAGACACGCATCCCCCTGGCCCGCAGCGTGTCCCGGTCGCGCTCCACCGCCACCGTGCGCTCGGTCCTGGCGATGTAGGCTTCGGGATCCAGCTCCAGGTAGTCGGTTCGGATCAGGAGCGGCGCCGCACTGCTGCGGCCCCCGCCTCCGGTGGTGGCCGGGCTGGCCGCAGTCGTGGCGGTCACGTCGCCGGCAAGTGCAATGATATTACGATCCGGTGGTATCTGCCCGCGGTCTGCCCGCAGCTTCCAGGGCACCTGGGCCGCGGGCTCGTAGTCGACGGCCACGTCCTGCATGGTGATGGTGCCGTCCGCCAGCAACTGCTCCGCAGCCGCGGCGGAAACCCGGTACAGGATCCGGCCATCGGGGCCCGAGCCGGTCAGCCGGGCGTCGCGCACGTAGTACCCAAGCCCGAGTCGCGGGCCCGATGACTCCTCGACCTCGGTCGACGGACTGTTGAAAACGAGCCAGCTGGTGGCGAGTGCCCCGGCGACGAGAAGCGCAAACCGGCCGGGACGCTGCAACTCCATCCTGCTGTCGCTTCAGGCCGGCTGCCGGCTGGCCAGCAACAGGTCGCAGATCTCGCGCACGGCGCCCCCGCCCCCGCTTGCTGCCGTCACCCAGTCTGCTGCCCGCAGCACGTCGGGGTGAGCATCGGCCACCGTGATGCCGAGGCCCGCCAGCCCCATGATGCCCAGGTCGGTGACGTCGTCGCCGACGCAGGCCACCTGGCTTGCAGGGACTCCGAGTTCCGTCAGCAGCTGGTCGAAGACTTCGCGCTTGTCGTTCCTGCCGAGAAATACGTGGGGCACCCGCAACTCGGCGAGCCGCGCGGCTGCAGCTGGCGAGCGCCGGCCGGAGATCACGGCGACGGTGACGCCCGCCGCCATGACCTGCTGCATCCCGTAGCCATCCCGTACGTGGAAGCTCTTGGCTTCCCGCCCCTCTGCGTCATAGAGCAGTCGGCCGTCGGTCAGCACGCCGTCCACGTCCAGCACCAGCAGCCGGACGCGTGCGGCAGCCTCGCGTAGTTCGTTGGGTTGCATGCGGGGCGTGCCTGGCCTACATCACGCCCGCGCGGAGCAGGTCGTGGATGTTGAGCGCCCCGAGCACCTTGCGCTCTGCGTCCACCACCAGCAGACCGTTGATCTTGTGCTGCTCGAGCAGGTGGACGGCCTCCGCCGCAAGCACGCCGGGCGCGATGGTCTTGCAGTTCGCCGTCATCACGTCGCGCATCGGGGTCCGGTGGACGTCGATGCCCCGGTCGAGCACGCGGCGCAGGTCGCCGTCGGTGAAAATGCCCGCGAGCCGGCCGTCGGCGTCGATCACGGCCGTCATACCCAGTCCCTTCCGGGTCATCTCCACGAGTCCCTGGGCCAGCGGCGTGTCGGGGGCGACGTGTGGAATCCCGTCGCCCGTGTGCATCAGGTCGTCCACGCGGAGGAGCAGGCGCCTCCCCAGCGAGCCGCCCGGGTGGGCCAGCGCAAAGTCCTCGCGCGTGAAGCCGCGGCTCTCGAGTAGCGCCACCGCCAGCGCGTCGCCCATGGCGAGCGCGGCGGTCGTGCTCGCGGTGGGCGCCAGGTTGAGAGGGCACGCCTCCTCGCGAACGCCGATGTCCAGTGACACCGTGGCCGCCTCGGCGAGCGTGGAACGGGGGTTGCCGGTGAGCATGATCAGGGGAATGCCGAGGCGCTTCAGCAGCGGCAGGATGGTGATGAGTTCGTCGGTCTCGCCGGAATTGGAAATGGCAATGAGCAGGTCCACGGCCGTGATCATGCCGAGGTCGCCGTGGCTGGCCTCGCCGGGGTGGACGAAGAAGGCCGGGGTGCCCGTGCTGGCGAGCGTCGCGGCAACTTTGCCGGCGATGTGGCCCGACTTGCCCATGCCCGTGACCACCACCCGGCCCCGGCAGTCCAGGCAGAGCTGGCAGGCCCGGTCGAAACTGGCGTCGAGCCGCGGCGCGAGGCTGGCGACGGCCGCGGCCTCGATCTCGAGGACGCGGCGGCCCCGCGCACGAAAGTCCTGGGGGACATTGCTCATGGTGCGTCATTGTAAGTCATCTATAATGCCGCGCCTCACCGGTCCGGCCCCCCAGTACTCCACATGACATCCCAAGAGATCGAAACGCTCATCCGTGCCCACCTGCCCGCGACGACGGCCACCGTTCAAAGCACGGACAACGTGCACTTCGAAGCCGTGGTCGTCAGTCCCGCGTTCACCGGGAAGCACACCCTGCAGCGTCACCGGCTGATCTACGGCGCGCTCGGCAGCAGCATTGGCGGTGATATCCACGCGCTGTCCATCCAGGCCTACACCCCGGAAGAGTGGAGCACCCGGCAGGCCTGAGCCTGCGACCCCGGCGCATGGAAAAACTGGCGATCACCGGCGGCAGGCCCCTCGAGGGGGAGGTGCGGATTTCCGGTGCCAAGAACGCCGCGCTGCCCATCCTGGCGGCTACCCTGCTCGCCGACGAGCAGGTCACGCTCGGCAACATCCCGCACCTGAACGACATCACCACCAGCATCGAGCTGCTGGGCCGGATGGGCGTGGGCGTCACCGTCCACGACGGCATGCGCCTCGAGGTGGACGCCAGGACGATCCGCGACTTCGCGGCGCCCTACGACCTGGTCAAGACCATGCGGGCCTCGATCCTGGTGCTCGGCCCGCTCGTCGGCCGCTATGGCCACGCGGACGTCTCGCTGCCGGGTGGCTGCGCGATCGGCGCCCGACCGGTGGACCTGCACGTGGCCGGGCTCCGGGCCATGGGCGCTGAAGTGGAGATCATCGACGGCTACATCCGCGCCCGGTCCGGCCGCCTCCGGGGCAGCGCACCTGGTCATGGACAAGGTGACCGTCACGGGCACCGAGAACCTGATGATGGCCGCCTGCCTCGCCGAGGGCGAGACGGTGCTGGAAAACGCCGCCCTCGAGCCGGAGGTCGTGGACCTGGCGGGCTTCCTGACGAAGATGGGGGCCCGGATCCAGGGTGCCGGCACCAACCGCATCGTCATCCAGGGCGTCAGCCGCCTGCACGGCACCGAGTACGAGGTGCAGCCCGACCGGATCGAGACCGGCACGTTCCTGGTGGCCGCCGCCATCACGGGCGGCCACGTCCGGGTGCGCCGGACCTGCCCCGACAACCTCGAGGCCGTGCTGGCGAAGCTGCGGGCGGCCGGCGCCGAAATAACTACGGGCCCCGACTGGATCGAGCTCGACATGCGGGGGCGCCGTCCCGCTGGCCGTGGACATCAGCACCAATCCCTATCCGGCCTTTCCCGACCGACATGCAGGCCCAGTTCATGGCCCTGAACTGCGTGGCCGAGGGCGTCGGGACGATCATCGAGAACGTCTTCGAAAACCGCTTCATGCATGCGCTGGAGCTGCAGCGGATGGGCGCGAACATCAAGATCGAGGGCCACACGGCCATCGTCCAGGGCGTGCCGCAGCTCCGCGCCGCGCCGGTCATGGCGACCGATCTGCGGGCCTCCGCCAGCCTCGTGCTGGCCGGTCTCGCCGCCGAGGGCGAGACCGTCGTGGACCGGATCTACCACATCGATCGCGGCTACGAGTGCATCGAGGAAAAACTGCAGCAGCTCGGCGCCCGGATCCGGCGCCGGGCCTGACCCTAAGCCGGGTTCGCGGTAGGCAAGCCGGAAGGCCACCGTGTATACTTTTGCGGCTTTCTGCCGCGCAAATGCCAACCAGTCGACATCTACCCGGACTATCCAGGGACTATTCAGAGGATCAGCTCGATGAGCGAAGAGGCGTCAGTCAGCCGTCGTCATTTCCTGACGGTGGCCACCAGCGTGACGGGAGTAGTGGGCCTGGCCCTGACGGCAGCGCCGTTCATCGCGTCATTCCGTCCCAGTACGCGGGCCCGGGCTCTTGGCGCCCCCGTGACCGTGGACATCAGCAAACTGGACGCGGGTTCCATGGTGCGCGTCATCTGGCGTGGCCAGCCCGTCTGGGTCCTCCACCGCAGCCCGGACATGCTCGAGCGCCTGGCCGGCCAGACGTCGGCGCTGCAAGGACGCCGACTCCGCCAAGTCGATCCAGCCCGAGTACGCCAGGAACGCCACGCGGGCCCTGCGTCCGGAGTACCTGGTGGTGATTGGCAATTGCACCCACCTGGGCTGCGCCCCGCTGGAGCGCTTCGAGGTGGCTCCGGCCGACCTCGGCCCGGACTGGGTCGGCGGCTTCTTCTGCCCCTGCCACGGTTCCAAGTTCGACCTGGCGGCCCGGGTCAAGGACGACGGCTCGCCGGCACCCACCAACCTGACCGTCCCGCCCTACCGCTTCGTGGGCGATGAGCTGATCATCGTTGGCGAGGACACGACGGGAGCCAGCGCATGAGTGCAGCACGTTCGGGCGCGGGCGAAATGAGCGCGGCGGCAGGCGGGGGCCGGATGGCCCGCTTCATCGACTGGGTGGACGAGCGCTTCCCCCTCACGGCGATGATGAAGGAACACGTCACCGAGTACTACGCCGCCAAGAATTTCAACATCTGGTACGTCTTCGGGGTCCTGGCCCTGGTGGTGCTGATCCTCCAGATCGTCACCGGCATCTTCCTGACGATGAACTACAAGCCCTCCGCGGAGGACGCCTTTGCCTCCGTCGAGTACATCATGCGGGAGGTGGAGTGGGGCTGGCTGATCCGCTACATGCACTCCACCGGTGCCTCCATGTTCTTCATCGTGGTGTACCTGCACATGTTCCGCGGGCTGATGTACGGGTCCTACAAGGCCCCGCGCGAGCTGCTGTGGATCATCGGCATGCTGATCTACCTGGCCCTCATGGCCGAGGCCTTCATGGGCTACCTCCTGCCCTGGGGCCAGATGTCCTACTGGGGCGCCCAGGTGATCGTTTCGCTGTTCGGCGCCGTGCCGGTCGTGGGCGAGGGACTCGTGGAGTGGATTCGCGGCGACTACTTCATCTCCGACATCACCCTGAACCGCTTCTTCGCGCTCCACGTGGTGGCGGTGCCGCTGGCGCTCCTGCTGCTCGTGGTCGTCCACATCCTGGCGCTGCACACCACGGGCTCCCTGAACCCGGATGGCATCGAGATCAAGGAGAAGAAGGGCCCGGACGGGATTCC
The DNA here is from genome assembly GCA_963790015.1 of uncultured Gammaproteobacteria bacterium. Taxonomy (GTDB): domain Bacteria; phylum Pseudomonadota; class Gammaproteobacteria; order Steroidobacterales; genus SHZI01. Next base: position 89,509 of record CAWBMW010000016.1, read on the forward strand.
GCTGGACGGCGTGGCCTTCCACCCGTACCACACGTCCAAGGACCTGGTGGCGATCATCGTCTTTGCCATCCTGTTCTCGGCCATCGTGTTCTTCGCGCCGGAGATGGGCGGCTACTTCCTGGAGCATGCCAACTTCGAGCCCGCAAACCTGCTGAAGACTCCCGAGCACATCGCGCCGGTGTGGTACTTCACGCCCTTCTACGCGATCCTCCGGGCGGTGCCGAGCAAGGGCTGGGGCGCGTTCCTCATGCTTGCCGCCATCGTCTTCCTGTTCCTGCTGCCCTGGCTCGACCGCTGCAAGGTCAAGTCCATCCGCTACCGGGGCTGGCAGTTCAAGGTGGCGCTCGCGGCCCTGGCGACCAGTTTCGTCGCGCTGGGCTACCTGGGCCTCCAGCCGGCCACGGAAGCGGTCAACAACGCGGCCCGGTTCTTCACGATCGTGTATTTCGCGGTCTTCCTCCTGATGCCGGTGTACACGTCCCGGGAGCGGACCAAACCGGTCCCCGAGCGCGTCGTATTCCACGGGCACGAGTGAGCTGGTCATGGTCAGTCATCTTCTGAGCAAGCGTCTGCGTTCCGGCCTGGTTGCGCTCGCCGGCACCTTGAGTCTGGCTGGCTGCCGCTCCGGCGCTGGCGTCTGGCGGCGGCGGCGCGTTCCAGCAGCCTGCCAACAACGACGTGTCCAACGTGGCCTCACTGCAGCGGGGGGCGCGCAATTTCGTCAACTACTGCCAGGGCTGCCACTCGGCGAAGTACGTCCGCTACAACCAGCTGGCGCGGGACCTGGGCATGACCGAGGAACAGGTGATCGACAACCTGATGTTCGGCGCCGCCAGGCCCACGGAGACCATGGACGTCGCCATGCGGCCCGCGGATGGCCTCCGCTGGTTCGGCATCACGCCGCCCGACCTCTCGCTGCTGGCCCGTTCGAAGGGCGCTGACTACATCTACAACTACCTGCGCACCTTTTACCTCGATCCCAAGCGGCCCGCGGGCGTCAACAACCTGATGTTGCCCAACACCGCCATGCCTCACGTGCTCTGGGAGCTGCAGGGCCTGCAGACGGCTGTCTTCGAGAACGAGGAACACGGCGGCATCCGGCAGGTCGTGTTCCGCAAGTTCGAGCCGGCGGTGCCCGGCAAGCTCTCCCCCGAGGAGTACGACGAGTTCGTGCGCGACACGGTGAACTTCCTCGACTACATCGCCGAGCCGATGAAGCTGCAGCGCCAGAGCCTCGGCATCCTCGTCATCGCCTTCCTGCTGGTGTTTGGCATATTCGCCTACCTCCTCAAGCAGGAGATCTGGAAGGACGTCAAGTAGGTGACCGACGACTGGAACAGTTTCGGGAGCGGCCCGGGCAGGCGGGCAGCCATGACGCTCTACTCCAATCCGGCCTCGATCCACAGCCATCGTGCCCGGATCGTCCTCGCGGAGAAGGGCATCGTCATCGACATCGTCAGTGTCCAGAATGACGAGCTGCCCGAAGACCTGCTGGACCTCAACCCTTACCACTCCACGCCGACACTTCTCGACCGGGAACTGGTGCTCTACGATTCCCGCGTGATCATGGAGTACATCGACGAGCGCTTTCCGCACCCGCCGTTGATGCCGGTTGATCCCGTCAGCAGGGCGCAGGTCCGGCTGGCGCTGTATCGGGTCGAGAAAGACTGGTACTCCCTGGCCGAGCAGTACGAAAAGGCGACCGACAAGAAGCAGGCCGCCCAGGTGCGCAAGATGCTGCAGGAAAGCCTGCTGTCGAGCGCCGACGTGTTTGCCGCCAAGCGCTTCTTCCTCAGTGACGAATACTCGCTGGTGGATGCCAGCGTGGCACCCCTGCTGTGGCGCCTGCCCTGCCTACGGCATCGAGCTGGCCGGCAGTGCGGCCCAGCCGATCCGCCGTTACATGGACAGTATGTTCGCCCGGCGCTCCTTCAAGGAGAGCCTGACCGAAGTCGAACTGGAGATGCGCCAGTAACCACGCCCAAGCGGCCCTACCTGCTGCGGGCCCTGCACCAGTGGATCACCGACAACGGCCAGACGCCGCACCTGGTCGTGGATGCCAGTCAGCCCGGCGTTGCCGTTCCCGAGCAGCACGTGCAGGACGGCCGCATCATCCTCAACGTCAGTTACTCCGCCACCAGCCGGCTGGACCTGGCGAACGACGCCATCAGCTTCGAGGCGCGCTTCGGCGGCGTCCCCCGCACCGTCCGCGTGCCCGTCGCCGCCGTGCTCGGCATCTACGCGCGGGAGACGGGCGAGGGCCTGGTGTTTCCAACCGACGAGTACACGCCGCCCGGCGAAGGCCCGCAGCCCGAGCCACCGACGCCCGATGCGCCGGCACCCACGCCGCCGCCGTCCGGCCGCCCGTCGCTCAAGATCGTCCGGTAGGAGCGGCGACCGCCGCGACCCTCTTCTCGTTGAGCACGACGTAGCCCGCGGCACCCCGGTCGGGATCCCTCCTGGCTACCGGGAGTACCCGGTGAGCGCCAGGAGGGACACCCGCCCGTGCTGCCGCTCGGTCCGAGAGTTCCACCGGTAGGGGGCACCGTCGTGGGCGTCGCTGCGCTCGCCCGATACTGCAACCGAGGTCCATCCGAGCGGCCAGTGGCCGATGCCTCGCCCGCGACAAGACGTGTACTCACGTCAGCGGGCGGGGTCTTCGGCCGCTGGCCGCGGGAAGCACCACGGATCCGGAATCCGGGTCGCGGCTGAAGCCGCTCCTACGCAGAGCCGAAGAGCGTCTGGTCGATCCCGTCGCAAAGGCAGTGGATCACCACGAGATGCACTTCCTGGATGCGCGCCGTGCGTTCGGCGGGCACGCGGATCTCCACGTCGCCAGCCGTCAGGGCGCCCGCCATCTTGCCGCCATTGCGGCCGGTGAGCGCAACGACCCGCATGCCGCGTTCGTGGGCGGCGCGGATGGCGGCGATCACGTTGGGCGAGTTCCCGGAAGTGGAGATGGCAAGCAGGGTGTCGCCCGGGCGTCCGAGCGCGGTGACCTGCTTCGAGAACACCTGCTCATAGGCGTAGTCATTGGCGATGGACGTCAGCGTGGAGGTGTCCGTGGACAGCGCCATGGCGGCGAGCCCGGGGCGTTCGCGTTCGAAGCGGTTGAGGAGCTCGGCGGAGAAGTGCTGCGCATCGCCGGCGGAGCCGCCATTGCCGCAGCTCAGGATCTTGCCGCCAGCGCGCAGGGTGCCGGCGAGCAGCTCCGTGGCCCCGGCGATGGGGTCCACGAGGACGGCCATGGCCGCCTGCTTCGTGGCGATGCTGTCGGCAAAGTGTCCGCGAATGCTGTCCGTGAGGGACATCCGGATCTCCGATCGGGCGCAAACCCGCATGATACGGCGGGTACTCAGCGCGCCGCCACGTCATCCAGCGAGAAGGCCGCCCGGTGCCAGCGAATGACCGGGTCGGCGAGTTCCCCGGTGATTTCCACCACGTCGAAGCGCACGGGCCAGCCCGCGAACTGCCGGAAGCGCAGCAGGAAGAAGCGGGTGGCGCCGATCAGCCGGCGCTGCTTGGCGCGGTTCACGGTGGCGCCGGGCGTTGTCACGTTCGTCCGGCGACGGCTGCGAACCTCGACGACGACCAGCACGTGCCGGTGCGTCATCACCAGGTCCAGTTCTCCGAAACGGCACCGGAAGTTGCTGGCAAGCGGGGACAGGCCCTGGCTTGCCAGGTACCGGGCCGCCAGTGCCTCGGCGGCCGAGCCGTGCTGGAGGTGCCGGGCAACGGGGGCCACGGTGCCAGGCCAGTTGCCGCTAGAGCCCGCCCATCGTGGTCACGGCGGGAAGAGGCACCGCCCGCCCGCCGCGGACCTCGGCGAAGGGCAGGCGGCGGTGGATGCGGCCGGCGGTGTCGGCATAGAGCATGCCGGTAGCGCCGGCCAGTTCGCCGCCACTGAAGGGCCCCGGCGCCGGCTGGCGCTGGATTTCGGGCAGCAGCTGGCAGGCGTCGTATCCCAGGGCGTAGAGCCGGGATACCCCGAGCGCCGACCGGCCCCAATGGCGGACCAGCCCGGCCTTGATCGCCAGCGCCCGGCCGTCCGGGTCGATGACCCAGGGGCTGTCGGGAAAGACCACGCCATTCAGGTCGTCAGCATCGCCCGCGCCGTCCTCCCAGATGGCCGAGGTGCTGTAGGTCGGGAGGTCGGCGGCGCCGAAGAATTTGAGCTGGGGCACGATCTGTCTGCCATTGCTGCTGTTGGTGGCGACAAATATAAGGTCCACGTCCTGCCGGCGTCCCGGTCCCAAAGCAGGCTTTTCGTCCGGATTCACTGCGCTGTCAGGCGTGATCGGGCGCGGCTCCGTCGTCATCAGCAGGCTGCGTATCGGTACCGTGTAGTCGGCCGCTCCGGGCAGATACGTCCGCGTGTCCACCACGACGCCGCCCCGCAGGGTGAATTCGGCGGTGAAGGCGACCAGCAGGCGCTGGCCCCATTCACTGGCCGGCAGCAGCACGATGGCGCGGCGCTGGCCGAGGGCCGTGGCCCGGGCGGCGATCTCGCGGGCCTCGTCCTCCGGCGCGAGGCCGAACTGCCACAGGTTGCCGGCAACCGGGTCCGTGTCAGCGAGGTTGTTCAGCGCGAGCACGGGCATCTGCCCCGGCATCGTCCCGGCCAGCTGGCCCGCAAGCGGCGCGAGTGCCTGCACGGATTCCTTGAGCAACGGGCCCACCAGGGCGCGTGCACCGGCGTCCAGTGCCTGGCGATGGGCCTCTGCGGCGCTGACCCGGGCTTCGTCGATGATCATGACGTCGAAGCGACGGCTGGCCGGCGCCTCGAGCAGTGCAGCGACGCACCCGTCGCGAACCGCCGTACCCAGTGCTTCCTGGCGGCCGGAGAGGGGGACGAGCAGCGCCACCAGCGGCCCAGAGCTCCCGGGCACGTCGGCAGTGTTCCCGGGCGCGGCAGCCGGAATGCCGTTGGCCTCGATCGATGTGCGCGCCGGCGACGACGCCTGGCCTGGACCGGCAGCGGCAGCATTGCTGCCTGCCGGGAAGTCGTCGGGTTGCAGCGGCTGGCACGCTGCTCCGACAATGCTCGCCATGAGCGATATCGCCAGCAGCACGGAGGGAACCGGCGACGTGGATGACCGTGGAGGCGTGCGGCCTGAAACAGCTTTGCGGCCAGGTACGCTGTATGTGGTGGCAACGCCGATTGGCAACATGGGTGACCTGAGTCCGCGTGCTCGCGACGTTCTGGGCAGCGTCGCGCTCGTTTGCGCGGAGGATACCCGCCACACCGGGCAATTGCTAACGCTCGCCGGCATCAGCGCCCGGTTGCTGTCCCTGCACGAGCACAACGAGGCGGGACGCATCGAGGACGTCCTGCAACGCCTTCGCAACGGGGACAGCGTGGCGCTGGTGACCGATGCGGGCACGCCGCTGATCAGCGACCCTGGCTACCGGTTGCTGGCGGCACTGCGTACGGCGGGTTTGCCGGTCAGTGCCGTGCCGGGACCCTGCGCGGCCATCGCGGCGCTGTCGGTGGCGGGCCTGCCCACCGACCGATTCTGCTTCGAGGGCTTCCTGCCAGCGCGGCCGGCGGCGCGCCTGGCCCGGCTGCGGGAGCTGGCCGGCCGGACCGAGACGCTGGTCTTCTACGAATCGGCCAACCGCATGGCCGACACACTGGCGGATGCGGGCACGGTGTTCGGGCCTGAGCGCGCCGCCGCTGTCGGTCGCGAGCTGACCAAGCTGCACGAGACCGTCTACCGGGGCAGCCTGGCCGACGTGCGTGCCGCCGTGCTGGCCGATCCGGGCGGCGACCGGGGTGAATGCACCTGGGTGCTGGCGGGGTGCAGCGCGGAGCCCGTGGCGGACGATGCGGAACTGGCCCGCGTGGTCGGCATCCTGGCCGCGGAACTCCCGGCCGCCCGGGCCGCGAGCCTCGCGGCGCGGATTACCGGGGCGTCACGGAAGGCGGCCTACCGGCTGGCCAGCGGGCAACCCGCTGGCGACTGACCCCTAGCGAACCAGCCCGTCCTTCTGCAGGCGCTCCGCGATGGCCGGGGTGATTTCGGCGAGCGCCATCTCGCGGGAGGGCAGGTTCTTCGCCTTCGTCTCCACCGTGTAGACGAGGGTAGCCCCCCGGGTCTCGAACAGCCGGCTCGACAGCCGGGCGGTGCCGCTGATGGAAAACACCGACGGCGCCGTCTCGAACTCGCCATACACCACGGGCACGCCGTAGGCGCCGTAGTAGCCGTAGTCGTAGCCGAAGCCGGTGGCCTTGTAGTAGCCGCCGCCGCGGGCGTCCGCCGAGCCGCCTTCCTTCACCCTGGCGCTCGAGTCCACGAGGCTCGTGGCGAGGACCGCGTCGGCGCCGAGCGTTGCAACGGCCTTCTCGATGCCCTCCCGGGTGATCGGCTCCTTCGTGCTCATCACCGAGCAGCTCATCGTGGCCTTGACCGTGTCACTCCGGAGGTTCGACGCCATCGCCTGCTCGAAGGCGCAGCGCTGGTTGACGTCCGGGCTGACCCCCACGACGAGGATGTTGGCGAAGCCGCCGCTGCGGGCGATGCCGGGGGTGTAGGTGCCGTCGACGTCCACGCCGAGGGCCATCTGCCGGGCGCAGCCGGCAAGGATGACCGCGGCCAGCAGGGCGAGCGCCGGCGCGAGTGGCGTGCGGCGGGGGGAGGGAGCTGTGTTGGTGATCATGCGGCGCACAGTACCCGGTGACCCGGCCGATTGCACCGGTCGCGTCACCGGGCGGGCGAGAACTCTGCCCAGAACAGCCCGCGGAACTCGCCGTCCGTGAAGCCCGTGGCGCCGTCCCCGGGGTAGAGGCTGTTGATCCTCGTCCGCAGCGGCTCGGCAATCGCCTCCCCATGGCAGGTCAGGCACAGCGGCTGCATGACGATCGGCTGCACGTAGCCCCAGCCGCCGTCGCCCAGTTCGACGACCCGCGGCGTCCGGTCTGCCGGCTGCCCGAGGTACGCGGCGAGGAGCGGGCGCACCCAGTCCCGCGGCGCGTTCGCGGGATTGCGCAGCTTGTGGCTGGTGCGCCCGACTGCCACGGCTTCTCCATCCGGCGTGGTGCCGGACGCTTCCCGGGCGATTGCCGGCGCCCGGATCCGGCAGGCGTCAACGGCGTCCACAGGCCCCTTCGCCAGGCCCTCCTTCAGCGCCGTCTGCAGCGCCGCCTGGAATGGGGCCAGCGTCTGGCGGCCCTTCTCGAGCCTGTCGGTGCCGTTGCACCGTTGCCGGCGACGGCGTGCCGGACAGAAGCGAGACAGTGACCAGGGCGGCAAGGCCCTGCGCGATTCCTGATGTCGTCATGGGCGAGGAACTCCGCTTACGTCAAACCGGGTGGTGGCCGGGCACCCGGCGGAATCTGCCTCCGGCCCACCGGACGTGGTATAGAGTAAATCAGTGGGGTTACGGTGCTCGACCGTCGACACATGAGCTGCGAGTCCCAAAGGACATGAGCAATTTGCCCGGCGCCGGTGGCAGCGTCGATGAGCAGCGTACGCGGCTGTTCCTCGGCCGTCGTCCAGGAGTTGTACGCCTCGGCGATGCAGGGCACCTCCGAGATCTGGCACAAGATCTACGAGCAGTGCAGCCTTCTCCTGGAGAGCGAGGCCGGCGGCTTCATCAGCACCGACAAGGTCAACCAGGCCGCCGATATCGCGAGCCTCATCGGCTTCGACCAGGAAAAGGCCATCCAGGCCTACCGGGATTACGGGGTTGAGGTGGACCTGCTCTTCATGGGCACCTTGTCCATGGGCGCCGGCAGCACGTTCCTGGGGACCGAGAAGATCGGCTTCCGCGCCCTGCAACGCTCGCCGTTCTACGGCATCCTGTCCGCGCCCCTGGGCCTGCGCTTCGTCTGCGGGGGGATCCTCGAGAACGACGAGCGCCACCATTCGGCGCTCTACTTCTGGCGGCGCACGGACCAGGCCTGATTTCGACCAGGCTGCCCTGGCGACCCTCACGGCCATCATGCCCCACATCCGCCAGGCCCTCGAGGTGCAGCGGCGGATCCGCGGCCCGCAGCTCGACGCCATGCCGTCCGGATCGCTGACGCTGGCCAACTTCCAGGCCTCGTCCCACGGGATTTTCGTGCTCGACGACAAGGGCAGGGTCCTCTTCCTGAATCCCGAGGGCGAGAGGATTGCGCGGTCCGGCGACGGCATATCCATCCGGAACGGCACCCTGAGCGTGGACGACACCCAGGTGGCCGCCGAAGTCGAACGGATGATGTCCCGGGGCATCGGCATCGCCCGCGCCGCGGAGTTCGCGCAGATGAGGCCCGTCCGGATTCCGCAGAAGTCCGGTCCGCTTGGCTATGAGCTCCTGATGATTCCGGTGACCGACGGCGTCCAGCGCGCCATCCTGCCGCCGACGGCCGCCTTCATGGTGGCGATCACCGATCCCGCGCGCGTGGGCGGCATGACCCAGCAGCGCCTGCGGGGCTATGGGCTGACGGGCGCCGAGGCCCGCCTGTGCCAGGCATTGATCAGGACGGGGTCCCTGCCCCATGCGGCGGACGAACTCCGCATCAGCCGCAGCACGGCCCGCAGCCACCTGAAGAACATCTTTGCGAAGCTCGGCGTCACCTCCCAGGTCCAGCTGGTCACGCGCCTCGCCGCGGCGCAGGCGCAGGCAGCAAACCCCTGGTAGGGTCCCGGTTACCTCTATACTGACCCGGCGAGTCGGCCAGGCAATCGCTCGCGTGCTTGCACGCGGGAGGAAAGTCCGGGCTCCGGCGGGCAGGGTGCCAGGTAACGCCTGGGAGGCGCGAGCCTACGGAAAGTGCCACAGAAAATAACCGCCTAAGGATTCACGGGTTCGCCCGGGAGTCCCGGTAAGGGTGAAAAGGTGCGGTAAGAGCGCACCGCGCGGGTGGCAACACATCGCGGCATGGGTAAACCCCACCCGGAGCAAGACCAAATAGGGAAGCAGCGTTCCGCAAGGAATGCACCGTCGCCCCGCGGGCTTCCGGGTAGGTTGCTTGAGGTCGTTGGTGACAACGATCCCAGAGGAATGATTGCCCACGACAGAACCCGGCTTATCGGCCGACTCGCACCTGATAGTTGCTAATCTGTGGGAGGACTCCGATGAATACACGCTCCCTCCGCGCACTCGTCCGCCTGCTGCCGCTGCTGGTCGCCGCGCCGCTAATCGTTGCCTTCGCGTTGTACGACGCGAGCGGCTTCGCCTACCTGGGCTACACCTGGAACAAGTGGGGCGACCCCGCCGCGGGCACGCCGGCAACGGTCTACTGGAGCCTCATGCCGGCCGGCACAGCGGGCTCCGACTACTGCGCGCCCAGCTGTACCAGTGGCGCCGGCACGAGTTCCCTTGCCCTGCCCAACTTCTACGACTGGTCCACGCACAGCTTCCGCACCGTCAACCTGACGGATCCGGAGATGCTGGGCTACATCCGGAATGCGCTTCGCACCTGGGGTGCGGCGGCGGGTGTGACCTTCATCTATGTACCGAATGACAGCGGGTTGCCGATCAACGATCCCGGGGCCGAGCCGCCGGCGACGGGGCAAATCCGCATTGGCGTGTTCGAAATGGGTTATGGGGCCCCGGCGGGTGCAGGCTTTGCGGCGCCGCCTAACGGCTTCATCCCGAACAGTTCCCAGTTCGCCACCGGCGCCGGCGACCTCATCCTCAACAGCACGTACGCCTTCCAGAACCCGGCGGGCGCGGAGGGTACGCCGCTCGACGCGTTTCCCCAGGGCGGTGGCCCGTTTCTCAATGACCTGGAAGGGTTGATCCTGCGACGAGATCGGTCACGCGCTCGGCGTGGATCACTCCAGCGACCCGACCGCTGTGATGTGCGGGTATCCCGCTGCGTGCACCTACTACGAACCGGGCACCTACGTGATCAACCGGCAGCTGGAGCCGGACGACATCGCAGCCGGCCAGGCGCTATACGGCCCGCCGGCGGACACCGATGGCGATGGCGTCGTCGACGCCGTGGACAACTGCAGGCTGGCGGCGAACCTGTCCCAGCGCGACAGCGACGGTGATGGTTTCGGCAACCGCTGCGACGGGGATCTGAACAACAACGGTGCCACGAACGCGCAGGACACCACGCTGTTCCGTCAGCAACTGGGTCAACCGAGTGCAGCACCGACGTACAACAAGGCTGACCTCAACTGCAACGGCGCCGTGAATGCGCAGGACACCACGTTGTTCCGCACCCGGCTCGGGTCAGCCCCGGGGCCGTCGGGTCTGGTGCCTTGACCCTGCACCAGTTTTGCACAGCGCACAACTGCACTTCGCGACATTATGTAACAGCCCCCTATCAATTTGCCTGATTGAGGGGCAAAGTCGGGACACAGGCACGCTATGCCTGGACCAACAACAACGACGTGGGAAAATTTTCGGCAGATTCCTGAGGCAACCACCGCAACTGCGGTTCTGCCAAAAACAAATTCATAAAAGTCATCGGGGGATTCGATATGTTGAAGACTCTCAGCACCCGGCTCGCAATCGCTGCAGCCATCACCCTTGCCAGCTCGGCCGCGATGGCGGCGCCAATGGCCATCAGCACGGCCAATTCCAGCAACGGCCTCACCGCCATTTTCAGCACGTCGTTTGCCGGAGCGCTGCCGGGATGCACCGGTGGGTCGCCGTCCTACTGCGCGTTCTTCGGCGGCTTGCCGTCGGCGGGTCAGCTGGCCGCTGTATCCATCGGGCCGAATCCCTCATGGGTCGTCAATGCAGTCCCGGGCGGCATTGGTCCCACGGGCATTCCGGTCGCGCCGGTGCCGGCATCGGGATCCTTCCTGGACCTCACCCTGAGCGGCGGTAACACGGTGGCCACCCTCAACGGCGGTTCGATCACGTTCGGGAATGCCTCCATCACCATCAATCCGGTGGCGACCACGGCCACGACGAGCCTGGCCGGCATGGTGTTCGACGCCGCGCCCCAGGTGACGTCGGTCAACGGCTCCGGCTTCGCGGAGTTCCTGGTCACCGCCCCGGTGGACTTCAGTCGCTTCTCCCAGGTGACGACCGGTTGCGCCGGTAACGCGGGTGTCTGCGGCCTGATCCTCGGTGATGGCCTCAACCTGGACATGATCCGGTACCGTCTGGCCGTGCAGTGGGATCCGACCTTCACGGATTTCACCGCGACCTTCATCGGCCAGACTGGCAACAACGCCATGGTCTACGCGAACCTGAACACCGTGCCGGTCCCGGCGGCGGTGTGGCTGATGGGTTCGGCCCTGGGTCTGCTCGGTTTCGCCCGGCGCAAGATCGGCGTCTGAGCGCCTGGTAACTACTGATGGCCCGGTAACTAATGGAAGGCCCCGCGGAGCCCCGCGGGGCCTTCTTCATAGAAGGAATGTGGGGTATTGACATGTTGCAGACACTGAACTCACGCCGCCTGATCCTGGCGACCGCGGTGGCCACGCTGATCGGGATGGGCGCCGGCACGGCCTCCGCCGCCGTGGCGGTCCGGACCTTCACCATCAACACGGCGGATATCGTCGACCTGTACAGCGGCACCTTCGACCCGGCGCTGACCCCTTGCGTGGCTCCGGCCACGCAGGAATGCACGTTCTTCGGCGGCACCTTGCCGGCGACCCGTCAGATCGTCATTACGCCCACCGGTACCGGCTCCGGAACCCTCAACGTCAACTACGACACCATCAGTGGCGAGATCCTCCAGGTCAACAGCCTGGTGATCAACCTGCCGACGCTCTCCCTGCTAGTTACCCAATTGGTACCGCCGAACGTGGCGACGATCTCGGTAATTCCAGGCAACAATGTGCCCACCACTTCACCGCAGGACGTTCCGTTCGTCGAATCGGGCACCGGTACCCTCGGCCGCGATCTCGATGGTGCGGGGTTCAATCTGATGCTGGGTGCCGGTACTGCCGATCCCGACCAAGCTCCCGCCATCGGGCAGGCCGCGGTTTTCCAGCACAATGATTCACCCTTGGTGGACGCGCCGGATTTCGCCGTCTTCGCCGAAATCGTGGACACCTGTACCGGCAGCCCAAGTTTGTGCGGTCTGATTACGTCCGGCCTTCTCACCCTCGATGCCATCAAGTACCGCCTGGAGGGGACTATCGGCTGCAAGCCCGCTGGCAGCTCGCTGATCCTCAAGGCGCAGACTGTGAACAACTCCATCTACCGGGTGAATTTGACAACCACCACGGCGGACACGGATTGCGACCTGGATGGCGATTCTCAACGTTGCGGACAACTGCCCCGACGAGGCCAATGCGGACCAGGCGGACACCGACGGCGACCTGCGTGGCAACGCCTGCGACAACTGCCGGCTTGGTGGCGAACAACACCGGGGCCGCGGCCCAGTGCAACTCCGACGCGTGACGCCTTTGGCAATCGCTGCGACGGTGACCTGAACAACAACAACTTCACCAACGCGTCAGGACAACACACTGTTTCAAGGCCGCAGCTCGGCCAGCCCAGTATCGCTCCGGTCTATCAACAGGGCGGACATCAACTGCAACGGCTTCGTGAACGCGCAGGACAACACGCTGTTCAAGTGGCCTGCTTGGTACGCCGCCAGGCCCGGGCCCGGGCCCGTAAGGGCCCCGGTTCTCGCGACGGCTCAATATCAAGCCGGCTCGGCGAGCAATCGCCGAGCCGGCTTTCTCTTTTCAGGACCCCTGACGGCCCTTCCCGGCGGGCTGATCGAACTCACCGCTTGATTCTCCGGGGTTGACTGTGTACTTTAGGAATGTCTTATTTAGATTGTTCTAAAGTAAATCGCAAGACAATGACCGCAGTCCCCACCACTGCCGTACTGGATCCCGGCGCGATGAAGCGCCACGCAGGCAGTGCGGCGAAGCTGATCCGGGCGCTGTCCAACGAGCATCGCCTGCTCGTGCTGTGCGTGCTGTCCGAGGGGGAGCTGTCGGTGGGGGAGCTGAACAGCCGGGTCCGCCTGTCCCAGTCGGCCCTGTCCCAGCATCTTGCGGTATTGCGCCAGGAGCGGCTCGTCTCGACGCGCCGGTCCGCCCAGACCATCTTCTACAAGCTGGCGGGTGGCATTGGCATGGAGCTCATCCGGGTGCTGCACGACCACTACTGCGGCGTTCCCGCCCGGACGCCGCGACGCGCGCGCACCTGAACACGAGGGAGGACGAAGCATGGCCACGATCGTAATTCTCGGTGCCGGGATCGGCGGCGTTCCCTGCGCCTACGAGCTGCGGAAGCAGCTGGGCAAGGAACACCGGGTCGTGCTGGTGGGCGCATCCCCCCGGTTCGAGTTCACGCCGTCCAATCCCTGGGTGGCGGTCGGCTGGCGTGATACCGCCGAGACGGGCGTGGACCTGGCGAAACCCCTCAAGGACAAGGGCATCGGCTTCGAGCCCCAGGAAGCCCGTTCGATCGACGCGGCGGGCAAGCGGGTGCTGCTCGCCGACGGGCGCGAGCTGGCTTATGACTACCTCGTCATCACCACGGGCCCGAAGCTGGCCTTCGACGAGGTGCCCGGGCTCGGGCCCGCCGGTTTCACCCACTCCATCTGCACCCACGCCCACGCCCACGAGGCGTGGCAGGCCTACGAGCGGTTCCTGCAGAAGCCCGGGCCCATCGTCATCGGGGCGGCGCCGGGGGCCAGCTGCTTCGGGCCCGCCTACGAGTTCGCGATGATCCTCGACACGGACCTGCGCAAGCGGAAGATGCGCGACAAGGTGCCCATGACCTACGTGACCAGCGAGCCCTACATCGGGCACATGGGTCTCGGCGGCGTGGGCGACAGCAAGGGGCTCATGGAGAGCGAACTGCGCCAGCACCACATCAAGTGGGTCACGAACGCGAAGATCACCCGGGTCGAACAGGAGCGGCTCTTCGCGCAGGAACTGGACGAGCGCGGCCAGCCGGTGCGGGAGCACGAGCTGCCGTTTGCCTACGCGATGATCCTGCCGGCCTTCAGGGGCGTGGACGCCGTGGCCGCGGTGCCCGAGCTCTGCAACCCACGCGGCTTCGTCCTCATCGATGAGTCCCAGCGGTCGAAGAAGTATCCCGAGATCTACTCGGCCGGCGTGTGCGTCGCGATTCCGCCGGTGGAGGTCACGCCCGTGCCCACGGGCGCGCCGAAGACCGGCTACATGATCGAGTCCATGGTCACCGCCATCTGCGAAAATATCGGCGCGGCCATCGCCGGGAGGGCTCCCGCGGCCAAGGCCACGTGGAACGCCATCTGCCTGGCCGACTTCGGCGACACCGGCGTGGCCTTCGTGGCACTCCCGGAGATTCCGCCGCGCAACGTGACCTGGGCGAAGAAGGGCAAGTGGGTGCATCTCGGCAAGATCGCCTTCGAGAAGTACTTTCTGCACAAGGTCCGCAGCGGCTCGGTGACGCCGGTGTATGAAACCTACGTGCTGAAGGCCCTGGGCGTGGAACGACTGAAGAATGGACCCGGCTGAGCCGGGAAGGAGCCGACCATGACGATTGATCGCGCCGTGCTGGCATTCGCGGGAACGGTGGTGCTCGTGAGCCTGGCGCTGGGACTGTTCGTCCACCAGAACTGGTTCTGGCTCACGGCTTTCGTGGGCGCCAACCTCCTGCAGTCCTCGTTCACCGGGTTCTGCCCGCTGGCTTTCATCCTCCGCAAGCTCGGCATGCAGCCGGGCCCGGCGTTCTGAGCGTGCGTCCGGCCCTGCTGCTGGTTGCACTCGGGCTGGCGGGTTGCGGCGAGTCGCCGCCTCCGGCACCGGCGGGTCCGGCGCCGGCGAAGCTGGCGACCGAGGTCGTGCAGCCCGTCACCGTGCCGGTGGAGCGGGAACTCGACGGCACCATCGAGGCGGTGAACCAGGCCACGGTGTCCGCGCAGACGTCGGGGCGCGTTGCCGAGATCTTTTACGACGTGAACGACTTCGTGCCTGCGGGCGCGGTCCTGCTCAAGCTGCGCAGTACGGAACAGCGCGCGGGTCTGCAGCAGGCCGAGGCGGCACGAGTCGAGGCCACGGCCCGCGAGGCCGAGGCCCAGACGCGCTACGCGCGCATCCGCGACATGCACGAGCGCAAGGTCGTCGCGAAGGCCCAGCTGGACCAGGTGGCCGCGGAGCGCGATGCGGCCGTCGCGCGGCTGGCAGCGGCCACTGCCGCCGTGGAGAGCGCCCGCGAGGGCGTGGCCTATACCGAGGTGCGCGCGCCCTATGCCGGCATCGTGACCGGGCGCCTGGTCCGCGTCGGAGAGGCCGTTTCGCCGGGTACCCCGCTGATGAGCGGCCTGGCCCTGGAGAAGCTCCGGGTGACCGTGGACATTCCGCAGACGCTGGTGGAGCAGGTGCGCAAGCGGCGCAAGGCTGCCATCTACGTGGATGGCCGCCGCATCGAGGCCACGCAGGTCACCATTTTTCCGGAGGCGGACCCGGCCACGAACACCTTTCGCACGCGCGTGGACCTGCCGGCCAATGCTGCGGACCTCTACCCCGGCATGTTCGTCAAGGTGGGCTTCGTGACCGGCGAGAGTCCCCGGCTCCTCGTCCCGAAACCGGCGATCGTCGCCCGCAGCGAGGTCACTGCCGTCTACGTGGTGGATGGCGACGGGCGCGTTGCCCTCCGCCAGGTCCGCACCGGCGGCGCCTTTGGCGAGCGGGTGGAGATTCTTGCCGGACTGGCGGCCGGCGAACGCGTGGCGCTCGATCCGGTGGCGGCGCTGCGGTCGATGACCCCGCCGGCCCCTGGTGACCATGGCTGAGAACCTGGGCTTCAGCGGCCGTGTCGCGCGGTATTTCCTGCGCTCCGAGCTGACGCCGCTGCTCGCGCTGGCCGCGCTCCTGATGGGCGTGTTCGCCGTCCTCGTGACGCCGCGCGAGGAAGAGCCCCAGATCAACGTCACCTTCGCCAACATCATCATCGGCTTCCCGGGGGCCAGCGCAGTCCAGGTCGAAAACCTCGTGTCCTCGCCGATGGAGAAGGTCCTCGGCGAGATCGCCGGCGTGAAGCACATCTATTCGGTGTCGAAGCCCGGCGTGGCCGTGCTCACCGTGCAGTTCGAGGTCGGCGAGGAGCGCACCGAGGCCATCGTCCGCCTCTACAACGCCGTCTACTCCAACCAGGACTGGCAGCCGCCCGGCTCCGGCGTGCTCCCGCCGCTGATCCGGCCGATGGGCATCGACGACGTGCCGATCCTGTCCCTGACCCTGTGGACGACCGATCCCGCACGCGGGGCGCACGAGCTCGGCGAGGTCGCGCGGGCCATCGAGACCGAGATCAAGCGCGTGCCGGGGACCCGGGACGTCCACACCATCGGCAGCCCCGACAGCGTCGTCCGCGTGGTGCTGGATCCCCAGAAGCTGTCGGCCTACGGCCTGTCGGCCGACGACCTCCTGGCGTCCCTGGCGGCGGCCGGCAAGGCCGAGCAGGCCGGCGCCCTGGTCGGCAATGACCGGGTGACGCCCGTGCAGGCCGGCGCCTTCCTGGCCAGCAGCGCAGACGTGGCCAGCCTGATCGTGGCCGTCCGGGACGGGCGCCCCATCTACCTGCAGGACGTGGCCGCCGTGAGCCGCGGGCCCGACACGCCGGAGTCCCTCGTCTGGCACGGCACCGGGATCGCGGTGGGGTCAGCCGAGGCGCGGGTGGCCCATGCGCCGGCGGTGACGATCGCCGTGTCGAAGAAGCCCGGCGAGAACGCCATCGACGTGACGACGGCGGTCCTGGACCGCATCGCCACTTTGCGCGGCACGTACATACCCGAGGGCATCGAGGTCACGGAGACCCGCAACTACGGCGTCACCGCCAACGACAAGGCGCAGCAGCTCATCCAGAAGCTGATCTTCGCGACGCTCGCTGTCGTCGTGCTGGTGCTGGTGGCGATCGGCCGGCGCGAGGCGATCGTGGTCGGCGCGGCGGTCGTCGTGACGCTGGCCGCCACGCTGTTCGCCTCCTGGGCCTGGGGCTTCACCATCAACCGCGTGTCGCTCTTCGCGCTCATCTTCTCGATCGGCATCCTGGTGGACGACGCCATCGTCATCGTCGAGAACATCCACCGGCGGCGCCAGATCGACAAGGGGCCTTTTCTCGACATGATCCCCGGTGCGGTGGACGAGGTCGGCGGCCCGACCATCCTGGCGACCTTCACCGTCATCGCGGCGCTGCTGCCCATGGCCTTCGTCAGCGGCCTGATGGGCCCCTACATGAGCCCGATTCCGATCAACGCCAGCATGGGCATGGTGATCTCCCTGGCCGTGGCGCTGGTCTTCACGCCCTGGCTGTCCGGCAAGCTGCTGGCATCAGTCCCCCATGGGGACAGCCCCGGGGACGTCGGATCCTCGACCCTCCACCGGTGGTTCGAGCGGGTCATGCGGCCCTTCCTGCACGGTCCGGCAGCGAAGCAGATGCGCCACCGCCTCTACGCGGGCCTCCTCGTTGCCATCCTGCTGGCGGTGGGGCTGGCCGTGGTGCAGTGGGTCGTGCTGAAGATGCTCCCCTTCGACAACAAGTCCGAGTTCCAGGTCGTCCTGGACATGCCGGAGGGCACCCCGGTGGAGCACACCGCGCGGGTGCTCGGCGAGCTGTCCCGGGTCATCGAGACGGTGCCCGAGGTTCGCGACTACCAGGCCTACGCCGGCACCGCGTCGCCCATCAATTTCAACGGCCTGGTCCGCCAGTACTACCTGCGCAGCGGCCCTGAGCAGGGTGACATCCAGGTGAACCTGGTGGACAAGCACGGGCGCGACCGGTCGAGCCACGAGATCGCGCTGGACGTGCGGCCGCGGCTCGCCGCGATCGCGAAGAAGCACGGCGCATCACTGCAGGTCGTGGAGGTGCCGCCGGGGCCGCCCGTGCAGGCGCCGATCGTGGCCGAGATCTACGGGCCGTTCTACGATGCCCAGCGCGCCCTGGCGCAGGAGTTGCGGGGCCGGTTCGACGCGACGCCGGACATCATCGACGTGGACGACTCCACCGAGGCCGCCGCCCCTCGCTACTCGGTCAGCGTCGACCGGCAGAAGGCGGCGCTGCTCGGCGTGTCCCAGGCCGACGTGGTGCGCACGCTCACCGTCGGCCTCCGGGGCGAGGACGCCGGTTACGTCCATGAGGGCCTGGAGCGGCGGCCGATTCCGATCCGGCTCGAGCTGCCGGTGGCGGACCAGGCGAACATCGACCCGGTGCTCGAGCTCGAGGTGCGGTCGGCCGCCGGGCGACTCGTCCCGCTGTCCGAGGTCACGCGCGTGGAGCAGGTGCCCTGGGACGGGGCCATCTATCACAAGGACCTGCTGCCCGTCGTGTTCGTCACCGGCGACATGGCCGGCCGGCTGGACAGCCCGCTCTACGGCATGTTCGACCTGGTGGGGCAGGTGGGCGACTCCCTGCCGTCAGGCGCGCGGCCGGACCAGCTGTTCATCAGCGCCCCCGGCGATCCCAACCGGTTCGCCGTCAAGTGGGACGGCGAGTGGCAGATCACCTACGAGACCTTCCGCGACATGGGCATCGCCTACTCGGTGGGCCTCGTGCTGATCTACCTGCTGATCGTCGCCCAGTTCCGGTCCTACCTGATGCCGCTGATCATCATGGCGCCGATTCCCCTCACCATCATCGGCGTCATGCCGGGGCACGCGCTCCTCGGCGCCCAGTTCACTGCCACCTCCATGATCGGCATGATCGCGCTGGCGGGCATCATCGTCCGTAATTCCATCCTGCTCGTGGACTTCATCGACGCCGAGATCGCACGTGGCGAGCCGCTGGCGCAGGCTGTGGTCGGCGCGGCGGCGATCCGCGCCCGACCCATCGCGCTGACCGCCCTGGCCGCGATCAGCGGCGCGTTCTTCATCCTCGACGACCCCATCTTCAACGGGCTCGCGGTGTCGCTGATCTTCGGGATACTGGTCTCCACCCTGCTCACGCTGGTGGCGATCCCGGTCTTCTACTTCGCCTACCGGAGCCGGCAGCTGGCCAAGGTCGCCGTGGAGAGCCGCGCATGAACACCCTGCGTCACATCCTGTTGACGGCCATCCTCGTCGTGCCGCCGGCCCAGGGCGAGACGCTCGAGGACGCGTGGCGCATGGCGACGGAGCGGGATGCCGGCCTCGCCGCGGTTCGCAGCCGGACCGAGGCTGGACGTGCCGGCGAACAGGCGGCCCGCGCGGAGCGCTGGCCGAAGCTGACGATCGACGGCAGCTACCAGCGCTTCGATGACGCCCCCGCCTTCAGCTTTCCCGTGGGCGGAAATACTTTCGTTTCGCCGGAACTGGTCAGTGGCGACGACTTCCTGATGGGCCGGGCCCGGGTCGAAGTGCCGCTGTTCACCGGCGGGCGGGTCACGGCGGGCATCGATTCGGCCACCCAGGCTGCGCGGGGCGCTGGCCTGGACCAGGAGAGCTACGAGCAGGACCTGCGCCTGCAGGTGGCCACGGCCTACGTGGACGTGCTCCGGGCGCGGCGTGCCCTGCGGGCCGCCGAGGCCACCGTTGCCAGCCTCACGGCCCACGTCAACGACGTGGCCGTGATGGTGGAGAGCGAAGCAGTGGCCCGCAACGACCTGCTGGCCGCACGGGTCACCCTCGCGGATGCGGAGCAGGTGCGCCTCAGGGCGGAGAATCGCCACGCCATGGCCCTGGCCGCGCTACAACCGGCTGCTGGGTGAGCCGCTGGATCGCGTGCCGGAGCTGGCGGAGCTGCCCGCAGACACCGCGGCGCCGCTGCCCGCCGAGTCGGTGGACGCACTGGTCGAGCGCGCCAGGGCGAGCCGCCGGGAGCTCGCCGGACTCGAGGCCCGCTCCCTGGCCCTGGCCGGGCAGGCCCGCAGCGAGAACGCCAGCCGCTGGCCCCAGGTCGGGCTGATGGCCGACTACCAGCACCTGGAGAACCAGGTGCTGGACGACGAGGACTTCGCCCTGCTGGGCGTCGGCTTCTCCTGGACGCTCTTCGACGCCGGCCGCATCAAGGAACGCGCGAACGCGCTCCAGAGCGCCAGCCGGGCCGTTGCCCGGGACCGGGACGACCTGCAGTCCCGCGTGGCGCTGGAAGTCCGGCAGGCCTGGCTCGACGTGCGCGAGGCGGCGGCCCGGGTGCCGCTGACCCGCGAGGCGGTCGAGCAGTCAGAGGAGAACCTGCGGGTCGGGCGGGAGCTCTACGGCGTCGGCCTCGCCACCAACACCGTCGTGCTGGACGCGGAGGCCCTGCGGCTCGGCGCGGTCAGCAATTACGACAACGCCGTGCTCGACGTGGCGCTGGGCAACCTGCGCCTCAAGCGGGTCATCGGCGAGCTGTAGCCCGGTCCGGCCCCGCCGGCGGTTACGGCAGTGAGTCGGTCACGAGGTTCGCCGCCTCGTGCAGCCGGTACACGGGGGCTTCCATCGGCTGCGGGATCCACTGGAAGGCGAGGTACCGGTCGAGGAAATTCCAGGTCACGAGACCGTCGGGGCTTTCCGGCTCGAGCAGGTGCGCCGCGACGTTGGCCAGCGGCTGAGCCATGCTCACGAAGTACGTCCCGGGCGGGAAGGCCATCTCCTTCGTGGCGTAGGTCCCCTCGACCGTGCTGGTGTAGTGCCCCTGGTCGGAGTACTCGGAGCCCTTCAGCTTCGTGACGCTGAACGTCTCCACCCGGAGGCTGGTGGCGGCCACGAGTCGCTCCACCACGATGCCGTGCTCGCGAATCTTGTTCACGATGGCGGGGTCCCGGGCGGTGATCAGGTAGCCCCGCGGCAACCGCACCGTGCGCGTTGGCGCGTACCGGGCCAGATAGGGCACGTCCTCGTAGACGCGGGTCCTATCCGTGGGCCGCACCCGCGGATAGCGGCCGCCGGTGTCGGTGACCTCCATCTCGTAGCCACGGATGGTGAGGGTCTCCTCCAGCGCCGTGGGTTCAGTCCCGATGACGAAGACATCGTCCGCGCCCGGGCGGGCGCCGCGGGCCACCGTCGCCCGGTCGGCCCGGCCCACGAGGGCGACCACCTCGTCCCGGTGGCCGTGGAGG
Source organism: uncultured Gammaproteobacteria bacterium (assembly GCA_963790015.1). GTDB lineage: Bacteria > Pseudomonadota > Gammaproteobacteria > Steroidobacterales > SHZI01. The sequence continues at coordinate 110,369 of CAWBMW010000016.1, forward strand.
AAGTCGACGAAGGAGAGCATGAGGCTGCGGGCGCCCTTCACCCGGGACTCGAAGTCCACGTAGGGGTACTGCTCGTCGAGCACCGCGAGCCGGTTGCGCAGCCCGACGTAGTTCGACAGGTAGCGGGGCTCCGGGCCCAGCGGCACCCAGCCTTTTGCGGGCTGCTTCACGTCCAGGAAGTCCCCGTGCGGGAGGGTCAGCGTGCCGTGCCGCTCGCGCATCTGCTTCTCGATGGCGGGCCAGACCGTGCCGGCCAGGTAGTCGAAGATGCCGGCATCCCCGTTCGGATTCAGTCCCCAGACCCAGGTCACCGGTTCCTGGTGGTAGGACCCGTTGTGGGTGTGGGAATCGAGGAAGAAGACCGGGTCCCAGCGCTGGAGCACGTTCTGCACGAGGCCGCGGACCTCGGGCGACTCGAGCTTGATGCCATCCCGGTTGAGGTCCAGGTTCTGGCCGTTGACCCGCACGCCGACGCCGCCCGCCGGGCCCTTCTGGCTGGGCCGGTTGGCCGTGCTGACCTGCTCGTTGCCGTCGGGATTGAAGTTGGGGGCGATGAGCACCACGAGCCGGTCCAGGTACTTCGCGGCCGGCCCGGTGGCCAGGTCCCGCGCCACCATCAGGAACGCGTCCTTGCCCTCGACCTCGCCGGCGTGAATGTTGGCCTGGAAATAGACGACGGCCCGCTTGTCGTGGCGCAGGTCCGATGGCGAGGCGGGAACCGGGTCGCCGATCACCAGCAGCGGAACCGGGCGGCCCTCCGTGCTGGTACCGAGCGTCTCCACGCGCACCCGGTTGCTCCGCTGCTGGAGCTCCCGGATGAAGGACATGACGTCCGCGTGGCTGGAGGTGGCTGTGTAATTGCTGGATTCGGCCCGGGTCAGCGGCAGGTCCGCGGCGGCCAGCGGTGTGGCAACGGCCGCCAGCAGAATCAGCGTGCGCAGGGGCTGAACCATATCAGGGCGACAAGCGTCAGTTCGCTGGCCGCGTGCTCCGCGATGGCCGCGTCGCTGAACCACCAGTAGCGGGGCTCACCGTTCAGCCAGGCGGGCGTCTGGTCCTTCAGGTGCGGATCGAACTGGCGGCCGCTGGCCCCGCCGGTCAGCACCGCCATCACCTTGTCCGGGTCGCCCAGGTCCGCGACCAGGCGCAGCGACGCGATGCTCGTGGCGGCGTAGGGCCTGTCGAACCTGAAGGTCGCCCGGTTCAGCGTCTCGCCGGAGCCCTCCTTGGGGTGGACGCCGCCACCGAGGATGCCCGCGGCGGCATTACCGGGCACGAGCGGGCTGAAGAAGGTGACGGTGTGGACCTGGCCCCACTCCCAGCGGCGGACGTCGTCGCCCAGTACCGGCCGCAGTTCCGCGAGGGCGTCCTGCGCGGCCAGGTGGAAGAGGTCGTCCCGGGTTTCCCGGCCGGGCGTGCGCTGGTCGTCGAACCAGTCGCTGTCGGCGTCCTCCAGCAGCAGCGCCAGCCGCTCGTGCCACAGGTAGTAGCTGCCCAGGTAGCGTGCGGTCAGCTCCGGCCCGAGGTCGTCCTCGAAGACGCGCCGCGCGAAGTGCCGGTAGACGGACTGGAAGATGGCCGGCGCCGCGGCGCCAGGCTCGTCCCTGTGATCCCAGGCGGCCAGCACTTCTGCCGGCCGGCTGCGTGTCGGAGTGGCCGGTCAGGGCCGCGCTCATCAGCGGCGCGATGCGCGCGGCCATCAGGTTCTTCGTGTCCCGCATGAAGGCCCAGTGGTCTTCCGGCGTGAACTTCGGTCCGCTCTCGAGCAGTTCCAGCAGGCGCCGGTAGCGCCAGGAGGCGGCGAAGAACGTGGAGTAGGGCGTCGGGAAATCGCGGGTCACCGTGCGGTGATTCGCGTTGCCGACCCAGCCCCGCGCCGGGTTCACCTGCCCCGGCATCGCCGCCGGCGGAACGAAGCCGTCCCAGGCGTCCGTGCCGTCGGTCACGGGCACGGGCCGCGAGCCGTCGCCGCGCCGGCGCACCGGCACCCGGCCGCCCGTGGCGTGGCCGATGTTGCCGGCCGTGTCGGCGATGACGTAGTTGTAGGGTGCCGTGCTCTGGCCGACGGCCCGGCGGGCCGCGTCCACGTCCTGCGCCGTGAACAGGGCCCACGCGCCGGTGTCGGCCTGCATGGCCTCGGGCGCGCTCCAGCGCATGGAGAGCAGCTTGCCGGCCGCCACGCCCATGCCGTGATCCGAGATCACGGGGCCCCGGTGCGTGAGCCGGATCCGCAGCGGCACGTCGCGGAACTCGCTGCCGCCCGGGCGCTTCCGGACGCGCACGTGTCTCCTCGATGACCTCGAAGGGGTATGACTGGTCGCCCTCCAGGTAATGGCCCGGCTCTTCCGGGTCCTCCGTCTCGATGAACAGGTCCACCACGTCCGCGTAGGCATTGGTCACGCCGAAGGCCAGGTGGCTGGTCCTGCCCACCGCGATGCCCGGGACGCCCGGGCCCGCGGCACCGACCGCACGGAAGTCCGGCGTGATCAGGCCCACCGGGTGCCAGATCCCCGGCAGGGTCCGGGCGTCCAGGTGGGGATCATTGACCAGCACCGGTGCACCGCTGGCGGACCGGCTGCCGCTCGTGACCCACTGGTTGCTGCCGAGCTCGAGGGCCTTCTGGCCCGTGGCGAACCAGGCGGCGTCCGCCCGCAGGCCGAGCGGGGGCGCCGCGACGCTGGCGCGTACCGGCACCGGGTCGAGCCCGGCGGTGCCGCCGTCGTCCGGGTTGATCGTGACCTGGGCCAGCGCGGCCGCCCGGGCGGGGCCGAGCCGGTCGCTGAGTTCCTGGGCGATGAGCTCGGCCTCCAGGTTCACGGCGCTCTGCCAGTTCAGGAACATCTGCAGCGTCATCACGTCCTCGAGCGTCCAGGGCTGTGGGGCCATGCCGAGCAGGCCGAAGCCGAACTGCTGCTCGTGAGCCTGCTCCGCGACATACGCGTTGACGCCTTCCAGGTAGAGCTCGTAGAAGCGCCGGTCGGCGGTTGCGAGCATGGCCGCCTGGCGCTCGCCGTGCCGACGCGTGCCGGCCAGGCGCAGCTCGATGTCGGCTTCGAGCGCCGACTCGCCCACCAGTTCCGCCAGCCGGCCGCTGGACGAGGTAGCGCTCGAATTCCAGCTGGAAGCCCCGGTCCTGGGCGGTGACCCAGCCCTGGGCGCGCAGGGCGTCGTCGAGGGATGCCGCGTGGATGTAGGGAATGCCCTGCTCGTCCCGGATCACCCGCACGGGCGCCGAGAGAATGGCCAGCTCAAGGGTGCCGTCCCGCTGGTAGCGGTCCGCCACGCGGGTCCAGAGCACGGCCCCGACAATGGCGAGCGCCACCAGCCACAGGCCACCAACGAGAAGTTTCCGCATCCAGATTCTCCCGCCGGCGGCTCAGCCCGGCTTCGCTACACCCGCCCAGGCAGCGGCCAGGATCAGCAGCCAGCTCCCGAGCACGGGCACGGTCAGCCGGGCCAGGGCGGCGCGCAGCCTTCCGGCGGCGGCCGCGTCGCCCGGCCCCAAGGCGAGCAGGGCGGTTTCGCGGCGGACCGCGAAGCCCGCGCGCCGGACCGGAATGCTGAGCAGGATCAGGACGCCGAAGAGCGTGATCTTGGTGGCAAGCCAGCCGGCCTCGACGGTCTGGCTCGTGCCCGCGAAGGCGATCGCGCCGTCGTAGACGTGCCCCGCCCCGATGACGAACCGGGTGATTCCGTCGGCGAGCAGCAGGCCGCCGCCCGCCCGGTTGCCTGCCGCCCGGTCGGCGGCCACCGAGAGGAGCAGCCAGGCGCCCGTCACCAGCCACGTGGAGATCAGCCAGGCCGGACTGATGATCCGGTAGACGCCCAGCGCCCCGGCCAGGCTGATGCCGGCTGGCAGGATCAGGATCAGGGCCGTCCCGGTCACGGAGCCGAGCGTGCTGACAGTCCGGGCCGCGGCCAGCTGCGTGTCGGGCGACGCGCCGGCGGCCGCTCCGGCCCGGGCCAGCAGGAGCCGCCCGAGGTCGGCGCCCAGCAGGTACACCACGACGAGCACGTGCGCGTAAAGCGCCACCGTGTAGGAATTGGCAAGCACGGGAATAGCCTAGCGCTTTTGACAGGGTCCAGGGGCGGGCGTAGCGTCGACCATCCGACGTCCGTCGGAACAAGAATAACCGGGGATAACCACCAATGAAGATGCTCAGAATCCTTCTCATCGGACTTGCGTTTTCGGGGCTCTCTGCCACCGCCTATGCGGATGAAGGCCGGGTCTACAAGGATGGGTCGGTCATCGACGTGAGCTACATCAGGACCAAGCCGGGCCGGTTCGACGACTACATGAAGTTCCTGTCCACCACCTACAGGACGCTGATGGAGGCCAACAAGAAGGCCGGGCTGATCCTCGACTACGCGATCTACTCCGCCACGCCCCGCTCGCCGCAGGATCCCGACCTCCTGCTGACGATCACCTACGCCAACATGGCGGCGCTGGACCGGACCGAGGAGTTCGAGGCGCTGTCCGTGAAGACCGTGGGTTCGATGCCCGCCCAGAACCAGGCCGCCATGGACCGCGAGTCCATGCGCGAGGTGCTGGGCAGTGAAGTGGTGCGGGAGCTGATCCTCAAGTAATCGACGGGCCCGGCGGGAACCCCAGGGGCAGCCAGCCGCTGGCGGGTTCCGCCGGGCCGTTCTCCGCCAGCCCGTGGGTGCCGACACCCAGCAGTCGAACCGGCCGGGTGCCGGCCTCCGTACGGCCGAGCAGCAGGATGGCGCGCTGGCCGATTTCACCCGCGTCACAGGTCGGACTGTCGTCCGTGTGGCTGCGGGTGACGGTGGAGAAGTCGGTGTAGCGCACCTTGATGGTGACCGTGCGGGCCCGGAGGTCCTTCCCCTGCAGGGACGCCGCCACGCGCCCGGCGAGCCGCCCGAGCTCGGCGTGGATCGCCGCCGGATCCCGCAGGTCCTCGGCGTAGGTCGTCTCCGCCGAGACCGACTTCCACGGCCGGTCCGGCGTCACCTCCCGGGGGTCGTCGCCGCGGGCCAGGCGGTGCAG
>CAWBMW010000017.1:0-163344 GCA_963790015.1 uncultured Gammaproteobacteria bacterium
ACAGGCGGTATTTCACGGTGATGCCGGCGTGGCGCGGGTCGCCCAGCCGGGTGTACAGGGTCGGCGTGAACTCCGGCGGGTCGTTGCCGAAGCAGAAGCCGCGCACCGCGTAGTCCTCGTCGAGCACGTTCCGGCACCAGGCTTCCAAGGACCAGGCGCCCCACTCCCGGCCGGCGCGCAGGTCGAGCACCGGGTAGGCGTCCGTCTCCGGGTCGTTGCAGCGGCGGCCCTGGCAATAATCGATCGGGTAGGCGTCCTTGCCGGTGTAGTCGGCCCGGGCGAACCAGCCGTCGGCGGCGCGCCAGGTGCCATTCACGGCGAAGGTGTAACGGGGCGCGTGCGCGAGTTCGCGGCCTTCGAGTTCCGGGCGGGCGGCTGAAGTCGTCGATTTCGGTGTCGAGCAGGCCGGACGGCGGCGCCGAGGGTGAGGGGCTCGACCGGTCGCCAGCGCCTTCGAGCTCGATGCCCGCGCTGTGGCCCTACTCCCCGTTGGTCGGTGGCGAACAGGAAGGTGGTGGGATCGGTCGGCAGGAACTGGCGCGGGCATCTTCATCTGCAGGTCGCCGCGGTCTTGCAGGAAGACGCTCAGGGCCGCGGCGACGCGCCCGTCGCCGGCCGCAGCGCGCGCCCACCTCGTAGTTCCACAGCGACTCCGGCCCGAATTCGAGGCGGTCCTCCGCGCCCGGGACGTGGACCAGCGACGCGTTGAAGCCGCCCGCCTTGTAGCCGCGGGCGACGCGGGCCCATAGACGTTGGCGGACCCCGGAACTGGTGGGTGAGTGTCACGTCACCGCCCGTCAGGCCGTCCCGGGGGCGAGAGGCTGTCCGTACTCCGCGTCGCGGTGCTCCAGCGCAGCCCCCCGGTGAGCCGGGTGCGCGCGCCCAGCGGCCGGCCCAGCTCGCCGAAGAACGCCAGGTTCGTCGCGTCGTAGTGGCTGGACGGCCGTCTCGTCGAGCACACTCCCCGGTACCGCACGGTGGCCGCGCAGGTGCCGGTGTCCACGCGCTGGTTCGTCTCCTCGAGGTAGAGGACGTAGGCACCGACGATCCACTCCGACCCCATTAAGCGGCCGCCGGGGCCGAGACGACGCGGAGTTCCTGGTGTCACCGTGCTCGCGGTCCCGCTCGATGCGCTGGTGAAGTCGTACACGTAGGGCGACCAGTAGTTGTCGTTGCCCCAGTCGGCGTCGAAGCCGTAGACGATGTCGGACCCGCCACGCCGGTGATGCTGACCAGCTCGGCCAGACCGCCGAGCCGGAACGTGGCCCGCAGGGCGGCGGCATCGGTCCGCTGGCAGTCCTCGCCGGGCTTGTCCGAATACGTGGTGTAGCCGTTGTCGACGGCGAAGTCGTCGTAGCCGTTGTCGAGATTCACGTGGAGGGCGGTGAGCTGCAGGCTGCGTGGCCGCCGGCCCAGTGCAGCTTCAGGCGCGCCGTCAGCTCGTCCTGGGCCGAGGTGTCGTCGCGGCCGGTGAAGACGTTGTCGCGGAAGCCGTCGCCCGGGTACTGCTGGACGGCGATCGGTACGTCAGGGCCTCGCCGGCACCGGCGACCGGGCCGCTCGCGACGCCGCCGAGCGCCCAGGTGCCGTCGTCGCCCCCGGTGACGGTCACCGCCGCCTCGGGCGAGGTCGTCGGCGTCGGCGGTGCGCACGTAGATCAGCCCGGCCAGGGCGTTGGCGCCGTAGCGGGTGCCCTGCGGGACCGCGGAGCACCTCGATCCGGTCCACGTCGAAGCTGGTCGCCGCGCCGCCGATGCCGGAGAGGTCGATGTCGTCCACGATGAAGCCCACGGACGGGTTCGGCGCGCCCTCGTACTGCTCCAGCTCGCCCGTGCCGCGGATCTGGAAGTAGCGGGCCCGGGACCCCTCGCCGCTCCAGTTCAGGTTCGGGACCAGCGGGGCGAGGTCCTCGAAGTGCTGGACCGAGCCCGCGGCGATCGCGTCCGGGTCGAGCACCGCAAGGCTCGCCGGCACCGCCATGATCTCGGCCTCCCGCAGCTGGGAGGCGACCACGACGATTTCCGGAACTGGCTCGGCCTGCGCCGCCCAGGCCAGCAGCAAGAAAGGGGTCAGATTTATTCTTCAGGCGCGATTTTTCCGGCGAGGCAATATCGCCTCGCCGGGAAAAATAGATCTGACCCCATTTTGAAAGCCATGCCGTGGATCTCCAGAGACTGGGCGATCCGGCATCGACAGGGCGAGGGGAGCCGACAGACGCGCGTCTTGTCCCTACGCCGGTACTAGCCGGATCAGGTTCAGAGGGTTCCCTTGCGGATCTCAGGCCGGGCGCGTCGCGCCGGGCCACCCCTAAGACAGGCGGCGAGCATAGCACCGGCCGCTGGCCGGTAGGAGCAGGTGACCGGACACCTGGAGAGGCAGTCGGCACCTTTAGCCCGCTCCCACGGCCACTCCTGCCCTTACAATGCAGCCCCCATTCAGCCCACCGGACACCGACCATGAGCAAGTTCGACTACCAGGCCATCGACGCGGTCGTCAACATCTGGACCGCCGAGGCGCTGGCCGGCCGTCCCGCTGGGACCGGCTTCTACACCGCCAAGAATGCGCGTGAAGCGCGAGACCTTCGAAGGCGTCAGCCTCAAGGACATGCTCGCGCGCATGGATGCGGCGGGTATCGACAAGGCCTTCCTGATCGCCGCCAAGGTCGGCCGGCTCGGCCATCCCGCCTGCTACCACGTGGATTATCGCCTGGTGGCCGATGCGGTGCAGGAGTACCCCGACCGCTTCCTCGGCCTGGCCGGGCTCGATCCGACCGAGGGCATGCACGGCGTGCGCGAACTCGTGCGTGCCGTGACGAATACGGCTTCATCGGCGCGCATTTCTACCCACACTGGTTTGAGCTGCCGCCCGACCATGCGAAATGGTACCCGTTCTATGCGAAATGCGCCGAGCTCGACGTGCCGGTGCAGCTCCAGGTCGGGCAGTCCATGATCTACGACCCGACCTATCCGCTGCGTTCGAGCGTCGGGCGCCCGATCACGCTCGACACCGTCGCCTGCGACTTCCCGGAGCTGAAGCTCATCGGCATCCACGTCGGCATCCCCTGGAACGACGAGATGATCGCCATGGCCTGGAAGCACGCCAACGTCTTCATCGGATCCGACGCCCACGGCCCGAAATACTGGCCGGACAGCTTCGAGCGCTACATCAACACCTACGGCCAGGACAAGGTCATCTTCGGCACCGACTTCCCGGTGCTGGACTTCGGCCGCACCATGCCGGACATCGACGCGCTCGGCTTCAAGCCCGAGGTGCGGCGGAAGCTGATGCGCGACAACGTGCTGAGGATCTACGGGCTTGCGTCGGAGCGCCTCCAGGCGCGACCGGAAAAGGGGGTCGCGCCTGACGGCGCTCCTACAACCAGATGCTGTCCCAGAGGGGGTAGTCGCCAATGTGGGCGACCAGCCCGGCGCGCAGCGGGTTTGCGACGATGTAGCGGGCCACGTTGCGCAGATTATCGACCGTCCGGATCGCGTGGTCGTAGTAGCCACGCTGCCAGAGGCGGCCATCAATTGCCCGGCTCGCGCGGGATGACCGACCCTTCATCTGCCCCACGACGTGGGCCAGAGTCGGCTTGCCGAGCTTCAACAACCAGTGCAGGTGATCCGGCATCAGGCAGTAGGCCAGAGTGTGCGCGTCGTCGGCCTGCTGCGCGGCACGGAGCGCGCTGATGACGGGGAGCCCGGTGGGCCAATCGAAGAATACCCGCACGCGGCCCACCGTGGCGCAGGTGACGTGGTAGTACTGGCCGGGGATCGAGACCCGGCCACGGCAGGAGCAAATGCTGTCCTGTGGGAATGCGGGGCATGCGCCCACTGTAGAAGGCAGGCGTTTAACCAGCATCCGCCGAAGTACGGGCTCTTCGCAGGGAAAGTCGACGTGTAGGAGCGCCTTCAGGCGCGACCCCAAATTCTGCGCGCCTGAGGGCGCTTACGAGGCGCTCCTACAGCGCGCTTTCGAATTCAGCAGGCTGGCAATCGCGGCGTCGTCCAGCCCCGCTTCCTTCAGCACCTCCACCGTGTGCTCGCCCGAGCCGCGGCTGCAGGCGCCGCACGTCGGCGGGCGTCTTCGAGAACGTCACCGGGAAGCGCGTCATGCGCAGACGGCCCTCGGTGGGATGTTCCACCTCCTGCCAGAAGCCGACGGCGTTCAGGTGCGGGTCGTCCTTGAGGCCGGCCAGGGTGTTGACCATGTTGGTCGGCACGCTGGTGTGGCCGAAGAGCGCGAGCCACTCGCCCGTCGTGCGGGTGAGCATGATCCGCGCGGTTTCCTGGTAGGTGTCGTCGATGTTGGTGACCCGGTTCGACAGCGTCGTGAAGCGCGGATCCGTCAGCAGTTCCGGATTGCCCGGACAGCTTGCAGAAGGTCTCCCAGTGCGCGTCGAGGTACGGCAGGATCGCGATGTAGCCGTCCTTCGTCTTGTAGGGCTTGCGGTGGTGGCTCATCAGCCGCGTGTAGCCCGGGCCGCCCGATCGGCGGCTCGAAGGCCATGCCCCACAGGTGCTCGGCCATGGTGTAGTACACCATCGTCTCGAACATCGGGGACCTCGATCTCCTGCCCCTCCCCGCTCCGCTCCCGGTGGAAGAGCGCGGCGGTGACCGCGGACACCACCTGCATGGCGGTGGTCTTGTCGCAGACGACGGTGGGCAGGTAGCGGGGCTCGCCCAGCACCATCTCGTTGAGCATGGCGATGCCGCTGACGGCCTGGATGGAGTCGTCCAGCGCGCCGCGCGCGCCGTAGGGGCCGTCCTTGCCGTAGCCGTAGGTGCCGCAGTAGATCAGCTTCGGATTCACGGCCTTCAGCGCCGCGTAGTCCAGGCCCAGCTTGGTCATGACCTGCGGGCGGTTGTTGTGCACCACCACGTCGGCCGACTTGACGAGCTGCAGCACCACCGCCTTGGCGGCCGGCTGCTTCAGGTCGAGGACGATGCTGCGCTTGTTGCGGTTGCAGGTGAGGTACAGCGCCGCCATGCCCGGATTGCGGCTGGCGCCCAGCGTGCGGTTGCTGTCGCCCCGGGGCGGCTCGATCTTGATGACGTCCGCGCCCATGTCCGCCAGCATCTGGCAGGCCCAGGGGCCCAGGACGACGCTCGTGAGTTCGAGGATCTTGACGCCAGAAGGGGGCCGGACATTGCAATACTCGGTGTAGGAGCGCCTTCAGGCGCGATGGCCGTTCCCGGCGGGAGCGTCTCAGCGACCAAGGGAAATGGCCGTCGCGCCGGACGGCGCTCCTACGTCTAATAAACCACGCGGGTCTTGCGCTTCGGCTTCTTCGGCAGCTCGCCGGGCGTGATCTGGCGCAGCTGGTCGTAGGTGACGCTGTAGCCGCGGGTCTGGATGCGCTCCAGGAACTCGGCGTAACGGCGCTCGCGCAGGGGCGCCATCTCCACGTTGATGGCCTGGGAAATGCGCTGGTAGCGGACGTACTGCTCGCGGACTTCGCGCCTGAGCCACGCCTTGCGGCCGGCGTGCGGCGGTTTTCGATCAGTTTCATTGCTAGGTTACGAGGCCTTGTCGAGTTTTTCCAGTGTGGCGCGGGCTTCGGCCAGGCCGGGGTAGTCGCCCTGCGCCTTGTCCGACGGCTCGGCCAGCTCCTGCTTGCGCACCGACCGTGTTGCCGGCGGCCAGGTAGGCCATGCCGAGGTGGTAGCGGAAGACGGCGAACTGGCCGGCCTTGGCCACCACCCGCTCGAGCACGCTGACGGCCTCGGTGTACTGCCCGGCCCGGTAGTGGGCCCAGCCGAGGGTGTCCAGCATGGCCGGGTTGTCCGACTGCTGGCGAGCTTCTTGGCCAGCTCGAGCGCCCGGGCGTGGCTGGCCTTGTCGGTGCGGTGGTCCAGCAGCAGCGCGGCCAGGTTGTTGATGGCCGGCTCGGTAGTCGGGGCTGCGTCTTCAACAGGCTCTCGTAGACCTTGATGGCGTCGTCAAAGCGCCCGGCCTGCTCGTACTCGGTGGCCAGCAGCATGGTGAGCTCGGGACTGGCCGGCTCGGCCTTGACCGCCCGCTGGTAGACGGCGATGCGCGCCTCGCGGTCCTTGTAGACCCCGGCCAGCGAGGCCCACGCGACCACGGAGTCGGGCTTTTCCTTGAGCACGTCCTCCAGGTACGGCCTCGGCCTTGGCCGGGTCGCCCTCGCTGGCCGTAGATCGCCGCCCAGCAGGAACTTGGCGAACAGCTGGTTCTCGGCGTTGTCGAGCTGCTGGTTGAGCGCCGCGATCGCCTCGTCCTTCTTGCCGGCGGCGAGCAGCGAGCGCACGAGGCCCTCCAGCGGCAGCGGGTCGTCCTGCCGGGCGTTGACCGACTTTCTGGAACGCCTCGGCCGCGGCCGCCGTAGTCCTTCTTCTGGGCGAGCACGCGGCCCAGCGAGAAGTCGCCCACGCCGGTCTGGTTGGTCAGCGCCGGTCATCCGCCGCGCCTCCGCCTCGGCCTTCGCCGGTCTGGCCCTGGGCCATCAGGATCTCCACGAGCCGCCCGGAGGCCAACCAGGTCATCGGGCTGCTTCTCGAGGCGCTTGCGGAGCAATGCCTCGGCCTCGGCGTACTCCTTGTCGCGCCGACGTAGAGCACCGCCAGCTGCTGCAGGCCGTCCGGGCGAGTCGGGTGCCACCTCCAGCAGGCGGCGGTAGGTGTCCTTGGCCAGGGCGAGATCGTTCTTCGCGCACGTAGGCCTGGCGCGAGGAGCAGCAGCGCCCGGTCGTTGTCGGGCTCCTTGCGCAGCACGAGGCGCAGGTCGCCGATGGCGTCGTCGAACTTGCCGTCGGCGAAGCGCAGGCCCGAGCGCGAGCAGCAGCGCGCCTGGCATCGTCGGGGCGTCCGTCAGGATGCCCTCGAGCGCGGCCGCGCCGCGTCCAGCTTGCCCGCACGGATGTCGATGGCGGCGACCCGGTTGCGCGCCGCCAGCCCTCCGGCGCTCTTCGGCGCTGCGCTCGCCAGGCGCTCGCGTAGGTCTTGCGGGCCTCGTCGGGCCGGTCGGTGGTTTCGTAGCAGCTGGCCGAGCGCGAGGCGCAGCTTGCCGGCGTCGGGATTCTGCTCGATGAAGGTCTTGAGCGCCGCCTCGGCCTTCTCGCTGTCGCGCTGGCTGGCCAGGAACTGGACGTAGCCGAGCTGCTTGTCGGCGTCCTTCGGGGTCGAGCTCGGTGACCTTCTGCAGCAGCTGCGTCGGCCTCGTCGACACGCCCCTGGCTCGCGTAGAACTGGGCCAGCTGGAACTGGTACGCCTGCTCGTCGGGGAAGTCCCCGGACAGGGCCCGCAGCCCGGTCTCCACGTCGTCCAGGCGCTTGCCCTGGGCCAGCATGATCACGCGCAGCTCGCGCAGCTGGCCGGGTCTTGTCCGGCCGGCAGGCGGGCGATGGCAGCGTCCAGCGTCGGCCAGGCCCTTGTCGAGATTCTCCATGGCGTCGGCGGCGGACTGCAGCAGGATGGCGTCCACGTTGTCGGGATCGAGCTTGAGCGCGGTGGCGACCTCGGCCAGGCCGCCGTCTCGGTCGCCCTTCTGGATCAGCACGCGGGCGTTGAGCAGGTGCACCCGGGCGTCGTTCGGGCGCCAGCTTCAGCAGCTCGGTGGCCTGCTTGGCGGCTTCGTCCCAGGGACTGGCCGAGGAAGTAGAGCGTGCCGAGCTTGAGGCGCGCCTCGACGTTGGTGGGATCGCTCCTCCACGGCCACGAGCAGATGGCCGAACATCTGCTGGTATTCCTTCTGCTGCTCGGCGATCTCCGCCAGCAGGTAGCGGGCCTTGCGCGTTCTTCGGCTCCACCTGGGCGGCGTTCTGGGCCTCCAGCTTGGCCTTCACGTAGTCCGCCGGCTCGTAGAACTCCTGGGCCTTCACCAGGTAGTCGGCCGCGCGCTTCTCCGGGGAGCCGCAGGCCACCAGCAGCAGCACGGTGGCAACCATCAGCAGGGGGGTTCTGGCTTGCATGGCGACGTTCCTTCGGGGCAGCGGTTCGGCTGATTTGTGAGCGGTGTAGGAGGCGCCGGCTCGCCGCGAGAATCCGGTCGCGGCTGAAGCCGCTCCTACAGGCGCGCCCTGCAGGTGCTGCTTCAGGCTGGCGACGCAGCGGGCGGCGGTCTGGCCGTCCCAGCGGTCGGGGCGCCGGCCGTGGGGCCAGTCGCCGCGGAGGGCCTTGCCGGCCTCGGCCACCAGGTTCTCCGGCTTCACCAGGCGGTTCGTGCCCTCGGTGACGGTGATGGGCCGCTCCGTGTTCGGGCGCACCGTGAGGCAGGGAATGTCCAGGTAGGTGGTCTCCTCCTGGATGCCGCCGGAGTCGGTGAGCACAGCGCGGCGTGGCTCACCAGGTTCAGGAACTCCAGGTAGCCCACGGGGTCGCACAGCCGGATGCCGGCTGCCGACTCCAAGCGCGCCAGCAGCCGAATCCTCGAGGTTCTTGCGGGTGCGCGGGTGACGGGGAACACCACCGGCAGCTCGCGCGCGACTGCGCGCCAGCGCGTCGACCAGCAGCCGCAGGGTGGCCGGGTCGTCCACGTTGGACGGCCGGTGCAGCGTCACCACGCCGTAGCCGCCGGGGCTCGAGCCCCAGCTTGCCGGAGGTGCCGTCCGCCTCGATGCGCTGCGCGCTGCAGTCGTAGGAGTCGATCATGATGTTGCCGACGAGCTCGATGCGCTCGGCCGGGATCCCTTCGTTCCGCAGGTTCTCGTCGCCGTCCGGCGACGGCGTGAAGAGCAGGTCCGCGATCACGTCGGTCACGATGCGGTTGATCTCCTCCGGCATCGTCCGGTCGAAGCTGCGCAGCCCGGCCTCGACGTGCGACCGTGCGCATGCCCGAGCTTCGGCGCAGACCAGCGCGCACGGCCAGCGGTCGAGTTGACGTCGCCGACCACGACGCACGAGGCCGGGCGCTCCGCGACCGCGACGAGCCGCTCGAAGGCCATCATCACGCGGGCCGTCTGCTCGGCGTGGCTGCCGCAGCCGACGCCCAGGTGATGGTCCGGCTCGGGCATCCCGAGGTCGCCGGAAGAAGGCGTCGGACATGTTGGCGTCGTAGTGCTGGCCGGTGTGGACCAGGCGCGGCGTCGAAGGTGCCGTCGGCCACGCAGGGCGTGCCAGAGCGGCGCCACCTTCATGAAGTTGGGGCGCGCGGCCGCGATGAGGTGGAGGATCGGGCGGGTCATGCGGCGGGAAGGACCTTCTTCGGGCGAACCGCCGGGCGCGTCTGGGCGGAGGCCCCGGGCAGGTAATAGGCCAGCTTCGGATGGATATCCCGCACGAACGTCTCCAACCGGGCATCCGCCGCGGCAACATCCGCGGGATTCTCCACCAGCGTGACCAGCCGGACCAGTGCGCCATCCGTGCGGTTCAGCACCAGGCCATCCTGGAAGATGTACCACTTGACGGCGAACTCGTTGGTCAGCGTCCGACCCCGTTGATCGAACCAGTAGTAGACCACCTGGCGCTGCTCGCCCAGGGAGATCTCGACGCGGTTGACGCTGAGCGAGCCGCCATCGGGCAGCACATTCGCAATCGTGTGCTCGGTGATGGAGTCGATGCGCCAGCCCCCGCCCGGCAGGCAGGCCTGGGGCGAATGCACCGACACCCCCTGGATCTGGGCGTCGTAGTAGGCGATCCACAGGTTGATTGGCGCAGGCTCCGCGGGACTGGAGAAATCCGCCATCAGGTAATCCGTCACCTGGAGGGTGTCCAGATACACCTGCTCCACGACCTGGTCACGGCCTTGCCACTCCCCCACGCGGAGCGGAAAGCTGGCCAGGGCCGTGCGCTCCGCGGCGAGCGGAATGGGCCTTGGCGACCAGGAACGCGGCGGCAGCGGCGACCACGAGCAGGCGCAGGAAGCAAGGAACGGCCGGTTTGGACGAGCCTCGAGCAGCAGCGCCCTGAGGTCCGGCAGCGACGGGATGTCCAGGCCAAAGACCTGGAGGAAGGGGCGGCCATTCATCCGCGCGAATATCCAGATCAGCAGGAACAGCAGGGCAACGCACGCCATGAAGACGACCCACCCCTCGAAGTCGTGGATGAAGCCCTCGGCCTGCTCGATGCCGAAATTGTTCACCAGTATGCCGATCACGCCGATGCGGAAACTGTTCATGAGGATCGTGATCGGCACGGTCGAGGCGAACAGGATCGCCCGTTGCCACCAGCGGCCCTGGAACAGGACGGCGCTCAGGAACCCGAAGCTCATGAGTGGAAACAGGTAGCGCATGCCGCTGCAGGCCTCGGCCACCTGCAGCTTGTAAGCTCCCCGAGGTCGATGACGTTGCCTTCGAGGAAGACGCTGTAGCCGGCCATCCGGATCACCGCCACGCCGAGCTCGGAGGAGATGAGCTGGAGCTGGCTGGTGAGGCGCGTCTCGAGGAAGTTGGGCCAGGGCACCATGAAGGCGAGGTAGATGAGGGGCACGGCGAGGAACCGCAGTCCCTTCGTTCCAGCGGCGGCCAGGCTGAGGCCCCAGGCCACCAGAGGAGGGCGTACTCGGAGATGGTGACCACAGCACTGAGGTCGCCCATGGCGTTGAGCGCCAGCGCGAGGACGACGACGGCGAAGCCGAGCCAGGAGCCGGTCAGTTGAAGCTGCTGCAGGTCCTTCGCCCGCAGCCAGACCAGGTACAACGCGCACGACCGGGATGAAGTAGCCGTGGCTGTATTGGGGGCGTCTCCCAGGCAAACAGCATCCAGTCGATGCCGAGTCGAACAACTTGTTGATCGAGACGGCGAGGACGATCGCCAGGCCGGCGACGACCAGCAGGCGAATGAGCATGTTCCGGCCCTGATGGCCCGCCAGGGTGGACTGCCGGGAGATGAATTGGGGACCATCGAGTCAGCTGTCATTCGATCATTAGCTCAGGGGAAGGACACACCGCCCATCGGCCCGACGTCTGGTGACGCAGGCCACAAGCGAGATGATGACCTTCGGCCTGCCGGATTACGGCCGCAGGCTTGGTTTTCGCGGGGCATTCTTACACTACCCAAGCGGGACGGCGTAGGGACGACCGCCCATAATTTGATTACGGATTGTTCACTTAACAGCAGAAATGCCACTAAGGACGGGAAAGCCCACCAAGTAATGTGACTACCGGCGAGGAGTTAACAAGAAGGCTGCGACGGCGTCGCTCCAAGCCTCCGGCTGCTCGTCGATGATGTCGATCGTGCTGCCGGCGAGTTCCGCGTACACGAACCACGGCATCGTGCGTGTACCACATCATGCGGCCGCCCGGCAGGCCGTGGATGAAGTGGGGGTGGAGGACATCTATATCCATCCAGGCGGGCCGGGCCCCTAAGTTGAGCACCACCTTGTGCACGCGGTCGGGGAACTGCAGCGCCGCCTCGGTGAGGATGACGGCGTAGCCCTTGCGCATCTCCATGGGACCTCTCGTTCAGAAGCACCGGGTTTGACATCTGGGGGGCGTCTTGCGGCGCACAAGAAAGCGGGGCAGGATGGCGCCCTCATCGCAGGTCGACCCGGAGACGCACCATGGACATCAAGGCAAGACCATCGTCATCACCGGCGCGGCCCGGGGCCTCGGGGCCGCCATGGCGAAGCGCCTCGCGCCGCACCAGCCCGTGCTGGCGCTCGTCGATCTCAAGGCCGATGACCTCAAGGCCGCGGCGGCCGCCTGCGAGCAGCTGGGTGCCACCGTCCACTGCTTCGGCGCCAACGTGGCGAAGGAAGCGGACGTCATCGCCCTCTTCGACCAGATCGGTGGCGACCTGCGGCGCGGTCCACGCCCTCGTCAACAACGCGGGAATCACCCGCGATGCGCTGCTCATCAAGTACAAGGACGGCAAGGTCGAGTCGAAGATGAGCCTCGACCAGTGGCAGGCGGTGCATGGACGTGAACCTGACGGGCGTGTTCCTGTGCGGGCGCGAGGCGGCCGAGCGCATGATCGTGGGCAAGGTGCCCGGGGTCATCATCAACATCTCGAGCATCAGCCGGGCCGGCAATGCGGGCCAGACGAACTACTCGGCCGCCAAGGCGGGCGTCGCGGCCATGGCGGTCACCTGGGCGAAGGAACTCGCGCGCTACGGCATCCGCGCCGCGGCCATCGCGCCCGGCTTCATCAACACCGAGATGGTCGCCGGCATGAAGCCGGAGGCCCGGGAGAAGCTGACCTCGGGTATCCCGCTGAAGCGCATGGGCGAGCCCGACGAGATCGCGCAGACCGTCGAGTTCATCCTGCAGAACGACTACGTCTCGGGCCGCTGCTTCGAGATCGACGGCGCATTACGGCTGTAGGAGCGCCGACCGGCGCGACCGGGTATTCCCCGGAAGGAGCGTCTCAGCGAGGGAGGGGAATACCCGGTCGCGCCTGAAGGCGCTCCTACCAGCCGCCGCTGAACTTGCCGGTGTCGTAGGGATTGAAGGACTCGCCGTCTTCCTTGACGCGCTTGTCGATCAGGTGGGCCCGCTTCAGTTCCCGCTCGCCGTCGGGCTCCGTGTGGAGCTCCCACGTGTAGGTGTCGTAGGGATTGGCGCCATAGCCCGCGGTGGGCTCGGTCTTCACCTTGGGTGCCACCTTCGCCGGTGCCTGCCGCGCCGTCACGGGCTCCGCGCGGGCTGGATCGTCGTCATTCTTCTTGAAGATTCGCAGCCAGCTCACGAGAGGCTCCGGCACCGGGTTTTCCAGTGGCTAACCTAACCCCGGCGGCAGGGCGCCAGCGTGATTCAGCTCCCAGTTCGGACGCGAACCGGAGCGCCACCGCAGCCGGGACGACGGGCGGTCAGCCGGCGGGCCCGGACGGCGCCGCGGCCGGGGGGCCCCCGAGGGCCCCGTCCCGCACCCTCAGGTCCATGCGCGGGAAGGGAATCTCGATACCCGCCTCGCGCAGGGCCCGCAGCACGCGCACCCGTGCCTCGCTCTCGACGGACAACCGGTCGTCGATGTCGTGGGTCCAGAACAGCAGGCTGAAATCGAGCGCGCTGGGCCCGAAACTCCGGAACGCCGTCATCGCGGCCGGGTGCGACGCCACGCCCGGCAGGTCGCGGATGGCCTCCAGCAACAGCTCCTGGACGCGGACAGGATCGCTGTCGTAGCCCACGCCGATGGCGATGTCGATGCGCCGGGCGCGGTCGCTGAGCGTCCAGTTGGTGACCTCGCCCGCGATCAGGCTGGCGTTCGGCACGATGACCTCGGCGCCGTCGTAGGTGCGGATGCGCGTCGCCCGCAGGCCGATGAGGTCCACGCGGCCGGTGGTCGTGCCGAGCGTGACCTGGTCGCCCTCCCGCACCGGGCGCTCGAAGGCCAGGATGAGCCCGGACACGAAATTGTTGACGATGTTCTGCAGGCCGAAGCCGATGCCGACGCCGAGCGCGCTGACGAGCAGCGTGAGCTTGGACAGCTCCACTCCGGACGCCGCCAGCGCGAAGAGGATGCCGGCCACCACCAGGGCGTAGTAGATCAGGCGCGAGGCGGCCGACGCGGCGCCCATCGCCAGCGGCATGCGCGGCAGCACGTCCTCGTCGAGGATGAAGCGCACGAAGCGCGCCACGGCGAGCGCGAGCGCGATGCCGATGAAGAACCACAGCACGTCGCCCAGCGACACGTTGAGCTGGCCGGCGGTCACCGGCGTGCGCAGGAACTGGCCGATGCCATTCCAGAGCGGCTCCAGGATGGGCAGGATGTTGGGCAGCCCGTTGACGAGCGCGACCAGCAGCACCAGCCGGATCACCCGCCGCCCCCAGCCGCGAACCGCCTCCGGCCAGTTCCTGACGCCGCGGAACCAGCGGGCGCCCGGCCCGCTGACCCAGGCATCGAGGACGGAGCGCAGGATGATGTCGGCCGCGAGCAGCGCGCAGAGCGCCAGGGTGACGAAGACGATGCCGCCGATCGCCTGGGCGCTCAGGGCGCGCGCGCCGGCGACCTCGGCCACCAGGCCCACCGCAATGGCGAACGGCGCCGCCACGGCGACCGTGTGAATCGCCCGGCGGAACAGCGCGCGGCCGCCCGGCTCGCCCGCGGACCGGCGGGCGAGGTCCCGGAAGACGAGCAGCGCCGCGAGGCCCAGCAGTACCGTCACGACCCGCCCGTACCAGTCGTCGCCGAGGGTGATGAGCTGGACCTGGAAGGCGGCGGCCAGCAGCAGGAGGCCCTTGACGGGCCGCGCCTCGTCGGGCGCCACCAGTACCGGCAGGATCCGCCAGAGCAGGACGACGGCCAGGAAGCCGCGCAACAGGGTCAGCCCGAGCGGCATGTCGGACAGGAAGAGGCCCGGCCCGATGATCGTCCAGACCAGCAGCGTGACCGTCACCGGGTAGTGAGTGAGCAGCTCGTCGACCTCGGTCTCCCCCTTGGCAAGGATCGAGCGGCGCAGGCGCTGGACCCCGACGAGCAGCGCTAGCAGGATCAGCCCGAACGCGGTGAGCTGCGCCGGCCGCCCGTCCAGGTAGTCGCGGATGCCGCCGGCCAGCGTCGTGACGTTCTGCCGCGCGACCCGGATCGGCGGCCCGAGCTTGTCCGGCACCGTCCAGAGCGGCGGCGCGGTGACGGCCAGCGGCTGCTCCTGGCGCTGGAGACGCGCCTCGTCGAGCTGGGTCTGCAGCTCGCGCAGCGAGCCCTGCAGCTGCCCGACGCGCACGTCGGCGCCGACGATCACGTCGAGGCGCTTCAGGAGCGGCTTGCGGGTGGCCTCGAGCTCGTCGGCGAGTTCGGTGAGCCGGGCGTTCAGGGCGGGGGACAGCACGTCTTCCTCGCCGGGGTCCGCGCCGGGTGCCGGCGGGCTGGCCGCCGCGCGCAGGAAGGTGGCATCCGCGCGGAGCTCCTCGCGCCACGGATCGAGGAGATCAACCTCCACCTTCAGCCGCTGGCGCCACTTGTCGAAGATGCGGTCCAGGTTGCGGAGCCTCTGGCGCGTGGCCATCACCTCCACCATCTCGGCCTGGGCCGGGTCGGTGGCCTCCACCGCGCCCAGCACCGACCGGGCCTCCTGGGCCTTGCCGGGCAGCGCCACCGCGATGCCCGCCAGGTCCGGCGCCGGCTTGCGCAGGTACTCGTTGATCTCGGCCAGCCGGCTGCTCACCTGGTCGAGACGCGCCACCAGCTCTGCTGCCGTGGCGGGCCGGGGCTCGACGGCCGGCTTGGTGTCAGTGGCGGGCGCGTCGTTGGCCGCGGGCTCCGCCGCCGGCGAATCCTGGGCAAAGCCGGGGACGGTGAGCAGCAGCAGGCACAGGGCGAGGCTGGTGGCTCGGGCCTGTTCAATTAGAGTCGGCATGGGGTTAGTGTAACCGGATGGGCAGGGACTCCCCCACTACCCTCCGGGACTACGCGGAGCGCTTCCGGCTCCACGTGCACTGCCCCGCCTGCAATCTCGAAGCGCCGCTCAACCTGATGAGGTGGGCGCAACTGGTGGGCTGGAACACGCCACTGGAGACGCTCCGGCATACGCTCCGGTGCGGGGATTGCGGGAACAATGCAGGGATCGAGTTGCGGGTGAGCGAGAGGCAGGATTTGGTGGAGCCGGGGAGGATCGAACTCCCGGCCTCCGCATTGCGAACGCGGCGCTCTCCCAGCTGAGCTACGGCCCCACTCAAGGCGCGCAGTCTAGCCGAAAGACCCCCTCCGGATAAATCGCGTTCAGGCCACCAGCACGCAGCGGCCCTGGTCCAGCACCACGACGTCCCGCTCCAGGACCCGCAGGCGGCAGGAGACGATGTTCGCGTCCTGCCAGAGCTCCGCCACCAGGGTCTCGCCGGGGCTGGCGGGCGCCGCGAAGCCGACGGCCAGGGAGCGGATCAGCGTGTGGTCGTACTCGCAGATCTCGCCGAGGATCGCGAGGCAGGCGATGCCCTGGAGGCAGTGGGCGTCGAGGACCGGGGACGGGTGGGCCGGCCGGCGGGCGGACGGCTCCCGCGGCGGGGCGCCGCACGCCAGCGACAGGCCGGAACAGCAGGGCCTGGTCGGGACGCGTCGGGCAGGCGTGGGTCATGTCGGGACGCCGCTGGGGCATGCGGGTGCGGCTGCCGCCGGCTCACGCCCTGGGGACCCGCCGAAGCCGCCGTCGCCGCGCGCCAGCCAGGTGCGGCGGACGGTGAACAGGGGCTGCGCGTCCCGCTCGCGCCGGGCCCGGGTCTCGACGGTCAGCAGCGCGCCGCCGCTGGCGCCCTTGTCGAAGACCGAGACCACGTCGCTGTCCAGGAGCAGCGCAACCGCATCCTCGAGCGGGCGCTCGAGGCTCACGCTCTCGTCCCGCAGGACCACCTGGGCGGCATTCCAGCCACAGTCGTCGAGCAGCCGGTTGCCGACCAGGACGCTGGCGAAGCTCGGCAGGGTCCTGAGACCCGCCGGGTCGGTCAGGTAGGGCTGTTCGTGACGGGCAGCCGGATCCCGGCCAAGGCCGATCCCCAGCGCATAGAGAAGAGTGTCCCGATCGCTGTACTGGACCCGCTCGCCCCGCGTGCGGAGCGACATCAGGTGCTCGTAGTCGATCGGCATCCTTACTCTTCGGGAGCCACCGTGACGGTGATACCGTCGAGGGCGTCGGAGACCTTCACCTGGCAGGCCAGGCGGGACTCGCCGGCGCGGAAGTTCTCGGTGCTCTCCAGCAGCTCGAGCTCGTCGCTGTGGACGTTGGGCAGCTTCCTGAACCACTCGGGAGCGATGAAGACGTGGCAGGTGGCGCAGGAGCACATCCCGCCGCACAGGGCCTCGATGCCCTGGTCCAGTTCGCGGAGCGGCTCCATCAGCGTGAGGCCGTTGTCTACCTTGACGGTGTGGGCATTGCCACCCCGGTCGGTTACGTGAATCGTCGGCATGTCTTCTGGCTACCGTGGTCGAAAAAGGCGCGGAAATATAGCACGGCTCAGGCGCGGCCGACGTTCACGTCGAAGGGCGTCTGGTAGTAGGTGCTGTCTTCCGCCCAGCGCTTGGCCTCCTCCATGAGCTTCCGCATCCGCAGGTCGGCGGTGCTGACCTCCGCGCAGTTCTCGCAGCGGGGATCGTCGCAGGGCTGGCGGGAGTACAGCCAGAACTGGATGGCGCCGGCCAGCAGGCCGTCGGCGACCTCCCAGGAGTCGGCGTCCTCGTCGGCCTCCAGGAGCCGGTTGCCGAGTTCGATCACCTGCTCGGCGGCTTCATCGAGCACGGTCTTGTCGTCGTCCATGGGCATTGCTCCGGCAGGCGCTGTTGGCCCGCCATGCTATCAGAGGCGAAAGACCAGGCCGGCCAGGACTTCCCACTGCCAGACGATGCTGCCGCTCGCCGTGATCAGGCAGCCGCTCGCCGCACCGCCAGACCGGCAGAAGACGGCCTTGTCGCTGTCCACCACGGAGCCGAAGACCCGCCCTTCCAGCCGCAGGCCGATCCGGGACGTGGGCGCGATCTTGTACCCACCGCCGATGCCGAAGGCGAAGAAGGTCTCGGAGTCGAAGCTGCTCTCGTCGGGCTCGAAGCGGGACAAGCCCACGGTGGCCACGATGTAGGGCCGGGCCCGCTCGCCCTCGAACCAGTAGGTGCCGCCGGCCTGCAGGTAGGTGATGTCCAGGTCCGTGGGCGGTGTCTCCGGCGGCACGAACAGGCCCGCCGCCTCCAGCGACGTGGACTGGCGGCTCAGGTAGACCTCCCATTCCGTGTTTTCGACGGAGGGCCAGTTCACGATCAGGCCGAAGCTGGCCGCGTCGTCGATGTCGATATCGGCGCCGGTGGTGTTGCCGTCCTCGTCCTCCTCCGCCTCGAACTCCCCACCGAGGCGGTAGCCCGCGAACGGCGTGATCTCGACGCCGTATTTCACCTCGGCCTGAGCGAAGGCCGGCAACATCAATAAGAGTAGGAGCGCCGACCGGCGCGACCGGGAATTTCCCGGCAGGCGCGTCTCAGCGCCAGAGGGAAATTCCCGGTCGCGCCGGTCGGCGCTCCTACACATATTGTTCATGCGGCCTCCGTGGCGACGAAGTCGGGGATCGTGACGGTGCAGAGCGTGCCCTGGCCGAGCTCGCTCTCGATGACCAGGGAGCCCCGGTGCGCCTCGGCGATGCGCTTCGCCAGGTACAGGCCCAGGCCCAGGCCGCCGGTGCTCCGGCTGCGGGCCGGATCGGCCCGGTAGAACGGCTCGGTGACCCGCGCCAGGTGCTCCTTCGGGATGCCGGGGCCGTGATCCCGGATGCGGAGGATCACCATGCCGGGCTTGGCGCCGAGCTCGACCTCGACCGGCGGGCCGTCCGGCGGCGTGTAGCGGAGCGCGTTCTCGATCAGGTTCTTCGCGACGAGGCGCACCCGCACCTCGTCCACTTCCCTCACCAGCGGCTGCGACGGCAGGTGCAGGTTGATCCTGTCGAACCGGTCCTGGAACTCGGTATGGATCAGCGACTGCAGCATCGAGCCCAGCTCGACGCTCGAGCGCCGGAGCGTGGTGTGCCCGGCGTTCATGCGCTCGCTCTCCAGCAGGTCGGCGATCAGCTTCTCCATCTCGCGCACGTCGCCGAGGAGATCGTGCTTCACCTGGCCGTCCTCGAGGAACTCCAGCGCGACCTTGGCCCGGGTCAGCGGCGACCGCAGCTCGTGGCTGATGGCGAGCAGCAGCTGCTGCTTGGCCTCGAGCATGTCCTTGACGTCGTCGGCCATGTGATTGATGTCGCTGGCCAGGTCACCCAGGTCGTCACGCCGGGTGGACCTGATCCGGTAGTCCAGGTCGCCCTGGCCGATGCGGGCCGTCCCCTTCTGGATCCACTTGATGGGCCGCACCAGCCAGCGCACGGCGAAGTAGCAGCCGACCAGCACGATGATGGAAATGAGCGCAATCGCCGGCTGGGTGTAGTCCGGACGGGGCGTCTCGGCCATCCGCGGGGAGGCGATGATGATCTTGTACCCGTCCCGCACCAGCTCGACGAAGGCGTGGCGCCGGTACTCGCCGAAGCGCACCAGCTTGAGGTTCCTGGCCCAGGTCTCCAGGTTCCGCTGGCTCTTCTCGTCCAGCCCCAGGAAATCGATGGGGATCGGTCCGAAGGGAATCTGCTCGATCTGCGGGAAGCTGGGGTCGGACGCCCAGTCCACGCCGGGTCCGCTCAGGCGGATGTCCACGGGCACCCGCTCGGTGATCGCCCGGGCCCGCTCGATGCTCGGCGGCGAGCCGATGTCGTTGAGCACGTAGTCCGCGTGCAGCGAGATGTGCGCGCCGACCACCTCGCGCAGGAAGTCCTGGTCGAGCACCAGCAGGTACACGAAGCGGCCCACCACCGCGTAGACGATGGCCGTGAGGATGAAGATGCCGAGCAGGCGGGCCGACAGCGAGCGGCTGATCTCCTTGATCACGAGGGCTGCACCTCTTCGCCGACGAAGGCGTAGCCCGTGCCCCACACCGTCTTGATGAAGCGCGGCTGCCGGCTGGTGTCCTGGAGCTTCTGGCGCAGGCGGCTGACCAGGATGTCCACCGACCGGGAAAAGAGCTGCGCATCGATGCCGCGCAGCTCGTTGAGGATTTCGTCACGGGTGAAGGTCTTGCCCGGATTGCTCGCGAACAGCACCAGCAGCTGGTACTCCATGGTCGTCAGGTCGAGCGCCTGGCCCTCGAGCTCCACCGTCCGGCGCTCGAGATTGATGGCCAGGTCGCCGAAACGCAGGGCCTTGTCGTCATGCCGCGGGCGGCCGCGCCGGAGCACGTTCTGGATCCGGGCCACCAGCTCCCGGGGCTCGAAGGGCTTGGGCAGGTAGTCGTCCGCCCCGATCTCGAGGCCCACGATCCGGTCGGTGACTTCGCCGCGGGCGGTCAGCATCACGACGGGCACCGAGCTGGTCTTGCGGATGGTCCGGCAGACCTCGAAGCCGTCCTGCTCCGGGAGCATCACGTCGAGGATCACCAGGTCCGGCTTGTCGCGCTGGATCTTGGCCAGGCCAACGGACGGCAGCGTCGCGGCGTCGAGCTGCATGTCGAAGCGCTGGAAGTACGCCTTCAGCAGGTCGCCCAGCTTTTCGTCGTCGTCGATGAGGAGAATTCGTGTCATGGGTCACAGTCTTCCCGGGCACGTTCCGGTGTAATGCGCGGCGCTTTTGGGGGTGCTGAGCCGCTGTTCACGACCTCATTCTAAGCCCTTGTCCCAAAAGGGTGATTGGTCGTTACAAAGTGTTACAGGGTGTTACCCGCGTGAAAGGAAAGTGCAATGCACGGTCCCTATAGTACGCGCACCCAAAGGACTTGGGCTGACTGCGACCTGACTGCACACGCGACGGCATGACTACACATGGAGAGTGGATGATGTTCCGGAATTTCAATTTCAACGATATCGAGCTGCTTGGCGAAGTGATGCTGGCGACCGTCGCGCTGCTGGTGCCGGTGCTGGCCTTCACGCTGTTCCTGACGGCCTGACCCGTGCGGGCCGGAACGGTGATCCTCCGGTTCCGGCTCGCATTGGTGACTACCCGGTAACGACCGCACCGGCCGCCGGCGGCCAGCGCTGGTTCACCCGTTCGGTGGCCAGGACCAGCAGCGGCACCGCCAGCGCCCAGACCACCGCCAGCACGCCGTACACCACCACGCCGCTGGCCAGCAACTCGGCCGCCCCCAGCTTGATCCCCGCCACGTAGGCCAGCGGGCCACCAATGGCCCCGAGCGCCGCTGCCAGCAGGTAGCGGCCGTGGAGCCAGCGCATGGACCCGTTCAGGGTCAGCGCAAAGTTGACCCACATGCCCAGGATCCAGTACGGCGCCACGGCCGCGAACGGCAGCGGCTCGGCGTAGGCCAGCAGATTCGCCTGGATGAAAGCGGTGTCGACGACGAAGCCCACGGCGCAGGCGATCAGCACGATCACGATCTCGGCCCGTGGATTGGCGACGGACCGGAAATGCCAGGCCGTGAACGCCACCAGCGCGATGGCGCCCAGCCAGGAACGATGCGTGCCAGCCCCGAACAGGCTCAGGAACCAGACCGACTGGAACCCGAGGAAGTTGATCAGGGCATTGAGCACTTGGGGCTTCTGCCAGCAGAGGCTATTTCCAGCGGCTCCGGGTCTCGGCCATCTGCCGGGTGCCGATGCGCATGTCCAGCCGGCGATTGAACTCGTCCATGCCCAGCACCTTCTGGGGCAGGACGTTCATCGGGTCCGTGCGGTAGCCCAGTTCGCGAATCTTGTAGTCGTATTCCTGCTGGGCCGCCCGCTCCTGCTCGGGCACCGTGTCGGCGTCATCGAGCCACTTGAACCAGCGGTCCACGAACTTCACCAGGTACTTCTCGCAGGTGCCGATGTTGTCGTCATTGAGTTCGGCGTGGGAGCTCGTGGCGATCGGCGACATCATGGCCCGCAGGTAGGTGCCGTGGCTGACGAAGCGGGTCCACTTCGGGTCGCTGCGGAACTGGAGGAACTCCTGGTTGGCCGGCTCGTAGTACTTGAGCAGGTAGTCGTAGTTCGTGCGCAGGTCCACGCGCGGCATGTACTCGGCGTAGAAGTACAGCTTCGGAATGGTGCCGAAGATGATCCCGAGGTGCGGCACGCGGTTCTGCTGGCTTAAGAAAACCGTGGCGTTCATGTCGAGGATGCTGGCCTTGCGGTTGCCGAGCCAGGAGTGCACGAGCCAGTCCACGTCCGTGCCGGAGTAGGCCTTGAAGCAGCCCTCGAGCTGGCCGTCCGCCGAGGCCCAGTAGTCCTCGCCTTCGGTCTGCGGGTGGCGCTGCACGGCGAAGCGGGCCTGCACCCGGTCTGCGATCTTCGAGTGGATGTTCCAGCAGCGCTCCCAGGCCCTGGAGACGTCGACGTTCGGATTCTCGGCCAGGAACTCCATGATGGTCTTCGTCTCGGTGCCCTTGGTGGCGTGGGCTTCGTTGGTCTGGGCTTGCATGCGGGGCCTGCGTGGGATGAACAAATGGGGGTGGGAGTTTAAGCCATAATCTCCGCGGGAGCCCCCCGGAGACCGCCATGCCCACCGTGCAGATCAACGGCCACGACATGTACTACGAGGTCCACGGCCCGGCGGACGGCGGGGCCGGGCTCGCCCTGTGCATGGGGGGCTGGGGCACCTACTGCCACGGGGGCGAACGTCACCTGGCCCGGGGCCTGACGGATCGCTACCGGGTCCTGATCATCGATTACCGGGGCATCGGCGCTTCCACCGACGACCCGGGCCGGGAGCCCGCGATGGCGCTGCACGCCGCCGACGTCATCGGCCTGCTCGACCACCTGGGCTGGTCCCGGGTGCACTTCGTGGGGCTCGTCGGCATGGGCGCCTGCATCGCCCAGGAAGTGGCGCTCGCGCGTCCCGACCTGGTGCGCAGCATGGTGAACATGGGGGCCTGGGCCAGCGCGGACCCCTTTCTCTACGGCCAGCTGGAGATGTTCCGGGACATCCACCGGGATTCCGGCTTTTTCGCCTTCCAGAAGCACGTCTGCCTGATGTCCTTTCTGCCGGACTACTACAACGCGAACCGGGACAAGCTGCTCGGGCCGCAGGGGCCCTGGAGCGAGCTCAACGGGCGCTATCCCGCCCACGAGCGGCTCGTGGCGGCGTGCCTGGCCCACGACGTGAGCGCCCGGCTCCCGCAGATCCGCGTGCCAACGCTCATCGTTCACTCCGGCCAGGACCAGGTGACGGGACCGCGCACCACGCTGCCCCTCGAGCACGGCATTCCCGGCGCGGAGGGCGTGCTGATGAGTGACGTCGCACACGTGGTGGCCGGCCGCGAGCAGAAGGCGGCCTTCGCGAAACTGCTCCTGAGCTTCCTGGAGCGTCACTAGATGGGTACCGGCGCGAGCGCCGATGACGTGCGTGCCCAGGTCAGCAAACTGGGCATCGACGCCACGCGCCGGCACATCTTCCTGTGCTGCGACCAGACCAAGCCGAAGTGCGCCACGCGGGAGGCGGGCCTGGAATCCTGGGAATACCTGAAGCGGCGCTTGCGGGAACTCGGGCTGGCGCCGGGCGGCGGCGTGTACCGGACCAAGGCGAATTGCCTGCAGGTGTGCATGGCCGGGCCCATCGCGCTGGTCTATCCGGATGGCACCTGGTACCGGTCCTGCACGCCGGCGGTGCTCGAACGGATCATCCAGGAACACCTGATCGGCGGCCGGCCGGTCGAGGAGTTCGTCATCGCGCAGCGGCCGTTGCCCGACCCGGAGCCGTAGGAGCGCCGACCGGCGCGCAAGGGGACCAAGGAGCCCGGCGCCCCGAGCAAATCTGACAAGAAGTACCCCGACACGGGACCTATGGCCAGACTGGAACTCGGACCGCCGGGCTTTTCGACTTGAAGGGGGCTGAAGCCGCGGGCAGGAGCCGAGTATATACATCTGCTCCCGCCCTGCACCCTGCGCGAAAATGGTCGCGGCAGCGTGCCGCATGATGGCAAAGAAGTGCGCAGCAACTGCATGATTTTATTTACCTTTACCCACCCCTCCCGGCGGCAGGCCCGGCCCTTTGCACTGCTTCAATCCGGGCTTCCGGGGCACATTTTCGGGGTTGACTTTCCAGGCCCCGCACGCCAGCCAGCCGCTATGCTGAACCCATGATCACGGACCCCGCCGGGGCCATCACGCTCGTCGCTTTCTGCCGGCGCCCGGCGCCCGGCGTGGGCAAGCGCCGGCTGGCCCCGGAACTCGGTGACGCGGCCACGCTGACGATCAGCGAACTGCTGCTGGCCACCACGCTGGAAGACCTGGCCGCGTGGCCCGGACCGCGGGTCGTGGCACCGGCGGACCCGGCCGACGAACCCTGGGCACGGTCGCTGCCCGTGGCACTCGACGACGTGGTGGCGCAACCTGACGGCAATCTCGGTGACCGGCTCGGCGCCGTGGACCGCCTCCTGCGCCAGCGGGGTCACGCCCGGCTCCTCTACATCGGCAGCGATGCGCCCGTGCTGGCGGCAGCAGATTATGGTGAGGCCGCCAGGGCGCTCGGCACCCACGACGTGGTGCTGGGGCCCGCCCTCGATGGCGGGGTCACGTGCATGGGCAGCCGCAGGGCCTGGCCCGATCTCAACCGGCTGCCGTGGAGCGGCGAGCAGCTGCACCGCGCACTGCAGGCCAGTTGCGAGTCTGCGGGCCTCACGGTGCGCAACCTGGCGCCACGTTATGACGTGGACGTCCCCGGCGATCTGCGCCGGCTGTGCAGTGATCTGGCGACCGATGCGCGGCCTGCGCGGCGCGCCCTGTACCGGGTGCTTGCCAGTCTGGGATACTCCCGCGCATGAGCGCTGCCGCCGGCAATATCACGAACCTGTTCGCGCCGGACGCGGCCGTGCGCGTCGGCGGCGACCCGTCGTCGCCCGCCGTCAGCGTCGTGATTCCCGTCATCGGCGACAACGAGATGCTCACGCGGCTGCTCGACCGCCTGCGCAGTCTGCCGGCGCCCCCTGACGAGATCGTGATCGTCGATGGCGGCTCCAGTGCCGGGTGCCGCAGCCTTGCCCGTCGCTTCCGTTGCGTGTACGTCGGCACGCGGGCGGGACGCGGCCACCAGCTGCACGCGGGCGCCCTCCGCGCTTCCGGCGACGTGCTCTGGTTCCTGCACGCCGACGCCGAGCCCCCCGTGGACGGGGTGACGCTGATCCGCAGCCGGCATCTCGCCGGAGCAGCGGGCGGCTTCTTCACCTTCCGCTTCGCGGGCGAGACCACCTGGTACAAGCGCGTGCTGGCCCACCTGATCAACTGGCGCACCCGGTTCGGCACGCCCTACGGCGACCAGGGGCTGTTCTGCGGCCGCGCCACCTACGATGCCGTCGGCGGCTTCGCGGACACGCCGCTGTTCGAGGAAGTGCCGCTGGTACGGGCACTGCGCCGGCGGGGCGCGTTCACGCGGCTCGGCGCGGCCATCGGCGTCTCGCCACGGCGCTGGGAGCGGGACGGCTGGCTCTGGCGGAGCGCGGGCAATCGCCTCCTCGCGCTCGCCTACCTGGCGGGTGTGCCGCCCCGCAGGCTGGCCCGCCGCTACCAGCCGCTGGGACCGACGGAACTGGCGGAACTGGCAGAACCGGACCCCGAACCGTGATGACGCCGGTTCCGGCGACGGCGCCGGTCCCATCGTCTGCCGCCGACGGCACGGGCTGGATCCAGCCCCACGCGCTGGACGAGCTGTGGTTCCACACCGGCACGGCCTGCAACCTGGACTGCCCGTTCTGCCTGGAGGGCTCGCGCCCCGGTGACGCCCGCCTCCAGCGCATCACGCTCGCCGACGTGCGGCCACTGATCGACGCCGCGGTGGGACTCAACGTCCGCCAGTTCTCCTTCACCGGCGGCGAGCCCTTCGTGGTGAAGGACATGGTCGCCATCCTGGAGTACGCCGCCGGCTTCCGGCCGTGCCTCGTCCTGACCAATGGCACTGCCCCGGTCGTGCGCCGGCTCACGCAGATCCGCAAGCTCGCCGGCACGGCGCATCCGATCGCCTTCCGGATCAGCATCGATTTCGCCGACGAGGCGCGGCACGATGCCGGCCGCGGGGCCGGCAATTTCCGCCTCGCGCTCCAGGGCCTGCGCGCGCTGCACAAGGCGGGGTTCGGCGTGTCGCTGGCCCGGCAGGTGCAGCCCGGCCGCGACGAGCCGGAGGTGGACCGCGAATTCCGGCAATTGCTGGTCGCGGAGGGATTGCCAGCCGGCCTGCGCATCGTGTCGTTCCCCGACTTCGGCATTCCCGGCGAGCAACGCCAGGTGCCGCGGATCACGGCAGACTGCATGACGCGCTTCCAGACCGAGGCAACCCGCCGCGCCTTCATGTGCGCGTTCAGCAAGATGGCCGTCAAGCAGGGGGCCGGATGCGGATCTATGCGTGCACGCTGGTGGACGATGATCCCCGCTACGACCAGGGCGACTCTCTGGCGGACGCCCTCCGCGCCCGGGTGCTGCTCGAGCATCATCGTTGCTACAGTTGCTTCAGGTACGGTTCCTCCTGCAGCGAATTGGGGTAGCGGATGCTCGTGATCGATCCAGCCTGGGCCGGCAAGGTCCAGTTCTACGAGTTGCTCTTCGGCACCTGGACCGCCTACATCTTCCTGGTGCTCCTGTGGGAGAAGGTGCTGCGCGCGCCGCTGGCCGAGTGGCGCTACGTGCTGATGAACTTCATGGGCGCCGGCGCGTTCTGGATCAACCACTACTTCCAGAAGGCGCCCTTCTGGCTCACGATGCTGAACACTCTACACCGTGATCTACCTGCTGGTGTGGTGGTGGGTCGGTGTGAAGGGCCAGCCCCGCCCGGTGGCCTGGAAAGTTGGCGCCACGCTCTCCGCGCTGCGTCTACACGGTGGCCTTCATCAGCTTCGAGCAGCTCTCCCGCTTCGGGGTCGAGCACTACGGCGTGAACGAGTTCTGGTTCATGGCCGCCAGCTTCTTCGGCTTCATCGGCGTGATCCTCTGGCGCGGTCGGCGGCACGGCCTGACGTAGGAGCGCCTTCAGGCGCGACCGGGTATTTCCCGGCAGGCGCGTCTGCGCGCCTGAGGCGAAATACCCGGTCGCGCCTGAAGGCGCTCCTACGCCGGGAAGAAGTCGATGGGCTTGGTGGTCGTGACGGCCGGCACGTCCTTCGACAGGAACGTGAACATGCGGATGCGCTGGACCAGCTTCTTCTCCAGCTCCTCGTCGCCCAGCTCGCTGGACACGACCTCGCACCGCCGACACCTGGCCCGACGGCTCGATCGTCAGCTTCAGCACCAGCTTGCCCTGCAACGCGGGGTTGGCGCGGAGCGCGCGGTTGTAGAGCGCGTAGATCGCGCCCTTGTTCTGGTCGAAGACCATCTCGATTTCTTCGCGGCTGCGCCCCGCCTTGCCCGTGGACGACGCCGGCGCGTCCGGCCCACTGGCGATGCTGGCCACGGCGCTCTGCACCTGGGTCGTGCCGCGCGAGTTCAGGCCGGCGCCGCCGGTGTTGCGGCTCATGGCCGCGGTGTTGATGCCACCGCTGCCCTTGCCGACCCGCGACGTCAGCAGGGACCGCTCGTTGCGCGTCGCCTCGCCCACCGCGCCCGTCACCGCCTGCGCACCGGCAATCTCGGTGACCGCCTTGTCATCACGCAGGTCGGCCAGATCGTCGGCGAAGGCCAGCAGCCCGGACTTCTGCGCCTTTTCCCGCGCGAGCTTCCGCCGGTCCACCGGCACGGGCTCGGGCTTGACCTCCGCCTTCGGCACGGGCTTCGGCTCGACCTTCTCCACCTTGGGTTCGGGCTTTGGCTCGACGACCGGCTCCACCTTCGGCGGCGGCACCGGCTTCGGCTGCTCGACGATCAGCTGCACCACCCGGTCCGGAATCTCCGGCGGGCGGGTCAGGTCCCGCTCGGGGACCGGCATCAGGGGAATCAGGACGCCGAAGACCAGGTAGGCAATGAAGCAGTTGCGGAGGATCTTCCGGAACCGCTCCTCCGACTCTGCGCCCGGCGACCAGGGCAGTTCGTAGAGCCGGTAGTAGGGCAGCGCGGCCGTGCTCATGCGGTGGCTCCCGCCGCGGACGGCGCGGCCCGCTCCTTCTCGAACACCGCCAGCGACACCTTGCCGAAGTCGGCGTCGGTGCAGGTGGCCATGACCTTCTTCAGCACGGCGTAGGGCGTGCTCTTGTCGCCCATGATCGTGACCTCACGGCTCGCCACCTCCGCGTCGCTGCCGCTGGCGGCTGCCTGCAGCACCCGGCTGCTCTGCTGGCCGAGGGCCGCCTTGAGGGCGGGAATCACGTTGCCCTCGGTGGCCTTGATCTCGTCCAGGGTGGCCACGGGCTTGCCGTCGACGAAGAGCGTGTCCCGCGTCAGCATCACGACGAGCGCTTCCCGGGGCTTCAGCTCCGAGACCGACTGGGGAATGGAGATGTTCTTCGTGTTGGGCAGGATCTCCACGTCAGCCGTGTGCAGCAGGAGGAACACCACCAGGATCGTCAGCATGTCGATGAACGGCACCAGAGCCAGGTGACCGTCCGGCTTGCGGTTGCGCTCGTGACGACGCTTGAGTCGGGTCGGTGTCATGTCGGCGCATCCCCCACGGAGATCTCGGGAAAGAGTTCAGCCTGTATCGGGCCCGCGCCAGCGGCGCCCGCCTGCCCCGGCGAGGCCGGAAGGACGCGAACCCGGACCGTGTCCATCACCTGCACCAGCACGTCGTAGGAGATGTCCGGCCCCATCAGGATGGTGGCCGCCTGGTTGTCCGGAAACTTGGCCTTCACGCGCTCCAGGTAGCTGCCGAGCTCGGACCAGGTCGTAGCCCGTCGCCGTGTTGGGCAGGCTCTGCAGCACGCCGGTGGCCCGGTCCGCCACGTCGATCGAGCCGTCGCGGACGATCACCTCCAGCTGGAGACCCTCGGGCAGGTCCGGCACGCCGGCCGTGCTGCTCGGCAGGTTCAGCTCGAGGACGTTCGTCTTCGAGAAGACCGCCGTGAAGATCAGGAAGAACACGAGGATGACCATCATGTCGATCATCGGCACCATGTTCAGGTCATGCCTGCCGCGCAGGCGGGCATGGTGCCGCTGCACGCGGCGGACGCTCTTGGAGGCTTTCATGGCTTCACGCCTTCCCTGGCAGCGCTGTTCAGGCGAGGCCCCGGGCGGTGGCGGGAGCCGGCGCCGGGCGGCAGGGCCTGGGCGGCTGGCGCTGGCGCCGCGGCGCGCGCTCCGTGACCGCGTTCAGGAACTTGAGCGCGGCGATCTCCAGGCTGTCGATCAGGCCGCGTGGTCTTGGCCTCCAGGAACATGTGGGCCATCAGCAGGGTGATGGCCACGATCAGGCCGCCCGCCGTGTTGTTCATGGCGACCGAGATGCTGGCCGCGAGCAGGCTGGCCTTCTCGGCCGGGTTGGCCGTGGCGATCGCGCCGAAGGCCGCGATCAGGCCGACCACCGTGCCCAGCAGGCCGATGCAGCATGCCCACGTTGGCGAGCGACGACAGGTAGTGCGTGCGCTTCTCCAGCTTGCGGAATGATCTCGAGGAGGCTCTCCTCCATCGCCTTCTCGAGGTCATCCCGCCGGTGGGTGACCTTGCGTGCGCGCCAGGCCGTAGCTCAGCACCGTGCCGAGGGCGGTGCCCGACTTGGCGGCCACGTTGGCGGCCTCGGTGAAGTTGCCCGCCTTGAGGCAGGGGGTGATCTTCTCCCAGAGCTGCCGGTTCGAGATGCTGGCCTTGGTCAGCACCACGAAGCGCTCGATCGCGATGGCGATGCCCACCACGAACAGGGCCGCCATGAAGTACAGGAAGATCCCGCCCTCCTGGAAGAAATTCACGATCGAGTGTGTACGCGTCCATGATCTTCAGTACCTCCAGCCCAGAATTGGTGATCGCACAGTTGCCGTCGGCGATTCCCGCCGGCCCGGTAGTCAGTCCTTGAGTGCAGTGCCCGTTGCGCCCACCGGAGGGTCCCCACCCGCCGGCCTCCCCGCCAGAGTGCCCGCCCCATACAATTGACTGAAATAGCGCGTTTGTCGGCGAAACACTTCACGGTCTACGGGGGCCAGGGCCTCCTCGACCAGGCTGTTGACCGGCCGCCCGGCCAGTTCCGCCATCGCCGGGTCCTTCCAGGGAACGATGTAGAGCACCTTCGGCAGCTCCTGGTTGCCGCGGATGGCCGTGGCGTCCAGGTTGAGCGGGCCGGGCGGCGGCTGCCGCGGCTCCACCGCCGTCACCGCGGCGCGCTTCACCGCCGGCGGCTGCTCGGGGTTCAGGGGTTCCTGCGCGCGCACGCCGCAGGCGAGGGACAGGCCCAGCAGGGCCATCCGGGCGCGCGCCAGCGCCGACGTCTTCAGCGCCTGCAGGCACGGCAGCAGCGCGGCGGGGAGCAGGCTCATGGGGTCCCCTCCGTCCGGGCCGTCTTGGCCGTGGTGCCCACGCGGCGGCGCAGGTCGGCCACCCACTTCTCCACGTCCGCACTCGCGCCCTCCTCGCCGCCCACCTGCAGGTAGCGCTCGTAGTTCTGCAGGGCCAGCTCAGGCCGCGGCAGGTAGAGCTCGTAGAGCACGGCCAGGTTGTAGTAGGCCGGCGCGTAGTCCGGCTGGAGTTCGATCGCCCGCAGGTAGGCCTGCTCCGCGTCGGCGAAGCGGCCCTGCCGGCGGCCCAGCACGCCCAGTTCGTTCCACGCGGGACCGCAACTGCTGCAGACCCGCGGTGGCGCGCTGGAAGCAGTCGGCCGCGGCCGCCTCGTCGCCGGCGCGGGCCCTGGCGAGCCCGAGGGTCAGGAGCGGGCCGGCCAGGTCGGGGTGCGCGGCGCTGAAGCTTCTCGAGATCGGCTAGAGCGGTGGCGTCGGTGGACTGGAGGCGGGACGAGCAGACCGTCGTAGGCGCGACTGGAGCTCGGGGGATGGGGCTTCGGCGGTCGCGGCTGAAGCCGCTCCTACGGGAGCTTGTGCCAACGGTGGCGCAGCCGGCGAGTGCGCCGAGCGCCAACGCCAGCAGCACCACGCCAGGTTCAGGTCAGTCCAGCCGGGCCGCAACATCCTCGCTCCTCTCGGTACGGGCATAGCGGGCCGGCGACATCACGCTGAGACGCGCGAAGCTGGCCCGCACCCACTCGTCGTACACACCATCCGTCGACCCGGTCCGCGTTCACGCGGAACAGTTCGATCGCCTTCTCCTCGAACGGGAAGGCCTGCTCCTCGAGCAGCAGCGCGTATTCCTCCTGCTCGTCGCTGGTCAGGTCCGCGGGCCGCTCCGAGGCCAGCAGGTCGCGGCTCAGCTGGTAGTAGAGTTCCGCGGTCTCGAAGGTGGCCGCCGTCGTCACCGGGGCCACGCCGTAGTCGGCGGCGGCGCCATAGGCGAGCAGGGCCTCCTCCATGCGCGTCTTCTTGAGCTTCAGGCTCCGGTCCAGGGGCGCCGTGAGGCTCGCGGCCAGGAAGGCGTCGCGCTTCGGCCGGGCCAGCTCGATGGCGGCGGTCGCGGCGAGGAACCGGCTGCGGTCGGTGCGTGCGGCGCCGCCGGCGGCGTCCGCCGCGACGATGGCCTCCAGCCAGCGCTTGCGGGCCTGCCAGTCAGCGTCGGCGGCAGCGATGGATGCGAGCTTGTAGCGCGCCTCCAGCGCCTCGGCGGGCGGCGCGGGAAAGCGCGTCACGATGGCCTCGTAGAGTCGTGCCTCGTTCGCCGGCTGGCCGGCGGCGGCGTAGAGCTCGGCGGCCTGCCAGAGTGCCGCGCGCTGGACCTCGGCCGTCCCGTCGGTCGCGGCGATGCGCTCGTATTCGCCGGCGGCGTCGGCCGGCCGGCCGTCTTCCCTGAACGCGACGGCGAGCTTGGCGGTGACGTCGCCGTTGAATTTGTGCGCCGGGAATTCCCGGCGGAAGCGCAGCAGCAGGTCCGTTGCCTGGCCCCAGCGCTGGCTGGTCAGCAACAGCGTGGCGGCGTCGAACAGCGCGGTCGGCCGGATGTCCGCGTCCGGTGTCGCGTCGGCGATGCGCAGGAAGTTGGCCACCGCGGCATCGACGTCGCCACTGGCCTGGGCCGACTCGGCCTGCCGGTAGATCGACGCGGCCACGCGCCCCTCCACTTCCTTGCGCTGCTCCGGCGGCAGGTTGTAGGCGCGCAGCCGCTGGTAGGAGCTCTCGGCGTCCACGAAACGGCCCAGGTCGAACTGGGCGTGGGCCAGCACGGTCCACGCGACCCGCTCCAGCTCCGGCGTGGCCGGCGGCTGGAGCGTGACGACGAGCCCGGCCACCTGGATGGCCCGGTCGAGCTGGCCCGCCTTGAACAGCTCCTCCGCGACGTTGGTCAGCACGGCGCCGGCCTGAGGGTGCGCCGGATAGGTCGCCGCAAACTGCAGGGAGTAGCCGATCTGCTGCTCGTGCCACGCGGCGAGCGCGTCGGCGGTCAGCTGCTTCTCGTGCTCGCGGGACGCGAGCAGCGCCGCGTAGCCCGCCTCGGCCGCGTGCTCGTGGCTGCCGTAGTCGTAGGCGGAGCGCACGTAGGCATCCCGGGCCTCGGCGAAGTTCCGGGACTCGAAGAGCAGTTCACCCAGCAGGAAGCTGCGTTCGGCGGACTCCGGGTCCTCCGGGAAATACGCGAGGAAGCGGCGGTACCACCCGGCGGCGCGTTCGTAGTCGGCGGGCAGCCTGCTCTTCTGGGCCTCGGCATGGTCGTACGCTGCCAGGTCCGTCAGGTGCGTCTTGAGGGACGCCACCACGGTCGCGTAGTCGGCCTGCTGGCGCGTGGCCCAGAACGGCGTGTCGAGCCCGTAGGTCTCCACGTACTCGCGCTTGGCCTCCAGCACCAGGCTGGGGAACTTGCCCAGCGTGTAGGCCTCGATGGCGGCCTGCTGCAGGCGGGGCGCCTCGTCGTTCACCGGATCGTGGGCGACGAAGGCCTGGTAGGTTTCGGCCGCGTCCCGGAACCGTTCCTTCTCCAGGTACAGGTCGCCGAGGGCGTCGTAGAGCAGGTAGGTCCAGGCCGGCTCGGGGCCGGACGCCAGCGACACGGGAATCGACGCGGCGCCGTCCAGGTACGAGTAGGTGATGCTCGTGACCCGCAGCGTGTCGTCGAGCAGCTCCCGTTCCGGACGGCTCATGCCGTCGACCAGCGCTGCGGGGCGGGCGCCGCCGGGACCGAGCTTCCGGTCCAGGAGCTGGAGGAAGGAGCGCAGCCCCTCCTCGTTGCGGCCCTGCTTGAAGAGCGCCCAGCCGTGCTTGTACAGGGACTGCTCGTAGAAGGGCGACGAGTCGCCCCGGGCCAGCACCGCCGCGTAGGCCTGCTCCGCCGCCGTGTAATTCTGCCGGACGAAGTAGGTTTCCCCGCGCCGGAATTCCGCCTCGTCCTGGTGCTTCGCGGCCGGGTGGCTCGCCACCAGCGTGTCGAGCGTGCGGAGGGCATCGTCGCCCTGGCCCGCGCCCTCCATCGCCCGGGACAACTGGTAGAGCACCTCGGCGTCGTCGCCGGCGCTGCCGGCCCCGCCCGCGCGGCGCAGTTCGAGGAGCTCGGTGTACAGGGTGATGGCCTCGGCGAAGTAGGCGGCGCCGGCGCCAGCCGATTCGCCCTCGCTCTCGGCGTTCACGCCCGCATCCAGGTTCAGGTCGGCGAGACGGCGCAACGCCTCGGCGCGCATGTCCGCGGACCCGGTCTGCAGCGCCAGGAAGCGGCGGTACTGGTCCATGGCCTGGGCCGCGCTGTCCACCACCGGAGGCTCGGCGTTGACCTGCACGTCCTGGGACTTGAGGGTGCGGATGGTCGCGCGGGACGCGCCCCGCTCCTTCGCGGCCCCGTCACTGCCGCCGAAGGGCCACACACCGCCCGCGAGGGCGATGCCGACGCACAGTGCCGCCGCGGGCATCATTCGGCGGCTCCGCGTTGCGTCTTGCCACTGGACGCGCTTTGGGGCGCGACGCGCGCGGCCGTGGCGGCCCGGTCGTAGATGGTGGCCAGGGCGAACTGGGCCTGCACCCGGTACGCCGCCAGGCGTTCCCGCTGGTCCTTCAGCGTGTCGATGGCGAGGGCCTGCAGCTGCTGCTCCTGCTGGCCGCGGGCCTGGGCAATCACGTTTTGCATGCGCTCGATGCGGGGCGCGACGGCCGCGATCCGGGCGGCGAAGCCGTCGAGCCCGGCGGGCGTGTCGCGGCGGGCCGTTGCGGCGCCGTCCTGGCCCCGCGTGGCGCGCGCCAGGAGCGCGTCCAGCTCCCGGAGGTTGCGGCGCTGCTGCCAGAGACGGTACTGGTAGTCCCGGTCGAGCTCCCAGGCCAGCACGCCCGTGAGCAGGCGATGCCGGTCGCGCAGGCCGGCGGCATCGGCCGCCGCGAGGCCCGGATCGGCGCCGATGCGCGGCCAGGCGCTGCCAGCGGTCCCGTTCCTCGTCGGTGGCGAGCCCGGCCACGTCCCGGCTCGTCCTCGATCGCATCCAGGCGCGCGGCGAGCGCGTCGCGCCGGGCCTGCAGCGCCGGCAGGTCCACCCGGTCGAGTCCCTCCCGGAGCCGCGGCTCCCGCTGCGCATAGGCCAGGCGCCGCGTGTCCACCATGTCCTCGAAGGCGGCGAGCTTGTCCCGCCACTCCTGAAGGTGCGTCGAGAGCGCGGCGAGGTCCCGCACGTTCCGCAGTCCCTCCTGGAAGCGGTGGTCGGCGATCAGGTGATAGAGGTAGCGGCCTTCGTTGGAGTCGGGCAGCTCCTTGAGCTCCCAGTACCAGCGGCCGACGCCGGCATCGTCCGCCGCGAGCAGTGCGCTGATCAGCGTCCCGCCGGGATCCGCGGCGCCGGCTGATGGCGTCATCCAGGTTCGCGATCTCGGCGTCGAAGGACGCGAGCGCGGACTGGTAGCCCTCGGCCGCCGAGCCGTGCGCGTCGAGCTCCGCGTAGGCGTAGGGAATGGCGAGGAGCGATTCCTGCACGGCGCTGTCGAGCAGATCCCGGTTCCGGAGCTCGAGCCAGGGCGTGAGGGCGCCGCGGAAGTCGTGCGCGGCGGCGTCCGCCCAGCCGACGCCGAGCAGGGCCTTGTTGGCGAAGGGACTCTCCAGGCGGACGCGCTCGAGCACGGGCCGCGCCTGGCCGTCGAGGGACTGCTGGAGGTAGGCGTAGCCGAGCGCGAGGTTGGCCTTGTCCCGCAGGTCGAGCAGCTCCGCCGACGACGGCGAGCTCCGCCCCACCCGGTCCAGCTGGCGCGCGCCGTCGTCGAGCCGGTTCAGGCGGACGAAGGCCACGCCCAGGTTGTAGCGGGCGTAGGGCGCCCAGCCCTCCGGGCCCTGCCAGCCATCGAGTAGTTCCGCAGCAGAATCAAAGCGTTCCAGCGCCATCAGCGACTGGGCCTGAAGCATGGGAAGCTCGGCCGCGAGCCCTTCCGGGAGCGCGCCGGAGACGCGGGCGAAGGCCGCCAGGGCGTCCTCGTGCAGGCCCCGCTGGTAGCGGACCTTGCCCAGGTAGAACCAGGCCCGGTCCCGCACGGACGGGGCGACGTCCTGGGTCAGCAGGCGGTTGAAGATCTCCTCGGCGCGCACGTGCTGGCCGTAGTGCAGGTAGAGCCCGCCCAGCAGCAGCTCCGATTCCGCCTCGTGGTTGCCGACGCGGCCGGCGGCCCGGGCCGCCAGCAGGTGCGTGAGCGCGTCGAAGTGCTCGTCCTGGTAGAACTGGAACAGGGCCTCGCCGTAGTACAGGTCCCGGATCGCCGTCGGCGCCGCCACGTCGTCCGCGCGGGCGGACAGGCACGCGCCCGCCGCCAGCACGCCGGCCAGCAGGCCAGCAGGTTACGGCCGGCGCGCAGGGACCGGCCCCGCCTGGCGGGCGACAACGCCACGGGCTACTCCCACTCCTTCACCAGGAACTCGGGCTGCTGCTTGCTCTCCCGGTCGGAGATGCGCAGCTCGACGAACTTGGCGCCGATGCCCTTCTCCACCTTCAGCGTGGCACCGCGCCGGTAGTCCCGGGCGTGGGGGCCCTGGCCGGTGAACACGGCCGTCAGCTCGTGCTCGCCCGTCTTCAGGTTGCCCAGGTAGATCCGGTGCACGCCGCCGCGGAGGAGCGCCGCGACCTCGCGCTCGGTGTAGAGGTAGTTGCTGACCGGCTTGTCGTCGATCCGCAGCTGCACCGAATCCAGGTCGAAGAAGTCGCCCACGTCCATGGAGACGAAGACCGCCACCTGGGTATTGGCCGGGAAGAGCAGCTCTTCCTCCAGGAGGAACAGTTCCCGGTTGAGGTCCAGCACCTCGTCCTTGAGGACCTGCACCTCGCTGTCCACGCTCGCCGTCGGCGGCCGGCGCGGCGCGGGCGCGGCGGCCTCCTCCACGGCCCGGACCGGCTGGAGGCCCAGCGCGGCGCCGAGAAGCAGGGCGCCGGTTATGAAATGCAGCTTGAAGCGTTTGGGTGTCATGGTGCGTCCTCTACTCCTGGAGAAGAGCGGCCAGCTCTTCGTCGTACAGGGCGGCATCGCCGCCCCGGTATTTCTCGTGCACGTGCCGCACGGTGCCGTGGGCGTCCACGAGCACGGTCAGCGGCAGGTTGGACAGGTCGTACTGGCGGGCGACGGACTGGTCGCTGTCGTGCAGGACCAGCACGCCGGAGCGGCCAGCGGCCTCGCGGGCAGGCCTGGCGTCGGTGTCGATGTTGACCGTGACCACCCGGACCCCGCGCTCGCCGTACTGCTTCTGGAGGCGTGCGAGTTCCTGGAGCTGGTCGCTGCAGCGGCCGCACCAGTCGGCCCAGAAGGACAGCAGCACCACTTCGCCCCTCCATTCGGAGAGGCGCAGGTTCTCGCCGGCGGCGTTCTTCAGGGCGAAATCGGGGGCCGGCTGGCCGGGAACGACGGTGCCGGAGCCGATGGCCAGCGACGGCAAGAGAATTGCCGTGAGGAGCATGGCCAGAAGCTGCGTGCGCATCCCGAATTCTTCCCGTGTTCCGCGTTCAGGCGGACAGGGGCAACGCACTGGCTTGGGGGACGCGCGGAAACGCGGTCTGACGACCGCGTTCGAGTCCGGCAGCCCCGCTGTCATGGACGAACTGGCGTTCGCCGGTAGACCGGTGGCTTTGCGTCCCCGCCTTTCAGCAGGTTTGCCCTTGTCGGCACGGGAATGTTGACAATTTCCGGCGGCGAATCCTGCGACCTCGCTCACGTCCTCTCGTGCGTGAGTAAAATTGCACTGCGCTTATGTCAAACCTTCAGAGGCACCGGGTTTGGCATCTGGGCATTTGCGCTGCCCTGCATCCGTCGCCAGCGGGTCGCGGCCTTGGTAATCGACGACAGGTCACGATTGAAGCGCCGGGCAATTTCGGTAAACGTCGCGGCACCCTCCAGGGTGGCAGTTACGGCAATCTCGGCGCGCAGGCGGGAGAGGATATGGCTCTTGCCGGGCTCTGCGAGATGCTCCTCGCCGTACACCGGCCCGGTGGCACACGATGGCGACGATCTCGTCAACGGTTCGCCCCGGTCGACGCCCGGCGTCGACCGG
Organism: uncultured Gammaproteobacteria bacterium; assembly: GCA_963790015.1. Lineage (GTDB taxonomy): Bacteria > Pseudomonadota > Gammaproteobacteria > Steroidobacterales > SHZI01. Next base: position 36,690 of record CAWBMW010000017.1, read on the forward strand.
GGCAGCGCTGACGGCGTCATCGACGACCCGTTCCGCGAGGATCTCCCGGGCGATGTCCATGGCCTCGGGTGACTGCACCGCTTCCCCACAGAATCGGGCGAAGACCTGACGGGCTTCAACAGACCCTGGCGCGAGCGGTCCGAGCACGGCGTCCGGATGAATCCACGGCACATCAACCACGCCCACGTAGCAGCGGTGACTGGACCACGGGTAGTCACCCGGCGCGGCCACCAGTCCTGGCGCGCACCGGATTGAGGTGCACATACCGCACGACGTGTAGCAATTGTTCCTGCCGGATGACAAGGACATCGTGATAGCGCCGCTCGAACAGGTGACCCGTGGTCCCGCAGCGACGCTGCAGGTAGCGTGCGTACCTGGAGCCGATGATCTGCATCAGGTCGCCCAGTGGCTGCCGGTCAACCCGCACGACCAGATGAATGTGATTGGTCATCCAGCAGTAGGCGATCACCCGCGCCCCGGTGCGCTCACTCGCACCCCTTGCGATGGCATCCAGCGCCGACCGGTCGGCAGGATCCCGGAAGATCTCCTGCCGATGATTGCCCCGGAGCGTGACGTGGTAGTACCCGCCCTGAATATGCACGCGCCGACGCCGCGACATTGCCAGTCCCCTGACCAGGCTGGATTCTCGCCTGCCGGTGAATGTCACGGCCTGCGACCAATCTGGCCTCTTTAACTGGATTCACTGCACTGACGCAGAAATGCCCAGATGCCAAACCCGGTGCTTCTGAACTACCGGGACTGCAGTGCCTTTGAGAAGCGGACGTTGCGCTCGGCGTCGATGACGACGGCGGCGTAGCCGGGCGTGGCGTCGATGAGCGCGAGGCCGCGCTCCGGACCGAGGATGAACACGGCGTTGTCCAGGCCGTCGGTCATGGTGGCGTCCGGACCGATCACGGTGACGCTGCGGACGCCCGCGCGCCGAGTCGCCGGTCTTCGGATTGATGATGTGGTGATAGCGGACGCCGTCCTCGTCGAAGTAGCGCTCGTAGTCACCGGCCGTGGAGATCGCCTCGTCGTCCAGCGCCAGACGCGTGACCCAGCGATCGTCCGCGTCGGGGTCCCGGATGCCGACCATCCAGGGCCTGCCCCTGGCGGTCGCCGATCAGGCGCGTGTCGCCGCCGGCATTCACCCGTCCCGAGCGGCACGCCGGCCTTGCGCAGGAGGTCCGCCACCCGGTCGCAGGAGTAGCCCTTGCCGATGCCGCCCAGGTTGATCCGGGTCCCCTCCTGCGTGAAGCGGATGGTCGAGGCGGCCGGGTCGAGGAGCACGTGGCGGTAGTTGATGTCCGGGAGGTTCTTCCGGATCGCAGTCGGCGTCGGGCCGGACCCCGGCCCGGAAGTCATAGAGCTTCCCCACGCTGTCGAAGGTGATGTCGAAGGCGCCGTCCGACAGCACCGACAGCTCCAGGGACTTCTGGACGATGCCGAAGAGCTCGGCGGACACCTTCACCGGCTCCCGGGCGGCCAGCCGGTTGACCCGGGAGATCTCCGAGTCCTCCCGGTACGTGCTCATCCAGGACTCGATGCGGTCGAACTCCGCCATTCCCGCGGCGAGCAGCGGCCGGGCGGCCGCCTCGCTGTCGGCCCACAGCTGGATCTCGACCTTCGTGCCCATCTTCTGCCGGGCATCGCTGTACCACTCCGCCCGGAGTGGCGCGGCGGCCAGCAGCAGCAGGCAGGCACAGAGAGGGACACGGCGCATGGCGAGTCGTCCGCCCGGAGACGAGCCGGATGGTAACGCCCGGCGCGCCGTCAGAACCAGAGGGAGAAGAACAGCTGGACGACGGTGGCGTCGAAGTCGTAGAACGGTTCCGTCCCGGCGTCCACGTCGGCACGCAGGTCGCGGAAGTCGTCGTAGGTGTACATGTAGTAGTCCACGAAGAGGTTGACCGTGCTCTTCAGCGGCCGCTCGCCCTGCCGGTCCAGGAAGGTGTAGGTCACGCCCGCGCGCGGGCCCTGGCTCTGGAAGGTGCTGAGCTCCTTGTCCCGGGCCAGGTAGTTCTGGGCATTGGCGTAGGGAAACAGGTCGCTGTAGAAGTCCGCGGCGGACTGGGTGTAGAAGCGGTACCTGACGTCGAAGAGCCACCTCGCGCGGAACGGGTGGACGTAGCCGACCTCGACCGTGTGGGCGTCGATGCCCCAGTCGTCCGTGAAGAAGCGGTACTCGCCCGAGACCGCGGCCCGGTACGGCAGGTGGTACTTGCCCCGGATCGCAACGGCGTTGCTCGCCCGGGTCTCCGGGTACACCTCGCCCTGGGTCAGCCAGTTCGTCGGGTCGGCCGGGTCCACGTAGCGCACCTGGCGATACGGGTTGTTCAGGTAGCCCTCGTCGGCGACCGCCTCGTAGGACAGGCCCATGATCAGGTTGCGGGTGATGACCTGGGTGACGCCGAGCCGGTAGGCGTGGCGGTCGACCTCCTCGGCGAAGACCTCGTCGCCGCGCCGGCTCACCTCGTCGGCGCCGCTGCCGTAGCCCAGCGTGATGGTCGTCAGCCCGCCGAACACATCCTGGCTGATGGCGAAGTTCAGCGTGTCGGCCTGGTAGTCGTTTCGTCGCTGGTGCTGTAGCCCACGCTCATCGTGGTGTCGCCACGGAGGTAGTCGACACCGACGCCGTACTGGGTGCGCTCCTCGCTGTAGCCATCGGGGCTGGCGCCCGTGGTGACCACGTCGATCGACGCGCTGCTGATCGTGTCCACGTAGTAGCTGCCCGAGACCGAGACCTTCTCACCCACGGACTTCCGCACCAGCACGCGACGGGCCATCGATCTGGACGCCGCCGCCGTCGTAGTAGTGATAGAGCGTGTCGACGCGCTCCTCGGGCAGCACGCCGGAATAGGCACTTGTGGAGAACAGGAGCAGTAGGAGCGGCTTCAGCCGCGACCGGTATTTCCCTCTGGCGCTGAGACGCGCCTGACGGGAAATACCGGTCGCGGCTGAAGCCGCTCCTACTGTTTCGTTCAACGCATCATCAGTTGCACCCGCAACCGCCGCCGGAGCTGCCGGAGGCGCCCCGGGCGCCCTCGCGGGCCTCGTGGACGTGATCGATATAGGAGCCCGACACCGGGTTCCGGTCGAAGCTCATGATCGGATCGGCCAGGCGGTCCCGCTCGTAGGGCTTCACCCAGGGCTCGACGCCGGTGCAGCCCGCGAGCAGGAGGGCGGCGGCCAGGATGACAGCGCCGGGCTTCATGCCTTCTCCCGGATCAGCTGGCGGATCATGTCCTGGTACTTGCTCTCGTCACCGGGCTGGTAGCCCTGGTGGATGAAGCGCACGTTGCCCTTGCGGTCGACGATCACGGTGCTCGGCATGGCCGACACGTTGTAGAGCTTGCTCACCCCGTTGGCCGGATCGAGGAGGATCGGGAAGGTCACGGGCACGTCCTTGAGGAAGGCCTCCATCAGCCGGGTGTCCTCCTCCACGTTCACGCCGAGCATCGTGAAGCCCAGCGGCGCGTACTTCTTCTGGATCTGCTCCAGCAGCGGCATTTCCTTGCGGCAGGGGCCGCACCAGGTCGCCCAGAAATTGATCAGCACCACCTGGCCCTTGAGGTCAGCCAGGGCGACGGGCTTGCCAGCCCGGGATGGCAGGTTGAACGCGGCGGCCGGCGCGGCGGCATCGCCGGCAGCGCTCCCCGGCACGACCGGCGCTGCCAGCAGGGTCGTCGCGATGACCACGGCGCCGAGCAGCTTTGGCATCGTCTTGCTCATGGATACCTCAGAAGAACCAGGAAAGGCCCAGGTTGAACTCGATGTTGTGGGTGGTCTTGTCCTCGCCCGTGACGTCGTTGTCGAACATGTGGTTGCGCACGTCGAAGCGCAGGGCGATCGAGTCCGTCGCCAGCACCCGGTAGCCGGCGCCGAAGGTCAGCGTGAACAGGTCCTCGCCGGCGAAGCTCGTGTTGCCGGCGCCGCCGATCACGTAGAGCGCCGAGTTGAAGGCGCGGTTCCGGCCGAGGAACACCTCGCCCGGCAGCAGGTTCCAGCCGACCGCCAGGTCGTAGTAGCTGTAGTCCCGGTCGTCGCCGAGCAGGTCGATGTTGTCGAGCACCTCGACGCTGGACCGGTCCACGTCGCCGGTCATGGCGTAGGTGCCCTCGAGGAACAGGCTCTCGCTCACGTGGTAGGCCACGCGGGCGCCGTAGATGAAGTTCGAGCCGAAGTCCTCGACGCTGATCTGGCCCACGTAGGCCGTGATCTCGAAGTCCTCGGTGTCGATCTTCGGCGTGCGTGATCTCGCGCCGCTCCACCTCCGGCGAGATGACCGGCGCGGACGCCCCGGCATCCTCCATCGGAGGCTCGTCCCGGCCGAAGAGGCTGCAGCCGGTCGTGGCTGCCACCAGTCCGGTCAGAAGAAGAACGCGAAGCCCGCTTTCCATTCGTCCAGTTCCTCGTTGTCGTCGCGGCTCGTGAAAGTCAGGTAGCTGTTGTACTCACCCCGGAACATGAAGCGCCGGGTCACGTACATCCGGAGCCCGAGGCCCACGTGCCCCACCTGGTCCGTGCGGTCCTCCGTCTGGACCAGCGTCGCCGCGGGCTCGATGTGGATCACGCCCGTCCCCAGCGCCGCGTAGGGCGACACGCGCCACTCCGGGAACGGCTGGTGCACGATGTCGGCCGTCGCGATCCAGCCGCTCGAGTAGTCGCCGCTGATGTCGCCCACCCGGAGTTCCGTCGACAGGTTGCGGGTGAAGTGGTACCCGCCGTAGACGGAAATCACGCTCGCGCCGTCGAGGTCGCCCAGCTGGAGGCCCACCTCCCAGCGCCGCCCCACGTAGTCGTCGGCCGTCGGGTCGTCCAGGGCGCGTCGGCTTGCCCGCCGTATCCAGCGTCTCCGCCATCTGCTCGAGCTTCACCCAGCCCTCGACGCCCTTCGCCGTGCGCACCTGGAACCAGTCGGTCCGGCGCTTCACGCACGTCGATCTGCTCGCCCTTGTCCACCACATGGAACACCGGGAAGCCCCGCCCGGGTCCCGTGTGGAGCTCGAGAAAGGGCTCCGCCACGACGGCCTCATAGTGGCTGGTCTTGCCATAAGCCGGTGTGACGGAGGGCAAGAAAACGAGGGCCGCAATGAGGATGAACTGGCGCATGACGCTTCCTGAACGGGATCAGTCGAGGGGCGCCAGGAACGGGTCGTTGTAGTACTGGGCGCCGATGTCCACCCACTCGGAAAGCAGGCGCAGTTCCGCGGGCAGGAGTCTTCCGGCAGTGGGAGCCGCCCGCCGCGAAGCGGTTGAAGAAGGTGCCCGAGGCCAGCGCGCCGGCCGTGCTCATCGGGGGATTGACGCCCACGGGCGCGAACACGGGATCGCCGGTGACCGGATCCACGCCGACCTGGACGAGGCGGTCCTGCAGGTTGCCCCCGTTCAGCTCCTGCTCGTTGTCGGCGGAGAAGAGCTCCCGGTAGGCCTTGAAGTGCGTCGCGTCGATGTCCGACGGGCCATTGGTGAGGTCCAGCTGCGCGGCAGGCACCCGCGCGGCCATGTTGGCGTCCACCGGCGAGTGGCAGCTGGTGCAGGTGTCGTCCGACAGCACCGTGACGCCATCCACGTCCAGCGTCACCCGCGGCTTGGCCCAGAGCGGGTGGATGTGCGCCTCGTAGTGGAGCGTGATCCGGCAGCTCGGCGACCAGTCCGTGAGGCAGGAGCCGGGCGTGGGCAGTGGCGTCGTCAGGTCGGCGTAGCGGTACGCGAAGCTCGCGTCCTTCGCCCGCCCCGCCGCGACCGGGTCGGTCCAGATGTCGTCGTAGACCACGTCCACGCTCGGCGTGACCAGGGCGCAGTCCGTGGCGCAGCTGATCCGCTCCTTGACCTGGGCCATGGTCTCGCCGAAGTCGGCGAAGAACGCGGGCTCGGTGTTCGGGAACGGCTGGGCGTCGGCCGGAGCGCCTGCCCAGGCGCTGACGAAGGCGTCCTTCCGGCCGTGGGACACGTCACTCGTGGGGACGTGGCAGCCATTGCAGGTGAGCACCTCGCCCGGACGGACCTGCAGCCAGTTCTGGTGGCGGCTCGTGATGCGGCGGCCGTTCGCGGTCGAGCACCGACAACGCCAGCGGCACGTTGGCGGGCACCTTCGCCACGACGGAGCCGTCCGGCTCCACCGGCACGTAGCCGAGGATCTCGCGCATGCCCTGGCCAGCGCTCACGCCAAAGGCGCTGTTGTCGAAGTCGCGCACGTCGTCGTCGGGCAGGGCCACCGCCTTCTCCAGGCGCAGGAAGCGGGCCGGCCGCTCGTCGGCGGTGGTCTGGGCCGGGTCGGCGAGGACGGCGATGTTCACGCCCGCGCCCGTCACCCCGTCGAAATCGTAGACGCTGCGGATGTCGATCAGGCCGGCACCCTCCGCCAGCAGGTCGGGGTCGGCGCTGCCCGTCGTGGCCAGGTCGTAGATGATCGGCGGCACCGCGCGGGGCTGGCCGGCGACGATGTCGCTGATCAGGATGCCCTCGACCGGCGCGAATATCGGCTGCTGCGTGTTCGCAACCCGATCGTAGATCCAGACGCCGTAGAGCGGCGGCGCGGCGACGACGTTCGGGTCAGCCAGCGCGGCGGCCGTGCAGGGAATGATCTGCAGCGTGGCGCTCAGCAGGCGGCACGGGCTCCAGCTGACGAACATGCGCTCCGTGCCGTCGAACAGCGGGTAGGCCGAGCTGAACTCGCCGCCCGGCGAGATCGTGTCGTCCGTCCGCACGTCGTTGACCACGAGCCGGGACTGGGCCGGGCCCGCGAGCAGGCCGGCGTTCGGCGCGGTGGGCTGCAGGTTCTCGACGTAATTCGCGGCCTCGATGGCCACCAGGTCACCGCCGGAGTCGTCCGTCCGGAACGGCCGGACGATGGTCAGGATGCGACCGTCGGGCATCTCCCGCGGCTGGATGAACTGGACCGTGGCGCCGTCCGTGCCCGTAGCGTGGCTCTGGGCGCCGTAGTAGAGCTCCAGGCCCGAACCGTCCGGGTTCATCCGGTACAGGTTCATCTCGTTGTTGCCCGCCGCGTTGTCCCAGCGGGTGAACACCACCTGCCCGTTCGTGAGCACCGTCGGGTCCAGGTCGTGGCTCTGGTTGAAGGAGACCTGGTGGACGTCGGAGCCGTCGTCGTTCATCACGTGCAGGACGAACGCGGGCTCGTTGCGGTCCTCGTCCTGGGCGTCGAACTGGGGCTTCCCCTCGTCCAGCAGCACGGCCTTCGACTGCCGTTGCCGCGTGGACGAGAAGACGATGCGCCCGTCCGGCAGGTAGTGCGGGGCCACGTCGTGGCCCGCCTCGGCGTTCAGGTCCGAGGGGATGATGCGGCGGAGCTCGTCGGTGGCGAGCGTGTACTCCCAGACGTTCCAGGTGGGCTGGTCCTCCTCCTGGGCGCCCTCGATGAAGGGACCGCGCATGGCGAAGACCACCTTCGAGCCGTCCCAGGCCATCTCCAGGTCACGGATGTCGTACAGGCCGCCACCCTGCGTGATGCGGTTGGTGACGTTGATCTCGGCAGCGGAGACCGCGGCCCGCTCGCGCACGAAGAGGTCGGCGCCGACGTTGAAGGTGCGCAGCTCGCGCACGTCGGAGGGCTCGACGGCGCCCTGGTCATCGACGGGCACCGGCCGCTTGACGTAAGCAATGGCCACGTCAACGATGACCGGGTCGGGATCCTGTCCCGCCGCCCACGCCACCGCCGCCACCGCAGGCGGCCAGCGCGCTCGCCAGCAGACCGGCCAGAGACCTGGCCAGAAATCGAGCCGGCGCGCGTGCAAGCGCCGGCGACGGAATACTCCGCATCCTTGCAGTCATCATCATCCCCATCACGGCCTGCCCAAGAAAAGGCCGTGATGCATAAGAGCCGATGCGCGGCGCCCAATTGCCCGCGAGATAACGTAATACAGCGACATTTCCACGAACCGTTAAGGCAGTCACAGAACCCCGGACTGCTCCCAAAGCTAAATGCATCCCGGCGCGCAAGGCGCCAGGCTTTTGGGATGGGCACAACTTGATCACCTTGCTGTCAGGACGGCGCATTGCCGTCGCTACGTCGGCCCCGCGCGGGCGGGTCTTGAGCGCCACGGCGCTGTCGGCCCTGCTGGTGCTGGCCGCTTCGTTGGCGTCAGCTACCGCGGACGCTGGCCCGCGCGAGCAGGCCCGGCGCATCCACGAGCGGCTGGCCGGCGTGCCGCCGACCGAGGCCGTGCTGGCCGACATGCAGGCGGACGTGGCCGGCAGCAACGCCACCGACGCGGCCTACACGGCCATGGACAACAGCAGCTTCTACAGCGTCACGCTGAAGAACTTCGCCGCGCCCTGGACAAATCGCGACCAGAGCGTCTTCGTGCCCCTGAATGACTACACGGCGACCGTCATCGGCATGGTGCGCGACGACGTGCCCTTCAACACGCTGCTGTCGGCCAACCTGGTGTACGTCGGGACCGGCGGCGGGATTCCCGCCTACTCGCCCAGCCAACAACGACCACTACCAGGCGCTGGAGGACCAGAATGCCGACCTGAAGACGCGGCTGACGGCCTCGAGCCAGACCGCCGTCAGCGGCCTGCCGGACTCGGCCACGGCCGGCGTGCTGACGACGCGCGCGGCCGCCGAGGCCTTCTTCGTCGCCGGCACGAACCGGGCGATGTTCCGCTTCACCCTGCTGAATCACCTGTGCCGCGACATGGAGCAGGTGCTGGACACGCGGGGCGTGCCCGACCGGATCCGCCAGGACGTGTCGCCGAAGCCCGGGCGGCGACAGCCGCATCTTCCTGAACAACTGCATCGGCTGCCACATCGGCATGGACCCGCTGACCCAGGCCTTCGCCTACTACACCTTCGATCCGGTCCAGGGCCGCATCGTCTACACCCCGGGCGTGGTGCAGCCCAAGTACTTCAACAACGATGCCACCTTCCCGCACGGCTACCGCACGCCGGACGACCAGTGGAGCAACTACTGGCGCGCGGGCCAGAACGCCCTCCTCGGCTGGGACAGCCAGCTTCCGGGCAGCGGCGCCGGCGCCAAGTCCATGGGCCAGGAACTCGCCAACAGCACCGCCTTCGCGCGCTGCCAGGTCGAGAAGGTCTTCCGCAACGTGTGCCTGCGCTCGCCGGTGGATGGCACCGACCGCACGCAGATTGATTCGATGGTCAGTTCGTTCCGGTCCGGCGGCTACAGGCTGAAGCAGGTCTTTGCCGAGTCCGCTGCGTACTGCATGGGCGATTGAACGGAGGCTTGACGGTGAAAACGGAATCGGGATCGCGCCTGAAGGCGCTCCTACGGGCCTCGACCCTCGCCATCGCGGCTTCGGTCCTCGCCGCGTGCGGCGGCGGTGCCGGCACCGAGCGGCTGCCGCCGACGGGCGTCACGCCGCCGTCGACCTACACGGGCCCGGCGCCGCAGACCGTGGATATCCAGAACTTCATGAATGCCCTCTGGACGAACGTCCGGAACGGCGGCGTGGCGAACTGCTCGGCGTGCCACGGCAACACCCAGTCACCGCTCTTCGCCCGGGACGACGACGTGAACCTGGCCTGGGCCGCGGCCGACCAGCTCGTCAATCGCACCGACCCCGGCCTGTCCACCATCGTCCAGAAGATGGCCGAAGGGCCACAACTGCTGGCTTGGCAGCAACCAGGCGGCCATCCAGGCCTGCGCGACGACGATGCAGACGTGGGTGGAGAACTGGGTCGCCGGCACGGCGAGCGGCGGCACGAAGACCATCCAGCTGGTTGCCCCGCCCCTCAAGGACGTGGGCCAGAGCCGCAACTTCCCGGCCGACTCCGCGGGCTTCGCGGCCACGGTCTACCCGCTGGTGACCGAGTACTGCGCGGGCTGCCACAGCTCCTCCTCGGCCACCCAGCAGTCCCCGTTCTTTGCCGACGAGGACGTGGAGACCGCCTACCAGGCCGTGAAGACCAAGATCAACCTCGACAGCCCGGAGAGCTCCCGGCTGGTGCTCCGCCTGCGCGACGAGTTCCACAACTGCTGGGACAACTGCACGAGCAACGCCCAGGAGATGGAGGACGCCATCGCCGCCTATGCCGCGACGATCGACGTGACGTCCGTCGATCCGGCGCTGGTCATCAGCCGGGCGCTGACCATGTACGACGGGACCGTCGCGAGCGGCGGCAGCCGGTACGAGGCGGGCCAGATCGCCCTCTGGGAGTTCAAGGAAGGCAGCGGCACGACGGCCTTCGACACCAGCGGCGTCCAGCCGGCCATCAACCTGACGCTGTCGGGCGACATCGCCTGGGTCGGCGGCTGGGGCATCAACATCCGCAGCGGCCGGGCGCAGGGCTCGACCACCGCCAGCCGGAAGCTGCACGACCTGATCACGGCCACCGGCCAGTACAGCATCGAGGCCTGGGCGGCGCCCGCCAACGTGAACCAGGAGGAGGCGCGCATCGTCACCTACTCCGCCGGCTCCACGCTGCGCAACTTCACCATGGGCCAGACGCTGTACAGCTACGACTTCTTCAACCGCAGCAGCACGTCGGACGCCAACGGCTCGCTGCTGCAGACCCTGGACGACGACGAGGACGCCCAGGCGACCCTCCAGCACGTCGTGATGACCTACGACCCGGTCGCGGGCCGGCGCATCTACGTGAACGGCGTGTACACCGAGGACCCGGACACGGCCATGGGCGGCACCCTCGGCGACTGGGACGACACGTTCGCGCTGGTGCTCGGCAACGAGCCGTCCGGCGACCGGCAGTGGCAGGGCGTGCTGCGCATGGCCGCGGTCCACAACCGCGCACTGACGCCGGAGCAGGTCCAGCAGAACTTCGACGCCGGCGTCGGCGAGAAGTTCTTCCTGCTGTTCGACGTCGAGCGCCCACAGCGGCGCGGCGAGCAGCTACGTGCTCTTCGAGGTCAGCCAGTTCGACAGCTACAGCTACCTGTTCAACCGGCCGACCTTCGTCAGCCTGGATCCGGACTGGACGCCGTCGACGCCGATTCCGGTCCGCGGGCTGCGCATCGGCGCCAACGGCGTGGTGCTGCCGATCAGCCAGGCCTACCGGAACCTGGACACGGCGGTCAGCGTGGCGAACGGCTACTCGGCCGCCACCGGCCAGGTGCTGTCGAGCCTCGGCACGGTGATCCCGCTGGAGAAGGGCCCGGACCAGGACGAGTTCTTCCTCACCTTCGAGGTGCTTCGGCAACAGCACCAACGTGGTGACCGAGCCGGCACCCCTGACCCCGCCGCCGCCCGCGGACGGCGACCCCGTCTCCGACATCGGCGTGAAGACCTTCGACGAGATCAACGCCACCATGGCCGCGATCACCGGCGTCTCGCCGAACCAGCCGGCCGTGAAGGCCACCTTCGCGCTGGTCCGGCAGCAGCTGCCGGCGGTCGTCGACCTGAATGCCGTGCTGGCCTCGCACCAGGTGGGCATCGCCCAGCTGGCCATCGAGTACTGCAACGCGCTGGTGGAGGACGACGCGCTGCGGACCAGCCTGCTGGCGGCGGCTTCAACTTCAGCGCGCCGGCGAGCACGGCCTTCGACACGGGCCCGGAGCGGGACCAGATCTTCGTACCCGCTGCTGACGCGGGCCATGGGCACGAATCGTCGACCAGCCAGCCGGACGCATCGGCCGTCGCGACGGAACTCGACAACCTGACGACAGACCTGACGGCTTGCGGCGGGTCCTGCGCCGCAGACCGGACCGAGACGGTCGTGAAGGCAGCCTGCGCAGCCACGATCGGCAGCGCAGTGACGCTGGTGCAGTAGGAGCGCCTTCAGGCGCGAACCGTAGGCAACGGACATGGCACGCAAGAAGACCCGCAACTACTTCGAGCCGCAACGGCACCCCGATCATCCGCGGCCCATCACGCGCCGGCAGCTGATCGCCCAGGGCTTCATGGCCGGGACGGCGACCGTGGTCGGCGCCGGCGTCTTCAGCCTGTTCGCCAACCCGCGGGCGGCCTACGCCGCGCTCGCCCCGGACCTGGAGGCGCTGAAGGCCTCCTGCGGCATCGCCACCCAGGGCGCCGGCAAGATCCCGTTCATCTGCTTCGACCTGGCGGGCGGCGCCAACATGGCCGGCTCCAACGTGCTCGTCGGCGGCGCCGGCGGCCAGCTCGACTTCCTCTCCACCGCGGGCTACAGCAAGCTCGGCCTGCCCGGCGACATGATCCCGCCGGTCGTGAGCGCGATCACCCAGCAGGATCACGTCGACCAGACCCTGGGCCTCGCCTTCCACAGCGACAGCGCCTTCCTGCGCGGCATGCTCATGGCACGTGTCGGCCGGCACCGCCGCCGACATCAACGGCGCCGTCATCCCGGCCCGGTCGGAGAACGACACCGGCAACAACCCGCACAACCCCATGTACGGCATCGCCCGCGCCGGCGCCGACGGCTCGCTGCTCGGCCTGATCGGCTCGCGCAACGCCGACTCCGGCGGCAACTCCATGGCGCCCGTGATGATGATCAACCCCGAGGACCGGCCCACGAAGGTGGACCGGCCGAGCGACGTGACCGGCCTGGTGGACACGGGCGCCCTCGTGGGCCTGCTGAACCAGGCGGACGCGGTGAAGGTGCTCGAGTCCATCCAGCGCGTCAGCGACATGAAGCTGCAGCGCGTGGACACCCGGCTCGACGGTGACCCAGGACGACGTGATCAAGGACCTGGTGAACTGCGGCTACGTGAAGTCGGCGGACATCGCGGACCGCTTCGGCGATCCGTCGAGCCTGAATCCGTCCATCGACCCGGACATCGTCGGCCCGACCGGCATCTTCAGCCAGGCCGAGTTCGACAGGCAGCGACGAGTTCCGGAAGACCGCGTCGGTGATGAAGCTGGTGATCAACGGCTTCGCCGGCGCCGGCACGCATCACGATGGGCGGCTACGACTACCACGGCGGCCGCCGGGCCGAGGGCGAGGTGAAGGACTTCCGCGCCGGGCGCTGCATGGGCGCCTGCCTCGAGTACGCCGCGCGCGTCGGCGTGCCGCTGATGATGTACGTGTTCAGCGACGGCTCGCTGTCCAGCGACGGCGCGATCGACGACTACGGTCGACGGCCGCGGCAAGGGCGAGTGGACCAGCGACAACCAGTCCACCGCCGCGTCGTTCTTCCTGGTCTACAACCCGGCTGGGCGGCCACGCTGCTGGGCGGCACGCCCGACGCGAGCAGGCGCAGGCACCAGCAGCTCGGCTACATGCGCCGCGACGGTTCGGTGGAGACCGCGGCGCACACCGGCGGCCAACAACGTCAACCTGCTGGTGGAGACGGTGCTGCTCAACTACATGGCGCTGCACGGCGAACAGGGCAACTTTGCCACGCTGTTCCCGGGCCACGGCCTCGGGTCGCCGGCACTGCGCGACTCGCTGACGGCCTTCGAGCCGATCGTCAACGGCACGATCTAGATCCCGTAGGAGCGCCTTCAGGCGCGACCGGGTTCCCATCAGCTCGCGGACACGCTCACGCGGGAATCCCGGTCGCGCCTGAAGGCGCTCCTACGGGCGCACTGACCGCAGTGCCATAATCGGCATGCCGCACCCGGTGTCACCGCCCTCCTCGCCTGCCCCCGCTGCGAGGTCGCCGTCCGTCAGTACCCGGACGCGAGCTTCGGCTGCAGCGGCTGCGGGCTCAAGTTCCCGTCGCTGGCCGGGGTGCCGTGCCTGTTCGCAGAGCCGGCGGCGACACTGGCCGAGTGGCGCCAGCGGCTGAAGTTCTTCGCTCGAGAAGCTGGCACAGGACGCCGCGGGCGTGCAGGCCGAGTTGCAGAACCCGCGGCTGCGGCCCCTCACGCGGGAGCGGCTGACGCTGCAGAACCGGGCCTGCGGCGACCAGGCGCGGCGGCTCGCGGAACTGCTGTCACCGCTGGCGCTCCAGGGCTGGCCAGGCCGGCCTGGCCACCCACCTGGCGCTGCAGACGCGGCTGCCGACCGACCAGGGCCTCACCACCTATTACCCGAACATCCACCGGGACTGGGCCTGGGGCGACACGGAGAACGCGGAGTCGCTGCAGCTCGTCGTGGGCGCGCTCGGCGGGACGGCGCCCGGCAACCTGGTGGTCCTGGGCGCCGGTGCGGGCCGCCTGGCCTACGACCTGCACCAGCAGCTGCCGGCGGACAACACTGTCGCGCTGGACTTCAATCCGTTGCTGGCCCTGGTGGCCGCGCGAGCCGTGTCCGGCGAGGGCGTGGAACTCTGGGAGTTTCCGGTCGCGCCCCGCTCCATCGGCGACCACGCCGTGCTGCGGACCCTGGTGGCGCCGGAGCCGGTGCGGGACGGCTTCCACCTGATCCTGGGCGACGTGCTGCGCCCCCCGCTGGTCGCCGGGAGCATCGACGTGGTCGTGACGCCCTGGGTGGTGGACATCCTCCCGGAGGACTTCCGCCACTTCGCAGCCCGGGTGAACGGGCTGCTGAAGCCCGGCGGCCGCTGGATCAGCTTCGGGTCCCTCGCGTTCAGCCAGCCCGAGGCCGCCTGCCGCTACAGCCTGGAGGAGGTCCTCGCCATCGTCATGGACAGCGGCTTTGCCGAGCCCGACGTCCGGGAGGATGAGATTCCTTATATGTGCTCGCCGGCCAGCCGCCACGGGCGGCGGGAGCTCGTGGTGACGATCGGCGCGACGAAGGAACAGTCCGTGGCCAAGCCGCCCCGGCACCGGGCGCTGCCGGACTGGCTCGTGGCAGGAACGCAGCCCGTGCCGCTGCTGCCCGCCTTCCAGCTGCAGGCCATGACCACGCGGATCTACGGCTTCATCATGGGGCTGATCGACGGCCGCCGGTCGGTGGCCGACATGGCCAAGCTGCTGGCGGACCAGCGGCTGATGACGCGGGAAGAAGCGGAACCGGCCATCCGCACCTTCCTGACAAAGATGTACGAAGACAGCCAGCGCCCCCCCGGCTTCTGAAATAGAAAAGGTACCGGACACTTAGTTCTGTTAGTTGTCGGGGTTTGGTCCCGCAATGCTGCGGTACACCCCGACAACTAACAGAACTAAGTGTCCGGTACCTTTTCTATTTAGCGCCGGATCAGGGGAAGGTCCCCAATGCGGGTTTTCGGCAGCAGCACCGCGATTTCGGCGCCGCCCAGGGCCGAGCGGCCCAGGCGCAGACTGCCGCCGTAGAGGCCCACGATCTCCCGCACGACGGCCAGGCCAATGCCCTGGCCGGGCACGTCGCCGCGCTGGTCCACACGAATGCCCCGGTTCAGCACGGCCTCCGTCTGGTCCTCCGGAATCCCCGGACCGTCATCCGCGACGGTCACCGACAGCCCACCCGCCGCCACCTCCACCGTCACGACGACCCGGCTGCGGCACCACTTCCAGGCGTTGTCGAGCAGGTTGCCGAGGATCTCGTAGAGGTCGCCCTGCTCGGCCGGATAGCTGGCGCCCTCCGGCACCTGCAGGTCGCAGGCCACGTCCCGGTCGCGATGAATCTTGCGGAGGCTCGCCACCAGTTCCGTCAGCACCGGCTGGAGCGCCACGGGCCGGGCGGCGAGGCTGCGGGGTCCCGTGGCCGCAGCCCGCTTCAGCTGGTAATCGATCACGCTCTGCATGCGATCCACCTGCGCCTGCAGCGCGACCCGATCGGGCTGGCCACCACTCACCTCGTTGCGCACCACCGCCAGCGGCGTCTTCAGGCTGTGCGCGAGGTCATCCATGGTGGTCCGGTAACGCTCCATGCGCTGGCGCTCCGAGCGCAGCAGCGTGTTGAAGCCGCGTCCGACCCCCTCCAGTTCCCGCGGGTACTCCTCGCTGAGCGCCTCGCGCCCGCCCTTCTCGATCTCCGCGATCTCGCTGGACATCCGCCGCAGCGGCTGGAGGCCGAAGCGGATGGCCAGCCAGAGCGCGGCGAGGAGCACGAACATGACGCTGGAGAACCAGCCGAGCAGCTGCCGGCGGAACTGGTCCAGCTGGCGCTCGGACGCGGCGAGGTCCGCCGCCGTGAACACCTGGAACGCCGGCGTGGCGGCGGGCCCCAGTTCCCAGTTGATCGCCACACCGAGGAGCAGCGCCCGCGTGCCGTCGGCCAGCCGGCGGCGCGTGAGCGTGCGCTGGCCTGCGTTCAGCGTGGCGCCGGTGGCGAGGTCGAGGCCCACGGCGGACGGGGAGCGCCACAACGGCAGGCCGGAGGCATCGAGGATCTCGGCATACAGTCCCGACCCGGGGTTGGCGAGGCGCGGCTCGAGCAGCCGGTCGGGGATCGTCAGGTTGCCCGCGTCGTCGGGCTCGACGGCGCCGATCAGCGCCGAAACCTGGGTTTCCAGCTGGTCGGCCAGCGCCTGCTCGGCGCTGCGGCGGAAGACGATGTCGAGGACGACGATGGTGCCGCCGAAGGCGGCCACCAGCATCACGGCGGTGATGACCAGGAGTCGCGTGCTGAGGGAGCCCGGCCGGCCAGACATCCGGCTCTGTCTCAACCGCCGTCCGGTGGACGCGGCATCCGGTAACCCTGTCCTCGCACCGTCTCGATGAGGCCGAGCGAGCGGTCCGGATCGAGCTTCTTGCGCAGGCGCGTCAGCAGGACCTCGACGACGTTGCTGTCGCGCTCGAAATCCTGGTCGTAGAGCTGGTCGGTGAGCTCCTGCTTGCTCACGACCCGCCCCGCGCGCATGACGAGCATCTCGAGCAGGCGGTACTCGTAGGCGGTGAGCGCCACGACGCGGCCCTGCACCCGCACTTCCCGGGCGTGGGTGTTCATCTCCAGCGGCCCCGCGCGCAGGACCGGCTGCGCCTGGCCCGCCGTCCTGCGCAGCAGCGCGTTGATCCGGGCCTTGAGCTCATCCAGGTTGAAGGGCTTCACGACGTAGTCGTCGGCGCCCGCGTTGAGACCGTTGACCTTGTCCTGCCAGTGCTCGCGGGCCGTGAGGATCAGGATGGGGAACCCGGCGCCGCTGGCCCGCAGCCGCGTGATGAGCTCGACCCCGGAACGGTCCGGCAGCCCGAGGTCCACGATGCCGAGCTGCACGGCGAACTCCGAGGCGAAGTACTCGGCCTCGGCGGCGGTGGCTGCCTCGTCCACGGCGAAGCCGGCCGCACGCAGGCTGCCGGCCAGGGACTGGCGGAGCGCGGTGTCGTCTTCAACGATGAGCAGGCGCATGCGGGCAGCTTACTCCCGGGGAATCAGCGAATGGCGCCCGTCGCCGCGTCCACGCGGTACTCGCGCAGCCGGCCGTCGGGCGTCAGCACACGGACGCGATAGACGAGGCTCTGCCCCTCCAGCTTGCGGTCCACGCGCACCACCTTGCCATCGGTCTGCTCACGGACCAGGGCGACCGCCGTGTCCTCGGAAATGGCCTCGCCCGCCAGGGAGTCCTGGGCACGGGATGCCGGCACGTGGGACGCCAGGACCGCCAGCAGTGCCAGACAGGCGCTGGCGGCGAGGCGACGGAGGGCTGGAGGCATGGCGGGCATTGTCGAGGGTCGGTGACGTGGTGGCAATGGCGGACTCACTGTTTACCCTTCGGCACTGAACCCGCGCTGAAGGGCCGGCCAGGCCCTACCACTGCTGCCGCCACTCCAGGAACAGCCGCCAGTCCTCGTCCGTGGCGCCGGTGGACGGCGTGTCCCGCGACTCGAAGCCGAGGCCCGCGCGCAAGCGTGCCGACCGGCAGGCTGCGGCTGTGGACGAGCGAGGCGCCGACGTACTCCTGCTTGACCGGCGTCACGGTGTTGGCCGGGTCCGGCTCGCCCTCCCGGTTCAGGTCCCCGGCGCTGAGAGTCAGGGCCCAGCTGTGGTCGTCTGCATCGTTGAGCAGGACACCGAGGGACCAGATCTCCGCGTCGTTGTCGGCGGTGTGGCCGATGGCCCGGCCGCGGTACCGCATGCCGGTGGAGTAGATCGGGTGGTTGTAGGCGCAGTTGGGCAGCCCGGACCCGGTGATGTTGCCGCCGCAGAGCGTGTCGGCCACCTCGAGGTAGACCCGCAGGCTGCCGAGGTCCCCCGCCTGCCCCCAGGCCTCGAGGCCAATCTGGGTGAGGAACAGCGAGGGCAGGAAGTCGTCCTCGTCCTCGCCGATGCGCTGGGTGTAGACGGCCACGGGCACACCCAGGCCGCGCCGCGCTCAGGCGCATGTCGTAGCCGCCCAGCTGGTTGCCCGGCTCGTCCTCCGGGTCCACGTTGTCGCCGGCATTGTCGCGGCCGAGCAGGAGGTCGGTGAAGGTGTCGAAGTCGCAGGGGCGGCCGCTGCCGCACCACATGGCGGTGCGCGAGAGCCCGAACTCCAGGAAGCTGGCCGGGCGCACGGTCGTGCGCAGGCCGAAGTACCGCGCGTTGGGGATGTCGCGGCCGTCCTCCAGGAAGCCCCAGAGAGCCACCAGGTCCCAGTGGCCGATCCAGCGCAGCCATTTCGACTCGAAGGGTGCGGTGGAGTTGCGGTCGATCGTGAAGGCGGGAATCGGCCGGGCATTGTTCGACAGGATCATGCTGCTCTGCCAGCCGGGGCCCCACCAGCGATCGGTCATGGCCGCGGCGACCATCCAGTTGCCGAGGGCGATGCCGGCATAGCTGCCATCCGCGCGCCACTCGCGGTCATCCTCGGGATCGGCAGCGAACTGGCCCTGCAACCGGAGTGCCGCGCGTGCGCCGGTCCACTCGATGCCGAGCTCGACCTCGGCGGCCTCCCGCGGCGTCGCTTCGAAATCGCGCAGCGTGCGGCCTTCGGTGCCGCCGCTCAGCCGGGCGCTGGGGCGCCAGTCGCCCACCGCGCGCTCCGACCGGGCCAGGCGCACCAGGCGGGCCAGGGCGCCGGCCTCGGCGGGCGACAGGTCGACCGGCCGCGCGTCGCCGAACCGCCAGGATGTCGCCCCAGGACAGGGGCCACTGGGTGACGGGCCCCTTGATGATGCCGGCATCGGCCAGCAACTGGATGTCGTGGCGGAGTCCCGTGTTTCCCGGATCGACCCACGGACCCGCGTCGGCACGCGGGGCGGCCATGACCAGGATCAGGATCAGGAGGAGCGCCGGCGCCAGTGCAGGAATCCGCATCGGCGGGGATGGTACGGAGCCGGGTCGCCCGGACGCAACCCTCGCAGCGGCTGGCAAACGCCTGACCCATCCGGCAAGCTCCCCGCCATGAACTCCCTCCAGCGACTCCTGGACAACAATCGCGCGTGGTCCGAACGGATCCGCCAGCAGGATCCCGACTTCTTCCCCAAGCTCGCGGCCCAGCAGGGGCCGGAGTATCTCTGGATCGGCTGCTCCGACAGCCGCGTGCCGGCCAACCAGATCGTCGGCCTGCTGCCGGGCGAGGTCTTCGTGCACCGGAACGTGGCCAACGTGGTGGTGCACGCGGACCTGAACTGCCTGTCGGTGCTCCAGTTCGCCGTGGATGTCCTCAAGATCCGGCACGTCATCGTCTGCGGCCACTACGGCTGCGGCGGCGTGCGGGCCGCGTACCAGGACGAGCGGATGGGCCTCGTGGACAACTGGCTCCGGCACGTGCAGGACGTGGCGCAGAAGCACCGCGTGGTTCTGGAGAGTGCGGGCTCGGTCGATGACCAGGTGAACCGGCTCTGCGAGCTGAACGTGCTGGAGCAGGTGGCCAACGTGTGCCAGACGACGGTGATCCAGGACGCCTGGGCCCGGGGCCAGGACGTCACGGTGCACGGCTGGATCTACGACCTGGCGGACGGGCTGATCCGGGACCTGAAGGTCAACTCGTCGAGTGCGGCGGAGTTCCAGCGGGTCTACCGGTCGGCCGAGAACGTTTACATAAGACGCTGATTCGCTTAGATTACCGATCAAGGCAGGGGACCCGACGGAACGGGCCCTGATTCATCCCGTCAAGTTCGTCCCGTCAAGGAGGACACCATGACCCGAATGCTCTCCCCGTTCACCACCGTCGTCCGGACCGTCGCGCTGCTTGCTGTCGCCACGCTGGGCGCTTCCCTCACCGCCCAGGCCGCCGAAGACCTGGACCGCCGGGTACAGACCGCCACCTGGGTGCTGCAGGACCTGCAGAAGATCCCCGAACAAGCCATCCCGCCCAACCTGCTGAACAGCGCCTACGCGGTCGCCGTGCTCCCGAATGTCCTCAAGGGCGGCTTCATCCTCGGCGGCAGCTACGGCAAGGGCGTGTTGCTGGTCCGGCAGTCCGACGGCGCCTGGAGCAATCCGTCGTTCATCACGCTCACCAACTTCGGGATAGGCTTCCAGGCCGGTGCCCAGGGCGCGGACCTGGTGCTGGTGTTCAAGACCCGTCGCGGCGTGGACAACATCGCCCGCGGCAAGTTCACGCTCGGCGGCAGCGCGTCGGCATCTGCCGGCCCCGTGGGCCGCACCGCGCTCGCTATGACCGACGGCGAGTTCAAGGCGGAGATCTACACCTACGCCCGCAGCCGCGGCCTCTTCGCCGGCGTGTCGCTGGACGGTGGCACCATCACCATCGACCAGGAGGCCAACGCCCGCTGGTATGCCGGTGCCCAGGACACGAGCGCCAACACGATCTTCACCGATCGCAGCCTGGCGGCGCCGGCAGCCGGTCAGGAACTGGTGGCGACACTTGGCACCATGGCCCCGCAGGTGAACTGGAAGGACGCCGCCCTCGCCAGCCAGCCGCCGGCAGAGGCCCCGCCCGCCGAGACCGGCAGCAAGACCTACGCCATCGAGGACGGCGCCCAGCCTGCGCCCGAAACGAAGTTCTGAGCGTTGTAGGAGCGCCTTCAGGCGCGAATAGTGATCGCGCCTGAAGGCGCTCCTACAAGGCCGGTACCATTTCCGGGAGGATCGTGACGGCGGTCTTCACGGAGTTGGCGATGAAGCAGCCCCGGTGGGCCTTGTCGTGCAGCTTGCCGTGATCCTCGACTGACAGCGCCGTGCCCGGCGCGAAGCGCACCCGGGGCCGGAGCTCCACCCGCGTGACGGCCAGCCGGCCCTCCGCGTCCGGTTCCAGCCAGCCCTGCGCAGAGTCCGTGTACTCCAGCACCACCAGCCGCCGGCGGGCCGCGATCGCCAGGAAGGTCAGCATGTGGCAGCTGGCGAGCGCCGCCACCAGGGCATCCTCCGGGTCCATCAGGTCCGCGTTCCCCTGGTAGGCCGGCGCCGACGACGCCGGCACGGTCAGCCGCCCTTCCTTCACCGTCCAGGTGTGGTCCCGGCTGAAGTGGTCGTAGTCCAGCGTGGCACCGCTGTTCTGCCAGCGGATGGTGGCGCGATGCTCGGACATGGGCGTTCCCGGTGTGACTGGGGTCCGCTATGATCCTGCGCCTCCACCTCCTTCGGCAACCCGCATGGAACTCAGCAACCCGCACAATCTCCGCACCCCGGCGCCCGAGCCCGCCGCGCTGCGCTACGGGATTCGCGTGACGATGCCCCCCAACGACCCGCTGCGGCGGCGTGCTGGGCAACGACTGGCAGAAGGAGCACTGGTTCGTCACCCGCGAGGAGCGCGACGAGACGCTCCGGGACATGGCCAGCCGCCACGCTTTCAGCCGAATCGGCGACACGCCCAGCATCCGGCTCGAGTCGCTCGAGCGCTAGTGCGCCGCGCCGTCCTGCTGCTCGCGCCGGGCGCTGCTCGGCGCACCGTCCGTGCCGGAGGCCGCCCCGCGCAACCTGCCGGACGAGATCATCGTCACCGCCACGCGCTATCCCACGCCCGCCCTCGAGTTCGCCGGCAACACCGCCCGCGTCGACGCCGACCGCATCGACCTGCTCAACGCCACGCACATCCACGAGGTCGGCACGCAGGTCCCCGGCGTGTGGCTCTCCCGCGGCAGCGGCCAGGAGCACCTCACCGCGATCCGCTCGCCGGTGCTCACCGGCCCCGGCTCCTGCGGCAGCTTCCTGATCCTGGAGGACGGCATCGCCGATCCGCCCCACGGGCTTCTGCAACGTCAACGAACTGTTCGAGCTGCCCTCCGAGCAGGCCACGGCGATCGAGGTGATCCGCGGTCCGGGCACGGCGCTGTACGGCTCCAACGCCGTCCACGGCACGCTCAACGTGCTGCTGCCGGAGCCGGGCGGGCGCGGGATCGCGGTGAGCGGCGAGTCGGGGCCGAATCGCTTCGTCCGCGGCAAGATCCTCGTGAGCACACCCGGCGGCAACGCCGGCACCACCGGCGACGACTCCGGCTTCATCGGCGGCCTGCTGTTCGATCACGACGGCGGCTTCCGCGACGAGTCCGACTACCGGCAGGCCAAGGGCTTCCTCAAGTACGCGACGAGCCTGGCTGCCGGCCACCTGGAACTCGGCTTCAGCGGCAACGTGCTGGACCAGGAGACGGCCGGCTTCATCCTCGGCGAGGACAGCCTACCGGGACGAGGCCATCCGCCTCACCAACCCCAACCCGGAGTCCTACCGGGACGCCAACGCCCAGCGCCTCAGCGCCCGCTGGCAGCCGGCGGCGAACACGGCCGACAGCGGCTGGGACGTCATCGGCTTCCTCCGCCGCTCCGACATGGATTTCCTCCAGCACTTCCTGCTCGGCCAGCCCACCGAGAAGAACGGCCAGACCAGCGGCGGC
Source organism: uncultured Gammaproteobacteria bacterium (assembly GCA_963790015.1). Classification (GTDB taxonomy): domain Bacteria; phylum Pseudomonadota; class Gammaproteobacteria; order Steroidobacterales; genus SHZI01. The sequence continues at coordinate 59,094 of CAWBMW010000017.1, forward strand.
GTGACGCTGCTCCGCTACTTCGCCACCGGCAACGGCCCGCGTCACCGCCGGCTTCGACGTGGAGATCGCCAGCGGCTACCTGGAGGAGTTCCAGTCGAACCCGGAGATCGGCAACCCGCCCCGCCCGGCGGGCCTGCACTACGACTACGACGCCTGGCAGTGGCTCGCCTCGCCCTACGCCCAGGCCGAGTACCCGCTCGACGAGCGCCTGACGCTCACCGGCGGCCTGCGGCTGCGAATGGCTGCGCTACGACTACGACAACAACATGCTCGCCGGCAACACCCGGGACGACGGCACGCCCTGCACGCCCGACTGCCTCTTCAACCGGCCCGCCGACCGCAGCGACAGCTTCACCAACGTCGCACCCAACATCGGCATCAACTACCGGCCCGGCGGAGCACACGGCCGTCTACGCGACGCTGACCCGCGGCTTCCGCGCGCCGCAGGCAGCCGAGCTCTACCGCCTGCAGGCGGGGCAGGACGCGGCGGACCTGGACGCGGAGTCCATCGACAGCCTGGAGGTCGGCTGGCGCTGGCAGTCGCCCCACCTGCAGGTGGAGTCGGCCGCCTTCGCCATGCGCAAGGAGGACTACGTCCTGCAGGACTCCAACCGCTTCAACGTGAGCAACGGCGAGAGCGAGCACGTGGGTGTGGAGACTCGGCGTGGACCTGCAGCAGCGACCTGGGGCTGTACGCCTCGCTGGCCGCCACCTGGGCTAAGCAGACCTACGCCTTCAGCCAGGTGGTCACCGGCGGCGAGACCATCACCGACGGCAACGACATCGACACCGCGCCCCGCACCCTCGGCAGCCTGCGCCTGGGCTGGACCGGCGATTTCCTGCTGGCCGAGGCGGAGTGGGTGCACCAGGGCGAGTACTACCTCGACCGCCCAGGAACTCCAGGACTACCCCGGCCACGACCTGCTGAACCTGCGCGCCTCCTGGGCCGTGACGCCGAACTGGACCACGACAGCTACGCATGAACAACGTGACGGACGAGCGCTACGCCGACCGCGCCGACTTCGCCTTCGGCGATTACCGCTACTTCCCGGGCCGCGACCGCGAGCTCTTCTTCGAGATCGCCTGGCAGTCCCCGTAGGAGCGCGTTCACGCGCGACCTGCCGCGGCCCGTGGCCCGCGGCATCGCGGCCGACAATCTCTTTGGCTACCGTGAGTACACGGTGAGCGCCAAAGAGATTCTCGTCCACGCTGCCGCTCTGCCGGAGCCGTCCGGTCGCGCGTGAACGCGCTCCTACGGGGACGACCAGTTCGTCCAGTCCTGGCGGTTCGCGGCCACGTGGAACAGCGCCGCGATGACGCGGCGGTCGTACTGGGTGCCGGCGCCGCGGAGGAGTTCCTCCAGCGCGGCCTCGATGGACACGCCCTGCCGGTAGGCGCGCACGCTCACCAGCGCCACGAAGGCGTTGGCGACGGAGAGGATCCGGCCGGAGAGCGTCATCTCCTGGTCCGCCGAGGCCCCGCGGGTAGCCGCTGCCGTCGAGCAGTTCCTGCTTCTGGGCGATCACGTCGAGCACGGGCCCCTCGAAGTCGAGGCCCTTCAGCAGCTCGAGGCTGTAAGTCCACGTGCCGGCGGAGCAGCTCCCGGTCGGCGGGTGTCAGCGGCTCCGTCTTCGTGAGCAGGTCGCCGGGCAGCATGATCTTGCCGATGTTGGCAAGCGTGGCGGCGAGCCCGAGGGTCTCCCGCTCCTCCTCGGGCAGCCCGAGCTCCCGGGCCACCGCCTGGGCCACCTCCGCCATGCGGCTGGCGTGGTGGGCGGAGTACGGGTCGTGCAGGGCCACCGCGTCCGAGAGCTTCCCCACGAGTTCACGCAGCAGGTCCGCGTGCTCCTGCTCGGCCACCTTCAGCTCCGTGACGTCGCTCATCACCAGCAGCACGAGCTGGCGCCGCTCGCCGATGCGCTCCACGGGAATGAGGCTCACCTGGAAGCTCTTCAGCGCGCCGCCGATGGTGAGCGGCAGCACCCGGTGCAGCGGCAGGCGCTGGCGGCGCACGTCGTCGCCGAGGTCGCCGAGGAGGACCGCCGTCGCGTGACCGAAGATGCCGGAGAGCTGCCCGCCGATCATCGAGGCGATGCTGCTCCTCGCGGCGCTGGCCGTGGCCTGGTTGGTGAAGATCACGTGCTGGTCCCGGTCGACGAGGACGGTGAGCACGTCGAGGTTGTCGGTGATCGTGTGGAGCAGGTCGGTCTGACGCTGGAGCTTCGCGGCCTTCTCGCGCAGCTCGTCGGCCTGGTGGCGCGCCCGCACGCTGCTGCCGTGGCGCCAGGCGGCCACCGCCAGCGCAGCGATGGCGACCAGGAGCAGGGAGAGCGTGGCCAGCAGGAATGCGCGCCGCTCGTTGGCGCCGGCCAGCGCCTCCCCGGCGTTCACCTGCTGCGCGAGGACCCACCCCTGGCCTTCCCTGCGCTGCCCGTCGGTCGCCTGCCCGCGGATCCGCCGGCTCACCTGCAGCACGGGCGTGCCCCGGTAGTTGTCGAGGGCGGCGAACCGGTCCGGCGCCAGCACGGCCGAGACCTCGGCGAGTTCCGCATCGGCCGCCGGCCGCTCGAGGGGCACGCTGCGCCGGAGGGCATTGGCGCCCTCCCGGGTGGGCGACAGGAAGAGCACGCTGTCTTCCCGGCGGGCCAGCAGCAGCGTTTCGCTGTCCTCGGCAAAGGCCGGGCCGCGGCCGAGCAGCGGGAACAGTTCCTGGTCCGCGCTGCGCACGCCGAGGATCACGCCGGCGGGCCCGCTGCCCGGCGCACCGCCCGGCTGCAGCGCGCCGGACACCGCGCTGACCGGCACGGCGATCACCAGCATGGCCCGGTCGTCGGGTCCGAGCACCAGGTCCACCACCGTCCGGGCCGGCGTGGCCAGGGCGCGCCGCGCCACGTCGCTGTAGTGGCCAGCACCCGGGCGACGCTGCTGCCGAGGCCGGGCGTGACCACCACGGCATTGAGTTCCGCATCGAACAGGGCCAGGCCCGACGTCGCCGCGCGCGGCACGTTGGCCGGCACGCGGCCGCTCGCATCCGGCAGGTAGCCGCCCCGCTCCGCCGCCGCCAGGATCAGGTTGCGCAGGTAGGCCTGCTGGGCAGGCTCGGCCGCCGCCGCGTCGGCCTGGCGCGCCTTCACCACCTGCCAGAGGTAGAGCTGCAGCGACGCGTTGCGCGCGAGCTCCTCCAGCTCCCGGCGATCCGCCGCCAGCAGCCGCGCGACGGCATCCGCCTTGGCGTCGGCCACGAGGCCCAGCCGTGACTCCCACTGCAGCAGGTCCCGCTGCCGTTCGCCTTCTATATAGACGTTGATGAGCAGCGCGCCGAGGCCGATCAGCCCGAGCAGCGCCAGCCACCGCGATCGCGACGGGGGAGAGACAGCGGGCGCCTGGGGACGGACGCGCTCATGTGGGCGGCAGGTGGATCCACCAGCGGGACTCGTTGAGCGAGAAGACCGGCACGTAGTGCACGACGTCCCGGTCCGACAGGACCGCCTGCACCTGGTTGTCCAGGATCAGGGTCTCCCGCCCGCGGGCCACCGCCAGGACGGCGTGGGGCACGCGCAGGTTGGTGTCCTGCACGACGACCAGGCGCAGCTCGTCCGCCGGATAGCCGAGCCAGAGCAGCGAGAACAGCTTGGTGATCACGTAGTCCTCGCAGTCGCCGCCGCTGCCGAGGAACTCGCGGGGGATCGCCCAGTAGTCCTCGATGCCGTAGTTGTCGATGTCGAGCACGTACTCCCGGGTGTTGGCGAAGCGGTTCACGGCCCTGAGCTGGTCGGCCACCGGCAGGTTCCGCGCCTCGTCGAGAAAGCGGCGCCACTCGGCCAGGTGGCAGCGGTTGAACACCCGGGCCGTGCAGTCGCCCCCGCCGGGGCCGTCCCTGAGATCGTCTTTCAGGTGGCGTTCAAGGACCCGCAGCCACTGTGGGAAATCGGCAATCTGCTCCTGGGGCAGTTGCCGGTAGCCGAAGAGCTCCGCCGGAAAGGCCGCCGCGCCCGCAGACGCCAGACATAAGCACAGACTGGCCAGGATCGGCGCCGGGGCACGACCGTTCAGCGACGGGGTCGGTGGTGTGTTGATGCGGGGTGTAGTAATTTTGCGCAAGGCCTCGAAACTACAACAAAAAGGCTTATGGAAAGCAAGCTTATGTCCGTCCCCCGGCGCGCCACCTCGACCGCGCGCGTCGTTGCCTGTTTTGCCCTGTGCCTCGCCGGGTCAGCCCTCGGTCCCGCCCACGCCCAGGCGACCGCCGACGGCGTCCAGCAGGAATTCGACGCGGCCCTGGCGGCCATCGAACAGCAGCGCCTGCGCACGGCCCGGCAGCGTCTCACCAGCCTGCTCGCCGCCAATCCCTCCCTGAGCCGGGCGCGGCTCGAGCTGGCCCGGGTGCACTACCTCTCCCGGGACTACGCCGACGCGCGCCGCGAGGCGCAGCAGGTGCTGGACGACCCCAACACGCCGCCCGCCGTGCGCGCCACGGTGCTGGCCTTCCTCGCGCAGATCGACGCGGACGAGCGCCGCTTCGCCCCCCGGCATCTCTGGTCGCCCTCCGTCTACGCGGGCGTGATGTACGACTCCAACGTCAACATCGGCCCCGGCCGCGACGTGATCGACATCGGCGGGATCGACTTCACCGTCGCACCCGCCTCCCAGGAAACCAGCGACTGGGCCGGCGTGCTCGACGCCGGCATCGCCCACACGTACAACCCGGACGGGCGCTTCGACTGGGGCGAGACCCAGGGCGACTTCCTCTGGCAGAGCGAGCTGAACGGCTACTACCGGGGCTACTTCGACGAGACCGACTTCAACCTGGGCGTGCTCACCGCGCGCACCGGCCCCGCCTGGGTCGTGCCCGGCCGCTGGCGAGCCTACGTGGCCGTGCAGCTCGACCAGATCTTCCTCGGCGGCGACGACCTCGCGCTCTTCACCAGCCTCAACCCCGGCATCGCCTGGCAGATCGGCGACGACTGGGAAGTGGGCCTCGACGCCTTCATCACCGACCGCAACTACAGCGGCAGCGACGAGGACGGGCGGGACGGCGACTACCAGTCCGCCAGCCTCACCGTCGGCCGCTACTTCCGGGAACGCAGCCTGCTGGTGCAGGCTGGGGCCAGCTACTACAACTTCGACGCGGACGCGGAGTTCCTGAGCTACGACGGACCGGAGGTCTTCGCCGGCTTCATCAGCCAGGCCTGGACGAACGGCTCCGTGTTCGCCCGCGTCGGCTACCGCTGGTACGACTTCGAGGGCCTGGAGCCGCTCTTCAACGAGCCGCGGGACGACGACGAGCTGCGCGCCACGGCCGGCTTCCAGCACGACTACCGCGAGGGCTGGCTCGACCGCTGGTCCCTGGTCGGCTCCTGGACGTGGACCGACAACCAGTCGGACGTGGCGATCTACGAGTACGACCGGCACCAGGTGAGCCTGGGCCTGTCGCGAACGTTCTAGGCCCCGGGATTAGGTTGAATGTGAACCCGGTCGCAGATTCCCGCGGCGCGTCGTGAAGTGCCGTAGGACATGGTGTAGAAGACTTAGCTAACAACAGAAGATTTGCCGGCGAAGCGCGCGCGAGACGCGGTGCCGGGACAACAGACGAAGAGACGGGGAACACTCCATGCAGAAGTTACTGGCCATCGCCGCACTTGCGTTGCTGGCGCTGCCCCTCCAGGCCAACGCCGCCACGCCGCGCTCGGACGCCGACTGCGCCCAGCTGCTCGAGCGCTGGGCCGGCGACCCCAAGGCCGCGCCGAAGAGCGAGATCAATTCGTGCAAGGACCAGCTGGCCGCCATCGCGCCGGCCGCCGGTCCGCCGCCCGAACCCGTTGCCGTAGTCGATCCCTGCTCCGGTCCGGACGCGGGCAGCTCCGTGCTCTGCTGGGGACCCTGGTCCGCGCTGGCGCCCGCCGCGGCCGCGCCGCTGGCGGCCCTCGATTTCCCGGACACGTACCTGCAGTGCGATTCCGGCGCGGCGCTGCTGGCCGAGCAGTGCGTGCCCCAGCTCGAGCCCGTCCTGCCCGTGGCCGGCTGCCAGCCCGGCACACCCTGCGGCTTCGCCACCATCGTGGACGGCAGCACCAGCAACGGCGATGCCGAAGACACGGCGTTCGGCCGCATCGACCTGGCGCCCGACGGCACCGCCTTCTCGATCGACCCGGACACCGGCGAGCCGATCGACTCTGTACCGATGACCACCGTGGTCACGCCGCGGCCCGACGACGGCTACGGCAACCTGCGTGCGAACGGGCGCCAGGGGGACGTGGGCTCCCGGCTGATCGCCCGGGTCGAGCAGGACGAGGACGGCGAGATCGTGCTGGCCGCCGACGTCTGGACCCACGGCACCCGGGAGAACGCCCGGTCGGGCTACTTCGCCTGGGGCACGGCCACGAGCCAGTCCGGCCTGGATGCGCTCAACGGCGGCAACGTCAGCCTGAACTTCACCGGACCCATGTCGGTGAACAACTCGACCACCGCCAACATGACCGTGAACTTCGGCGGCAACCCGAACTGGACCGGCACCTGGACCAACCCCGCCTGGAGCTTTGGCGCGGGCGGCACGGTGAGCGGCCCCAACCTGATCTCCCTGCCCGGCCAGTTCACCAGCAACGTGACGGGCTCGGGCAATTTCGTCCAGGGCGCGCTGGTTGGCGAAGGCGGGGTCGGCCGCCCGCGGCCTCACGCACATCATCGACGTCACGCTCGAAGGCCCGGGACGCATCAAGGACGTGGGCCTGCTGCGCGACGTGGTGGCCGGCCCGGTCATCGCGCCGTAACCTGTCAGTGAGAACCGCCATGCATCTCCGCAACCTCGCCGCTGCCCTGCTGCTGATCGCCGCGGGCAGCGCCGCCCAGGCGGCCAGCCTCGCGCTGGTGCCGTCCGCAAACCCCGTGGTGGAGGACAGTACCTTCACGGTGAACCTGGTGCTGAACGCCGCCGACGCGCCGGGCATCCACCCGGGCCTCCACAGCGGCGCCATCAGCGTGGACTTCAACAGGACGCTGCTCACCTACAACGGCTTTACGCTGGCGAACGGCCTGATCTTCTTCTCGCCCCTCGCGGTCACCACGAACGGCACTGCACAGACCGTCACGCTCGGCTTCCAGAACGCCCCGGATGCCGGCACGGTCGGCACCTTCTCCTTCACGGCGACCGGCCCGGCCGGCAGCCTCGCGACGCTCGGCCTCGTCGATGCCGACGACCTGTTCGGCAGCTTCGTGAACAAGGCCGTCAGCGATCAACCCTACGTCCCGACCTTCACCGGCACCCAGGTGAGCATCTCCCCCGTCCCGCTGCCCGCCGGCATCTGGCTGCTGGGCACCGCCGTCGGCGCCCTCGCCGCGCGCCGCCGCCTGAAGCCGCGGTAATGGCGCCGTGACCGCACGGGCTGGCACCGCGCTGGCCCTGCTCCTCGCGAGCGTCGCTGCCTTCGGGGCACCCACGCAGGATCCCGACTGGCACATTCCCCTCGCTGCCGTAGGAGCGCCGACCGGCGCGACCGGCCAGCTACCGCAGCCCGACGCCGTTCGTCTCCGCGCAGCCCTCACCCACTACCAGCACCTCGCCGCCGCCGGCGGCTGGCCCGAACTGCCGGCCGGCACGACCCTGCAGCCCGGCCAGCGCGACGCGCGCGTCGTGGCGCTCCGGAACCGGCTCCGCCTCAGCGGCGACTTCACCGGTTTGCCGGGCACCGCCGACGCCTGGTTCTTCGACGGCAGCCTTCAGCGCGCGCTGCAGGGTTTCCAGGCGCGGCACGGGCTGCCTCCCACCGGCGTGCCGGACGAGCGCACGCTCACGGCGCTGAACGTCCCCGCCGCCGACCGGGTGCAGCAGCTGCAGGCCACGCTCACCCGCTGGGGCTGGCTGCCCCGGGACTTCGGTCCCCGCTACCTGTGGGTCAACGTGCCGGGCGGGTCGCTGGAGCTGGTCGAGGACGGCACGGTCACGCTCAGCATGCGCGTCATCGCCGGCCACCCGGACCGGCCCACGCCCAGCTTCCAGGACACGGTCACCGGGATCGTGGTGAACCCGCCCTGGTCCGTGCCCCGCACCATCGCCGTGGAGGACCTGCTGCCCACCCAGCAGGAGGACCCGACCTTCCTCGCGCGCCTCGGCATCCGCGTGCTCGACGGCAATGGTGAGGAGCGGGACCCGGCGCGCATCGACTGGCAGCGGGTCAGCGCCGACAACTTCCCCTACCGCCTCCGCCAGGACCCGGGCCCGCTGAACAGCCTCGGCAAGCTCAAGTTCGTGCTCTCGAATCCCTGGGACATCTTCCTGCACGACACCCCGTCCCGGCGCCTCTTCGACCTGAACAGCCGGACGCTGAGCTCCGGCTGCATCCGGCTGGAGCAGCCGGAGCAGCTGGCGGAACGGCTGGTAGGAGCGGCTTCAGCCGCGACCCTGGATCGGGTCGCGGCTGAAGCCGCTCCTACGGCCGCTCCTACGGCCGCTCCAACGACACGGACCCTCACCATTCCTCGGCCAATCCCGATATACGTGGTTTACCTGACGGCCTGGGTCACGCCCGAGGGCGTGGTCAACTTCCGCCCTGACGTTTACGGCCGGGACGCGAGGCTGCGATAATGCGCGGCTTCACCCGTCAGTCACACCGCAAACACGTCAGGAAGACCCCATGGCAGAACCGAAACTCACGCCGCCCGCCGGCGGCGCCAGGATCACCATCAGCAACGGCAAGCTGACGGTCCCGAACAACCCGATCATTCCCTTCATCGAGGGCGACGGCACCGGCCCCGACATCTGGCGCGCCTCGGTGCGCGTGCTCGACGCCGCGGTGAAGAAGGCCTACGGCGGCAAGAAGCAGATCCACTGGCTCGAGGTCTACGCCGGCCAGAAGGCCTACGACAACTACAACACCTGGCTGCCCGACGCCACCGTCGAGGCCTGCCGTGATTACCTCGTCGTCCATCAAGGGCCCGCTCACCACGCCCATCGGCGGCGGCATCCGCTCGCTGAACGTGGCGCTGCGCCAGCTCCTCGACCTGTACGTCTGCCTGCGCCCCGTGCGCTGGTTCAAGGGCGTGCCCTCCCCGGTGAAGAAGCCGGAGGAAGTGGACATGGTGATCTTCCGGGAGAACACCGAGGACATCTACGCCGGCATCGAGTTCGAGTCGGGCACCGAGGCCAACAAGAAGTTCCTGGAGCTCTTCAAGGCCAACTTCCCGAAGGAGTACGGCAAGATCCGCTTCCCGGGCACGTCCGGCATCGGCATCAAGGCCATCTCCCAGGAAGGCACCGACCGACTGTTCCGCGCCGCCATCGAGTACGCCGTTGCCAACCAGCGCAAGAGCATCACGATCGTGCACAAGGGCAACATCATGAAGTACACCGAGGGCGCCTTCCGCAACTGGTGCTACGCGGTCGCCGAGCGGGAATATGGCAGCAAGGTCTACACCTGGGACCAGTGGGAGCGCACCAAGGCCGAGAAGGGCGAGAAGGCCGCCAATGAGGAGCAGAAGGCCGCGCTCGCCAAGGGCGCCGTGCTCATCAAGGACGCCATCGCCGACATCACGCTCCAGCAGGTGCTCACCCGCCCGAGCGAGTTCGACGTGATCGCCACCATGAACCTGAACGGCGACTACCTCTCCGACGCCCTCGCCGCCCAGATCGGCGGCATCGGCATCGCGCCCGGGCGGCAACGTGAACTACATGACCGGCCACGCCGTCTTCGAGGCCACCCACGGCACCGCGCCCAAGTACGCCAACCTGGACAAGGTCAACCCCGGCTCCGTCATCCTCTCCGGCGAGATGATGCTGCGCTACCTGGGCTGGACCGAGGCCGCGGACCTGGTGATCAGCGCCATGGACAAGACCATCGGCGACAAGACCGTCACCTACGACTTCGCGCGCCTCATGGACGGCGCGAAGGAAGTGAAGTGCTCCGAGTTCGGCGACAAGCTCATCGCCAACCTGTAGGAGCGCGTTGTAGGAGCGCCTTCAGGCGCGATCGAAACTTGAATCGCGCCTGAAGGCGCTCCTACAGCCACGACACGAAGGGCCGGCCCCGCAAGGCGCCGGCCCTTTGCATTGGTGCTGTGCGGAGAAACCCGGCGAATAGCAGCGATTGTCCGGTTGCCCGGACCCGGGCAGGCCCTATCCTGAGTCGGTGACCACTCACCCGCGCATTGACACCGCGCCGATAGCCAGCTGCATCATCGTCGTGCGCGGCGTACGGGTGCTGCTGGATCGAGATCTGGCAGACCTCTACCGCGTCCGGGCCATCGCGCTCCGGCAGCAGGTGAAGCGGAACCGGGCACGGTTCCCGGCGGACTTCATGTTCCAGCTGACGCCCAGAGAGGTCGCCGGCCTACTATCACAATCTGTGATACCTCGCCTGACAAGGCGAGGCGGATCAATGCCTTACGTGTTCACCGAACAGGGCGTGGCGATGCTCTCCAGCGTCCTTTCCAGCGACCGGGCGGTGGCGGTGAACATCGCGATCATGCGGGCGTTCGTGCAGGTGCGATCGATGCTGGCGACCAACCAGGAGCTGTCGGAGCGCCTCCTGGAGCTTGAGCGGCAGGTCGCCTCCAATGATGCATCGATTACCACCCTGTTCGACGCCATCCGGCAACTGATGGCCATACCCCAGGCGGGCAGCCGGCCCATTGGCTTCACCGCGGATTTGGATGGCGCCGGTTGACGGACTGACGCTAACCCCGGTCCAGCGGACTCTTCACCCCCTTCGCCCCCTTCCCCATGACGTGCGTGTAGATCATCGTGGTCTTCACGTCGCTGTGGCCGAGCAGCTCCTGCACCGTGCGGATGTCGTAGCCGTCCTCGAGCAGGTGGGTGGCGAAGCAGTGGCGTAGCGTGTGCGGGCTGGCCGGCTGCGTGATGCGCGCAGCCCGGATCGCGGTGCGCATGGCACGCTGGATGGTCTTCTCGTGCAGGTGATGACGGATCGGGCGCCCCGAGTACGGATCCCGGCACAGGGACGTGGACGGGAAGACGTATTGCCAGCCCCACTGGGTGCCGACGCCCGGGTACTTCGCCGCGAGCGCCATGGGCACCGACACGCCCGGGCTCGCCCCGGCGCCGCTGCTCGTCGAACCAGCCCCGCAGGCGCGCGAGGTGCGCCCGCAGCGGCAGCGCGACCGCCGCCGGCAGGACCGTCACCCGGTCCTTGCCGCCCTTCCCGTCCCGGACGATCAGCTCGCCCCGCTCCAGCGCCAGGTCCTTGACCCGCAGTCGCAGCGCTTCCGTCACCCGCAGCCCGCTGCCGTAGAGCAGTTGCGCCACCAGCAGCGCCGTACCCTGGAGGCCCGCCAGGACTGACCGAACCTCGTCCCGGGTCAGCACCACCGGGAGCCGCTGCGGCCGGCTCGCCCGGGTGACGTTCTCCAGCCAGGGCAGGTCGACCCCCAGCACATTACGGTAAAGGAACAGCAGGGCCTGTAGCGCCTGGTTCTGGGTGCTCGCGCTGACCTTGCGGCGGACCGCCAAATGGGTCAAGAATCGCTCCACGCCCTCCGCACCCAGGTCCCGGGGATGCTGCCGCTCATGGAACTGCACGTACCGCCGAATCCACTGCAGGTAGGCCTGCTCGGTGCGATACGCCAGATGCCGGGTGCGCATCTTCTCCCTCGCCACCTGCAGCAGCCCCGGCCCCTCGCCCATGCGCCCTATCCCTCCGGCCGCTTAGGCGACATCGCCGTGGCCCCCAGAGAATGGAATCAGGACCTTGCCCCAACCACCACCAGACTATCCGACGCTTTCGACCAGTTTTATCCCCCACTTCGTCCCCCTACATATAGTTAGGCGTCTATGTCCAGTTGTACGCTCGATCACGTTCCCATTCGTGGTTCTGGCGGCGATTGCGGGCGGGTCTTGAGCCTGTATGCGGCACGCCTTAGCGTCGTTGAATTTTCCCTTTACGTAGGGGCGATTCAGACTGGTTTCTCCACTGCTGGAGTCTTTGTCGTGTGCTATCCCGCCCTATTGATCGCGCGGCGAATTGCTGGCGCAACTCCTCGCAAACGGACTTATGGACTCCCCCCGCAAGTCGGGCGAGTGATCGATAGTGATGGCCGCGGGGATTTCGCCTGCAGTCGTATATCCGGCATCTAAGGTGGGCTCTGAATGGCCCGTGCCGACATGGAATCTGCGTCACCGAGGCGCCAGTCGATACAAGCGGCAGGCGAAGCTGCCGGAAGAGTTATCGGCGTCTCTCGGTGTGGGGTGAACCCGGTTGGCCATGATGGTCGATCAATCTCGTCGCAAGCGTGTGGTGGGTCGTCAGTCTTAAGCTCGCGGCATCGCGAAGGCCCGCGCTCGAGCTTCACGGCTCAGTCGCGCTGCGTCCGTAACGGCTCCTGGTCTCTGAGCGTGGCGTAGCAGATGCGCGCCAGCTTGTTGGCCAGCGCGCAGGCGGCCTTGTTGTGGTTCGAGCGTCTCTGCACATCCAGGGCCCAGCGGCGCAGGCGCCATCGACGCTTTGCCGCGCGGTCGTGCGCGACGCTTGGCCGCTCGCAGCACGCTCCTGGCGCCGTGCGTCAGCAGCATGCGCAGGTAGCGGTCCCCGTGCTTGCGAGATCCGCCGAGGTGGCGGCTACTGCCCGAGGAGTGCTCCTTCGGCGTCAAGCCCGAACCAGCTGGCGAAGTGCCGTGCATCCTTGAAGTGGCCGACGATCACCCGAGTGGCCGCCACCATCGCCGTGGCGGTGCAGCAGGCCGATGCCGGGCATCGACAGCAGCGTGGTGCAGGCCGGCGACTCACTTGGCCAGCGCTGCGCAACTCACGCTCCAGCTGGGAGACGGGCTTCGAGCAAGCGGATCTCCTCGACGAGCAACGTCAGCGGTGCCTCGAAACAGCATCCGGGATCGCCGTGCTGGGATCGGCGAGCACCCGGCCGATCGGCTCGACGCCCGATGCGGCTACCCATCGGGAATGCGCGATGCCAAACTCCGGCAGAAGCCGCGCAGGGCGTTGATCCGCGAGTACGGGTTGCCATCCACAGCGCCACGGGTACGGTGCAGCGCCTGCAAGCGCCTGTTGCTCCACGCGACTTGACGCGCACCGGTACAGATCTCGGCGCAGCGCGCACCCATGCACCGGCGCCCTCTGCTCATCGGGATAGTAGCCATGTCACTTGTGGGCGTAGGCATGTTGTCGTGGAGGCTAGGGTCGTCCCTGTCAATGTCCGCAACGACTCGGGAGGCCAGCGGCTCTGAGATCCCGGCGGAGCGCATTGCCGCCATCGCCTCCGGCGAGGTTGCAGAGTTCGTGTCATTCGGCACGCCACTGTTAGTCCTTCGTCCATCACCTGCTCAATTGCAAGCTGTGGCTGACCTCAACAATCACGTCTGGAATGGTCAGTGGTCTGGGTACGACAAAGAACATGGGCTATTCATCTACTGGGGTGTAAGTACGCGCTTTCGGTGTAAATTGCAGCATATCCCCCAGGGAGAGTCCCCTCTTGGAGTTCGGCACGGGTTACCGCTGGCTCGGCGGCTATTTCGACCCCTGCCACGACTCTAGTTACGACTACGCGGGTCGCACAATCAAGTCCCTTACGTACACCCGAAATGGTTTCAATGCGGAGGTACCAAACTTGCGAGCACCTGAACATCGCTTTCGCCGAGATGGCACGCTTGTCGTCTATCCCGAAGCCAGCTAACCAACCGCTCCACCGGTCGCCAGGCGCCGGTGAGCTCAATCGTTAGGCAACATGAAAGTACGTTGGGCAGCCGTCGCTTGTCTTGTGGTTGGCCATCACGCCACGGCCGCACAGCGAAATTTGTCTTGCCCGGCGGCCACAGTCCTTCCTGATCTAGACGGTGCGTACCACGCGTGCTCCAACGGCTATGTTGACGGAAGCTGCCAGCGATTCATTGAGGCGTTCAAAAAGCTCACGGGCCGGTATGACTGTCAGCGCTCGTTTGATACCGACCCTGTGCCAGCCGTTTGGCTCGCACCACGCGGAGCGGTTGAAGATTTCGTACGGCTAACGTGGCGCCTCGCCTCAGATTCGCAATTCAAGGACAAGCTGTATAAGGACGTACGCACCGAAGCGCGTGCCTTCTTTGGAAGCGCGGATTTCCAAGGCGTTCTGGACGGAGCCCTAGCGGAGGATTACCTAGGGAAATCACAGCGCGTTGCCAGGGAACTGAAAGAGTCAGGGCCGTGACGCTGCCTAACCAACGGTTCCAGCCGACGCCGGCGCTTGGCGCCGATTCCCTCACCGCACTCGGCGCGGCTGAACCGAGACGTTATGTGACAAAGCCGAGCGAAAGCGTGGATTCTGGCGTTGACCCCCTCCATGGACCGATCTAAGGTGCTGACATGAAATCGGACCAATCGACCCTTGAGGATCAGATTTCCCGGTTACCTGACCGGGAACGAGCCCGGTTGGCACTTCGGCTTCTGGAGAGCCTGGAGCCGGGGTCAGACGAGAATGTCGATGAACTCTGGCTGGACGAAGCTGAACGCCGTCTTGGGGACTACGACAAGGGCTTGACCGAGGCCCGTGATGCCGACGAAGCAATTGCCGAGATCGAGCGCCACCTTAGATGACGCAAATTCGACTTCTCCCGGAGGCCGAGGAGGAGTTGCAGGCTGCTGCCAGGTTCTACGAAGCGCTGCGGCTGGGCTTGGGGCTGGCTCTGCTTCAGGAGGTACGTCGCGCTAGAGAGCGTATCGCCGAGCGGCCGAGGGCATCACGCATCGAGCGTGGTGATATTCGGGTCCGAAGCATTCTCCGATTCCCCTATCGGCTTTATTATCGAGTCCGCGCCGACGAGATTGTCATCATAGCAGTCGGCCATCGGCGTCGACGACCGGGGTTCTGGCGTAGCCGAACTTAGTCACATAACAAATCGCTGATGCTGACCGTGACAGATAAAGCGTCAAAGACGAAACCGCGGCGTGCGGCCGCTCAGCTCCAACGTTAGAGCGCCGGATGAAGACGTCACTGTCCATAGCGTTACTGATTGCTGCCGGCTTCGCAGTTAAGGCATCGCTCGATGAGGCAGAACGTTATGTCCACGTTCGAATCGTCGATACGTGCTTTGCCAAATACTCAGCCCCTCTATCCAAGGCACAGGAACTCGCGTGCTATGAGTCGCCACGTCAGAGTTCGGCCTACCGGGTCCTTGCCGCATTGGCCTTTCAGCCACAACTATGGAAGAACACTGGGGGACGGTGCGTGGATTCGCAGGATCAACAGCGTGAGTACTTCGATTGCGGGTGGTGGAACCGTGTCGCGCTCTAATCAATCGCTCCACCGAGCGCCTGCCGCACCTGTCACGCGGCTTGCAAGCGAAACCCGCGCGCCAGCCGCTGGCGCCGCTGAGCTCAATCGTTAGGCCTGCCGTGTCGTATCAGTTTGCGGTTTCCTTCTACGCGCTAACGTTGGGTTACATCGTGTTCACGGGACTAAGCGGAGGACTTCAACCTCCTCCAGAAACTGCCGCCATTATTCTGCTTTTATCGGGTCCGTTGATTCTCGTGATTCTGCGCTGGCATCGTGTCCGCCGTCGCGGAGCTCTGCTGGTACCCCATGAATACCTTAATACCCGACGGATTGGCCGATACGCCGGAGTCGCACTACTCTGGGCAGGTCATCTTCCAGTTTTGGCAGCCGTGATCTTCCTGTGGGCCGGCCTAATGGGCTCGGGGGTCGGCACCTTTGTCCCCGCCATTGGGATGGCCTGTATCACGTCATTATTGCTCTATGCGCTAGCTGTGCTGACAATCGAGATCAGCATCCGGCGATGGCAGACGTCGGGGAAGGCCTAACTTGGCGCTCCACACGGACGCGCCCCAGGCGCGTACCTCGTGGGAGGCATAACGATGAAGGGGCGCGCCGGTCAGCTCAGGCGTTATCGGGCAGCATGTGATGGCCTATTTTGAAGACCTGACGAAGTACCAGTACTCGGGAAGGCCACAATCTGGCGTCCTCAATGTAGGCTGGCTAGCCGAGGATCGGCCGTTTAACGTCGGCACGACATCTGAGGCATTTCACACCGCACTTAGGGATATGTGCGACAACAAGTCGATGAACCTTTGCTTTGGCCACCATGTCTGCGAGTTCTGCCCGGGTGCATCCTGGAGTGATCCATATTTTCACAGCAATGGAAACGGTGAGATCCGCGTCCGCGGAGTTGACGGCACCTGGTATGTCGCACCTCGCCTAGTTCTTCACTACGTAGTCGCGCATGACTATTGCCCGCCCAAGGACTTCATTGAGGCAGTATTGAACCCGGCTGAGATTGGGCAAGATCCGGAGCCGGTGCGATTGAGTGAAGACGAGCAAACAGAACGCATTCGCGAATGGGATAAACGTATGCGGGCCGAACGCGGCCCTCCACTTACTGAAGCAGAAATGGATCGAATCGTGAAGTGGGGGATTCGGAACACAGGCTCACAAAAGCCGTGGTGGCGATTCTGGTAATCGAACGCGCACATACCCGATAATCAATCGCTCCACCGGTCGCCGAATGCGTCTTTCACGCGGCTTGCAAGCGCAACCCGCGCGCCAGTCACTGGCGCCGGTCAGCTCAAGCGTTAGACGGCACATATCCAGCGAATAACGGAGCTTTAGCAGATTGCGGAAATAGCTGCCACCGTTAGCGTTGGCGCATGAAGGTGAGTGAAGTACTTCGACTACTCCTCGACGATGGCTGGTACCTCGTAGCGACACGCGGTAGCCACCGCCAGTTCAAGCACCGGATTAAGTCAGGTCGGGTCACCGTCCCAGGCAAACCCGGTGACGATTTGGCGCCGGGGACTCTGAACAGTATCCTCAAGCAGTCCGGCCTGAAGAAACCAGGGTGATTTATGCGCTACGCGATCGTGATTGAGGCGGCAGGCACCAACTTCTCGGCATACGTTCCCGATCTGCCAGGCTGCGTTGCAACTGGGACCACAGTCGAAGCTACAGAGCAGGCCATACGTCAGGCAATCGCATTTCACCTCGATGGGCTTCGAGAGGACGGCACCCCGATTCCCCCGCCGCTGAGCCGGGTTGACTACGTCGAGGTCGCCGCCTAACCAATCGCTGGAGCGTTCGCGTGAATATTGCAGCGCCAGAACACACCCACTCCACGCGCGGCGCTCAGCTCAGACGTTAGGCCGCACGAGTACCTGCTCCACACGATCGCCAGTACTCGAGGAGTTCCGCCATGCGCAAGACCCTGCTCTCCCTTCTCTTCATCCTCGTCATTGGACCCGCGCTGGCGGAGCGCACGCAGAAGCCCCCACTGCACGGCAAGGATTGGATGGCTGTCACCGGCAAGCCCCTCGGCGCCGCGGCCGGCGCGCGCATCTTCATCCAGGGCGGCAACGCCGTCGACGCGGCTTGCGCCATGCTCGCCGCCACCGCGACGATGTGGGACGTGCTGCACTGGGGCGGCGAGACACAGGCGCTCATCTGGGACCCGCGCGCGAAGAAGGTTGTCGGCATCAACGCACTCGGCGTGGCGCCAACCGGCGCGACTCCGGAGTTCTTCGCCGCCAGAGGCCTCGATTACCCGCCGCCGTACGGCCCGCTCGCGGCGGTAACGCCGGGCACACCGGGTGGGCTGCTGGTGATGCTCGCCGAGTACGGCAGGCTGTCGCTGGCGCAGGTGCTGCAGCCGGCGATCGAGATGGCCGACGGCTACCCCATGGAGGGCCAGACGGCGCGCTACATCGAGGAAGACCGCAAGGAGATCGAGCAGTGGCCCGATTCGAAGCGCCTGTTCTTCCCCAACCCGGGCGGCAAGGCCCCCGACCCGGGCCAGCTGTTCCGCCAGCCCGAGCTGGCCGCCACATTGCGCAAGCTGGTCGACGCCGAGCGCCAGGCGCTGGCGGCCGGAGCTGACCGCAAGACGGCGATCCGCGCGGCCTACGACCGTTTCTACAAGGGTGACATCGCCGAGCAGCTCGTCGCCAGCGTACGCGCGCAGGGCGGGCTGTTCACGCGGGAGGACCTGGCGAACTGGCAGGTGCGCATCGAGGAGCCGGTGAAAACCAGCTACAAGGGCATCGACGTCTACAAGCTCACCGCCTGGACGCAGGGACCAGTGATGCTGCAGGCGCTGAACATCCTGGAGAACTTCGACCTGAAGGCGATGGGCTACAACAGCACGCGCTACGTACACACGGTGTACCAGGCCATGAACCTGGCCTATGCCGACCGCGATTTCTACTACGGCGACACCACGCAGCCGCCCGAGGAGCCGGTGGCCGGGCTGCTGTCGAAGGACTACGCGAGGGCGCGCGCGAGGCTCATCAACGCCGAGCGCAACGACGCTGCAGCGTCGCCCGGTGACCCGTACCCTTTCCAGGGCGGCCGCAACCCGTACCTGGAGCAGCTGAAGCGCTGGAACGAGCCGCGAGCGAAGCACCCCGCGCCCCCCGGGGGCACGCCGGTGAGTTCGCTGGACCCAATGAGCGGGTCGTTCTTCGCGGGGACAACGTCGGTCGTCGCGGCCGACAAGGAAGGCTGGCTGGTTTCGATCACGCCGAGCGGCGGCTGGATCCCGGCGGTGGTCGCCGGCCCGACCGGCATCGGGCTGTCACAGCGCATGCAGAGCTTCGTACTCGACGCCGCCGAGAACCCGTTCAATGTGCTCGCGCCCGGCAAGCGGCCGCGCGTGACGCTGACGCCAACGATGGCGACAAAAGATGGCTCACCGTGGCTGGCGTTCGCGGTCCAGGGCGGCGACGGGCAGGACCAGCACCTGCTGCAGTACTTCCTGAACATCGTCGAGTTCGGCATGACGCCGCAGGAGGCGGCCGAGGCACCGGCGTTCGTCAGCGAGCAGATGCGCGAGTCGTTCGAGCAACACGCGTCGAAGGCGGGCGCGATCTGGCTCAACGACGTGACGCCGCCCTACGTGCGCAGCGAACTTGGTCGCATGGGCTACGAGCCGAGCTACGGCGCCCGCACGATGGGGCCGATCAACGCGATCCTGATCGACCCGAAGTACGGCACCTTCTGGGGCGCGTCGGGGAACCACGGCGAGGATTACGGCATCGGTTGGTAGACCGTACCGGACACCGCCCCTGGTGTTCTATAGTGAGCCGGGAGGCCTGCGCGGTGTCGCCTAACCCTTCGCCCGAGCCGACCCGCAATGGCAGAGCGGCTCACCTCAACCGTCAGGCACCTGGAGAAACGCCATGACGCAGAGCAGTTCTGCAACTTCTGGCGCTTCCTCGGCTCGGGGCAGTGGTATGCCCACTTACGGTCCTCCATTGTCGAGCGGGGCCCCTCGAATAGATTGCCAACCTGACCTGAGGTTCCGTTGCATGAAGACCAAGACGTTTGATCGTGACGCTGATGCTGGCATGAGCGTCACCGACTCTCTTGATCTGGCTGGAGCATGCCACCCCCTCCAGGGGCACATAGCCTTGATCTTCCCGCGGTTGATCGCAGGTTTCGTCGCACTCGCCGCCATCGCGGGCTGTGACAACCCGCAGCCGCCGTCGGCGATGGCGCCCCCGTCACAAGTGCAGCAGTCACAGGTCGACGCCGCGGACACGATCTACGTCGGTGGGGACATCGTGACCATCGATGACAGGCAGCCGAACGCGGAGGCGCTGGCCGTCAAGGGCGGGATGATCCTCGCGGTCGGCGCGCGCGCCGACAGTCGAGAAGGCTCACAAGGGCGCCAGGCACGCAAGTCGTCGACCTCGGCGGCAAGACCCTGATGCCGAGCTTCATCGACGCCCACAGTCACTACATCAACGCGCTGATCGGTGGCCAGCCAGGCCAAGCTGTACGCACCGCCGGCCGGCCCGGGCAAGGACGTCGAAAGCATCATCGCCGAGCTCAGGAGGTTCGCGGCGGAACGCAAGATTCCCAAGGGCGAGATGATCATGGCCTACGGCTACGACGACACGGTCATGCCCGGCGGCCGCCTCCTCAATCGCGACGACCTCGACAAGGCCTTCCCGGACAATCCGGTGCGCGTCGACCACGTGTCGATGCACGGGGCCGTGCTGAACAGCCTGGCCCTCAGGCAGTTCGGCATCGATGCGCAGACCAAGACGCCGCGCGGGAGGCGTCATCGTGCGCAAGCCGGGCACCAGCGAGCCGTGGGGGCTGATCATGGAAACCGCGTTCATGCCCGTGTTCGAGCAGACGCCGCCGCTCACGCCGGAGCAGGAGATCGAGGGGACGAAGGCGGCGCACCGGATGTACGCCGAGGCCGGCATCACCACCGCCCACGAGGGCGCCACCCACCTGGGCCCGCTGCAGACGATCAAGCGTGCTGCGGACGCCGGCGCCCACAGCATCGACGTGGTCGCCTATCCCGTTCGTCACCGACCTGGACAAGATCCTCGCCGAGTTCCCGGTTGCGGACTGGGGCAAGTACACCAGGCGCTTCAAGATCGGCGGGGTGAAGATCACGATCGACGGCTCGCCCCAGGGGCGGACCGCGGCGTTCACGACGCCGTACCTGACCGGCGGACCGGGCGGCGAGAAGGACTGGAAGGGAGAGCTGTTCGCCCCGCAGGAGGTCATCAACCAGGGCGCTCAAGAAGGTCTATGCCCTCGGCGTTCCGGTGACCTTCCACGTCAACGGCGATGCGGCAATCGATTCCCTGATCAAGGCGCACGAGTTCGCGGCCGCCGACGACCCGACCAGGGACCGCAACGTGACGGCCATCCACGCGCAGTTCACCCGCAAGGACCAGATCCCGATGTACGTGAAGTACAAGATCCGTCCCTCCTTCTACACGCTGCACACCTACTACTTCGCCGAAGCGCACATCACGAACCGCGGCAAGGCGCAGGCGATGTACATCAGCCCGATGCGCGACGCCATCGACGCCGGCCTGCACCCGACCAACCACACCGACGCGGTGGTCGCGCCGCTCGACCAGATGTTCATGCTCTGGTCGGCGGTGAACCGGATCTCGCGCGCCGGCGCCGAGATCGGCCCCGATCAGCGCGTCACGCCGCTCGAGGGCCTGAAGGCGATGACGATCTGGGCGGCCGAGCAGTACGGCGAGCAGGCGTCCAAGGGCTCGCTCGAGACCGGCAAGCTCGCCGACCTCGTCATCCTCGACAAGAACCCGCTCACGGTCGACCCGATGGCGATCAAGGACATCAAGGTCGTCGAGACCATCAAGGAAGGCAAGACGATCTACCGGGCGCCGTGAGCATTCGGCCCAACCGTCGCATGCACCCGGCTGGAGGTTAATAGTGAATCCGAACCCATATCCGGGAATCACCCAGAAGGTCCTGGCATCCGTGGCCGTGCTCTTCGGCGCGGTGACGATGGTCGCGGGCACCCGCGTTCTCACCGGGTCGGACCCCGGCTACCTGGTCTTCCGGCCATTGCTCCTCTACAACACCGTGATGGGCCTGGTCTACATCGGGGTTGGCGCCAGCGCCTGGCGCAGCCTGCGGCACGGCAGGAACGGGGCGGCCGCAATCTTCCTGCTCAACCTCCTCGTCCTGGCCGCCATCGGCATGCTGTATTCCGAGGGAGGCGCCGTGGCACCCGACAGCCTTCGCGCCATGAGCTTCCGGACGGTCGTCTGGCTGGTGATTTTTCGTCGGTTTGCGCCAACTGGGGCGGAGGGCTCCATGAAGAACCCGTTTCCTGCATTGCTGGTCGCCGGCAGCCTCGCCGTGGGTTCCGCAGGCACCTGCGCTGCCGAGGGTAATCCCGGGAATCAGGATCTCACGCTGTCCCCGGATCTCGCGGAACTTCTCCGGGCCGAGATGCGGGAGATCGCCCGTGGCGTCCAGGGCGTCGCGTTGTCGCTGGCTGCGGCGGACTGGACGGCAATCCGGGACACCAGCGCACAAATCCGCGCCAGCTACATCATGGAAAAGAAGCTCACGAAAGCCCAGGCCGTTGAACTGGAGAAGACACTTCCCGAACCGTTCAAGCGGCTCGACGCCGAGTTCCACCAGCGAGCGGCCAGGCTCGGCGCTGCCGCCGCGGCCCACGATGCCGAACTCGCCGTCTTTCATTATTCCCGCCTGATCGAAAGCTGCGCTCAATGCCACGCGGCCTATGCCGCCAGGCGATTCCCGGGGTTTGGCCCCGGGACGCCGGCGGATTCAGCGCATGCGACGCATGCAACGCCGTGACTTCCCGGCCACCGCCATCCGGGACGCCGTGGCCGCGGACTTCGGGGACATCCTCCGGCTGAACGCCGCGTCGGAGCACGTCCTCAGCCCGCTCACGCGGGAACGGCTGGAACTGCTCCACCGCGAGGCCGCGTACCACCGGGTGATCCAGGCACCGGCCGGCATCGCCGCCTTCCTCCTCGCCTTCCGCGAAGGCTGCGCCTACGACAGCCCGAACTACCGCTGGTTCGGCCGGCACTACGAGCGGTATCTCTACATCGACAGGATCGTGGTCGCGGACGCGAACCGGGGCCAGGGCCTCGGCAGCCGGCTCTACGCGGACCTCTTCCGGTTTGCCCGGGCCAGCGGCGCCGCCCGCGTCACCTGCGAGTTCGACATCGAGCCGCCCAACGAGGCCTCACGCCGGTTCCACGCGGGCTTCGGCTTCTCCGAGGTTGGCACGCAGCGGGTCGGTGCCGGGAACAAGCGGGTGTCACTGCAGGCTGTCGAGCTCGACCCGCCTCCGGCCAGTCTGCAGCACTTCGACGAGTCGCAGCTGCCGGAACTGATGCGCTGGTTCCCGGACCGTGCCACCTGCCAGACCTGGGGCGGGCCCGGGTTCCGTCACCCGTTCACGGCGGCGACGTTCCGCGAGGACGCAAAGCTGGACAGCCTGGCCTCCCTGGCGCTGGCGATGCCCGACGGCACGCTCGGCGCCTTCGGCCAGTACTACCGGCGGCTCGGCCGCTGCCACCTGTCCCGGCTGGCCGTGGCGCCCGCCCTCCGCGGCCGCGGGATCGGCACCACCCTCGTGCGCGGACTCTGCCGCCTCGGCGCCGCGGAACTGGGCATGGAACCGGGCGCGGACGCGTACTCGCTGTTCGTGCTCCCAGGCAACGAGCGGGCGGAGCGACTGTATCGCCGCCTCGGCTTTTCCGCGGTACCGTACCCGGAGCCAGCCGCGGAATTCGACGGCTGCACCTACATGGTGGCATCCCGGGTAGCAGACTGAGAACATGGAACGCCGCGACTTTCTCCGCACCGCCAGCCTCGCCCTCCTGGCGCCGCTGCCGGCGCCCGTGCTGGCAGCGGCGGGCTTCGCGCCGCCACCGCCCCTCGCGCCGATCCGCGCCAGCGTCGACCGCATCATCGCCATCAACGTCTGCTCCCGGCCATTCCGCGCCCAAGGGCCCCGCATCGAGGCTGAACGCACCGGCCGCCGGACCGTCGTGCACAACTACGGGCATGGCGGCGCCGGCTGGTCCCTGTCCTGGGGCTCCGCGGCCCGCGCGCTGGAACTCCTCCAGGCCACGGGCGAACGGGACATCGCCGTCATCGGCTGCGGGGCCATCGGCCTCACCACCGCGGTCACCGCGCAGCGGGCCGGGCTGCGGGTGCGCATTTACGCGCGGGAGCGGCCACCGGAGGTGAGCTCGTCCTTCGCCACGGGCGTGTGGACGCCGGACTCCCGCGTGTGCAGCGCCGCCGCGGCGACGCCGGACTTCGAGCGGCAGTGGGAGGCGATGGCCCGCACGTCCTTCCGCGTGTACCAGACGCTGCTCGGCCTGCCCGGCGCGCCCGTCGAGTGGCACGAGGGCTACGCGCTGTCCGACGTGCCCTTCGGCCCGGGCGCCGGCCGGAAGGCAGAAGGCGAGCCCGAGTACGCGGCGCTGGAGTCTCGCCTGCTGGCTGACCTGCGGCCAGTGTCGCAGTCGCTCGCTGCCGGCGAGCACCCCTTCGCCGCCGCCTACGCAGCCCGCTACTCGATGCTCGGCTTCAACATCGGCGCCCTCTCCCGCCTGCTGATCGACGACTTCCTGAAAAATGGCGGCGAGATCGAGACCCGCACCTTCGAGAGCCCGCGGCAGTTCACCGACCTGCGCGAAAGGGTCATCGTCAACGCCACCGGCTACGGCGCGCGCCAGCTGCTGGGCGACGAGTCCCTTGTTCCGGTGCGCGGCCAGACCACCCGCCTCATCCCGCAGCCGGAGGTGACCTACGGCCTGTACCACCTGCAGAAGAACGTCTTCGTGGCGCCGCGCCGGGACGGGATCCTGGTGCAGTCCCAGGAGCCCGGCGACTTCGGCAACCCGGACACGACACCGGACCGCGCCGCCAGCGCGGCCGCCGTCCGGCGCCTCGCGGCGCTGATGCCGGGGGCCTG
The DNA here is from genome assembly GCA_963790015.1 of uncultured Gammaproteobacteria bacterium. Classification (GTDB taxonomy): domain Bacteria; phylum Pseudomonadota; class Gammaproteobacteria; order Steroidobacterales; genus SHZI01. Next base: position 83,287 of record CAWBMW010000017.1, read on the forward strand.
AGACGCGTGCGCGTCGAACACGTCGAGATCGTGGAGCGATTCCGCGGGCCGCCGCGCTCGGGCAATGGCGGCTACACCTGCGGCCGGGTTGCCGCGCACCTGACCGGGCCGGTGGCCGTGCGGCTGAAGGCCCCGCCACCGTTGCAGACCGCGACTGCGGCTCGAATCCACCGACGTGGCCGCGCGCCGTTCCACGACGGCGCCACGCTCATCGCCGAGGCCCGGTGCGCCCCGCTGGATCTCGAAGCGCCGCCCGTGCCATCCCGGTCTGCCGCCGAAGCGGCCAGCCGGAATTTTGCGGGCTTCCACGCCCACGCTTTTCCCGGCTGCTTCGTCTGCGGCCCGGCCCGGGACGTGGGACGGGCTCCGCATCTTTCCGGGCGACGTCGGCAACGGCGGCCCGGCGGGCCTGCTCGCGGCGCCCTGGACGCCGGACGCGTCCCTGGCCGGGCCGACCGGCACGGTCCGGCCCGAGTTCCTGTGGTCGGCGCTGGACTGCCCGGGCGGCATTCGCCGTGCTGCCGCCGGATGGGCAGCATGGCCGTGGTGCTCGGGGAGCTGTGCGCGGCGATCGCCGGCGAAGTGCGTCGCCGGCGAGGCCTGCGTGGTCGACCGCCTGGCCGCTCGGCGTCGACGGCCGCAAGCACTTTGCCGGGCTCCGCGGTGTACGGCGCCGACGGCCGCCTGGTCGCCCGGGCACGGGCGGTCTGGATTGCAGTACCCTTGGCCACGTGGACTTGACCGCCTGGACCTGAACCTCACGAGGAGAATCAGCCATGCCCAAGTACGTCATCGAACGGGACATTCCGAATGCGGGGAAACTTTCCAGCGGCGACCTGCAGGGAATCTCGGCGCAGTCCTGCGCCATGCTCAACAAGCTCGGCCCCACGATCCAGTGGGTGCAGAGCTACGTGACCGACGACAAGGTGTACTGCGTATACATCGCGCCCAACGAGGCGCTCATCCGCGAGCACGCCCGGCTGGGCGGCTTCCCGGCCAACCGGATCTCGGAAGTGCGGGAGATGATCGACCCGACCACGGCCGAGTGACGCTGCGCGAATGGAGATAATGTGAGCACCGCCATGGAGAAAATTCGCGAGGAAATCCGCGAGCTGATTCCGCCCACGCTCTACTTCTTCGTCACCCTGCACATCATCGCGTTCGTCCGGGTGCTCATACTGAAGGGCACCGGAATCACTGTCGCCACGTCCGCCTCGGTGACGCTGGGCGCGCTGATTCTCGCCAAGGCCGTGGTGCTGGCCGACCTGCTCCCCTTCATCAACCGCTACCCGGACAGGCCCCTGGTCTGGAACATCGCCTGGAAGACGGCCGTCTACCTGCTCGCCGCCACGGGGCTGCACTACCTGGAGCGACTCATCGAGTTCTGGCGGGCGGCCGGCGGCTTCATCGCGGGGAACGAGAAGATGCTGGCGGAACAGGTGTGGCCCCACTTCTGGGCGGAGCAGATCTTCATCGGCCTGGTGATTATCGTCTACTGCATCATGGCGGAACTCACCCGGGTGCTGGGGGCAGACCGGATGCGGGCCATGTTCCTCGGTCCGGCATGAGGGGCCCGCCTTTTACGTTACACTTTCAAAATAAACGTCGCTAAGATAGGATCTCCATCCACAGGAGGTCCCCATGTTCGGTCCCAGTTTCCTCGGCGCCCGCGGCGATGCACTGATCGATATCGGCGTCCTGTCCATCGTCGCCGTCGTGCCGATCCTCCTCTGGTCCTGGAGCCTGGCCCGCCGGCAGCAGTGGACCCTGCACAAGCGGGTGCAGCTCTCCACCGCCGTCGTGCTGGGCGTCGTGGTCCTGCTCTTCGAAATCGACCTGAACCGGATCGGCGGGATCTTCGCCGTGACGGCGGACAGCGCCTGGGCCGGCACCGCGACGCTCAACTTCTGGATCTGGACCCACACCGCCTTCGCCATCAGCTCCACCATCGTGTGGGTGCTGCTCGTGGTCGCCAGCCTGATCAAATTCCCCAGCCCGCCGGAGCCGAAGTACTTCGCCACGCACCGTCACTTCGGCCGGCTCGCCATGCTCCTCATGCTCGGGTCCGGCGTCACCGCCATTCCCATGTACATCTACGGCTTCATCTTCTAGGAGACCGCACCATGTCCGGCCAGTCCGCCAAGTCCTCCGAACTCGCACCAGCCAAGTACGGCGCCGATCCCGCCAGGCCCACCGCGCAGCTGGTGGACACCCAGCCCGCCCAGGATTTCAACCGCTTCGTGGCGCGCAGCTACAGCTACGTGCTGGAGAACACCATCCAGCCCTTTGCCCCGGGCGACATCGTGCTCGGCTGCACCTACCTGAACGACCCGACCGACGACCACGCCGGCCTCGGCCGCATCCTGCAGTACGACGCCGACTTCAAGCCGAAGGGCGTGCTGTGGACCGAGGGCCACCGCCACCTGGTCATGGGCCTCACCTTCGACCCCCAGGGCACTCTCTGGGGCTTCGACATCCACACCCAGAAGGTCCTCCGGGTGGACCGCTACGGCCGGCAGATGCCGGAGCACACCTTCGCGCACCGGGCCTTCGGCACCGCGGCTTTCGGCAAGGACGGCAGCATCTACCTGGGCGAGACCCTGAAGGGCAGCAAGCCCTACTGGGGCTCCATGATGAAGTACATGCCCGGCACGAACCGCATCGGCGAGGGCCATGTGCTGAAGTTCGACAAGGACCTCAAACTGGTGGACGAGTACCCCACCGAGACGGCCATCGAACTGTCCGGCTTCAAGGGCGTGACCCACCTGTCCCTGCACCCGTCGGGCCAGTACATTGCCTACACCACCGAGACCGGCAAGCGGCTGATGCGCTACGACCTGGTCAAACGCCAGCAGATGCCGGATCTCGCGACCGTCGAGGGCGGCAATCTCTACGACCGCAACTGGTTCATCGCGCTGGCCTACTGCCAGGACGGGCGCCTGCTGGTCACCCGGGGCGGCACCGTGGAGTCCTACGACGAGACCGGCAAGGTGCTGCGCACCTACAGCCTGGAAAAGTTCGGCTACGGCTTCGCCCAGATCGCGGTGTGCCACGACCAGCAGCACGCGGTTGCCGCCAACATCTTCACCGGTATCGCCTGCAAGTTCAGCCTCGCGTCCGGCGAGATCGTCGCCCACGTGCAGACGGATCACGGCGGCCAGCGGAAGAGCCTGGCGGGCATCGCGGAGTTCCCCAACCTCTAGTCTCACCGGGACGCACCAGCCATGCTGATCAACTTCTGGTACGCGGCGGAACTGGCGGGCAGCCTGCGGGACAAGCCGGTGAAGGTCCGCCTGCTCGGGCAGAACTTCGTGCTGTTCCGGGACAGCCACGGCCTCGCCCGGTGCCTCAGCAACGTCTGCATCCACCGGTGCGCGTCGCTGGCTGACGGCTGGGTGACCGGCGACCGGGTGGTCTGCCCCTACCACGGCTGGGAGTTCGCCGGCAGCGGCCAGTGCCAGCGCATCCCGTCGCTCGGTCCTGGCCAGGCCCCGGTGCCCGCCCGCGTGCGGGTGGATGCCTACCCGGTGCAGGAGCGCTACGGCATCGTCTTCGTCTTCCTGGGCGACCTGCCCGAGGCGGAACGGCCGCCGCTCATGAGCGTGCCCGAGTGGGACCAGCCGGGGTGGCGCTGCAACACCTCGGAGTTCTCGCTGCAGGCAAACTACCGGCGCGTCGTCGAGAACGCCCTCGACCCGGCCCACGCGGAGTACGTGCACGTGGTCGGCCGGCGGGGTACCGACCCCAACTACTCGGTGCCTGCCTACGACGTCGTGGAATCCGAATGGGGCGCCGGCATGGAAGTCCGCTTCCGCAGCCAGGCGGGCGGGTTCTGGAAGCACTTCCGGGACCAGAGCCGGGAGACCGTCGCCGGCACCACATTCCACGGCCCCTCCCAGTTCGTCACGCGGATCCACATCGACAGGAAGATGTCCGTCTACCAGTACGCCTTCGACACGCCGGTGGACCTCTTCACCACCCGCTCCTTCCTGGTGAGCGCCCGCAATTTCTTCACCGCGCCGCTGTTCGACTTCGTCTCCGAGCGGCAGAACCGGGTGATCGTCGAGGAGGACCGGCGGGTCATCGAGCACCTGGAGCCAACCGTGCCCTTCGAGAATTCCACGGCGGACTTCTCGGTGAAGGCCGACGCGATCCAGCTCTGCTACCGGCGGAAGCTGAAGGAGTGGGAGTCCCGGGGCTGGCGCATCGACACGGTCAGCCTGGCGGCCGTGCCACCCGGCACGGGCCTGCACGTGATCCCCAGCCCGGGCCGCCGGGACGCGCGGGGCTGGCAGTTCCCGACAGTGCCGCTCCTGGCGGCCGCGGAGCCGTCCGGAGAAGACCGGGTCTCGCGCGCGGGATAGTCCCGGCGCCAGGACGGTGTAATCTCGGGTCCATGGCCCACGCTGAAGCCCATCGCACCGACACGATCGGCTGGCTCCGCGCCGCGGTGCTCGGCGCCAACGACGGACTGATCTCCACCAGCAGCCTCGTGGTGGGCGTGGCCGCGGCGGCGACGACCCGCGATCCGGTCGTCGTGGCTGCGCTCGCCGGCCTCGTGGCCGGGTCACTCTCCATGGCGGCGGGCGAGTACGTGTCCGTCAGCTCCCAGGCCGACACCGAGCAGGCCGACCTGGAGCGGGAGCGCAACGAACTTGCCACCGATCCCCAGCGTGAGCACGCCGAGCTGGCAGGGATCTACGTGGGACGGGGACTGACGCCAGAGCTTGCCCGGCAGGTCGCGGACCAGCTCACCGCCCACGACGCGCTGGGTGCCCATGCCCGGGACGAGCTCGGCCTGTCGGCGATCACGCAGGCGCGGCCGATCCAGGCGGCGCTGGCCTCGGCGGCCGCCTTCGCCACCGGCGCGGCGCTGCCGTTCGTTCTCGTGCTCCTCGTACCGCTCGCCGCGCTGACGCCCGTGGTCACCGGCAGCTCGCTGCTGCTGCTCGCGGCACTGGGCGGCGTTGCTGCGCGCCTCGGCGGCGCATCGCTCCTGAAGGGCGCGGCCCGGGTCACATTCTGGGGCGCCGTCGCCATGGGCTGCACGGCGCTGGTGGGCCGGCTGTTCGGCACCGTGGTGTAGTCTTTGCCGATGTCCGCCACCCGAAAAGCCGCCGCTGCCCTGCTCGCCGTCCTGCTGGCCGTCCTGCTGGCCGGCACCGCGACCGCTGCCACCTTCAGGATCGATCCGGACCACACCTTCCCGAGCCTGGAGTTCTCCCACATGGGCATCTCCGTCTGGCGCGGCAGGTTCAACCGCACCACCGGCACCTTCGAGTACGACGCCGCGGCGCGCAAGGGCACCGTCAGCGTGACCGTCGACACGAACAGCATCGACTTCGGCCTGGACTCGATGCGCGAGTACGCGATCAAGCCGGACTGGCTCGACGTGGTGAAGCACCCGGTGATGACCTACACGGGGAGCCTGGTCTACCAGGGCGAGCGGCCGGTGGGGCTGGACGGACAGCTGACCCTGCGCGGCGTGACCCGCCCGTTGCGGCTCACGATCAACAGCTTCTCCTGCATCGAGCACCCCTTCTACAAGAAGGAAGTCTGCGGTGCCGACGCCGCGGGCGAACTCAACCGCGCGGACTTCGGCATGACCCAGTTCGCCGAGGGCGAGGCCGGCAAGGTCCGCCTGCTGATCCAGGTGGAGGCCATAAGGGAGGACTGACCGTGTGCCCTCGGTAATCATCCGCCGCGCCGGCCCGGAGCACGCGACCGACATCTGCCGCCTGCTCGCCGTGCAGCTGGCCGAGCACGGCATCGGGATCGGCGTTGATGAACTGCGGAACGCCATCGACGGCGTGATCGACGTGCCGAAGCGCGGCTTCTTCCTGGTCGCCCTGCGGGATGACGCCTGCATCGGCGTGGCCTACGTGTCCTTCATCTGGGCGCTCGAGCACGGCGGGCACGCGGGCTGGCTCGAGGAGCTCTACGTCGTGCCCGAGCACCGACAGGCTGGCGTCGGCACGCGCCTGCTGGAGGCCGTCATGACGGCGGCCGAGGGGGCCGGCTGTGCCGCGCTCGACCTGGAGATCGACACCGCCCACGAGCGGGTGCGCTCGCTGTACGAGCGACAGGGCTTCACGGCCCTGCCGCGCAGCCGGGTCGTGAAGAAGCTGCGGCCGGCCTAGCGAGCTGCCGGTGGAAATCCGTCCTGCCACGCTCGAGGATATCCCGGCCATGCACCGGATCCGCCTTGCGGTTCGCGAGAACGCACTCCGGGATCCGTCCCGCATCCAGCCCGCCGATTACGCGGCGCTGCTCGCCGGTTCTGGCCGTGGCTTCGTGGCCCGCGTCGGCGACAGTGTCGTGGGCTTTGGCATCGCGAACGCCGCGAACCGGAACCTGTGGGCGCTGTTCGTGGACCCCGCCTTCGAGGGCCGGGGCATCGGCCGCCGCCTGCACGACGAGCTGCTCGACTGGCTTTTCGGATTGGGGTCGGCGCCGGCCTGGCTCACCACGGAGCCGGGTTCTCGCGCCGAACGCTTCTACCGGGTGGCCGGCTGGCAGGATGCCGGACGGGAGCCCGGGGGGGACCTGCGGCTTGAGTTCCACCCGTTCGACGACGAAGCGTGAACCGCGGCCGGTCCTGAACGTGATGGCGTCGAGGGTTTGACCCTGCGTTCCGTTGACAATCCGGGGGTTACGGCCTAGCGTTGAAGCCTGGCCTGATCAGCAAGGACTGCCCATGAAGACCCGTATTCCGCCCAAGCCGTTGGTCGTGCTCGTGGCCACCGCCCTGCTGGCGGCCTCGCCCCTCGCCACCGCCGATGTCCGCTATGGCGATCCCAACTTCAGCACCATGCTCATCGACGGTGCCGTCGCCCGGCCCTTGGGCCTCGGGGCCACCGTGGTCGGCACCGCCATCTGGATCGTCACCCTGCCCTTCAGCGCCCTCGGCGGCAACGTGAGCGAGGCGACCGACAGGCTGATCGTCGATCCGGCACGCTTCACCTTCGTCCGGCCGCTCGGCGATCTGTAGGAGCGCCTTCAGGCGCGACTCCCCTCCCGCTCGAGACTCGCAGACTCGATTCTCGCGGGAGGGGAGTCGCGCCTGAAGGCGCTCCTACGCGCGGTGAGCCTGCACCAGCGCCAGAAACTGCTCGCCGAAGGCGGCGAGCTTCCGCTCCCCGATCCCCGACAGCGCGCCCAGTTCGTCCAGCGTCTGCGGACGGCGGCGCACCATCTCGGCCAGGGTCGCGTCGTGGAAGATCACGTAGGGCGGCACGTTCTGCGCCCGGGCGAGTTCCATGCGCAGCGCGCGGAGCGCGGTCCAGAGTTCCTGGTCCTCCGGTGAGCTGAAGTCGGCGGCCGCAATCCGGCCGGCGGGCGACTTCCCCGCCTTGCCGGCCCGGGCCCGCTTGACCGCCGGCGCCGCCGATTCCCGCCTCAGCCAGAGCGGCTCCTCGCCCCGCAGCACAGGGCGGCAGGCATCGGTGAGATGCAGCCCGCCGTGCCCGTCCACGTCGACCGCCAGCAGCCCCCGCGCGATGAGCTGGCGGAAGACGCTCGCGCCAGCCCTTCGCGTCGAGTTCCGTGCCGATGCCGAAGGTGGTGATGCGGTCGTGGCCGAAGCGCCGGATGCGCTCGTCGTCCTTCCCGAGCAGCACGTCGATCAGGTACATCACGCCGAAGCGCTGGCCCGGTGCGGTGCACGCAGGACAGGGCCTTCTGCGCGACCACGGAGGCATCCCAGGTCTCCGGCGGGTTCGAGGCAGGTGTCGCAGTTGCCGCAGGGCGCGGGCAGTGTCTCGCCGAAATAGCGCGAGCAGCGCCTGACGCCGGCAGCCCGTCGAGCTCGCAGAGGCCGAGCATGGCGTCGAGCTTGTGGCGCTCGACGCGCTTGTGGGCCTCGCCCGCGCCGGACTCGCTCGAGCATCTGCCGGAGCATGATCACGTCCTGCAGGCCGTAGCTCATCCACGCGTCGGCGGGCAGGCCGTCGCGCCCGGCGCGGCCGGTCTCCTGGTAGTAGGCCTCGACGCTCTTCGGCAGGTCGAGGTGGGCGACGAAGCGCACGTTGGGCTTGTCGATGCCCATGCCGAAGGCGATGGTGGCCACCATCACCAGCCCCTCCTCGCCGAGGAAGCGCTGACTGGTGATGCGGCACGCACGTCACTGGACAGCCCGGCGTGGTACGGCAGCGCCGGCACGCCCTTCTCCGTGAGCCACTCCGCCAGGTCCTCCGTCTTCTGCCGGGACAGGCAGTAGACGATGCCGGCGTCGCCCGGGTGCTCGTCCCGGATGAAGCGCAGCAGCTGCTCCCGGGCGTTGCCCTGCCCCTCGTGGATCCGGTAGCGGATGTTGGGCCGGTCGAAGCTGCTGATGAAGAGCGCGGGCGTCCTTCAGAGCGCAGCTGCTCGACGATCTCGACCGCGCGTGCGCTCGTCCGCCGTCGCCGTCAGGGCGATGCGGGGCACGCCGGGGAAGCGCTCGCCCAGGACGGCGAGCTGCAGGTACTCGGGGCGGAAGTCGTGGCCCCACTGGGACACGCAGTGGGCCTCGTCGATGGCGAACAGCGCCAGCGGCGGGCCGTCCAGCAGGTCCAGGGTCGCGGTCGAGCAGCAGCCGCTCCGGCGCCAGGTAGAGCAGGTCGAGCTCGCCGGCGCGGAACTGCGCCTCCACGCGCCGGGCCTCGTCGGCGCGCTAGGCTGGAGTTGAGGAAGGCCGCGCGGACCCCGGCCTGGCGCAGCGCCGCCACCTGGTCCTGCATCAGCGCGATCAGGGGCGAGACGACGATGCCCGTGCCGAAGCGCACCAGGGCCGGGATCTGGTAGCACAGCGACTTGCCGCCGCCGGTGGGCATCAGCACCAGGGCGTCGCCGCCGGCGACGAGGTGGGCCACGACCTCGTCCTGGGGCGGGCGGAAGTGGTCGTAGCCGAAGACGGAGCGGAGGATGTGGGTGGCCTGGTCTGGCATGGGCCGCTGACGGTCTCAGGGCCGCGCAGTTTACCCTTCCAGCCCGTGCGGGGTCAGCGCAACTCCTCGTCGGGCATCGGACCGAAGTACATCTCGAGACCGATGCCCACCCCGGGATTGATCTTGCGCTCCTCCTCCAGGAACTCCCGGGGCCAGGTGACGCTGGCGGACAATCCAGGAACAGCCACTTGCGGAAGATGTTCTGCCGGTAGCGGGCTTCGAAGCCGTAGTTCTGGATCGGCACGTCGGCGCCGGTCTCGCCACGCAGCAGAGCCGTGTAGCTGATGGCCCGGCGCCGCCGAGGCTCTGGTAGGCGGAGACGTCGGTGCCCCATTCCAGGGCTTCGGTGTCCTGGGCCACGGTGCCAATGTTGTTCCAGCGGAGCAGCACCCGGTCCGTGGCCAGGTGATCGAGCGAAATCTGGGTCGTCGCGCCCCAGCCCCGGCTGTCGCGCCAGAACGGCGTCTCGCGGAAGCGCAGCATGGTGTCGCCGCGGAAGATGAAGTTGTGCCGGTAGGAGGCCTTCACGTAGGGATCCACTGGCGTGTTCAGGCGCACGCCGGCGCCAAAATCGAAGCCGTTCTCCAGGCCGCTCCGCTTGGAGTAACCGAGGCCCAGCAGCCAGGCGTCGTCTTCCACCGTCTGAAAACTGGAGGGTGCCTGGCCCTGGCCGGTCGTGGGCCGCTCTTCCAGCAGGGTCTGCTCGTCGCCGCGGCCGACCACCAGCCGCAGCCGCCGCGACAGGTTGGGTAGCGCGAAGCGGGCCCGGAGCCTGACGTCGGTATCGAAGCCGTCGCGATCGTCGTATTTCTCGAAGACGCCCAGGCGACCGAAGGTCTCGTCGGTTTCCTGGTCATAGCGAAGGTTGCCGAAGAGTCCGTCGAACCACAGGGCAGTGCCGCAGACGCCGCCGTAGACGCCCTTCTCCACCTTGTCAATCCACGCGTCGGCGTCCGAGCCGGGATTGACGCAGGTGGTGTCGGTGCCTTCGGGCATGGCCGCGTCAGCGACCAGCGGCGGGCCGTACTCCGCCTGCCCGGACGCCGCTTCGGGGGAGTCCGGTGGCGGCACCTCCTGGGATGCCGCCCACGCCAGGCCTCCGGACCCCAGCCATAGCAAGATGGGCCCGAGAACAATCGGCCAGTGAACGACGGGCCAGGCGGCGCGGGTCAGCCGGTTGGACATCGGTGCACTGTGCCTCCTCCGTGAGGGCAATGCTGCGGGCAATGACCCAATTCTGCGCCCGTCCGGGTGCGGCGTCGGTGCGATGCCGGTCACACTCCGTGGCTGCTCAGGCGGGAGCCGGTGTTGCCAGCGAGGCAATCTCCACGAGATAGGCGGCCTCCTCGGCCCGACACCGGTCCGCGCTCCAGCCCAGGTGCCTGGCGGCGACCCGGAGGGCGCCCGGCACGGCTGCCCGGCCCAGGTCGGGGCCGAGGCCCGCCATGCAGCGCCGCAACAGAACGTCGCCCAGGCTGACGGCAAATTCCTCGCGAACCGCAAAGACGACTTCCGCACCGAGCGCCACGGTCCCCGCCGCGAGCGGCTCGCCGAGCTCCGGCGCCTCCCGGGCGAGGGCCGCCACGAGCGGGGCGCGACTCCCGTACACCGCGTGCAGGTGCTCATGGCTGGCGGCCGGCAGGTTGCTGAACGTGGCCAGCTCCCGCAGGACCTCGTCCCGGCCGGCTTCCCCGCCGGGCAGCGGCACCCGGTCGGTCGTGCAGGACCGGGCATTGAGGCGCAGCCGCGGCACCACCTGGTCCAGCACCTCCTCGGCCAGGTGGCGGTAGGTCGTGATCTTGCCGCCGATGATGGAGGTCAGGCCGCGGGCGGAGCGGCCGTGGTGGCGGATGAGGTGGCGGCGAGTGATGGCGCCGGTCTCGCGCAGCCCCTGCCGGGGCAGCGGCCGCACGCCGCAGTAGGTGTAGAGCACGTCGTCCCGCGTGAGCCCGCACCCGGGGAAGGTGTTGCGGGTTTCCGCCAGCAGGTAGTCCACCTCGGCAGCGGTCGCGCGGAGGGTCGTGGGCTCGTCGTCGCAGCGCGTGTCGGTGGTGCCAATCAGCACGAGCCCGTTCCAGGGGAGGATGAAGAAGGGCCGCCCGTCGGAGCGGGCCTCGGCGTAGCAGGCCGTGGCGGTGAGCCCGGGTACGGCGGCCACGACGATGTGCGTGCCCTTCGTCGGCCCGAGGAAGCGCGGCAGGGGCCGGCCGGCGGCAGCCAGGATGCGGTCCACCCAGGGACCGGCGGCGTTGATGATCGCTTTGGCGTGCCGGGTGGAGCGCTCGCCGGTCCGCGTGTTGCGGACTTCGACACCGGTCACGTGATTGCGCTCGAGCAGCACCTTGTCGACGGCGGTGTGGGTCTCGATGCGGGCGCCGGCCGCCGCGGCGCCCAGCGCGTTCTCCACCACCAGGCGCTCGACGTAGGTGACCTGCGCGTCGTGGTAGACGACGGCGCCCGTCAGGCCGTCGGCCAGCAGCCCCGGCATCTCCACCAGCGCCTCGTCCCGGGACAGGCGCCGGTGGCCCGGCACCGAGCGCCCGATGGACAGCAGGTCGTAGACGTAGAGGCCGAAATCCACCGTGTTCATGCCGCGCCGGGCGTTCTCGTAGACGGGGATCATCAGCGGCAGCGGCCGGACCAGGTGCGGCGCGTTGCGCAGCAGGTTCTCCCGTTCCTGCAGGGACTCGTGGACCAGGCCCAGCTCGCCGAACTCCAGGTAGCGGAGTCCGCCGTGGATCAGGCGGCTGGACCAGCGCGTGGTGCTGTTGCACAGGTCGCCCTGCTCGAGGAGGCAGGTGCGGAGGCCCCGGAGCGCGGCGTCCCGGGCAATGCCGGCGCCGTTGATCCCGCCGCCGACGACGATCAGGTCGAACTGCATCGTAGGAGCGGCTTCAGCCGCGACCCTTCCCGCCCCAATCGCGTCCGCGCGTCCCGGGGCGGGAAGGGTCGCGGCTGAAGCCGCTCCTACGGGCGAATCTGGCCACTGCCGCGGACCACGTACTTGTAGCTGGTGAGCTGCTCCGCGCCGACGGGCCCGCGAGCGTGGATCCGGCCCGTCGCTATGCCGATCTCCGCGCCCATGCCGAACTCGCCGCCGTCGGCGAACTGGGTGGAGGCGTTGTGCAGGACGATGGCGCTGTCCAGGTCACGGAGGAAGCGCTCCACCGCCGCCGGGTCGCTGGCAATGATGGACTCGGTGTGGGCGGAACCGTAGTTCGTGATGTGCCGGATCGCCTCGTCCACGTCGGCCACCACGCGGCAGGACAGGATCGCGTCCAGGTATTCGGTGCGCCAGTCCTCCTCGGTGGCCGGCTTCACGCGCGCATCCAGGCGGCAGAGCTCCGGGTCGCCCCGCAGCTCGCAGCCCGCGGCGACCAGCGCGTCGGCGATGGGCCGCCAGTGGGTGGCGAGACAGGCCCGGTCGATCAGCAGCGTCTCGGCCGAGCCGCAGATGCCCGTGCGGCGCATCTTGGCGTTCAGCGTCACGTCCCGGGCCATGCCGATGTCGGCGGAGCGGTGCACGTAGACGTGGCACAGGCCCTCCAGATGGCCGATGACCGGCACCCGCGCGTCCGCCTGCACCCGGGCGATCAGGTTCTTGCCGCCCCGGGGCACGATGACGTCCACGAACTGCTGCATGGAGCCGAGCAGGTAACCCACGGCGTCCCGGCTCGCGGTCGGCACCATCTGGATCGCCGTCTCCGGCAGCCCGCCCGCCTTCAGGCCGGCGACGAGCGCCGCGTGGATCGCCGTGCTGGAGTGGAAGCTCTCGGAGCCGCCCCGCAGGATCACCGCGTTGCCGGACTTGAGGCAGAGCGCGCCGGCGTCCGCCGTCACGTTGGGCCGGCTCTCGTAGATGATGCCAATCACGCCGAGCGGCACGCGCACGCGCTGGATGCGCAGGCCGTTGGGCCGGGTCCACTCGGCGATGACGTCGCCGACCGGGTCCGGCAGCGCCGCCACATCCTCGATGCCCTTCGCCATGGCCTCGACGCGCTTCGGATCGAGCAGCAGCCGGTCCAGCAGCGCGCCGGACAGGTTGCGGGCCTTCGCGCCCTCCATGTCCCGCGCGTTGGCGGCCAGGATGTCGTCCCGGTGGGTGCGGATCGCGGCCGCGGCCGCGATGAGTGCGCGGCTCTTCTGCTCCGGCGTCACGCGGGCCAGGTCCCGGGCGGCCTCCCGGGCCTGCCTGCCCAGGCGGGTCATGGTGGCCGCCAGTTCGTCGGGAGTCAGTGCGTCTTTTGCAGCGAGGGGTTGCGTCGCGTTCATCGTCAGGCGTCCAGCAGCGCGAGGTTGTCCCGGTGGATCAGTTCGTCCCGGCCACTGTACCCGAGGAGCGGCGGCAGCTCCTCGCTGCGCTTGCCCCGGATGCGCCGCGCCTCCTCGCTGGAATAGGCCACCAGCCCGCGGCCCAGGTCCCGGCCCGCCCGGCTGCGGATCGTCACGGCATCGCCGGGCTGGAACTCACCCGCGACCTCCACGATGCCCACCGGCAAGAGGCTCGAGCCGGTGCGCAGCGCCTGCTCGGCGCCCTCGTCCACCGTCACCGTGCCCCGGGGCACCAGGGTGCCCGCGATCCACTGCTTGCGCGCCTGGCGCGGCGTGCCGGCCGGGCAGGAACCAGGTGCAGTTGGCGCCCTCCTCGATGGCCTTCAGCGGGTACAGGCGCTTGCCGCTGGCGATCACCGTGGCGCAGCCGGCGTTCATGCAGATGCGGGCGGCGACGAGCTTGGTGATCATGCCGCCCGAGCCGAATTCGCTGGCCGACGCGCCGGCCAGCGCCTCGATCTCCGGCGTCAGTTCACGGACCTCGGGTATCAGGCGGGCTCCCGGGTTGAGGGTCGGATCGCCGTCGTAGAGGCCGTCCACGTCGGAGAGCAGCACGAGCACGTCCGCGCTCGTCATCTCCGCCACGCGGGCGCCGAGGCGGTCGTTGTCGCCGTAGCGGATCTCGTGGGTGGCCACCGTGTCGTTCTCGTTGATCACCGGGATCACGTTCAGGCGCAGCAGCGTCTCGAGCGTGCCGCGCGCGTTCAGGTAGCGCCGGCGGCTCTCCGTGTCGTCCAGCGTGAGCAGCACCTGGGCGATGCGGATGCCCCGGGCCTCGAGCAGGTCCTGGTAGGCGTGGGCCAGCAGGATCTGGCCCGCGGCGGCCGCGGCCTGGGCGTCCTCGAGGCGGCGCTGGTCCCGGGTCAGCCCCAGGTAGGGGCGGCCCAGCGCGATGGCGCCGGACGAGACCACCAGCACCTGCTGGCCGCGCTGCTGCAGGCGGGCGAGCTCGTCGGCGATGGACTCGAGCCACGCGCGGTTGAGCTTGCCCGTGGCCTTGTCCACGAGCAGCGAGGAGCCGATCTTGAGGACCAGCCGGCTGGCGCCCTGCAGTGCGGACATGGCCGGCGGGGTCAGGTGGTCGCGGCGAGCACCGGCACGCCCCGGGCCACCGCGAGGGGCCCGCTGCGCACCACGGCGAGGATGTCGGCGTGGCTGGCCGCCCGGTTGATGAAGGTGTCGAGCCGGTTGGCGGCGCCCGTGAGCTCGAGGGTGTAGCTCTGCTCCGCGTCGTCGAGGACCCGGGCGCCCTCCTGCTTCGCCAGCTCCCGGATGCGCTCGAGGCCGTCGTCGTGGATCCTGAGCTTAATCAGAAGGAGTTCCCGCTCGATGTGGTCGCCCAGGGTCATGTCCACGGTGTTGACCACGTCCACCAGCTTCAGCAGCTGCTTGTTGATCTGGCCGATGATCTGGTCAGAGCCGATGGTCACCAGCGTGAGGCGGGAGACCTGGGGGTCGTCGGTCGGGGCGACGCTCAGGGACTCGATGTTGTAGCCCCGGGTGGCGAACAGCGACGCGACCCGCGCCAGGGCGCCGGCTTCGTTCTGCAGGAGGATGGAAATGATGTGACGCATGGGACCCGGAATACTCGCCCAGTTCAAACTCTATTGCAATGCGGGAGTAGTTCGTTGAAACTCGGGGAAAACCGCCTTGATAACCCGGAACCCATGACACCCCGCGCCCAGACCGTCGAAACACCCCCCCACCCGCTCGCCGGCAAACGCATGACCGGCGCCGAGATGATCGTGCAGGTCCTCGTCGACGAGGGTGTGCAGACGATCTTCGGCTACAGCGGCGGCGCGATCCTGCCTACCTACGATGCGGTGTTCCGCTACAACGACGAGCATCGGGACGAGGCCGGCAACGCCCCGATTCCGCTGATCGTGCCCGCCAACGAGCAGGGCGCGGGCTTCATGGCGGCGGGCTATGCCCGGGCCAGCGGCCGCGTGGGCGTGTGCATGGTCACCTCGGGCCCCGGCGCCACCAACACGGTCACCCCGGTCCGCGACTCCATGGCGGACTCGGTGCCCATCGTCGTCATCTGCGGCCAGGTACCCACCGGCGTCATCGGCACGGATGCGTTCCAGGAGGCGCCGGTCTCGGCCATCATGGGCTCGGTCGCCAAGCACGTCTTCCTGGTCACCAATCCCGACCGGCTCGAGGCCACGATCCGCACGGCCTTCGAGATCGCGGCCACGGGGCGCCCCGGGCCCGTCGTCATCGACATCCCCAAGGACGTGCAGAACTGGGTCGGTGAGTTCCAGGGCACAGGCCTCCTGCCGATCGACGCCTACCGTCAGCGGGTGGATGCGCTGGTGGCCAGCGAGATCTCGGCAAGTTCCGCCAAGTCCTTCTTCGACATGCTGCGCGAGTCCCGGCGGCCGCTGATCTACGCCGGCGGTGGTGTCGTCTGCGCGAACGCGTCCGAGGCCCTGCGGCGGTTCGCGAAGCGTTTCGAGATCCCGGTGACGACGACTCTCATGGGCATCGGCGCCTGCGACACGACCGAGCCCCTCTCCCTGCAGATGCTCGGCATGCACGGCACGCCCGCCGCGAACTATGCGGTGGAGGACTGCGACTTCCTGATCGCGGTCGGCTCCCGCTTCGACGACCGGGTGGCCGCCGTGCCGGAGAAGTTCGCCCCCAGGGCAAAGAAGATCGCCCACTTCGACGTGGACCCCTGCGAGATCGGCAAGGTCAAGGCCGTGCAGTGGCACAACGTGGGCGTGCTCGACCGGGACCTGCGCCAACTGGTCGCCTGGGCCGACCGGCACAAGATCAATACCGACTTCAGCGAGTGGCACCGGGAGCTGGCGGCGCTGAAGAAGACCTACGCCATGAATTACGACCGCGAGAGCCCGCTGATCCAGCCGAACTACGTGATCGAGGAGATCAACCGGCACACGCGGGGCGAGGCGATCATCACCACGGGCGTCGGCCAGCACCAGATGTGGTCGGCGCAGTATTTCGATTTCCGCTCACCACGGCTGTGGCTGACCTCGGGCAGCATGGGCACGATGGGCTTCGGCCTGCCGGCGGCCATCGGCGCCCAGTTCGCCAACCCGGACAAGCTCGTCATCGACGTCGACGGCGACGCCAGCATCCGCATGAATCTCGGCGAACTGGAAACCGTGACGACCTACCGGCTGCCCATCAAGGTGGTCGTGCTCAACAACTTCGGCGACGGCATGGTCAAGCAGTGGCAGAAGCTCTACTACCAGGGCCGCCTGTCCGCGACCGACAAGTCGCTCTACAGGAAGGACTTCGTCAAGGCCGCCCAGGCCGACGGCTTCGACTACGCCGTGCGTCTCGACCGGAAGGCCGACGTGCCGCGGATCGTCGGGGAGTTCATCGCGTTCAAGGGACCGGCGTTCCTCGAGGTCATCATCGACCCCGAGGCCTGCGTGTACCCGATGGTCGGTCCCGGCATGGCCTACGACCAGATGATCACCGGGGACTTCATCCCGAGCCGCACACCGAACGCCGGCTCCGGCACGCCCGGCAGCAACTCGATGTTCTGAAAAGGTACCGGACACTTAGTTTTGTTAGTTTTTCAGTTGCCTGGGCGCCCCCAGGCAACTGAAAAACTAACAAAACTAAGTGTCCGGTACCTTTTTACCCACCATGCTGAGTCCTGCAGAGGAACTGGGTCTTGCGGGCGCAGCACTCGACGCCCGGGTGCGGCGGGCCGTCAATCACATTCCCGACGCGACGCTCCACTGGCTGTCGCGCCGCCTCGCCGAAGACGCCCGCCTGAACGGCGTGGTCTACGAGCGCGGCGGCGAGATCGAGCCGGTGCGCATCATGCTGCGGCCGCTCCTCGTCATGCCGGAGCAGGTGGCCTACCTGCACAACGTGTGCACCGTCATCGTCGATGCGCTGAAGCGCCTGCCGGAGATCTACTTCAGCGACCCCGACGTCCGGGCCATCCTCCCGCTCGCTGCGGACGAGGAGGCCTGGCTGCGGGACTGCTGGACCGCGCTCGAGGGCGGCCAGAACGCGCTCTACGGCCGCCTCGACGCCGTCTGCGACTTCACGGGCGCCCGCTGGCAGGACTCGCTGCAGTTCCTGGAGCCGAACCTGTCCGGCGTCGGCGGCATCCAGCTCGGCCCCCTCGCCGACTCGCTGGTGGTCCGGGACATCGTCCCCACGATCATCGCCCACGATCCCGGCCTCACCATCGACCAGCCGCGGGACCAGCGCGACCTCTTCCTGCAGGTCCTCCTCGACCACGCACGGGCCGTCGGCCGCACCGGGCGCAACATCTGCCTGGTCGAGCCCAAGTACGAGGCGGACGGGCCCAATGAGCAGTCCGCCATGGCCCGCTACTTCCGCGAGCGCCACGGCGTCACGGTGGTCCACGCCGATCCCACCGAGCTGCGCCTGGAGGGCGAGGAAGTCTGGTACCAGGACACCTGCATCGACGTGGCCTACCGGGACTACGAAATGCGCGACCTGCTCGAACTCGAGCAGGAACAGGGCGGCCCGCTGCAGGCGATGCGCGCCCTCTTCCGCCAGAACCGCATGGTCTCGTCGGCCGGCGGGGATTTCGACCACAAGAGCTGCTGGGAACTGCTCACCGACGACCAGCTCGTACGCCGGCACTTCAGCAACCGGGAGCGGCTCCTCTTCCAGCGCCACATCCTCTGGACCCGAATCCTCTCCAGCCGCAGCACGTCGCTTCCGCACGGTTACGGCGACCTGCCGACCTACGCCCGGGACTTCCGCGAGCAACTGGTCCTGAAGCCGAATCGCAGTTACGGCGGCGAAGGCGTGCACGTGGGCTCGCTCATCCCGCAGGCCGAGTGGGAGGAACTGCTGGCCGAGGCCCTCCGCGCCCAGGACGACCCGAACGAGTCCTGGGTAGTCCAGGCCGTCGCCAACCTGCCAGTGCAGGAATTCCCGGTGGTCGATGCCGACGGCCGCGTGCACTACGAGCCCTTCTACTCCGTGCTCGGCTTCGCGCCGACCGACCACGGCCTCGCCATGCTCTGCCGGGTCTCCCAGAAGCAGGTGGTCAACGTGGCCCAGCACGGCGGGCTCGCGCCGGTGCTCATCGGCTACCCGCCCGACGACCTCCGGGCGCCGATCCGGGCGGCGGTGCCGCGGGACATCGCCGAGAAGCGCCTGACCGACAGGATCCGTGAACTCCGCGACCTGGACGCCGTGGTGGCGCTCATGGACTGGGACGAGGAAACCTACCTGCCGGCCGGCAGCCACGAGCGGCGGGGCCAGCAGATGGGCACCGTCGAGACGATCGCCCACGACCTGCTCGTGGACGACGCGCTGGGCGACCTCATCGAGGAAGTCAGCGAGCTGACCCGCGACGACCCGCTGCGCCAGGCGGAACTCGCCGAGCTGAAGCGCACCCGGCGCATCGAGCTGGCGGTGCCCCACGACCTGGTGGGCGCGCTCGCGGAGGCCCGCTCCCTGGCCCTCGCCGCCTGGGAGGAGGCGCGCGCGGCCGGCGACTTTGCCCCGTTTGCCGAGCCCTTCAGCAAGCTCCTCAAGCTCGTGCGGGAACGCGCGCAGGCCCTGCAGCGCGGTGGCGACCTGTACGACGGCCTGCTCGACGAGTACGAGCCTGGCATGACGAAAGCGCGCCTCGATCCGCTGCTGCGGAACCTCGGCGAACGCCTTCGGGACCTCGTGCCGGTGCTGACCGAGCGCACCCGCACGACCGGCATCGGCCTTGCGGGCGTGTTCCCGGCGCAGGAGCAGGAGGCGTTCTGCCGTGAGTTGCTGACCGGCATGGGGTTCTCGTTCGTGCGGGGCCGTGCGGACCGGTCGACGCACCCCTTCACCACGATGATCGGTGAGGATGACGTGCGCCTGACGCTGCGCTTCCAGCCCGACAACCCGCTGTCGGCAATTTTCGCGGCACTCCACGAGGGCGGGCACGCCCTCTACGACCAGGGCTTTCCCGCAACGCTGCACGACACGCTGCTGGCCGAGGCACCGAGCACTGGCCTCCACGAGGCGCAGGCCCGCCTGTGGGAGAACCACGTGGGCCGCAGCGCTGCCTTCTGGTCGCATCACCTGCCGCGGCTGCAGTCGCGATTTCCCGCGGCGCTCGCTGCGCTCGACGTCGCGCAATTCCAGCGGGCAGTGAACGTGGTGCAGCCCACGTTGATTCGCGCGGAAGCGGACGAGGTCACCTACAACCTGCATATCCTGATGCGCTACGAACTGGAGACCGCGCTGCTCTCCGGCGACCTGCCCGTCCACGACCTGCCGTCGGCCTGGAACGAGAGCAGCCGCAAGTGGCTCGGCATCGTCCCCGCCACGGTGAACGACGGCTGCCTGCAGGACGTGCACTGGGCCGGTGCTTCGCTCGGCTACTTTCCCACCTACACCATCGGCAACCTCTATGCCGCCCAGCTCGCCGAGACCTACGCGGCCCGGGCGGATCTCGATGCGGAGCTCGCCAGCGGCAATCTGCGACCCCTGCGGGACTGGCTCGCGGACCACGTGTACCGGTGGGGCTGCCGGCTGGAGGCAGAGGAAATCATCAGGCGGGCCACGGGTCGCGGCCTCGACGCGGATGCGTTTTTCCGGCACCTGGCCGCGAAATTCTCCTGACATTCCTCGCCAGGCACGTTCGAAGGCGTGCTTAACCCGATGACCAGACTCGCAATAGGGTCGTTTGCTTCGTTTCGTACAGATCCCGCCGGCACAGGTATATTCGGCAATACGACCAATCGAATAACTACAACCAGTCAATCCATTGGGGGTTAGCAGAATGTCTCAGGAAAATTCCGGGCGACCTGTCGCCCGTGGCTTGCGTGCCATTTCCCTGGCCGGCGCCCTGTTCGTCTCGCTCGCGTCGTCCCAGGCTTTTGCCTACAGCGCACTCTACGTCTTTGGCGACAGCCTGTCGGACACGGGTAATGTCTACAACTCACTCGGCGGCGCCTACCCCCCGCCGCCCTATTTCAATGGCCGCTTCTCGAATGGCCCGGTGTGGGTGGAAACCTTCGCCGCCAACCTCGGGCTCACCGCCAACGCAGCCACGGGCGGCGGCACGAACTGGGCCTTTGGCGGCGCTGTCACGGGCCCGGCGCTGACGAGCTCGTTCCCGACGCTCACCCAGCAGGTCAACAACTACTACCTGCCGGCGCGCCGGTGGAAGCGCCGACCCGAATGCCCTCTACGTGGTCTGGGGCGGCGGCAACGACGTCCGTGACGGGGACATCACCAACTCCGTCGCCAACATCAGCGCGATCATCTCGACGCTGACCGCGGCCGGCGCCCAGAACTTCGTCATACCCAACCTGCCGGATATCGGCCTGACTCCGGAAGCGATTGCCGCGGGTCCGGCTGCGGTGTTCGGCGCCACGTACCTCTCGACGCTGTTCAATTCCCAGCTGGCCGCGACCCTGCCGGGACTCGAAGCATCCCTGGGCATCAACATCTTCGAGGTGGACGTGTACGGCTTCCTGAACAACGTGATTGCCAATCCCGGTTCTTTCGGCATCACGAACACCAACACCTCGTGTTTTGACGGGGCCTCGGTCTGCGCCACGCCGGGCAGTTACGTGTTCTGGGACGGCATCCACCCGACCGCGGTGGCGGCTGCCTATCTCGGCGACTTTGCCACCGCAGCCGTCGTTCCGGTGCCGCCGGCAGCGATCCTGCTGGTGTCGGCCTTCGCGGCGCTGGCTGGGTTGCGGCGCAAGGCCGCCTGACGTCGATCCGGTAGGAGCGCCTTCAGGCGCGATACGGAATCACCGGTCGCGCCTGAAGGCGCTCCTACCGGCGCTCCTGCCCGGCTTCGTCGAGGGAGGACATGTCCTTCGGCGTGCCGCGCTGGATCAGCAGGGCCTTCTTGCGCAGGAAGCGCAGCAGGCCGGAGGGGCCCATGCGGGACGCCCCGAGGCCGGAGAGGTTGAAGGCGTTCTTCTCGGCGTCGAAGACCTCGGTGGTGAGACCGCCGTCGTTGATGCTGACGGCGCCCACGTTCAGCTGGCGGGCCACCGCCAGCGCCTCGGCCTCGTCGCCGAGCACGGCGGCCGAAAGCCCGTAGATGGAGTCGTTGGCGAGGCGCACCGCCTCGGCCGTGTCGCGGAACGGCATGACCGGCAGCACCGGACCGAAGGTCTCCTCCGTCATCAGCGTCATGGCGTGGGTCACGCCGGTGACGACCGTGGGCCGGAGCCAGAGGCCGCCACCGTGCGTCTCGACCGCGCCCCCGGTTAGGATGCGGGCGCCCTTCGCCACCGCATCGGCGAGCTGCCCGGCGATGATCTCCGCCTGGCGCGCGAAGATCAGCGGCCCCACCTGCCCGCGGCGGCTGTCCGGGTAGTTGAGCGGCACCGCCCCGGCCCGTGCCACGAGCCGCTCGATGAACGCCGCCGCGACGCGCTCGTGCACGTAGACACGCTCCAGGGACTGGCACGCCTGCCCCGTCGCCTGGACCGACGCGCGCAGCACCGCGGCGGCGGCCCGGTCCGGGTCCGCCGACGCCAGCACGATCACCGGGTCCTTGCCGCCCAGCTCGAGGAACGCCGGGATGAAGCGCCGGGCGCAGGACTCGGCGACCTTGCGGCCCGTCGCCACGCTGCCCGTGAAGCACACGGCATCCACCTGCTCGATGAGGGCCGCGCCGGTCTGCCCGTCGCCGGTGACGACGGCGAACACGGCCGCCAGTTCGGGAAACTCCCGGACGCTGGCCATCAGCGGCGCGACGAAGCGCGGCGTGACCTCGCTGGGCTTGACCAGCACGGCGCAGCCGGCGAGCAGCGCGGGGATGGTGTCGAGCATGGAGAGCAGGAACGGAAAGTTCCAGGGACTGATCACGCCAACGAGGCCGTAGGGCACGAGCTGCGTGCGAATGCCGATGCCCGGCGTCACCGACGGGCGTTCCGCCGCCTCCGCAACGGCATGGCCCGCCATGGCCACATTCCCGGCCACCATGCCACCCAGCGCGCGCAGTTCGTTGCCGGCGAGCAGGTGGCGCCCGGTGTCCGTGGACAGGGCCTCGAGCAGCGGTCCGGGGTGCGCCAGCAGCCGGTCCGACCAGGCCTTGAGCACCGCACTGCGGCCGGCGACGCCCGCGGCGGCCCAGGCGGCCTGGCCCGCCCGCAGGCGCGCGGCGAGCTCGGCCAGGGCAGCGGCGCCGACGGCTTCGACGTGGCAGTCGGTCTGGCCCGTGCGGGGATTGCGCACGGGCAGCATGCGGGCGGGAGCGTTCGACATCGTGGACGGGTCGCGCGTGAACGCGCTCCTACGGGGCCGGCTTCCGGGCGTCGATGAGCTTCTTGAAGTAGGTCCAGCTGGTCTCGTTCGGGCGCTGGTCATCGAGCGGCGGCGGGTTGCGATAGGCCGGGAAGTTCTTCCCGATCTCGGCCTGCATGGTCGGCGAGAGATCGTCCCACTGGTCGAGCTTGCGTCCCGCCGTGTGGAAGTAGAGCAGGCCGGCCCGGTCGCCCATCTCCATCCAGGGCAGCCACATCGAGATGCGCTGCCAGCCCACGGCCGTGTCGGCCGTGTCCCTCTTCCGGTTGGCCAGGTCGTCCGCGGCCCCGAAGAAATTGAACAGCTCCGTGACGTGGTAGGTGCCGCCCACGTAGCGCTGGTAATCGCCGGCCAGGACGTTGGTATAGAAGAGCGGCACGGCGGTGGTCAGCCACCACTGGTTGCCGATCACCTCGAAGGGCAGGTTCGTGGGCTTGCCGTCGCGACCCATCAGTCCGTAGTTGCCGTTCACCGGATCGTTCGCCACGTGCAGCACCTCGACGGTCTTCCCCGTCCAGGGGTTGGTCCAGTTGCGCAGCACCTCGCCGGTGACGGGATCCTCGTACAGCAGGATCTCGCGGCTCACGAGCCGGAACTCCGCCTTGTTCTTCGATCCCGCCAGGGGCCCGCACTGGCGGACGTTCATGCCCTCGACCTTGAAGAGCTGCCGGTCCGGTTCACCCGGTACCCGGCTGTAGGCAGTGCCCTTCCAGTAGAAGGTCATCGGCTTGCCGTCGGTCTCCGAGCACTGGATGCGGCGCATGGCGAGCAGCTGGTCTTCGGGAGTCGACAGGTCCGGCGGCGGCGACAGCGAGCGATACGGCGAGGCCGGCGGCTGTGGCCAGCAGAAGTGCGGCAAAATGACGCGCAGGCATGGCTTGCTCCTCGTCTGGGGTGCGCCACTGTAGCGCCGGTGCTCCCGATCGACCAGTCAGTCGACCAGCCGGTCGACCTTGGCGGCGCAGATGAAGTCGTTCTCGGTGAGTCCATCGACCGCGTGGGTGGACCACTGCACGACACAGCGGCCGTAGCCCACGTCCAGGTCCGGGTGGTGACCCTCGGACTCGGCGATCCACGCCACGGCGTTGACGAAGCCCATGGTCCGGCCAAACCCCGGGAACTCGAAGCGCCGGCTGAGCCACTTGCCGTCGGACGACAGCACCCAGTCCTTGTGGAGGGCCGTGCGCAGCTCGGCGACGGCGGCCGGCGTGAGCGGCGGAACACCGCCTTCACAGGGCTTGCAGCGTTTCGTGGCGAGATCGGTCATGGGTAACTCCGGTGTTCCGCGTCAGCCGCCGGGCCCGCGGATGATCATTCTCGGGCCCTGCTGCACCTGGGTCAACGCCACGAAGGTTCCGCCGCTGCGGTCGGCAAGGGCGCGCATGAAGGCGGCAAAGCCGGCCGGGTTCGCGCTGGCCTCGCCCGTGGGAAAGCCGACGCCGTGGATCCGGACGAGGCGACTGCCCCGGCCGTCCGGCTTGTTGACGCTCTCGATCTGCCGGATGACGCCCTCCACGACCCGGCCCTGGAAATCATCGCCGAAGACGAAGATGCTGATGCGCTTGTCCGGCGCGTAGAAGGTGTTGATGGCCGTGACGATGCCCTCCGTGGGATTGGACACCGAGCCCGGCCAGTTCTCCATGGCGCGGACGATCTGGGCGCGGCTGCTGCGCGAATCCGGGATCCACCGCCGGGCCGTCCCCCGGAGCAGGTAGTCGCCACTGCTGCTGAACACCTGGAGGCCCTTGATGCGCGGATAGACGTCGAGGGTTTCCTTGACCTTCGCCTTCACGGTGGGCCAGACGGACTGCATGCTGCCCGAGTTGTCGATGACGAAGATGAGGTACTCGCTGTCCACCGGGATGCCGCCCACCGTCGTCTCGCCCACCGGCGGGCGGTAGTCAGCCAGCAGCTTGCGCATCTCCTCGGTGAGCTGCTGGCGGGCTGCGCGCAGCTCGCCCATTTCCGCACTGTCCGTCTCCGGCTGCACGCTGGCCTGGTACTGACCCCGGATCTTCGTCAGGTCGGCCCGGAGGCGCGCCAGCACCTGCTCCTCGTCGGAGGCTGGCGCGCTGATCCTCAGCGTCAGTGCCTCGGTCTCGCCCCGGATCTCGAAGAGTTCCTCCTGCAGCCTCTCGATGAGCCCCTGCACGTCGCGCGCGGGTTTCCTGGATCGTCGCCGGCTCGAAGAGGAGCGTGATGACCAGCAGCAGGATGATCGCCCCGAAGCCGCAGGAAATCGCGTCGAGAAAGGACAGGTTCAGGCTGTCCGATTCTTCCCGTGCGGCGCCGCCGCCTCACGGCCAGTCCCTCGCGGGTGCGAGGAAGGAGCCCCGGGTGCGCATGGCCAGGTCCCAGAAGCGGATCGCCGCCTCCGGGTCGCCCTCCATGGGCAGCAGGATGACGTTCACCGGGACGTTGGCGGGCAGTTCGGCGCTGGCCTGGCGCAGGAAGTTCGCCCGCCGGTCGGCCCGGATCGGCTCGGGCTCGGCCGGTGCGCGTGGCGCCCTGGGTGGGCAGGCCGTCGGTGATCAGGAAGATGTTGTCCGGCGTGGGCTTCATCGCCCGCGCCGCCTGGAAGGCCTTGAGCAGGCTCGTGCCTTTCGTGGGCACGATCTTGCGCAGCCCGACCAGGGCCGCGTCGAAATCACTGCCGTCTTTG
Source organism: uncultured Gammaproteobacteria bacterium (assembly GCA_963790015.1). Classification (GTDB taxonomy): domain Bacteria; phylum Pseudomonadota; class Gammaproteobacteria; order Steroidobacterales; genus SHZI01. The sequence goes on from CAWBMW010000017.1 coordinate 108,445, forward strand.
GCCGTGATCCAGCCGCCGTCGGAACCGGCCACGGTGGTCGCCGCCTGCTCGTTGAAGGCGTAGATCTGGAAACGGGCGCCGGGCTGGATCTGGGTCGTGAGCCACTCGACCGTGCCCAGGGTCTGCCGCCACTTGGGCGCCCGGACCTTCCGTTCGTCCGGCATGGCGCGGTAGCGCACGACGTTGGCGTAGGTGCGGCCGAGCATGCTGGCCGACGCGTCCACCAGGATGAGCACGCGCTGGCCGCCCATGCGCATGCCGGTGAGGTACTGGCGGTTGCCCGTGCCGACGAAGCTGCGGATGCGCTGGCCGGTGCCGGGCTGCGGCGTGGCCTCCGCCAGGCGCCGCGCGCCCTCCTGCAGGCGCTGCACGTCGGCCCGCAGCTGCTCGACGCTTTCCGTCTTCGCCAGGCTGTCGTTGTCCTGCTCGTCCGCCTTGGCGCGCAGCTCCTCGATGAGATTCTGCAGCCGCTCGATCTCCCCGGCGGCGCCGGTGGCGCGGGTGTCGCGCGCCGTCGTCTCGGTCCGGAGGCGCAGCAGGTTCTTCTTCGCGTCGAGCACCTCCTGCTCGATCTTCGTCGCCTCCGCCCGCAGGTCGTCGTTGGCCAGGTCCGCCTTCACGCGCACCTGGGCGCTGATGATCATGAGGAAGAGGATCGTCGCGCCGAGGCCGCAGGCCATCACGTCCAGGAAGGACAGGCTGAAGATGCTGAAGGACCTGCGCGCCACCAGCGTTGCCTCAGGTGTCCACTTCGGCCAGCAGCCGCAACTCCACCGGCGGCGAGCCGAGCGTGAGGATGTCGCCGGGCTGGACCAGCACGGCGCCCTCGATGCGGTGACCGTTCAGCCAGGTGCCGAAGCGGCTGTGATCGAAGGCGAACAGTGCCCCGTTCTCCCGGCGCAGGGTGCAGTGCTGCCGTGACAGGCCGCGGAGCCCGGGATCGAGGGCGACGCCCGCTTCGCCCGGCTTAAGCTCGCTGCCGATCCGGAAGGGCCCGTCGCCGAGGCGATAGGCCGTGTGGCCCGCCAGCAGGTGCGTCGGCAGGTTGCTCACCGACCGGAGACGCACTGCTCGCGGCCACGGCAGGCGCGTCCGCCAGCCCGTCGTCCCAGGGCAGTTCGGTGATCCCGGCGGGGTCGTCGCCGGGCCGGAGCAGGCCAGCGGCGCGGCGGGCCAGGCCGGCCGCCGCCGCGCCCGGCGCCAGGACGTGGACCGCCGTGTCGGGCAGGCGCAGCAGCGCCTCGAGCACCCCGGGCAGGTCCGCAAGCCGGTGATGGACCTGCAGCACGTGGGGCCCGCGCTCGGCGATGCGGGCGCGCAGCTTCTGCAGGAGCGGCTCGCAGGCCCGGGCCACCCGCGCGCGGAAGTCGGCGGACTGGACGACGGCGCCGAACGTGCCGCTGCGGGCGGCGAGCTCGACCCGGACCTCCGCGTCGCGTGCCAGCCGCGCCAGCCAGCCGGGCAACTGGTCGAAGAGCGCCTGCTCCGTCGCGGAGTCGTGCAGCGGGTCGAAGCGGCTGCATTCCACGAACCGGCGGGCCAGGGTTTCCACGCTGAGCCGGAGCAGCGGTTCGATGCCGAGGGTGGGAAAGCGCTCCCGGTCGCCGGGCGACTCGCCGAGGGACGCCTTGCCGGACTGGCGGATGCGGCTGAGCGTGAGGCCGTGCAGGCCCGCGTCCAGGTGCAGGAGCTCCCGGCCCGGCTGCGCGTGGCAGCTCGCGGCGACGGCGGCGTCCGCGACCGCGAGCACGGGAATGCCGAGGGCCGCGGACAGCGCCAGCAGTTCGCCGTGCTGCTCGCCGGTCCAGCCCGGCGGTAGCGCGTAGAGGACGCCGGCGCGGCCGGCGCCGTGACGGGCCCACAGGCGGCGCAGCTGGGCCGCGACCAGGTCCGCCGTGGACAGGAAACCGCCGAGCGGCCGCGGCAGGGGCCGGGACGAGAAGTCCTGCCAGTGGCGCGAGCTGGCCAGGTGGGCCTCCCGCCTGAGCAGAGGCAGCGCGTCGAAGCCGAAGTGCGCGCCGCCCGCGTCCACCACGGCGTAGCCGGGCTCGGTGTGCAGGACGCCGGAGGCGTCGGCGACCGCGAGCAGCGCGTCGTTCAGCTCGAGCGCGAGGCAGGAGCCTGCGGCGGGCCCGGTCACGGCGCTAGTTCGCCTGCAGGTGGCGGATCAGCTGGTCGTCCAGGTAGTCCTCGGTCTCGAACGCCAGCCGTTCCTGCACCAGCTGGAGCTGGTGGACGAGGAACATGAGCAGGATGCTGATCAGCAGGGCGATGAGCGTCGAATTGAATGCCACGCCCAGGCTCTCGGTAACGCCGCTGATGTCGCCGGACACCGCCTTGTTGGCGACGCCCAGGGCATCGCCGATGCCGCGGACCGTGCCGATGAAGCCGATGGACGGGATGGCCCACAGGATGTAGCGGATCATGGACAGCTCTGCCTCGAGCCGCTCGGCCTCCGACATGATCAGGGTGTGGGACGCGGACGATGCGTCCTGCACGTTGCGGGTCGCGCCGAAGCGCTGGAGGGCGTGCAGCAGCGCCCGCGGCACGAGCAGGCCCTTCTCGGCGTCAGGCAGCGCCTGGAGCTGGCGGACGTAGTCCCGGGTGTCCTCCGGCAGGATGCGCATGCCCTCGGCGATGGGCACCAGCTGCCGGTCGAGGATGCGACGCTCGCGGCCGAGGCCCCGCGTCTTGTAGCCCATGATGGCCAGGGCCCAGAAGCCCAGGACGAAGCAGGACTCCTGCTCCCAGTCCTTGAGGACGATGAACCAGGAGCGTTGCGCCGTGTAGTTGGGATCCTGCTTGATCATGGCCCGGTTCTGCTCGATGTCAGCCCGCGCGTTCGGCCAGATGACCGTGACGTAGACGGCGTGCACCAGCAGGATCGAGACCAGCAGCGAGAAGAGCTGGAAGAGGAACTCGTTGGAGAAGGTCTTGTGCATGGGGACGGTGTCCGATCCGCTAGATGTCCGAGGGCAGCGAGATGGCCACGTCGGCCCGCAGGGGGTCGACCGGCAGTTCCTGGTCGGGATCGGCCCGCTCACCGAGGGCTTCTTCGGCCTGGCGGATCTGCGCCTCGATGTCAGCCTGGCTGGGCGCCGCTGGCACGTCGGCAGCAGGCGTTTCGTCATCCAGCGTGTTGAACACCGTCGGCGGCACACCGCCGACCCGCGTCACGGCCCAGGCAGCGCCGAAACCCGCGAGAATCAGCACCAGCGTTCGCCAGAAGCTTGTCATTTCAGGTCCGCATACCGGGCCACGCGAAAGCCCACGTCGAGCCGGCCGATGTCACCGAAATCCCGGTAGGCCAGCCGCAGCTCGCTGATCCCACCGTGGCGCCAGCTCGAGCCGCGGATCACATGATACTGCCCGTCCGCGGGCCCGGTGGGGTCCACGACCTCGGTCGCGCCGGGTGCGGCGACAGTGTAGTGGTCGTGGACCCACTCCGCCGCATTGCCGCCCAGGTCGAAGAGCCCCAGCGGGCTGGCCGCGAAGCTGCCCACGGGCGCCGTCACGGGGAAGCCATCGTTGTAGCCGGCGAGCAGCCCGGTGACGAAGCCCTGGGCCGACTGGTCCGCGAAGTTGCCCGCGCCCGCCGGCGGCGGGAAGGCGTCGCCCCAGGGATACCGTCGTGCCCCGCCGCCGCCGTTGTAGCGGGCGGCCCACTCCCACTCGGCCTCGGTGGGCAGGCGGTAGCCGGTCGTGGCGGGGGTGGCCAGCACGAGGCGCGGACCGCCGGGCTGCGCCGTCCGTCACGTAGGCGCGCGGCAGCCCCTCCTGGTCGCTCAGCCAGTTGCAGAAGGCGGCGGCGTCCTCCCAGCTCAGCATCACGGCCGGGTGGTCGCCACCCGCCAGCACCTGGTACTTCTCCGCCCCGGACGTGTGCTGGGGGCGGAAGGCGCGGAACTGGCTGTTGGTGACTTCCCGCACGCTGATGTAGAAGGCTCGCGTCAGGCGCACGTCCCGCTCGGTCTCGTTGGCCCGCCGGCCCTGTTCGCGGCGCGGGGCGCCCAGGCGCAGGCTGCCCGGCTGGACCAGCCGCATCTCCAGCCCCGCGCGCGCGGCGACCGTCGCGGGACGGCGGCGACCACGGCCTGCGCGGCCGTCAGGAGCTTCACCTCGATCACGCGCGGCAGGCCGGGCTCCGGCGTGACGTCGGTGCTGTAGGCCGCGAAGCCCGCCTTGCGCACCTCCAGGCGGTGACTGACGGCGGGCAGGGTGAGTTCCCGGGTGGCGGCACCCACCAGCTTGCCATCGACGAGCAGTTCGGCATCGGCAGGCTCGATGATGACCCGCACGATGCCCAGGCGGGGCGTGAGGGTGACGCGCACCGTGGCGCCGCGGGTGGCCGTGAGGTCCACGCGGCTCGTGGCCGGCTCGTAGCCCGGCTTCACCAGCGCGAGTTCGTGGACCCTGCCCGGCGTGAGCTCCACTTCCAGCGGGGTGACGCCCCGATACCGGCCGCCGGCGGTGACCGCCACGCCGGCTGGCTCGGTGATGACGCGCACCAGGCCGTCGGCGGGCACGAGCACCAGTTCATCCAGGGACTGGGGCTGGTTCGCCACGGCCGTGACCAGGCGGGTGAGCGTCTTGAAGCCGTCCTTCTCGAGGGTGAGCGTGCGGTTGCCGGGCATCAACTCGAGCTTCGCCGGCGTCGTGCCGACGCTCACGCCGTCGGCGAGCACGGTGGCGCCGGCGGGCACGCTGGTCACGGTGACGTCGGCCCACCCGGGCACGAGCGGTACCTCCAGGGTCTGGCGGGCACCGCCGCCCGCGACGTTGAGGGTGCCTTCCCAGCGCTGGTAGCGCGGCGCCGTCACCGCGACCTTGTGGATGCCCGCCGGAATCTCCAGCTCGGCCCCTGCCACGCCGGCAGCCGGCGTGCGCCCGGCGGGCTGGTCGTCGATGCTCACCTCGGCCTCCAGGGCTGGCTGCGTCACCACCTGCACGCGGCCGGGGAGCCGTGCGAGGCGCAGGCGAAAGTCCTCGCTGGCCTCGCCGCGGACCTCGATGTCCAGGCTGCCCGGTGCGTAACCGTCGGCGGCAGCGGTCACGGTGTAGCGGCCGGGCCGGAGGAGGAAGCGGTCGCCGAGCCGGAGGTCGGGCGCGCCGCGGATGTCGATGCGCGCGCCGGCGGGGTCGGTGGCGATCAACACGGCACTCGAGGTGAGGAGCCAGAAGGCGGCGCCCGCGAGCACCAGCAACGCGCCGGCGACGACGGCCGTGCGCCACCGGACCGTGCCGCCCGCCGGGCCCGCCGGCGTCGCGGCGGCGCGCGGCCGCCGGCAGCGGCGGCGCCTCGGCAACGCTCTCCGGCGGCAGGGTGGCATAGTCCACGCCGCTGAAGCCCAGGCTGAAATCAAGGGTGTCGGCACCGATGGCGCAGCGGATGCGCGCGCTGCCCACGCCGATCTCGTCGCCATCCGCGAGCCAGCGCGTGCCGGTTGCCGGCTCGCCGTTCAGCACCACGACGCCCGTGGTGCTGGTCATCTGCAGGAAGGGCCGGCCGTCCAGCACGCCGACCAGGGCATAGCCCGCGTCCGAGACCGGGCCCGGCACGCGGAGCGCGGCCGCCGGCCCGGTGCCGATGCGGAGCGGCAGGTCATCGGGCCCGGCGGACCGGACGCCACCGGCGTCGCGGATGCTGATCCGTAGGCTCAGATCGGCTCCTCGCAGCGCACGCTGACGGGACCACCGCCGCCGCTGGCGTCGACCCGCACATTGCGGCGCACGTCCCGGTAGCCGTCCCGCGTGCCCACGACCACGTAGGCGCCGGGCCGCAGCTCCACGGTGCGGGAGGTGAACGTGCCCAGCGGCCCGACCTTGTAGATGACCACGCTGGTGAGGTTATCGGATTCGAACTGCACGGGCACCGGCGTGGCGGCGGCGGCGATCAGCTCCCCGAGCCGGCTCACCTGGGCCGTCAGCACCGGGCCCGGCGCCGGCACGGCCCCCGCATCACGCAGCACCGCCTGGGCCCCGGCCACCACCGCGTCGTCGTTGAAGCGCTCGCCGTTGGCGAGCTGCTGCTCCAGCCGCTGGTTCAGCCCCGCCCGCGAATCCGCCACGGCGAGCCCATCCCGGGCGGCCGCCAGGGTGGCATCGAGCCCGAGCAGCTCCCGGTAACGGTCGGCCGCCTCGGCCCAGCGTTCCGCGGCGGCCAGCCGCTCGGCTTCGGCCTGCAGGCTGGTGAGCCGGCTGCGCCGCTCGTCGCTGTCGAGCTGGGTGAGCGCGGCGCGTGCGCCGGCGTCGCCGGGGCGCAGTGCCAGGGCCCGGTTCAGCGCCGTGCGTGCGTCGGCGGTTCGTCCGGCCGCCAGCGCCGACAGGCCCTGGGCCATCGCCCGCTCGAAGTCGCCGGCCGCGCGGGCGGCATCGAGCCTCGCGATGGCGGACCGGGCCGGTGCCCATTCCGCGTCCAGCCTGAGCACGGCGGCATAGCTGGCCAGCGCCGCCGCCGGGTCCCCCGCCGTCTCCCGTGCCGCCGCTTCCGCCATGCCGGCCAGGATCTCGTCCAGCTTCTGGCTGCGGGCGAGGCCGGCCGATGCCGCCGTATCGCCCGGCCTGATCACCAGCGCGCGCCCGAAGGCGGCGATGGCGGCCGGCTGGTCGGCGCTGTTGTAGGCCTCCCGCCCGGACTTCAGCGCGGCGTCGAAGGCCGCCGGCGCGCCGGCCGCGAGGCGCCGGAAGCGGGTCGTGGCCGCGTCGAAACTGGCAGCAGCGGCGGAGAAGTCCCGGGCCTTGTACTGGCCGTCCCCGAGTTCGGCGAGCCGTCGCGCTTCGAGCCAGTCGGCGCCGCCCCACCTGTCGACCGAGGCGGCCCGGGCCTCGGCCTCGGCGCTCAGTCGTTCCGTCAGCGCGGCGTCGGCGGACGCCCGTGGATCGGCCGTCGCCGGCACGACGGGCACCGGAATTGCCGGCGCCACCGCCGGCGCAGGGGGTGACGCGTCGACCAGAGGCCCGCGCCCCGTGACCACGCCGGGCAACCAGAACACCACGGCGAGGACGGCAGCGAGCAACGTGACGAGTCCCGCGGCAATCAGCCACCGGGGACGGCCCGCGGGCGCGGCGACCGGTCGCCGCCGCAGGCGCGGGTGTCCGCGCCGGCGCCGATAGCCGCCGGCGCGACCGGCGTGCGCGCTGCCTCCGTGGCGATGTCGGCCAGCAGGGCGCGGACGGCGCCGATGCTCCCGGGCCGGAGACGGGGCAGTTTCTCCAGCATCGCCGCCACGAGTTGCGTCAACGCCAGCGGGACGGCGCCACCCTGCCCGTCCACGCCCAGCCGCGCGGGCACCTCGGTGCGGATGCGTTCCGGCGTGATGGCGGGGTGCAGCGGCGGCTGGCCGGCCAGGAGGTCGTACAGCAGCGCGCCGAGGCTGTAGATGTCGTCGGCCGCCGTCGGCGGTGCGCCGTCGAGCTGCTGCGGGCTGATCGTCGACAGCGATACCGGGCTGTTCGCGTCCGGCAGCGACCCGCCGCGAAAGTCGGTGAGGCGCCAGCGGCCCTGCCGGTCGCGCAGGACGTTCGCCGCCTTCAGGTCGCCGTGGGTGAGCCCCTGCGCATGGACGTACTGCAGGGCATCCGCTACTTCCCGGATCGCGGCCACGATGGCCTGCCAGCCGGCGCCCCGCAGTGCGCCGAGGTCGCCGCCGTCGGCGAGTTCCATCGCCACGCACACCGCGTGGTCCGCGGCGACGACGGTCAGCGGGCGGAGAATGCCCGGATGAACCAGCCGGCGGAGTTGCGCCGCGTCGGCCTCCAGCCCCGCCAGCAAGGCTGCCGCTTCGGCATCATCCTGCGCGGCCAGCACCCGCACCGCGACCTCAGTGCCAGTGGCGGCATCGGTGGCTGCCCAGACCTCGGCGCTGCCGCCGCGGCCCAGCTGGCGCTGCAACCGGAAGCGCCCGGCCAGTTCCGTACCCGCCGCGAGTGGTGTCATGCAATCCGGCTGGGCGCCTGGAGATCTACGGGGCCGCCGGTGCGGCGTCCGGCAGGGGCGGGAGACCCGCGCCCGTCGTGGCGGCGGTTTCCGGCGGCTCGGGCAGGGGGATCCCCGTCTCGACGGAATAGATTTCGCGCAGCAGGCGCCGCCATTCCGTGTAACGGGCCTCCGCGGTCCCGGTGAGCCGGCGCGTCTGGCCCTCCACCTCGACGACGAGCGGCTCGGCCTCGGCGTTGAAGCCGGCGCCCGCTTCCTTCAGCGCGTCGCGGCTCACGTTGGACTCGGCGCGCTTCTCGAGCGCACTCTTGATACCTTCGAAGCCCCCGTAGACACCGGCCATGGTGATGGCGCCGTTGTCGCCGCCACCGCCCTCGTAGAGCACGGCGGCGAGCAGGGCCAGCGCGCCCGCGGTGCCGCGGATGAACGCGGACCGGCGCAGGTCCTGGTAGCGGATCATTTCCTCCCGCGACATCTTCCGCCAGTCCTCGTAGGGCTTGGCGAGCTCGTAGTAGAGGTTCGCGTAGTACTCGTTCAGCGTGTCGGCCAGCGCGTACTCCCGCTCGCGCACGGCGCGCATCCGCGCGACCATGGGATCGTCGGCCGCGGGCAGGCGGCGGAGCTTGTAGTTGCCGGACTTGTCCTGCTCGAGGGAATCGGCGAAGGCCGCCGGCACGAGGGCCGCGCCATAGCGCAGCTCCGCGACATCGCGGACCGTGGCCAGCTCCTTGGCCGACATGCCGTTGCGAACTTCCAGGAGATCGTTGGCGATCTCGTTGTACAGGCTCTGGTAGGGATCCTGGCCCGCTTCCCGGTACTTCGAGTAGGCCTTCTCGGGAACGGTGGTCGAGTACTTCTTGTTCAGCCACTCGCGTCCGGTGGCATCCCAGGCGCCCACCCGCAACACGACGTCGAGGCCGTCCGACTTGTCGATGCGGCCCCAGACCGTCAGGTCGACGGCGTCCGAGCGCTCGGGCACCACCCACACCGAGCCCCATTGCCCGCTCGACTCCATGGTGGTCTTGAGCTGGTAGGGCATGTAGCGCGCCTCGGCCTGGCGCACCTCGGGGAAAATCAGTTTCTTTTCGTCCACCTCGCTGCCCGCCTCGATCCCCGCATCGAAGAGCATGATCCCCACATCCAGGCGCTCGGCGTCCGGCAATTCGCCGGCGGCCCGCACGAGGCCGGTCTGCTCGTAGTCGATGGTGCGACCCACGGAGCAGCCGCCGAGCGCGGTGGCCAGCAGGGCAAGCAGCATTGCGCAGGTGCTCAGGTGCGCGCACTGCAACCGGGGTAGCGGCACGCTCGTCATTTCTTCTTGATGCCCATGACTTTCCGGTACTCGTCCCACAGCGCGTCGCGGATCGCCGGGTCCTTCTCCGCCAGCGCGGCCTCGCGCAACTGCCTGGCTACCTGGTCTTCGCCGGAACCGTCCGGGGGGATGTCGGCCGGCAGCGCGTCGCCGGCGCCGCCCGGACCTCCCGCTCCCGCCGGGCCGCCAGCGCCCGCCGCATCCGGCGCCGGGGTACCGGAGCCGGCACCACCCGTGCCCGCCGACTTCCCGTCCGCGCCGCTCCCGGCGACGGTGTCATCCGGGGTGCCGGGTTCGCCGTCCGGGCCCACGCCGTCGTTGCCGGCCTGGCCGCCGCTCTGGCCGCCACTTTGGCCACCACTCTGGCCACCACTCTGGCCACCACCGGCCGACTCGCCGCCGATGCCACCGGGGGAGCCGATCCCGCCGATGCCGCCCATGCCAGCCGCCCATGCCGGGCACGGACACGCTCACGTTGGGGCCGCCGGCGGTGCCCGTGCTGCCCCCGCCCGTCCGGACGGAGCTGCTGTCGCTCTCCTGGCGGGTCTCCGCGGCCCGGCCGGAGCCCTGGCCCGACTTCGCCATGGCGTCCCGCTCGCGACCGATCTCGCCGTCGAAGTCGCCGAGGGATTTGTCAAAGACCGCGCCGGGGTCGCCCCCGGCACCGGGTGAGCCCGCACCGGCGGCCGGCAGGGAGCCGGAACCGGCAGTGCCCGACGGGGTTGAACCCGACTTGCTGGCACCGGCACTGCCTGAACCCGAGGACTGGCCGGCGCCGGCGGAACTGGAACCGGCGGCGCCCGATGGGCTGCTCGAGCCACTTGATCCGCTCGAGCCGCTTGAGCTGGAGCCACTGGCCCCGCCGCTGCCCGGGAGGCTCGCACCGGAGGAGCCGGTCGTGCCGGCGGGCGGCTGCATGGCGGAGTTGCTGCAGGCGGCCAGGCTCAGGACGACGGCCAGCTGGGCGGCCGCCAGCAGAGCGAATCGATTGACCGTCCGTTGCGCGTTCATGGAATGCGGCCCGGTGACAGATGTTTCTCAGTATAACGCCCGGGCCGACTGACCCGGCTCGCCACCCGGCAGTTGGAGGCCCGCGAACGGCGTTAAGTTCAGCGGCGGCGCGCCCGGATCAGGGCACCGCTTCGCTGCGCGGCAACCCGGCGTAGATCTTGTCGGCGACGGTGGCAGCCACCTGCTGGAAGGTCACGGGACGCTCGGTCACGGATTCGAAGGCGTAATTCACCTCGCCGCCCCCCTCCCAGGCCACCGAGCCGGTATGGCTGTCCCAGATCTGGAGGAACACCCGTATGTTGGCCTGCTTCGTGTCGATGAACCTGAAGCCAATGATGCTGAAGCGCGAGCGGGACGCCTGCTCGAAGCTCGCCAGGCTCAGCTGGGCCAGGTAACGCACCTGGCCGATCTCGCCGATGCGCTTCAGCAACGCGCCGTCGAGGATGCCGGTCTCCAGGTAGTCCCGGAACATCTGCTTGTATTCCTGGTCGAGCTCCGCGGCGTTCATGGCCGACAGGATGGCCGGCAGCGGGACCACCCGGAGGTCCGTCCGGTCCTTCTCGAGTCGCGTGGCGAAGCTGAGCGCCAGGGCCTGTTTGTCGGCCTCGCGGCCGGTGGCCGCGGACGGCGTGAGGAAGCCGATGCCGCCGGCCACCAGGTCAGCCGCGTCGAGCGCGATCTGCTTGTGGGTGATCTTCGCGTCGACCTGCGGCAGCATCGACCCGCAGCCGGCGAGCGCAACCGACAGGACCAGCACCAGCGGCGCGACGACCGCACCAGGAATCACACGAGCAACACAACTCATCCGCACCATCCGTCAGCTGCAATCCTGCAATTCTGCCAGAGCGCGGGCACTCTGCTAGCATCGCAGTGCAGCGGTTCACCGCCCCACTTCTCACGGAGCACAGCACCATGGCCCTAGCCGAGGCCCTCGAGTCCCTGCAGTCCCGCACGGGCCAGGAAATACACACCAGCGACTGGCTGCTGATCGACCAGGCCATGATCGACGGCTTCGCCAATGCCACCCGCGACCGCCAGTGGATCCACGTGGACCCGCAGCGGGCCGCCGCGGAGTCGCCCTATGGCAAGACCATCGCCCACGGCTACCTCACGCTGTCGCTCTACCCGGTGCTGCGCGGCCTGGTGGACTCGGGCAAGCCACTGGCTCCCGGGGTCAAGCGCGTCATCAACTACGGCATCAACAAGCTGCGCTTCCCGAACGCGGTCGTCGTCGGCAGCCGGATCCGGGCCCACTGCAAGCTGCTGTCCGCCGTGGAGGCCAAGGGCAGCATCGAGCTGGTGGAGGAGTATTCCGTCGAGGTCGAGGCGCAGGAGCGCCCCGCCTGCGTCGCCGAGTGCGTCATGCGACTCTATTTCTGATCCGGCGGTCGACGTGAGCGACATCCTTCTCATCGACCACCGGGGCGACCGGCTGCAGGTCACCATCAACCGCCCGGAACGGCGCAACGCGCTCTCGCTCGAACTGCTGGACCGCCTCGGGGAAGCGTTCACGCGCTTCGCGGCGGATCCGGCGCTCAAGTGCGCCGTGCTGACCGCCACGGGCGACCGCTGCTTCGCCGCCGGCGGCGACCTGAAGGAACTGGATACCGTGCGCAGCGAGGCCGACACGCTCGCGATGTCGCGCCGGGCCCGTGCGGCGCTGGATGCGGTCCGTCGCTTCCCCGTGCCCGTCATTGCCGCGCTGAACGGCCACGCGCTCGGCGGCGGCGCCGAGCTGGCCATGGCCTGCGACCTGCGCGTCGCCACGCCCCGGGCCGAGCTCGGTTTTCTGCAGGCCCAGCTGAACGTGACGACGGCCTGGGGGGGCGGCATCGACCTGCTGGCCCTGCTGGGCCCGGCCCGCGGCCTGGCGCTGCTGCTCGAGGCCCGGCGGATTCCGGCGGCCGAGGCCCTCCAGCTGGGCCTGCTGCAGCGGGTGTGCGGCCCCCACGAGTCGCTGCCGGACTGCACCGACCAGCAACTGGGGCCGCTGTTGCAGCGGCCCGTGCAGGTGCTGCGCGCCTACAAGGCCCTCGCCCTCGAGGCGCGACTGGCCCTGCACGAACGGCTCGCCACCATCGAGGAGCGCGGCTTCACGGCGACGTGGATCCACCCGGACCACTGGTCCGCCGCCGACCGGGCGCTCGCGCCGCGCCCTCCCGACGAGCGGCACGGCACGGGGCCGCGGGAAGCGTAGGAGCGCGTTCACGCGCGACCGGGCATTTCCCGTCAGGCGCGTCTCAGCGCCAGAGGGAAATGCCCGGTCGCGCGTGAACGCGCTCCTACCTTGTCGCGGGGTCGCGCAGCTCGCGACGGAGGATCTTGCCGACGTTCGACTTGGGCAGCGAGTCGCGAAACTCGACGTGCCGGGGGATCTTGTAGGGCGCCAGGGATCCACGCAGGTAGTCGCGGACCTCGTCAACCGTCAGGCCCTGGCCGGGCCGCAGCGTCAGGAACAGCTTCACGGCCTCCCCGGTCCGCTCGTCGGGTACGCCGATGCAGGCCGCCTCGAGCACCGCGGGGTGGTGGGTGATCGCGGCCTCGACCTCGTTCGGATAGACCTTCAGCCCCGAGACGTCGATCATGTCCTTCTTGCGATCGACGATGCGGAAGTAGCCCTGCGCGTCCATCACGGCGATGTCGCCGGTGCGCAGGAAACCGTCGCTGGTCATGGCATTCGCCGTGGCATCCGAGTCGTTCCAGTAGCCGAGCATCACCTGGGGCCCCTGGACGCAAATCTCGCCCGATTCGCCGGGCGGCACTTCGGTCAGGTCGTCGTTGCGGAGCGAGAGGACGGTGTTCGGCAGCGGCAGGCCGATGCTGCCGTTCCATTCCTTCAGGGTGATCGGGTTGATCGACACCACCGGCGAGGTCTCCGAGAGGCCATAGCCCTCGAGGATCATGTGCCCCGTGATCGCCATCCAGCGCTTCGCGGTGGCGGGCATGACGGCCATGCCGCCCGCCGAGGCGATCTTCAGCGAGGAGAAATCCACGCTCGGAAAGTCCGGGTGCTCCACCAGCGCCTGGTAGAGCGTGTTGACGCCGGTGATCGCCGTGAACTTCCAGCGCTTGAGCTCGGCGATGAGTCCTTTGATGTTCCGCGGATCGGTGATGAGGATGTTGTGACCGCCCGTGTCCACGTAGCACAGGCAGTTACACATGAGCGCGTACACGTGGTACAGCGGCAGCGGCGTGACCATGATCTCCTCGCCGTCGATGCGCTCGGCGGCGAACCAGGTGTTGATCTGCCGGATGTTCGCCACGAGGTTGGCGTGTGTGAGCATGGCACCGCGGGAGCGGCCCGTGGTGCCGCCGGTGTACTGGAGGCAGGCCAGGTCGGCGCCAGTCGGCGGCGCCGGCTGGCGAAAGTCGTCGGGGTCGCAGCCCGCCACCGCCGACCAGCCCACCGAGCCCGGCACACGGGTGCGTGGGCATCCGGCGCACGTAGCGCATGGTCAAATTCACCAGCGGGGCCCGGGGAAAGCCCAGCAGGTCGCCGATCCCGGTAACGAGCACATGGCGCACCCCGACCCGGTCCCGGATCTCGGCGAATACGCCGGCACGCTGCGCCAGCACGACGAGCACCTTGGCACCGCTGTCGTTCAGCTGGTGCTCCAGCTCCGGCGGCGTGTACATCGGATTGACGTTGACGACCACCATGCCGGCCCGCCAGGTGCCGAACAGGGCGACGGGGTACTGGATGAGGTTGGGCAGCATGATCGCCACCCGGTCCCCCGGGCCAACGCCCGGGAGGCTCTGCAGCCAGGTGGCGAAGCGGCGATGCAGGACGTCCAGGTCGCGATAGCGGATGGTCCGGCCGAGATTGCTGAAGGCGGGCCGGTCGGGAAAGCGGGCAATGGCCCGGTCCACCACGTCCACGACCGACTCCGTGGGATCGAGGTCCAGGCTGGCGGGCACACCCGGCGGGTAGGCGCGCAACCAGGGCTTGTCCGTGGCCGGTTCCATGGGCTTAAGGATCGCACAATCGCGGCGCCCTGGGCGTGGCGGCAAGTCCGCATTCCTGCTACGGTTTGCCCGCCTCAAACCCAGGGTAGCCCATGACCCGATCCCGCATCCCGCACTTCTACAAGATGTCCGTCGCTGAGCGGGTTCGCGCCGTCCGGGACCGGGGCCTGCTGAGCGACACGGACTTCGACCTGCTCTCCGCCGGCCAGGCCACCCTCGACCTCCAGGCCGCCGACAAGATGATCGAGAACGTCATCGGCGTGCTCGGCATGCCGGTGGGCCTCGGGCTGAACTTCCTGATCAACGGCAAGGACTATGTGGTGCCCATGGCGGTCGAGGAGCCGTCCATCGTGGCCGCCATCAGCGCCACCGCCAAGCTGGCGCGGGAGTCCGGCGGCTTCGCCACGAGCTCGACCGCACCGGTGCTCATCGGCCAGATCCAGGTCCTGGAGCTGCCCGACCTGCCGCGGGCCCGGGCGGCCGTGCTCGAGCACAGGCAGGAGATCCTCGACCTCGCCAACAGCTTCCACCCGCGCATGGTGGCCCGGGGCGGCGGCGCCGTGGACCTGGAAGTGCACTCCTACCCCCTGCGCTCCATGCCGGGAGAACTGATGCTGGTGGTCCACCTGCTCGTGGACACCCGCGACGCCATGGGCGCCAACCTCGTCAACGGCATGTGCGAGGGCGTGGCTTCCCTGATCGAGCAGCTCACCGAGGGCAAGGTCTTCCTGCGCATCCTGTCCAACCTGGCCGACCGGGCGCTGGCCCGCGCCGAGGTCACGCTGCCCGTGGCCCACCTGGCCGGCAAGGGCTACGCGGGGGAGCGGGTGCGGGACGGCGTGATCATCGCCGCGGACTTCGCCCACGCGGACCCCTACCGGGCGGCGACCCACAACAAGGGCATCATGAATGGCGTGGATGCGGTCGCCCTCGCCACCGGCAATGACTGGCGGGCCATCGAGGCCGGCGCCCACGCCTACGCGGCGCGGCACGGCCGCTACAGCTCCCTGACGGAGTGGTGGAAGGACGAGGCCGGCAACCTGCGCGGCAGCATCGAGATGCCCATGAAGGTCGGCATCGTCGGCGGTCCCCTCGAGTCGAACCCCGGGGTGGCGATGAACCTGCGGCTGCTCGGCGTCGGGTCCGCCACCGAACTGGCCGAGGTCATGGCCGCCGTCGGCCTGGCGCAGAACTTTGCCGCCCTCCGGGCGCTCGCCACCGACGGCATCCAGGCAGGGCACATGACGTTGCACGCGCGCAGCGTGGTGAAGGCCGCCGGCGCGCCCGCCGAACTCTTCAACGAGGTGCTCGAGCGCGTCCTCCAGAGCGGCGAGATCAAGGTCTGGAAGGCCCAGCAGGTGCTGGACGAAGTCCGGCGCTCGGCCCCTGCCGACAGGAAGACGGCGCCGCGCCGCCTGCCCGAGGCCGGGGTGGGCGTCGGCTACGGCAAGATCATCCTGCTGGGCGAGCACGCCGTCGTGCACGGCCGGCACGCCATCGGCTGCCCGGTGCCCCTCACCATCCGGGCGGTCGTGGAGGACGGCGACCGGGGCGTCGAGCTGCTCATCCCCCGCTGGGGCGTGGAGTACCAGCTCGCCAAGCCGCCGGAACAGCGCCGCTCCTTCGAACAGGCCGCCGGGGCGATCCTCGACAAGCTCGGGCTCGCCGACCGCACCCTGCGAATCGAGGTGTTCCCCGATGTCCCGCGCAGCATGGGCCTGGGCGGTTCCGCCGCCCTGGCCGTGGCCATCGTCCGGGCCCTCGACCTGCACTTCCGGCTCGGCCTGACCGACGTGGAGGTCAACGAGCTGGCCTACCTGTCCGAGCAGACCGCCCACGGCCAGCCGAGCGGCATCGACAACACGCTGGCCACCTACGGCAGGCCGCTGGTGTACCGGCGGGGCTCGCCCCCGCTGGTGGAGCTGCTGAACATTCCCACGCCGCTGTCCATCGTGGTCGGCATGACCCAGAGCGAGGGCCTCACCGCGCGCACCGTGGCGAACGTCTCGGAAGCACGGCGGCGCAATCCCCGGCTCTACGAAAAGATCTTCGATGACATCGACAGCCTCGTGCTCCAGGCCGTCTCCGCCATCCAGGACAGCGACGTGACCACCCTCGGCGACCTCATGAACATCAACCAGGGCCTGCTCAACGCCCTCCAGGTTTCCACGCCCGAACTCGAGCGCCTCATCGACGTGGCACGCGACGCGGGCGCGGCCGGCGCCAAGCTCACGGGCGGCGGCGGCGGCGGCGCGATGATCGCCCTGTGCGGTGACTCCACGACGGCCGACGTGCAGCAGGCGATCGAGCGGCAGGGCTTCCGCACCCTGCTCGTGACGCCGGGTGCCGTGCAGTGAGCCGCGCGCTGGCCGTGAAGTCGCCGGGGGTCATCAAGGAGGACCTGCTGATCCTGGTCGACGAGGCGGACCGGGAGATCGGCACGCTGCCGAAGACCGCAGGCCACCTGGGCGCCGGGACGTTGCACCGGGCCTTCTCGGTGTTCCTGTTCGACGAGCAGGGCTCGGTGCTGATCCAGCAGAGGGCGGCCGGCAAGATGCTCTGGCCGGGTTTCTGGTCCAACAGCTGCTGCAGCCACCCGCGCCCGGGCGAGGCGGTGGAGGCCGCCGGGCGGCGGCGCGTGCGCGAGGAACTCCACGTGGAGTGCCGGCTCAGCTTCCTCTACAAGTTTCGCTACCAGGCGCGGTTCAGTGACGTGGGCTCGGAGCACGAGCTCTGCTATGTCTATGCCGGCTATCCGCGGGGGAACCTGTCGGTGGACCCCACCGAGATCGCCGCTCACCGCTGGCTCAGCCCGGAAGACCTGACGCGGGAGATCGCCACGCAGCCCGACCGCTTCAGCCCCTGGATGAAGCTGGAGTGGCAGCGCATCACCACGGATTTCCTCGACCAGATCCGGCGGGACTGCGGCCGCCCGGCGTGAGCAACGTCGTCATCACGGGCAGCACCCGGGGCATCGGTCGCGGCCTTGCCGTGGAGTTCCTCAAGCGGGGCCACAACGTGGTGGTCTCCAGCCGCAGGCAGGCCGACGTGGACAAGGCGGTCGCAGAACTTGCCGCAGTGGGCATGGCGAAGGCAGTTGGCAGGACCTGCGACGTGACGAAGAAGGCCGACGTGCAGGCCCTCTGGGACTTTGCCGTCGCCACCTTCGGCCACGTGGACTTCTGGATCAACAACGCCGGTCGGGCGACGTCCCGCTTCGCCGTGCACGAACTCCCGGAGGAGCTGGTGCATACCCTGGTGGACGGGAACCTGAAGGGCAGCATCTTCGGCTCCCAGGTGGCGATCACGGGCTTCCGCAGGCAGGGCTTCGGCGCGCTCTACAACATGCTCGGCGGCAGCTATGACGGCAAGCGGCTGACGCCAAACATGGGCGTCTACAGCTCGACGAAGGCTGGCGACTGGCTGCTGACCAAGTACCTGGTGGCCGAGAACCAGAATCCACAGATCATCATCGGCGCCATCAGCCCGGGCATGCTGATCACGGAGAACTGGTTCGACGAGCAGAAGGAGATGAGCCCGGAGGACTGGCAGAAGATCCGCCCCGTGCTCAACATCCTCTGCGACTACGTCGAGACCTCGACGCCCTGGCTGGTGGACCAGATGCTGGCGAACCGCGAGAGTGGCAGGCGCATCGCCTGGATGACCACCGGCAAGCTCCTGGGCCGCTTCGCCGGCGCCAGACTGTTCGGGCAGAAGCGCGACCTGTTCACCCGCTTTGGCCTCTGAACCACTACTGATCGTCCGGGGCGCACTGCGCCGCTTCGGTGACCGCACGGCGCTGGCCGGGGCGGATCTCACGGCCCGCAAGGGCGAGGTGCTGGTGCTGCTGGGGCCCAACGGCGCGGGGAAGACCACGCTGCTGCGGGCCCTGGCCGGCCGGGTACGCCTCGATGCGGGGCAGATCCGCATCGGCGGCGGCGCGCCGGACGAACCGGGAGTACGCCGCCGGGTCGGCTTCGTGCCCCAGTCCATCGCCCTCTGGGGCCGGCTCCCGGTCCGCACCAACCTGGAAATCCTCGGCAGGCTCGCAGGCCTCCCGCGTCACGAGGTGGCGGCGGCCGTCACCGACGCCCTGGAGTGGTCGGGCCTTGCCGACCGTGCCGGCGAGCCGGTCGAGTCCCTGTCCGGCGGCATGCAGCGGCGGATCAACATCGCCGCAGGCACGCTCCACCGTCCCGACCTGCTGCTGCTGGACGAGCCCACGGTGGGCCTCGACCCCGTCGCCCGCCAGGCCGTCCACCGGGTGCTCGAGGGACTGCGCGACCGGGGCATGAGCCTCATCCTGACCACCCACGATCTGGTCGAAGCCGAGGCACTCGCGGACCGCGTGGCCGTGCTCGCCGGCGGCGTGGTCCGTGCGGCAGACACGATCCCGATCCTCGTGGGCCGGCTCTTCGGCTCGGACCAGGAAGTGCTGCTGATGCTCGCGTCGGAACCGGCGCCGGACCTGCGCGACTTCCTGCGAACCACCCTCTTCTCCCCGACCAACGAGCCGCGCCTCTGGGTCGGCCGGCTGCGGGGCGGCCTCGAACGGCTTCCGGAACTCCGCAGCCAGCTGATCGAAGCGGGCGCCGACATCGACGAACTGCGCGTCCGTCAACCCGGCCTGCACGGCGTGTTCGTGGAGCTCACGGGCACGGTTCCCAACGCATGAGGGCGGCAGCATGAGCCTGGCCATCCTCCGCGCCGCCTTCCTGCTGCTGCTCCGCGATCGCGGCGCGCTGCTCATGGCACTGGTCGTGCCCGTGGTGTTCTTCCTGATCTTCGCGGAGATTTTCGCCAGTGCGGCGGGGGACCAGCTCCAGCTGCGCGTCGCCATCGTCGACGAGGTGAAGAGCGAGGACTCGATCCGGCTGCTGAAGGCCCTGACCGACGTGCCGGCCGTCAGGGCCGTCCCCGGCAAGCTGACCCGCGAGTCGGCGCGGGACCTGGTCCGCCGCGGCACCGCCGACGTGGGCCTGATCATCCGTGCCGATGGCGAACAACTGGCCACGGCCAGCGGCCTCGCGGCACCGCCGCTGCTGCTGCTGGTGGACCCGTCCCGGAGTGTGACGGCCACCGTCCTCGCGGGGCAATTGCAGCGGGCCTACTTCACCGCCCTCCCCGATCTGGCCGTCGGCCGGGTGGCGGAACTCATCGGCACCGAGTTCACGGAATTCACGCCAGTGCAGCAGGCCGAGATCGATGCCGGGCTCGCCGGCCTCCGGGAGTCGGCGGGCGCCGCCGACGGCAGCCGACCCGCCGGCTGGACCTTCGACGACCTGCTGGAGCGCGAGAATGTGGCCGGGCAGAACGCGGCGCTGAACAACGTGGCCTACTACGCTGGCGCCGTCGCCTTCATGTTCCTGCTGTTCGCCGCCGCCCAGAGCGCCCTGGGCATCCTGGACGACCAGGAGGCCGGCATCCTCGACCGGATCGCGGCAGGACCCGGCGGCATCGACGTCGTCATCAACGGCCGCTTCCTGTTCCTGGTCGCGCAGGGCCTGATCCAGACCTGCCTGATCTTCGGCGTGGCGTGGCTCACCTACGGCGTGGACGTGCCCGGCAACTTCGGCCCCTGGCTGATGATCTCGGTGAGCTCCGCCGTGCTGGCGGCCGGCCTCGGCCTGCTGCTCGTCACCGGCTGCCAGACCCGGGCCCAGGCCCAGGTGCTGCCCACCGTGGTGATCCTCATCATGTCCGCCGTCGGCGGCAGCATGGTGCCCCGCTTCTTCATGCCCCACTGGCTGCAGCAGATTGGCTGGGCCACGCCGAACACCTGGGCCCTGGAAGCCTACAGCGGCGTGTTCTGGCGCAGCGAGCCCGCGCTCCAGCTGGTGCCGATCTGCCTCAGCCTGTTCGGCATCGGGATCGTGGCGCTGGGACTGAGCCACTGGTTCGGGCGGCGGCTGGTGCGGGACTAACCAGCCAATTCGCCGCGATAAACTTCTCCGCCCTGGAATCCGGACGAAATGGGCGGATTCCGGATTCGCCATGAGCCGGAGCGGATGACAACCATGGCGATGTGCCAACTCACCATGTTTTGCTATACGCGCCTCGCGTATACTCGCCATGAACCTGGTGTTCGTCGAAACACCAGACTTCGCGCGTCAACGGGAACGCTACCTGGACGATCAGGGCTTTCTCCGCTTGCAGACAGCCCTGCTGAGAGCCCCCGGGGCGGGGACCGTCGTGCCGGGCACAGGAGGCCTGCGGAAGCTTCGCTGGGCAGATACCCGGCGGGGTACTGGCAAACGTGGCGGCCTGCGAATCTGGTACTGCCACTTACCCGACAATGGTGAAATATGGTTCTTCACGGTGTACGACAAAGGAGAGGTCAAGGACCTGACGCCACGCGAGAAGGCGCTGCTCAGAGTGGCCGTCGACACCGAGTTGTCGCAAAGGCGAAGAACGCCGTGAAGGCCCGGCGCAACCTGTTCGACGAACTCATCGCGGGCGTGGACGCCATGCGCGACAGCCGGTTGGGCAAGATCACGCTCCGGACCCACGTGGTTGAAGAACTACCGCCGCTATCCATCAGCGGCAAGCGGATCCTTGCAACCCGGAAAGGGTTGGGACTCTCCCGGACGGTGTTCGCCCGTCGGCTGCGGGTCTCGACCCGAACACTTGAAAACTGGGAGCAAGGCCGCTCCGAGCCCAACGCCCAAGCCGCAGCCCTGATTCTGATGGTAGGGGCATTTCCCGATACGCTCGAACGCCTGGCTACCCTGGGCAGGTTCCGGGCATGAACGACAAGCTCAGAAACAAGGACTACGCCGAGCTGCTCGAGCCCCTCCAGCTCGAGCTCAACAACCTGATGCACTGGCTGAAGGCCACCGGTAACCGCATGGTCGTGCTCTTCGAGGGCCGGGACACCGCGGGCAAGGGCGGCGTCATCAACGCGATCACCGAAACGCTCAATCCCCGCCAGGTGCGCATCGTCGCGCTGGCGAAGCCCACCGAGCTCGAGCGCACCCAGTGGTACTTCCAGCGGTACATCGGTCACCTGCCGTCAGCCGGCGAGCTCGTGCTGTTCGACCGCAGCTGGTACAACCGGGCGGGCGTCGAGAAGGTCATGGGCTACTGCACGGACGCGGAGTACCGGCGGTTCCTGAAGGAGGCGCCGCGCTTCGAGCAGCAGCTGATCGACGACGGCATTCTGCTCTGCAAGTACTGGCTCGCCGTGGACCAGAAGCAGCAGGAGAAGCGCTTCGCTGAGCGCGCGGAGGACCCGCTTAAATCCTGGAAGCTCTCGCCGATCGATCTCGAGGCGCGAAAGAAGTACGTGGAGTACGGCAAGGCGCGGGACCGGATGATGGCGGCGACCCACACCCGCCACGCGCCCTGGACGATCGTGGAGTTCAACGACCAGAAGCGCGGCCGGCTGAACCTCATCCGTCACCTGCTGGACCGGGTGCCGGACAAGAAGGTGCCGGTGCAGCGCATCGCACTGCCACGCCTCAGGGGCAAGCCTGCGACGGAGCGCTATGCCGGTCCGGTGCGGCCCATCAAGGGCAAGTTCCGCTAGCGCCGGCTCATGACGCGTCGGCTGTTCTTCGCCTTCTGGCCTGACGAGCACCTGCGCAGGTCGCTGGAATCGGCCCGCAACCGGGTCTTCCCGCTCGCAGGCCGGCCCGTGGCCATCGCGGGCCTGCACGTGACGGCCGCCTTCCTGGGGACGGTGAACGACACACGCCTCACGGCGCTGCTGGCGCTCTGCGGGCCCGTGCCGCCGCTGACGATCACCCTGGACCGGCTGGAGCACTGGCCCCGGCCCCGCGTGCTCGTCGCTGCCTCGACCCACCTCCACGACGACCTGAGGCTGCTCGTTGACGGTCTGTGGCGGCGCCTCGACCGGCTGGGCTTCGCGCGGGAAGCGCGCCCGTTCCGGCCCCACGTCACGCTGGCGCGGGACGTCCGGTCGGTGCGCGACGGACTACCGTGGGAGCCGTTGCCCTGGCCGGTGGCACGAGTCGATCTGGTCGAGTCCGTGTCGACGCCGGAGGGCGTCGTCTACCGGCCTCTGACCGCCGCGGAAACGCCCGGCTGATTCAGGGCGCCGGGTTGCCCAGCAGCCCGATGACGGCGAGCCCGCTGTTGACGACCATGACGGCCATCAGCAGCGCGACAACCGGCAGGGCGAACAGGAAGAAGCGTTCCCAGCCCGCCGGCACGGACGACGCGACGCTGTGCTTGAGCCGCAGCCGCTGCCATGCCATCACGCAGTAGAGCCCGAGGCGAATGCCAACGATCGCCAGCACCGCGTGGATGATCAATGGCGCCATGGCATGCCGCCCGTCCCGCCCCGTCAGGCGTGGTCGCCGGCGCGCAGGTCCGGCGCTTCCCACAGGTCGTCCGCCCGGGGCGCAGACCGCCGCCACCGGTCCCAGGTGATGGCCCGCAGCGCGCGCAGTGCGCCACCGGCAAGGTAGAGCAGTTTTTTCGGTGTGCTGACGACCGTCCGCGAGTCCCAGGCGTGGATCCCCCGCCGGCGGACGAGGCACCCGATGTCCCGGTAGACGCTGAGCGCTGTCGCGACGGCCCAGGCAGACCGGAACCGGAGCGACTGCAGGCCGATGCCGGCCGACTGGTAGTAGCGGTCCGCTTCCTGCAGCAACCGGTCCACGATCGCGGCCACCGCCCGGCGATTTGCCGGGTCGGCGATGCCAGCGGCCGGAATCCCCGCCGCGGCCAGCCACTCGGCTGGCAGATAGCAGCGTCCGTTGCGCGCATCGTCGAGCACGTCCCGGGAGATGTTGGTGAGCTGGAAGGCGATGCCCAGGTCGGCGGCACGGCGCAGTGCCTCCCGGTCACGGACGCCCATCACCATCGCCATCATGATGCCGACCACGCCGGCCACCCGGTAGCAGTACAGCAGCGTCTCGTCGAAGGTGCGATATCGGTAGTCAGTCACGTCCATCTCGAAGCCGGCCAGCAGCTCCAGCGCGTACCGCTCCGGAATGGCGTACTCGCGGGCGACCCGCTGGAAGGCCTGGAAAGCGGGTTCAGTCACAGGCTCGCCGGCCAGGGCGCGCAGGGTCTCGGTGCGGAGGCGGGCCAGGCTGGCTGCCTTGTCGTCACTCCCCCGGTCATCGGACCGGGTGGCCGGCATCATGCCGAGCTCCTGGCCGTCGATCTCGTCGTCGCAGTGGCGGCACCAGGCGTAGAGCATCCAGGCATCGTCGCGGGTGGCGGTGTCGAAGACGCGGGAGGCCAGCGCGAAGCTGCGCGATCCCTTGCGGATCATTTCCCGGCTCTTGCTGACGACCGCGTCCATCTCAACCTGCTCCGAGATCGGCGAGCATCAGTCCCGCGGTGGCCTTCGCGGAACCGATGACGCCGGGAATTCCCGCGCCCGGATGGGTGCCGGCCCCACGAAGTACAGGTTGTGGATGCGATCGTCCCGGTTGTGCACCCTGAAGAAGGCGCTCTGGGTCAGCAGGCGGCTCCAGCGAGAACGCGGAGCCCAGGTGGGCGTTCAGTTCGGTGGCGAAGTCGGCCGGCGTGAAGATGCGCGAGGTGACGAGGTTCGCCCGCAGCCCCGGGACGTGTGCTTCTCCAGCGCATCCAGGATCCGGTCCCGGTACCTGGGCCCCGTCACGCTCCAGTCGATGGGCGCCTTCCCCAGGTGTGGCACCGGCGCCAGCACGTAGAAGCCGCGCCTGTCCGGGCGGGGCCAGCGACGGATCCGTGCGCGACGGGTTGTGCAGGTAGAGCGAGAAATCGTCGGGCAGCACGCCCCGGTCGAAGATGTCGTCCAGCAACTCCCGGTAGCGCGGGCCCGAAGAGCACCGTGTGGTGGGCGATTTCCGGGTACTGCCGCTTCAGACCGAAATACACGACGAACAGCGAGTTGCTGAAGCGCTTCCGGGTGAGGCTCTTGGCCACGGCTTTCCCCCGGTCCGTGGCGGCCAGCAGGTGCTCGTAGGTGTGCACCACGTCGGCGTTGCTGGCCACGGCGTCCACCACCACGCTGCGCCCGTCGGCCGTGGCCACCTCCGTGGCCCGCCCGTTACGCACCCGGATCTCCTGCACGGGGCAGCCGAGGCGCACCTCGCCCCCCAGGTCCTGGAACAGGCGGACCATGGCCCGCACCAGCGCGCCGGTGCCGCCGCGGGGAAAGCGCACGCCCCACTGGCGCTCCAGCGCGTGGATGAGCGCGTAGATGGACGAAACGTGGAACGGATTCCCGCCGATCAGCAGCGACTGGAAGCTGAAGGCCTGGCGCAGGTGGGGATCCTGCATGTAGTCCGAGACCACGCTGTACACGGAGCGGTCGCTGCGCAGCCGGATCAGCTGCGGCGCGACGCGCATCATGCTCCAGAAGCTCTGGAAGGGCACCGTGCCCAGCTTCAGGTAGCCCGCGCGGAACACGGCCTCGGAGAACTCCAGGAACTTGCGGTAGCCAGCCACGTCCCGCGGGCTGATGCGGGCGATGGCGCTGCTCACGGCATCCGCGTCAGCGTTGTACTCGAGCGGTCACGCCGTCCGGCCACACGAGCCGGTAGAACGGGTCCACGGGCAGCAGTTCCACGTAGTCGCCCGTCGCCCGGCCACTCAGCTCGAACAGCTCGTCGATGGCATTCGGCGCCGTGACGACGGTCGGGCCTGCGTCGAAGGTGAAGCCGTCCTGCTCGTAGACGTAGGCCCGGCCGCCGGGCCGCTCGCGCTTCTCCAGCAGGACGGTGCGGATGCCGGCGGACTGCAGCCGGATGGCGAGCGCCAGGCCGCCGAAGCCCGCACCGATCACGGCGACGGACTTGCTCATGCCCGGCTCATCACAGTGTTCATCGACGACCAGCGGCTTTCAGGGTGTTGGTGATGCCCGGCGAGCGGCTGCTCGAGGGCAGCACGTAACGGAGGGCGTGGCGGATGGGGATCGGCGGCGTGCCGGTCAGCACGCGGCTCGTGTCGTGCAGGGTCAGGCGCCCGGCGTAGAAGTGCTCGATCACGGACTCGGGCAGGCGGTAGAAGTGCTGCAGGACCCGGTACCGGTCGGACGGCGCTGCAGCCAGGAACAGCATGCGGTTCAGCAGGCGGAACACCCGCTGCTCGCTCCAGCGGCGCCGGACCCGCGCGCGGATCCAGGGCGCGATGGCCCGGCTGTGCAGATCGGGCAGGCCCGGCAGCGCCTCCGCCAGGGCGGCCGCCTCGGGCACGGAGTAGCCGGTGGTGTGGTGGAACAGGCCCGCGCGCAGGCCGGAGCGCGGCACGCCGTCCGCCGCGGGCCAGAATCCGGCCAGGTCGCAGTCGAGCACGATGGGCAGCACGCCGTTCTCCTCCCGGAGCAGCTCGCGCACCTGCCAGCCGCGGTCTGCGGCGTACCGGGCGATGTGCTGCCGGAGCACGCCGGCGTCGAGGGTGCCCGTGTCGCTGTAGTAGGTGTCCTCGATCAGCACGTCGGTGGCCGTGAATGGCAGGAGGTAGACGAAGCGGTAGCCCTGCTCCTGGGACACGGTGGCGTCCATGAGCAGGGGGCCCGTGAGGCCGTGGGGCCGTGCCAGGCGCACGAGCTGGCCGAGAAACTTCTGGAAGCGCAGCGTCACGCCGGACGACGAGCGCAGTCCGCGGCCGTCCACGACCAGGTCCGCGGCCAGCTGCTCGCCACCGGCCAGCGTCACGCGGTCGGGTGCAACCTCCGCGGCGGGTGCATTGAGCCGGACGCAGGCGCCCATTTCCGCCATCACGACCTCGTGCAGGTGCTCGGCAGTCAGCGAGTGGTAACTGCCCGGCAGGCGCCGCTCCCGGCCGGGAAACTTGACGTCGTAGTGGGGCCAGGAGTACCTGGCCAGCGGCCGGAGCCAGGCCAGGATCGCCGGTGACACGTCGGTGCCGTGAAAGGACCAGGTGTGGTTGCCGCCCAGCCGGTCCGCGCCTTCGATGAGCGTCAGGGACACGTCGGGCCGCAGCGCCCGCAGGCGCAGGGCCAGCAGGCAGTTGGCGAGGCCGCCGCCAACCAGGAGCACGGACGCGGTCAAAGGGCCGGCTCCTCACGGGGAAGCGCCGCGGCAACGTCGGCGGCAAGGGCGGCCGTCCAGCGGCCGCGGAAGCGGGCGGTCAGCCGGCCGGCGGCATCGAACACCAGCAGGTTCGGCACCTCCGTATCGAGCGTGAAGGTGGTGGCCCACTCCCGCGCGGGATCCATCAACACGTTCACGCCCGGCGGCACCCGCTTCCGCAGGGTGGTCGCCGTCCGGTCCAGATCCACGGGCACGTCGGGCGGCAGGTCAGCCACATTCAGGAAGCGGATGCCCGGGGTGCGCACGGTCAGGTCCCTCTCCCACTTCTCGATCATCCCGAGATGCCTGACGCCCACCACCACGGCGACCACGGGCGCGCCGGCATGGCGCGCCAGCGAATCCACGTTGCCGTGCTGGTCGCGGAACTCGAGGGCCGCAAGCCGGTCCGTCGTCTGGGCCATGACCAGCATGGGCCCGAGCAGAGCCAGCAGCAGCAGGCAAGGGCGTCGGACCCTCATCGCGTCCCGTAGGCCACGCGCCACAGGGTATTGCCGGCGTCGTCCGCCACGAGCAGCGACCCGTCGGGCAATTCCGCCAGGCCGACGGGCCGGCCATGGACCTGGCCCCGGGCCATGTCGGCGACGAAACCCGTCAGGAAAGGCTCGGGTTCTCCCGTCGGCGCGCCGCCGGCAAAGGGCACGAACACCACGTCGAAGCCGAGGAACTCCACCCGGCTGCCGCCGCCGCGGCGCGCGACGAACGCGCCCTGCCGGTAGCGCTCCGGAAAGGCCTTGCCCCGGTAGAAGTGCAGTCCGAGCGGCACGCTGTGCGCGCCCAGCGCCAGGTCAGGCACGCGGGTCCGCGCCTGTGCGTCCTGCACGGCGGCGGGATTCAGCTTCTGCCAGTTCGGGTCCACGTAGGTTCCAAAGTAAACGTAGGGCCAGCCGTAGAACGCACCGTCCACGACCCGCGTCAGGTAATCGGGCGGCACGTCCTGGCCGAGGCCATCGCGCTCGTTGACGGTGGTCCAGAGCGCGCCAGTAACAGGTTCGAACGCCAGCCCAACCGGATTCCGGAGGCCGGTGGCCAGCAACCGCTTGCCGCTGCCGTCCGGTTGGATCTCCCAGATGGCCGCCCGGTCGGGTGGGTCCTTGCCCTCCTCGTTCACGTTGGTGGCGGCACCGACGGCCACCAGCAGCCGCGACCCGTCGGGCGTGGCAATCACGTTGCGCGTCCAGTGATTGTTGGGCGGCCCGGCCGGAATGTCGATGACGCGCTCCGGCGCCGCGGTGATCCGGGTGTCGCCGACCCGGTAGGGAAAACGCACCAGCCCGTCGGTATTCGCCACGTACAGGTAGCCGCCGTGCAGGAGCATGCCGAAGGGCTGGCGGAGCCCTTCCAGCAGCAGGTGTCGTTCGACTCCGGTCCGGGATCGCCGCAGGAGCAGGATCGAGTTGGCGCTGGGGCCGAAGACACCCTGCTTCGTCAGCACGGCCACCACGTCCGGCGGCATGCCGCTCATGCTCTCGGTGCGCGCCTGGGCCACCAGGACGTCGCCGTTGGGCAGGACGTGCAGCCAGCGCGGGTTGTCGAGGCCGGTGGCGAAGCGTTCGACGCGGAAGCCTTCCGGCGCGCGGGGGCCGGTGCCGGCCGGCCAGGGGACCAGTTGCGGCAGGCGAAAGACTGAGGGGCCCGTTGGGGGCAGCTCGGGGACCGGGGGACTGGGGGGAACTGTGCCGGCGACTACAGGGCCCGACCCGAGAATCAGTGCCGGCAGTGTGAGGCCCAGGCAAAGGCAAAGGCGCAATGTGCGGAAATTCTGCATGACAGGCGGAACGACTCGGACGCACCGGGAAGCGGCGCCAGACCGGCATTGTAACGGCGGTGGGCGGCAGGCCCAATCGGCGCCAGGGAGGCGCCAGACCAAGTCAGTGCACTAGAACTCGATTTGCCAGCCGAGGAAGATTTCCTCGCTATCGGGATCGAGGGAGAACTGCAGCCCCGGCGACGTGTCCGCCAGCGAGAAGAGTTGATTGGGCGCGTCGTCGAAGCTCAGCAGCGGTGGCGGCTCCGGCGCGTCACCAGGCGCTGACGGGATGGGGGCGAGCGAGGCCGCCCACGTCAGGTCCAGATTGAACAGGGGACGGTCCGGAACCACCGAGTCGGCCCTGGCGGCCATGGGTAGTTGACCGATCGCTGCCAGCGCAATTGCCAGACTCGTTGCCCGACGGAGGGATCCGGACTGCCAGTGCCACCGACTCATCAGCTGGACCTCGGAGCAGAACAAACGGGAGCGAAGGACGCGCCGCCCGTGCGGCCTGGAGATGCTGAAAGAGAGGGTATGCGGTGAGGCGCCGTGGAAACGGGCACCGGCTCACTTTTCTCGCACGTAGCGAGAACCAAAATCCGGATTTGGTCAAATCAGGCCTGCATCAAGTCAAATGGACGGGCGGCAGGGAGCATAGGCGCTCCCTGCCGCCGGCCCCGGCGTCCTAGCGAACCTGGACCTCGATCGGGCGGGGCTTCCGGGCCTCGGTCTTCGGCAGGCGCACGGTCAGCACGCCATCCTTGCTCTCGGCCTGGATCTTCGTCTCGTCCACGTCGGCCGGCAGCGTGAAGCTGCGCGCAAAGGAGCCGTAGAATGACTCGATGCGGTGATGCTTCTCGTCGCTCGTGCGGTTCTCGAGGCGCCGCTCGCCACGGAGGGTGATCACGCCCTCGTGCACCGACACGTCGATGTCCTTCTTCGCCACTTCCGGCAACTCGGCCTTGATGAGGTACTCAGTGGCCGTTTCCGAGATGTTGGCCACGGGGCGCCACTCCACCGCATTGCCGTCCCCGCGCTCGGCGGATGGCGTGACGGAGCGGCCGAGAACCCGGCCATACTGGTTGAAAAGGTCGTCGAGCTCCCGCAGGGGGCTCCAGTTAACTAGCGTCATGTCCCGATCTCCTCCTGGTTAGGGCGCGGCCTTACTGCGCCGCGCATGACCGGGATTTAGGGACGGCAGGGTGGATTTCAAGGGCCCCGTAGGAGCGCCTTCAGGCGCGACCCCGACCAGCCGTCGCGCCTGAAGGCGCTCCTACCCCTCCAGAGCGTCCCGGAGGGCGGCGATCAGGTCGTCCGCATCCTCGAGGCCCACGGACAGCCGGACCAGGCCGTCCGTCAGGCCGATGCGCTGCCGTTCCGCCGGCTCCACGTCGGCGTGGGTCATGGTCACGGGGTGGGTGATCAGGGATTCCACGGAGCCGAGGTTCTCGGCGAGGGTCCACAGCCTGATGCGGTCCATCAGCGCCTTGCCGGCGGCGACGCCGCCCTTCACCTCGAAGGACAGCATGGCGCCGAAGCCGGTGGCCTGGCGCTTCGCCAGCTCGTGCTGGGGGAACGACGGCAGGCCCGGGTAGCGACCCAGCGTGACCTTGGGGTGGCTCTCGAGGAACTTCGCGATGGCGAGGGCGTTGGCGGCCTGGCGGTCCATGCGCACCGACAGGGTCTTGCAGCCCTGCAACGTGAGGAACGCAACCTGGGGCGACATGATCATGCCGCTCGCGTTCATGATGAAGCGGATCGCTTTCCCCTGCTCCTCGCTGCTGACCACGATCGCGCCGCCCACGGTGGCGTTGTGGCCGTCGAAGTACTTCGTGGTGCTGTGGATGACCAGGTCGGCGCCGAGTTCCAGCGGGCGCTGGTAGTACGGGGTCAGGAAGGTGTTGTCCACCGCGTGCAGGATCCCGTGCTCGCGGGCAACGGCCGAGACGGCACGCGAGGTCGGTGAGCTTCAGCGTCGGGTTTGCCGGCGTCTCGGTAAGGATCAGCTTCGTGTTCTTGCGTATCGCCTTGCTCACGTTGGCGGCGTCGGAGGTGTCCACGAAGGAGAACTCCACGCCGAAGCGGGAATACACCTTGGTGCTGAGCCGGTAGGTGCCGCCATAGACCACATCCGAGACGATGGCGTGGTCACCCGCGTTCAGGTACGCGAGGTAGAGGCCGTTGATGGCCGCCATGCCGGTGCCAAAACAGATGGTGTCGGTGCCGCCTTCGAGGTCCGTCAGCTTGTTCTCCAGGGCGCGGACCGTGGGATTGGCCGAACGGGAGTAGGAATAGCCCTTGGCCAGGTACCGATCCACCGACTCCTGGACGTAGGTGGTGGTCTGGTAGATCGGCGTGAGGATCGCCCCGGTAACCGGGTCCGGGACGATGCCCGCGTGGACCTGTCGGGTGGTGAAGCCGGGCTTCTTGGTGGCCATGGGCGGTCGCTCTATTTGGGGGGCGGGGATTGTACTTGGAGAGGCACCGGGTTTGGCATCTGGGCATTTGCGCGGCGATCGCCGCGCAAATGCCCAGATGCCAAACCCGGTGCCTCTTAGAACTGGTCGTCGGTGATGGCCAGCAGGGTGTCAGGGCCGGCCTGGAGGGCCCGCAGGTGGGCGGTGGCCAGGGGCAGAAACTGCTCGGCGTAGAACGTCGCCGTGACGATCTTGGCCCGGTAAAAGTCCCGGTCGGGGCCGGTGGCCGCCGCCAGCCGTTCCCGGGCAATCAGGGCCGCCCGCGCCAGCTGCCAGCCACCCGTGACAGTACCGAGCAGCATCAGCATGTGGTACGAAGCGGCGCCGGGCGCGGCCGGGTGCCGGGCGTGGTTGGCGGCCAGCCAGGCGCCGGCCGCCTCGATGGCCTGCCGGCCTTCAGCCAGCGCCTTGCCGATGACGGCCAGGTCGGCCGCCGGTGCCAGCTCGGCCTCGAAGGTGCGCAGCTCGGCCAGCAGCAGCTGCAGCGACTCGCCGCCATCCCGCAGGATCTTGCGGCCCACCAGGTCGTTGGCCTGGATGCCGGTGGTGCCCTCGTAGATGGTGGTGATGCGCGCATCCCGCAGGTGCTGCGCAACGCCAGTCTCCTCCACGTAGCCCATGCCGCCGTGGATCTGCACGGCCAGCGACGTGAGCACCTGGCCCATCTCCGTGGACCAGCCCTTCACCACCGGGGTCATCAGCTCCACGCGGGATTGGTGCCGGGCGCGGATCGCCTCGTCCGGATGGCGCCGGGCGAGATCCAGGTCGGCCGCGGTGACGTAGGCGATGCTCCGCATGGCCTCGATGTAGGCCTTCATCGTGAGCAGCATGCGGCGCACGTCGGCGTGACCGATGATCGGCGAGCGCCCCGTCGCGCCGGCCACGCGGCCCTGCACCCGGTCCTTGGCGTAGGCACGGGCGCGCTGGTAGGCGCGCTCGGAAACAGCGACGCCTTCCAGCCCGACGCCCAGGCGTGCGTGATTCATCATCGTGAACATGGCGGCAAGGCCGTTGTTGAGCTCGCCGACGAGATAGCCGACAGCCTTGTCGAAAGCCATCACGCAGGTGGGGCTGCCGTGGATGCCCAGCTTGTGCTCCACGGAGATGGGTCGCACGCCGTTCCGCTCCCCGGGGGAACCGTCGGCCTTCAGCAAGAACTTGGGCACGAGGAAGAGGGAGATGCCGCGGACGCCGGGCGGCGCGTCGGGCAGCCGGGCCAGCACCAGGTGCACGACGTTCTCCGTCATGTCGTGATCGCCCCAGGTGATGAAGATCTTCTGCCCGCTGATCCGGTAGTGATCCCCGTCCGGCACGGCCTGCGTGCGCAGCGCCGCCAGGTCGGTGCCCGCCTGGGGCTCGGTGAGGTTCATGGTGCCGGTCCACTCGCCGGCGGTCATCTTCGGCAGGTAGGCCTTGCGCAGCGCCTCGCTGCCGTGGGCCTCGATGGCGCGTGCGGCGCCCTCGGTGAGCAGCGGGCAGAGGGACCAGGCCAGGTTGGCCGAGCACCACATCTCCTCCAGGGCGACGCCCAGCAGGAAGGGCAGGCCCTGCCCGCCGAACTCCTCCGAGGCGGTGACGGCGGCCCAGCCGCCGGCCTGGTACTCCCGGTAAATGCCCTTGAACTCGGCGGGGACGACCACGCCGCCGTTCGCGACGCGGGCGCCCTGCCGGTCGCCGATGACGTTGGTCGGGCTGATGACGTTGGCCGCCAGCACCGCCGCCTCCTCGAGGATCGCCTCGACGGTGTCGGCGGTCGCTTCGCCGTAGCCGGGCAGCGCCGTCAGCCGGTCCAGCCCCGCGAGGTCGCGGATGGCAAAGAGAATTTCGCGAACTGGAGCCTGATATTCAGACATTGCTGTAACTCTTTGTTTTTCTTGAAGTAGGAGCGGCTTCAGCCGCGATCGGCCTGGCCGGCAGCGTATCGCGCCTGAAGGCGCTCCTACAAGGCGCTCCTACGAGGCACTACGCCCGCTGGCGCGAATCGCGCTTCCGCTCCGTCTCCAGCAGCAGCTTCTTGCGCAGGCGGATGCTGGTGGGCGTGACCTCGACCAGCTCGTCGTCGTCGATGAACTCCAACGCCTGCTCCAGCGACATCCGGATGGGCGGCGTCAGCAGCAGGTCCTCGTCCGTGCCGGCAGCCCGGATGTTGGTGAGCTGCTTGGCCTTGGTGGGATTCACGACGAGATCGTTGCCGCGGCTGTGGATGCCGCAGAGCATGCCCTCGTACACCGGGTCGCCGTGGCCGATGAAGAGCCGGCCGCGTTCCTGCAGGTTGAACAGCGCGTAGGCGAGGGCCTTGCCGGCCACCATGGACACGAGCACGCCATTGACCCGCTGGCCGATGGACGCCGCGATGCGCCGGTCGTACTTGTCGAAGACGTGATAGATGAGGCCGGTGCCGGCCGTGCAGGTGAGGTACTCGGTGCGGAAGCCGATGAGGCCCCGCGCCGGGATGCGGTACTCGAGGCGCAGCCGGCCGCTGCCGTCCGGCGTCATGGTGAGCAGCTCGCCCTTGCGCTCGGCGAGGCGGCTCATGACCGCGCCCTGGTAGGCCTCCTCGAAGTCCACGGTGAGCTGTTCCCAGGGCTCGCAGGTCACGCCGTCGATCTCCTGCAGGATGACTTCCGGACGGGACACCGCCAGCTCGTAGCCTTCGCGGCGCATGTTCTCGATGAGGATCGACAGGTGCAGCTCGCCGCGGCCCGACACCTGGAACTTGTCCGGGTCACCCGTGGGTTCCACGCGCAGCGCCACGTTGTGCTTCAGCTCCCGCTCCAGCCGCTCCTTGATGTGGCGGCTGGTGAGGAACTTGCCTTCCTTGCCGGCAAACGGCGACTTGTTCACCAGGAAGGTCATGGTGATGGTGGGCTCGTCCACCTTCAGCGGCGGCAGCGCTTCCGGGTGCTCCCGGTCGCAGACGGTGTCCGAGATGAACAGCTCGTCGATGCCGCTGAAGACCACGATGTCGCCGGCGCCCGCCTGGTCCACCTTGTAGCGATTCAGGCCGAGGAAGCCGAACAGCTCCGCGAGCTTGCCCATGCGGACCTTGCCGTCGGCGCCCACGATGCTGATGTTGGTGCCCGCGGTCGCCCGGCCGCGGGTGATGCGGCCGATGCCGAGCATCCCCAGGTAGGAGTCGTAGTCGAGGCTGGAAACCTGGAGCTGCAACGGGCCGTCGGGATCCACCTGGGGCGGACGCACGTGCTTGACGATGGCCTCGAACAGCGGGGTCATGTCGCCCGAGCGGACCGACGGGTCCAGGCCGGCGTAGCCATTGAGGGCCGAGGCGTAGATCACGGGGAAGTCGAGCTGGGCGTCGGTGGCGCCGAGCCGGTCGAACAGCTCGAAGGTCTGGTCCAGCACCCAGCCGGGGCGCGCGCCGTCCCGGTCGATCTTGTTGATGACGACGATGGGCGTGAAACCCTGGGCGAAGGCCTTCTGGGTCACGAAGCGCGTCTGGGGCATGGGCCCATCCACGGCGTCCACGAGCAGCAGCACGCTGTCGGCCATGGACAGCACGCGCTCGACCTCGCCGCCAAAGTCGGCGTGGCCGGGGGTGTCGATGATGTTGATCCGGTAGTCCTGCCAGAGGATCGCGGTGTTCTTGGCGAGGATCGTGATGCCCCGCTCCTTCTCGATGGCGTTGGAGTCCATCGCGCGCTCGGGCAGCTGGAAGCGGGAATCGAGCGTGCTCGACTGGCGCAGCAGCTTGTCCACGAGCGTGGTCTTGCCGTGGTCCACGTGGGCGATGATCGCGATATTGCGGAGCTTCGCGGTCGCCCTGGAAGCGTCGGGGGCCGTCAGGTCATTCATGGGGGAAGCCGGGGGGACGAAAGGCCGCGGATTATAGAGGGGTGGCGGGTCCGACGCACACTTTGTGACCGGCGGCCAGGCCGGGCGGCCCGCCAGCCGGTGTAAACTCGTGACCTGGCGCGGCCCCGGGCTTTTCGCAAATGGCACTGCAGCGCGGTCTTTTCCGACGATTTGCACCGGCACTGACGGTCGCTGCGGCCGGCCTGGCGAGTTGCAGCGGCCCGCCCCGCGCCCCGGAGGGTGCCGCCGGCTTCCCGGTCTCTCCCACCGGTATTGCGCAACCCGCCGACCCCGTCCGGTCCCAGGTGGTCTTCACCGCCATGCAGATGGTCGGCGTGCCCTACCGCTGGGGCGGGTCGAGCCCGCAGGGCTTCGACTGCAGCGGCCTCGTGCAGTACGCCTACTCCAACGCCGGGCTCCGCCTGCCGCGCACCGCCGCAGACCAGATGGACGCCTCAGCGCCAGTGACCCTGGAGAACGCCCAGGCCGGCGACCTCCTGTTCTTCCGGGACGGCAGTCGCACGTCCCACGTGGCGATCTACCTGGGCGACGGCCGCTTCGTGCACGCCCCGAGCACCGGCAGCCAGGTGTCCCTGGACAGCTTCGGCAACGCCTACTGGCGGATGCGCTTCGCCCGCGCCGGCCGCGTCGCGACCACGGGGTAGGAGCGGCTTCAGCCGCGACCCGAAATTCTGGTCGCGCCTAAAGGCGCTCCTACGGCTCAGGCCAGCCGCAGCGCCAGGTTGCCGGCCGCCAGCGCGAGAATGATCAGCCACGTCATGACGACGCCGCTGAAGCGGCCGGGACTCCGTCCCGACGACTGCGTCAGCCCCAGCGCATGCAGCCCGCGGGCAACCAGCAGTCCCGCCCCCGCCACGTGCACCGCCCAGGCCGGCCCGCCGCCGGCCTCGAAGAACACCAGCAGCAGCAGCGTGAACGGCACGTACTCCGCGAAGTTGCCGTGGATGCGCACGGCGCGCTCGAGCTCGGTGTTCTGGCCGGTGCCCAGCCCGACCTGGAAGCGCATCCGCCGCTGCGCGACGCGGTAGCTGAGCACGATGTAGAGGATCGCCAGGAGGCTGGCGTAGACGGCGGTTATCTGGATGCTCATGGATTACTCCTGCTTCAGGTGGTCGCGGTACTTCTCCCGCAACGGGATCTTGTTGATCTTCCCCGTGCCGGTGTGCGGGATCTCCGGCACGACGATGACGTCGTCCGGCACCCACCAGCTGGCGACCTTGCCGGCCAGGAACGCCAGCAGGTCGTCGCGGGTCACGGTCTCCCCGGGCTTCAGCACGATGATCAGCAGCGGTCGCTCCGACCACTTCGGGTGGGCGACGCCGATCACGGCCGCCTCGGCCACCGCGGGGTGACCCACCGCATGGTTCTCCAGCTCGATCGAGCTGATCCACTCCCCGCCCGACTTGATCACGTCCTTGGTGCGGTCTGTGATCTGCATGTAGCCGTCAGGGTCGATGGTGGCCACGTCGCCGGTGTCGAACCAGCCGTCCACCGTGTGCGCGTCGCTCTCCTCGATACCAAAGTAGCCGCTGGCGATGAACGGCCCGCGCACCTGCAGGGAGCCGAAGGTGCGGCCATCCCGGGGCAGCTCGTGGCCGTCGTCGCCGACGATGCGCATCTCGACGCCGAACACGCTCCGCCCCTGCTTCGCCTTGAGGGCGCGCGCGGACGCGAGCGGCAGCTGTTCCTGCCCGGGCTTCGGCGAGTTGAAGGTGCCCAGTGGCGAGGTTTCCGTCATGCCCCAGGCATGGTGGGTCTCGACGCCGTGCCGGTCACGGAACGCGTCGATGACGGCCTGGGGACACGCGGCGCCGCCGACGACGGTCCGCTTCAGGCTCGGCAGCTGCGCTCCCGTCGCCGCCAGGTGCTGGAGCAGAGCCAGCCAGACGGTCGGCACGCCCAGCGCGACCGTCACCCGCTCGCTGTTGATCAGGTCCACGAGCGTGGCAGGGTCGCCGGCGCCCCTGCCGGGCAGGACCAGCTTGCCGCCGGTCATCGGCACGATGAACGGGATGCCCCAGGCGTTCACATGGAACATCGGCACGACGGGCAGCACCGTGTCCATGGCGGTC
The DNA here is from genome assembly GCA_963790015.1 of uncultured Gammaproteobacteria bacterium. Lineage (GTDB taxonomy): Bacteria > Pseudomonadota > Gammaproteobacteria > Steroidobacterales > SHZI01. The sequence continues at coordinate 144,820 of CAWBMW010000017.1, forward strand.
ACCCCCATCACGTCGGCGCCAGCCGCCGCCATGGCATGCAACACGGTGGAGCGATGGCTGTAGAGGACGCCTTTCGGATGCCCCGTGGTGCCGGAGGTGTAGCAGAGGGAATTCGCCGTGCGCTCGTCCAGGTCGGGCCAGTCGAACCCGGGGCGTTCTCCCGCCAGCAGCTGCTCGTAGCAGCGGGCTTCCGCCAGCAGCGGCACCGGCGACGCGGCCGGCATGTGCCCGGTGCCCGTCATGTACACGACCGTCTTCACGTGGGCCAGGTTCGGGGCGATCTTCGCCAGCAGCGGTGCGAACTCGGGTGCCGCGAAGAGGACCGTGGCACCCGCGTCGTTGATGATCCAGGCAATCTGCTCGGGAAGCAGGCGCGGATTGACCGTGTGCAGGATCCGGCCCGAGCAGGCCACCGCGTAGAACAGCTCCAGGTGGCGGAAGTCGTTCCAGGCCAGCGTCGCGACCCGGGCGCCGGCCGGCAGTTGCAGGCGGGCCAGGGCGTTGGCGAGCTGCGCGGCGCGGGCAAACGCCTCGCCGTAGGTGTAGCGGTGCCGCGGGTGATCAGCGGTGATCGACACGACCTGCTGCTCCGGGTGGTTCAGGCGGGCGTGCCGCAGGATGCCGGTGACGGTCAGCTGCACTTCCATCATAAGTCCGGGCATCATCAGTCCAGGCATCATCAGGCCCTGCATGTTCATCCTCCCCGTATGAAGTCCGCGAGCCCGGGCCATTCGGCCCCGCCGATCTCGGGATCGAAGAAACCGAAGTGCCCGATCCTCCTGCCGGTGGCAGTGCGGGCGCCCAGTTCGACGACCTCCCGCTCCGCGTTCGGAAACCAGTCGTGCCAGGCCCGCGAGGCCCGCGGCGGCGCGAGGTTGTCGTCCGGGATGAGGTAGGTCCGCAGGCGACAGCGTACCTCGTCGTGGTACTGGGGCCGGGGACCGACGGTGCGGCTGCGGATGTACTCCGGGTCCCTGCCCCACTCCGCCCACTGCCGGGCGACACCGCTGGGAATGTCCTGGCCCAGGCCGAGCAGCGATGACGGGAACGAGGCGCCCGCGCGGGACAACAACGGGACCGCCGCGTACCAGAAGGCGAAGACCTTTGCCCGCTCGAGGCCATCCCAGTGCCGCCAGTAGCCGGACTGGGCTGCGACGCCGATGAGCGCGTCGACCCCGGTGATCTCCGGTGCGATGCCCAGCAACTGGCCACCGACCGAGTGGCCCAGCACGACCACCCGCTCCGGCCCCCGGGTGGCACGCAGCCACCGGAGTACCGCCGGAAAGTCCTTGCGGCCCCAGTCTTCCAGGCGAACCCGACTGAAGCTGGGACGGTCCAGCACGGAATCGCCCATGCCCCGGTAGTCATAAGTCAGCACGCCGATGTCCTGTGCGGCCAGGTGCCGAGCGAGGTGGCGGTAGAAGCGCCGGCGGACGCCCATCGCCGAGTTGATGAGCAGCCAGGTGCGCGGACCCGCCGGCGCGTACTCGGTTCCCTGCAGCACCGTGCCATCGCCCGCGATGATGGGCACGGTGACGCCCATCAGGATTGCACCACGGCCCCGGCGGTGAGCAGCTCGTCGATCTCGCGGTCCGGGAAGCCAGCCTGGCGGAGCACTGCGCGGCTGTGGGTGCCCGGGGCTGCCGGGGGTTCCGGCGCGGCCGGCGCGGTAGCACTGAAGCGCGGTGCCGGCGCGTTCTGCACGACACCGTTGACCGTGATGAACGCATTCCGGGCGACGTTGTGGGGGTGCCCGCTGGCCTCGCTCACCGTGAGCACCGGCACGACGCAGGCGTCGGTGCCCTCCAGCAGCGCGCACCACTCATCGCGGGTCCTGGTGCGGAAGACTGCCGCCAGCTCGGTTTTCAGGGCTGGCCACTCGGGACTTGCCACCGGATACGCGCCCAGCCCGTGCGGCCCAAAGCGGGCGGGATCCAGTCCTGCCCGCCGGATGAGGTCCTGGTAGAACTGCGGCTCGAGCGCCGCCACGGCCAGGTACTTGCCGTCTCGGGTCTCGTAGGTCGCGTAGAAGTGCGCGGCACCGCTCAGGAAATGGCTGCCGGTCCGCCCGTCGAACAGGCCGGCGGCCCGGAAGCCGTGGAACATCGCCATCTGCGCGTTGACGCCGTCGAGCATGGCCGCGTCCACCACCTGCCCGCGCCCGGAGCGCCCGGCCTCGAGCAGCGCGCAGACGAGGCCGAAGGCCAGCAGCATGCCCCCGCCACCGAAGTCGCCGAGCAGGTTGAGCGGCGGCACCGGCGGCTCGCCCGGGACACCGAAGGCGTGCAGCGCGCCGGACAGCGCGATGTAGTTCAGGTCGTGGCCCGGAGCCCCGGCCAGCGGGCCGTCCTGGCCCCAGCCGGTCACCCGCCCGTACACCAGCCGGGGATTGCGCTGCAGGCAGGTCGTCCGGCCCGATGCCCAGCCGCTCGGCAACGCCGGGGCGGAAACCCTCGATGAGGGCATCGGCCTTCTCCGCCAGCCGCAGCAGGGTGCGCACGCCATCCGGGTGCTTCAGGTTCAGCGCAATGCTGCGCCGGTTGCGGCGGAGCGGGTCCAGTGTCGCCAGCGGGTCGGCGCCGGGCCGGTCCACACGGATCACGTCGGCGCCCATGTCCCCGAGCAGCATCCCGCAGAATGGCCCGGGGCCGATGCTGGCCACTTCGAGGACACGCAGTCCTGCCAGCGGACCCATCAGTTCTGTGGCGCGGGCTTTCTGGGATCCAGCCCGATCGACCGGGCGATGATCTCCCGCATCACCTCGGAGGAGCCCGCATAGATGCGCGACACGCGCGCATCCCGGTACATCCGGGAGATCCGGTACTCGTCCATGTAGCCGGCCCCGCCGTGCAGCTGGACACATTCGTCGGTGACGCGGCCCTCCAGCTCGCTGCAGAAGAGCTTGGCCCGCGCGATGTCGGCCGCACCGAGCCGCCCGGCATTGAACTCCATGACGCAGTGATCGACGAAGACCTGGGCGATGTCGATCTGGGTGCGCATGTCCGCCATCTTGAAGCGGTTGACCTGGAAGTCGCCCACGGCCTGGCCGAAGATGCGCCGCTCCCGGATGAAGTCGAGCGTGAGGTCGAAGGCCACCTGGCTGGCAGCGACGTACTGGGCGGCGGAGATCAGCCGCTCGTCCACCAGGTACTCCATCAGGTAGTAGAAGCCCCGCGCCGGGTCGCCGAGCACGTTGGCCTTCGGCACCCGCACGTTCTCGAAGAACAGCTCCGCGGTGTCCTGGGAGTTGAGGCCCATCTTCTTCAGGTTGCGGCCGCGCGCGAAGCCGGGCATGTCCCGCTCCACGAGGAACAGGCCGAGCTGCCTGCCCGGGACCGGTTCGGGCCGCCACGACGAAGAGGTCGCCGTTGATGCCGTTGGAGATGTAGGTCTTGGCACCATTCAGCAGGAAGTGGTCGCCCTGGTCCTCGGCGCGGGTCTTCAGGCCGGCCAGGTCGCTGCCGGCGCCCGGCTCGGTCATGGCGATGCCGAGGATGGTCTCGCCGCTGACACATCCGGGCAGGAAGCGCTGCTTCTGCTCCTCCGTGCCGAGCCCCTCGATGTAGGGGGCCACGAGGCGGGAGTGCAGCGTGAAGTACAGACCGCTGTCACCGTACCGCAGGTTCTCCTCGATGAGGATCTGCTCGTAGCGGAAGTCCCGGATGCCGGCGCCGCCGTACTCCTCGCTCGACCTGCATCAGCAGCAGGCCCTGCTCGCCGCCCTTGCGGTAGATCTCCCGGTCCATCTGGCCCTGCGCGTACCAGCGGTCCCGGTGGGGCTCGACCTCCTTCTGGAAGAAGCGGCGCACCGAGTCGCGGAACATGTCGTGCTCGGGTTCGAAGAGTCGGCGTTCCATGGCTCAGGCGGCCGAGCGGCGCTGGCCGGCGGCTGGCGCCGGGTAGAAGGTCTCCCCCTTCGCGGCCCGTTCGCGCAGCGAGCCGGAACCTCGAAGCGCGGCCCGTAGGCCGCTGCCAGCCGGTCGCACTCCGCGACGAAGGCCTTCAGGCCCACGGTCTCGACAAAGGAGAGCGTGCCGCCGGTCCAGGCGGGATAGCCCCAGCCCAGGATCGAGCCGATGTCGGCGTCGGCGGGCTCGGTCACCACGCCCTCCTCCAGGCAGCGGACGGTCTCCACCGCCTGCACGTAGAGCAGGCGCTTCTTCACCTCGTCCACGTCGGGCTGCTGCGCGGCCGGCGGGATAGATTGCCGCGATCCCGGCCAGAGGAACTTCTTCCCCTCCTTCGGGTACTCGTAGAAGCCCTTGCCGTGCTTCTTGCCCTTGCGGTCCAGCTCCTCCGCGAACTTGAGCGCGACGGCGATGGCGGACGGGCCGGTGTACCGGTCACCCAGGTCGGCCTGGGTCTGCTTGTGGATCTTCGCCGACAGCTCCAGGCTGACCTCGTCGTGCACGGCCAGCGGCCCGACCGGCATGCCCGGCCTGCTTCCCGGCGTTCTCGATCAGGGCCGGCTGCACGCCCTCCTGCAGCAGCGCCATGCCCTCGTTGGCGTAGGTCCTGAAGACGCGGCTGGTGTAGAAGCCGCGGCTGTCGTTCACCACGATCGGCGTCTTGCGGATCTGCTGCACGTAGTCGAGGGCGCGGGCCAGCGCCTCGTCGGAGGTCTTCTTGCCGACGATGACCTCCACCAGCGGCATCTTGTCCACCGGCGAGAAGAAGTGCAGGCCGATGAAGCTCCCGGGCCGCTTCGACGCCTCGGCCAGCCCGGTGATCGGCAGCGTGGAGGTGTTGGAGGCGAAGATGGCGGTCTCCGGGATCACGGCCTCGGTCTTCCGCGTGACGTCGGCCTTGATGTCCCGGCTCTCGAACACGGCCTCGATCACCAGTTCGCAGCCCTCGAGGTCGGCGTAATCCGTCGGTCGGATGGATGCGGCGCGAGGATCGCCTCCATCTCGGCCGCCGGCGTGCGGCCCTGGTCCACGCCGCTTCTCGAGCAGCGTCGCGGGAGTAGTCCTTGCCCTTGTCGGCCGCCTGCCTTGGTCGAGTCGAGCAGCACCACGTCCATGCCGGCCTGGGCGGAGACGTAGGCGATGCCCGCGCCCATCATGCCGGCGCCGAGCATGCCGAGGCTCGTGACCTTCGATTTCGCGACGCCCGCGGGCCGGCGCACGAGCTTGTCGGCCGCGCCCTTGTTGATGAACAGCGTGCGGATCATGTTCCGGTACACGGGATTCAGCAGCAGGCTGGCGAAGTAGCGCGCCTCGATCTTCAGCCCGGTGTCGAAGGGCACGATGCTGCCCTCGTAGACGGCCGACAGGATCGCGATCGGCGCCGGGTAGTTGTGCTGGGTCTTGTCGGCGATCAGGGCGGAGCCGGCCATGAAGGTCTGCTGGGCACCCGGGTGCAGTGCGCCCGCGCCGCCGGGCCAGCGGAAGCCCTTCTTGTCCCAGGGCTGCACGGGGTCGGCGGCTTCCTTGAGCCAGCGCCGCGCGACGCTCACCACGTCGGCGGCCGGCGCCAGGGCGTGCACGATGCCCAAGCGCCTTCGCCTTCTCGGGCTCCACGTGGGTGCCCTGGGTCATCAGCTCCAGCGCGGGCTGGATGCCGATCAGCCGCGGCAGCCGCTGCGTGCCGCCGGCGCCCGGCAGCAGGCCCACCTGGACTTCGGGCAGGCCGACGACGGCCTTCGGGTCGTTGCTGAGCACGCGGAAGTGGCAGGCGAGGCAGAGCTCGAGCCCGCCGCCCAGCGCCGTGCCGTTGATCGCGGCGGCCACGGGCTTGCCGCTGGTCTCCAGCTTGCGCAGGACGGCCGAGTAGCGGCTGATCTCGCGCATCAGCTCCGGGCCGCTGACGCCGCTGCCGTAGATGTTGACGATGTCCATCAGGTCGGCGCCGGCGATGAAGGCCGGCTTGCCCGAGGTGATGATGGCGCCCTTGATGCGCCGCGTCGCCGGCGATCCGGTCCACGGCGCCGCCAGCTCGGCGGTCAGCGCCGGCGTGATGACGTTCATCGACCGGCCGGGCAGGTCGATGGTGAGCGTGGCGATGCCGTCGGCATCGACGGCGATGTGGATGGCCTGGTCCGTTGCCTGGGTCATGCTCTGCACCCGCTCGATGATCGTGGCGGTGCCCATGCCGGCACCGATGCACAGGTTGATCAGCGCCGTGCGCCTTCTCCCGGCGCTCCAGCTCGTCCAGCACGGTGCCGAGGATCATGGCGCCGGTGGCGCCCAGCGGGTGCCCCATGGCGATGGCGCCGCCGTTGACGTTGATCTGGTCGTGGGGGACGTCGAGCTCCTGCATGAAGCGCAGCACGACCGAGGCAAAGGCCTCGTTGAGCTCGAAGAGGTCGATGTCGCCGGCCTGCATGCCACAGCGCTTCAGCGCCTTTTCGGGCCGACGGCCCGGGCCGGTCAGCATGATGGTCGGCTCGGAGCCGATGGACGCGAAGCCGACGATGCGGGCCCGCGGCTTCAGGCCCAGCGCCTTGCCCATCTCCCGGCGTGCCGACCAGCACGGCCGCGGCGCCATCGACGATGCCCGGACGAGTTGCCGCCGGTGTGCACGTGGTTGATGCGCTCGACCTCCGGGTAGCGCTGCAGGGCCACGGCAGTCGAAGCCGAACTGCTCGCCCATGGTCGGTGAAGGCGGGCTTGAGCTCGGCGAGCGTCTCGGCGGTCGTGTCCGGCCGCAGGTGCTCGTCGTGGTCCAGCAGCGTGATGCCGAGGGAGTCCCTGATGGGCAGCACGGACTTCCGGAACCAGCCGGAGGCCCAGGCGTGGGCGGCGCGCTTCTGGCTCTCGGCGGCATAGGCGTCGCAGTCCTGCCGGCTGATGCCGTACTTCGTGGCGATCAGGTCCGCGCCGATGCCCTGCGGCGCGAAGTAGGTCTTGTAGGCCACCTGCGGATCGCTCGCCATGGCGCCACCGTCGGACCCCATCGGCACGCGGGACATGGACTCGACGCCGCCGCCGATGCACAGGTCCGACTGGCCGGACATGATCTGGGCGGCCGCGGTGTTCACCGCTTCCAGACCCGAGGCGCAGAAGCGGTTCAGCTGCTTGCCGGGCACGGTCTCGGCGTAGTCGGCGTTCAGCACGGCGACGCGCGCGATGTCGGCGCCCTGCTCGCCCACCGGCGACACGCAGCCCAGGATCACGTCGTCGAGGCGGCTCGTGTCCAGCTGGTTGCGGTCGCGCAGCGCCCGGAGCACCTGGGTGACCAGCTCGATGGGCGTGACCTCGTGCAGCGCACCGTTGGGCTTGCCCCGGCCACGCGGCGTGCGGACGTGATCGAAGATGAAGGCATCAGCCACTGGAATCCCCTGTCGTTTGAGTTATTGGGGTCAGACCCCTTGTTCGACCCTTTTCGGGACCTGGCCAAGACTACGCCGCGGGACCCGGCCGGGGGAAGTCCGGAGTCAGGACCCCCTCAAAGGGCCCCGAGGTACCACTCGTAGTCCAGCCCCGGCACTTCCGCGTGGTAGGCCTCGGCCTCGTAGTGCCGCGCCGCGCTGTACACGCGGCAGAACTCGGCGCCCAGGTAGGCCGGCCAGAGCGTGCTGGCATCGAAGGCCGCAAGGGCCGATTCCCACCGGGGCGAAGGACCCGTCGGCAGGCCCACCGGCTCGCCCTCCCGGATCATGGGCGGCGGCTCGATGCGGCGGGTGATGCCCGCATGGGCGGCGGCCAGGATCGCGGCCATCGCGAGGTACGGGTTGCAGTCCGCGCCGGCCACGCGATGCTCGAGGCGCACGTTGGCGTCGTCGGACGTCGGGATGCGCAGCGCGACCTGGCGGTGATTCGGCCCCCAGTTCGGCGCGATGGGCACGAAGAAGCCGGGCCGGAAGCGCCGGTAGGAATTGGCGTTGGGCGCAAAGATCGCCAGGGACTCGGGGAGCATGGACAGCATCCCGCCGACCGCGTGGCGCAGCGTGTCCGGGTAGGCGTCGGGGGTCGCGGCCGGCGGCGCGGGACCGAAGACGTTGCGCCCCGACTCATCCAGCAGGCTGAAGTGCACGTGCATGCCGGAGCCGTCCAGGTCCTTGAAGGGCTTGGCCATGAAGGTCGCGGCCAGGCCCTGCTGGCGGGCGATGCCGCGCACGAGTCGCCGGAGCAGGATCGCGTGGTCGCAGGCGGCCAGCGCATCCTTCTCGTGGTGCAGGTTGACCTCGAACTGGCCGGCGCCGTACTCGGAGACGATGGCGCCGGCGGGCACGTGCTGGGCTCGCTGCCGCCGACTCGACCTGGGCGAAGAAACCGTCCAGGTCGTGCAGGTCCTCGAGGCTGTAGGCGCGGGGACCGACCGGCCGGCGCTCGCTGCCCGGCACCCGGCCCGTCCGCGGGCGGGGGATCTCGCCGCTGATGTCCTCGAGCAGGTAGAACTCGTACTCGACGGCCACCACCGGCGTGAGGCCCAGTTCCGCAAAGCGCGCCAGGACGCCGGCCAGCACATGGCGGGCGTCCGCGAAATACGGCCGCCCGTCCCGCTCGTACATGGAGATCAGGCACTGGCCGAGCGGCGTCTTCGACCAGGGCACCGGGACCAGCGAGCCGGCCACGGGCTGGCAGACGTAGTCGGGGTCGCCGTCGTCGCTGCCGTGGGCCAGGCCGTCGATGAGGGAGCCGCGGCTGTCCATGAGGATGCCGGTGGCCGGAAAGGAAATGCCTTCACGAAACAGGCCGGCCAGCTCCCGGCGGCTGATGCGCTTGCCCCGCAGGATGGCATTGAGGTCGGGCAGCAGCAGTTCGACGGCCCGGATGTCGGGATTCGCCGCGAGAAAATCAGCTGCTTCCGGCGGCACGTCTGCGCGTTTCGTGGCCATGGTTTCCCCCGCCGGCGATTCTGACCAATCCCGGCCGCCGCGTCGATCCTGCTACCATTCGGCCCGCATGCCCGAGTCCCATTCCTTCATCCTGACCGTCGTCTGCCCGGACGCCGTCGGCATCGTGGCCGCCGTGGCGGGCTACCTGACCGCCCAGGAGTACTTCATCGAGGAATCCACCCACTTCGGGGACCCGGACACGGGCACCTTCTTCATGCGCACGCGCTTCATTCCCCGGCAGCAGTCCTTCTCGCGGGGGGCCTTCGCCGCCGGGTTCGACGCCATCGCCACCCGCTTCGGCATGGACTGGCACGTGCTACGACACGCGCATCCTGCCCCGGGTGCTGATCATGGTCTCGAAGCACGACCACTGCCTCAACGACCTGCTGTACCGCTACCGGACCGGCGCGCTCCGCATGACGATCGCGGCCATCGTCTCCAACCACATGGAGCTCTCGGGCCTGGCCAGCTGGCACAAGGTGCCCTACTTCCACGTGCCGGTGACGCCGGACAACAAGGCGGCAGCCGAGGCCCGCCTGATGGAGATCGCCGAGGACAGCCGCGCCGACCTCATCGTCCTGGCCCGCTACATGCAGGTCCTCTCCGCCCGACCTCTGTGCGAAGTACCCGGGCCGGATCATCAACATCCACCACTCGTTCCTGCCCGGCTTCAAGGGCGCCAAGCCCTACCACGAGGCGCACCGGCGCGGCGTGAAGCTGATCGGGGCGACGGCCCACTACGTCACGGCAGACCTCGACGAAGGCCCGATCATCGAGCAGACGGTCGAGCGCGCCGACCACACCATGTCGCCCGATGACCTCGCAGCCATCGGCCGCGACGTGGAGTCACTGACCCTGGCGCGGGCGGTCAAGCTCCAGCTGGAGCATCGGGTGTTCGTAAACGGCATGAAGACAGTGGTGCTCCGCTGACGGGAGCCTGGGTCGCCGCCGCGAGCGCCTGCTCGACCATCCTTCACCGCAGCAGCTGATAATCACTCAAGCGGAACCACTTGCGGGAAAGGATGAACCGGGTCACCGGTTCCGGGGAGAGGCTGGTGACCTCGTCGGTCATGTTCTTCCGGTAAAAGGCCGTGCAGGTGGCAGTCTGCCAGACCGTCTTCTGCATCTTTCTTCTCATGTCGGCGACGTAGGCATCCTGAAGGTCGCGTCTGGCATCGATGGCCTTGATGCTCTTGTCCCGTTTCACGGCGCAGATGGCCTGCACGATGTAATCGGTTGCTGCCTCCATGTAGGACATCTGCGAGCTGTGCCCGGTGCCGGTGTTCGGGCCGTTCACCTTGAAATAGTTGGGGTAACCGGCGACGGTGATGCCCTTGTAGGAGACCGCCTCCTTTTCCCATTCGCTGTTGAGGTTGCGGCCACCCAGCCCATGCACCTGAAACGTCAGCGCCTTCTTCATGTTCGAATAGGCGAAGTACCCCGTGGCGTAGACGATGATATCCAGCGGGATGTCCTTGCCATCCTTCGTCCTGATGCCCTGGGGGGTGATGCAGTCAATCCCGCTGATATCCACCTCGACATTGTCGAGGGACAGCGCGGGGAGATAGGTGTTGGTCGGTATGACCCGCCGGCAGCCCAACTCGTAATCGGGCAGCATGTGCTGCCGCAATTTCCCGTCCTTGATGTACGTGTCCAGATGCTTCCTTAATCTTCTCCGGTAATGGTCCTTCATGAGCCGACTGATCCCCGACAGCCCCGGATAGCGACGAAAGGCGACGAACCGGAGGTCGTAGAACGCAAAGACGAGCAAACGGATGCTGTGCCGTATGCCCGGCAGCGTTCGAAGAAAACGCTCCACGGCACCGTAATGCCGGTCTGAGCGCGGGAGAATCCACTGCGCCTTGCCCATGAACAGGGTCAACCGGGACACCTTGCCGGCAATGGCCGGCACGATCTGGGCTCCTGAACATCCCGAGCCGATCACGCCGACACGTTTTCCTTCATAGGCGACGGAGTGATCCCAGTGCCCGGAGTGGAACATCGGTCCTTTGAAGGTTTCCGCGCCTTTGATCCTGGGAATGTGCGGGTTCGCCAGCACCCCGCTGGTGTCGATCACGAAGCGGGCGGTATACCTCTCGCCGGACTCGGTCTCCACGTGCCACAGGAATTCGCGCTCGTCGAAAGAGAGCCTGGTCACCGTCTGGTTCGTACGGGCATGCTTTCGCAGTCCGTACCTGTCGATGATGTGGTTCGTGTAGGCGAGCAACTCGCGTTGCGGGGCAAAGGACTTCCTGAACGGATAGGGTATGAACGAGATGCAATAGAGGCTGGTTGGAACGTCCACCTCGGCGCCGGGATAGGAGTTGACCTGCCAGGTGCCGCCCAGTTCGGAGCTTCGTTCCAGCAGGACAAAGTCGTTGCAGCGCTTTTTCTGCAAGCGGATCGCCGCCAGCAGCCCGGAGAACCCGGTCCCGATGATCACGGTCTCAAACCGTCTATTGCCAATGTTCATGCCCTACTCCGACGGCCGCGTCCACATCCAGAACAGCACACTGGCGGTGATGGCCGCCGGCAGGTAGCGCCAGGGCCCTGCCAGGGCAAACCAGCCGCCAATTGCACTGATTGCCAGGGGCAGAGTGGCCAGCTGCTTCCCGAGCAGCGGGATGGCCTGGTGATCGCGCCAGGCCCGTATCACCGGTCCCGCCTGCGGGTGCGCCAGCAGCTTCGCCTCCCATTCCGGGTGCGAGCGTGCAAAGAAATAGGCGGCGCCGATCAGGAAAGGTGTCGTGGGCAGCAGCGGCAGCACGACGCCGGCCAGGCCGATCACGACGGCGATCACGCCGAGGGTGCGATAAACGGGCGTTCTCAATCAGGCCGATTTCCGCGCCTGCACCACCGGCTTCAGCAGCACGGCCAGCTCCCGCAGCGACTTTTCCGTCGTGGCCCAGTCTATGCAGCCGTCCGTGACCGACACACCGTAACGGAGCTTCGACCGGTCGGCGGGAATCTCCTGGTTGCCGGCCTCGAGGTTGCTCTCGAGCATCAGGCCGATGATGGACCGGTTCCCGTTCACCACCTGCTCGATGCAGTCCCGGGCAACCAGCGGCTGCAGAGATGGATCCTTGTTGGAATTCCCGTGGCTGCAGTCCACCACAATCCGCTCCGGCAATCCCGCCCTGCGCAGTTCCTGCTCGCACAGCGCGACGCTCACGGAATCGTAGTTGGGGCGCCCCGCCCCGCCCCGGAGCACGACGTGACCGTAGGCGTTGCCGCGCGTCTGCATGACGGCCGTGCGGCCGTCCTCGTTGATGCCGAGGAAATGATGGGGCTGCCGCGCGGACTTGAGTGCATTGATGGCCACCGTCAGCGACCCGTCGGTACCGTTCTTGAAGCCCACCGGCGCGGAAAGCCCGCTGGCCATCTCCCGGTGGGTCTGGGACTCCGTGGTGCGCGCGCCGACGGCGTACCAGGCGATCAGGTCGCCCAGGTACTGGGGCATGATCGGGTCCAGCGCCTCGGTGGCCGTCGGCAGGCCGAGCTTCGCGAGGTCCAGCAGCAGGCTGCGCGACACCCCGATGCCCTTCTCGATGTGGAACGAATCGTCCATGTCCGGGTCGTTGATCAGGCCCTTCCAGCCGACCGTGGTCCGCGGCTTCTCGAAATAGACGCGCATCACCAGGAACAGGGTGTCGCTGACCGCATCCGCGAGTGCCTTGAGGCGCCTTGCGTAGTCCATCGCGGCCGCCACGTCGTGGATCGAGCAGGGCCCCACCACCACGAACAGGCGGGGGTCCCGGGCGTCGATGATGTTCTGGAGGGTCCGGCGACTGCGCAGGATGAACCCTTCCAGCGCGGGACTCAGGGGGTAGTCCGCCTTGACCTGTGCCGGGGGCGGCAGGATGGTGCGGGCTGTGACGTTGACGTTGTAGATCTGGCTCTCGCCGGGCTTCTCCATGGGTAAAGGATAGTAGGCCGGCCACGGACCGGGCAACATGCAGCTGGCCGCCCTGTAGAATGGGGACCAGAAAAACCGGCCCGGAGGCCTCCCAATGACCAACGTTTCCACCATGCAGCCCTTCGCCAGGGGCGACATCTTCGCCGGCGCAACGGTCCTGAACCGGCCGGAAGACGACCACGCGGGCGACGGCCGAATCATCCAGTACGACAGCAACCTGAAGGAAAAGGGCGTGCTGTGGACCGAGGGCACCACCCACCTCATCGGCGGCCTCTCGTTCGCGCCCGATGGCACGCTCTGGGCCTTCGACAGCAACAGCTTCAAGGTGCTGCGGGTCAGCCCCCAGGGCAAGCAGCTGCCCCACATCAAGTTCGCCGACCGGGCCTTCTCCAACATCAACTTCGCGAAGGACGGCACCATCTACCTGGGCGAGCACCTGGTCGGCAACACGGTCCGCACCCGGCCCGGCACCTCCCTCGGCACCACGCTGCCGAAACTGCCCGGCACGGATCGCTTCGGCGATGGCCGCCTCTACCAGTTCACCCAGGACGGCAAGCTGCTGAAGGAATTCCCGACGCCCGTGCACGGTGGCATGCCGGGCTTCCTGGGCCTGACTGGCGCGGCGCTGCGCCCCGACGGCAAGTCGATCCTCTACGTCTCGGAACTCTCCGACAGCATTCGCTGCTGGGACCTGGTGAACAACCAGGCCCTGCCGAACCTGGTCACCTACGCGCCTGACAGCGGCAACATGGCAATGACAGTCATGTACACCCAGGGCAAGCTGCTGCACATCCGCGCCAACTTCAAGGCGGGCTTCTTCCTGGAGCACCTGGACGAGAACGGCAAGGTGCTGCGCGAATACCCCCTCCCCGGCCCGGGCTGGGCCGCGGTAGGCAATTCCATCGAGCCCGACACGACGCTGATCGGCAACTTCTTCACGGGCACCGTGGCGAAGTTCAGCCTGAAGACCGGCGAGATCGTGGCGAAGGCGGAATCGGGCGTGCAGCGCTCGCTCGCCGGCCTCGCCCAGTACCCCGGGTAGGAGCGCCGACCGGCGCGATCCCAATCACTCCGTAGGCCGCGAAAGACGTGTCCGCACGTCAGCGGGCGGGGTCTTCGGCCGCTGGCCGCGGGATGTAACTCGGATCCGGGTCGCGGCTGAAGCCGCTCCTACCAGGGCAGCACGGTGCCGTCGAAGGTCCAGTAGGTTCCCGTGTTCGCCATGGACAGCTGGTCCGTGATCCGGATCAGGTCGCTGCCCGCGGTATTCACCGGCCGCAGCATCTTCTTCGGCAGCATCGCCATCATGTCCGTGTCCACGGGACCGGGATCGATCAGCGCCACGGCGATGCTCTTGCTCTTCATCTGGTTGGCCAGGTTCTTCATCACCATGTTCAGCGCTGCCTTGCTGGACCGGTAGATGTAGAGCGTGCCGGTCTTCGTGCTGCCGATGGAGCCCTGGCTGCTGGAGACGTTGCTGATCTTCTTCTGGTAGCCCGCCTGGAGGTGCGGCAGGAAGGCCTCGGCCATCTTCAGCGGCCCGACGACGTTCGTCCGGTACACGACGTCGAAGAGCTCCCATTTCATGTTCTTGGCAAACTGCTGGTTCTCGCCGCCGCCGGTGACACCGGCGTTGTTGAACAGGATGTCGACCGGCTTCCCTTCGTACTTTTTCGCCAGGGCGTCGATGGCGGCCAGGTCCATGACATCAAGCGCTTCCACGACCACCTTGCCGTCGCTCGCCGCCGCCAGCGCATTGAGCTCCTTTGCCTCGGCCGGCTTCCGCGCCGTGCCGATGACCTTCCAGCCCCGGGCCGCGTACTGGCGGGTGAGCTCGAGGCCGATGCCGCGGTTCGCACCGGTCACGAGCACCGTCGGCACGTAGCCCTCGGGCATCGGGGTGGCAACCGGCGCCGGTGCCGGTTCCGCAGAGTTGTGCGCGGCGGCGTGAACGGTTGTATGCCAGCCAGCGGCCAGAGTCAGGGCGGAAAGCACCGCGATGGCGCGGCGACGGGTCGTGGTCATTGCTTGATCCTCACAAGTCGTGAAAACAGCGGCGGCAATGGCGCAGGAGCGCCTTCAGGCGCGACCAGCCGCGATCGCGCCTGAAGGCGCTCCTACGGGTGCTGCCGGGGCGGCGGCGGCGGTCAGCCGCCAACCGCCTTCAGGTCGCCCTTTTCGGCGTATTTCGCCCCGTCCACCAGCGGGATCGGGTCCAGCACCCAGCCCTTGCTCTGGCGGCGTGCCGGGCCCGGGATGGCGTAGGCCACGCGGCTCTGGGTGCGCTCGACCTCTTCCATGTCGATCTTCCAGCCCTTGGCGGCCCACTCCTTCTGCTTGGCGCGATAGTCCAGGATCACGGAATCCGACGGCACCATGAACTCCCTGGTGTTCTTGTCCGGCGTGATGGGCGGGTGCAGGTTCTCGATGATCTTGATGTCCTGGTTCGCCACGTACTGGTTCCGCTCGATCACGTAGGCATCGGACTTGGGTTCCGTCGAGAAGTTACGGGCACACACGAGATAGAGGTGCGTCGTCTTGTCGTCGATGGGGCGCTCGTAGAGGTACTGGTGAATGTAGAAGTTCGGGCCCGGGTGGATGTAGGTCCAGACGTGATTGGTGCCGTGGTAGCCGGTGCCGGCATCCAGCGTACCCTCGCCAGGACGGTATTTCTTGAGGTCGCCCTGCAGCGGGGGGGCCTGGAAGGTGTGCCAGAAGCCCTTGCCCCAGATTCCGCCGTCCTCGATGCGCATGTCGCCGACTTTGTACTCCTCCTCGCGCTCGCCGCTGAAGCCGTGGGTGTCGTGCACGTACTCGTTGTGGGCCGGGTCCACGCCGTTCTCGATGGAACGCTCGTAGTAACCGTTGATCTGGAAGTGCTGCAGCGTGGTCCGCCAGCCCTCCTGGGCCCACTCCTTCACCGCAAGGATCGGGGGCCGCTCGGCCTCCGGCAGGTCGCCGAGGAAGGCGAAGATGATTCCGTAGCGCTCGTCCACCGGGTAGGCATCGATACGGGTGCGGCCGGGTACGGTGGCGTTGGCGCCCAGGGACGGGATCTTCTTGCAGTTGCCCTCGCCGTCGAACTGCCAGCCATGGTACGGGCACTGGATGCAGTCGCCCTTGATCTTGCCGCCAGCGAGCGAGCCGCCGCGGTGGGTGCAGATGTTGGCGAGGCAATTGGCCTTGCCCTGCGTGTCCCGGAAGACCACGAAATCCTGGCCCAGGGCCCGCACCTTCAGGGGCTTGTCGGTCAGCTCGGCGGTGGTCGTCATCGGGTACCAGAAATTGATGTACATGGGCTCTTCACCAGTGCTTTAACTGCTCCGAACTATAGGCTGACGGACGGCGGCCGCCAAGCGTTTCGCGGATCGTGTCAGTCCGCAGACTGAACACCGGCAGCCCGGGACCGCAGGCGGCGCATGATCGCTATACAGGGCAACATAAGCAGTGCCGCCGCAAAGAGTGGCGCGTCCCGGCCGAGGCCCGCCAGGCCCAGCAGGGCGATCATCCCGGGACCCAGGGCACGGCCCAGCCAGCTGGCCGTGTTGAAGGTCCCCAGCACCAGGCCCCGCTCCGAATCCCCGGCCTGCTTCGACACGAGGCTGTTCATGGTCGTCATGTACAGGGCGCTGCCCGTGGTCGTGAAGGTGATGCCGAAGAGCATCACTCCCCAGAACAGCGACTGGGTCATGACCAGCAAGCCGACGACATAGGAACTCAAGCCGGCCATCAACAGCAGCTTCTCGCCGAAGCGCTTCACCAGGGGACCGACGAGCAGGCCCTGGGTGGTCACCACCAGCATGGCCAGGTAGGTGAAGGAGAGGCCGATTTCCCGCGGACCCCAGCCGAACCGGTCGCCCGCCCAGAAGGGAAAGTTGGTCTCGAAGGCGGCCATGGCCATGTAGGCGAGGAAGCCCACGGTGAGGAGCTGGCCCAGCACCGGCCGTCGCACCACCTGCCGGAAGGCGGCAAATCCGCCCCCGGTGTCCCCCGCCGGCCTGGCAACGGCCCGCTTCTCCGGCGGCAGACTTTCCTTCAGCAGGAAGAATGCGCCCGTGATCGCGAGCAGGCACACCAACGCGGCGGCGAGCCCTGGCCAGAGGAGCGTCGCCGAGGCGGCGTCCTTGCCGCCCAGCAGTCCGCCAACCAGTGGCCCCACGATGAAGCCCAGCGACAGCGCCGCCCCCACGATACCCAGCGTCTTGGCCCGTTGGTCAGGCGGGGAGATGTCCGAGGCGTAGGCCATGGCCACCGGAATGTTGCCCCCCATGAGCCCGGTGAGCAGCCGGCCGAAGGACAGCGTCCAGGGATCCGGCGCGAAGGCGCAGATGAGGTGCCCGACCATGCCGCCGGCAATGCTGCCGATGAGCAGGGGCCGCCGGCCGAAGCGGTCGCTGTAGCGGCCCCAGAACGGCGTGGCGATGAACTGGCCGATGGCATACAGGCCGAGCACCATCGGCCCCGCCCAGTGCGGTACGCCCAGCTTCTCCGCGACGAAGGGAAAGCCCGGCAGGATGAGGCCGAAGCCCATGCCGGACAGGAGGATCGTGACGAGGAGCACGGGCATTCGTTACTTCCGGGCGAAGCGGGCGCGGCCCGCGGTGCGCGCAGGGATGTCGGCAGTGGCGAGGAAGCGGACGGCCTTCGGATCCTGCTTCACGTAGGCGTCGAGGAAGGCCAGGGTCAGGCTCGCATCGATGGCGGCGCCCTCCGGATCGTCGTCACCACCACGGTCGGCCCTGCAGATCACGCCGCCGAGGTAGTGATCACCGTTCTCCAGCACCACGCTGTACTTGTCGCCGGGCGGCGCGAGCGTGTACGGCGACATGCGCCACTCCCAGGGATGGATGACGGGCCCGCCCGTGTTGCCCACATCCAGCGTGCCGCCCGTCGCGATCAGGGGAATGGTGAGTCCGCTGAAGGCGTCCGGGGCCATCATCTCGTCCATCTGCCCGACGCCACTCAGGATCACGGCGCCCCGGATGCGCGGATCCAGGTACTGGCGACGCCCGCCATCCGGCATCCGGACCCAGAGCCCGGCCTTGGCCATGGCAATGACGCTGCCGAAGGAGTGCCCCGCCACGGCCAGCCGGTCCGTGTCCAGCTGGCCCGGGATACCCGCGGCCGCGGCGATCGGGTCGAGGTTGGCGAAGATGAAGTTCAGGTCCGCGATGCGGGTGTCCGTGAGGCCGCCCATCTGGTCGCGGCGCAGGGGTGGCTGGATGTTTGGCGAGTCCGGGTGATCCGGCAGCACCACCACGTAGCCGTGGGACACCCACAGGTCGGTGATCGCCGCGTACAGCTGCGGGTAGCAGAACGCACCGTGGGAGAAGACCACGATCGGGTGCGGGCCCGGCGACTTCGGGTAGGCGACCCGCAGGCGGATGTCCCGCGGCTGGGCCGGGTCGGTCATGACCAGATCGTCCGCCCGGCCGATGGCGTAAGGCCCCGCTGGCGAGTCGTACAACCCGGGGTGGCTGCGCAAGCCGCCAGCAGCGGCAGGCACAGGAGCAAGGCCAGGCGCGCGCGTAGGATCAGCACGGGGCATCTCCGGGAAGGACTCCTAATCGGGATGCTAACCGATGGCCCTGCCCGGGCACCCGCGGAAGTGCGCGGCGCGACTCCCCGGTGGACGCTGCAGGGACGAGTCTTTGGCCCGCTGCAGACCCTTGCAAGCCTGCTGCCCTTGACACCGAGCTTTCGCGCTCCAATAGACTCTGCGACAACGATGGGACAAGCCAGGGTATCTCAGCCCTTCCCCAACAATCATGAATACGACAGATTTTGACTTCGACGCCGCGTTCCGCCGCCGCGGCCTCACGCGCCA
>CAWBMW010000018.1:0-58340 GCA_963790015.1 uncultured Gammaproteobacteria bacterium
ACGATCACCAGCATTCCGGGACGCCAGCCTAGCGGGATGAGTGCCATGGAACATCGCTGCGGCGAGCGGCTCTCCCTGAGCTTGCCAGCGATCCTCCACAAGCCGGGTGGCGAGCAGGTTGCCGTGACCCTGCGCAACCTGAGCACCGGCGGCGCCTTCGTCGCGGTGCCTGCCGACCGGGCCGCGCTGCGCGGTGTGGTGGAGCTGGAGTTCCACGTGCCCGGCAACGACCCCGAAGTCTTCCTCTGGCGCGCCTGGGTCATTCGCCAGGAGCTGGACGGTGCGGGGCTGATGTTCGACGACCGGCAGAGGGCGACCCGCCTGCCGCTGCTCGCTGCCCGGAGCGTCCTACGGGAGAGGCAGGGCCTCACACCGCCCGGCCGGGGCGGCAAGTGACCGGGAGAGCATCGCTAGCCGAAGCGCTGCTCGAGTAGTGCCTTTCGCCGCCGCATCGCTTCACTGCCAAGGCCCAGCTGCGTGATGTTCTCGAGCCGGTTTCGCGCCTCGTTGCCAGTGAAATAGGACGAGTGTGCGCTCAGCTGCTCGAGCTCCTCGAGCACGGCGGCGAGAACCCACTCGATGATCCGGGGGCCCGGAGGCAGTGAGTCGAAGCGCGGCCCGGGCGCCAGGAACGGCTCGCCGATATCGACCGACTGGGTCCTGTCAAACCTGTCCAGCGTGTCGTCCAGTGCCGCAACTGCAATCATGCGGGCTCCGAAGTCCCGCGCCACCCGGGCGAGGCTCAGCAGGCGCAGGCGGGACGAATCGGTGTCGCACAGTGCACGAAGTCGCGTGAAGGCAGATTCCAGCGCGCAGAACCGATCGGCGGGGGATCTGGATGTGTCCCGGGAAAGCGCGTACTCCGCCAGCGCCGTCGTGAGGTCGACATCACCTCCGCTTGCCATCTGCTGCTGCCAGAGACCAGCCAGCACTTGCCCATAGGGCAACTTCACCAGTGTTGCCTGCCAGCCATAGCGACCTGCCGCTGGCTCGACAACGGGTCCTGTGGCCGGGGCCGACTCGACCAGCAACCCCCGGGCAGCCAGATAAGCGGCACGTTCAGGCTTGCAACAGAACAGGTTGAGCAGGAATGGGTCTGCAGGTGCTTTTGGGTCGAACGGCATCAGCAGCCCAAGCCCGGGAACGAGCCGGTATGAATGGAAGCCACGCTCGGAGAACGCCTCGACGAGATCCAGGTTCAATGCACTCCCTGCCATGATCTCGTACTGGACCAGCGGTGACGTGTCGGCGAAGAACCGGGCTCCGCCACGCAGGATATTCAACTCCTCGCCCTCGGCGTCAACCTTGATGAAATCCATGCTGCGCCAGTTGTGGGCTGTGGCGCGCTCGTCAAGGGTTACCAGGACGACCCTCTCGCTCGCGTTGCCGGCCTCCGCGCCATGGGTCAGCGCATTCATCTCGGCATTGTCATTCAGGGATAGTGAAGAGAAACCAGCGGCGCTGGAAAGCGCGCTGCGCTCGAGCACCACGTGCCGGAAGTCATTTTCGGCAATGCTCGCCGCGAGAAAGTCTGCCGTCGTCGATGCGGGCTCGAAGGCCCACACCTTCCCGTTGGGACCAACGGCTTTGCCCATGGCGAGCGTGTAGACGCCGTAATTGGCGCCAATGTCGATTGCCTGCTGGCCCGGTTCGAGCACCCGGCGCACAAAGCGTATTTCGTCCTCGAACCAGTCGCCTTGCTCCCGCAGCACGTAGGGCGTCAGCAGGTGGACGGAGTCCGGGACAACGATGCGGACACCATCGACGAGCGAGAAAATCGTTCGATTATTCATGCACTGGATGATACCCCGGCCCCTCAGGGTGCGACGATCAGGAACAGCCAGGTGGCAAGCAGGATGAGGTGGACGACGCCCGACAGGAGGCTCGCCCGCCCCGTGCCGTAGGTGATCATGGCCATCATGAAGGACAGCGCCAGCAGCATCGCGCCGCCAGGCGTGACGCCAAGCTCGAGCGGGCGTGCCGGTCCACCAGGCAATGGCGGCCACGGTCGGCACGGTCAGGCCGATGCTCGCCACGCCAGAGCCCAGGGCGAGATTGATGGACGTCTGCAGCTGGTCCTCGCGGGCGGCGCGCAGCGCCGTCATCCCCTCGGGCAGCAGGACGATTGCGGCGACGATCACGCCGACGAGCGCGGGCGGCGCGCCAAGTGCCCTCGACCGCGGCCTGGATGAAGGGCGACACTGCCTTGGCGAGCAGCACCACCGCCGCGAGCGCGATCAGCAACATCACGGTGGCGGCGGCGGCAATCCGCCTGTCGGGCCGCGAGGCCTGGGACTCCACCTGGTCGCGTCGGCGTGAAGTGATCCCGGTGGCGCACGGTCTGGACAAAGGTGAAGGCGAGCCAGAGCACCAGGCACGCCGCGCTCACGAAGGCCAGCTGGCCGTTGGTGTAGTAGGGCCCCGGCGCGCTGGTCGTGAAGGTCGGCAGCACCAGCGTGATGGCCACCATGGGCAGCAGCACGATCAGGTAGGCCTGGGCACCCTGCGTCCGGAACTTCTGTTCCCGGTGCCGGATGGCGCCCACCACGATGCACAGGCCGGCAACGCCGTGCAGGACGAGCACGACGACGGCGTGAATGGTGTCCCGCAGGAGCGTCGGCTCCGGCCGGTCGCCCAGCATGATGGACACGATGAGGCCGAGCTCGATCACCGTGACGGCCAGGGCCAGCAGGATCGCACCGAACGGCTCACCAACCCGCGCGGCCAGGACCTCGGCGTGATGCACGGCCGCGAGCACTGACGGCGACAAGGGCAATGGCCAGGACCAGGGCTGTCGCCAGGCCGGCGGCGCCATGGAGGGCGAGGTCCGTGCCCAGTGCGAGGACTGGCACTGCCAGGGTCCAGGCCGGAAGCCGGTCGGTGGCGACGGTCATGCCGGGCGAGTATAGGGGGTGGAGCTGGATGGCGCGGGCCTGATGTTCGACGACCGGCAGAGGGTGACCCGCCTGCCGCTGCTCGCTGCCCGATCGGGTCAGCGCTACTCCGTCTTGCCGCGCTTCAGGGCTGGAGCGCCGGCGTGACGTCAGTCTGGCTGAAATCACCGCCCTTGAAGAGCAGCGAATCACCGAAGGCCTGTGCGAGCGCATAGGCAAAGCAGTCGCCGAAATTCAATCCTGCGGAATGGCGTCCCTTGCCGAAGCGCGCAAAGGCCCGCCGGGCCAGTTCGCCCTGTTCGCGGTCCACACCAACCACGTCGATGCTGGCACGTTCGACCAGCGTGTCGAGAAGCCGGGCTGCTGTCGGTCCGCGCCGGGCTTCCAGCACGATGCTGGCCTCTACCAGGTTGACGACCGAGAGGCACCGGCGATCGGCGCTCTCGATGGCCTCGACCAGAGCACGCCGTTCGGGTTCGTCCTGCAGGATCGCCAGCAGTGCGGATGAGTCGATGACCATCAGCCTGGCGTCCCCGTGCTGTCGTAGCCGAGGATCTCGTCCTCGCTCCGCTGGTCCAGCACGGGCAGGCGGGCGCACTGCAGCGCCAGTTCGTCGAGTTCGTCCGCGAGGCGCCGCTTCGCGCGCTCGCGCCGGACGCGGGCCAGTCGGTCCCGCAGGGCCTTGGTGACCGCGTCGGTCTTGGTCTCGCCGGTCAGGCGGGCCAGGGTATCGGCCAGCTTCTCGGCTTCGGGATTACGGATGTTCAGGGCCATGGATCTACACGTATAGATGATGAGCTACACAGTAGGCATGCGAGGCAGGGATTGCAAGTGACAAACGTCCCGGTTTCGCCATGAATCAGTCGGCGCGCGAGTCCGGTGGGTAGACCGGCGTCCGGTCCGGCGCCACCACCAGCGCGATGGCCCGGCCAATGACCCGGGCAAACCCGGACTCACCGCGGGTCCAGGCGTGCAGCGCACCGGCCACCGCCAGCTTGCCCTCCGTCGCGGTGGTGCGCTTCCACGCGCCGGCCGCGTACTTGTTGGCTTCCGCCAGAGTGGGGTAGGTGTGGATCGTGCCGAGGATGCCGTCCAGGCCGAAGCCGTGTTTCATGGCGGCGACGAACTCGATGAGCAGGTCGCCCGCGTGTTCACCGACGATGGTGGCGCCCAGGATCCGGTCGGTGCCCGGCTTCGTGAGGACCTTGACGAAGCCGTGGGCCTCGCCATCGGCAATGGCCCGGTCCAGGTCGTCGATGCCGTAGCGGTGCACGTCGTGGGGGATGTTCTGTGCCCGGGCTTCCTCCTCGCTAAGCCCCACCCGCGCGACTTCAGGGTCGGTGAACGTGGTCCAGGGCACGACCCGGTAGTCCACCCTGAACTTGCGGAGCGCGCCGAACAGCGCGTTCACTGCCGCGTACCAGGCCATGTGCGCCGCCGTGTGGGTGAACTGGAAGGGGCCGGCCACGTCACCGCAGGCGTAGATGTTCGGGTAGTTCGTCTGCAGGTGCTCGTTGACCTCGACGAAGCGGCCCGCCGGGATGCCGAGTTCCTCGAGGCCGAAGCCCGTCGTGTTGGCCACGCGGCCCACGGCGCAGAGGATCTCATCGAACGGGATGCGTTCCGCGCCCTCACTGGTCTCGACCAGCAGGAACTTCCCGTCGTTCTCCCGGACCACGCCGGTGGCCGTCGTGCCGGTGAGGACGCGGATGCCCTCGGACCCGAAGCGTGCCTGCACGACCGCCGACACGTCCGGATCCTCCCGGGGCAGGAGCCGCGGGCCGCGCTGGACCTGTGTGACTGTGGAGCCGAAGCGCGCGAAGCACTGGGCCAGCTCGCAGCCGATCGGGCCGCCGCCCAGCACGACGAGGCGCCGGGGCAGCTGGCGGAGATTCCAGACGGTGTCCGAGGTGAGCGGGTTCACCTCGGCAAGTCCCGGTATCGGTGGCACGAGGGGCCTCGCGCCGGTGGCGATCACGATGTTGCGCGTGGTGAGGCGCTGGCTCGTGCCGTCCGCGCGCGTGATTTCCACCTCCCAGGGCGTGACGATCCGGGCCGTGCCCTGCACGCAGTCCACGCCCAGCTTCGAGTAGCGCGCGACCGAGTCGTGGGGCTCGATCGTCGTGATCACCCGCTGGACGCGCTCCATCACCTCGGCGAAGTCCCACCGGGCGCTGGCCTCGGCGATGCCGAACTCCTTTGCCCGCGCGATGTGGTTCAGCAGCTTCGCTGAGCGGATCAGGGCCTTGGAGGGCACGCAGCCGGTGTACAGGCAGTCACCGCCCATCCGGTGCCTCTCCACCAGCGTCACCTTCGCCCGGACGGCGGCCGCGATGTAGCTCGTCACGAGGCCCGCCGAGCCGGCACCGATCACCACCACGTTCCGGTCGAAGCGGGCGGGCTTTTGGCTCCGCCACCGCGCGTACACCCGCCGGGCGCGGAACGCGTCGATGATCTTCCGCGATGCCAGCGGCAGGATGCCGAGGAAGGCGAAGGACAGGAGGACGCCGGGTGAGAGGATCCCCTGCAGGGACGTGATGCGGGCGAGCTCCGTGCCGGTGTTCACGTAGACCGCCGTGCCCAGCAGCATGCCGAGCTGGGACACCCAGTAGAAGGTCCGCGCCTTCATCGACGTCAGGCCCATCAGCAGGTTGATGACGAAGAACGGGAAGATCGGCACCAGGCGTAGCGTGAACAGGTAGAAGGCGCCTTCCTTGTCGATGCCGCGGTTCACCGCCGCCAGCTTGTCCCCGAATTTCGCCTGCATGGCATCACGCAGGAGGAAGCGGGACGTGAGGAAGGCCAGCGTGGCGCCGACGGACGAGGCGAAGGACACCAGCACCAGGCCCCAGCCGAGCCCGAAGAGGGCGCCTGCCGCCAGCGTGAGCACGGCGGCGCCGGGAATGGACAGCGCCGTGACGGCCACGTAGACCAGCATGAAGGCCGCGCCGGTCGTGAACGGCGACGCGGTGACGCGGCCAGCGAGCACCGCCTGCTGCGTGCGGATGAAGTCCAGGCTGAGGAAGCGGCCGGCGTCGGTGGCGAAGTACACGGCGATCGCCGCCGCGACCACCACCAGCACGAGTGCCCGCCTGCCGTTCATGGGCGCAGCAGGGCCAGGGGATCCTTCAGCACGTCCGGGTGCAGGCGCTTCGTCAGTTCCAGGTAGTAGGGCGGCAGCTCGGCAATGCTGGCCACGTGGGTGCCGGCGCCGCGCGCGAGGGAGTGTCCCGGCGTGTCGCCGAAGCCCATCCAGGGCCGGTAGGTGATCAGGCTCTGGTACTGCACCTGGGTGGCCACGTTCGCCCGGGCGGGATCGTTTAGCTCGGACTTGCGGCCGTAGAAGGTGGTGAGTTCGTTGTAGACGAAGGGCCGGGGGCCGGGCGGGCCATCCACGTTGATCTGCTCGGTGATCCAGACGTTGTCGCCCACCACCACCGGTGGCTGGAAGACGTGCTGCAGCTTGAGGCCCGTGGCCTCGCCGGAGGGGTTCGCCACGGTCAGCCCGTCGGCGGTGAGCGTCACACTGGACGGGCCCATGCGCGTCAGCTGCACGTCCACCGTGGTCCCCGTCACCGGGTTCTTCCACTTCTCGAGCAGCTTGCCCGTGGCCAGGTCCGTGAAATAAGCGATCTCCAGCGCCCGTGCCTCGAAGGCATCGTCGCTGATGCGCCGGTACTGGCTGAAGGTGGCGGCCATGATCCCCATCATCGGGATCAGCCGGTGCTCGGGCACCGCGTAGCGTGCCCCGATCACGTAGCCGATCACGAGCCGGTCATCCGTGGCGCCGCGCAGCTTGGCAAGCGCCGTCAGCAGGTCACGCCTGTTGCCGAGATCGAGGCCCGCCCGCTCCGCCCCTGCGAGCGGCCAGGCCGGGCGCATGACGGAGCCGAGGGCCGCGGCGCCGAGGCCGTGGAGGAGGGTTCTGCGCGCGAGCTTCATCTGGATCTCTCCCGGGAACTTGGGCCTAAGACGGGGCATTATTGCAGTTCCTTACCGTGTTGAAGCCGCCCCCGGGAAGAACTGGCCATGCAGGACAGCGCACTTTCAATCGCCGACCATTTGCCGTGACCGGCCGGCGCGTCCTGGCGGTGATCGCCGGCCTCGTTGCCGTCGCGGCCGGGGTGATGGAGATCTACGCGCGCCAGCCGGTGGGCAACCCGACTCCCGGGCTGGACCTGCCGGCCAACGTGAGCACCCTCGTGCTGGTGATCCACGGGAGCATGGATGAGGAAAATCCGCTGCTGGCGGAGATCGTCTCGCGCCTCGAGGACCGCTACCGGGGGATACCGGGCGCAGCGGTGCGGTTCGTCCGCTGGGCGCCCGAGTCCGACCAGCGGCTGCGGGCGGGCGCCACGGCGCAGGCGGTCGGCGCGCGGCTCGGCGACCTGCTCGCCCGGCGCGGCACGGTGCGCGAATTGCACCTGGTGGCCCACAGCTCGGGCGCCTTCATGCCGGACGCGATCTGCAGCGCTTTCCGGGCGGGCAGCCAGGGTCCCGCCCGCGTCGCGATGACGCTGCTGGATCCCTTCCAGATCCGCGGCTTCGTGGACTGGACGTACGGCGCCCGCGAGCACGGCCGGTGCGCCGACTTCGCGCTGGCGGTCATCAATACCGAAGACCCGGCGCCCGCGACCAACCGGCCGCTGGCCAGGGCCTTCAACCTGGATGTGACGGCGCACCCCGGCCGCGCCACGTTCGACCGCAACGGCCACTACTGGCCGCTGCAGTACTACCGGGACTATCTGCTGGACCAGCAGCCGGCGATCGCGGGCTGGAACTGGGCGGACTACCCCCGGGGAGCCGTGAAAATCGCGCCAGGGGAGGCGCCTTAAGCACCACTTAAGCTCCGGCGCCTACCTTCGCTCCAGGCAAATCGCACGGAGCGTACGACCATGATCCCGACTTCTTCCACCGCCGCCATCGGGATCCTGATGGCCCTCGCCGCCGGCACGGCCGGCGCAGCAGACCCGCTTCCCGCCCTCGAGCAATCGGCCCGGGCGGCCGGCAACTTCTCCGGCTTTTCGGCCGAGCGCGGCGCCGCGTTCTTCCGCACGAAGGGCTCCGACTGGAGCTGCACCACCTGCCACATGCCGGACCCGCGCAAGCCGGGCCGCCACACCGTGACCGGCAAGGCCATCGAGCCCATGGCGCCTGCCGTGAATCCCCGGCGGTTCACCGACGTGGCCAAGGTCGAGAAGTGGTTCAAGCGCAATTGCGGCGACGTGCTGGACCGGGAATGCACGGCCCTCGAAAAGGGTGACGTGATCACCTATCTGCGGTCGCTGGACCGCTGAGGGAGCATGGCAATGACCATCCACAGAATCTTCATCCCGGTGCTTGTAAGCCTTGCGGCGATGGTCGCCGCGGAGGGGGCACAGAAAGTGCCGCCTGCACCGCTGAACCCGGCCTGGCTGGAGGAATGCGGCGCCTGTCACCTGGCTTACCCGCCGCGCTTCCTCACCGCGAACTCCTGGCAGCGGGTGATGGGCGGGCTCGGCGACCACTTCGGCACCGATGCCAGCCTCGACCCTGCTGTGGCGAAGGAAATCACCGCCTGGCTGGTCGCGAATTCCCGGAAGCCGAAGGCGGGCAAGCCCGAGCCCGTGCCGCCGCCACTGCGCATCACGGAGACGCGCTGGTTCATTGGCGAGCACGACGAGGTTTCCGCCACCCGGTTCGAGTCCCCGGCCGTCGGCAGCGCAGCCAACTGCGCCGCCTGCCACCGGACCGCGGACCAGGGCAACTTCAGTGAACGGAACATCAAGCTTCCTCCAAGGTGATTCAATGAACGCAACAGCAATCGACGCCACAAGCCGCCCCGGTGGCACCATCCGGGTCCTGATCTGGGACCTCCCGGTGCGTGTGTTCCACTGGGCACTCGTGGTCAGCTTCGCCGGTGCCTACTGGTTGTCCGAGACTGAGCGGCTCCGGAACATCCACGTCATGTTCGGCTACACCGTGCTCGGGCTCGTGGCCTTCCGGCTGATCTGGGGGTTCGTGGGTACCCGCTACGCCCGGTTCCGGTCCTTCCTGTTCTCGCCCCGGGAAGCGGCTGCCTACGTGCGCAGCCTGTTCCGCCGTTCCGACCCGCGCTTCCTGGGGCACAATCCGGCGGGCAGCATCGCGATCTGGGCCATCTTGGGTGTCGCGGCGCTGACCGGGATGACCGGCTACGCGACCTACAATGAGATCGGTGGCGATGCGGTGGAGGAGGTCCACGAGATCCTGGCCAACGGCTGGCTGTGGCTCGTGGGGATCCACGTGGCCGGCGTCATGGTGGGCAGCCTCCTGCACCGGGAGAACCTGGTCGGTGCAATGATCACGGGCTACAAGCGTGCCGAGGCCTCGGCTGGCGTACGCGGCACCTTCGCCGCCATCGTTGGCGTGGCACTGCTCTCGGGAGTGCTCGGCTACTGGGCCCTCAGCCTGGGTGGCGGCACGCCTGCCGAGGCATCGGCCGTGCCGGAGCCAGCGACGCTGGCGGCGCACAACGACATCGGGGACTGACGGATGCACGTTCTGGTGGTGGAGGATGACAGCCTGCTCGGCGATGCCCTGCAGGCCGGCCTCCGCGACCGGGGCTTCGCCGTGGACTGGGTTCGCGATGGCAACGCCGCCGACACGGTGCTGCGCGCGGGTGACTTCGCCGCCGTGGTCCTCGACCTGGGGCTGCCGGGCCGTTCGGGCCTGGAGGTGCTCCGGCAGCTCCGGGCCCGGGGGCAGGCGGTGCCGGTGCTGGTGCTCACCGCCCGGGACGCCATCGACGATCGCGTGACCGGGCTCGACGCCGGCGCTGACGACTACGTGGTCAAGCCGGTGGCCATCGCCGAGCTCGCCGCGCGGCTGCGGGCCCTGGTGCGCCGCGCCCACGGCGCCGGCTCGGAGCAGCTCGTCGTCGGCGAACTGGCGATGGACGCGAGCACGCGCACGGTGACGTACCGGCGGCGCAAGGTGGAGCTCAATCCCCGGGAATTCGATCTCCTGCGCGAACTCATGCTGAACAGCGGCCGGGTGCTCACCCGGGAGCAGCTGGAGGAGCGGCTCTACGACTGGGATGCGGCGGTGGAGAGCAACGCCATCGAGGTTCACGTCCATCACCTGCGGCGGAAGCTCGCGGCCGACGTGATCCGCACCGTCAGGGGCGTCGGCTACGTGCTGCCCCGCCTGGGCGAGGGCAGTGGCGGCGATGCCTGAGGTGTCGATACGGCGCCGCCTGGCCGGCCTGCTCCTCGGTTCCGTCGCGGCCGCCTGGCTCGCCGTGACCGTCGCCGCGTACTTCGACGCGCACCGGGAGGCCGACCGGCTGCTGGATGCGCACCTGGCCCAGGTCACGTCGATCCTCGCCGCTGGTGCCGGGCACGAACTGCTTGAACTGGACCCCGAGGATCTCGGCGAGTTCGCGGAGAGCGGCTCCTATGGCCACCGGGTCAGCTTCCAGGTCTGGAATGACCGGGGCGAGCTGGTGCTTTCATCGAAGGATGCGCCGGGACAGAGACTATCGCCTGCCCAGGAGGGCTTCTCGGACAGCGAGGTTGCCGGGCGCCGGTGGCGGGTGTTCACCACCTGGGACCGGGAGCGGGAGTTCCTGATCGAGGTGGGCGAGGATCACAGCGTGCGGGAGGCCATTGCGCGGCGTGTCGCGCTCAACGCGCTCCTGCCACTCGTCGCTGGTCTCCCCATCCTCGGAATGCTGATCTGGTGGAGCATCGGCCGTGCGCTGCGGCCGCTGGCTGCGCTCGGGGACCAGGTTGCCACCCGGGATCCGCTCGAGCTGCGTCCCGTTGACCTGGCGGTCCCCGCCGAGACCCTGCCACTGGTGCGCAGGCTCAACGAACTGTTCGGCCGCATCCAGCGTGCGACCGAGCTGGAGCGACGGTTCACCGCCGACGCCTCCCACGAGCTGCGCAAGCCGGTGGCCGCAGTCCGGGCCCAGGCCGAAGTGGCGCGCACGACGCCGGACGCGGCTACCCGTGATGCGGCCCTCGATCAGGTCATCGTCGCCTCCGACCGCATGGCTGACCTGCTGGACCAGCTGCTCACCCTGGCCCGCCTCGAGGGGGGCGAAGCTGTCACGGCGCCGGCTAGCGTGGCACTGGACCAGGTGGCGCGTTCCGTGATCGCCGACGTGGCCTCGTCGGAGTATGGCCGGGAGCCCGACATCGAACTGGACGCGGCCGTCAATACCCGCGTGCGGGGTAACGCCACGCTACTGGGCATACTCGTGCGCAATCTGGTGATCAACGCCCTCCGGCACGGCGCGCAGCCGGTGGTCGTGCACGTCGCCCGGGAAGAGGGCCGGGTCACGCTGCGGGTGAGGGATGCCGGGGCTGGCGTGTCGCCAGCCGAACTCGAGCGCCTCGGCGACCGATTCTTCCGCGGCGACTCTGCTGCAGGCGGGGGTTCAGGCCTCGGCCTGTCGATCGTCCGGCGCATCGCGGAGCTGCATCACGGGACGGTCGGTTTCTCGCCCGGACCGGAAGGCCGGGGCTTCGAGGTGCTCGTGAGCCTGCCCGCCGCCGGCTGAGGCGCCGCGCCCCGCCACGGGGCAGAACGCCCGGCCCCTCAGGGCGGCGTGACCGGCGCGTCGTCCGCCGTGGTGATCACCGTGCCGGGCTCGATGGTACCCCTGGCGAGCGCCTTCACGTAGTCCGCCGTGGCGATGTGGCAGTAGCTCTGCCCCTGCACCTGCCAGGGCAGGAAGCGGGTGATCCAGCTGTCGTAGTTCTGGAAGAGCCCGGGCGAGTTCAGGTGCACGATCCCGTCGTCAGCCCTGAAGCTCAGCTCGAAGTCGGCCAGGTAGCCCCGTCCCGTCATGTAGGCCTCGTTGTCGTCCACGACGAAGGTTGCCGCCCGGGCCGCTGCTTCCGTCTCCCCGGCCGCCGTGAGCTGGTCGACCGCCTGGCGCTGGACGCGGCGGCCGAGTTCCGGGCAGAAGTACTGGGTGCCGGCGGCCTCCGGGCCGTAGACCGCCCGGAGGTGGGCCGCCGTCTTCGTCTTGCAGGACACGACCACGGGCATGGATCCGGCGTAGGTCACGACCTGGTAGACGCGGTGTGGATCCGCCGACGGCTTCGAGTGCCGGTACTCGGGCATGTCCGTGAAGACCGTGTTGCTGCCGGTGAGGGTCGTGCTGGCCAGGATCTGCTGGGCGGCCTTGCAGAAGTCTGCCGATGCGGGCGCGGGCAGCACGATGCCGGTGGTGTCGTCCAGCCGCGCCTGCCGCGGAGCGATCGGCCCCGTCGACTGTCCGGGCGGATCGGAGCAGCCCGCAACGGCAACCGCGACTGCGATGCAGGCAAGGACTCGATGTGTGCTCATCGCTGCTTCCCCGGCTTGATGTCGTTGATGCCCCACCCCTCGAGCTCCCGCTCGAAGGACCAGCGCGGGTGGATGCGCTCCAGGTCGGCCAGGTCGTCGTTGCTGGCGAAGTCGTAGGCGTTGCCGTCGTCGCCGTACCACTGGGCGTAGCGCAGGGGATACACCACCTCGTCGGTGAAGATGCTGATCAGCTTCATCAGCCAGCGCGGGAACTGCTTGTACCGGAACCGGGTGCCGTGCCGGTTGTTCTTCTCCGCGAGGGCCACCAGCTCGTCGCCCGTGTGCGCCGACGAGGCGATCGAGAAGTCCTGGTTCGAGAACACCTGCGGGTACTCGAAGACGGTGCCCACCCACTTGCCCACGTCCCGCACGTCGATCCAGTTCACCAGGAAGTCCGGGTCCGTGACGCCCGGCAGGTTGTTCTCGCGGATCATCGTCTTCGACAGGCTGCTGTCGCCCCGGTACTGGGTCTCGGTCGTGGCGTAGTCCACGCGGTGCATCGCGTAGTAGTAGGCGGGCCGATGGATGCAGGTGACGTTGATGCCCTGGCCCCGCAGGAAGTCCGAGAGGCGCAGCTTCTGGAGGATCCACCAGGGTATGGGCGGCGCGTCGTCCGCGATGCCGGTCACCTTGTCCGTCGGGAAAATCAGGGTGATGACATGCTTCACGGAGGGGTTGGCCTTCAGGGCGCCGAGCGCCGCCGTCACCTGGCGCATCACGGCCGCCCGGCCGCCGACGGGATCGT
The DNA here is from genome assembly GCA_963790015.1 of uncultured Gammaproteobacteria bacterium. Taxonomy (GTDB): domain Bacteria; phylum Pseudomonadota; class Gammaproteobacteria; order Steroidobacterales; genus SHZI01. The sequence goes on from CAWBMW010000018.1 coordinate 12,961, forward strand.
TGCCGTGGTTGGTGATCTTGCCGGCCTTGCTCGTGTTCGCCGTGTTGTACAGCACCACCCCGTCGCAGCCCGCGAAGCTCCGGGTGAGGGCCTCCTGGGAGTTCATGTCGACGCCGGAGTGCAGGGTCAGTATCCCGGGATGCTCCTTCTCGGCGCGGGCGTGCAGGGCTTCCAGCCGGGCCGCGGCCTGGGTGCCGGGGGTCCGGTACAGGGCCCGGACCCGGAACTTTTCGGTCTGGACGAGCTCATCGACGATCGCGTAGCACTCCCAGCCCGTGGCGCAGGTCACCGCGATGGTGGGCAGAGCGCTTACCGGTCCTGGCGCGGCGGAAGTCCCGCCCGTCTCCGCGCGGATCCGGAGCACCGCATCCACGAGTCGCTTGTTCTTCGCCTTGATCGCTTCCTGGGCGAGCCGGACGGCAGTGTCCCTGTTCATGCGGGTGCACCTCCCTGGTTCAAACGCGTCCGGCCGGGGCTGAAGCGCAGGATGGTGACCAGCACGCCGACCGTGAACAGCATCTCGCCGAAGTTGGCCACCGGGAGGGCGTAGACGCCCCACAGCGGGGCCCCGCCCGCCGCGATGAACATCAGGCCGGGGCCGATGACCAGCCACTTCCAGCCGCGGCGGATCCACAGCGCGATGCCCACGCCCACCATGACGATGTTCATGAGGATGGCCGGCAGCGGGCTGGGGCCGTTGGCGAAGGCCACGGCATCAGGGCCGCAGAACTGGGCGGGTGAGACCCTGGTGGTGTACCGCAGCGTGTCGGCGATGCAGCCGGGCCGGAGTTCGACTGCCGGGAACGGTCCGACTTCGCCGAAAAGCAGGCCGATGGTGTAGGGCAGGTCCTTGAGGAACAGGGCTACCGCCCCCAGGCAGAACAGCCCCATGACCAGCCGGCTCCGTGCCCACTCGAGCCCGGCGAGGCGGGCGATCGAGCCGGCGACGATCATCAACAGCGGCAGCATGGTCCAGTGCCAGAAGAACGCGGGGATGCTCAGGTTGTAGAGCAGGTCGCCCTCGCCGACGACACGGCCCACGCCGATGCGGAAGTTGTCGTACCAGAGCAGTGTGTTCGCGAACAGCGCGAGGGACAGGGCCACGGGCCGGCCGGCCGGGGTCCATCGGTGCCAGCCCCAGGTCAGCAGGCCCAGGTGGATTACCGCATAGACCAGGAAGATGTTGGACAGCATCTATTTGCGCTCCTTGTTGAGCACTTCGAGGAATTCCGGGCCGATCTCGGCCACGCCCCGGGCCTTGGCCTGCCTGACGATACCTTCCAGCACCTGCCGCAGGAAGGGCCGGGGGATGCCCGTGAGCTGCTTCGACGCGTCCAGCGTGAAGCGCACGACATCGTCGATCCGGTTGGCTTCGTAGTGCACCACCTCGTGGCGGGCGCCCAGGTCCGGGATCGGCAGCTTGTAGGCGGGCTGGGTCTCGCCGAACCAGAAGGTCGCGCCGCCGCGGAAGCCGTAGGTCAGCGGCACGCGGGGCATCTCGTCGCCGCTGCCGTCGATCCGGCTCTTCCAGCGCTGCTTGACGAGGATGTTGTCGATGTTGAGCAGCAGGTGGGCCGACGCCGAGTCCCGGAGGATCGGGTTCGCCGCGATCCGCTCGACGTCCAGCGTGCACTCGAACACCTGGAAGGCCTCGCCGATGATCTCGCGGCAGGCCGGGGCCGGTCCGGCCCGGCGTCGGGCTGTCCACCAGCGTGAAGGTGTTGTAGGCCATCTTTTCCGCGGGCGGCTGGCCCGGGTAGCCGAACTTCAGGATGGTCTCGATCTGTGCCCGGTCGTACTCCACGAAATTCAGCGCGCACTTCAGCGTGCGGCGCACGTTCGTGACGGTGTTGGAGCTCGGGCGGCTGATCACCATCCAGGACCGCCGCTTGATGACCTCGAAGGGGAAGCTGAGCTGGTAGGGCCCGATGCTCGTGACGCCGGCCTCGTCCACGGAGGTGATGAGGGCGAAGGACGAGCCGTAGAACGAACTGGACTGGTACCAGTTGTCCCGCAGGGGGCTCGGGACGAAGGGGTCGGGCGGGTTGTCGTCGCGCATGGTCTCAGGCCGCGGCCGACTGCAGGGCCGGCACGACGCGCTCGCCGATCAGGCGGATGGCGTCGGCCTGGTCCTCGTGCAGCTTCAGCGCCACCTCGTCCAGGCCGAGCCGGCCGAGGGCGCGCAGGCGCTCGATGTGCGGGTCCAGGTCGTCCGGCGTGCCGGCCAGGCCCAGGTTGTCCACCAGCTTCTGCATCACCGTCTCGGGCACGCCGGGCACCACGTCCGCCCGGTTCTTGTAGGCCTTGAAGAAGGCGTTGCGGTTCCTGTCCACCAGATTGCACTCGTCCGGAGTCAGGAACTCCTCCAGGTACCAGGGGTCCAGCATGCCGCGCAGGGCGAGCTGCTGGCGGGCTTCGGACATGGACTGCCGGCGGTCCGCCTTCACGTGCCAGGCGACGAGACCGCTCACGGTGACCTGCTGGCGCGTGCGGCCGGCCTCAGTCAGGAACCCGTCGAGCATCGCCATGGTGCTGGCGAAGCGGCGGGGCAGCGGGTCGCCGACCATGATGTGGTCCGCAACGCTGGCCGCCATGCGCATCATCTGCGGCTTGTTGGCGCCCACGTAGATGCGCGGTGCTGCGTCGGTTGCCCAGGTGGGCTGGTAGTTCCAGACCTGGAAGATCTTGCCCGGGTAGTTCAGCGGCCGGTCCGGCCCGGCGGCCTTGACCACCTCCACGCTCTCCCGGACCCGCCCCACCATGCGCTCCACACCCATGCCCATCGCGGCGTTCACACCGGTGGGGCCGCCGATCAGGATGTTGGCGCGGCCGTGGCAGAGCTCGTTGAGGGTGGCCAGCGCCTTGGCCGTCTTGAAGGGATGCTGCTCGTAGGCGGTGACCACCAGCGGCCCGAGACGGATGCGCGTGGACGCCAGGGCCAGCGGGGCCAGGGTCAGGAAGGCGTCCCGGGAAGAGGGGTAGTTGGAGCTCCACACGGCGTTGATGCCGTAGCCCTCGGCCAGCAGTCCCAGCTCCTTCACCTCCCAGGGTGAAGTGCCCGGGTCCAGGATGACGTCGACCCGCATCAGGTTGGCGCGTCGAGCCAGGCCCGCACGTCCCTGCCGGTTTCCGCGCCGGCCTGCTCGACGGCCATGTGCCCCACGCCGGGATAGCTGATGAATTTCAGCGACGGGGCATCCTTGAGCAGTTCGCGGAACTCCACCGACTGCTCGAACTTGGCCGTCGAGTTGGCCTCGCCCCAGAGCAGCAGCACGGGCACCCGGATCGAGCGCACCAGGCCCTCGATGTCGCCGGCCACGTACTGGGAGAGCCGGTCCAGCTGCGCTTCCCGCTGGCCCTCGCGCATCCACAGGTCGTACCAGCGATCCACCAGCTCCTCGGGCGGCTCCGCCGGCGGGCCGAAACCGCTGCGCAGCATCGACTCGGGCAGGGCGCGGGGCAGGAGGTACTTGAGCACGTAGCCGGCCTTCGGCACGCCGCCGCGTCCGCATCTTCTCCTTGCCCTCCAGGGAGCCGGGGCTGAGCAGGATCAGGCGCTCCACGCGCTCCGGGTGCCGCGCCGTGTAGTGGATGGCGACGGTGCCGCCGAGGGACGTGCCACCCAGCGTCGCCTTGTCGATCCCGAGGGCGTCGATGAATTTCTCGGTCAGCGCGAGGGTCCTCGGCAGGCTGTAGTCGCCCGTCGGGTCCGGCCCGGTGAGGCCGTGGCTCGTCATGTCCACGCGCACGACGCGATACCGGTCCTTGAGCGCCTCGACCCAGGGATCCCAGTCGATCAGGTTGGAGAAGTTCGCGTGGAACAGCACGACGACGGGGCCCGTGCCCTCGTCCCGGTAGTGCATCCGCACGCCGTCGATGTTGATGAAGCGGGACGCGGGCCCCGCGTAGCGGGCCTCGAGTTCAGCGGCCGGGATGTCCCGGTAGGCCCAGAGGGCGACGCCAAGCCCGACGGCCCCGAGCAAGGCGAGCACGAGCAGGCTCCGCTTGATGAAACGCCACATAGACTTGGGAGGGGACAGACTTAAGTCTGTCCCCCTGCCGCCCCCACCGACTTTTTCTTCTTCTGGAACCGCTCCATCAGCTCGGGCGTCATGCCCTGGTCGAGGGAGTAGGCGGTGAACTGCGCGTGGGTCACCTTGTCGTCGCCCTTGGAGCGGCACCAGGCCTCCGTCTGGTCGGTCACCATCTTGCGCACCATGGGCGGAATGGTCATCAGCGTCTGGAGGGCGTCCGCGTCCCAGGTCATTCCCAGGCGGACTTCACCGCCCTTGAAGGCGTCCGGCGTCTCCCCGAGCTGGTGCATGGAGATGTGGCCGAGGGTGGTGTGGAAGTAGTCCTGGCGGTCCTCGTCGCCCAGGCCGATGGGCAGGTTCATCTTGCGGATGCGCTCCTCCCGGCCCATGTCGATGAGTTCCTCGTCGAACACCAGCGCCTTGATCCTGGCGATGACGATGCCGCTGCTCTTGTCGAGACGGATGATCTCCTCGGCCTCGCACTCCGCGATCTGCGGGCATTCCTTGATGGTCGGTGGCTTCACGTGCAGCGACGGGATCATGGTGAAGCGTGTGTGCTCCAGCTCGTTGACGCCTTCCGGGTAGAAGCGCGCCGTCTCCATCATGTCGTCCAGGTAGTCGGCCGTCGGGCAGTTGACGACGAACTCCTTGGTGGCGCAGATGTTCTGGAAGGTGTGGGAGTCCTGGCGGAAGCCGACGATCATGCGCGGGTTCTTGGTCATCACGTCGTACTGCATGATGTGGGAGTAGGGCGCGGCGTTGACCTTGCCGTCCTTGTCGAGGCTCGTGATGATGGTGATGAGCTTGGGGAACAGCCAGACGTCCGAGTACCAGAAGGGGCGGATCTTCGCTTCTTTCTTCACGGGCGTTCTCCCTGATGGATGCGGCAAGACTAGTCGCCGCCTGTTGGCCTCACTGTAACAAAGTGTATCGCCCCCGCCCGGCTCCGGCCTTCTGCGCCATACTCGACCGGCGCCGGCGACCTCCCGGTGGACAGGGAGACATAAGAACGTGAGCAGCAGCGTGTCCGCCGGAGTCTCGCCGGGCTACCGCCTGGGCCCCCTCGAGTTCGCCACCGGCATGAGCGGCCTGAACGCCTGGACATACTTATATGTATGCCTGGCCATCATGCCGGTCATCAGCTTCCTGAGCTTCTCCCAGCCCTACGTCCTGACCGAGATCATCGGCATACCGCCGGAGCGGCACGGCCAGGTGACGGGCCTGCTCATCACCATGCACGAGATCGTGGTGCTCGCCCTGGTCAGCTTCGCCGGCGGGCTGTCCGACCGGGTCGGGCGCCGGCCCCTCTACGCCACGGGCACGCTGGTCGCCGGTGCGGGCTTCGCCATCTATGGCATGGCCAGCACCGTCGGCGACCTCTACGCGGGGCGCTTCGTGTATGCCATCGGCCTGGCCTTCGTGGGCGTCATGATCGCCGTGACGGCGGCGGACTACCCGGCGGAAAGCTCCCGCGGCAAGATTGCCGGCGTCTCCGGGGTGCTCAATGGCCTGGGCATCGGCCTCGCCACGGCGCTCTTCGCCGCGCTGCCCACGATCTTCAAGGCCCAGGGCATGAGCAGCGCCGACGCTGGCCGCTACATGCTGTTCGTCATGGCGGGGCTTGCGGCTCTCACGGCGATCATCATGCAGGTGGGGCTGAAGGGCGGCACGCCGTCGGGCAGGTAGCGCGCGGATCAGCCTGCCCCGGATCCTGCAGATCGGCATCCGCCAGGGCCTGGACAACCCGCGCCTGCTGGTCTGCTACGCGGGCTCCTTCATCTCCCGGGCGGACCTTACGCTGGTCGCCACCTTCGTCTCCCTGTGGCTGCAGCGGGTGGGGCGGGACGAGGGCCTGGACGGACCCGCGGCGCTCGCCAAGGCCGGCCTGATGTTCGCGCTGATCCAGGGGTCGGCGCTGCTCTGGGCGCCGGTCGCCGGCGCGCTGATCGACCGCTTCCACCGCCTGGCCTGCGTCGTCGCCGCGCTGTTGCTCGGCGCGGTGGGCTACACGGTGCTCGGCCTGCAGGACCAGCCGTTCTCGCCCGTCGGATACCTGGGCTGCGTCCTGGTGGGCATGGGCCAGATGAGCGTGATCCTCTCGGTCACCGGGCTCCTCGGCCAGGAAACGCCGCTGGATGTCCGCGGCTCCGTCATCGGCCTGGCCGGTTTCTGCGGCTCGCTGGGGATCCTCATCACGAGCCTGGCGGGCGGGTACCTGTTCGACTACTGGCGGATCTCGGGCCCGATCATCCTCGTCGGTGCGGCGAACCTGGCCGCGTTCGTCTTTGCGCTGGTCGTCTGGCTGCGCAGCGGCCGGCCGCTGAAATTCGATCCCCGGGAAGCCAGGTCGTCGACGATGATGGCGCCTGCCGGGCACTGAGGTGCCCAACCCGAGGACCACCGTGAACAGTATCCGTGTCGCCCTGATCCTGCTGTTGTCGGCGCTGCTCGCCGGATGCCTCTTTGACAACGATGACCGGCCCAGCGGTGATCCGCCGGCCGCGCCGCTGACGTCCGGACTGAAGACCATCACCTCGGCGGGCCAGGAGCGCTCCTACTACCTGGACTTGCCCTCCGACTACGACGAGAGCGACGCGCCCAGGCCGCTGATCATTGCCTATCACGGCACCAGCCTGAGTCACGAGGACTGGCTGAATGGCCGATACCCGCTGAAGGAAGCCGTTGGCGACGGCGCGATCCTCATCTACCCCGACGCCCTGTTCAACGAGGCCGCGGGCTATACCCAGTGGGACGAGGCAATGGACTCGGCCATGTTCGAGGACCTGCTGGCGATCCTGCCATCGGCCCTGCGCTTCGACCCCGACCGGATCTTCATCACCGGCCACAGCAGTGGCGCCGGCTTTGCCAACGTCCTTGGCTGCAACTACGGCGACCGGATCCGCGCCATTGCGCCCGTCGTCGGGACCTCGACGGATTTCACCTGCACCGGGTCCTTTGCGGTCCTGGACATCGTCGGCACCAGGGATCCGCTGTTCAATATCAGCAAGGTCGCCCACGACTACTGGGTGCGCTACAACGGTTACGTCCCGAGCATCACCACCCCGGGGGCCATCTCTCCTTGCGTGGATCACGCCGCCGGTTCGGTGGACTACCCGGTCCTCTGGTGCCCACACGACGAGGGCGATGGCCCGACGGTGGACAACCCGGTCAGCACCGCGCACGACTGGCCGAGCTTCGCGGGCGACGCCATCTGGACCTTCTTCTCGGGCCTGAGCCACCTGGCGCCCCGCGCCGAACCGCCCCCCGGCGGCGGCAACGAAGGGGCACTCGGCAACTTCGACACGACGATGTCCTTCACCCTGAGGTTCCCGACGACGATCCCCGCCCCACAACAGGGCACCATCGTGCTGTTCCCGGCTGGAACCGTCCTGCCTGCGGTGGGCGAACAGCCCACGGCGTTCATGAACCTCGGGTTCCCGCTGGGTGTCGCTGGCCCGGGCGTCGACCTGAGCTACCAGGCGAAAGTGAAGTACACGCCGTTTGGCGGAGAGCTCGTGTTCCCGGGGAGCTACACCGCGGCGATCTTCATCTACGTGGATGGTGGCAGCTACCCGCAGCCTGCGGCAGGCGTCGATCACGCCGTGCTGTTCCCCGTCGAATTGACGGACAAGACAACCCCACTCGTTATCCCCGGCGTGCTGACGCTCGAGCCGTTCCAGACGGCGCCGCCCTGAAACCGGAATCAGTAACACCATTGGAAGGAGCGATGAATCAAATGGCAGGTACCGAATTCGGCATCGTGATGGAGCCCTCGGCGGGCTATACGGCGCGTCTCGCCGTCGAGATCGAGGCCATGGGCTTCGATGCGCTCTTGTGTCCCGATACCCAGTGCCTCAGCCCGGAGCCCTACGGCCAGCTGAGCCTCGCCGCCGCGCGCACGACCCGCCTGTTCCTGGGCACTGGCGTGACCAATCCGGTCACCCGCGATGCGTCGGTCACGGCCGGTGCGCTGGCGACACTGCAGATCGAGTCCGGAGGCCGGGCCCGCTGCGGGATCGGCCGGGGCGATTCGTCGGCTGCCCACATCGGGCGGCGCAATGCCACCACGGCGGAACTGCGCACCTACGTTGAGCAGGTGCGGGGTTACCTGCGCGGCGAGACGGTGATGCGGGGCGAGACCTCGAGCCGCATGCGCTGGCTCGAGCCCGGTGAACTACCCGTGGTGCCGCTGGATCTGGCCTGTACCGGCCCCGCCACCATCCGCATGGCCGCCGACGTGGCCGACCGCATCACCTTCGCCGTCGGCAGCGCCCCCGAGCGCATCGAGTGGGCGCTGAAGACGCTCGACGCGCGGCTGAAGGAGACCGGCCGCGATCGGGCGACGCTCAGCGTGGGCGCCTACGTCAACCTGGTCTGCGACGAAGACGAGAAGCGCGCCATCAACCTCGGCCGGATGATTTCCGGCATGGTGGCGCACTTCGCCGGCATGAAGGACTCGCCGGTGGAGCACCTGCCGCCCCAGCTCAAGGACCTGGCGATCCGCATGAAGTCCGGCTACGACATGGCCCGACACGCCCAGAACGAGGGCGAGCACCTGCAGATGGTGGACGACCAGTTCGTGGACTGGTTCTCCATCTGCGGGCCGCCCGCCAAGTGCTTCGACCGGCTCCAGGCCCTGATCGGCCTGGGCCTCGACCACGTGAACCTGCTGGGTGGTTCGCCGGTGCCCACGCCCCACGGCGCCCGGCAGGAAGCCATGATCCAGCAGACGCGTCTCTTTGCCGAGAAGGTGATGCCCCGGTTGTAAATGGGGACAGATTTATTTATTTCGATCGGATTCCGCGCGGTGGCCGCCCGGGTGCACGGGTGGAGATGCGACGGGTCAGCCGATCCTCAATCTGCCGGACGAACCCGTCCGACCCCGTGAGCTGATTGCGTCGGACGGCATTTCGGATGGCCTGCAATTCAGACTCGCCGACACCACTACCCACGAACTCCCGATACCGTTGCTGCCGCGCTTCGGAGGATCCGGCCAGCGCCTGGTAGCAGGGGCTCGTGTCCAGCCAATCGCATTCGGAGAAACCCGCCAGGGCCCGGAAACTCGACCACGCATAGTCTTCCGGGCGCGAGACGACACCTGCTCTCACCGGATTCAGGTCCACGTAGCGACTGCACGCCAGCAGGTAGCTGTCCGTATCGATGGGGCTGCACTTGTACCGTCCTTCCCAGGCCGTGCCGGTCCGGCTATTCAGGCGATTGAGGCGGCGTGTGTGGCGGCCAGCCAGTCGCTTCATTAGGCGACCGATGGTCGCGCCGTCGGCGCCGGGATCGACGATCAGATGAACGTGATTCGTCATCAGGCAGTAACCGTAAATCTTGAGCCCAAGCGTCCGACGAAACTCCCGGATCGAATCGAGGTAGGTCCATCGATCACTGTCGGTCAGGAACACGGCGTCACGGTTGTGACCGCGATGGACCAGGTGATGCGAATAGTTGGCGACAACGATCCGGCCGGTGCGTGGCATTGGCGACTCCTCCCGTGGCAGTTGGGAGGGTATGGAGTCCCCGGCCGGTAATCACTACGAGAAAGGCGGCAAAGGGGCCAGATTTATTTGGTTACCTGGTTAAATAAATCTGTCCCCATTTTCTCCGGATCCGGCGCGACACGGCAGATCTTCACGCCGGTATTGCCGCCGGTGAACAGGCTCGCCAGGGACATCGGCATCTTCTCGAGGCCTTCGTCGATGTCCTCGGCGATCTTCAGCAGGCCCTGCCGGTGCCAGGCGCGCAGGTCGCGCTCGGCCTCGCCGTAGCGGTTCCAGTAATCGAACACCACGAAGCCCTCCATGCGGGCCCGCTTGTAGACGATGCACTGGTAGTTGATCGGGCCTGCGTGCGGGACCGGGCGTGTAATCGCTCGCGATGAAGCCGCAGATCACGACGCGGGCGCGCATGGCCAGCTGGCCGAGGGCCGCATTCAGGATCTCGCCGCCCACGTTGTCGAAGAACACGTCGATCCCGTCGGGAAACAGTTCCGCGAGGCGCTCGCCCACATTCTCGGTGCGGTAGTTGATGGTCGCGTGAAAGCCCAGTTCCTCGCGCAGCCAGCGGCACTTGGCGTCGGAACCGGCAGTGCCCACGACGCACTTTGCCCCGCGGATCCGGGCGATCTGGCCAGCCACCGAGCCCACGCCACCAGCCGCCGCCGAGACCAGCACGTTGTCACCGGGCTTCAGGGCGCCGACGTCGAGCAGGCCGAAGTAGGCGGTCGCGCCCGCCTGGCCCAGGACCCCGAGTTCGCTCGAGAGCGGCCTCGTCGGGTGGGAAACCTTCTTCGTGCTGAACACGAACTCGGCACCCCGCGGGCGCTGGATGGAGTAGTCCTGCCAGCCGAGCGAGCCGACGAAGATCTCGCCGACGCGGTAATCCGGGTGGCGCGACGCGATGATCTGGCCGACGCCCCGGCCGCGCATCACCTCGCCGACCGGCAGGTTCTCCAGGAACGAGTGGTGGCTCTTCTCCAGGTAGCCGCGCTGCGCCGGCACCGGTGCGAGGCAGAGCGTGCGCACCAGGAACTCGCCGTCGGCGGGTTCCCGGGCGGCTTCGCTGGTCCAGGCGAAGTGCTGCGGGCCGATCACCTCGTCCGGCCGGGGGTAGCGCGCGACCCGCCACTGCCTGTTGACCAAAGCTGCCATCGTCAGGCGTGCTGCGCGGTCACGCCGGGCGCGACTCCGCAAGGATCTGGCTGATGAGTTCGTCCTTGCGCAGCCACTGCTCGTGCAGCCAGCGCTGCACCTGCTTGCGGACCTTTGGATCGCCGGAGTAGTCGCCCGCACTGAACTCGGGCGGCACGGGCAGGCGGTCGATCCGCACCACGACCTTCGGCAGGTCCCCGCGCAGGAATTGCCAGAAGGTGGGCGCGCCGCCCGGATACACGATGGTCACGTCGATCAGCGAGTCGAAGCGGTGGCCCAGGGCGTGGAGCGCCAGGGCCAGGCCCCCGGCCTTGGGCTTCAGCAGGTGCCGGTACGGCGAGCCCTGCGCCTGGTGCTTCACCGGCGTGAAGCGCGTGCCCTCGACGAAGTTCATCACGCTGGTAGGCACCAGCGCGAACTTCTCGCAGGCGCGCCGGGTCGTCTCCAGGTCCTGGAGCCGCCTCTCGGGGTGCCTGCGCAGCACCTGGTCGGAGTGGCGCCGCATGAACGGGAAATCGAGCGCCCACCAGGCGAGGCCCATGACCGGCACCCAGATCAGCTGTTGCTTGAGGAAGAACTTCAGCAGCGGGATCCGGCCATTGAACACGCGTTGCAGGACGAAGATGTCCACCCAGGACTGGTGGTTGCAGTTGACCATGTACCAGCCCCGGTAGCTGAACTGCTCCAGGCCCTGCACGTCCCAGACGGTCGGCTGGGTAAGGGCCATCCACCACGTGTTGCACGTGACCCAGCGATTCGCGATCCAGTTGAGGACGGGGTCCAGGACCCTGCGCACCGCCTGGAACGGCAGCAGCAGGCGCAGGATGGCGAACAGGAACAGCAGGGAGCACCAGAACAGCGTGTTGCAGACCAGTGCCGTGCTGGCGATCAGCGCGCGGAGGAGGGCCGGCAGGAAGGAGAGCATCGGGTCGTTGATCCGCTGTGGTGCAGGTATGATGGCACGACACCGCTTCCCGGGCCACGCGGGCCGTCGTGCGCGGAGTTGGCAGCTTGATACTCGATTCCCATCTGCTCTGGGCCTACGTCCACATCGTGCTGTTCGTGTACTGGCTCGGCGCCGACGTGGGCCTGTTCCTGGTCATGATCCTCGTCAGGAATCCACGGCTTGGGTATGAGGCCCGGGCGACGCTGATCAGGCTGGCGTTCTACATCGACCAGTTTCCGCGCGTCACCTTCGCCCTCATCCTGCCCGTGGGCATGCACCTCGCCCGGGACCTGGGCCTGTACCCGATCCCGGACTGGCTCATGATGCTCGCGTGGACTGCCGGCGTCCTCTGGAGCGCGCTGCACCTCGCCGTGGTCAAGTACAAGGGCACCGCCTTCGCCCGCGGGCTGGTTCGCGTCAACCAGGCCTACGAACTGACTGCTGGGCGGGTTCTTCATCGCCGTCGGTGCCCTGTCCCTGGCGAACGGCGCGCCCATCGAAGCGGGCTGGTTTGCCGCCAAGCTGCTGCTCTTCGGCCTGATCTTCTGGGTGATCCTCGGGATCGACACGGTGTTCCAGCCCTTCACCACGATCCTGCGCATGGGGCCGGACGGCTCGACGCCGGAGAAGGAGCGGGAGGTGACCCGGGCGACGCACCTCACCATGGCCTGGGCCTTGCTGCTCTACGCGCTGATCCTCGCCGTCGCGTTCCTGGGCAAGGTGAAGCCATTCTGAAGATCGACATCATCCTCGAGGCAGGCCTGCCTGCCGTCCGCGTCGAGCAACTCGGTCAGATGGCGGAGGCTTACGGCATCCAGACGTTGTGGGTGGCCAGCTTCCCGTCCCGCCGCGACCCGATTCCCGCGCTGGCGTTGCTCTCGCGCTGCACGAGCACGCTCCGGCTCGGCACTCTGCCCATGAGCCCGTGGGAGGTTCACCCGTTGCGCATGGCCGACCAGCTGCTGACGCTCAACGAACTGAGTGGCGGACGGTCGACGATCCTCGTCGGCGGCCTTGGCCACTCCGTCACGCGGGTCACGGGCCTGGAGCCGGTGCGGCGGGTGACCGCGGTGCGCGACACCCTGCGCATCCTGAAGGGCCTGCGTCCCGACGCCATGCTGAACTACGAGGGCGAGCTGTACTCCCTGAAGAACTACCAGGCGGAGTGGGCCACGCAGCCGGCGCCGCGGATCTATGCGGGCGCCACGTTCAGCAAGATGCTGCGCATGGCCGCCGGCGTGGCCGACGGGACCATGATGTCCGACGTGCCCCTGCAGCGCATGCCCGAGGTCATGGGCTGGGCAGGGGAGGGCCTGGCGGCGAGCGGCCGGCAGCGCGCGGACTTCCGCATGAACAACTTCATGGCCTGGCACGTGAAGGAGGACCGGGCGGCGGCCATTGCCGAGGCGCGTCGCGAGCTGATCTGGCGGGGCCTGCTCATGACGTGGTTCACGGAGCTGTTCCTGGACCCGGCCGATGCGGCGATGGTCGAGGCGAAGCGGCCCGCCTTCCTCCAGGCCTTCCTCGGGCGCAACCGACCGCATCGAGGGCGTTCCGGAACCGGTCATCGGGAAGCTCGTCGAGTACATGACTCTTACCGGCAGCCCGGGCGACATCGACCGCATCGCCAGGCACCTCAAGGCGCTCGAAGCCGCCGGACTGGACGAAGTTGCCCTCCGCCTGCACGATGACCCCGCCGAGGGCCTGCGGCTCATCGGCGAGAGGCTCATTCCGGCGCTCGACTGAAGGGTTGGCTTGCACCTGTCGAGGGCGGTGGCGTTGAATCACTGTTTGGCAAGCGGGGGAGTCCGCCGTGCTCGTGACACGTGCCATCGGGACTGCAACGGCCTTTTCAGCAGCAGTTCTTCTGGCGGCATCTCCTGGCGCTCAGGCCCAGGAACTTGAGCCGCGAGCCTACTCAAACACGCCGACAGGGCTGAACTTCCTGCTGGCGGGCTACGGTTACACGGAGGGCGACCTGTCCTTTGATCCGACGGTCCCCATAGAGGACGCGGATCTCCGGACCAACTCCGCGACCGTGGCCTGGGCACGGTCCCTGGCAGTCCGCGGCCGCTCCGCCAAGGTGGACGTGATCGTCCCTTACACGTGGCTCTCCGGGCAGGCCTTGTTCGATGGCGAAGTGCGGCAGCGGGACGTGTCCGGCATCGCCGATCCGCGCTTTCGCTACTCCGTGAATTTCTACGGCGCACCCGCGCTGTCGTTCGAGGAATTCTCCGGTTTCAAGCAGGACGTCATCGTCGGCGCCAGCCTGCAGGTCTCGGTTCCCGTAGGCCAGTACGACGACACCAGGCTGGTCAATATCGGCACCAACCGGTGGGCCTTCAAGCCCGAATTGGGTATCTCCAAGGCCTGGGGCCAATGGATCGTGGACATCGCGGCGGCCGTTGCGCTCTATACCGACAACACAGACTTCCTCGACGGCGGAACCGTTTCCCAGGAGCCGATTTACGCCCTGCAGGCGCACCTCGTGAGGGGCTTCAGCTCCGGCATCTGGATGGCACTGGACGGCACCTGGTACCGGGGCGGGGAGACCACGGTCAATGGCATAGAGGCCGACTCGCTCCAGGAGAACACCCGGTTCGGCCTGACGGTGGCGCTGCCGGTGGACCGCCGCAACTCGGTGAAGATCTACGGCAGCACCGGCGTCTCCAGCCGCACCGGCGATGAGTACGACGGCTTCGGCGTCGCCTGGCAGTACCGCTGGGGCCGCGGCTTTCCCAGGTGAGAACAGTTGTGCCACCATCGACGCAGTAGTCCGACCCCTGAGAACGCCATGTCCAAATCAGTATTGCTTGGTGTTGTAGGCCTGGCACTGTTCGCCCAGCTGTCCCGCGCGGCGGAACCCGTATTGCCGCTGAGTGCGCCATCGGTGCAGACCGAAGTCGAGGCCGTGATCCGCCAGATGTCGGCGATGTACACCGACCTCAAGGGCCCACAGCCCATCGAACTCTTCGACCGCTCGGAGCCGGCGCCCCAGTACCTGGCCGAGGAACAGCCCGACTGGATCATTGGCTGGGACAAGCTGGAGTGGTACTTCAACACCCCTCAACGCAAGGCTGCGGTGCTGGCCATGGACATGAACCCGTCGAACATCCGGGTGCGCTCCCTCACACCCGACCTGGCGCTCGCCACCTGGGACATCTTCGCCGAAATGAAATTTCGCTGGAGCCCGGCGATGGGCGAGAAGCTCCGTGCCAATGCCATCCTCCGGAAGACGGCTGACGGGTGGCGCTTCATCTATTACGCCGAGGCGCCCAAGTCGACGCTGGCCTACGTGCAGGACATGTACGAGAACCTGGCGACGCCGGAGTTCAGGCAGCGCTTCGAGAGCCCGGCCGCCGCGCCGGGCAAGTAGCAGGCGGCGCTCCCGGCCGCAGGGGTGAGTCCGTGAACCTGCCTGAAATCCTCTGGACGATAGCGTTCTGTACCTTCCTGCTCGGGGGCGCCTGGTCCTTCCGCACCGACGGCGCATGGCCCGCGGTGGCGCTCATGGGGGCAGGAGCGCTGCTGGACGCGGCCGTCGCCTTCCTGCCCCAGATGGGGGTCGAGGCGCTCAGCTACGGCCTGCAGGGCATGAACGGCGTGATGCTCGTGTCCATGGGCGCCGGTATCGCCGTGTACGGGCTCTTCCTGTCGGGGCTCTGGTTCCGGTGGCGGGGCCGGCTGCGGCCATTTCACTGGTGTGTCGCGCTCGCCCAGCCGCTGTGGTTCCTGAGCTTCATCGGTTTTCTCTACGCCCTCTACATCATTCCCGACGCGCTGCTGCGCTGATCCGGCGCACGGAATCCTTGCCAGGGCTTGGGGGAAGAACGTTGCCGATGCCATGATGTACTTGGAAACGCGCGCTGATCCCGCGCTCGACCTGCCAGACTGATTCGCCTGCGGGCGCCAGGACATGACTGCATGGGAACCCGTTCCGGACCTGCCGGCAGCAGGAAGAAGTCCCGGCCCGCAGCCCGGAAGAAGCCCCGGGGAAGCAAGCGCGCCCCGCCAGAGCCCCGCTGGCAGCGCGACCGCGCCGGCAAGGAGCACGACCTGATCCGGGCCTTCGACCGCCTGCTCCTGGCGCACGGGGCGCACCGGCTGGGCGTGAACGCCATCGTGAAGGAGGCGGGGGTCGGCAAGAACCTCCTCTACTCGTACTTCGGCGGCCTCGAGGGCCTGGCCGCCGCCTGGGCCCGGGAGGCGGACTTCCTGCCGCGGGATCCGGAGATCATGGGCACCGATGAGCGGGTCTACGCGACGCTGACCACCGCGGAGCAGCTCACCAGCAACTACCGGAACTTCTCGGCCGCCCTGCGCCGACGGCCGCACACGCTGGAGGTCCTCGCCGGCGAGCTGCTCCGGCAGACCGACGTGACGCGGGCCCTCGACCAGGTCCGGGAGGAATACGGGAAGGGGCTCCGGCGTTTCTTCACGCGCCCGGACGAGTACGACCAGGCGAATGCCACGGCGCTCCAGCTGATCCTGTACGCGGCCGTGATCTACCTCGCCCAGCGCTCGCGGACCGCCCCCCGGTACTTCGGCCTGCAGCTCGACCGGCCCGAAGGCTGGCGGCACATCGATGACGCCATTGGCATCATCGTGGACGGCGTGATGGGCGCCAAGGGGAGCAGGGCTGCCCGGCCGCCGGTCGTGCGGAAAAAGCGCCGGCCGGCCTAATTGACCGACCAGTCCAATATTGCTACCTTCGCGCGGATCCGGGGGGATTCGACCATGACGTTCTTGACCGCCAGCGCCGTGCGCCGTATCAGCGTCATGCTGCTTGCCAGCCTGTGCTTCCAGGGTGCCCAGGCGGTGGATTCCGCGCCGGCGATCAACGTCAGCGAGATCTGCACCACCTGCCAGGACGTGATCCGCTGCACGCGGGACCCGGGTTCACCGGTGCCGGCGTACCCCGTGGTCGTCTACTACCTGCACCCGCACGGCACCTGGGAGCAGATCGTCACCATCTGGGACTACCTGATCCGCTTCGGCAAGCCGAAGCAGGAGGACACCCGCGAACTGACGATCTACGAGTTCACGGCCCCGGAGGGCCGTCCCGCGCAGATCCGCGGGGGCCAGGCGGCGGCGCTGAGCGCCGTGACGATGACGATCGACGTGCCCGGCGCCCGGATCGACCGCATTTCCGGCCGGTGGTCGGTCGCTGATGCACCCGGTGCGACGGAGCTCCGGACGGCCGGTTCCTGCACGCTGCTGCCCGTGGCCGACGGGTTCGCGTTCCTCCGGTCCATGGCCCCGACTTCCTGAGAGAGATCCCGCATGAACACCGTCGCCTCTGCCACGCTGCCCGATGACTCCGGCAATCCCCGGCCGCGGTTCACGCTGAAGTTCCTGCGGGCCAACCCGCTGCGCGGTACCGGCATCGGGCTCGTGCTGCTGCTCCGTCTCCTCTTCGGCATCTTCTTCCTCGGCGGCGCCGTCAACAAGTTCCAGAGGAACTACATGTTCGGCGACTACCCGCTGGACCTCTTCACGAAGCGCCTGACGGAGATCGATCCGACCTCGTTCCCGGCGATGTATCTCGAGAAGTTCATCATTCCCAACTACCACTTCATCGGCTGGGTGGTCACCTGGGGCGAGCTGGCCGTGGCCGTGGGCATGCTGCTCGGCCTGTGCACGCGGACGGCCGGCCTGATCGCCATCTTCCTGATGGTCAATTTCTCGCTCGGTGGCTACCACGACGCATCACTGATAGTGTTGAACCTGATTGCGCTGATCTTCGTCGTGTTGCCGACCGGGCACTGGCGGGGACTTGATCGTGGCCTGCATGCGCGCCATCCGGGTGCCATCTGGTTCAAGTAGCCGGGCCATCGGGTCCGGGAGGGGGCGGGGGAATGTACAGTAATCACCGGGCTCGTCCCGGGTTCGCGTGCGTGGCGCTCGTGTTCGGCATGAGCGTGGTTCCTCCGGCCAATGCCCAGGTGGAAGAGGTCATCGTCACCACCCGCAAGCGCGAGGAGAACCTGCAGGAGGTGCCCATCGCCGTCACCGCGCTGGGCGCCGAGCAGATCGCGCGGCAGGGCATCACCGACCTCGGCGACATCGCCCAGCTGGTGCCCAGCGTGCAGTTCGACACCGCCTTCGGCCCCCAGGACACGCGGGTGACCATTCGCGGCCTCTCCAATACCCGCGGCCGCTCCAACGTCGCCTTCCTGGTGGATGGCATCGACGTGACCACGGAGAACGCGATCTCCGCCGGGTCGGCCTGCTGGCCAACAGGCGCCTGCTGAACGACGTCGAGCGGATCGAGGTCGTGAAGGGGCCGCAGAGCGCGCTCTACGGGCGCGCGGCGTTCGCGGGCGCCATCAGCTACGTGACGAAGGAGCCGGGCGACGAACTCGAGGGCGTGGTGCGCATCGACGCGGCCGACTTCGGCCGGCTGCAGTTGGATGGCGCCGTCGGCGGCCCGGTGGTCCCGGGCCTGCTGGGCGTGCGCGTCACCGGCGTGAAGTGGTCCGAGGACGGTTACTACGCCAACAGCATGTCGGCTGAGGATGTGGGCGGCGGCGACGGCTACGGCGGTGCGCTGACGGCCGTGCTGACGCCGGCGGACAGCGTCAAGATCAAGGCGCGCGTCGAGTACAGCGACGAGGATTACGACCCGCAGGCGACCGTGGCCGTTCCCCGGAACACGATCCGGTCCTATCCCCAGAACGCCGTCGACGCCGGCGTCGGCATCAGCACGGCCTTCAGCGGCACGGCGACGACCCTGATCGACTTCGGCGTCTATTGCCCGCCGGACGTCGCGGTGCCGCCGGGTTCGCCGCCCGGCATCTGCCTGCCCCAGAGCTTCGGTTCCGCGGGAGGCCTGGCGGTCCGCCAGAGCGAGAACCCGCTCACCGGGGGCGACCATCCGGCTCCTCCATCGAGCTGCTCCGCTCGACCCTGATCGCCGAGTGGGACATCGGCGCCGCCACGCTCGCGAGCTACACCGGCTACACCGACGCCACCCTGGACCAGGACTACGACCAGGACTACCAGGCCAACGGCCGGCCGGACCCGATCACCTCCGCCATGATCACGGACACGCACCAGGACACGACGCAGTTCAGCCAGGAACTGCGGGCGACCAGCAGCTGGGACGGCCCGGTCCAGGTGACGCTGGGCGGGCTCTACTGGCACGAAGAGCGCGACCTGGACGACCACAACAGCATCACCGCCTGCCTGCCCATCACCACCGATTTCTCGGGCAACTTCGTCCGGGACGTCGCCGGCGTCTGCGACGGGACCGCAGCGCCCGGCAGCCTCGTCTCCGTCGCGAGCTGGCAGGAATATGCCCGGCAGGACCTGCGCCCGGACGTGCCCGGGTTCAAGGGCGCGGTCTGGGAGACCGACACCGAGCACATGTCGGCCTACCTGAGCGTCGACTGGTCGATCACCGAGACCCTCTCCCTGACGCTCGAGGACCGGTACAACTACGAGAAGTTCGAGATCCTGCGCCCCAACCAGGCGTCCTGCGCGGCGCTGGGCTTCACGGTGCTGGGAGGCGCGTTCGTGGCCCCGCTGGTCTCCGAGGCGGCCAACCCCGGCGAGGACGTCAACTGCGAGGCCTGGGAGAACGCCCGCATCAAGGTCAACAGGGGCATGGACCCGAACGGGCCGGAGATCCTGAATCCCTACGATCCCGGCATGCTGCTGGACTGGGCGCTCATCAGCGGCGAGGAGACCACGCGGTTCCACACGCCGAAGGCCACGGTGGAGTGGCAGGCCACGGACGACGCGCTGGTCTATTTCTCCTGGGCGAGGGCGCAGAAGCCGGGCGGCATCAACCAGCTCGAGGCGGGGGCAGCTGCCACGGTCATCGAGAACGAGCGCTTCAAGTCGGAGAAGATGACGGCCTGGGAGCTGGGCAGCAAGACCGTCTGGTCCGTCGCCGGCGACCTGCAGCTCAATGGCGCGGCGTTCTACCAGGACTACTCCGACAAGCAGGTGACGACGCAGATCCTCGTCGACGACAAGCTGGCGCCCCGCGTGACCAACGCGTCGTCCGCCGACATCTGGGGCATCGAACTCGACCTGGTGTGGCGGCCCGCGTTGCTCGACGGCCTTACGCTGGGTGCGTCCTACACCTGGCTGGATCCCCAGTACCAGGACTTCCAGGATGACACCACCGTCCTGCCGAGGGCTGCAGCCGCCGGTTGTCCGCTGGTCGTCTACAAGGGCGGGCTCGGCACCGATCCTTCCGACCTGTCCGACCCGGCCAATGGCTCGCCCACCTGTCGCATCGACCAGAGCGGCAAGCAGCTCGAGCGCACGCCCGAGAATTCGTTCGTGGGCACCGTGAATATCGAGCGCCCCTTCCGGTCCGACGACCTGAGCTGGTTCGTTGGGCTGAACGCGTCCTACCAGGACAAGCGCTACCTCGACGTGGACAACTTCACCTACTGGGAGGACTTCTGGCTGCTGAACCTGCAGCTCGGCCTCACAGGCGACAAGTGGGAGATGGTCGGGTACATCGACAACCTGCTGGACGACGACACCATCAAGACGGGCGGCTCGGGCCCCGAGTTCGGCCAGCAGGTGACGGAGCTGGGCTTCGTGGCCGGCCTCGGCGTGCAGTTCACCTTCGCCCCGCTGCCAGAACCCCGGGTATTCGGTGTCCGGCTCAGTCGCCGGTTCTAGGCCGGCGGTTCAGAAGGTGTAGCCGAGGCTGGTGACGATCCCGTAGTCGTTCGTCTCGCCGTCTTCCGGCGGCTTGCTGTCGTAGGAGTCATAGACGCTGATCTCCACGAACAGGTCCGTGATCAGCTCCCGGCGCAGGGCAAAGTCGAGCTGGCTGCGGACGCGCCCGCTTTCCGTGAGGCTGGGGAACACGGTCAGCGAGGTGGTCAGCGTCGTCTTCGGCGTGTCGTAGGTGAAGAACTCGTAGTCGGTGTTCAATAACACCTCCACGCTCGTCTGGGCGTCCTCGTCGCCGGCCAGCTGCTCGTTCACCACGGCCAGGCCGCCCGTGGCGGACCACAGGGTCCGGCCGGTCTGGACCAGGAAGCGGCCGTAGCCAGCGCCGCCGAGGGTTCGCAGGTCTATGCCGAGTTCGTCGTTGCGCTCGAGCGTCCCGAGGGCCGCCCAGAACCAGCGGTCCTCCAGCAGGCCTCGATATATGGAGTTGAAATCAGCGCGAACGCTGTCCTCGACGCCGTCCTGGGACCGCGAGTACACCGAGCCGCTGAAGTTGAGTATGAAGTCCTCCGCCCGCCGGCGGGCGTCGAAGCTGGCACTGAGCGACGTGTCGTTGTTGGCCTTGGTGGCGTCGAAGCCGGCGCTGACCGAGCCGTCCCAGCGCTTGATGATCTGCTCGTCCAGCTTCAGCGGGTCCAGCCAGACGACCTTCGCCATGCTGACGGACTGGTCCTCGACTGAGCCCGCGGCTGCCTCACCCGTCGTTCCGCCGCCACGGAGCAGCAGCTGCCCCTCGGTGTCGGTCTCCGCCAGTGTTCCCTGCACGCGGCTGCCGTCCTGCATCTCGATGACGTAGAGCTCCTTGCTGGTGACCCCGACCACGTCCTTCCACTCGATGTAGATCGTGCCCATGCTGTCGGTGCTGACCTTGAGCTGGCCACGCTCCAGCTTCTTGATCTCGCAGGTCACGCGGTCGCCATTGCGGAGGTGGACGACGTCGGTCTTGTCGGCCAGTGCCGGGAATGACCAGGCGAGGAGGGCCAGGCAGGCGATCCAGCGCGCGGGAATGCGGGTAACACTTATGGTTTTCATGACGTTTCGGGAGCCCAATGACGCCAGTAGCCGGATGGGCGCGAAAGGTATCACGCCCTTCCAGTACCCGGATGCACGGGTGCCGGCCATCGGGCCCGTCCCCGGTCCGTATGGGCTGTGGTAGCCTGAAAAACAAGTCCCCGGAGAAAGGGCCTGTCATGACCGAGTCCAAGCACACACCCTGGGTACGGCACCTCGATGCGATCGGCGACGAGCTGCTGCACCTGTCCATCGCCTGCGACGTGAAACTGCGCGAGCCCGGTGTCGTCGAGCGCATCCTGAACAACGACGAGACCGTGTGCGGCACGAAGAACCCCATCGGGTTCCGCAAGCTGCACAACCTGCTCAAGGCCACCTTCGCCTCCATCAACAAGGCCGTGGGCCGCATCGGGCCGGACGAGACGAGCGATGATCATCGACGCCCTCAGGGAACGGCTCGACCAGCGCGCGCGCCCTCGGCGGCGTGGCCCGCAATCAGCCGAACGGAGAGCAATCATGAAGAAGTCCCAGCGCGAGCGTATCGACAGGTTCACCTCCCCCTACCGCGTGACGAGCGGCAAGGGCTTCCGGCTGAAGGACGTGGATCCCGGCGACACCGCGCACCTCAAGTCGGAAGACAAGGCCGAGGCAAAGGAGATGCTGGCCCGGGGCGTGGAGTGGCTGGCGGAGGAGCAGGACAAGCTCTACGCCCAGGATCACTGGGCCGTGCTGCTGGTCTTCCAGGCCATGGACGCCGCCGGCAAGGACGGCACGATCAAGCACGTCACCTCAGGGATCAACCCCCAGGGCTGCACGGTCACGTCGTTCAAGCAGCCCTCCAGCGAGGAGCTGGACCACGACTACCTCTGGCGCTACATGCGGAACGTGCCGGCCCGCGGCCAGATCGGCATCTTCAACCGCTCCTATTACGAGGAGCTTCTCGTGGTGAAGGTGCACCAGGAGCTGCTGGCCCGCCAGAAGATGCACCCGTCGCTGGTGACGAAGAAGATCTGGGACGAGCGCTACGAGGACATCAGCAACTACGAGAAGTACCTCAGGCGGAACGGCGTGCGTGGTCCTCAAGTTCTTCCTGCACGTGTCGAAGGCCGAGCAGAAGCGCCGCTTCATGGAACGCCTGGACAACCCGGAGAAGAACTGGAAATTCTCGTCATCGGACGTTGCGGAGCGGGGGCACTGGAAGGACTACCAGGAGGCCTACGAGGAGGCGATCCGCAACACCGCCTCGAAGGAGGCGCCCTGGTACGTGGTGCCCGCGGACAACAAGTGGTTCACCCGGGTCGTGGTGGCTGCCGCCGTGGTGGATGCCATGGCTGGCCTGAAGCTGCACTACCCCGTGGTGGGGCCGGGCAAGCGCAAGGAACTGGCGGCGGCGCGGCGCAGCTCGACGCCGAGTGAGCGGCGTCCGGGAATCCGGCACTGGGCTTCGGGGTTGGGTGTGCGTTGGGTAACGTGGTGCTGGCGCTATGGGGTGGAGTGCTCGTCTTGCTCATGCAATGAATCCAGCTATGGCTTCTCAGACGAATCACACGCCTCTCGATTTGTGAGTGACCCATGTCTGCAAGAACTGTCGCCCTGCTGATTCTGGTGAGTTTTCCGTTGCTCGCCGCCGGGCCAGTCAGCAGGGCCGTCCGTGGAGGAGCGCCTGCGCCGCCTGGAGCAGCGCCAGGAAGAGACAGACCGGCAGATCAGGGAAAAGGACGCCCGCATCCAGGAACTGGAGCGCCAGTTGCAGACGGCGGGCCAGCCTGCAGTCGCCGCACCCACGCCCGCCCCCGGGGAACCGGCCGTCGTCTCGCCAGCCGCTGTCGCTGCCGCGCCCGCAGCATCGCTTCCGTCGGCAGAGGCGCCGGCAACGGTTCCAGCCAAGCCTGACAAGTGGGGCGCTTTCGAGCCGGACAGGGGCTTCGTTCTGGCACGGACTGAACTGGGCGAGGTCGACTTCGGCGTGCTTCAGCTACGTGCGCTACCTCAACCAGAAGGGACTTGACGAGACCTTCACCGATTCCTTCGGCCGGACCCAGGACATCGACCGGCGCAGCGACGTGCAGCTCCAGAAAGTCAACCTGACCTTCAAGGGCTGGCTCCTCGACCCGGACTTCCGCTACAAGTTCTACGTGTGGACCAGCAATTCCAACCAGGGCCAGGGTGCCCAGGTCGTGGTGGCCGGCAACTTGAACTACGTCTTCAATGAGAACCTGACTCTGGGTGCAGGCATCGACGCCTTGCCCACCACCCGGACGACCGACGGGACGTTTCCCAACTGGCTGAAGGTGGATCACCGCACCATGGCGGACGAATACTTCCGCGGGTCCTACACCAGCGGCATCTGGGCCAACGGGGAGGTAACGGACAAGGTCAAGTACAGGGTCATGGTCGGCAACAACCTTAGCCAGCTCGGCGTGGACGCGGCCCAGCTCGACAACAGCTTCAACGCGGTCTCGGGGGCGCTGTGGTGGCTGCCCACCACCGGTGAGTTTGGCCCGGGCGAGGGTTCGGCGATTTCGAGGACCACGAGGAGGTCGCCACGCTGTTCGGCGTGCACTACACCCGGAGCCGGGAGGACAAGCAGAGCCAGCCCGACTCGGAGGATCCCGAGAACTTCCCAGATTCGTGTCTCCGACGGCACGGGGATCTTCGGAATAGGCGCCCTGGCACCCGGTACCCAGATCAACAAGGCCACCTACCAGATGACCCGACGTCAATGCCGGCGTGAAGTACCGGGGCTTCTGCGCTGGACGCCGAGTATTACTGGCGCCAGGTGGACGACTTCGCGGTCAGCGGGCCCGGCCTGCTACCGATATCCAACCTCGATGACCACGTGCTTCCAGATCCAGGCCTCGGCCATGCTCGTTCCAAAGTCGATCCAGGCCTACCTCGCCGGGTCGAAGATCGTACGGCGAGTACGGTGACCCGTCGGATATCAGCGTTGGCCTGAACTGGTTTCCCTACCGCAATCGCATCGTGCGCGTGAACGGGCAGGTGCTGTACCTGAATGATTCACCCGTGGGCTATACCTCGGTGCCCTTCCCCCTGGGTGGCAACGGTACTGTGTGGTCTACCGACATCATGCTGGCGTTCTGATCTGTGAATCGAGAGTGCGCGATGACGAGCAGGTATGGTCAGGCCGCCGGGGTACTGGCCTGCGTCGCATTATTTCTTGCTACCAGCGCGTGCACCGGTCGCGCCGCGCTACCAGCGACATCGCCACCGGTCACGGCAGAGCCCGGAGCCACGCCGCCAGGAGCGGCCCAAACCTCTGCCATCCCGAAACGCAGCCTGGCTTCGTTTGCGAAATCGAACGCCAGTCAAGAGTGCTACAACCGCGCGACGGAACCCTACACCGCAGTTGTCGATGCCCATTTCCATCCGCGCCCGTTCGGCGGCCAGGCGATCCGGCCGGCGCAATTGTTCGAGTTTTTCGACAAGACCGGTGTCCGTTTCGTCAACTATTTTGGCATCGGTCAGTTTCTGGACTTAGGTCCGGCTGTACCTACTACCTGGATTGCCCCGGAACGTCGGCATTGCCGAGCATCAAGAACGACGTTGTGAATGGCCAGGAGGTCAAGGCCTATCCCCATGACAACGTGAACATCGTCCTGTCGATGACGTTCATGGATCTCCAGAATCCGCAGGGGATCGTCGACATCATCGCGCTCTACGACAGGGAGTTTCCCGGGATGTTCAAATGGGCCGGAGAGCTCAATGTCGTCAAACAGGCTCTCTTCAGTAACAAGCATGAACCTGCGACGATCGAAAATATCGACGCCTGGGCACCCTTCATGAAGGTCCTGAGGGAGCGCGGCATTCCCGTCACGTTTCACTCGGACCTTGGAGATGACGCGAACCCGACCAAGTACGTGTATCTGATGAAGCACATCCTGAAGACTTATCCGGACAACAAGATCGTTTGGGCGCACATGGGCCTTTCCAAGGAACTGCAGCGCATGGATCCCGCGAAGCACGTGCAGATCATGCGGGAGGCGCTCGCGTCTAGTGACAACCTGATGCTCGATATTTCGTGGGACGTGCTCTTCAACGCCTATCACGAGTTCGGCCCGGTGTTCGTCGCCTTGATCAACGAGTACCCGGATCGCTTTCTGCCGGGCTCGGATTTCGTGGCCGCCGGGAACAAGCCGTTCGAGCAGTACCAGAAGGAGCAGGAAGTAACCAGTCGGGTCAACAAGTCCCTGAACGATGAGGCGTTTCGCAAGGTCGCGCTGGGAGAGAACTACTTCCGACTGCTCAAACTGGACTACACGGCGCCCCCAGTCTGCCAGTGAGCCGCGGTCAGGTACCTGAAGGTCTTCGCATGTTCATGAGAAGCTTGGGGTCAGACCCCGATTGCAGGATTCGAAACTGCCGCCGAGTGCGAGGTGCAGGTTGATCCGCTGCACGAGTTGCTCGCTCTGGACGCGAAGCAGGGCGCTCTTCGCGCTGAACAGGCTCATCTGCTGCTGCTGGACGGCCCGCAGGTCGTCGGACCCCACCCGGTAGCGGATCTCGGCCAGCTCGAGCGCCCGGCCGTTCTCGGTGACCGCCCGTTGCAGCAACGGCTCCCGGGCCTCGAGCGCGTAGCCGGCAGACAGGGCCTGCTCCACCTCGGCGAACGCATTGGCGCCGGCGCGGCCGTACTCCGCAACGGCTTCCTTCTGCTCGGCGGTGCGCACCTTGATCTCCGCCTTCGAGTCCACCGCCCAGGTAGAGCGGCACGCTGAGCCGGCCGCCGAAGCCCCAGACAGGGTCGTCCTGTTCCTTGAGCACCACGAGGTCACTCGAGAGGCTGGAGAAGCTGGTGTTGAGCTTGAGCGTGGGGCAGGCGTGCCGCCTTGGTTTCCTGGACCCGGAAGAAGGCGGTGGCGACGCGCCGTTCCGCCGCGATCACGTCGGGGCGCCTTTCGAGCAGTTCGGAGGGCAGGCCCGCAGGTACCGGGCCGGGCAGGCCGGGCAGCGCGGCGGGAACGTCGAGTTCCGCGGCCGGATACCGGCCCACCAGCGTCTCGATGGCCTGGCACGGACTGGCGGAAGGAGAGCCCGAGCTGTTCGGCGGCGTCGCGGGAGGTCGCGAGTGAGGCCTGCGCCACGGACACGTCGTACTCGTTGCCAATGCCGACCCGCTGGCGATCCGGGCCAGGGCCACGAGCTTCTCTCGCCGCCGCGACCATGTCGTCGGCGACTGCCTTCTGCAGGCGCGCCTCGCTGGCGACGAACCAGGCCCGCGCCATCATGGCCGCCATCGACTCCTGCGCCCAGGCCTGGGCCAGTCGCACGGAAACCAGCTGCAGGCTGGCGGCTTCCCGGCCGGAACGGATCTTGCCCCACAGGTCCAGCTCCCAGCTGGCAAACACGCCGTAGAAGTCCACGGTGCCGCTGCTGCTGTCCTTGCCGCTGACGTTGCCCATCGCGGCGACCTGCGGATACAGGGCGGAGGCGGCGGACTCGACGTACGCGGCGGCCTGCTCCACGCGGGCGGCGGCTGCCAGCAGGTCCGGGTTGTTGGCCAGGGCTTCGGCGACCAGGGCATCGAGCCGGGGATCGGCAAAGTCGGCGAGCCAGCGCATCCTCGACGGGTATCGGCGGAGGAACGCACCGGAGCGCCAGCTGTCCGGCGCCTGTACTCCAGGCAGCGCCTGGGCCTGTACGTCCGCACGCTCCGGCGGCGACTTGAGCGTGCAACCCGCCGGCACGATCGCCGCCAGCGAGAGGAGCAGGACAGCCCGCGCATTCATCGGCCCGGTGTTCATCGGCCCCTGCTCATCGGCCTAGTGCAGCTTGAGGATCAGGAAGTTGGTGTACGACCCGACGCGCAGGATGACCTTCCGGAGGATGTGGATTGGCTCGCCGCTATCGGTGTAGATGGCCCCCTGGCCCATGGCGCCGGCCGCCAGGAACCGGTCGGCATCCTTCGCCGCCATCTTGAGTTTCACGGCGAAGCGGCCGGGCGGCACCGGGACGGGACCGGTCTCGGGCACCATCCCGGACTGGGCCATCTGGCCCTGGCCCTGGGCCCACACGATCGAATCAACGGTTGCCTTGATGATGTCGCCGGGATAGGTGCTGAGGGCGATCTCCGCCTCGTTGCCGGGCGCCACCTTCCAGAGCTCGTTCTGCCCGAAGAGGGCCATCACCTGGAATTCGTCCTCGACAAAACTCATGGCCGGCGCAAGCGGGACGGGATTGACGAAGGAGCCTGCCCGGAGCTGCACGTTGATGGCCGAGCCGTTGGCGGGGGCGTACATCACCGTCTGGGAGAGGTCCCAGCGCGCCCTGGCGAGATTCGCCTTGATCGTGGCGACGGCGGCGAGGTCGCCGTCGACCACCGCGGCCAGCTGGGCCTGGGACCGCGCCTCGTTGGCGATGGCCGATGCGACCTGGCCCTGGAGGTTCGCCAGGTCCGCCCGGGCCTTCTCGAGGTCGAAGCGATTGCCGGCGCCGCTGGCGCTCAGTTCCTCGAACTGCTTCACCCGCAGCTTCGTCAGTTCGATCTGCGCCCGCAGGGCCGCGGTGTTGCCCTTGGCCACGTTCAGCTGCTCGCGCAGCTCCAGGGCCGAGCCCTCCGACTGCGCCAGCTGGGCCTCGAGGGCCTTCACGTCCAGCTCGTAGGGCGTCGGGTCGATGCGGAAGAGCACGTCACCCTTCTTCATGGGGCGGTTGCCTTCGCGCCGGCACCTCGATCACCCGGCCCTTCACCTGGGGAATCACCTGCACCACGTACTTGATGACGCGCACGTCGGCGGAGGAGGGCGCCACGACGTTGAGGGTGAGGATCAGTGCGGTCAGGCCGACGATCGGGATGATCGCGACGATGACCTGGGTCGCCGTGTTCCAGGGCAGCCACTTGAACTTGATGAAGATCAGCCAGACGAAGAAGCTGTAGATGCCAAGCAGCAGCAGTTCCATCAGGCACCTCCCTCGCCGGCGGGGGGCGCGACGACGCGGGACTCGACGGCCCCCAGGCGCTCGCGCAGGTCCTGCAGCTCGGCGGGCAGCTTGCCGCGGGCGGCCAGTGTGTCCAGTTCCGCGCGGAGCCGGGTCACTTCCGTGCCCAGCAGCGCGGCGTCCTTCGCGTCCGTCGCCGCGAGGTGCGGCGTAGTAGTCATCGTGCTTGTCCCTGCCGTAGGCCATCTTGTAGATCACGGGCTTGGTGTAGGCGAGGATCCAGGCGATGGGCCAGAGCAGGCCGCCGAAGAACAGCGAGAGCAGGCAGATGACCTTGATGACCTCCTTCTGGGGATGCTCACGCTGCTCGGCGACCTTCTCGGGCAGGATGTGGACGAACCAGAACCCGGCGACCAGCACGATCGGGCACCACGATGATCACCACCCAGGTGATGGACGTCGGCGGCCTTGTCCAGGGCCTCGCCCTGGAAGATCGAGGCGCTGGGCGGCCGGTGCGGCCAGGCAGGGCGGCGGCGGCAGCGGCCAGCGTGCAGTACCTGGCATGCTGAGGCCTACTTTCCCGTGCCCGCGAACGTGGGGATCGCCGCCGCCAGCGTCGCGAGCGCCAGCAGCACGGCCATGCCAGGCTTGTTGTCGGTAAAGGCCGAGTACGCGCCGTAGGCCAGCGCGAGCATGGCGAAGCCGGTGAGGACGCGGGACAGTGTGCTGTTGACGTTCATGGTGGATACCCCCTGGGCGGTCAGTGTGGCACCAGACCGGATACGTTGCACGGGAGATAACCTCCGATCAAGTGGGATTTTCCCCTAGGCGCGGCCCCGGCCAGGCCAGGTCCGTTGCGCCGCAGAGTGCGGTAGTGTGCCGACAGGCAACACATCAACGGCAGACAACCCATGCTCGCCTGGCTACGCGACTACCGGCCCGAATGGCTGCGCCCGGACGTGCTCGCCGGCCTGATCACGGCCGCCGTCGTCATCCCCAAGGCCATGGCCTACGCGACCGTCGCTGGCCTGCCCGTGCAGGTGGGGCTGTACACGGCCTTCGTGCCGATGGTCCTCTACGCGCTGCTGGGCTCGTCCCGCGTGCTCAGCGTGAGCACCACGACGACGATTGCCATCCTCACGCGGCGCGGCCCTGTCCGCGGTCGCCCCGGACGGGAACATGGCGGTGATCCTGCCGGCCCTCGCGACCCTCACCCTGCTCGTCGGCATCCTGCTGGCGCTGGGCGCGCTCCTGCGGCTCGGCTTCCTCGCCAACTTCATTTCGCGAGCCGGTGCTGATCGGCTTCAAGGCCGGCATCGGCCTCGTGATCATCGTGGACCAGCTGCCCAAGCTGTTCGGCGCGCATTACCCGAAGGGCACCTTCGGCCAGAACCTGCTGTCGCTGGTCCAGAGCCTGCCCGGGACCTCGCCTCGTCACGCTGGCCGTCGGCCTGCTGACGATCGGGCTGCTCGCCGGCATGGAACGCTTCACGCCGCGCCTGCCCGCGCCCCTGGTGGCGGTCGGCGCCGGCATCGCCGCGATGGCCCTGCTGGGGCTCGGCGCCGCGGGCGTCGAGACGGTCGGGCAGATTCCCCGGGGCCTGCCGGGACTGCAGTGGCCCGACGTTTCGCTGGCCGCCGCGCTGTGGCCCGCCGCCCTCGGCATCGCCGTCATGAGCTTCACGGAGACGGCCGCGGTCGGCCGGGCCTTCGTGGCACCGGGGGAGCCGACGCCGAAGCCCAACCGGGAACTGCTGGCGACCGGCATCGCCACCGCGGGCGGCGCCGTGCTCGGCGCCATGCCGGCGGGCGGCGGCATGTCCCAGACGGCGGTGAACCGGCTGTCCGGCGCGCGCAGCCATCTGGCGGGGCTGGTCACGGCGGGCGCCACGCTGCTGACCATGCTGTTCCTGGCGCCCTTCATCAGCCTGATGCCCCAGGCCACGCTCGCGGCCGTGGTGATCGTCTACTCCAGTCGGGCTGATCAAGCCCGCCGAGTTCCGCTCGGTGCTCGCGGTCCGGCGCACGGAGTTCATCTGGGCGCTGGCGGCGATGGTGGGCGTGATCACGCTGGGCACGCTCAAGGGCATCCTGGTCGCGATCATCGTCTCGATGGTCGCGCTGGCCCAGCAGGTGTCGAACCCGCCGGTCTACGTGCTGGGCCGCAAGCGGGGCACCAACGCCTTCCGGCCCCTCTCGCCGGAGCACCAGCAGGACGACGAGACCTTCCCGGGCCTGCTGATGCTGCGCCTGACCGGACGCCTGTTCTTCGCCAACGCGGAGCGGGTCAGCGACCGCATCCGGCCCCTGATCGAGGAGGCCAGACCGCGCGTCGTGGCCATGGACCTCAGCGGCATCTTCGACCTGGAGTACACGGCGCTCAAGATGATGACGGAGGCCGAGGCCCGCCAGCGGGAGGCGGGCATCACGCTCTGGCTGGTGGGCCTCACGCCCGAGGTGCTGGAACTGGTGCAGCGCTCGCCGCTGGGCCGGGCCCTCGGCAACGAGCGCATGTTCTTCAACATGGAGCAGGCCGTCGCCCGGTACCAGGCGCTGCCGCCGGCTAGCGGGTGACGATCGCCATCGCCGTGTCCAGGAGCAGCCGGCGCTGCTCGGGTGCACCGCCGGCATCAAACACCGCGCTGCCCTTCCCGTGCGTGATCCAGGCGCCGAGCACGAGGGTCAGCAGCGCATAGGCCCTGCGGTTGCATTCCGTCCTGCCCAGCCCCGGCCGCATGTCGCCGATCAGCCGGGCGTACTGTTGCATCAGCCAGCGGTAGAACTGGTCGCGGGTCTGGCGCGGCTGCGGATGCCGGATCCAGTAGGCCGAGGCCTCCAGCCAGAAGGCGGTATCCACGTGTTCCATGTACTCCAGATGCCAGGAAAGGCAGCTTTCAAGCTTGTCCCGGGCGGGCAGGTCCCCGGCTTTCAGCAGTCCGGTTACCTGGCCTGCGGAACCAGTGGCTTGCGGCAATGAAGAAGGAGAAGAGCAGTTTCTCCCGGGTGGGGAAATAATGGCGCAGGGCGGCCTGCGACAGACCCGCACCGTTGGCCACAGCTTCCAGCGACGTGAACTCCAGGCCCCGGGCGACGACCAGGTCGCGGGTGGCGGCGAAGATGGCGCGGCGGGCCCGGCGACCCTTGGGGGTGCGGCCCTCGGCGGCAAAGTGCTCTTCGATCGAATCCATCGGCACGGTCATCGCGGCCTCAGGCTACGTCCATCAACGAAGCGCATCTTCCCGTCCCTGCGCATCTGAGTGCAATAAAACCGCTTGACCGGAGGTTTCCGCGGGCGCACCGTTAGCAGTTAATGCGACGCCGGTAAAGCGTTGGCTGTTCGCAACAACAATCGACAACTGGCGTTACGTTCATTCCACAGCTGGCCCTGCCTTGACGGGGGGCTGATGGGTGCGGAATGTCGTTTGGCGCATACACCATCGAGGAGAGCCGCATGATCTGCCAACCCACTCCCTGCGACGTGTCAACGGCGCTTGCCGCCGCGCTGGCGCTTGCCGGATCGATCCAGACGGCCTCCGCCGCCGAGGGCGAGAAGTCCTTCGAGGTCTACGGTTTCGCCCAGCTCGATTACACCCAGGACTTCGGCCGCGTGAACCCGGACTGGGAGGACGCGCTGCGGCCGTCCCGCATCGGCATCGACGAGGACCAGTACGGTGACGATGGCCAGTCGTCATTCAGCGTCAAGCAGAGCCGCCTCGGCGTCAAGGCGACGGTGCCCACCGCGAAGGGCGACATCAACACCAAGTTCGAATTCGACATGTTCGGCGTGGGTGACGATGCCGGCCAGACCACGATCCGCCTCCGCCACGCCTACGGCGAGTTCGGGCAGTTCCTGGCGGGCCAGACCAACTCGCTGTTCATGGACGGCGACATCTTCCCGAACACGGTCGAGTACTGGGGCCCGACCGGCATGGTGTTCCTGCGCAATCCGCAGATCCGCTGGACGCCGGTCAAGGGCGCCAACACCTTTGCGGTCGCCATCGAGAATCCCAGCAACGACATCGACTCCGGCCAGTTCCGCGAAGTGGCGGATTTCCCGGGCGCCCAGGGTGACCAGGAATGGCCGGATCTCACCGCGCAGTTCCGCCACAACGCCGACTGGGGCCACGTCCAGGTCGCCGGCATCCTGCGCTGGGTCGGCACGGAGGTCATCGGTGACACGGATCCCGGGCGCGGCAGAGGATCTGGGCGTCGTCTACGACGACGACGACACCGGCTGGGGCATCAACCTGACGACGGCCATCAACGTCTTCGAGCGCGACGCCATCCGCTTCGGCTACGTCTTTGGCGAGGGCATCGCCAGCTACATGAACGACGGCGGCATGGACGCGGGTCCCGAACCAGGGCCTGCTTCCCGACGGGAGCCTCCCCGGCGGCACGAAGATCGAGGCCGTCGAACTGACCGGCCTGTCGCTCTACTACGACCGCTGGTGGAGCGACCAGTGGAGCAGCTCCGCCGGCTACTCCTTCACCGAGGTGGACAACACGGCCGGCCAGACCGGCGATACCTACGAGAAGGGCCAGTACGCCTCGGCGAACCTGCTGTATTACCCGGTGGAGAACGTGCTGGTTGGCGCCGAGGTGATCTGGGGCGAGCTGTCGGTGAAGGACGGCCGGGACAACGATGACACCCGCCTGCAGATCACCTTCAAGTACAACTTCAGCGCAAAACTCTGACCGACGGCCAACCGGAGCGATCACCATGAAAAAGTCAGTAGCAGTGCTCTCGATGCTGGCCGTTGCTGCCCTCGGGTCCGGCGGCGTCAACGCCGCCGACCCCAAGCCGAAGGACCTCCAGCGGGTCGTGGACGCCGCCCACGCCAGGTACAAGGGCCTGCAGGAAGGCAAGAACGCCGACTACATCCCGATCCTCACCAAGACGCCGAGCGAGCTGTTCGGCGTGGTGATCGCCACCCGGGACGGCAAGATCTACACGCCGGCGACGTGGACTACAAGTTCTCCATCCAGTCGGTGTCCAAGCCCTTCACGGCC
This sequence comes from uncultured Gammaproteobacteria bacterium, assembly GCA_963790015.1. Classification (GTDB taxonomy): domain Bacteria; phylum Pseudomonadota; class Gammaproteobacteria; order Steroidobacterales; genus SHZI01. Next base: position 46,218 of record CAWBMW010000018.1, read on the forward strand.
GCGCTCGTCATGAAGCAGCAGGGGCCGAAGGTCCTGGACGACAAGATCGGCGTGGAGCCCACCGGCCTGCCCTTCAACTCCCGGCTGGCGATCGAGACCTACAAGGACAAGCGCTCGGTCAACCCGCTGGTGAATGCGGGCGCCATCGCGGCGGTCAGCCTGGTGCAGGCGACGTCCGAGCAGGACCGCTGGAACCAGATCCTGCAGAACATCAGCGACTTCGCCGGCAGCCCGGTGCCGCTCGACCGTGCTGGAGGACGTGTACGAGTCCGAGTACACCACGGCCTTCGGCAACCGGGCCATCGCCAACCTGCTCTACAACTACGAGCGGCTGTACAGCGATCCCGAGGAGGCCATGCGGGTGTACACGCGCCAGTGCTCCATCGGCGTCAGCGCCAGGGACCTGGCGATCATGGGCGCGACCCTGGCCAACCGGGGCGTCAACCCGCTCACGAAGAAGCGCGTGATGAATGCCAATGACGTGCCGGAGCTGCTGGCGGTGATGGCCACGGCAGGCTTCTACGACGAGTCCGGCGAGTGGATGTACACCGCCGGCCTGCCGGCCAAGACCGGCGTCGGTGGCGGCATCGTCGCGGTGGTGCCGGGTCGCTTCGCCATCGCGGCGTTCTCGCCGCGGCTGAACGAGGCCGGCAACAGCGTGCGCGCGCTGAACGCCATCCGCGATATCGCGGGCGAGCTCGGGGTCGGCGTCTTCGGGCCGAATCCGAAATAACAACAGCCGGGACTCCGCGTCTCCTCCCGGGAGGCCGGGATCGGGAGGCGCGGAGTCCCCGTCCTTCCCGGTCGGAGAGAACAAAAATGACAGACCAGGCAGCGACCGGGGCAACGATGCCCCTGAAGCAGGGCTTCTCGATCCCCGACGTGCGCCACGACCTCTGGGCGCAGCTGGCCGTCGTCGCCAGTGCCTGGGCCGCGGCATCCGGCCGGGGCGAAAACAGCGCGAAGTTCGTCGCGGAAGCGCGAGCCGCGCTCGCCGAACTTGCGCCGCTCGAGGAATTCAGCGCCTTCCCGGGGCTGCGACTCATGCGGCTGCTCGGCGAGAGCCTGGCGGAGGGCGATGCCACGGGCTTCGCCCACCAGGCCCGGCGCATCACCGCCGCGCTGTCCTCCGGCGCGTTCCGCCACGACATGGCCTTCTGGGAGTCCGCCGACGAGGGCGAGGCCCAGGTCGCGGACTACCTGCCCCCCACGGCCGACGCCGACGAGAAGCACCGGCCCTACTTCGAGGTGCTGAGCGTCACCGCCGTCGACCCGTCCCGCTACGAGCAGCTGCGCCACGACATCCGGCGGCTCCGCCGCGTCGACGATCCCTTCGTCTACGAGCTGGTCCAGGCCGGCTCCTTCGAGGACGCGATCGTCGCCGTGCTCGCCAACCCGGAGCTGCAGGCCGTGGTCATCGGCGACGGCTTCGGCTTCCGCTCCCAGCGCGAGTGGCCGGACCTGCGCGACCTGCTCGACCGCGCCATGCCCTTCGATCCGGACGCGGTGGACGTGCGGGACTACGGCCTGAAGCTGGCGTGGGCACTGCAAGCGCATCCGGCCGGAGCTGGACGTCTACCTGCTGACCGAGCGCGGGCGCGGAAGCGATCGCCGCGCGGCCCGAGGCCGCGTGGCTCCGCCGGATCTTCTACGGCGTCGAGGAGCTGATGGAGCTGCACCTCGTCGATACTCGACGGCGTCGGCGACCGCTACGACACGCCCTATTTCGACAACCTCAAGCGCTACAGCCAGAAGCCGGTGGGCACCTTCCACGCGCTGCCGGTGGCGCGCGGCAAGTCCATGTTCCGTTCGCAACTGGATCCGGGACATGGGCCACTTCTACGGCACCAACCTGTTCCTGGCGGAGTCGTCCGCCACCACGCGGCGGGCTGGACAGCCTGCTGGAGCCGACCGGCAACATCAAGCGCGCCCAGGAGATGGCGGCGCGGGCCTTCGGCGCCGACCGGGCCTACTTCGTCACCAACGGCACCTCCACGTCCAACAAGATCGTCCTGCAGGCGCTGCTGGCGCCCGGCGACATCGTGCTGATCGACCGCAACTGCCACAAGTCGCACCACTACGCGATGGTGCTCTCCGGCGCCCAGCCGCTGTACCTCGAGGCCTACCCGATGACGGCCTACTCGATGTACGGCGCGGTGCCGCTGCGCTCCATCAAGAAGGCGCTGCTCGCCCTCAAGGCCGAGGGCAAGCTCGACCGGGCGAAGCTGGTGGACCTCACCAACTGCACCTTCGACGGCCACATGTACAACCCCGAGCGCGTGATGGAGGAGTGCCTGGCCATCAAGCCGGACCTGGTGTTCCTCTGGGACGAGGCCTGGTTCGGCTTCGCGCGCTTCTCGCCGTTCCACCGGCTGCGCACGTCCATGCACGCCGCCGAGAGCCTGCGCCGAGCGCCTGCACACGCCGGCGTACCGCGAAGGAATACGACGCGTTCCGGGCGCGGGCCGGCGACCTCGACCCGGCGAACCCGGAGCTGCTCGACATGCAGCTGCTGCCCGACCCCGACAAGGTGCAGATCCGCGTCTACGGCACCCAGTCCACCCACAAGTCCATGTCGGCGCTGCGCCAGGGTTCCATGATCCTGGTGCGCGACGAGGACTTCGGCGCCGTGCACGGCGCCTTCGAGGAGGCCTACTTCACGCACACCTCCACGTCGCCGAACCTGCAGATCATCGCGTCGCTGGACGTCGCGCGCCGGCAGATGGAACTGGAGGGCTACGAGCTGGTCATCCGCGCCACCGACCTGGCGCTGCGCATCCGGCGGCAGGTCAACAGCCACCCGCTGATCTCGAAGTACTTCCGCGTGCTCACGCCGGCCGAGATGGTGCCCGCCGAGTACCGGGAATCGGGCATCTCCGACTACGGCTGGCCCCACGGCACCTGCGCGCAGCTGATCGACTCCTGGAAGCGCGACGAGATCGCGCTCGACCCGACGCGGCTCACGCTCGTCTGCGGCACCGCCGGCTACGACGGCACGGCGTTCAAGGGCATGCTCGCCGAGCGCTACGACATCCAGCTCAACAAGACCTCGCGCAACAGCATCCTGCTCCAGACCAACATCAACAACACCCGCAGCGACGTCGCGCACATCGTCAAGGTGCTGAGCGACATCGCCCGGCAGATCGACGAGGAGCTGCGCCAGGGCGGCGAGTCCGGCCCGGGCCGCGTTCGCCGCGCGGGTGAAGTCGCTGATGGAGGACGTGCCCGACCTGCCGAACTTCAGCCGCTTCCACGCCGGCTTCCGGGACGACGCGAAGAGCGCCACGTCCGAGGGCCACATGCGGGAGGCCTTCTACACGGCCTACCGCGCCGAGGACTGCGAGTACCTGCCCCTGGCGTCGAAGGAAGTGGACCAGCGCGCGAAGAAGGGTCCCGAGATGGTTGCCGCGGACTTCGTGATCCCGTACCCGCCCGGCTTCCCCATCATGGTGCCGGGCCAGGTGATCACGGCCGACACCATCGAGTTCATGCGCAAGCTCGACGTCAAGGAAATCCATGGCTACCACGCCGAGAAGGGCCTGCGGCTGCTCCGCACGTCGGCCCTGCCCGGACGCCGGCGCCGCTCGGGCGCGTAACAATCTGGCCGGCAGGTCAGAGGGAGTAAGTCAGCATGTGGCAATGGCTTGTTGAAACGCTCCGGACCTACCCGGAGATCGCGATCTTCCTGACGCTCGGGCTGGGCTTCTGGGTCGGCAAGTTCAAGGTTGGCACCTTCAGCCTGGGCGTCGTCACCAGCACGCTGCTCGCCGGCGTGCTGGTCGGGCAGCTCGAGATCACCATCTCGAGCCACGTGAAGTCGGTGTTCTTCCTGATGTTCCTGTTCGCCGTCGGCTACGGCGTCGGGCCGCAGTTCTTCCGGGGCCTGAAGGGCGACGGCATCCAGCAGGTGCTGTTCGCGGTGATCCAGTGCGTCGCAGTGCTGGTCACTGCGGTCGTCGTCGCGCAAGTTCCTCGGCTACGACGCCGGCGGCGCGGCCGGCCTGCTGGCCGGCTCCAGCACGATCTCCGCCGTGCTGGGCGTGGCCACCAACAGCATCGACCAACTCGGCATCGGCGACGCCGAGAAGAAGGCGATGCTCGATGCCATGCCGGTGGCCTACGCGGTGACCTACCTGTTCGGCACCGCCGGCTCGGCCTGGATCCTGGCGCAGCCTCGGGCCGAAGATCCTGCGCGTGGATCATCGCCGAGGAGTGCCGCAAGTACGAGGAGGAAATGGGCGGCATCGCTGGCGGCCAGCCAGGACCGCCTGTCGGGCTACACCCAGTTCGTGCTGCGCGCCTACCGGCTGACCGATCCGGCCTGGGTGGGGCGCACGGTGCGCGACTTCGAGGCGAGCTTCGGCGGCATCGTTCCCGGGTCGGCCCGGTCCCGGCTGGTCGTCGAGCGCCTGCGCGCAGGACGGCCAGATCATCGACGCCGAAGCCCGACACGCTGCTGGCCAGGGATGCCGTGATGGCCATCGCGGGCCGCCGCGAGTGGGTCCTGGAGGCCGCCGACCGGCTCGGCGCCGAGGTCGATGATCGCGAGCTGCTCGACCTGGAGCTCGCTGATGCTCGACGTGGTGGTCACCAACAAGGCCTTCGCCGGCCGGACCCTGGCGGACCTGGTGACGACGGATCTGGCGCAGGAGGGCCGCGGCGTGTTCCTGCGGAAGATCCTCCGCACCGGCGTGGAGATGCCCGTCACGGTGAACTTCAAGCTGGAGCGCGGCGATACCCTCACGCTGGTCGGGTCCCGCGCCGACGTGGAGCGCGTCGCGCCGATCATCGGCTACGCCGACCGCGCCACCGAGGAGACCGACATGGTGGTCATGGGCGCCGGCATCGTCATCGGCGCCCTGATCGGCGCGCTGACCTTCGAGCTGGGCGGCGTGCCGCTCAGCCTCAGCACCAGCGGCGGCGCGCTGATCGCCGGCCTCGTCTGCGGCTGGCTGCGCTCCGTGAACCGCACCTTCGGGCGCATTCCCGCGCCCGGCGCTCTGGGTGTTCAACAACATCGGCCTGAACACCTTCATCGCCGTGGTCGGCATCAGCGCCGGGCCGGGCTTCGTGGCCGGGCTGCAGGCCCAGGGCCTGCAGCTGTTCCTCGCCGGCCTCGTCGTCACCACCGTCCCGCTGGTCATCGGCCTGCTGGTGGGCAAGTACGTGTTCAAGATGAAGGCGCCGATCTGCCTCGGCGCCTGCGCCGGAGCGCGCACGACCACGGCGGCGCTGGGCGCCATCGAGGCCGAGGCGAAGAGCAAGGTGCCGGCGCTCGGCTACACGGTGACCTACGCCGTGGGCAACACGCTGCTGACGGTCTGGGGCGTGGCGGTCGTGCTGTTGATGAGTTGAAGCAGTGGTTCTGGAGAGAGCAATGGACAAAGTAAAGCTGCGGAAGTACGAGGCGCTCGGCCCGTTCGAGATCAAGAATGACCTGGCGAAGCTGGCGACGGCGTCCGCCCAGGCGTCCGCCACCAGCTACCTGAATGCCGGGCGCGGCAATCCCAACTGGATCGCCACCGAGCCCCGGGAGGCCTTCTTCCTGCTCGGGCCAGTTCGCGGTCACCGAGAGCAAGCGCGTGCTCGACCTGCCCCCCGGCGTGGGCGGCATGCCCCGCAGGGAGGGCGTCGCGGCCCGCCTCGAGGCCTGGCTGGCGAAGCACGCCGACATGCCGGGCGCCGCCGTCCTCGCAGCGATGGTCCCGTGGACGGTGAAGAAGTTCGGCTTCGACGCCGACGCCTTCGTCCACGAACTGGTCGACTCGATCATCGGCGACAACTACCCGGTGCCGGACCGGATGCTCGTCCACAACGAGCAGATCGTCCGCGAGTACCTCCAGTGGGCCATGTGCGGCGAGCCCCGCCCCAAGGGCACGTTCCACCTCTACGCGGTCGAGGGCGGCACGGCCGCCATGTGCTACATCTTCAAGACGATGAAGACCAACCGGCTGCTCAATCCGGGCGACACGATCGCCCTGGCCACGCCGATCTTCACGCCCTACCTCGAGATGCCGCACCTCGAGGACTACGACCTCAACATCGTCAACATCCAGACGCAGGCAGGAGGAGCGCTGGCAGTTCACCGACAAGGAACTGAAGAAGCTCGCTGGACCCGAAGATCAAGGCGTTCTTCCTCTGCAACCCCGGCAATCCCAGCGCCAACGCCCTGAGCGAGGAGTCGATCGCGAAGATCGGCGCCATCCTCAAGAAGCGGCCCGACCTGATCCTCCTGACCGACGACGTCTACGGCACGTTCGTCCCGGGCTTCCGCTCGCTGATGGGCGCGTTCCCCTACAACACCATCGGCGTCTACTCCTACAGCAAGTACTTCGGCTGCACGGGCTGGCGCCTCGGCGTGATCGCCGTCCACGAGCACAACCTGTTCGACGACATGATCGCCGCGGCACCCCGAGGCGGTGAAGAAGAAGCTGGACAAGCGCTACGGCGGGCTGACGCTCGAGCCGCGGAAGATCGCCTTCATCGACCGCATCGTCGCCGACAGCCGGGACGTGGCGCTCAACCACACCGCCGGCCTGTCGCTGCCCCAGCAGGTCATGATGTCCCTGTTCTCGATCTACGAACTGATGGACGAGAAGAAGGCCTACCAGAAGGCCTGCATCGGCATCGTCAAGAAGCGCGTCTACGCGACCATCGAGGGCCTGGGGATCAAGGTCGACGAGAATCCGAACTTCGACTGGTACTACGGCATCATCGACCTGGAGTTCTGGCTGAAGAAGTACGTGGACGCCGACTGCGTCGCGTGGATCCGGAAGAACATCCACCCGCTCGACATCGTCTTCCGGCTCGCCGAGGACTACGGCATCGTGCTGCTGAACGGCGGCGGCTTCGAGGCTCCCGACTGGTCCGTCCGGGTCTCCTTCGCCAACCTGGACGATCACGTCTACGACGACATCGGCCGCGCCGTGCGGGCCATTGCCCGGGGCTACGTGCAGGCCTATGAGGCGGCGAAGGCGTCGCCGTCCGCGGGTGGCAAGGTGAAAACGAAGGCGTTGCCGCGCCCGGTCAGCAAGGCAAAGAAGAAGGCCGGCACGCGCAAGGCGCGCTAGCGGCGTTATCCAGACAACAGGAGAATTACGATGAAACTCGCAGCATCAACTTTCATGAAAAGCAGCAACGTTGCGGCGCTGACCCTTGGCCTGGTGACGGCGTTTGCCGCCTCCTGGTCGGCAGTCGGCCAGGCGGCAGAACTGCCCCGCGTCCGCGTCCTGGCCACCGGCGGCACCATCGCCGGCGCCCAGGCGAGCTCGACGGACTACGGCTACAAGTCCGGCGCCTACGACGTGAACACCCTGATCAACGCCGTGCCGAACCTGGGCAAGCTCGCCCAGATCACCGGCGAGCAGGTGGCCAACATCGGCAGCCAGGACATGAACGACGAGGTCTGGCTGAAGCTCGCCAAGCGCCTGAACGCGGTGCTGGCCTCGGGCGACACGGACGCGGTGCTGATCACCCACGGCACGGACACGCTGGAGGAGACCAGCTACTTCCTGAGCCTCGTGACCAAGAGCGACAAGCCGGTGGTGATGGTCGGCTCGATGCGGCCGGCCACGGCCACCAGCGCCGACGGCCCGGCCAACATCTACAACGGCGTCGCGGTTGCGACGAGCGCCCAGGCGAAGGGCCGCGGCATGCTGGTCGCGCTCAACGACGAGTTCCACTACGCCCGCAACGTCGTCAAGACGGACACCACCAGCGTGCAGACCTTCAGGAGCCTGAACCGCGGCCCCGCCGGCGTCGTCCACACGGGCAAGGTCGAGTGGTTCCAGCCCATGGACAGCAGGCTCGGCCCCCAGTCGGAATTCTCCGTTGACGGCCTCGACAAGCTGCCCCGCGTGGACATCATCTACGCCCACGCCAACATGAGCCCGGACCTGATCGACGCGGCCGTGCGCAACGGCGCCAAGGGCATCGTCATTGCCGGTGTCGGCGACGGCAACATGACCACCGGGGCGCTGGAGGCGGCGAAGAAGGCGGCGAAGGCCGGCGTGGTGGTCGTGCGCAGCACCCGCCTGCCCATGGGCCTGACCCTGCGCAACAACGAGGTCAACGACGACGAACTGGGCTTCGTGGCGTCGGGCGAGCTGAACCCGCCCAAGTCCCGCGTCCTGCTGCAGCTGGCGCTCACGAAGACCACCGACGTGAAGCGCATCCAGGCGATGTTCTACGAGTATTGAGCTGACGGCCGGGCGGGCCGGGGGCTACACTGCAGCAGCAGCCAGGTCCCCCGGCCCACCCAACTGGAGAAGAAGACAATGAACAATGGTTTGAAGCTGGCGATCATCTCGGTGTCCCTGGCGTTTCTGGCCGCCTGTTCCAGCCCCGAGTACATCATCAGCACCACCGACGGCACGATGATCCCGTCGAACGGCAAGCCGAAGCTCGATGAGAAGACCGGCATGTACACCTACAAGGATGCCGAGGGGCGCGCCGTGACGATCAAGAAGGACGACGTCAAGCAGATCATGGAGCGCTAGGCGGACTGCGGTCCCCGCTCGCACGCCGCGAGCGGGGACGTTCCGTTTTCCGACGGCAGCCGGCCTGATACGGGAAGGAATGCCATGAACGACCCCCGTTACGACCTCCCACGCACGACCCTCGGGGTGATGTTCCTCGGTGGCCTGGCGCTGGCGTCGTTCTGGATCCTCCAGCCATTCCTGCCGGCCTTCATCTGGTCGGTGATGGTCGTCGTCGCCACCTGGCCGATGCTCAAGCGCCTGGAACGCCGGTTCGGCGGGCGGCGGGGGCCGGCGGTCGCGGTCATGACGGTCGTCATGCTCCTGGTGTTCGTCGTGCCTCTGGTCCTGGCGATCGGGCTCATCGCCGACTACGCGGACAATGTGGCCGCCTGGGTCAACGGGCTGGCGACCCGGCCCCTGCCGCAGCCGCCCGGGTGGGTGGCAGGACTGCCGCTCGTGGGTGAGCGGGTGGCGGCCGGCTGGAGCAACCTCGCGGCCAGTGGCTTTCCCGAGGTCGTGGCCCGGGTCGAGCCCTACACCCGCGACCTGACCCGCTGGCTGATCGCCGAGGCCGGCACCGTGGGCCTGGTGATCGCCCAGTGCCTGCTCATCGTCATCCTCTCGGCCGTGCTCTATTCCGGTGGCGAACGCTGGGGCCGCTGGATGATCGCGTTCGGCCGGCGGCTCGCCGCCGAGCGGGGCGAGGAGGCGGTCATCCTGGCGGGCCAGGCGATCCGCGGGGTCGCGCTCGGCGTCGTCGTCACGGCCCTGATCCAGTCCTCCCTCGGCGGCGTCGGGCTGGCGGTCGCCGGGGTGCCGTTCGCCGGCCTGCTGACGGCCTTCATGCTGGTCCTCTGCATCGCCCAGATCGGCCCGCTGCTCGTCCTGCTGGCCGGCACGGCCTGGCTGTTCGCCAACGGGGAGCAGGGCTGGGGCTCGTTCATGCTGGTCTGGTCCTTCGCGGTCGGCCTGATGGACAACTTCCTGCGGCCCGTGCTGATCAAGATGGGGGCGGATCTGCCCCTGCTGCTGATCTTCGCGGGCGTGATCGGCGGACTGCCTGTCCTTCGGCCTTATCGGCCTGTTCGTGGGCCCGGTCGTGCTCGCCGTGACCTACACGCTGGTGGACAACTGGGTGCACCCCGGGGAAACCGGGCCCCCGTGAGCCTGAAGCCCTCGCTGAACTGGCTGCTGGCGCTGGTCCCGGTAGCCATCGTGCTGGAGATGCGGCACGCGGCGGCCCCGGTCGTGTTCTTCGCCGCGGCCCTCGGCCATCGTGCCCATCGCCGCCCTGCTGGTGCACGCCACCGAGCAGCTGGCGGTGCGCACCGGCGACGCGGTGGGCGGGCTCCTCAACGCGACCTTCGGCAATGCGCCGGAGCTGATCATCGCCGTCGTGGCGCTGAAGGCCGGGCTGATGCAGATGGTGCTGGCGTCCATCATCGGCGCCATCCTTGCCAACCTGCTGCTCGCCCTTGGGCTCGCCTTCTTCCTGGGCGGCTTGAAGAAACACGACCAGGAGTACAACGCCGGCGCGTCGCGCGTGTACAGCAGCATCATGCTCATCACCGTCATCGTGCTCGCGGCTCCGGGCGCCTTCGAGAACCTCTTTGGCGCGGAGGCGGCAACCCTGCGCTCCGACAGCGCTGAATGTCGGTTTGGCCGTGCTGCTGCTCGCGCTCTACGTCCTGTACCTGATCTTCATGCTCCGCACCCACCCCGAGCTCTTCGTCAGCAAGGGCGGCGGCCCGGAGGCCCACGCGGCGGAGTGGAGCGTGCCGCGGGCCGTGACCACCCTGGTCGCGGCGTCCGTCGGGCGCCGCCTTCATGAGCGAGATCCTCGTCGGCGCGGCGGAGGCCACCGGGCGAGGCGCTGGGCATGTCCCAGGCCTTCATCGGCGTCGTGCTGCTGGCGCTGATCGGCGGCGCAGCCGAGCTCGGCGCGGCGGTGACCATGGGCGTTCGCGACCGGCTGGACCTCAGCATCGGCATCGCCCTCGGCAGCTGCATGCAGATCGCGCTGTTCGTGGCGCCCGGTGCTGGTGCTGGTGAGCTATTTCATCGCCCCGGAGCCCCTGCGGCTGGAGTTCGGCCAGACGGCAGTCGGCGCCCTGCTGCTCAGCGTGCTGATGGGGGCCGCCGTGTGCGCGGACGGCCACTCGAACTGGTACAAGGGCGTCCAGCTGGTGGCGGTCTACCTGGTGCTGGCCCTGATGATGTACCTTGGCGCCTGGGCTATGATCGGCGTGAAGTTCCCTTGATGGACCGTTTCGAGGCAGGCAGCCTGATGACGCACTTCCGCAATGCGCTGTTCGTGGGCGCCCTGACTATCCTGTCGTTGCCGCTGCTCGCCGCCGCGGCGGCGCCCTGCCGCCCATAGCGACCCGCCGAGCGGCGAGTACCGCCCGGCAAGTTCGTGTGGATCGACCTGGTCACGGCCGATCTCCGGGCCGCGGAGAAGTTCTACGGCGCGCTGTTCGGCTGGACCTTCAGCCCGGGTCGGCGATGGTCCGGCGCGCTACACGCTCGCCTCGCAGGCGGGCTATCCGGTGGCCGGGCTCGCGGCCCGCGCGCCGGCCCCGGCCCGAAGACGCCCGGGGTTCGCCAGGCCTGGTGGATCGCCTACATGTCCGTCGCCGACGTGGACCGGGCTGCGGCCGACGTCGTCGCCCGGGCGGCACGATCCTGATCCCGGCGCGGGCGCTGTAGGGCCGCGGTCGCATGGTCGTGCTGGCCGACCCGGACGGCGCTCCCTTCGGCCTCCTGAAGTCGTCAAGCGGTGATCCACCGGACTTCCGCGCCGAGCCGGGCGAGTGGATCTGGGCCGTTTACCAGAGCGCGGACGCCGGCCGCGCCGCGGCGTTCTACCAGGACCTGGGCAACTACGAGGTGGTGCCCGGCGATCCCGTCGGCAACGCCGCGAGCTTCGCTCTGCAGGCGGAAGGCTTCGCGCGGGCCGGCCTCGTGGAGATTCCTCCGGGTCGCATCGAGCTCCGTCCGGAGTGGATCTACTTCGTTCGCGTTGCTGATGTGGCGAGCGTGGCGAAGGCCGTCGAGCTCGGGGGCCGCGTCATCGTCGCGCCGCGGCCCGCTGGATGGCCGCCTGGGCGTCGTCACGGATTCGGGCGGCGCCTTGCTCGGGTTGATGGAGTGGGACGATGGCGACGGGGAGGGGAACTGACATGCGTCGCGCGATCCTTTCGTCCCGCGCAGCGTTGCTGGTCGGCCTGCTGGCCGCCTTCGCCGCCGGGTGCTCTTCCGACGGCTACAGCGGCGGGTTGACCTCGTCAAGTTCCAGCGTTTATTACAGCAACGGCTGGTACGGGGATCCCTATTACTACGGGTACTACCCGCCCGGCGCGGTGGTCGTGCGGCCGCCGGTCGATATAGGTCGGCCGGGCACCTGCCCGGTGTGCCCGGCAACAGCCCATCGCGCGGCCGCGGGCGGGCGACCACGTTGCCGGCCCAGACGCCGGGCGGCGCGACGACCCTGCCGGCGCGGTCGTCCAACAACGTGGGCGCGTCGCCGTCCACGCGGCCGTCGCCGTCGGCCTACCGTCCAGCCGCTCCCGCATGCCGTCCTCGCGGCCGCGCATGTCCTCGTCGTCGCGGGCCTCCGTTCCACGGGCACCCCGGGGCGGCG
>CAWBMW010000019.1:0-5990 GCA_963790015.1 uncultured Gammaproteobacteria bacterium
TCCGGCGTGGAGAAGGTCAGTTCACGGCCGGTCTCCCGGCACACCCAGGCCAGGAACTCGGCCAGGCGCCGGTCCTCGATGGAGTACGGCGGCGTCACGTCGGCAATCCAGTTCCACCGGGGATCCCGCCGGTCCACGGCCGTGCGGGCGACAGTGCCGTTCGTCCCGATGACGACCTGCTCGCCAGACTGGGCGACGACGGGCGTCCGCCCGCTGTCCGGCGCCGTCTCCACGCGGCCTTCGCGGACGCTCACCTGCATCTCCGCGGGCAGCACGCGCACCTCGTACTGGGTGCCCAGGTGCCGGGTGCTGCCGAAGGCCGTGTCGATCCGCACGCTGGGGCCCGTCGCCGGCTGGTCGCCGGCGTCCAGGTAAACCGCGCCGCGCTCCACGACGACCCGGTCGATGCCCGCGAGCGCGATGCGCGTGTTCCCGTCGAGGCGCAACGTGACGCCCCGGGCGAGCGACAGGGCCGCCTTGCCTCGTGGGCCCGTGACGAGTTCCTGGCCGACCGCCAGGGACCGGCCCGCCGCGACAGGTTGCCAGCCCGAGGTGCCGCCGGCCTCCACGGGGCCGCTGACCCGCGCGAGCGTGGCGGCGACGGGCGTTGCCGTCGGCGAACCGGACTGCAGGATGCCTAGGGCGACGGCGGCCACGGCCAGGCTGGCGGCCAGCGCCAGGGTGGGCCGCTGCCAGCGCCGCGCCGCGCGTGCACTGGCTGCCGAAATGGCGGGCGCCGGTGTTACCGCAGCCCGCCACTCGGCGGCCACGGCCAGCCGGATGCGCTCCCGCACTTCCGGCGCCGGTTCGGCCTCGGGGGCCATCTCCCGGAGGAGGCCCTGCAGGGCTTCTTCCTCGCCCGGGCGCAGTTCCTGCTGATTCATGTTCATGTTCATTTTCATTTCCCCTCTTGTCCTCAGCCCGCTTGGCCGAGGCTGGCAAGCACGTCGCCTGAAGCGGCTCCGAACACCGACTCCACCGCATCCCGGAAGGCAACCCGCGCCCGGGCCAGCAGGGACTGGGCGGCCGTCGTGCCGATGCCCAGTTCCACGCCGATCTCGTCCACTGACAGTCCTTCCACGTATTTCATTTCCAGGGCGTCGCCGTAGCGGGGCGGCAGCCGGTCGAGGATCGTCCGCACCAGTTGCCGGACTTCCGCCTGGCTGTACCGGTTGGCGGGTTCTTCGGCGGCAGGCCCGGCGATGGCCTCCACCGCGGCCCGGACGTCCGCGCTGTCGTCGATCCGCACCACCTTGTCGGTGTGCCGGCCTTCGCGGCGCAGGTGGTCCACCACTTCGTGGCGGCAGATCTGGCAGACCCAGGTGAACAGCGAGGCTTCGCCGCGGAAATCCTTCAGCTTGCGCATGGCCTTCACCAGCGTCGCCTGCACCACTTCGGCGGCGGCCTCGGCGTCGCTGTTCAGGCGGGGCAGCGCAAAGCGATAGACGCGGGGGAAGTAGTCGTCAAAGAAGGCCGTGAAGGCCCTCTCGTCCCCCGCCAGCATGCGTTGCACCAGTTCTGTCGACTCGGTCACGGTTCGGCCCAGGTCGGTGAATGACGGGTTGGACGAGGAGCGGCAGAAATTCAATCGCGCCCGCAGCGAAAGTCTAGCGGGCTGCGGGTTCTACTGATCCGCCGATTGATCCGGCCGGGTAGCCTCGTCTCACCGGCAAACGGGCTGAATGCCCACCCGATTACGCACCCGAAGGACCCGCATGGAAGCCCAATCCCAGTTCCAGACCCACGCCGACCCGCTCTTCAAGCTGAGCCCCATCGCCCCCGCGAGCCCCTGCCGCGAAGCGGCAGAAGGGTTCATTGCCAGTGCCTTCCTCGACAAGCACGGGGCCCGGGTCCGGGAGTTCCTGCCGGAGCTGGTGGGCCTGCAGAGCCGCACGGGCGACCTGCGCGCCGTGGCGGGCTACCGGTCGGCCGGCACGGGCGCCCTGTTCCTCGAGCAGTACCTGGCGCACCCGGTGGAGCAGGACCTGTCCGCCCAGGTCGGAACCGCCATTTCCCGCGACCAGATCGCCGAGGTGGGCAATCTCGCTGGCGGCAGCTGCCGCTCTGCGCGCCACCTCGTCAGCCTGCTGCCCCGCTTCCTGTTCGACCACGGTTACACCTGGGTGGTGTTCACGGCGACCAGCGTGGTCCGGGACATCCTGACCAGCGTCGGCGCGACCCTGGTGGAGCTCGCGCCCGCGGATGCCAGCCGCCTGGCCGGCGGTGCGGACGCCTGGGGCCGCTATTACCAGAACGACCCGCGGGTGATGGCGGGCTACCTGCCCACGGGCCTGCATCTGTCGTCGCGCCGGCGGCACCGGCGCTGAGCATGTTTCCGCTGTCCGCGGCTGCGGGCCACGGGGCCCGCCCGGCGCTCCGCGACGGCGCGCACTCCATCAGCTACGACCAGCTGCCGGCGCTGGTCGAGGCCGAGGGCACCGGGCTGGCGCATTCCGGCGCCCAGCCGCTTCGCGCTCCTCGCGGACAACGGCTGCCCCTGGGTCGTGACCGACCTGGCCCTCGCGAACCGGTCGCTGCTGCACGTGCCGCTGCCCGGCTACTTCACGCCGGGCCAGATGGCGCACGTCCTCAACGACGCCGGCATCGACGCGGTCGTCACGGATCAGTCCGCCACGCTGGAGGCACTCGACCTGGGCTTTGCGCCCGCCGGCTTCTCGGCGCAGACGGGGCTCGCGCTCTGGCGCCGCCCGCCGCCTGCCGCCTCCAGCCCGGTTCCGGACGGCACCGTGAAGATCACCTACACCTCGGGCAGCACGTCGGAGCCGAAGGGCGTGTGCCTGTCGGCCGCGCTGATCGAGTCGGTCGCGCACTCGCTCGCGAACGCCACCGCCGGGCTCCGCCTGGAGCGGCACCTGTGCCTGCTGCCGCTGCCGACGCTGCTGGAGAACGTGGCCGGCGTCTACGCGGCGCTCCTGTCCGGCGCCACCTGCGAGATTCCGTCGCTCGCGGAGACCGGCATGAGCTACGGCGGCCTGCAGCCCGGGCGCCTGACCGCCGCCATCACGGCCCGCGAGCCCCACAGCCTGATCCTGGTTCCCGAGCTCCTGCGCGTGCTCGTGCACGCGGCCGTCCTGGGCTGGCAGCCGCCGGCCAGCCTGCGCTTCATCGCCGTGGGCGGCGCGCTGGTCTCCCCCGAACTGCTGGCCCAGGCCGCGCGCCTCGGGCTTGCCCGTCTACGAAGGCTACGGCCTCAGCGAATGCGGGTCCGTGGTCTGCCTCAACACCCCGGACAGCAACCGCCCGGGCAGCGTCGGCCGCCCCTTGCCCCACGTGCAGGTCCGCCTCGACGCGGAGGGGCAGATCCTGGTGCGCAACGCCGGGATGCTGGGCTACCTGGGTGATCCGCAGCGCCACTCCCCCGGGTCGGTGGGTGAGGAGATCGCCACCGGCGACCTGGGCAGCATCGATGCCGACGGGTTCGTGCGCGTCCAGGGCCGGCTGAAGAACCTGCTGATCACCAGCCTGGGACGGAACATCGCCCCGGAGTGGGTCGAACGGGAGCTGCAGCAGGAGCCGGAGATCGCCACCGCGATGGTCGTCGGCGAGGCGCAGGCTCATCTCGCCGCCCTCATCATTCCAACCGCCGCTGGCAGTACGCCGGCGCGCATCGAGGCGGCCGTGGCCCGCGCCAACCGCCGCCTGCCCGACTATGCGCAGGTCCGCGCGTGGGTACTGCCGGCCGAACCCTTCACCTTCGCCAACGGTGCGCTCACCGCGAACGGGCGGCTGCGCCGTGCCAACATACTCCGGGCACAGGAGCCGCTGATCCGGCAGCTGTACCGGGACACGACCACACTCGAGGAGAGTTGCGCTTGACGACCCCCTTCCGCGACCAGGTGCGCGTTGCAACGGCTGCCGACCGGGACTACCTCCTGCAGGCTCCGGTGATCGGCGAGGCGCTGGCCGGCCGGATCAGCCGGACCCGTTACCTGGCCTTCCTGACCCAGGCCTGGCACCACGTGCGCCACACCGTCCCGCTGCTGATGGCCGTGGGCGCGCGCCTGCCCGACCGGCATGCGAAACTGCAGAAGGGCCTCATCCATTACCTCGAGGAAGAGGTTGGGCACGACGACTGGATCCTCAATGACATCGAGGCGGCTGGTGGCGACCGCCACGCTGCCGCGGCCTCCGTGCCCAACGTCGAGACCGACGCGATGGTCGCCTATGCCTGGGACACGGTGCAGCGCCGGAACCCGGTGGGCTTCTTCGGGATGGTCCACGTGCTCGAAGGGACCAGTGTGGCCCTGGCGGTGCGGGCCGCCGACGAGATCGAGCGGTCGCTGGGCCTGCCGAAGCAGGCCTTCACCTACCTGCGCAGCCACGGGACCCTCGACCTCGAGCACATGGAGGACCTGGGAGGGATCCTCGACGGCCTGACCGAACCCGCCGACCAGGCCGCCGTGGTCCAGTGTGCACGGGCCATGTTCTGGCTCTACGGCAACATGTTCCGCGGCATTGAAAAGGCGACCGCATGAATCTCTCGACCGCCCGCGTCCTGCTGACCGGTGCTGCCGGCGGCATCGGTGGCGCCATTGCCGCCGAGCTGCTGGGCAAGGGAGCGACGGTGCTCCTGGTGGACGTCAATGAGGGCGCCCTCCGGCGCTTTGTCGCCAGCGAACCGAAGGTCTCCGCCGACCGGGTGGAGGTGTTCGCCGCCAACCTCACCTGCGCCGACGACAGGGTGCGCCTTGCCGAATTCGCCCGGACTTGGCGCGGCGGCATCAACGTGCTCATCAACAACGCGGGCGTCAGTCACTTCCGCCTGCTGGAGAACCAGCCCGCGGAGGAAGTGGATCTCGCGCTGGCGGTCAACGTGCAGGCGCCGATCCACCTCTGCCGCCTGCTGCTGCCCCACCTGCAGCGGCAGCCCGAGGCCCACATCCTCAACACCGGCTCGGTATTCGGCGGCATCGGCTACGCCGCCTACTCCGTCTACTCCGCCACCAAGTTTGCGATCCGCGGCTTCAGCGAGGCCCTGCGCCGCGAGCTGGCGGGCACCAGCGTGCAGGTGCACTACCTGGCGCCGCGCGCCACCCGGACCGGCATCAACACGGCCGCCGTCGAGAGCATGAATGCGGAGCTGGGCGTCGCCATGGACACGCCGCCTGTCGTGGCCCGTGCGGCCTGCGAAATGCTGGAAAAAGGGACGCTGGAAGCCGTCGTCGGCTGGCCCGAGAAATTCTTCGTGCGCCTGAATGCACTGCTCCCACGACTGGTGGACGGCGCGCTCCGCAAGCAGCTACCCATCATCCGCCGCCATGCCGGCGCCGGTGTTCCCGCCTCAACCACTGAAACCAAACTTCAATCGACGAGGACTCCCACATGACCCGCTCGCTCTCCACAGTCGTTGCCACGCTGGCGCTCGCCCTCAGCGCCACCCTGGGCTCCGGCGCCGCCCTGGCGGACTTCGACGCCGACCTGCTCGCCATCCAGACCCGCTGGGCCGACGCCAACTACTCGCCAAAGGGCGATGCCCGGGAAGCGGCCTTCGACAAGCTGATGGCCGACGCAGCCGCCTTCACGGCGCGCAACCCCGGCCGGGCCGAGCCGCTCATCTGGGAAGGCATCGTGCTCAGTACCACCGCCGGCGTGAAGGGTGGGCTGGGCGCACTCGGCCTGGCGAAGGACTCGAAGGCGAAGCTCGAGGCGGCGCTGAAGATCGATCCCAAGGCCCTGCAGGGTTCCGCCTACACCAGCCTTGGCACCCTGTATCACAAGGTGCCCGGCTTCCCCGTGGGCTTCGGGAGCGACAAGAAGGCGAAGGAGTACCTGGAGAAGTCGCTCGCCATCAATCCGGATGGCATCGATCCCAATTACTTCTACGGCGAGCTGCTGTTTGACGACGACGACTACGCCGGCGCGAAGAAGCACCTGGAGAAGGCGCTGCAGGCACCGCCGCGCCCGAGCCGGCAGTCTGCGGACGAGGGCCGCCGCAAGGAGATCCGCGTCCTGCTGGCGAAGATCCCCGC
>CAWBMW010000020.1:0-9483 GCA_963790015.1 uncultured Gammaproteobacteria bacterium
ATCGGTAGCGGTGCTGCCATGGGGTATCCAGCTCACTCGAACCAGAGCAGGACCCAGTCGCGGCCCTGCTGCCAGAGCGACCCGGTGGCGACGGGCTTGAGCGGGTAGAGCCCCGTTTCGGCGATCGTGGTGTCGCCGAGGGTGACCCGCACCTTGCCCAGCTCGGTGGCGGGGTCCAGGGGTGCCATCAGTCTGGGCCGGGAGCGTGTAGGTCGGCTTGAGCTGGCCGACGGTGCCCCGGGGCACGGTGACCCAGACGTTGCGCTGCACGCCGACGTCCACCAGTTCCGTTTCGCCCTTCCACACGCGGGCCTCGCTGAGCGCCTTGCCGCCCGGCAGGAGCAGCTTCGTCTCGTAGAAGCGATACCCGTAGTTGAGCAGGGTCTGGGATTCGCGCTCGCGGGCGGCGGGGCTGTCGGTGCCCAGCACCACGGCCACCAGGCGCATGTCATCCCGCAACGCAGACGACACGAGGCAGTAGCCCGCGGTGTCAGTGAATCCCGTCTTCATGCCATCCACGGTCGAGTCGCGCCAGAGCAGTCCGTTGCGGTTGCTCTGCGTGATGCCGTTCCACGTGAATTCCTTTTCCGAGTACCAGCGGTAGTAGTCGGGAAACTCGCGGATGATGGCATTCGCCAGCTTGAGGATATCGGTGGCGGTGGTGTAGTGCTCCGGATCGGGCAGGCCGGTGGCATTGCGATAGCTCGTGCTGCCCATGCCCAGTTCCTTCGCGTACTGGTTCATCAGGTCGGCGAACGCGGACTCGCTGCCGGACACGTGCTCCGCGAGCGCGACGCTCGCGTCGTTGCCCGACTGGATGATCATTCCCTTCAGCAGGACCGAAAGGGGCACGCGATCGCCGAGATCGACGAACGAGCGGGATCCACCGGTGCGCCAGGCAGCTTCGCTGATCACCACCGGATCCTCCAGGCCAATGCGCTTGTCCTTGACGCTGCGGAACACGGCATAGGCAGTCATCAGCTTGGTGATGCTGGCCGGGTCGAGCTTCTGGTTCTCGTTGAGGCTGGCGAGGGTGCGGCCGCTGTTGTGATCCACCAGCAGGTAGGCGCGGGCTGCCATGCGCGGGTGGTGGCGGCACCTGGTTCGGGTCGGCGGCGTGGACCGCGCTGGCCAGGAATATGGCGGGCAACAGGGTGGCCAACGCTGCAGTCGGCACAAGTCGGGCAATTCTCATAAGGCTCCTGAAAGGCATGTAGGAGCGCCTTTAGGCGCGATCACGTCGCTGTCGCGCCTAAAGGCGCTCCTACGGGGTGTTGGACGTTTCCCTGGCGACCGGGGACTCCGTGACCAGGCGGGGGTTGGCGATACTCAGTGCCGCCAGCTGCGAAGCCAGGGCGTCGAACTCCGCCGAGCCCTCGATGGGCCCGATCCGCACGCGGTACAACCCCGGCCGGACATCGTCATCGTAACGGATGACGACGTTGTTCACACCATTGGACTCGAGGCTGCCCTTGAACCGGGCGGCATTGGCTTCGTCACTGAATGCGCCCACCTGCATGAAAAGGCGCTGGGCCCTGGCCGGCGCGCCGGCGGCGGACGCAGCAGGCGCGGCCGCGGCCGAAGCGACGCGCCGGGTGCGCACGGCCTCGACCTCGACGCGGCCGGTGCCCGTCGCCACGATGCCCAGTTCCTTGGCAGCGGCGAAGGAGAGGTCGATCAGGCGGTTCTTCACGAAGGGGCCACGGTCGTCGACGGTGACCACGACGCTGCGCCCGTTGTCCAGGTTCGTGACCCGGACCAGCGTGGGCAAGGGGAGCGTCTTGTGGGCGGCCGTGAAGTCGTGCATGTCGTAGACGGTGCCGCTCGACGTCCGCCGGCCGTGAAAAGGCGCGCCGTACCAGGAGGCCACGCCCTGCTCCCGGTAGCCGTTGCTGTCCTCCAGGACGAAGTGCCGCTCGCCGAACACTTCGTAGAATGGCGGATTGCCCGACTTCGATCGCGGCAAAGGCTCGGGCGCCTCCTCGGTAAGCCGGGCGTCTGGCGCTGGTGCGGGCGCAGGCGACGGTGACGGAGCGGGTTTGACTGCCCCCGGCCGCTGGCTGGTGGTCGCCGGTGGCACCGGGGAGGGCGCTGTGGCCGGTTTCTCAGGCCAGCGGACCGGAACGCAGCCGGCCAGCAGAACGGCAGCTGCCAGCAGGCAGGCCCTCATGCCCGGACGCGTGCTCATGGGGACCTACTCACCGGCCGCGCCTTCCGGCCGCGCCTCGGCGTCAGCCACCGGAGTCCGGGTGCCGGCGGCGATGGCCTCGCTCAGCTGCAGCACCGCCAGGGCGTACATCGTGCTGCGGTTGTAGCGCGTGATGGCGTAGTAATTCTGGAAGCCCACCCAGTACTCATCCCCGTCTTCGCCCTTCAGGGTCACCAGTATGGCCGGAGCCGTGGCCGGCAGGTCGGTCGTGAATTGCACTCCCTGGCGGGTGAGCGAGCCGACGGTGTCCTTCAGCACCAGTTCGGTCGGCCCCGTGGGGCGCGGCGCATCCCGGGCAAACTCCGCGCGCGTGGCAATCGGCTGTCCCGGTTGCCAGTTGTGCTTGACGAAGTAGTTGGCAATGCTGGCCATGATGTCGTCCCAGTTCTGCAGCAGGTCCCTGCGGCCGTCCCCGCTGCCGTCCACTGCAAAATTGCGGTAGCTGCTGGGGATGAACTGGGGCGGCCCGAGAGCGCCCGCGTAGGAGCCGGTGAGGGTGCCGATGTCCAGTTGTTCCTCGCGGGCCAGGAGGAAGAGCTGGCGCAACTCGCTGCGGAAGAAGGCACTGCGCGGCGGGTAGTCGAACGCCAGCGTGGCCAGTGCGTCCACGGCGCGGAAGCTGCCGGTGCGGGTGCCGTATAAAGTCTCCACGCCAAGGATCGCTGCAATGATCTCGGCGGGCACCCCGGTGCTGGCGCTGATCTGGCGGAGCCTGGCCTCGTGCTCCCGGAAGAAGTCCACGCCGGCGCTGATCCGGCTCGGGGTGATGAAAATGTCGCGGTACTCGAACCAGGGTTTGACCTTCTCCGCCGGGCGGCTCATGGCGTCGAGGATGCTCTGCTTCGACTCGATGCCGCCGAACACGGTCGTGACGTAGGGCTGCTGGAAGCCGTCCTTCTGGACCAGTTCGCTGATGAACGCCTGGACGTCGGGCCTGCCCGTGTCGAGGCTCCGGGCGGGCGCCGGGGCCAGCAGTGTTGCCGCCAGGACGGCGATCAGCGCGGCAATATTGGCCGCTGCTCGCCTCCGGCCGAATGGGGTCGGGGTCATCGAGCGACAAGCTTCCGGTGGGTCTGGATGGACATCAGAATACCGAAACCGGCCATCAGGGTCACCATCGAGGTGCCACCGGCGCTCACCAGGGGCAGCGGCACGCCCACCACGGGGATCATTCCCATGACCATGGCCGTGTTCACGAATACATAGAAGAAGAAGGTGATGCTCAGGCTGCCGGCCAGCAGCCGCGAGAAGGTGTCGGGGGCTGCGGCGGCGATATACAGGCCGCGGCCCACGATGAGGAGGTAGAGGAGCAGCAGCGCAAGGGCGCCGAGCAGGCCGAACTCCTCGCCGATGACGGCGAAGATGAAGTCGGTGTGCCGCTCCGGCAGGAACTCCAGCTGGCCCTGGGTGCCGTTGAGCCAGCCCTTGCCGAAGACGCCGCCGGAGCCGATCGCGATCTTCGACTGGATGATGTGGTAGCCCGCGCCCAGCGGGTCGCTCTGCGGGTCCAGCAGTGTCAGCACCCGCTTGCGCTGGTAATCGTGCATGACGAGCCAGAGCGCGGGCATGGCCGCGCCGGCCAGTGCCGCGATGCCGATGATGTAGCGCCAGCCCAGGCCCGCCAGGAAGATCACCACCGCGCCCGACAGGACGATCAGGATGGCCGTGCCCAGGTCCGGCTGGATGGCGATCATGCCCACCGGCAGGAAGATGACGAGTGCAACGAGCACCAGGATGCCGAAGGAGGGCGGCAGCGGACGCTCGTGGAGCAGCCAGCACATGGTCATGGGAACGCCGAGCTTCATGATCTCCGAAGGCTGGAAGCGGATGCCGAGGTCCAGCCAGCGCTGCGCGCCCTTGCCGATGTCGCCGGTGACCAGCACGAGAATCAGCAGCACGAGGCCCAGCGCGTAGATCAGCGGCGAGCCGCGGCGGAGCCAGCTCGGGGTGATCTGCGCCATGACGAGCATCGCGCCGAACGCCACGAGCATCCGGGCCACCTGGTCGAACAGCTCGTCCAGTCGCTGGCCTTCGGCGCTGTAGAGCGCGAGCATGCTGATGAGCAATACGCCGCCGATACCGGCCAGCAGCCAGCCGTCCAGGTGCAGGAACCGCAGGACCCGGGCCGACACGCCCTGCTCGACGCGGCTGCGCGGCTCGAGGCTGATGCCCAGTGATGGTGTGTTCATCGCGCCGGCCTGTTCACGATGCGGGTACAACCGTGCCGGGCGTCGGGGTCGCGCCCTGCAGGTACGCCTCCATCACGGCGCGCGCGATCGGTGCGGCAGCCTTGCTGCCGCTCTCGCCGTTCTCGATCACCACGGCGACGGCAATGCGCGGCGCTTCGAGCGGCGCAAACGCCACGAACAGCGCGTGGTCACGGCGGCGTTCCTCGACGTCCTTCGCGTTGTACTTTTCATTCTGGCCCACGCTGAAGACCTGCGCCGTGCCGCTCTTGCCCGCCATCTGGAACGGGGCGTTCAGGCCGACGGCCCGGGCCGTGCCCCGCGCCCCCTGCATGACGCCGTGCATGCCCCCGATGATGGCGTCCCAGCGCGCGGCCTCCTGCTCCGGGACCGGTGGCAGGGGTTTGGGCGCCTCGTATTCGATCGTGCCCGTGGCGGGGTCCCGTGAGCCCTTCAGCAGCGTTGGCTGGAAGCGTTGCCCGCGGGCCGCGACGGTCGCCGTCGCGTGGGCGAGTTGCAGCGGGGTCACCAGCAGGTAGCCCTGGCCGATGCCGGCGATGACCGTTTCACCGGGGAACCAGACCTGGTCGGCCGGCCGCCGGAAGGCTTTCTTCTTCCAGGCCGGGCTGGGCACCAGTCCCTTCTGCTCGCCACCGATGTCCAGCCCCGTAATGTCCCCGAGGCCGAACGTCGTGAGGAAGCCGGCCATCCGCTCGATGCCCAGGTCCCGGGCGACCGTGTAGAAGTAGACGTCGCAGGACTGCTCGATGGCCGTGTAGAGGTCGACGGCGCCATGGCCTTCGGGCTTCCAGTCCCGGTACCGGTGGCTGCTGCCGGGCAGGCTGTAGGCGCCACGGCAACCCACGCGCCGTTCCGGGGTGACGACCCCGTAGTGCAGCGCTGCGAGGGCCACCATCGGCTTGATGGTGGAGCCGGGCGGGTACTGGCCACGCAGCGCGCGGTTGAACATCGGCCGGTCGATGTCCTCCTGGAGCGCCAGGTAAGCCCGCCGGCTGAGCCCGGCGCTGATCGCGTTGGGGTCGAAGGCCGGCGTGCTCACGAAGGCAAGCACCTCGCCATTCCGCGGATCGATGGCCACGGCCGCGCCGCGCCTGCCCTGCAGTGCCGTGTCGGCGGCCAGCTGCGCGTTGATGTCGATGGTGAGGATGACGTCCCGTCCCGGCAGCGAGCGCACGCGATCGAGCACCTGCATCTTCCGGCCGTGCACGTTGACGACCACGTCCTCGTGCCCGGACGTGCCGTGCAGGTCTCCCTCGAAGCTGCGCTCCACCGAGATCTTGCCCACGTGCGTGGTGCCGGCGTATTCGGTGGGGTCCAGGATCTTCTTGTCGTCCGCGCTGATGCCGCCCACGTAACCCAGCACGTGGGCGGCAGCGGTGCCGTAGGGGTAGCTGCGGCCCAGCCGTGCGCGGATCTCCAGGCCGGGGAAGTGCGGCCGCTGCACGGCGAATGCGGCGAGCTCCTCGTCGGTCAGCCGCTCCGCGACCACCACCGTGTCGAAGCTGCGGCGGCTGCCGATCAACTCCTTCAGTTCGGGCAGGTCGCCTTCCTGCACGATGCCGCTCGTCACCAGCCGGCGGAGCGTGTCCGCCATGTCGGGCACCTGTTCCCGCGTCATCTCCAGCTGGTAGCTGGGCGTGTTCTCGGCGAGGACCTTGCCATTGCGATCGAGGATGAGCCCGCGGATGGGCGGGACGGGCTGCACGCGGATCCGGTTGCCGCTGGACTGGGCGGAGAAATACTCATACTGGCCGACCTGCAGCTGCACGAGGCGGCCGACCACGATGCCGGTGAGGCCCAGCACGATGACGATGAACACGAGCAGCCGGCTGGCGAACAGGTGCTGCTCGCGCCAGTGGTCCTTGATGCGCAGCGTCCTTGCCACGGTCCCGTTACCTCACGCGAAGCTCGAGTCGCGTCGCTCGAGCCTCTCCCTCAGTCGGTCCATGGCGGCCATGAGGATGGGCCAGAACAGGCCGGCAGCCACCACGGGACCCCAGCGTGCGGGGCCGAACTCGGCGCGGCCAGTGGCGCCGTCGATCCAGAGGAGGACGAAAGCCTCGAGGAACATGAGCGCGAAGACGGAGAGGGTGAGCTGCCAGAGCGGGAACACCCGCATCTGCAGGTGCAGCCGGAGGACGAGATAGGCCACCAGCGACAGGGACAGTGCGTGCTGGCCCAGGAGCGAGCCGTGGGCCACGTCGACCAGCAGGCCCACCAGGAACGCGCTGAACACGCCAAATCGGCCCGGCCACATCAGCGACCAGTAGATCACCAGCATGGTGGTCCAGGCCGGGCGCAGGGGCTGGACGGCCGCCGGCAGGGGCAGCAGCTCGGCAACCAGGGCCAGCACCACCAGCAGCCAGACCGGCCAGCGCGGGGCTCTCACTCGGTCGCTCCTTCCTGCCCGGTGCCCGGGCTTGCAGCGCCCGCTGCGGCGTCGGGAGGCGGCGGTGCCTCAGCCGGTGGGCGCTGGCACGGACGTATCGGTGGGTGCGATCACAGGCGCAGTCTCCTCGTTCGCTGCCGGCTCCACCACTGGCGTCGTCGCGGCGGGCGGCTCCTCGACCGATGGACCCGGAGTCGTGGCCGCGGGTTCCGCGGGGAGCACTGCGGCAGGCGGAGCAGGTGCCGGCGCGGGCGCGGTCGCAGTCGGCTTGATGGGCTCGGCTTTCGGCGTGGCTGCGGCGCCGCGCTGCTGGAAAACCAGCAGCACCTCGTGGAGTCGGTCCAGGCTGGCAGCGGGCTTTGCCGCCACTTCCAGGAAGGCATCGCCCGAGGAGCCGTCCACCGTGGTGACGGTGCCGACGGGGTAGCCGGCGGGGAAGGCGCCGCCCAGGCCGGAGGTCACCAGCAGGTCACCCGCCTTGATGTCCGCATTGCGGGTCAGGAACGGCAGCGACAGCCGCTCCAGGTCGCCCGTGCCCATGGCGATGGTTCGCAGCCCGTTGCGCACGATCTCCACCGGGACTGCGTGATCGGGGTCCGTGACCAGGAGCGCCTCGGAGCTGTCCTGCCGGTCACGGGTGATCTGGCCGACGACGCCACTGGCATCGATCAGGGCCTGGCCTTCGTAGGCGCCGTCGCGGCCGCCCTTGTTCAGGGTGACCCTGTGTCGCAGGGGATCCATGTCCACCGCCAGGATCTCACCGACGACCACCCGGTCCGGGACCCGGGTCCTGGAATCGAGCAGGGCGCGGAAGCGCGCGTTCTCCGCCTGCAGCGCGGCGAGACGCTGCAGCTCGGCGCTGTTGGCGAGGGCCTCGCGGCGCAGCGTCGCGTTTTCGGTGATCAGCCGCTCGCGCAGCGCCATGTTCTCCCGCATCCAGCGTGCGCCGGCAGCGGGCGAATTGATGGCGACCTGCAGGGGGTACATGGCCGAGCCAAGGTAGGCGCGGACCTGTTCCAGGTAGGTGCCCCGGTGGTCCAGGAACATCAGGGCCAGCGAGCAGGCGCCGGCCAGGAAGAAGCGGAGGCTCGGACTGGCGTTACGGTAGGCCCGTCCTTCGCTGTCGGCAGAAGAAAGCGCCATGCCCGTTTATCCGTGAGTAGGAGCGGCGACCGCCGCGAGGGAAGCTTCCCTCTGTCGCTGAGACGCTCCTGCCGGGAAACTTCCCTCGCGGCGGTCGCCGCTCCTACTCAAGACCAAGCGTGGAGGGCGGAACCTCGTCCAGCAATTCGAGTATGCGACCGCCACCACGGG
This sequence comes from uncultured Gammaproteobacteria bacterium, assembly GCA_963790015.1. Taxonomy (GTDB): domain Bacteria; phylum Pseudomonadota; class Gammaproteobacteria; order Steroidobacterales; genus SHZI01. The sequence goes on from CAWBMW010000020.1 coordinate 8,120, forward strand.
CGACGCAGGTGAGCGGTTCGTCGGCCACCACGACCGGGCAGACCGGTCTCTTCCATCAGGAGCTTGTCGATGTGCCGGAGCAGCGCGCCGCCGCCCGTGAGCACGATACCGCGCTCGGCCACGTCGGCGCCCAGTTCCGGCGGCGTCTGTTCCAGCGCCTGCTTCACGGCCTGGACGATGCCCTGAAGGGGCTCCTGGAGCGCCTCGAGGATCTCGTTGCTGTTGAGGCTGAAGCTGCGCGGCACGCCTTCGGAGAGGTTGCGGCCCTTCACCGAGATCTCCTTGACCTCGTCGCCGGGGAAGGCGGAGCCGATTTCCTTCTTGATCCGCTCGGCCGTGGACTCGCCGATCAGGATGCCGTAGTTCCGGCGCACGTAATTGATGATGGCCTCGTCGAACTTGTCGCCGCCGATGCGGGCCGACGCGGCGTAGACGATGCCGTTCAGGGAGATCACCGCCACCTCGGAGGTGCCGCCGCCGATATCGAGGACCATGGAGCCCCGGGCCTCGTGCACCGGCATGCCGGCGCCGACGGCGGCCGCCATGGGTTCCTCGACCAGCCAGACCTTGCGGGCGCCGGCGCCCTCGGCGGACTCGCGGATCGCGCGGCGCTCCACCTGGGTGGAGCCGTAGGGCACGCAGACGATCACCCGGGGGCTGGGGCGGAAATAGCGGCCCGGCAGCGCCTTGCGGATGAAGTGCTGGAGCATCTTCTCGGTGACGGTGAAGTCGGCGATGACCCCGTCCTTGAGCGGGCGGATGGCCGTGATGTTGCCGGGCGTGCGGCCCAGCATGTTCTTGGCCTGCTGGCCGACGGCCTCCACGATCTTGCCGCCCCGGCCGGGTTCCTCGCGGATGGCCACCACGGAGGGCTCGTCGAGCACGATGCCCTGGCCCGCCAGGTAGATCAGCGTGTTCGCCGTGCCCAGGTCAATGGAGAGATCATGGGAGAAGTAGCCCAGAAGCCGTTTCAGCATGGCTTTTTCATGAATGGCCGCGCCCGCGACAAGTGCCCCGTAGAAGCGCGGTAGCCTAGCAACGGGGGTCAGATTCCACAACAGCGGTGTATGATTCCGGCCGCGGAAAAACCGCGCCCTGACTCACACTTTCACGGGTTGTCCGGCCCGGACCTGCTGAATAGTTGATCAAGCACGCCGCCATGAAGCTCACCCGCCAGAATGTCGAGCACATCGCTCACCTTGCCAGGCTCGAGATCGGGCCTGACGAGCTCGACGGCGTGGTCGAGAAGCTGGGCCGGATCGTCAGCTTCGTGGACCAGCTGCAGTCCGCCGACACCAGCGCGGTGCTGCCCATGGCGCACCCCATGGACATGACCCAGCGCCTGCGGCCCGACGCGGTCACCG
>CAWBMW010000021.1:0-38550 GCA_963790015.1 uncultured Gammaproteobacteria bacterium
GAGCTTTGATGACCCGATCGCCCTGCTGCAACTCTACGCCGGCGACAACACCAACAACTACGCCGGTTACCTGAATCCGGAGTACGACCGACTCCTGCTCGAATCCAATGTGACGGGCGATCCGGCGGCCCGCCGGGAGTTGCTGGAGAAAGCCGAGACCATCCTCGTGCGTGACGCGCCGATCATCCCGATCTACGACTACGTGCGCCGCTACCTCGTGGCGCCGGGCGTGCAGGGCTGGGTCACGTCGGGGCGCGGGCCGACCCCGAGCCGTTTTCTGTCTGTGCAGCCGCCTGCTCCGTAGGCGTACCGGCCGTCGTCGGCGCGGGCTCCGGCATCCGCGGGGCCATCGATGCCACCACGTCGCCGCCCAGTACCGAGTACTCCACGTGGTGAGGGCCGGGGGGCCTGACCTTCAGGCCGTGGTCGCACTCGCATTCCTCGTCGAAGAGCTTGAGTGCCCGGGTGAACATGGCGTACCGCTGGTCCGAGGGTCCCAGGTTCACCAGCAGCGTCACGCAGCGGATGATGCTGTCCGCCGCCTGCGTGACGCTGGTGGGCGCGTTGCGCAGCAGGTCCCCGTAGTCGTCGCGGATCTGGTAGAGCATGCCGTAGGTGCCGTGGCCCTTGTTGACCGCGGCATCCACGGCGTCGTTCACGCTCTTGCGGAAGCGCGCGTAGACCGCGCGCCGTTCCAGGAGCCGCTGCCGGGCGGTGGCGGAGAGACGCGGCTCGCCGCTGTCACTCGAGCGCAGTCGCAGCCAGTTTTCGCTGCCAGTCGAAGGCCAGGTCCACCATCCGCGTCAGGGCGTACCCCAGTACGACGAGCAACAGGTAAGTCACCGATTCCGGCCAGCCCATGACGACGGACGTCCAAACCCCGATCAGTGGTGAAGTCGGCACGCCGGGCGCCAAGTTGAGCGACGCGCGTCACACTGGTCGCCTGTGGTCACGAGGCCCGAAGGTTTACCGGCTTCCGCGGACGTTTTCCTCTTCGCAGCGCCGGATCTGGGCCCGGTACTCCAGGGCCTTCCGCGTGTCGACCGGCAGGCCCAGTTCGCCCCGTTCCGAGGCCTCGGCCAGCCGCTGCAGCGCCAGCCGGTGCCGGCCGGCGGCCGCCTTCTCGTACCAGGCCAGGGCCACGGTCGGGTCGTGGGGCAGGGCGGGACCGGATTCCGATTGCCAGGCCAGCCAGTACTGGGCCTCGGTGACGCCCTGGTCTGCGGCGGAGCGGATCAGGGGAATCGCTTCGGCGGGCTGCCAGATGCCGCCGAGACCGAGGGAGAAGAGCGCGAGCTGGTAGGTGGCGTCGGCATCGCCGGCGCCGGCCTCGGCCGCGCAGAGGGCCCGCACCCGCTCCAGGTCGGCGGCGGCCGGCTCTGCCTGGAGCAGCAGGGGATGCAACCGGGAACGGCACTCGCCCGCCGTCGCCAGCAGTGGCCAGGACGACAGGCAGACGAGGAGCAGTGATCCGAGGGCAGGGGGGCGCATGGGCGCCAGTCTACCGCGCCGTCGCCCCCGGCAGTCAGGCGACCGGCTGCGGAGCGGCGGTGACGGTCAGGGGGAGCCGGATCGTGAACAGTGCGCCGCAACCGGGCGCCGACTGGACGCCGATGGTTCCCCCATGCCTGGCGATGAAACCGTGGGTGATCGCCAGGCCCTGGCCGGTGCCTTCACCGACGCCCTTCGTCGTGAAGAACGGCTCGAAGATGCGCTTCTGCACCTCGGTGGTCATGCCGCAGCCGGTGTCGGCGATCGTGATGACGGCGTGGTTGCCACCCAGGCTCGTCGTGATCGTGATCCTGCCCTTGCCGCTGCTGGCCGCCCCCCGGGCGCTGCAATCGCGTGGGCGGCGTTGACGACCATGTTCAGGATCATCTGGTTGAACTCGCCGGGCATCACCGGGACCCTGGGCAGCGCAGGGTCGAAGTCGGTGACGACGTCGGCGACGTACTTCCATTCGTTGGTGGCTACTGCCAGCGTGCTCTGGATCGCCCGGTTCAGGTCGTGGGGCATCCGCTCGGTCGCGGGGTGCGAGAAGTCCCGCATGGCCCGCACGATGCCCGCCACGCGGCTGATGCCCTCCAGGGACTGCTCGATGGCCCGCGGGATCTCCGCGCGCAGGTACTCCGCGTCCGCGGCCTCCCAGGCCGCCTCGAGTTCCTCCGGCGTCGGTGGTGGATTGCTCCGCACCCGGTCGAGGAGCCCCAGGACACCGGCAAAGGCCTCCTTGACGAAACGGGTGTTGTCGCCGATGTACTGGGTTGGCGTGTTGATCTCGTGGGCGATCCCGGCAGCCAGCTGCCCGATTGCCTCGAGCCGCTGGGCCTGCTGACGCTCCTGGAGCAGCCGGTTGCGCTCCGTGACGTCCATCGTGATACCGATGATGCGCACGGGCGAGCCCTGCGCATCCCGGTGGATGATGGCGCGGACATCCATGTGGCGCTCGCCGCCGTCACCACAGATCACGCGGAACTCCGCCTCGAAGTGGTCGGTGCTCGCCAGTGCCGCGTGAATGCCCGTGCGGAGGCGATCCAGGTCCTCCGGATGGCACAGGCGGGCCATCAGGTCCCGGCTGATGTCCTCGTTCCGCAGGTCCGGCGGCAGGCCGTAGATTTCCCGCATCCGTGCGTCCCAGTAGCTCCGGCCCGTGCGCAGGTCCTGGTCCCACACGCCAATGCCCGCGGCGCGGGCCGCGAGGCCGAAGCGCTCGGCGCGGCTCTGGGATTCCTGCTCCGAGGCCTTCAGTTCCGCCGTCTGGCGGGCCAGCGCATCCTCGGTGCGCTTCAGGTTGGTGATGTCCGCATAGGCAACGAGGATGCCCGACGTCGAGCCATCCCGGCGCAACAGTGGCATGCGGTCCACGCGCAACCAGCGGCGCGAGCCGTCCGGCCACGCCACCTCGTCCTCCTGGTTGAAGTCGGGAACCCCGCCTTCCATGACGCGCCGGTCCCCGGCCTGCATGCGCGCGCCATCCTCCGGGCGCCAGCGGAGATCCAGGTCCGTCCGGCCAATGACGTCGGCGATGCCGGCATCGTCCAGGAAGGCGCGGTTCGCGCCGAGAATGCGGCCCTCGCTGTCCTTCCACAGGACGCGGGTGGGCAGGAGGTCGATCAGGGACTGCAGGAACTGGCGGGTGCTTTCCGCACCCCGCTCCGCGTGCTTCTCGACCGTGATGTTCTCGCGCTGGATGACGGTGTCGCCATTGCCGGATTTGCTGCGGGCGAGCCGCACGCGGAACCAGCGGCCCTGGCCCGGCACCTCGTACTCCATGGCGAACTCGTCGCGCGCCCCGCTGATGACGTCGCGGAGGGCTGCCAGGTAGGTGCGCATCAGGGCCAGGCTCTCCGCGCGGGCGCCGGTAAGGCCGGAGAGCGCGGTCTCGCAGGCTTCCAGGTAGCGGCCCTCCCGCATGAGGTGCTCGGCCTCCGGGGCCACGACGCCCTCGAAGTGCGCGCGCCAGGCCGCGTTGCTGTAGCGGGTGCAGCCCAGGCGGTCCACCACCGCTACCTGGGTGGGCAGGGAATCGAGGACCAGCGGGTAGAAGGCTTCAGCCTGTGCAGCGTTGTCCGCCGTTGCCATTCCCGACACCCCAGCCACCCGAAAGGAATTGACGCCAATCAGCAGTGTCGTCCAGTGTGCAGGGGGCCTTTAGGCCGGCGGGCCGACGCGGGTCACAGATCGCCGGAACGGCGCTACCAGCTGCGGACGCGGCCGGTATCAATATGGACGAAATCGGACTCGGGGTAGTAGCCGACGCCGCCGCCGGCCCGCTGGAGGGCGGCGCGACGCAGGTCGGCCGTCCTGACGCCCGGCAGCCGGACGTCGATCGCCTGACCCTGCAGGTGCAGGCTGCGGTCCGCCACGCCGTTGCTCCGGCTGGCGAGCATGTGATTCGTGACCGGCGAGCGGTAGGCCGAAATGATCTCGAAGCGGCGGGTGCCGCCGGTCGCCTGCTTCACGTCGTGCAGGAGATCCAGGAGGGCGGGGTCGATGGGGTGGATGTCGCCGGTCCGGAAGTCGCGGAAGAGGTGGTGGATCTCGGCGAGGGCATCCGGCACGTAACCGCCGTTCTCGCGGTAGACGATATCCAGTGTCTCGCTCGTGTGCGTGTGATAAAAGGCCAGCCGGCGCGGGCCTGTGGCAGCGGGTGTCGCGGCTGCCTGCACCAGCCCGGGCCAGGCGCCGGGCAGGGCGGCCATGGGCGCCAGGAGCAGGGCGGAGCGGAGGAATTGCCGGCGGGCGAGCATGGGGGTGATTGTCCCCAACGGCATGGCCCCGGGCAACCCCGGAACCCCAGGAAATGAGAAAACCTTGACGCAGGCCACGGGATGAAGAGGCTCCGGAATATGCAAAAGGCCAGGCGCAAGCCGCTGGCGGCACTGTTGGTGCTGCTGATTTCCGCGTTGGCCCGGGACGGGGTGGCTGCTCCGCCGGCGGTGGCAGTGCAGCAGCAGATCGCTGTCCAGGCCAGCCAGCTCCGCGCCGGCGGTGGCCTCTACGTCCAGGGCCTCGCGCTGGCCTCGGGCAGCCTGCTGCCCGACTTCTATGCCGCGCGCGATCACGCGCCGGTCTGGACGAAGCGGCGGCGCGTCGATGAACTCCTGGATCTTCTGGCGACGGCCGAGTCCCACGGGCTCGACAGCGAGGACTACTACCTGCCCCAGCTGAAGGCACTGCGGCTGCGCGGGCAGCGCAGCGAGGATCCGGCGCTCGCCGCCAGCCTGGACCTGCTGCTGACGGAAAGCCTGATTCGCTTCGGCTACCACCAGCGCTTCGGCAAGGTGAACCCGCAACGGATGGAGCCCACGTGGAACTTCACCCGCCAGTTCCGTCCGGGCCAGGATCCGCTCCGCACCCTGACGGCCGCCGTCGAGGCGCCCTCGCTCGCGGCGTTTCTCGGCCAGTGGCTGGACCGGGCCCCCTTGTACCGGACCCTGCAGGACCGGCTCGCGGAGCACAGGGCCCTGGCGGCCACCGGTGGCTGGCCCGACGTCCCCGAGGGCCCGACCCTCAGGCCCGGCGACGCGGACCCGCGACTGGCGGTGCTGCGGGAGCGGCTGATCATCAGCGGCGACCTGCCGTCCGACACGCCGGTTGCTGACGTCTATGCCGATGACCTCGTGGCCGGCGTCCGCCGCTTCCAGGCGCGCCACAACCTCACGGCCGACGGCATCCTCGGTGCCAGGACGCGGGAGGCGATGAACGTGCCCGTCGGCACCCGGATCGACCAGTTGCGCCTGTCCCTCGAGCGTGCCCGCTGGGTGCTGGAGGACACGGCCGGCGAGGTCGTCGTCGTCAACGTGGCTGGCTACGAAGTCTTTGCCGCGCGCAACGGCACGCCGTTCTGGCGGCGGCGCGCCGTGGTGGGCACCCAGGCCCGGGAGACGCCCATCTTCAAGGGCTCCATGACCTACCTGGACCTCAATCCCACCTGGACCGTGCCGCCGACGATCCTGCGGGAGGACCTGCTGCCGAAGGTCAGGCGCGATCCCGGCGTTCTCGCCCGCCAGAACATGACCGTCCTGGACCGGAACGGCCGGGCCGTGAATCCCGCCACCATCAACTGGCAGGCCGTGGGCAACCGGCCGCCCTACACCTTCCGGCAGGGTCCCGGGCCGAACAACGCCCTCGGCCGCATCAAGTTCATGTTCCCGAATCCGCACTCGATCTTCCTGCACGACACGCCGGCCCGCGGCCTGTTCGAGCAGGCGGAACGGAACTTCAGTTCCGGGTGCATCCGCGTCGAGGACCCGCTGTCGCTCGCGGAGATCGTCCTGGGTGAACCCGCGCGCTGGAATCGAAGCACGCTCGAGGCAGTCATCGCCGGCGGCAAGACGCGCACGCTGCGCCTGCCGAAGCCCTGGCCGGTGCTGATCCTCTACTGGACCGCCGAACTGGACGGTGAGGGCCGCGTCCGCTTCCTGCCGGACCGTTACCGGCGCGATCCGGCCTTGCTGCAGGCGCTGGATGGCGACGTGGTGATCGACTTTCCGCCGCTATAATGCCGCCGATGCGCTTCGTCCTGCTCCTGGTCAGCCTGCTCGTAACCGCAACTTCCGTCGCGGCTCGTGAGAAACCGCGAACCGTGGGCGTGCTGTTCGTGGTCCACGGGGGTTCCGAGGACCAGGACGTGGCCAACACCTTCGACAGTACCCTGCAGTTCTTCCAGTACGACCCGAACAACGTCATCTTCAAGAGCCTGATCTGGAACGCGTCGGCCTGGCCCACGGTGGTGAAGTCCGGCGACAGCCAGAGCTATGCGAACGCGGCCACCCAGCTCAAGAAGTACCAGTTTGCCCAGTCGCGAATCGGCGGCCGCGACCCGGCACCGGCGCTGACCGACCAGCAGTTCGCGAGACTGGAGCGGGCGCTGCGCCGGGAAGGCAAGAAACTGAACATTCGCTTCGTTGCCGACATCGCCCAGTGGATCGGGACCCAGGAGCAGACGAACCGACTCCCGTGGCCCCGCTACCTCTACGAGCCCAAGGTCCCCAACGGCAGCCGCCTCACCTATTGCGGCAGCGCCCCGGACGGCGGCCCCTGGCCCGGCTGCGACCCCGGGCGCTACAACGTGGATGGACCCGCCGAGCGCCTGCTGAAGCAGGGCGCCGAAGAGATCGTCATGGTCGACATGACGGTCGGCGGCACGCGCTTCTGGAAGACCTACGACGTGGTCAGCATGACCCGCCGCGTCGTCGCCGACTGGAACCAGCGGCACGGCACGGCGGTGCCCGTGCGCTGGGTCAACGACCCGACCGACCTGATGCGCGACAGCTACCCGTCGGATCCCGCGAACTGGACCCGGGCCCTCGGTCCGCCCAAGGCGGACTCCAAGGTGCCGCTGGCGGGCCGGCCGAATCCCGTCGTCGAGGACCCGCTGCTCGTGGCGATGCACGTGGACGGGATCGTCGCCGCCTTCAATCCCGAGGTGCGGCCGCAGGACACGGCGGTCCTGTTCATCAATCACGCCACCCGGGACGGCAACGAGACCTACGACCCGAAAATCGACGACACCCTCGTGCTGGATGCCCTCATCAAGCAGGAACTGCTGCGACGCCATCCGGAGATCAGGGCGGAGAACGTCATCGGTTCCTGGATGGGCATCCGCGAGCCGAATGCCGCCATCCGCATCGGGGGGCCGGTGCGCAGCAACCTGGAGCGCACCCGGGCCATGCGCGGCGAGGACCTGGGCGGCGCCTGGCTCTACGAGAGCCGGAAGCAGTTCCCGGGCGGCGATCACGGCTACCGGTACTGGGACGCACTCGACCTGCTGCGCGAGCGCGGCGTCGGGCACATCGTCGTGATCTTTTCCCAGATCGTGATCGACAGCGCGCTGAACCTGGTCGAGGTCCCCAACCAGATCGCGAAGGAAATCGGCTCCCGGAGCTGGCTCCACGGGAAGAGCCTGCAGCGCCGCCTGTACCCGGAAACCGGCAATCCCTTTGCCGACTACTGGGGCGTGTGGGTGGACACCCAGTGCCGCGTCGAACCGTCGCCGTCGCGGCGACGACCGCCTGCTGCCTGACGCTGGGCGGCTGCGGGGACGACCGCCCGTACCCGCCGCCACGCCAGGGCCCCCTCGACCGCCCGCTGGAAGACACCGATCCCTCACTGGCCTTCGACATACCCGCCTGGGGTCATCTCGGCTACGATCCTGCCGCCGGTTCCCCGGACGATGCCGGTCCCGTCCAGAACCAGTACCGGGGCACCTGGGATATGTGGCGACCCCCCAACGACGACCCGCGCATGGGCACGCTGCTCGCGCACCAGGTCGGGCAGTTCCTCAAAAGGTAGGCTTCATGGCGAATCCCTCGCGTACGGTCCGGTTGCACGGGGCCCTGGCCCTGGCGACGAGCTTGTTCATCGCCAGCTGCGGCGACGGCGGCGACCTCAACAACGAGCTGGCGTTCCGCGTGATCCACGCGGCGCCGGATGCGCCGCTGGTGAACATCCTGGTGGATGGCGTTACCGTCCGGGCCGGCGTGGACTACAAGGGCGGCACCGGCCTCACCTTCGTGACCCCGCGGGACTACCGGTTCGGCATCCAGGCCATCCTGCCCGGCGACGACGCGCTCATCATCGACGAGACGGTGTCGTTCACGGCCGGGAATGAGTTCACCGTGCTCGCCATCGGCAAGGGCGCCACGGATACCGTGCAGTCGCTGATCATCCAGAACCCCATCGAGACCATTCCCGACGGCAACACGCGCCTGCAGTTCGTTCACGCCGCGCCGGACGCCCCCCCGGTGGACATCTACCTGACAGGCCAGGACGCCGACCTCCTGGCAGCCATTCCCATCGATCAGGTGACCTACGCCGCCTACCCGGCCGCCCGGAAGCTCGTGCCGCCCGGCGACTACCAGCTTCGCGTGACGCCCGCGGGCGATCCGGGCACGGTGCTGTTCGATTCGGGCGTACTGCCCGGGTTGCGCAACCGCGATGACCTGCTGGTCGTCCTGGTGCAGAACACGGCGGCCGGCACGTCGCCGGTCTCGCTGGTGATCAACGACCGGTTCGGCACCTTCGAAACGCTCGACACTGATTCGCCGTCCGACCTGCGGGTCGTGCACGTCTCCCCGGATGCCCCGGCCCTGGACGTGGTGGGCGACCCGTCCACGGAGGCGACCCCCGAGGAGACCTTTGCCAGCGGACTGACGTACCTCGGCACCACGGGCTATGTCAGCGTGCCGCCGGAGTCCTACTTGGTACGGGGCGTGAAGACCTCGGAGCCCACTCCGGCGACACCGCTCTTCAGTTTCTCACGCACGCTTTTTGCCGGGCAGCGCGCCACCGTGTTCGCCACGAGCCTGCTGGCCACCATCACCGGCCAGGTCCTGGCTGACGACATCCGTCCGGTGTTCACCGAAGGGAAGTTGCGGTTTCTCGATGCGGCACCGGCGGGCGGTACCGTGGACGTGTACGTCCTGGAAGACGGCACGGACTTCAACAGCGTGGAGCCGACCTTTCAGAACGTGGTGCTGACCAGCAGCACCCCCCACCTGGGCTTCGCACCGGGCATCTACGACATCGTCTTCACGGTGGCCGACACCAAGACCGTCGTGGCCAGCCGCGAGGACGTGGCGGCCACCGCCGGCACCGTGCAGACGGTGATCCTGGTGGACGAGGTGCGCGTGGACGAAACCAGCGACGGCAAGCCGGCGGACGTGCTGGTGCTGGACGATCTCGCCAGCTAGTAGGTGGGCCGCTAGTAGGTGGGAACTCCCGGTCGATCTCCCGGGCCCAGGCGTCGATGCCCCCGGCCAGGTTGTGCAGGTTGGTGTAGCCCTTGCGGCGGTAGCGCTCGGCAACGGCCTGGCTGCGGCCGCCCCGGTGGCAGTGGAAGACGATGGTTGCATCGGCCGGCAGGCCGTCGACCAGCTTGATGGCGTCCTCGTCCCAGGGCTTCGCGGCCGGCAGCGACGCAAGCGCCCGCTCGTCGTCGCCCCGCACGTCGAACAGCCAGAGTTTGTCACCCCGGTCCAGGGCTGCCCGTAGTTCCTGCACGGACATCTGCTTCACGGGCGGCGGGGCATGCGGGTTGTCGAAGCTGAAGCCCTGGCCCTGGAGGCTTTCCCGCACGCGGATCTTCAGGCCGTCGGCGCGAGCCGCGCTCCACCGGTCGAGCTGCAGCGTCACGGGACCGCTGCTCACCTCGAGGCCCCCCGCCCGGGGCGGGCCCAGCGCAAGGGAGTGCTCGAAGCCAGCGTTGATCTTGAGGTGAATGGCGTCCCCGGGGCGGTCCTGGAGCGCGTTCCGCATGATGTCGGCCGCGTCCGGCTCGATCTCGATGCGGGGGAGCTGTCCCGTGGGCTCCCCCAGGCCGAGCACCGCGCCCAGTTCACCGGAATCGAACATCTCGGTGATGATGTCGCTGCCGCCGATGAGCTCGCCGTTCACGTACAACTGGGGGACCGTTGGCCAGTTGCCGTAGACCTTGATGCCCTCGCGGATGTCGGGATTCTGGAGCACGTCGATGGCCACGTAGTCGGGGAGCACCATGTCGAGCGCCGCGACGGTCTTCGCGGAGAAGCCGCACTGGGGCTGGGCCCGGTTGCCCTTCATGAACAGCACGACCCGGTGGTCGCGGAGGAGGCCTTCGATGGCGTTGCGGACTTCAAGATCCATGCTCATGCCTTGTTGGTTGTAGGAGCGCCTTCAGGCGCGACGATGTATTGGTCGCGCCTGAAGGCGCTCCTACAGTCGGTTAAACGGAGAAACTGGAGCCGCAGCCACAGGTGGTGGTGGCGCTCGGGTTCCGGATGACGAAGCGCGCGCCGTCCAGGTCGTTCTTGTAGTCGATCTCGGCGCCCGCCAGGTACTGGATGCTCATGGGGTCGATGAGCAGTGTGACGCCCTCGTTGCGGACCTGGGTGTCGCCGTCCTCCAGCTTCTCGTCGAAGGTGAAGCCGTACTGGAAGCCCGAGCAGCCGCCGCCCGAGATGAAGACCCGCAGCTTGAGGTTGGGGTTGCCTTCCTCCGCGATCAGTTCGGCCACCTTGGCGGCGGCGGAACTGGAGAAATTCAGGGTCGGGGCGCCGGCTTCGATTGCTGTATCCATTTCAAAAGTCTGACGGCAGAATCCGGTGCATGCAAGGCCTTGAAGTCCCGAAAAGCATCCTCAGCGCCTGGAATCTGTCGGGCTGCACCGTCTCGCCGCTCGGCAGCGGCCTGATCAACCGGACCTGGCTGGTGTCGGACGGGGATCAGCGCCGTTATGTCCTGCAGCAGGTGAACCCGATTTTCCCCGGGGCCATCAACGAGGACATCCAGGTGGTCACGGCGCACCTGCGGGCCCGGGGGCTCGCGGCCCCGGAGCTGTTGCGGACGACCGACGGGCGGTTGTGGCTGGACGACCCCGGCGGCGCGTTCCGCCTGATGACCCACGTGGACGGCGTCAGCCGTGACCGTCTGGAGAGCCCGGCCGAGGCCCGGGAGGCCGGCCAGCTGCTGGCCCGTTTCCACCGGGCGCTGGCCGACCTGGAGCACGAGTTCCGGAACCAGCGGCTGGGCGTGCACGACACGGACCGGCACCTGGCCGTGCTGCGCCAGGCCCTGGTCGACCACGCGACGCACCGGGACATCCGGGCAATCCGGCCGCTGGCGGCGGAGATCCTCGGGCTGGCCGACGCACTGCCGCGCCTGCCGGCGCTGCCGGATCGCATCGTCCACGGCGATCCCAAGATCAACAACCTCCTGTTCGACGCTGCGTCGGGCCGCGCCCTGTGCTTCATCGACCTGGACACCCTGGGGCGCATGCCGCTGCACCTGGAGCTCGGCGATGCCTTCCGCTCCTGGTGCAACCCGAAGGGCGAGGACAGCCCGAGGTCGGCCTTCGCGCTCGACCTGTTCACCGCCGCGGTCGACGGTTACGCGGCGGTCGCCAGGGGCTGGATCACGCCGGAGGAATCGGCCGCCATCGTGCCCGGCACCCTCACGATCTACGTGGAACTTGCCGCGCGCTTCTGCGCGGACGCGCTCCGGGAAAGCTACTTCGGCTGGGACGAGCAACGCTTCCCGAGCCGTAGTGCGCACAACCAGGCGCGCGCCGCGAGCCAGATCACGGCGGCGCGGGCGTTGTGGGATGCGCGCGGGGCCGCGGAGGAGGCGGTGCGGCGGGCCTTTGGCTGAGGCGGGTGTTATCAGCTAGTCATCCAGGTCGATGGTAAAGCCAATGGGTCGCCGCTTCGCCGGCGGCGCGATGCAATTTTTGTGGCAAATCCCGCACAAACAGCCGGATATATATCTTGATATATACCGCGCGATGGGGGAGCATTGAGGGCCTTGCAGGAGGAGCCCCGTGAAACCCGTCGACACCGCCAAGCTTTTCATGAACGGCCGCAGCCAGGCTGTCCGCCTGCCGGCGAAGTACCGGTTCGAGGGCACCGAGGTGCTGGTCGCACGGGACGGCGACAAGGTGATTCTGACGCCCAAGACTGCGGGCTGGGACGACTTCTTCGCGACAACCCCTCAGGTTCCAGCAGACTTCCTCGTCGAGCGCGACGACAGCCCGCCCCAGCGCCGGCGCAGCCGGCCGTGACCGGCTACCTGCTCGACACCGATATCTCGAGCTACATCATCCGGCGGCGACCCGCGAAGGTCCGCGACCGCTTCCGGGGGCTGGCGGGCGACCGGCTCGCAATCTCCGTGATCACCGAGGCCGAGCTGCGCTACGGGGCCGCGAGGACGGCCCGCCCGGCCGTCCTCGCGGACGTCGAAGACTTTCTCGACCGGCTGGTCGTGCGGGACTGGGACCGGGCCGCGGCGATGCACTACGCCGATATCCGCGCGCACATCGAGCGAGCCGGCAAGCCCGTCGGCAACATGGACCTCATGATAGCGGCCCACGCGCGGTCCCTGGGCGTCGTGCTCGTGACGAACAACCAACGACACTTCCGACACCTGCCAGGGCTGGTGGTGGAGAATTGGGCGTAGGGCGGCTTCAAGTGTCCCCGACCCTGCAAGCTGAATCTGGTCAGGGCAAGTAACCCTGAAGCCAACAGGAACCCGGCAGGCGGTATCGATTCCCGGCTACTCCGCCTTCGGCCAGGCGCTGGCGTCGATAGTTTCCAGGTAGCCGTGCCAGGTGGCGTAGGCGAGCAGCGGGATCGTGATCACGAACAGCAGGAAGGCGGTGGCGAAACCGAGCAGCACGGCGGCAACAATGACGGCAGCCCAGTTGAGCATCGCGCGCTTGTTGCGCAGCACGGCATTGACGCTGGTTACCACCGCGGTGATGGCATCGGTCTGGCGATCGTCGATCATCGGCAGCGAGAAAGCACTGACCGCGAAGGTGATGGCGGCAAACACGCCACCGACCATCATGCCAGCCAGCGCGTAGGGCCACATCTCGGCAATCGCCGGTTCGTTTTCCATGGGCAGGAAGATGCTGATCAGGGAAACGGAGCGCGCCCACACCAGGAAGATGACGAGCAGTGCCAGCGCGAAGATCATGGCATTGCTGAATACCCGGCGTATGCCGCGCAACGAGACGATCATCATCGGCGTCCGGCCTGCCGCAACCTGGCGACTGACCTCGTAGAGACCGATGGCCACCACCGGCGCCAGGAAAACGAAGCCCGTGAGTGCGGAAAATACCAGCACGTAGCTGCCCAGGCGGAAGGCGAGCCAGGTCACCAGATAGCTGATCAGAACGACCGCAATGCCGTAGCTCAGGGTGGGGCGCCAGGCGCGGGTGAGATCCCCCCACCCGAGGCGCAGCCAGCGAAACGGCGCCCGCGGGTCGAGTCGGCGGCACGGCGCGACGAAGGGCAAATCGCGGGGTGGGTCCTGCGCGGATTGATCGACGGTCACGGGCTGTCCTCCATCAAGCCGCCCAGCGGATGTTGCCTGCCGAGTATAAGCCGACCGCTACTCGTAAAAAGAAGCGTTGATGGCGTGTAGCCCGGTCAGCCCCGTGCCCAGCCCTCGGCCTCCTGGACGCTGCGCCGGTAGTAGGGCAGGTGCGCCGTCAGGAACGCGAGGCCGATGACGCTGGAAATGGCACAGACGATCGCGAGCGACCAGCGCAGCGCGTTGTCGTCCCCGAAGCCGAAGTCGGTGACCGAGGCCACGGCCGTCGGCCCCAGCAGCCCGAAGATGTTGATGACGAAGTAGTACAGGGCCGTCGTCTGGGCGCGCAGCTGGTTCGGCGTGATCATCTGCAGCGCCGCGGCGCCGGTGGCCGTCACCATGGCCCCGCCGATGGACACGGGGATGAGCATGGCGAGCGCCAGCTGCGGATTCGGCATGAGTGGCGTGAGTATGGAACCCGGGATCAGGAGCAGCCACGCACCGCCGAGGCAGGTGCGCATCAGGGCGTCCTTGTGGCCGCTGCGATAGAGGCGGTCGGCGATCCACCCGCCGAGGATGATGCCCAGCGGCCCGCCGATGATGGTCACGATCCCGTAGGCCAGGCTGATCTCGGGAATGGTCCAGTTCCAGGTCCGCACGAACAGGCTGGGCACCCAGAAAAAGTAGCTGTAGCCCTGGATCGTGACGACGGTCATGCCGATGAAGTGCGTGAGGTAGGTGCGCCACCGCTGGCGCAGGTACGCCACCGTGGCGCGCACCGACAGATCCTCGCTCACCGTGCCATCGGCTTTCCGGACCTGCAGCCGGTCCCGGCGGGCCGGCTCCCGCACCGTCAGCATCAGCAGTGCGATCACCAGGCCGGGAAGGCCGACCAGGATGAACACGGTCTGCCAGCTGCGCAGTTCGCCGATGCCGGGCACGGTCACCGGCGGCGCCGAGGCCACCCACGCGATCACCTGGCCGCCGAAGATCAGGGCCACGCCCACGCCCAGCGAGATGCCCATGTTGTAGAAGGTCAGCGCGCGGCCACGGGCCTTGCGCGGGAAGTAGTCGCTGATCATCGAGAGGGCGGCGGGGTTCAGGGCCGCTTCACCCACGCCCACGCCGACCCGGGCGATGAAGAGCTGCACGAAGTTGCGGGCGAGGCCGCAGGCGGCGGTCATGAAGCACCAGATGGTCACGCCGGCCGCAATGATGCCCCGCCGGCTGAAGCGGTCGGCCGCCCGGCCCAGCGGCAGGCCGAGGATCGTGTAGAAGATGCCGAAGGCCAGGTTGCCGAGCAGGCTGACCTGGAAGTCGGAGATATTCAGGTCCCTGCGGATCGGCTCGACCAGCAGGGCAAGGATCTGACGGTCGAGGAACGAGAGCAGGTAGGCGACGGTCAGCACGCTCACGACGTACCAGGCGTAGCGTGGGTTCGGGTAGCCGGCGTCGTCGTCCCGGTCGGGGTCGGTCATGGGGTGATCCTGGCTGTTGGGGATGGCGGTCAGTGGCAGGTGTCGCAGGCGTTGAGTTGCACCTGCCGCTGGGCGGTCGACGCCGCCGCCTGGGTGGGCCACGCTGGCGTGTGGCAGGCGGTGCAGTCCAGCCCGCGCTCCTGCACGATCCGGTGCGCGACCTCGAAGTGCCAGTAGCCGGGACGTTGCGCGTCGAGCAGGCCGGGGAGCGCTTCAGGTGCAACGGTTACGGCGCGGGCGCGGTAGGCGGGGTCTGTTGAGACTGTGATCTTTGGTGGTGCGGCTACCGGGGAGGGGTCGCGGCTCAAGCCGCTCCTACCGGCGGCAACGGCGCGGCCGGCGAGGCGGCCGAGATACACGGACGGGCCCAGGAAGGTGCCTTCGCCGCCGTAGCTGCCGTTGATGCCGGCGACGCCGGTGACTTCACCCGCAGCGTAGAGGCCTGCAATCGGCCGGCCGGCGTCGTCCACCACCCGGGTGTCGGCGTCAATGGCGAGCCCGCCCATGCTCTTGCGGGTCATGGGAAAGAGCTGCATCGCGTAGAACGGCGCCTTGCCGATCGCACGCGCGGCCTTGTCCGGCTTCACGGGCGTGAAGCGGCCGAAGTCCGCGTCGTTCCCAGCCTTCACCGCCATGTTCCAGCGCTCCACCGTGGCCTCCAGTCCCGGCACCGGCAGGCCCGCGGTCTCGGCCAGCGCCGCGATGGATTCACCCTGGCGGATCAGCCCGAGGGCCTTCAGCGGCCCGATACCCGCCGGGTTGCCCAGCCAGACGCCGTCCCGGACGCGCAGCGTCTGCATGCCGTCCGTGTCGAAGATCAGCCAGTGCGTGGCCGGCTGCAGCTTGAGCACCGCGTCGTCGGCATCCTTGCCGGGCGCCGTCTCGCTGATGAAACGCTGGCCGTTGCTGTTCACCCAGATGGCCGAGGGGTTCTGGCTCAGGAGGGCCCGGCTGCCCGTCGGGTCCCGCGGATCCGGCAGGCCCGTGGTGAATGTCACCTGGCGGTCCATGCGGGTGGTTGCCGCGCCCGCATCCGTGCCGAGCTGGATGCCGGAACCCGTGGCGAAATAGCCGGCGCCGGCGTACAGCCTGCCGGGTACCGGCACATCCCTGCGCCAGTTCTCCCGGACGAATTGAAGGTTGCTCTGCCAGCCGCCGGTGGCCACGACGACGGCGGGAGCGCGGAGGTCGCTCGTCGTTCCCGAGCGCAGGTCCCGCACCCGGACGCCGGTCACGGCACTCCCCGTGCGGAGCAGCGCGACGGCCTCGGTGTTCCAGCGGAACTCCAGGTTCGGCTGCGCGTAGGCGGCGCGCATCAGCGGCACGACCACGTTCAGCGCCGAGCCGTTGGCGAAGTGGAACCTCGGCACCGAGTGCTCGGGGGTGGCCAGGATGAAGCCCCAGCGCACGCCGAAGGCCGTCAGCCAGTCGTGGACCTCGGTCCGGGAGGCCCTGACGTAGCGGCGCACCCACCCGGGATCCGCGTCCTCGCCCCAGGCCAGCAGGTCCCGCTCGGCGATCTCCGGGCTGTCCCGGTAGCCCTTCTTTTCCTGGAGCGGGGTGCCGACCAGCGCAAAGCCGCCGGCCTTGACCGCGTGCCCGCCGCCCACCGAGTTGGCGTCGATGACGAGGACGCTGCGGCCGGCGGCGCCGGCCTCCAGCGCCGCCGACAGGCCCGCAATGCCGCTGCCGACGATGATGACGTCCGCATCGGGCAGGGGGCGCGTGCAGCCGGCGATCGCGAGGCAGCAGGCGACGCCCGCGAGGAGAGTGCGCATCGGCCCGACCGTTGCCATCGAACTGCCGCCTGTTGCCCGAATGCCCGTGAGTATACTCACGCCACTTCCCAGGGACCCTCCGCATGGCACTGACGCGCCGGCAACTGATCGGCACCGGCATACTCTCGGGGCTCGCGGTGGGCGGCGGTCTCGGTCTCGTCTACGCGCGTCGCCGCCTCGACGACGGCGACGCCGTGGCCAAATTTGCCGCGGTGGGCGGCCCGGGGGAGACGGGCCTGAATGCGTGGCTCCGGATCGGCGAAGACGGCCGCATCATCTGCGGTGTCCACCGGGCTGAGATGGGGCAGGGGGTGACCACCTCCCTGCCGATGCTGCTGGCCGAGGAACTCGACGCGGACTGGCGCCAGGTCAGCTACGAGTTCACGCCGGTGGACAAGGACTACTTCAACTTCGGCATTCTCCTGCGCGGCGAGCCGCTCGGGCCGACGGAGGGGCGCTTCTGGGCACGGACCGGCACCGGGCTCATCCGCGAAGTCTTCCACCAGCTCGGCATGTCGCTGACCATCAGCAGCTCCAGCACGATCGATGCCTGGGACACGTTGCGCCAGGCAGGTGCCGAGGCCCGCGGGCTGCTCGTGGCAGCGGCTGCGGAGCGCTGGTCCGTGCCGGCGGCCCGGCTGGTGACCGCTGCCAGCGTCGTCAGCGACCCGCAGACCGGCCGCACCGCGACCTACGGCGAGCTGGCAGCCGCGGCTGCCCGCCAACGCCCTTCCGGCAAGCCCGTGCTCAAGCAGCCGGAGGATTTCCGCCTGCTCGGCCGGTCGCTGCCCCGCCTCGACGTGCCGGCCAAGGTGGCCGGCACCGCGCGCTTTGCCATCGACACGGTGCTTCCCGGGATGCTCTACGGAGCCGTCCGCCATTCACCGCGGGTGGGCGGCCGGATCGGCGCGCTCGACGCCCGGGCCGCGCGGGCGGTGCCGGGCGTCGTGGACGTCGTGGCGCTGGGCGACCGGGCCGTCGCCGTGCTGGCCGGGGACACCTGGACCGCGCAGCGCGGCGCCGCTCTCCTCGGCATGGAGCCCGTGGCCACGGACCCCGTGCAGCCGGACTCGGACGTCCTGCAGCGGTGCCTACCGGGAAGCCCTGGACGGCAACGGCGCCTCCATATTCCGTGACGACGAGGGCGTTCCCGCCGCGTTGGGTTCCGACCCGCTGACGGCGGTCTACGAGCTGCCGTTCCTGGCCCATGCCTGCATGGAGCCGATGAACTGCACGGCGCTGTTCGAGCCCGGGAGCGCAACGGGCGAGCGCCTGACCGTGTGGGCGCCCACGCAGGCGCCCAGCATCGCTCGGGACGAAGCCGCGAAGGCCGCCGGCCTTCTGCCCGCGCAGGTGGAGATCCGCTCCACCCTCATGGGCGGCGGCTTCGGGCGCCGGGCCGAGATGGACTTCGTCGTGGAAGCGGCCCGTGCCGCGAGGGCCGTCCCCGGGCGGCCCGTGAAGCTCACCTGGTCCCGGGAAGAGGACCTCCGGCACGACATGTACCGGCCCGCGGCCACCGGCCGCGTGCGCGGCGCGCTGGGCGCCGGCGGCCGGATTGCCGCCCTCGATTACACGCTGGTGTCCGAGTCCGTCGTGGCCAGCAACTTCCGGCGCACGCCGACCGCCCGCGGCGGCGACGCAGCGACGGACAAGAGCGCGCTCGGGGGCGCATTCAGCCCGCGCTATGCACTCCCCGTCGCGCGCATGGCCTACGTGCCGCGGGAGGAGGGTATTCCGACCGGGTTCTGGCGGAGCGTGTCGAACTCCATCAACCCGTTTCTCCTGGAGAGCTTCATGGACGAGCTGGCCGTCGAGGCTGGCGTGGACCCGGTGGCGTTTCGCCTGCGCCACCTGGAGGGGCTGCCCGCGGAGCAGGCCGTGCTCCGCGCCGCGGCCCGCCTCGGGCGCTGGGGCGAGCCGTTGCCGGACACGCCGGGCTGGCGCTCCGGCCGTGGCGTCGCCTTCATCGAGAGCCACGACAGCCTCGTGGCCCAGGTCGTGGAGGTCAGCGTCGCCGACGACGGGGCGCTGCGGATCGAGCGGGTGGCCTGCGTCGTGGACTGCCGGACCGTCATCCATCCCGACGCTGTCGAAGCCCAGATCACCGGCGGCATCCTCGACGGCCTGAACGCCGCGCTGCACGGGCGCATCACGATCCGCAATGGCGCGGTGGAGCAGCGCAACTTCAACGACTACCCCTGGCTGCGCCTCGCGGACATCCCCGAGATCGTCGTCGAGCTCCTGCCCCAGGGCGGGCGCCCCGGTGGTGTCGGTGAGCCGGGCGTCCCCGGCGTTGCGCCGGCGCTCACGAACGCCATCTTCGCGGCGACGGGCCGGCGCATCCGGTCCTTGCCCGTAGGAGCGGCTTTAGCCGCGACCCGTCCGGATCCGTGATTCATCCCGCGGGCAGCGGCCGAAGACCCCGCCCGCTGACGTGAGGACACGTCTTGTCGCGGGCGAGGCATCGGCCATTGCCCGCGGGATGAACCTCGGTTGCGATGTGGGCAAGCGGGTTGCACTCGCAACCGGTGGAACTCTCCGAACGAGCGGCAGCACGGGCGGGTGTCCCGTCGGGCGCTCACCGTGTCCGCACGGTAGCCCGACGGGACACCCGCCCGTGCTGCCGCGGGCTACGGAGTGCTTTCCGGAGCCCGGTAGTGCGCTCGGTCGAGGAGGGGTCGCGGCTGAAGCCGCTCCTACGGCAGGAAAGAAAAAGGGGCGCCGAAGCGCCCCTTTCCCGGCCCCTGCGGGCCAATGGTCACCCCAAAGCCGAAGCTCAGTAGTTGACCTTGAAGCTCATCATGTACTCCACCGGCGGTAGCGGCGTCCGGATGTTCGTGAAGCCATTGGCGAAGATGCCGGACACGTTGTCTTCCTCGTCCGTGATGTTCTTCGCGGCGAACATCACCTGCCACTGCCGGTCGTCCGCGCCGATGCCCAGGAAGCCGTTCACCCGGGTGTAGTCCTCGATCTCGACCAGGTTCCGGGACTCCGTGAAGTACTCGTCCGTGTGGTAGACGTCGGCGCCGTAGAAGAACTCCAGGCTGTTCTGCAGCGGGATCCGGTAGTCGAAGCCGAGCTTGCCCTGCCACTGGGGGTTGGAGGGGAGCTCGTCGACGGGCGGTGCGTTGCCGCCGAGGCCGCCCGGCGGCGAATTCGGGTTCACGTCGCCGAAGTCGCTTTCCTGGATGCCCAGGAGGGCATACACGTTCAGGTCGGAGATGGGCGTCCAGGTGACCTCCAGCTCCACGCCGTACACGTCCACCTCGCCGATGTTGTCGATCGGGAAGCCGCCGGCGTTGTTGGTGACGATCTGCTGGATGTCGTCGTACATGGCGTAGAACCCGGCGACGTTCACGCGCAGCGTGTTGTCGGCCAGGTCGCTCTTCCAGCCCAGCTCGAAGCTGTCCACGGTCTGGGGGTCGAAGGCCGTGCCGCCGCAGGAGCTGCTCTGGTTGCCGAAGCACAGCGTGCGGAAGCCCCCGGCCTGGAAGCCGGTCGAGTAAGAGGCGTAGAGCAGCTGGTCGTCGGTCAGCTGGTAGTTCGCGCCCGAGCTTGTAGGTGGTCTCGTCCCAGTCGTCTTCCAGCGCCACAGAGCCGGTGCCGGGAGTGGGATTCGGGCCCAGGTCGGTGTCATCGAAGCAGAAGCCGCCCACGCAGTTGTTGGTGTACTCCTTCTCGTCCCGGGTCCAGCGCAGCCCGCCCGTCACGGAGAACGCGTCGGTGACCTGGTAGGTGGCTTCGCCGTACACGGCGTAGCTGTCGGTCTCGTTGTCGATGGCCTCGTCGAAGGACGGAGTGGTGCGAGATGATCCCGGGACGGTGCCCGACGAACTGCTGCTCGCCGTCCTCGTTCAGGTAATAGCCGCCGAGCTGCCAGAGCAGGGCGTCGCCCAGGTTGCCGAGCAGCTGGAGTTCCTGGCTCCACTGGTCGAACTCCGAGTCGGAGCGGATGCGCAGGCCGAACTGGGCGGCCGGGACGGGGGCGAAGTCCGCGCCGCCGCCCGCCAGGTCGAAGCCGAAGTCGGTGTCGATGCTGGCGAAGCTCGAGATGGAGCGCAGCGTGACCCCGCCGAAATCGAAGGACAGGTGCAGGTTCGCGCCGCCCTGCTGCGGACTCGCCGTAGTTGACGCCCGGGGCGCTGAAAGTCTCGTAGAAGCCGCCCTGCGGGGCGCTGTTGGCCGGCGCCGGATCGAAGTCCGGGATTCGGGCTGCCGGCGATGTCGTTGCTGAAGGGCACGTAGGGAATGCCGTTGTAGCCGTCGTTCTCCACGTCAGCGACCCAGCCGGTGAGCGTGGCGTCGAGGCCGCTGGTGCCGTACCAGTGCAGCTTGGCCCGGGCGGCCTTGTTGTCGTACTCGCCGGGTTGTTCGCCCGTGGTGCCGTTGTTCATCCAGCCCTTGTTGCGCCGGTTGTAGGTGGCGGCGATGGACCCGGCCAGCGATCCCTCCTCGATGGGTCCGCCCAGCGAGACGCCGACCTCGGTGGTCTCGTAGTTGCCGATGCCGACCGAGCCGGTGAGCCAGGTTTCGTCGCCGGGGGTGCGGCTGATGATCTTCACCGCGCCCGCAATCGTGTTCCGGCCGTAGAGCGTGCCCTGGGGGCCGCGCAGTACTTCGATGCGCTCGACGTCGAGCAGTTCCATGTTCACGCTGGCGAGACGGCCGTAATACACGTCGTCCACGTAGATGCCGACTGGCGACTCGGAGAGATTGAAGCCCGGGTTCTGGACGCTGGCACCCCGGGAGTGGATCTGGATCGCCTCGGCGCCCGCCGTCACCGTGTAGGTCTGGAGGTTGGGGACGTTCTGGCCGATATCCTTGACGACGTCGATCTGCCGGTTGGCGATCTGGTCGACGGTGAAGGCGCTGACGGCCACCGGCACGTCCTGGAGGCTTTCCTCACGGCGCTGGGCCGTGACGAGGATCTCGTCGACTTGCGCCGCCGCGGGGCCCGCCCCGATGGCCAGCGCCAGGCCGGCCAGCAGGCTGGCTGCCGGCGTGGAAAAACTGCGCGTCTGCATGCTCAAGACTCCCCGATTGCCCCAGAAGGTGCCGCGGGGGCTCCCGTGTCCGTTGACCGAAAGCCACACTGGTGCGG
The DNA here is from genome assembly GCA_963790015.1 of uncultured Gammaproteobacteria bacterium. Lineage (GTDB taxonomy): Bacteria > Pseudomonadota > Gammaproteobacteria > Steroidobacterales > SHZI01. The sequence continues at coordinate 21,654 of CAWBMW010000021.1, forward strand.
CGGGAGAGATGTTAGCAGAAGCCCCCAGGCACCGGCCACGAGGGCCGGTACCTGGTTAAGGAGTGGGAGGGAAGCGGGGTGGGTGTTGGCGAAAAGCCTCAGCGCGGGTCCGACAGTTCGCAGGTGATCGTGCCGTCCTCCTGCCACGGAGAAACCCTCAACGTCACGCCCATGGCTGCCCCGTAGCCGGTCAGGCGCGGGATCGTCCAGGTCTCGTGGATCTCCCGGGCGGTCAGGTCGAACTGGCCGATCTTCCGGCACTGGGTCAGGACCCAGCCGAAGGGGTCCTTCCAGGTCCTGCTCCGGCCGTCGCCGGTGGTCGTCAGGGCCAGGGCGTAGTGGCAGGCCGTCCGGTCGAAGAGCGCCACCATCGCAATCTCCGGCATGCCGGTCTTCTCGATGATCTGCTTCATGCGCAGGTTGATCGGCTCCATGGTCTTGATGTCATGGGCAATGTACTGGTCGAGAGTGCCGTTGTTCTTCGCGAACTGGATGGCGAGCAGGTGGGCCTTCACGAGGGGGTCGTTCATCTCGTGGGCATAACCGGCGTGGTTGCCCAGCATCTTCAGCAGGATGGACATCGAAAGGCCGAGCTCGGCTTCACGGCCCTCGAAGCCGCTCAGGGTCTTGTACTGGTTGAGCATGCCGGCGGTACCCGTGGCCTGCTTCGGCGCGTGAGGCGCAACCTCGGCAATGACCGGTTTCGGGGCGCTTGGTGCTGCAGTCTGTGCGTTCATGGAATCCCTCCTGACGTTTCCTGTGCCGTAGGAGCGCCTTCAGGCGCGACCGTCCGGCACCACTGTGTTGGGTATCGCGGCTGAAGCCGCTCCTACAAGCCGCTCCTCAAAGAACTGGCCGGGCAATGACAATCCTACGCCCGAATTGTGCTCTTCGCCGGCCCTGTCCGACTGGTTCCAAGGCCTGCATGGCCGCAGCGCGAACCGACCCGACCGTGGGTCCCGGTCCCGCTTGCGGGCCGTGCAGTTCGGTGAAACTATTGCCACCTTTCCCAGGGAGAACGAAGAATGGCTCAGGCGACTGCCGCGAAGAACTACGCCGGCGTCTGGGACAACAGGCTCGGCTTCGGCAGGAAGACCGCACTGCTCGTCATCGACCTGCTGCAGGGCTACACCCTGAAGGGCGCGCCGCTGTTCGCGCCGGGCGTCGTCAAGGCCGTCACGGAGATGCCGACGCTGCTCAAGCTGGCGCGGGCGAAGAAGATGCCGGTCATCCACACCCGGGTGCTGTACAACCCGTCCGACTTCGCCGACGGCGGCGTCTGGATCAAGAAGGCGCCGGTCCTGAAGAGCCTCGTGCCCGGCAACAAGTACGCCCAGTTCTGCAAGGGCGTCGAGCCGAAGAAGGGCGAGCTCGTCATCGTCAAGAACTACGCGAGCTGCTTCTTCGGCACCTCGCTGGCCGCCACCCTGACCGCCATGGGCGTCGACACGGTGCTGATCACCGGCTGCACCACGTCGGGCTGCATCCGCGCGTCGGCGGTGGATGCCGTGCAGAACGGCTTCCGGCCCATCGTCATCCGCGAGTGCGTGGGCGATCGCCACGACGGGCCCCACGAGGCCAATCTCTTCGACATCAACGCGAAGTACGGCGACGTCATCAGCAAGACCGACGCCATGAAGTACATCAAGGGGCTGAAGAAGCCGTAGGAGCGCCTTGAGGCGCGACCGGAAATTGAATCGCGGCTGAAGCCGCTCCTGACAATCAAGAACCACCTGAGGCAGGGGAACAATTCGATGGCCAAGAAGCCCGCGAAAGCAGCCGCGAAAGTCGACCGCAGCAAGCTGACCCAGAGCCCGCACTACGACTACGTGCCGATCATCGACCGGCCGAGGTTCAAGCTGCCGAAGGGGGCCCGGGTGGCGGTGATCCCGTACATCAACATCGAGCACTTCCCGCACAACATCCCGGGCACGGCCATCATCCCGGGCACCCAGCAGTTCAACCCGGATCCGCTCAACTACGGCTGGCGCGACTACGGCAACCGGGTCGGCCTGTGGAGGATGATCGAACTGATGGACAAGATCGGCATGCGCGGCACGGTCTGCCTGAACTCCGAGATCATCCGCGAGTACCCGCGGATCATCGACGAAACCAACAAGCGCAAGTGGGCCTACATCGGCCACGGCATCAACAACGCCCCGGCCAATTTCCTCTCGAACATCGACGAGAAGAAGGAGCGCGAGATCATCGGCAGCGTGCTGAAGTCCATGGAGAAGGCCATCGGCCGCAAGACCAAGGGCTGGCTGTCGCCGTTCCTGACGCACACCAACAACACGCCGAACATCCTTGCGGACATGGGCGTGGAGTACCTGTGCGACTACACCGCCGACGACCACCCGTTCCCGTTCAACGTGAAGAAGGGCAGCCTGATTTCGGTGCCCTACACCGTGGAGCTGAACGACATCCCGGCGTTCGCCAACGTGGGCGTCAGCTCGGAGGCCTTCGGCGACATGATCGTCGACCAGTTCGACGTGCTGTACGATGAGGGCGCCGACAACGCGCGCTGCATGCCGATCTGCCTGCACACCTTCTGGGTCGGGCAGCCCAACAAGTTCAAGCACCTCAAGCGGGCGTTTGCGCACATCGCGAGTCACAAGGACGTGTGGCTGACGACCGGCGACGAGGTGAACGACTGGTACCGCAAGAGCAGGTAGGAGCGCCTTCAGGCGCGAACAGAAGTTGGGTCGCGGCTGAAGCCGCTCCTACGGAATCATCGAGGAGACCACATGGCCAAGACGAGTGCAGGACATCAAGCCGGCCCGCGTCGAAGGAGACCGATGCCTGGTTCAAGGAGAACATCGCCGAGCAGAAGAAGCGCTACGCGGCGATCGTCAAGGAGCAGGATGAACTCGCTCCCCAGCGTGAGAAGTGGGTCGAGCAGTTCCTGCAGATCATCCAGACCAGGGGCTTCAACGTCACTGGCGACACCAAGCGGGTAATCAAGCCCGGCGAGATCGCGAAGAAGCCCAAGGGCAAGCACCAGGTCGTCTTCTAGGCCAGGGCAGTACACAGGAGTTTCATCGTGGCACGACCGCATATCGAGCCGTACGTCGAACTCGATCATCCGTTCAAGAAGTTCGACGTGTCCGGCTTCAAGGGCAGTTCCTACAAGGTGCTGTCCCTGGACACCGACACCGGTGCCTGCACCCTCAAGGTGCGTTTCGACGGCGGCTTCAAGCGCAAGCCCGGCCTCAGCTACTCCGACATGGAGATCTTCGTCCTCAACGGCAAGATCAAGGTCGGCAAGCAGACCTGGACCGAAGGGCACTACGCCTTCGTCCCCGCCGGGATGGCCGTCGGGCAGATCGAAGTTCCCCAGGGGGCCGAGGCGCTGCTCATGTTCAACGACAGCGAGCCAAGCTGGGTGGAGTCCGACAAGAACCACCAGCTGGCGCTGACGGAGGCCTTCTCGTCGGTGAACAGCTACGAGGACCGTCCCTGGGGCGGCGGCAGCATCGTGTCGCCGTCGGTCGCCACGGGCTGCCTCATCAAGCTGCTGCACTACGATCCCATCACCGAGGCGCTGAGCTTCCTCTACTGCATGACGCCGCGGTTCGCCCAGGACAACATCTCCTACCACGACAGCGCCGAGGAGTCGTATCACATCTGGGGCACGTCCTGGATGATGCAGTTCGGCGAGCTGCCCACGGGCGGCTACTTCTGGCGGCCGCCGTACATCAACCACGGCTCCTTCCGCTGCAAGTACGGCACCATCGCCTTTGGCCGGACGGACTCCATCCTGTTCAACTACTTCCACTTCAACCCGTGGACCAACCCGGACGAGAACAAGCTGCGGGCCGCGGCAATGATGTATCGCAAGCGTCCGCAGCTGTACGACTGGGTGGCCTCCGATGGCCACAACCACCCGCACGGTCCGCCGGACTTCGAGACCCCGAACTACGTCGAACGAGCCGCACGTGCGGCTGCTCCACGGCGAGCCGGTGGGCGGCAGCGTCGGGAAAAAGCGGCGCAAGTAGGAGCGCGTTGACGCGCGACCGGAAACGGCGGGCACCATGCCCGCCGTTTTTTGCCCGGGTCATCGACCTGGACGCCCCGCCTGGCGTAGCGGGCGGCATTGCGGGCTGGCAGACTTGGGCCGATGGGTGTTTGTGTTGCCAGCTTCCGGCCCGCCATGAGAGCGGTCGTCCTTGCCGCTTGTCTGGCCGCGCGCTGTCCCTGCCATCGCCACCGAGATTGAGCGCATTCCGATCATCGATGCGCCGCCGGGCACACCGGCCCTGGGTGGTGGACTGCGCATAGGCACCGGCCCCTACCTGGGCGACGACGTCGATGTCGACCTGGTTCCGCTTTACCTCTACGAGGGTCGCTTCCTGTACGCGCACGGCACCGAGTTCGGCGCGCACCTGTTCCGTAACGAGACTTTCAGCGTCAATTTGCTGGCCCGCTATCGCTTCACGAGCCTGGATCCCGAAGACAGCGACGTGCTCGCTGGTCTCGAAGAGCGCGAACAGACTATCGATGGTGGCATTTCGGTCACGTGGCGGGGCGCCTGGGGTGAGCTCGAGGGCGACTGGGTGACGGACCTGCGGGATCGTCACGACGGAGAGGAGTTCAATTTCACCTACCGCTACCGGTGGGACGTGGGCAACTGGATGTTTTCGCCCTTCGTCACAGCGACGCTTCAGGACGATGACCTCACGGGCTACTACTACGGCGTTTCCGAGGAAGAGGCGGCTCCGGGGCGGCCGGCTTATGCTCCGGGCAACGCGCACAACTTCACCTACGGCGTCAACGCGTGGTACCAGCTGACCGATCACGTCTTCATGTTTGGCAATGCGGGTTTCGAGACCCTGGGCAGCTCGATCCAGAACAGCCCCATCGTCGAGGAGGACCTGCTCGCCTCGGCCTTCGTGGGAGCCGGCTACCTTTTCGGCAACGTGCACAAGCCAACGCACCGGCCGGCAGACCGGGCGACGGAGTGGTCCTGGCGCGTCAATGCCGGCTACGCCGCCAAGGAGAACATCTTCCCGTACCTGATGGCCGGGAAGTGGGACCGCAGCGACAAGGCCAATACCGACATCGCCGGCCTCACCGTCGGCAAGCTCCTCAAGGGCGGGCCGCGGGTGGATTTCTACGGCAAGCTGGCGCTGTTCAGGCACTTCGAGCACGAGTACCAGGACGACTTCTGGAACTACACGGGCTACGTGATGGCGATGGGCAAGGGCTACCTGCCCTGGTCCGAGCAGCTGGCCTTCCGCTACGGCGTTGGCTTCGGCGTGTCCTACGCCGAGTCGGTGCCCGCCGTCGAACAGATCAAGCAGGCGGAGCGGGACCGGAACACGTCGCACCTCCTGAACTACCTCGAGTTCCAGGCGGACTTCCCCCTCGAGCGGATCTCGAAATCCAGGCTGGTGCGCAACTGCTTCACCGGGGTCACCGTCGTCCACCGGTCCGGGATTTTCGGCAGCTCGGACATCCTGGGCGAAGTTTCCGGGGGCTCGGACTGGGTCACCTTGCACCTGGAGTGTCTGCGATGAAGTTGTGGCTGCCGGCCTTGCTCCTGGTTGCACAGGCACAGATTGCACTGGCCCCGCCCGCGCTGGCCGCCTGGGAGCCCGACCCCGGCAACCCGCTCCAGGTGGCGTCTGCCCGCACCATCGCGGAATGGCGTGCTGCAGATCCTGCGCTGGAGCCGTTCTTCGCCGAGGCCTGCGCCCTGGCGGTGTTTCCACGCGTCGTTCAGGTGGGGTTCGGCGCCGGCGTCGCCTGGGGTCGCGGCGTGCTGATTGCGGGTGACCGGCTGAAGGGGGAGGTGTCCCAGTCGGCGCTCTCGCTGGGCCTCCAGGCCGGCGGCGAGGCCCACAGCCAGGTCATCTTCTTCCGCACCTGCGAGGCCGTGGACCTGTTCACGAAGTCGGGCAACCTGGGATTCATCCCCGGGCGGCTGGAACTGGGCGGCCGGGCGTCGGCGGCGGCAGCCACCCGCGGCGCGGCTGCCGAGGCCGCGTTCAGCAGCGACGTGGCGATCTTCAGCCGGTCGAGGGGCGGCCTGATGGCGCAGCTGGCGGCGGCGGGCGTGCGCTACCGCTTTACGCCCCGGCCTTAAGCAGCGCAAGAAACTCGCGGCGGGTTCGTGGTCCGTAGGTCATGAACGTGGGGTCCGGCCGTTCGGCGTTCCGGGCCTTCTCCTTCTGCATCGTGTCCGTGAGGAAGCTCTTGCGGATGTCCGTGGCGTCCAGGCCGTACGGCTTCAGCGCGTTCAGTCCGAACACCTTCGCACGCAGTTCGGGCGTCATCGCCGCATAGCCGAACTTTTCCTGATACTCGCGGCTGATCTGGAAGGTCCGGAAAGCCTGGATCTGGTCCTGGGGCGAGCCGTACCAGATCGAGTCCGTTCCCCACACCACGTTGTCCTCGCCCACGTACCTGAAGAGCTTGCCCATGGCGTGGGCCGCCTCGTTGGGGTCCTTCATCAGGTAGCGCCAGGTGGTGCCGAGTTCGGCGTACACGTTGCTGTTGGGCTTCACGCCGTTGTCGATCAGGGACCGGATCAGCGAGTCGATGCCAATCTCATCCCTGCCAGACTCGTGCTTGCCCGGCACGAACTCCGCACCGCGGAACTTCAGGTCGTAGCCCGAGTGGTAGATGATGAAGTTGATGTCCGGGTTCTGGCGCGCGGCCTTGCCCACGTCGCCGCAGCCGCCGAACTTCCGGTTCTTGCCCGTCATGAAGGGGGTCGGCAGAGGCACGCCCTTGTGGATGCAGATGGTCTTCACGCCCGTCTTGCGCGCCATCTCGATCAGCTTGCCGCCGTGCTCCTCGTCATCGAGCCACCAGCCCGTCTCGCCCGCCGGATCGGCCTGGGTGTAGGTCTTCCAGGCCGAGATCTTCCACTTCTCGGCGAGTTCCGGCATGCGCTCGATGTCGCCCGGCAGGTTCGGCACGACCCGGCCGTGGACCAGCAGCCGGCGGCTGCCGTCCAGCGCGTCCACCATTTCCTGGGTGGCCCTGGCCTCGTCCTGCGTGAGCGGCATGTCCTCGTAGGAGGTGGGGGTGAAGGTAAGCACCGCCATGTCCGTGTCGCTGTCCAGGAACATCTCCTTCACGAAGGCCTGGCTGGTGAAGCACTTCATGTGGCCAAACTCGGACTTGGGGTCCAGGTAGTCGCACTTGGCCTGGGGCATGAACTTGAGGCCCTGCGCCGTGAGCATGTTCGGCGCCTTCCAGTGCTCCAGCGCGTTCACGTGGTGCCCCTGGATGTCGAAGATGAATTCGCGCTTGGCGAGCGATGCGTCGGCCGCCGCCGCGTCCAGGGCCGCGAGCCGGGGCACGTCGTAGTAGCTCCCGGTCCTGCCCAGCGCCGCGTGGGCCTCGTTGAAGGCCAGGAGCGTGGTGGCGGTGCCGGCGGAGGTCGTCACGAAGGCGCGGCGGCTCATGCCGAGGCGCCGGGCGTTGATCCCGACCTGTTCCAGGGCCCGCTGGTTGGCGAGCGCGCTGTGGCGCGGGAGCGGCAAGGGGGCGAACTCGCCGTTGCTGGTGGTGTCCAGCTTGATGGGCAGCCGGGTGCCCTCGGGATCGAAGCGGGAGATATCGTGCTTGCGGGCCATGGGTGCATCTCCGTCGTGCCGGTTCAGGAAGGCCGACGTTAGCGCAGTCGCCCGGGGCTCGCACCCTGGGGAGGCGGGTGTGCCGCGGGGTGGCCAGGCGGTTTGCCTCGCGGCGTCAGACCCCGCGCCGGCCCATCTACTCCGGCAGCATTTCTCCGCTGCCACCGAAGTCCTTCGGGAAATCCCGGAACTTGGGCAGGCCGTCCTTCACCTGCAGCACCTTCTCGGCGTAGTGCACGTGGACGGTGGGTCTGAACGCCAGGCCGGCGACCCGCCCGGCCGGGACATCGACCATGCCGAGCGACGGGTGGTCGATCATCACGGCCGTGCCACACCGGGTGCAGAACTTGCGGTGGCTCGCGTCGGTGCGCTTGTAGGTCCCCAGCTTGTCGGCGCCGCTCACCACCTTGACGCTGGCGGCCGGCCACAATGTGGCGGCATGCAGGGGCGCCGCGAGCCAGCCGCGGCACGATTCGCAATGGCAGTACGCCATCACCGGGGGCTCGCCGGTGAGTTCAAGCTGAACCGCGCCACACATGCAGCCGCTCTTGCGAATGGTTTCGGCCATGGGTCGATCCTCCGGTTGGGGTTTACTTGCGCGTCAGGTGATTTTCAGGGCGGTGAAGAGCAGTCCGAGGCCGATCATCAGCATCGAGCCGAGGCGCAATGTCAGGGTGCTCGAGAGCAATTCCATATCCTTGCGGATCAGCGTGCATTCCTGGCGCACGTCGGCCAGGCCAGCCCTCGTGTCGGCCAGATCGACCTTGGTGGCCATTTCCTGGCGCAGGTGCTGCAGGTCCTGCCGGAGCAACTGCAGCTCCATCTTGGTTGCAATCGTGGTGCCCATGTCGCGCTCCATGGCATCAATCACCGCCCGGGCCGTGTCGTTCGGGACGTTGATGCTGACAAGGGTATCGTACAGCGAATAGAGATAGTCCATCGAGTGTCTCATTGGCCCGGACCAGAAATTACCTTACCGGGGGACGCCCCCGGTAGCCAGCCACGTTTCCGGCAATTTCCAACAGATACCCGCAAGGCTGGTGTCACTCGCCGTCCCTGATTGCGCTGAACACTTCCGCCAGCGTCACGGCCGGTACGCCGGCTGGCAGGGCGTGAGCCGTTGCTGCGGCAGCCCCTTCTTCCGGAACAAGCCGCGCGATGAGGCGCAGCGCTTCGTCGATCGCCAGCGGCCGCATTCGTAACACAGCAAAGCACCGCCCCGGACGGACCAGAGCTTCGTCGATATCGCCGACGTTCGGCAGGTTCGTCGTAAAGATGATCTTCCGTCCCTGTGCCCGCACGACGCCGTCAGCCACCGTCAGGAAGCGGTGCAGGTCGACGTTTCCGCTGTGGCGCGCTCCGAGCAGGTGATCGGCGTCCTCGACGACGAAGGCGTCGTGCTCCCCCGTGAGGAACTCGACGAAGATCTCGTCGGTCTCGAGCGTTCGTTTGTCGGATGTGTAGAGCACCCTTGCGCTGTCGCCCTTCCGCTTGGACAGGGCGGCCAGGATTGCCCGGACCAGGCGTGTCTTGCCCGTGCCTGGTGGCCCCTGGAGAATCAGTACTGTCTCCGGCGCGGCGATAAACTGCTGGATGAAGTGATTCACGCCCGCGGTCAGGCCGGGGTAGGCCTCGTCCAGGAGATCCATGTCGGCAAACTCATCAAACGCCACGCTGGTCAGTCCCTGGCCACGGCTCGTGAAGTGCCAGTCGATGGTGAAGAGCTCCTCGCGAACCGGCTGATCTCCCGCCAGGCCAAGCAGGAGCTGTCGCGACTTCTCGAGTTCTTCCGGGTCCGTAGCCCAGATTTCCAGGGTGCCGGAGGTGTAGCCGGTCTTCTGACGTGCGGTGGCGCGCACAAACACCTGCCCTCCATCCAGGATGAGCAAGCTGCTGTCGAGCCGCTGAGCCAGGAGCCCGGAGTGAAGGGCAAGGTTGTCGAAGACATCGTCGCGGGTCCGTCGGACAGCGAAGCGGATTTCGCGGTACACGGGGAAAACCCGGGCTCCGGGAGCGTGCGCCGCAAGTACACGGAGCTTGAGCATGGCATCTGCGACATCGTGCAGATCGCCCCGCAGGGCGAAGTGGCGCGTGAGGCCGCGGCGGCGGAACGCGGCGTCGAAGTCAAAATCTGTCGTATTCATGATTGTTGGGGAAGGGCTGAGATACCCTGGCTTGTCCATCGTTGTCGCAGAGTCTATTGGAGCGCGAAAGCTCGGTGTCAAGGGCAGCAGGCTTGCAAGGGTCTGCAGCGGGCCAAAGACTCGTCCCTGCAGCGTCCACCGGGGAGTCGCGCCGCGCACTTCCGCGGGTGCCCGGGCAGGGCCATCGGTTAGCATCCCGACAGGAGTCCTTCCCGGAGATGCCCCGTGCTGATCGTACGCGCGCGCCTAGCCTTGCTCCTCTGCCTGCCGCTGCTGGCGGCTTGCACAGCCACCGGGTTGTACGACTCGCCAGCGGGGCCTTACGCCATCGGCCGGGCGGACGATCTGGTCATGACCGACCCGGCCCAGCCGCGGGACATCCGCCTGCGGGTCGCCTACCCGAAGTCGCCGGGCCCGCACCCGGTCGTGGTCTTCTCCCACGGTGCGTTCTGCTACCCGCAGCTGTACGCGGCGATCACCGACCTGTGGGTGTCCCACGGCTACGTGGTGGTGCTGCCGGATCACCCGGACTCGCCCAACATCCAGCCACCCCTGCGCCGCGACCAGATGGGCGGCCTCACGGACACGCGCATCGCGGACCTGAACTTCATCTTCGCCAACCTCGACCCGATCGCCGCGGCCGCGGGCATCCCGGGCCAGCTGGACACGGACCGGCTGGCCGTGGCGGGGCACTCCTTCGGCAGCGTCATTGCCATGGCCAAGGCCGGGCTCTGGGTCCGGACGCCGGATGGCGGGCGTCGCCAGTACCTGGATCCGCGCATCCGGGGCGCCGTGATCCTGAGTGGCGTCGGGCAGATGGACGAGATGATGGCCCCGGACGCCTTCAGCGGACTCACCATTCCCCTGATCGCGACGGGCGGCACGCTGGATGTGGGCAACACGGGCGGGCCCGTCATCCATCCCTGGGAGTGGCGCATGTCGCCGTACACGCTCGCGCCGCCCGGCGACAAGTACAGCGTGGTGCTGGAGAACGGTGATCACTACCTCGGCGGCGTGATCTGCAGGGCCGACCGTGGTGGTGACGACGATCCGGAGGGCGCCGCCATCGATGCGAGCCTGACCCTGGCCTTCCTCGACGCCTACGTGAAGCAGGATCCGAAGGCCGTCCGCTTCCTCGCCACTGCCGACATCCCTGCGCGCACCGCGGGCCGCGCCCGCTTCGCCCGGAAGTAACGAATGCCCGTGCTCCTCGTCACGATCCTCCTGTCCGGCATGGGCTTCGGCCTCATCCTGCCGGGCTTTCCCTTCGTCGCGGAGAAGCTCGGCGTACCGCACTGGGCGGGGCCGATGGTGCTCGGCCTGTATGCCATCGGCCAGTTCATCGCCACGCCGTTCTGGGGCCGCTACAGCGACCGCTTCGGCCGGCGGCCCCTGCTCATCGGCAGCATTGCCGGCGGCATGGTCGGGCACCTCATCTGCGCCTTCGCGCCGGATCCCTGGACGCTGTCCTTCGGCCGGCTGCTCACCGGGCTCATGGGCGGCAACATTCCGGTGGCCATGGCCTACGCCTCGGACATCTCCCCGCCTGAGCAACGGGCCAAGACGCTGGGCATCGTGGGGGCGTCGCTGTCGCTGGGCTTCATCGTGGGGCCACTGGTTGGCGGACTGCTGGGCGGCAAGGACGCGGCCTCGGCGACGCTCCTCTGGCCAGGGCTCGCCGCGGCGTTGGTGTGCCTGCTCGCGATCACGGGCGCATTCTTCCTGCTGAAGGAAAGCCTGCCGCCGGAGAAGCGGGCCGTTGCCAGGCCGGCGGGGGACACCGGGGGCGGCTTCGCCGCCTTCCGGCAGGTGGTGCAACGGCCGGTGCTGGGCCAGCTCCTCACCGTGGGCTTCCTCGCCTACCTGGCCATGGCCGCCTTCGAGACCAACTTTCCCTTCTGGGCGGGCGACCGGTTCGGCTGGGGGCCGCGGGAGATCGGCCTCTCCTTCACCTACCTGGCCATGCTGGTGGTGACCACCCAGGGCCTGCTGGTCGGTCCCCTGGTGAAGCGCTTCGGCGAGAAGCTGCTGCTGATCGCCGGGCTTGAGTTCCTACGTCGTCGGCCTGCTGGTCATGACCCAGTCGCTGTTCTGGGGAGTGATGCTCTTCGGCATCACCTTCACGACCACCGGCAGCGCCCTGTACATGACGACCATGAACAGCCTCGTGTCGAAGCAGGCCGGCGAGTCGGAGCGGGGCCTGGTGCTCGGGACCTTCAACACCGCCAGCTGGCTGGGCCGTGCCCTGGGCCCCGGGATGATCGCCCTGCTGGGCCTCGCGGGCCTCGGCCGGGACGCGCCCCTCTTTGCGGCGGCACTGCTTATGTTGCCCTGTATCGCGATCATGCGCGCGCCTGCGGTCCCGGGCCGCCGGTGTTCAGTCTGTCGGCCTGACCGACGATCCGCGAAGCGCTTGGCGGCCGGCGTCCGTCGGCCTATAGTTCGTGCAGCAGTTAAAGCACCGGTGAAGCAGCCCATGTACATCAATTTCTGGTACCCGATGACGACCACCGCCGAGCTGACCGACCAGCCCCTCAAGGTGCGGGCGCTCGGCCAGGATTTCGTGGTGTTCCGGGACACGCAGGGCAAGGCCCATTGCCTGGCCAACACCTGCACCCACCGCGGCGGCTCGCTCGCCGGCGGCAAGATCAAGGGCGACTGCATCCAGTGCCCCTACCACGGCTGGCAGTTCGACGGCGAGGGCAACTGCAAGAGGATCCCGTCCCTGGGCGCCAACGCCAGCATTCCCGGCCGCACCCGCATCGACGCCTACCCGGTGGACGAGCGCTACGGCCTGATCTTCGCCTTCCTCGGCGACCTGCCCGAGGCCGAGCGGCCGCCGATCCTTGCGGTGAAGGAGTGGGAGCAGGAGGGCTGGCGCACCACGCTGCAGCACTTCCAGATCAACGGCTACTACGAGCGCTCCATCGAGAACGGCGTGGATCCGGCCCACAACGAGTACGTGCACGACACCCACGGCTTCAGCGGCGAGCGCGAAGAGGAGTACAAGATCGGCGACATGCGCATCGAGGACGGCGGCATCTGGGGCAAGGGCTTCTGGCACACCTTCCAGGCGCCGCCGCTGCAGGGCGACCTCAAGAAGTACCGTCCCGGCGAAGGCACGCTGGAGGCCGGCACCGGCTATCACGGCACCAATCACGTCTGGACCTACATCCACCCGGGTCCGAACTTCTTCATTCACCAGTATCTCTACGAGCGGCCGATCGACGACAAGACCACGCACCTCTATCTGGTCTGCGCCCGCAACTTCTCCCTGGAGGAGAAGACCGACGCCTACGTGATCGAGCGCAACCAGTACGTTGCCAACCAGGACATCAAGATCATCGAGAACCTGCAGCCCGCCATCACGCCGGACAAGAACACCAAGGAGTTCATGGTGCCGTCCGATTCCGTGATCCTGGACTACCGGGCCAAGCAGAAGGAGTGGGCGGCCAAGGGCTGGAAGATCGACATCGAAGAGGTCGAGCGCACCCAGAGCCGCGTGGCCTACGCCATCCCGAGTCCGGCGCGCCGCCAGACGCAAGGGCTGGGTGCTGGACGCGATCCCGCTGGTGGATGGGGCGAAGTACGCCGAGAAGGGCGATCTGAAGGCGGTCGGCGGCTGAGCGCCCGGCCGCCGCCCCGGCAGCACCCGTAGGAGCGCCTTCAGGCGCGATCGCGGTCTCCGGATCGGTCGCCTGAAGGCGCTCCTGCGCCATGTGCCGCCGCTATTTTCACGACTTGCGAGGATCATGCATGACCACGACCCGTCGCCGCGCCATCGCGGTGCTTTCCGCGCTGACTCTGGCCGCTGGCTGGCATGCAACCGTCACGCCGCCGGGCACAACTCGCGGATCAGCCGGTCGCCGGCTGCCGACCCCGATGCCCGAGGGCTACGTGCCGACGGTGCTCGTCACCGGCGCCAACCGCGGCATCGGCCTGGAGCTCACCCGCCAGTACGCGGCCCGGGGCTGGAAGGTCATCGGCACGGCGCGGAAGCCGGCCGAGGCGACGGAGCTCAATGCGCTGGCGGCGGCCAGCGACGGCAAGGTGGTCGTCGAGGCGCTCGACGTCATGGACCTGGCCGCCATCGACGCGCTGGCGAAGAAGTACGAGGGCAAGCCGGTCGACATCCTGTTCAACAACGCCGGCGTCACCGGCGGCGGCGAGAACCAGCAGTTCGCCAAGAACATGAAGTGGGAGCTCTTCGACGTCGTCTACCGGACCAATGTCGTCGGGCCGCTGAAGATGGCCGAGGCCTTCCTGCCGAACCTGCAGGCGGGCCAGCAGAAGAAGATCAGCAACGTGTCCAGCAGCCAGGGCTCCATCGGCAGCATGAAGACCGGCACGCTCTACATCTACCGGTCCAGCAAGGCGGCGCTGAACATGGTGATGAAGAACCTGGCGAACCAGCTGAAGAGCAAGGGCATTGCCGTGGCGCTGATCGATCCGGGTCCGGTGGACACGGACATGATGGCGATGCTGCCGAAGAAGATGCTGCGGCCGGTCACGACCGCCGGCAGCGACCTGATCCGGATCACGGATCAGCTCTCCATGGAGAACACCGGGCACCTACTGGACCTTCGACGGCACCGTGCTGCCCTGGTAGGAGCGGCTTCAGGCGCGACCCCCCTTCCCGCGGCGAACTCGAGACCCGCGAGTCTCCGCGGGAACGGGGGTCGCGCCTGAAGGCGCTCCTACAGCGGCGCTCCTACCCGGGTACTGCGCGAGGCCGGCCAGCGAGCGCTGCACGCCGGTTTCGGCCTTGCGCCACGATTTCGCCGGTCGCCAGGCTGAACTTCGCCACGGTGCCCGTGAAGAAATTGCCGAGCAGCGTCGTGTCCGGTTCGATGGACTGGCCCACGGCGGCCCAGCCCGGGCCGGGCAGGGGGTATTCGCGCAGCACCTTGCCGTTCTCGTTCAGGTGCTCCAGGAAGAAGCCCGCCTTGAAGTTGGCGCGGATGTGCAGCAGCTTGCCGTCCCGCGTGTACATGACCGTCATGGCCATGTTGCCGCTGTCCGGCGCGTAGGTGACCAGGTTCGGCAGGGGCTGGTCGTTCACCAGGTCCCAGCAGCGAATGCTGTCGGAGAGTTCCGAGAGGTAGAGGATCGACTTGCCGTCGGCGCGCAGCGCCGCGCCGGTCAGGCCGAGGAAGCCGGGCATGCCGCCGTGCACCGGCGTCGCGAATTCCTTCAGCAGCTTGCCGTCCTGGGTGAACTGGTAGAGGCGGCCGTCGCCGAAGCGGTCGGTGCCCGGGCAGCTTCGGCAGCGTGGTGCCGAGCGTGGTGCCGGGCCGGGTGCGCACCGTGTTGCCGACCAGGTGCTCGCCCAGGTAGATGGTGCCGTCCTTCGCGAAGTTGATGTTGGAGAAGGCCCGGTCCGCAAACTTGATGTGGGGCAGCTGCTTGCCCTGGGGGCTGACGCGCAGCACCTTGAAGCTGTTGCTGTCGAAGGCCCAGAGCGTGCCATCGGGCGCGAACGAGAGGCCGCCGATGAGGTGCGTGGTGCCCTCGGTCCACAGCACGCCCTTTTCCTTCAGGTTGCTGTCGTACTGGATGATCCGGCCGTCGCCCGCGTGGTCGTCTTCCGGCCGGTTCAGGACGGTGGCGCCGGCGAAGATGTCGCCCTTGGCGAAGGGCTTGCATGGTGGACACATTGGGCATGGGGAGGCCTCCGGGCAGGATTTTTCGGGCTGCCATTCTACAGGGCGGCCACTCGCATGTTGCCCGGTCCGTGGCCAGACCTACTATCCTTGTGCCCATGGACAGTCCCGCGAGAGCCAGATCTACAACGTCAACGTCATCGCCCGCACCATCCTGCCGCCGCCCGGCGCAGGTCAAGGCGGACTACCCGCTGAAGTCCCGCGCTCGAGGGCTTCGTTCTGCGCAATCGCCGTACCCTGCAGAACATCATCGATGCCCGGGACCCCCGCCTGTTCGTGGTGGTCGGGCCCTGCTCGATCCACGACGTGGCGGCGGCGATGGACTACGCGAAGCGCCTGCAAGGCGCTGGCGGACGCTGTCAGCGACACGCTGGTGCTGGTGATGCGCGTGTATTTCGAGAAGCCCCGGACGACGGTGGGCTGGAAGGGGCTCGATCAACGACCCCGACATGGACGACTCTTTCCACATCGAGAAGGGCATCGGCGTGGCGCGCCGCCTGCTGCTGGACCTCGCGCAGCTCGGCCTGCCGACCGCCACCGAGGCGCTGGACCCGATCATGCCCCAGTACCTGGGCGACCTGATCACCTGGAATGCCATCGGCGCGCGCACCACGGAGTCGCAGACCCACCGCGAGATGGCCAGCGGCCTGTCGACGCCCGGTGGGCTTCAAGAACGGCACCGACGGCGACCTGACGGTGGCCATCAACGCCCTGAAGTCCGCGCGCCAGCCCGCACCATTTCCTCGGCATCAACGAGGACGGCCGGACGGCCGTCATGCAGACGCGCGGCAACGCCTACGGCCACGTCGTGCTTCGCGGCGGCGGCGGCCGCCCGAACTACGATTCCGTCAGCGTGCGCGCTGTGCGAGCAGGAACTGCGCAAGGCGGGACTGCCCGAGCGCATCGTGATCGACTGCAGCCACGGCAACTCCAGCAAGGATCCGTCGCTGCAGCCGCTGGTCGCCCGGGATGCGATCGAGCAGGTCGTGAACGGCAACCGGTCGATCATCGGCCTGATGCTCGAGAGCAACCTCGAGGCCGGCAACCAGGAGATTCCCGGCCGACCGGTCGAAGCTGCGCTACGGGGTGTCGGTGACGGATGGCTGCATCGACTGGGCCACCACCGACCGGTCGCTCCGGGAACTTGGCCGTGCTGCTGAAGCCGGTTGTCCAGTCGCGCAAATCCGCGTGAGTGAAGACCCCGTCTATCGCACCCTCGGCGTGATAGCCGTCGTGATCGGCCTGGCCGGCGTCGTGTTGCCGCTGCTGCCGACGACACCCTTCCTCATCGGTGCTGCCTACTTCTTTGCGCGCTCGCACCCGGAATGGGAGGCGAAGCTGCTGGCGCACCCGCAGGCGGGACCGGTGATACAGGCCTGGCGCGATCACCAGGCCATCCCGCTGCTCGGGAAGCAGCTGGCCACCCTGCCCCTGGCCATCAGCGCCCTGGCCGCTGGTGCTGGGCCTCGGCGCTGCCTCCGGCGGCATCATCGCCACAGCG
>CAWBMW010000022.1:0-113433 GCA_963790015.1 uncultured Gammaproteobacteria bacterium
CCGCACGGCCCCGACGAGACCTACCCCTTCGGGCTGTAGCTCCCTCGCGCGCATTACCGCATTCATATCATTGCCGTTTTGTAAGGATTTGCTGCCGCCCGTTCGTGCTAAACAGCGAACTCTCTCGGGAACAGCAGGCTCCATGGGAACGCGTTGGTTCACGCTTGTCTTGGTCGCGGCGGCTGCGGCAGGCGGCTTCTATTACTATCGGCAGAATCAGGCCGTCCCCCAGCTCGACGTGCAGACCATCGCCGCCACGCGCGCGGACGTGCGCCGCGTCGTGTCGACGTCGGGCACGGTCCGCGCGCTCGGCACGGTGGAGATCGGTTCGCAGCTCTCCGGCAATATCGGCGAGCTTTATGCCGACTTCTCCTCGGAGGTGAAGCAAGGCCAGGTGCTCGCCCGCATCGAGCCGTCGACTTTCGCCACCAGGGTGCGCGAAGAGGAAGCGGGGCTGGCCATCGCCCAGGCCAATGTCGCGCTGCAAGAAGCGACCGTCCAGCGCGCCGAGTCCAATCTGCATAAGGCCGAGCTCGACCTCGCGCGCGCCGCGGAGCTGGTCAAGAAAGGCGTCGGCGCGCAAGCCAATCTCGATACCGCGACCGCCGCTCAGCAAGCCGCCACCGCCGACCTGGCCATCGCCAAGGCGCAAGTCGGTGAACGCCAAGGCCACGCTCGAGCAGCGCCAGGCGACGCTCGACGCCGCGCGCATCGATCTTGAGCGCACTTATATCCGCGCGCCGATCGACGGCGTGGTGATCGAGCGGACGGTGGAGGCGGGCCAGACCGTCGCCGCCAGCATGACGGCGCCGAAGCTGTTCACCATCGCCCAGGACCTCGCCCATGTGCAGATCGAGGCGCAAGTCGATGAGGCGGATATCGGCCAGGTGACGCGCGACAACCCGGTCAGCTTCACCGTCGATGCCTATCCCGACGTGACCTTCAAGGGCGAGGTCGAGCAGATCAGGCTCGCGCCGGTCGCCCTCAACAATGTCGTCACCTACACGGTGGTGATCGACGCCGACAATCCTCTCGGCCGTCTCCTGCCCGGCATGACGGCCAATGTCGAGATCGTCACCGGCGAGCAGAAGAACGTGGTCGTCGTGCCGAGCGACGCCCTGCGCTTCCAGCCGCGCGGGCCGGCGCAAGCGGCGCTTACGCGCGATGGTTGGGCGACCGGCTCGACGCTCGGACCCGTCGGCGACCGCGGGGCGCGGCTGCTGGAGAAGCTGAGAACCCAGCTCGAGCTCACCGAAGAGGAGATGGGCAAGATCAGGGCCGCGCTCGACGCCGAGTTCGCCGCCATCCGCAGTGCCGGACCGCCCGGGACGGCGCCGATGTCGGCGGATGTGCGCGAGCAGGTGCGCATGCGCATCGCCAAGGTGCTGCGTGCGGTGCTGTCGCCGGAGAAATACAAAAAATACGAGGAGATGGCGCGGCAGAGACCGAGCGGGCCGCGCCGAGTCACCATCTGGACCTATGAGGACGGCGCCTTCTGGCCGCACGAGGTGCAGACTCGGCCTCACCGACGGCAACACGACGGAGATCGTCGAAGGCTTGCCCGAGGGCGCCAATGTCGTGGTGCGCGCGAGCGAGGCGGCGCAGTGAGCAACGCAGAAGCGGCGCGGAGTGAGGCGCCCGCCTCCCCTGCTCCGCAGATCGTCGCCCGCGATCTGGTCAAGACCTACAAGCTCGGCGGCAGCGTCATCGGCGCGCTGCAAGGCATCAGCGTCGAGGTCGAGCGCGGCGAATATCTTGCCGTCACCGGCGCCTCGGGTTCCGGCAAGTCGACCTTCATGAATCTCATCGGCGCGCTCGATGTGCCGACCAGCGGCTCGCTGCAAGTCGAGGGCCGCGAGCTCGGGAAGCTTTCGTCCGATCAGCTCGCGCTCTACCGCAACGAGAAGATCGGCTTCGTGTTCCAGACCTTCAATCTGCTGGCGCGGACATGCGCGCTCGACAATGTCGCGCTGCCGCTGCTCTATTCGCCGCGCGGCCACAAACATGCGCGCGACAAGGCCAAGGCCTGCCTCGCCAAGGTCGGCCTCGCCCATCGCGAGGACCACCAGCCGTCCGAGCTGTCCGGCGGCCAGCAGCAGCGCGTGGCGATCGCGCGCGCGCTGGTCAACGACCCGCACATCATCCTCGCCGACGAGCCGACCGGCGCGCTCGACAGCCATACCACCGAGGAGATCATCTCCCTGTTCGAGGAGCTGAACGCGACCGGCATCACGGTGATCCTCGTCACCCACGAGCCCGACATCGCCAAGCGCGCGCGGCGGCGGATCACCTTCCGCGACGGCGAGATCGTCGAGGAGGCGAGATGAATCCGCTCGCCTCCTGCAAGGTCGCCATCGCCGCGCTGAAAGTGAATGCGCTGCGGAGCTTCCTCGCCATGCTCGGCGTGATCATCGGCGTCGCCTCGGTGATCGTCATGGTGTCGGTCGCCACCGGCGCGGGCGCAAGCGATCGAGGCGCGCATCAAGGCGCTCGGCACCAATGTGCTCGTGGTCATGCCGGGCTCGTTCACCTCGGGCGGCAGGCGTTCGGGCGAAGGCACGGCCTTGGCGCTGTCGGAGAACGACCTCGCGGCGATCCGCGCCAGCGTGCCCGGCGTCACGGCCGCTCGCCGGCATGGTGAGCGGCTCGGCGCCGGTCGTCGTCGGCAACGCGAATTGGACGACCTCGGTCAACGGCGTGAACGAGGATTTCCTGGAAGTGCGCGACTGGCCGGTCGCCGAGGGCCGCAGCTTCACCGAGGCCGAGCTTCGCGCCGGCGCCAAGGTGGTCATTCTCGGCGCCACCACGGCGCGCGAATTGTTCGGCGCCAATCCGGCCGTCGGCGAGCAGATCCGCATCAAGAACGTGCCCTTCAACGTGATCGGCGTGCTGTCGGTCAAGGGCCAGTCGGGCTGGGGCACCGATCAAGACGATACCGCGCTCGTGCCGCTGTCGACCGCGCGGCGCAGGCTGTTCGGCGCCGAGCAGACCGTGCCCGACAATCTCCGCCAGATCATGGTCGAGATCGCCTCCGCCGAAGGGATGGGCGACGCGCAGGAGGAAATCGAGAATTTGCTGCGCGAAAGGCGGCATGTCAGGGCCGGCTCTCCCGACGACTTCCAGGTCCGCAACATGGCCGAGTTCATCCGCACGCGCAGCGAGACGCAGAGCATCCTGAGCGTGCTGCTCGGCGCCACCGCCGCCATCTCGCTCGTGGTCGGCGGCATCGGCATCATGAATATCATGCTGGTCTCGGTGACCGAGCGCACGCGGGAGATCGGCTTGCGCATGGCGGTCGGCGCGAGACGCCGCGATATTTTGAGCCAGTTCCTGATCGAGGCGGTGACGCTCTGCGTCACCGGCGGGCTGATCGGCCTTGCCATCGGCGGCGGCGCCGCGCTCGCCATGTCGATCTGGGGCAATTGGCCGATCGCGCTGTCGCCCAATCTGGTGGTGATCGCGCTGGTTTCGGCCGGGCTGGTCGGGGTGTTCTTCGGCTATTACCCGGCGCGGCGCGCCTCGCTGATGAACCCGATCGACGCGCTACGATATGAGTGAGGCTTAGGCCGCGCGCTCGATGGCGTTGCCGGCCAAACCCCCTCTCCTTCTCAAGCTCCCGGTTTCTTGTATGGTCCTTGGCGGCCCATGGCGGCAAAACGCAACCGCGCATCCCAAGGACGTGACACCCATGCCCAATATCCAGATCGACCCGCTGCTCGCGGTGGCGGTGATGTTCGCCACCGCCTGCACCGACGCCGTCTATGTCCTGTTCACCAACGCGGTGATCAAGCGGCGCCGCTTTCCGGCCGCAAGCTGGAGCAGCATCTGGTACTTGCTCTCCTCGTTCGCGGTCATCAACTACACGCATCACTGGGCCTATGTGATCTTCGCGGCGATGGGCTCCTTCGTCGGCGCCTATATCACGCTCACCTTTCTGCATCCGGGCCCGAGCTATCCGCCCCAGCCGCCCGGCTCCGCGGCAGCTTAGGGGGAGATCATGAGCGACTGGACGCTTGGCGCGGTCAAAGCGCGCAACATGGAGATCAACGCGCTCTGCGAGAACGAAGCCTGCCGGCACCTCTTCACCTTCAATCTCGATGCGCTGATCGAGGGCGCCGGCGCGGACTTCCTGCTTGCCGATATTCCGCCCATGGACTGCCCGGCTTGCGGGGTGGGGCCGCTCGCCATCCGGCTTTCGTTTGTCGATCCGCCGCGCGAGGAGGAGGAAGCGTGAGTTGCACTGGATCGATGAATTGTCATCGAGCGACTTTGCGAGCGCGTCCGGAGCGACTTGACGCCAGGCGGATGTCAGCGACCGACCCTCGGCAGCTGCGCGCTTGGCCAAGAGTTTCTCGCGGCAATCTGTCGGCCAGGTGTCGCATCACGGCGCTCCAATAGGGCGTCGTGAGATCGACCCTCCAATTGAGCTTCTGCACCGGCCAATCGCTGCGCTCGAGCTCGGAGAGCGCGTCGGCGAGTTTGTCCGGCTGGCGGGCATATTTCTGCAGCGTGTGCAGCGGCCGCGCCTCGATCGTCGGCACTTGCTCCCAGAGCGCGCGCAGATCGGGCCGGGTGAGGATCAGCTTGTTGAAACATGTAATGGAAGAAGAAATTCGGATAGGCGCGCAGCACGCGTCTGCAAGACCGGGTTGAGCCACAGCGTCGTGCGCCACATCGTCTTGTTCAGGATCGGCGTGAGCTTGTCGACGACGTAGCGTCCGAAGGCGGTGTTCTGGTTTGAGAAAACCCGCCGGTTCATGAAGTCGAGAAGCGCCTGGTGCAGGGCCACGAGCAGCGGGTTGTCCGGCTCGGAGGCGATGAACCAGTTGGCCATCATGCGGTCCTTCGCCGGATTGCGGAAGGCGAAGAAGCCGGCGGCGTAGGCCGCGTCGAGCCAGTCGTCGAGCGGGCGCAGGCAGAACACGGTGGCGTCGGCCCAGACACCGCCATAGCGCCGCAGCAGGCAAAGCCGCGCGACGTTGGAAATCTTGATCATGTCGAGATCGCGGCGCTCGGGGTCGATCACCTGCGTCGAGGTCGAGATACTCGGAGAGACTGTGCCGATCGAGCGCGACGACCCGCCAGCCGGGATTGAAGCGGCGCCACGACTTCGAGACAGGCCTGCACCAAAGGCGGCGCATCGGCGAAGCCCTGGTGCCACAACGTCCAGATGGTTCGATTGGAGACGCGCAACTCGAAGACTTTTCCCCGTAACCGCAGCCTGTTGACCCGCGGGTCCACATGCACGGGGAGCCGTCTTGCCGTCAAGCCGGAATTAGTCGCAGCCCAAGCTCCTGGAATCACTGGCGAATTCGCGCTTCGCGCCGCCCGGCCCGGGCAAAAAAGAGGACCGGCACTGTATGCCGGTCCCTTGTCAATCGCGCTTTAAGCGGCAGCCGCAGGCGCGGGCTCCCGCCCGTTCGGCGCGGTCTCCCGCCGCAAGCGCACGGAAAGCCGCTCCGGCTTCTCCGCCTTCTCCGCCTGCTTCGCACATTGGACGTGGCCGAGCGCACCGAGCGTCCGTCGAAATAAGCGCCGGACTCGATGGCGAGCGACTGATGCTGGCTCTTCCGTTGGAGATACGGCGCTTATATACCCTATCGATAATACACCCCCCATTGATGCTGAAGTCGTAGGTTTCAAGGACGGAAAGACTTTGCTCATGCCCCTCGGTGATCTCAGGGGTGTCGGCATTGGTTCCAGGATCCTCTCACGAAGGAAAACCGTAGACGCCGTTGTTGGTGAAGGTCTTCTCGGCAGGGTCATAGACGGTCTGGGAAATCCCATGGATGGAAAAGGCCCTATTCAGTGCAGTGAATCGATACCTATCTACAAGGACACAGTGAACCCGATGAAAAAAAAGAGGATCCATGAACCTCTTGACCTCGGACTCAGAACAATTAACGGACTTCTCACCTGCGGTAAAGGTCAGAGGATAGGGATCTTTGCGGGTTCAGGTGTGGGCAAAAGTGTGCTTCTCGGTATGATAGCACGGCATACGGAGGCAAACGTAAATGTTATCGGCCTCATCGGTGAGAGAGGAAGAGAAGTGCGGGAGTTTATCGAACGGGACCTGGGCGATGGACTCAAACGTTCTGTTGTTGTCGTAGCAACATCGGACCAACCTCCGCTCATCAGGGTACGGGGAGCTTTTCTCACCATTGCCATCGCGGAATATTTCCGCGATAGAGGAGAGGATGTACTCCTGCTCATGGATTCTTTAACAAGATTCAGCATGGCACAGCGGGAAGTTGGTCTGGCCATAGGTGAACCGCCGACTTCAAAAGGATACACCCCAAGTGTTTTTTCACTGTTGACAAAACTTCTTGAGAGGGCCGGTAACGGAGAATCCGATGGCACCATGACGGGGATATACACTGTTCTTGTAGAAGGTGATGACCTTGATGATCCTATCGCGGATTCTGCGAGATCAATACTGGACGGACACATTGTGCTTTCGAGAAAACTCGCTGATCAGAACCATTATCCGCCCATAGATGTGTTAAGAAGCATAAGCAGGCTCATGAAAGATATTTCTCCCAAAGAACAGATAGAATATGCCGGAAGGATAATCGAGATAATGTCTGAATATGAGCGGGCGGAAGATTTGATAAATATCGGCGCCTATACACCGGGAAACAACCAGAGAATAGATTATGCCATATCGATGATCGATAAGGTAAAGACCTTCCTTGCCCAGGGTATTGATGACAGGGTAACTATCGAAGAGACCCAGAATAGCATGAAGATACTTTTCTATGTCTGATCAACATTCTGGCGGCATACAGCAGCCTATTTTCAATAATCTTACGATCAGCTACATACAGGATTGATTATGCTGAAAGACCGTCTCGATCGGATTATTGAAATAAAAGAAAAAATAATGGATGACAAAGAACGGGAGATTGAAGAAGAAAAGAGCAAACTGGAAACTGTCAATCGCGCAATAGAAGCTGTAGATATTGATATTGAGAAGAATTATGAGAGAATGACAGGGAAGTCGATGCAGGGGAATGACTTCTCTGTTATCACGGACTACCTTGAATATCTTGAGAACATGAAATGTTCGCTCATCGGAGAAAGAGAAACGGTGCAGGAGAAGATAGCAATATTAAAAGAAGAGCTTATTGAGCTGATGAAAGAGATGAAAATGCTGGGTACATTAAGGGACAAAATCCTTGCCACTCTGAAAAAATCTTTAAACAGGCGCGAGCAGAAACTCCTCGACGATATCGCGCTCAGGATTGAAGGAAAGAAAATATAAATTGACCAGTTCTTAACAAATATCTCCCTAACCGAACTGACGCTCAAAATTCTGTTATATGCCCCCTATTTGATAAAAGTTTAGGAAAATAATATTATTCATTTTATTAAACTCGCCAACCTGTATTATCTGTGGACATAGGAAAAATTTTCCCTGTCGGGAATTAATTTCCTTCAAATATGTTCCCGATCAGCCACCAGTAATTTAATAACTCATAGAAATTATTAACAAATTAAATTTGGCACATTATTTGATTAATAACATGGTATGGAAAATCTTCTTATAAACTATCTTTTGAAGAATTGTGTGACACTGGCGAAAGAATTATTTTCGTCGGAATTGGAATCAGTCGGCCCCGCAAGAAGGGGATAATGCGCTCAACTTTCCCAATCTCCTCGACGTCAAGATGGGAAGGGGCATTGAGGCGTCGAAACTGAATGTTGTCGATGGGGCTGAGTCGAAAGAAAATGAAGACGAATCAGCCGTGGAAAATTCCCATAAAGAAGATAACCAGAAAGAATCGTCTGTCATTTATTTCGATACGCAGAGTATTATCACCTTACTGCAAACATATTTCAAGACGCAGGATTTACAGGATAATACCTTAAATACTTTTCAGAACGATACAAAATCTGTTGCTATAGAAAATTTTCTACAAAGCGTCTTTTCTCTTTTACAGGAAGGAGAGAGCGTTCAGTTTGTGAAAGATAAAGCGATCGGAACGATCTGTCTCGTCCAGCAACCTGAAGAAGAGGAAAAAACAGTTGAGACGGACCAGTATCCTGTCATTGAACCGGGAAAGTTAATAGAGAACAGGGCATTTATCGGTTACCTTGCTTCCATTCTGCAGCAGTTCAACGCTTTTGAAAAAACAGATAAAATGGCAAAAAAGGTTGAAAGTGAGGAGGTTGATAATACAAATGTAATCAATAAAAGACACAATGGTGACCGGGAATATAGAATCAGTATGAGAAATCTCAAAATAAAGAAATAGTTCAAATGTTCAGAAAGACAGATGACAATAAAGAAGTCGTAAGGGACGATAATCAAAAGGTCAAACCTTTATTGAATAAAATAGAAACAACTGTAGACTTTGAAAATGAAAATAATGAAGTCTTGAGCCTGACCGACGACGACAGCGAAACTTTTTCCTAAAATAGAAGTGAAAAAACTGAATGACAGAGAAAACATTTTTCAGATTATTTCCAGCGAATTGTCATCCAATGAAAGCGACGGGATGAACAAAATTATTTCCGTCCTGACAGTGAAAGCGGAAAAGGCTGTTTCTTCCGGCGACGACGATGCTGCAAAGGTGGTTGCCAGGGTATCCGACAAAACGGCCGGCGATTATGCCGATCCTGATGAGCGTCAGTTATTGTCACAGAATGACTATACAAAAACCGGCAACCATCTCGATAAAGAGGCCGGCAAAGTATTGGGAAAGGCGCCCTTCGCTTCGATTATGACGGACAGGATTGAAAAGATCGTGGAACAGTATGCCAGCAAAAGCGTCTCTATGGACATGGTGGTACGACTCAAGATCGATGAAAAGGAGACCATACTTGTTGGACTCAAGGAACAGGGACAGCGTGTTACTGTTGAGGTCAAGACAACAAACGCGGGAATGGGAACGTTTCTTCAATCACAGAAAGAGGAGATTGCCAGGCAGCTTGAAGGAAAGAATATCTACGCCAATATCTATGTTGATGTGCAGAACGAAAACCGTGAGAAGAGAGAGCAGAGAAATCATCAGAAGAAACGGTCTGACGGGCAGGAATACGAGGAATTCGTCGGTTTCTTAGAGGCAATGGCATAAAGGAGGTTTGTATGGCAATAACTTCAGACGTGTTAAACGCGACACTGAGCGCGGCGTCAATCAACACAAGCGGTACAACAGCAACAAGCTCAATGAACAGCATGATGGGAAAGGATGCCTTTCTCAAGATACTCATGACGCAGCTCAAGTATCAGGACCCCATGGACCCTATGAAGCCGAATGAATTCATGGGCCAGCTCTCGCAGCTTACCCAGGTCGAGCAGTTGACGAACATCGCCTCAACCCTGGATGACATGAAGAAGGCCAACGAGAGCGGTAATATAACCCAGTGGCTGAATGTCATCGGCCATCAAATCAATACAAACAGTGATACCATATCAAATGGTGACAGCGTTGTATTGTCTCCTGCCGGAGATTATGACAGTATTGTCTTAAATCTAACTGATGTCAGTGACGGCAGCGTGACACAGCAGACCATAAATAAGGGTGATCCTCTGACGATGACCTACAACGGAACAGGTGAGGTGAGGGTTTCCGCCTATGCTGTGAAAGACAGCGCAACTGTGGGATGTACTTACGCCGTCTATCAAACCGTCCAGGGGATACAGAGCGGCGGCGATGGACTTGTCGCGGTTTTGGGCAATGGTGACCAGCATAAAATAAGCACTATTACAAAGATCATAAATTAAGAGGAGGGAAATATGTTAAGTTCATTCTTTTCAGGCATCAGCGGTCTCATAGCAAACAGTTCTTCGATTAACGTAGTCGGCAACAATATTGCAAATGTGAACACTGTCGGGTTTAAAGCAAGCAGGGCCACCTTCCAGGATGTCCTCTATCAGTCCATCTTCGGTTCTTCAGGATCGAGCCAGGTTGGCCGTGGTACGGCGCTCAGCTCTGTGGATACCT
This sequence comes from uncultured Gammaproteobacteria bacterium, assembly GCA_963790015.1. GTDB lineage: Bacteria > Pseudomonadota > Gammaproteobacteria > Steroidobacterales > SHZI01. The sequence continues at coordinate 9,951 of CAWBMW010000022.1, forward strand.
TCTTCTCCCAGGGGTCCTTTGAAAGCACAAGTGAGCCGACAGACCTTGCCATCGGCGGTAAAGGTTTTTTCATCGTCCGGTCTTCTGAAAACGAGACAAATTACTATCACCCGGGCAGGTCAGTTCAGGTTCGACAGGGACGGCAACCTGACTATGCCAAACGGCGATATACTCCAGGGAAGGGAAATCGACAGGACTACCAATGCCCCTGTCGGTGTCGATACGGATATTATTATTTCCCAGGCCCCCAGTGAGCCGAGGGCAACAGCCTTTATCGGTATGAACGTAAACCTCCAGTCAGATGCGCCATGGGTTGGGGCCAATAGATGTTGCCTTCGGCGGTGCGGGGACAGCAATAGCCGCTGTGCCGACAGCGAGCGAGGGGACATATCCCAGGGTGGGCGATTATACGATGACCCTTGCGCGGTACTACTCTGTCGGTTGTTGTGGCCCACAGAGACGCCTCTGGCACCCTTACCGGTACAACCAGTACATATACAGGCACTGTTGCAGCCGGAACAACATACATCAGAAGACCTCGGCCGGATCGAGCTTGCGCACCTTGCGCAGCGCCAGCAGGCCGGAAATCCCGCACATGACGAGGGTCAGCACGAAGACCACCAGCGCACGATCGGCAGTGATGTGCAGCGGCAGTCGCGTGGCGCTCGCGGCGATGCCGGAGAGCCAGGATGCCGCCGCCACGCCCGGGATGTAGCCGAGCACCGCCAGGATCGCCGCCTCCTGGAGCACGATGCCGGAAACGAAGCGGTTCCGGTAGCCCATGGCCCGCAGGGTGGCGTACTCGTTGAGGTGCTCCGAGACGTCGGCGAAGAGGATCTGGTAGACGATGATCGCGCCGACGACGAAGCCCATGATCGCGCCGAAGGCGAAGATGTAGCCGATGGGCGTCGCGCTGTTCCAGTAGGCCGTCTCCCGGGCGATGAAGTCCGCCTTCGTCATCACCAGCACGTCCTTCGGCAGGTAGTCGCGCAGGCGGTCACGCACCTCGACCGGGTCGGCGCCCGTCCCGGAGCCGGATCAGGCCCAGCTGGATGTCGTCCCGGGCGCGCTCGGGAAACAGCCGGAGCCAGTTGTCGTCGCTGGTGATGATGGTGGCGTCGATGCCGAAGGACGGCCCGACCTCGAAGAGGCCCACGACCTTCACCTCCCGGTCGTTGATCTCCGTGACGATCGGGCCCTCGGCGGCAAAGCGTTCGCCGACGGGGCCAAACTCCGGCCGCGAGGCGGAGTCGAACAGCACCACGTCCTGCCCGGCCAGCAGCGGCCGGCCCGCGGCGAAGCCCGGCGTGTCGAGGATGTCGTCCTCCGGGTCGATCCCGATGCGCGTTGACGCTGCGCCGCTCGCTGTTCCACGGGTTCTTCCACGTCGCGGGGAAGATATAGACGGGGCTGATCTCCGCGACGTCCTCCAGTCCACGCGCCTGGTACAGCCGGCGGATGGAGAACGGCGCCGGGTCGCACGATGAACACGCTGTCGGGACTGAACAGGGCGATGTCGTAGCGGAAACGCTCGTGGAAGCGCAGCGTGCTTTCGAACAGGGCCGAGCGGAAGCCGAGCTGCATCATGATGAGCAGCACGGCGAAGGCGATGCCGGCCACCGCCACGGCGAGCCGCAGCGGCAGGTGCCGCAGCTGGCGCCAGCCGAGGGGAGCTGACGGAAGGTGCTTCAACATCGGGTCAGCGGCCGATTTCGACGTCGACCTGCAGGTTGGTCAGGTTCGCGGCGGACTTCGAGTCCGCCAGCCTGATCTCGACCTCGATGATCCGCGCATCCTTGCGGGCGGCGGGATCGGTGCCGATCTCGTCCATCTTCTGGACCTTCGGCCGGACCCGTTCCACGGTGCCGGTCAGCGGGCCCGGGAGGGCGCTGCTGGTGACGCGGGCCTGCATGCCCTTCTGCACGTTGCGGATATCGGTCTCGTAGACCTCGGCGATCGCGTACATGGACCCGACGCGGCCCAGCTCCAGGATGCCGTCCAGGCCCACGACCTCACCGGGGCGGGCATGGACGTCCAGCACGCGGCCGGCAAACGGCGCGCGGATGAAGGAGCGCTCGATCTCGGCCCGGTAGCGCGCGATGCGCGCCTCCGCGGAAGCAATGGCCGAATCGGACACGCGGGCTGCCGCACGACGGGCGGCGCAGGAGGCGGCACCCGCGTCCGCATCGCCCTTCGACTTCTCGGTTTCCTCGCTGGACGCGAGGCCCCGGCCCAGCAGCTCGGTCTTGCGCCGCGACTGCCGGGAGGCGACGTCGGCGAGCACGCAGGCCTCGTCGGCGAGGCTGCTGGCCGCCAGCGCGTCACGGCGCGCCGTCTCCAGGTCGGCCCGCGCCTCCTGCAGGCGGGCCTTCAGGATGGCGCCGGTGTCGGTCTCGGCCAGGAGTTGCCCGGCGGTGACATCGTCGCCGTAATCCACGTGGAGCTTCGCCAGAGCCGGACCCGAGACGGCGTCCGGCGTGGACGGCGCCCCGATGCGGACGATGCCGCCCATCGGTTCGAGCCGGCCGCGGGCGGCGACGCCCCGCTGGGCCTTCCCGCCCGCCTCCGGTGCGGCCACGGCGATCGTGACCAGTGCGGTCATCGCCACCGCCAGCAGCCGTGACACCTGCACCCCATTCAACAATCGCATCGCGTCATTCCCCCGTCTGCCATCACAGCCGCGCCGGCGTCGCCTGCCACTCCGCTATCGCCCGCCTTGCCTCCTCGTAGCCCACGTTGACGATCTCGTCGAAGGAACGCACGTCCGTCAGGCTGAAGCGCGCCACCGGCGGCCGGATCAGCAGGTCGGCCCGCTGGCCGGCGGCCCGCACGTCCGCCATCGTGCCGATCTCCGTGGCCTTGAGCAGGAGCGACATGAAGCCCGGCACGCGGTAGCGCCGGGCGAAGGGCAGGTAGCGTCCCGCGAGCACCGCCCACGGCGATGGTACGGCCTCGTAGTCCACGGCGTAGGTGTTTCGGGAGGTCACGTCCACGGCCACCACCCGGCCCACGGGCCGGCGGCGCATGAGGTCCACGGGCAGGTTGTCGAGGATGCCGCCGTCGATCGCGAGCTGCCCGTTGATCACCGCCGGGGTGAAGATGCCCGGCAGTGCGGCGCTGGCCCGGACCGCCAGGCCCAGCGGGCCGCGCTCGTGGACCTGGACCGTGCCCTGGCCCAGGTTGCTCGACACGCAGAAGAACGGCACCGGCAGGTCCTCGATGTCGCCGGTCAGGTACTCGCGGATCAGCTTGTCCATGCGCCGGCCCCGGAGCAGCGACAACAGTGGCAGCGTGACGTCGCTGAAGGGCTTGCCGTCGACGAAGGCGCGCCGGGCGGCCGTGAGGAGTTCATCCGGCGCCGCGCCCTGGGCGATGGCCGCCGCCATCGCGGAGCCAATGCTGGCGCCGCCCACCCAGTCGACGTCGAGCTTCGCCTCGGTCAGGGCCCGATAGACCCCCAGGTGCGCGAAGCCCCGGGCGGCGCCGCCGCCGAGCACGAGCCCGAGTGCCCGTCCGGCGAGGACCCGGGCGAGCCGGTCGAAATCGCGGGGCACGCCCGCACGCAGGTGCAGGTGGAAATCCACGTCGCGCGCCGCGAGCCAGGCCGCAGTGCCCGACAGGGACTCCGGCGCGCCGTCCCGCAGGAGCACGAGCGCGCGCCGGGCGACGGGCCCGCCGGTGCCACCCAGAAGCGCCCGCTCCCAGGGCCGCTGCCCGGGATCGCCCGCCGCATTCGCGACGAGCACGATGAGATCCGCGTGCCGCAGGGCCAGGTCCGACCAGGCGGTCTCGCCAGCGTCGGCCAGGTAGAGCACGAAGCGGTGCCGGTCTTCCTGGGTGGCGAGCCAGTCCACGAGCTCGGGAGAAATCTCCGCCCTGCGCCCCGCGGCGGGACCCCACTCCCGGGCCGGGGCGCCCAGCGCCCCCATGCGCCCGGCAGTCAGGAGCAGGCACGGTCCTTCGGGGCCAGCGCGTCGAGCAGGCGCGGCGCCAGGGCTTCGGCCGACGCGGGGCCGTCCAGCGGCACGAGGGCAATGGTCCGGACGGGGCGGCCGGCGGGTGCAGGGCCCGCCGTGCGATCCCGGAGCCGGGCGGCAATGCCGCCCGCAATGTGCCGGATCAGCTCGGGGCGCTGCCGGCCCAGCTGGTCGAAGGCGGCCGCGTCCATGCGCAGGAGCAGGCTGTCCCGCACAGCCCGGATGCTGGCGGAGCGCTGCCCGCCCGCGAGCATGCCGATCTCACCCACGATTTCGCCGGGCCCGATTTCGGCGAGCAGCCGCTGGCCGCCAGCGCCCGGTTCGGCGGCATCGATCCAGGCCTGCAGCCGGCCCCGGGCCAGCAGGTACAGGGCGTCGCCCTCGTCGCCCTGGCGGAACAGCCAGTCACCGCCACGGCAGGCGACGGGCTCGAGGGCCGCCAGGATCATGCTGGCCGCCGCCTGGTCCGGAACGGCGAAATGGCGCCTGACCGCGTCCCCGAGGGACTGCTGCGCCGTCGCTGGCAGGGGTGGGCTGGTCACCGTGCTGAATTCTTCTTGTTTGCTGGTGTGGAGCGGAACTTGAGCGGTTAGCAGTACCACAAGGCAGCCGGGCCTGTCACGACTCCGCAACATGGCCCCGCTAGATTGCAACATCCCCGCCCGGCCAGTCACCGCGATGCCAACCTTCGAAATCTTCAGCCGCGAGCCGGATCTCCGTACCTTCAGGTCAGGCGAGGCCATTTTCCGCGAGGGCGACCCGGGCGACTGCATGTTCGCGATCGTCGAAGGCGAGGTCGATATCCAGGTCCGCGGGGCTGTTGTCGATCACCTCGACGGCGGGCAGCGTGTTCGGCGAAATGGCGCTGATCGACGGCCTGCCTCGCAGTGGCACGGCACTGGCCGCAACGGACTGCAAGCTGGCGGCCGTCAGTGAAAAGCGCTTCCTCCGACTGATCGAGCAAACCCCCCGGTTTGCCCTGCAAGTCATGCGCGTGATTACGGAGCGCCTCCGACGGCGGGACCCGGCAGCGTGAACTCGCCCTGGGAGCGGAACCGCACGTAGCCAAAGCCGGCGCCGTTCAGCTTGCCGCTCATGTCGTAGCGGATCTTGTCCACCGGCTCGCCATCCATCATCCCCATCACCTGGCGCGCCATGCGCAGCGCCGAGACGGTTACCGGCACGCTGATGACGGCCTCGCCGAAGCGCGGCACGGTGCCGCTGGCGTCACTCACGCCCGTGGCGAAGGTCCGGCCCTGGACCTCCAGATTGACGGAGACGCCGTTGTAGTCGATTGGCGCATCGTTCGGGTTCTGGACCCGCAGCTTCAGCAGCAGGCGGAGTTCCAGCCCCTCCCCCGGCAGCGCCTCGACACCGCCGACGGTGACCTGCAGGGGATCGCGCCCCGGCAGGGTGGTGCAGGCGGCGAGCGCCAAGTGGTGGCGAGGGCGGTGGCTGCGATCCGGGTCAGGCGACGTGCATGGCCCGGAGCATAATCAATCCATGCAGCGACTGCTCATCGGACTTGGCGTCGTCATCGTCCTGGCCGGTCTCCTCTGGCCCTGGCTGGAGAAGCTGCCCCTCGGGCGCCTGCCGGGCGACATCCTCGTGGACAGGCCGGGCTTCAGGTTCTTCGCGCCGTTCACGAGCATGCTGGTCATCAGCATCCTGCTCTCGCTGATCGTCTGGCTGCTCCGGCGGTAGGAGCGGCTTCAGCCGCGACCCTCGCGCCGGTCGGCACTCCTGCGGTCCTCGACGCCGAAAAAGGAAAGCCCCGCCGAAGCGGGGCTTTCCAGGGTCGTCGGTCTCTGTAGGAGCGCCTTTAGGCGCGATGGCGTAGGGTCGCGCGCTGTAATCCAGAGGGCGCTCCTACATATCCATCCCGCCCATGCCGCCACCCGGCATCGGCGGACCACCGGCATCCTTCTTCGGAGCGTCGGCGATCATCGCTTCAGTCGTCAGCAGCAGGCCGGACACGGAGGCCGCGTTCTGCAGGGCGTAACGCACGACCTTGGTCGGGTCGATGATGCCCATGGACACCATGTCGCCGTACTCGCCCGTCTGGGCGTTGTAGCCGTAGTTGCCCTTGCCCTCGGCGACCTTGTTCAGGACCACCGCGCCGTCTTCACCGGCATTGATCACGATCTGGCGGAGCGGCTCCTCGAGCGCGCGACGCAGGATGTTGATGCCGGCCGTCTGGTCGTCGTTGGCGCCCTTCAGGTCCTTCAGGACGTCGCGGGCACGGATCAGGGCGACACCGCCGCCAGGAACCACACCCTCTTCGACGGCAGCGCGCGTGGCGTGCAGCGCGTCTTCGACGCGGGCCTTCTTTTCCTTCATCTCGATCTCGGTCGCGGCACCGACCTTGATCACGGCAACGCCGCCGGAGAGCTTGGCAACGCGCTCCTGCAGCTTCTCGCGATCGTAGTCGGACGTCGTGGCCTCGATCTCCTTGTTGATCTGCTCGACGCGGGCCTTGATGTCCTTGCTCTTGCCGGCGCCGTCGATGATCGTCGTGTTTTCCTTGTCGATGATCACCTTCTTGGCCTTGCCCAGGTCTTCCAGGCGGGCCTTCTCCAGCGACAGGCCGACTTCCTCGGCGATGACCTGGCCGCCGGTGAGGATGGCCATGTCCTGCAGCATCGCCTTGCGGCGATCACCGAAGCCAGGAGCCTTCACGGCGCAGACCTTGACGATGCCGCGGATCGTGTTGACGACCAGCGTGGCCAGGGCCTCGCCCTCGACGTCTTCGGCAACCACCAGCAGGGGCTTGCCGGACTTGGCAACGGCCTCCAGCAGCGGCAGCAGCTCGCGGATGTTCGAGACCTTCTTGTCGTAGAGCAGGATGTAGGGGGCATCGAGCTCGGCGTTCTGCTCGGCGGCGTTGTTGATGAAGTAAGGCGAGAGGTAGCCGCGATCGAACTGCATGCCCTCGACCACGTCCAGCTGGTTCTCGAGGCCGGAACCGTCTTCGACGGTGATCACGCCCTGCTTGCCGACCTTCGCCATGGCTTCGGCCAGCGTGTTGCCGATGGACTCGTCGCCGTTGGCGGAGATCGTGCCGACCTGGGCGATGGCCTTCTCGTCCTGGCAGCTCTTGGAGAGCTTGCCGAGGCGCTCGACGATGGCGGCGGAGGCCTTGTCGATGCCGCGCTTCAGGTCCATCGGGTTCATGCCCGCGGCCACGGCCTTGAGGCCTTCCTTCAGGATCGACTGGGCCAGCACCGTGGCGGTGGTGGTGCCGTCGCCGGCGACGTCGGAGGTGTTGGAAGCGACTTCCTTCACCATCTGGGCGCCCATGTTCTGGAACTTGTCCTCGAGCTCGATCTCCTTGGCGACGGAGACGCCGTCCTTGGTGACGGTCGGGGCGCCGAAGCTCTTGTCGAGCACCACGTTGCGGCCCTTGGGACCCAGCGTCACCTTGACGGCATCGGCCAGGATGTTGACGCCGGCGAACATGCGCGCCCGGGCGTCATCACTGAAACGTACTTCTTTGGCAGCCATTGGTTGTCTTCCTTAAATTAATTCGGGTGGTTGATCGATCAGCCTTCGATGACGGCCATGATGTCGTCTTCCTTCATGACGAGGAGTTCCTCGCCATCGACCTTGACCTCGGTGCCGCTGTACTTGCCGAACAGCACCTTGTCGCCGGCCTTCAGGTCGAGCGGGCGGACCTTGCCGTCCTCGAGGATCCGGCCCTTGCCCACGGCAATGACCTTGCCCTTGATGGGCTTCTCGGTGGCGGAGTCGGGGATCACGATGCCACCGGGGGAGGTACGCTCCTCTTCGGTGCGCTTGATGATGACGCGGTCGTGCAGCGGACGGATCTTCATGGGCAAAAACTCCTTAAATGCCTTGGTGTTGGGCCTGGGGGCCACGCCGGTCGGGCGCGGCGACGCCGATTCGTTAGCACTCTCCCCTTGGGGCTGCTAATCATAGGGGCGACGCCTGGAATTTCAAGCCCGGACCCCTGACATAATCCCGCCATGCCCGCCGACACCGCCCCCGACGCCCTGCCCGACGCCTTGGTAGTCCTCTGCACCTGCCCGGACGAGCCGACCGCCACCGGAATTGCGACCGCCCTCCTCGCGGCGGAACTGGCCGCGTGCGTGAATTGTGTCGCGGGAATCCGGTCCCTATACCGGTGGGACGGGCAAATCAGGGACGACACCGAGGTGCTGCTGGTCATCAAGACCAGCGCGGCCCGGTACGGGGCGCTCGAGACGCTGGTCCGGGCGCGTCATCCCTATGAAATGCCTGAGATAATTGCACTGCCGGTCGTGGCCGGGGCGCGGGACTATCTGGACTGGATCAGGCAGGCTACAGGCGCATGAAGCGACTTACCCAGGCTCTCGCGGCGTTCATCCTCCTGGTGCCGGGCGGGCTGGCGTCGGCCCAGCTCGCCCCGGGCCAGGACATCCTGAAGCCCGAGCAGGCCTTCCGGTATGCCGTGACCGCCACCGGCGACGAACTGCTGGTGCGCTGGACCATCGAGCCCGAGCACTACCTGTACCAGGAGCGCATGAGCTTCGAGAGCCGGACCGCCGGGGTCACGCTCGGGCCGGCCGTGATGCCCGAGGGCAAGCTCTACCGGGACGAGTACTTCGGCGACATGCACATCTACCGGGACTCGGCCGAGATCCGCCTGCCCATCGCGAGCCGCTCCCCCGGCATCGACAGCATCGCCCTCGCCATCAAGTCCCAGGGCTGCGCCGACGCGGGCCTCTGCTACCCGCCCCAGGTCTGGGTGACCAACGTCAGCCTGCCCGCGGGCGGCGGGACCGCGGGCCCCGACGCAAACCCGGGCGCAAGCCCGGGCGCCGGCCGGCTCGGCGCCCTCCTCGGCGCGGCCGCGACCAGCGACGGCAGCGGCCCGAAGGACGAGCCGTTGCCCGTCGAGCAGGCCTTCCGCTACCGCACCGAACTCGCGGATCCCTTCACCGCTGAAGGTGATCTGGACGATCGCGCCGGGCTACTACCTCTACCGGCACACGCTGGGCGCAACGACGACCAGCCGGGACGTGCAGCTCGGGCCGCCCCAGCTCCCGGCCGGCGAGCCCAAGGTGGACGAGGAGTACGGCGACACGCTGGTCTTCTTCGACGAAGTGACGATGACGGTGCCGCTCACGCGCAGCAGCCCCGCGGCCCGGGACCTGCCCCTGACGATCCGCTTCCAGGGCTGCAAGGAAGACAGCATCTGCTACCCGCCCCAGGCGGTGGCGACGACGGTTGCGCTGCCGGAGGCGACGGCGGGGGTCGCGGCTGAAGCCGCTCCTACCGTAGGAGCGCCGACCGCGCGCGACCGAATCCGAACAGGACCGCCTCTTCACCCTGATCCGCGACGGCAACCTCTTCGCGGTAATGGCCATGTTCGCCGGCCTGGGCCTGCTGCTGTCGTTCACCCCGTGCTGCCTGCCCATGTACCCGATCCTTTCTGGAATCATCGTGGGCCAAGGTACGCGGGACGGCGCACCGCTCGGCTCGACGAAGGCCTTCCTGCTGTCGCTGGCCTTCGTGCTCGGCATGGCCACGACCTACACCGTGCTGGGCGCGGTCTTCGCGGCCGCGGGCTCCCAGGTGCAGGCGGTCATGCAGCAGCCGGCCGTGACGATCGGCGTGGCCCTGCTGTTCGTGGCCCTCGCCCTCTCCATGTTCGGCCTCTTCGACCTGCAGATTCCCGCGTCCTGGCAGACCCGGCTCAACTCGATCTCGGGCGAGCAGAAGTCCGGCAGCTTCATCGGCGCGGCCATCATGGGCGTGATCTCCGCCGCGGTGGTCACCACCTGCGTGACGCCGCCGCTGGTCGCGGCCCTGACGGTGATCGCGAAGACCGGCGACGTGGCCCGCGGCGCACTCGCGCTGTTCGCGCTCGGCATCGGCATGGGCATACCGCTGCTCGCCATCGGCGCCTCGGCGGGCCGGCTGATGCCGAAGGCCGGCGCCTGGATGGTCTCGGTCAAGGCGGCCTTCGGCCTGATGATGCTGGGCATGGCGGTGTGGATGCTCGACCGCCTCTGGCCGGGCACGCTGACGCTCGCGCTCTGGGCCGTGCTGCTCGTCATCGGCGGCGTGTTCCTCGGCGCCTTCGCGCCGCTGGACGGGTCCGCGGCCCTGTCGCGCAAGCTCGGCAAGGGTTTCGGCATCGTGGCCGTGCTCTACGGCGCAGCACTGCTCGTCGGCGCGCTCGCCGGCAGCGAGGATGCGTTGCGGCCGTTGCAGTTCGTGAATGCGCCAGTCGCGTCGGGCGCGACCCGGTTAGCCCGGCGAAGGCAAGGCATTCACGCGCATCAAGACGGTGGCGGACCTGGAGCAGGCCGTCGCGGGCGCCCGGGCGGCAGGCCGTCCGGTGCTGCTCGACTTCTATGCGGACTGGTGCGTGTCCTGCAAGGAGATGGAGAAGTACACCTTCCCCGATCCGGCGGTGCAGGCGGCACTGGCCGACGCGCTGGTGCTCCAGGCCGATGTCACGGCCGTGGACGCCGAGGATCAGGCACTGATGCGGCGCTTCGGTATCATTGGCCCGCCGACCATCATGTTCTTCACGGCGGACGGCATCGAGCAGACGTCCCGGCGCATCGTCGGATTCAAGCCCGCCGCGGATTTCGCCGCCCACGTGGAGGCCGTCTTCCGGGGCTCGCCGGCGACGACCGCGGTGGCCACCAACCTGAACTGAGTTCAACACCCGCCCCATGCGCCCCATCCGCAAGCTGGCCATCGGCCTCTGGATCGCCGTCTTCCTGTTCGCCGGGATCCGGCTGGGGATGAACTGGCAGAAGACCGCTCCCGAGCCTACTGTCAATACGACTGTCGACTCTGCTGTCGATACTGCTGGCGACTTGCAAGCCCCTGTTTCCACTGGTGCTTCGGGCTCCAGCGTCGGGGTCGGCGACGCCCTGCCGGCAATCCGGCTGAACGACCTCAAGGGCGAGCCCCGGGACCTGGCCGAGTGGTCCGGACGGACCCTGCTGATCAACTTCTGGGCAACCTGGTGCGCGCCCTGCCGGAAGGAAATGCCGCTCCTCGAGCAGTTCCAGCAGTCCCAGGACCCGGCCCGGATGCAGGTCATCGGCATCGCCATCGACCGCCGCGACCCGGTGGTCCAGTTCCTCGGCGAGACCGGCGTGACCTACCCGAACCTGGTGGGCGAGATGGACGCCACCCGCGCCGCCGAGCAGTTCGCGGAGGGCCTCGCCCTGCCGCTTTCCGTCGTGGCCGCCCCGGACGGCACCGTCCTGGCCGTGCACATGGGCGAGCTCAAGGCCAGCGACCTGGAACAGATCGCCGCCGTCGCCGACGGTCTCGCCGCAGGTACACTGTCCACTCGCCGACGCCCCCGCCCGGCTGGCGCTGGGCAAGCGCCCGAGTCCGTAGGAGCGCCTTCAGGCGCGACGCCGACGACGTCGCGCCTAAAGGCGCTCCTACGGCTTCAATACCCTTCGGCGGCTAAATTCTGTAAACTCGCCGCCATCTCCGGCGAACCAGTTCCCAATCGATGGCGCGGCTCCTGCTGCTCAACGGCCCCAACCTGAACCTGCTCGGCCGGCGGGAACCCCATCTTTATGGCGCCACGACCCTCGCCGATATCGAGCAGGCGGCCGGCCGCCGCGGCCACCGCCGCCGGGCACCAGCTGGAGACCTTCCAGACCAACTCCGAGGCCGCCCTGGTGGACCGGATCCAGCAGGCCGCCGGCCAGGTGGACTTCATCCTGCTGAACCCCGGGGCACTGACCCACACCAGCGTGGCGCTGCGCGATGCCCTGCTGGCCGTGGCCATTCCGTTCATCGAGATCCACCTCAGCAACGTGCATGCCCGGGAGGAATTCCGGCGGCACTCCTACGTTTCCGACGTGGCCGTTGGCGTCATCACCGGGCTCGGCGCCCTGGGATACCAGCTGGCCCTCCAGGCGGCCTGCGAGCAGCTCGCACCGCCAGCCGCGCAAGCCCAGATAAGCGAGGACTTCCATGGATATCCGCAAGGTCAAGAAGCTCATCGAGTTGCTGGAAGAATCCGGTCTCGCCGAGCTGGAGATCACCGAGGGCGAGGAATCGGTGCGCATCAGCCGCCACACCACCGGCGCGCCGGTGCAGTACGCCATGCCGCCCATGCACTACGCCGCCGGCCGCCGCCAGCGCCCGCCGCCGGCAGCGGCCAGCGCCGGCACCGCCGGCTCGGCGCCAGCCAGCGCCGGCCCCGCGGGCCACAAGGTGCTGTCGCCCATGGTCGGCACCTACTACGAAGCGCCGGCCCCGGGCTCGCCCAACTTCGTGAAGATCGGCGACCAGGTCCAGGCCGGCGACACGCTCTGCATCATCGAAGCCATGAAGATGATGAACCAGATCGAGGCCGACGTGGCCGGCAAGGTCGTCGCGGCGCTCGCCAAGAACGGTGAACCGGTCGAGTTCGGCCAGGCGCTGTTCATCATCGAACCCTGATCGCCCGATGCTCGACAAGGTCGTCATCGCCAATCGCGGGGAAATTGCCCTGCGCATCCAGCGCGCCTGCCGGGAACTGGGCATCAAGACCGTGGCCGTGCACTCCACGGCCGACTCCAGCCTGAAGCACGTGCTGCTCGCCGACGAGACGGTGTGCATCGGCCCGCCGCCCTCGTCCCAGAGCTACCTCAACATGCCCGCGATCATCAGCGCGGCCGAGGTCACCGACGCGGTGGCCATCCACCCCGGCTACGGCTTCCTCTCGGAGAACGCCGACTTCGCCGAGCGCGTCCAGCGCAGCGGCTTCATCTTCGTGGGCCCGCCGCCGGAGGTGATCCGGCTGATGGGCGACAAGATCTCCGCCAAGGAAGCCATGCGCGCGGCCAACGTGCCCTGCGTGCCGGGCTCCGACGGGCCGCTGGGCGAGGACGGCGACGAGACCATGAAGATGGCCCGGTCCATCGGCTACCCGGTGATCATCAAGGCAGCCGGCGGCGGCGGCGGCCGCGGCATGCGCGTGGTGCACAGCGACGCCGCCCTGCTCAACGCCGTCACGCTGACCCGGAGCGAGGCGGGCGCGGCGTTCGGCAACAGCACCGTCTACATGGAAAAGTACCTGGAGAAGCCGCGCCACATCGAGTTCCAGGTGCTGGCCGACGCCCATGGCAATGTGGTGCACCTGTTCGACCGGGACTGCTCCATGCAGCGCCGGCACCAGAAGGTGCTGGAAGAGGCCCCGGCACCCGGCATTCCCCAGGAGCTGCGCATGAAGATGGGCGCCCGCGTGGCCGAGGCCTGCCGGGAGATCGGCTACCGCAGCGCCGGCACCTTCGAGTTCCTCTACGAGAACGGCGAGTTCTACTTCATCGAGATGAACACGCGGGTGCAGGTGGAGCACCCGGTGACGGAACTGGTCACCGGCGTGGACATCGTCAAGGAACAGCTCAAGATCGCCGCGGGCGAGAAGCTGTCCTTCCGCCAGGAAGACCTCGTGCTCCGCGGCCACGCGGTGGAATGCCGCATCAACGCCGAGGATCCCCGCACGTTCATGCCCTCGCCCGGCAAGGTGGACGTCTGGCACCCGCCGGGCGGGCCCGGCATCCGCGTCGACAGCCATCTCTACAGCGGCTACACCGTGCCGCCGTTCTACGACTCCCTGGTCGCCAAGGTGATCGCCCACGGCGACACCCGGGAGTCCGCCATCGCCCGCATGCGCATCGCGCTCACGGAGATGGTGGTGGACGGCATCAAGACCAACATCCCGCTGCACCAGGAACTGTGCCAGGACGCCGCGTTCCTCCTGGGCGGCACGGATATCCACTACCTCGAGAAGAAGCTGCGGGTCTGACGGCGCCCATGGCCGAGACCTGGCTGCAGGCCGCGCTGGACTGCCCGCAGACGGCCGTCGCGGCGGTCGAGGAGACCTTCGAGCGGCTCGGCGCCCTCGTCACCTGGACCCAGGCAGCCGACGACGAGGAAATCCTGGAGCCGGAGCCCGGCGCGACGCCGCTGTGGAGCGCCGTCCGCCTCACCGCGCTGCTGCCGCCCGACACCGCCCGCGAGCGCATCACCGCCGCCTTCCCGGGCATCCCCGTCCACTTCGAGATCGTGGCGGACCGGGACTGGGACGCGGAGTGGCGCAAGTCGCTCAAGCCCCTGCGCTTCGGCAAGCGCCTGTGGGTGTGCCCGGTCGGCCAGGATTGCCCGGACCCGGCCGGCATCAGCCTGCTGCTCGAGCCGGGCCTGGCCTTCGGCACCGGCACGCACCCCACCACCGCCATGTGCCTTGCCTGGCTCGATGACGGCGCTGGACGGCCAGCTGCGACGGCGTGCGCGTGCTGGACTACGGCTGCGGCTCGGGAATCCTGGCCATCGCCGCGCTCGCGCTCGGCGCCGGGTCGGCCGTCGCCGTGGACATCGACCCCCAGGCGCTCGATCGCCACGCGGGACAATGCCAGCCGCAATGGCTGCGCCGCGCGGGTCGCCTGCGGCCTGCCCGCCGACCTGCTGCCGGCGTCCCGCCGGAAACCTTCGACGTGCTGGTGGCCAACATCCTCTCGGGCCCGCTGGTGCGTCTGGCGCCCGAGCTGCGTCGCTTCGCCGGACCGGCGACCCGGGTGGCATTGAGCGGTATCCTTGCGGACCAGGCCACCGAGGTGATGGCGGCGTTCCGTCCCTGGGTGACCCTGGCCGTCGCGGACCAACAGGGCGGCTGGGTGTTGCTGGCCGGTACCGTTGCCGGCCCCGTGGCTCAATGACGCGGCGCACTGAAACCATGTACACCAGCTGCCCCGAGTGCGGCACGGTCTTCCGCATCAGCACCAACGAGTTGCGCGTGGCCGAGGGCTACGTGCGCTGCGGCCACTGCTCGGCAACCTTCAACGCCATCGCCACGCTGACGGACGAACCGCCGCCAACCGTCACGCTGCAACAGCTCGTCCTGCCCACGGAACCGGAACCCGGGGCCTTCCCGCGCGCCACCGCCGCAGTCACCAGAACCAGAAGCAGAACGAGAGCCCGAGCCGCTGCCAGGATTCCCGGCCGAGCCCCAGATCCCGGCAGCGCCGCCGGAACTGCAGGCCGCCGCCACCGTCGTGCCGCTGCCCGTCAGTGACGACACCCTGGAGTTCGATATCCCCGAGGACAGCTGGTCCAACTTCTTCGAGGCGGGCGTCCCGGCCCCGGTAGTGCCCGTGGCCGTCAGCCAGGCTGCCGCTGCCCAGGCCGTCACGGCGGAGACCCCGGCGGAGCCCGATGCCGAACTCTTCACCGTGATCGGTGGCCCAACGGAGTTCGAGACCGAGTCTGAACTCGAGCCCCCGACCGACGTGGGAACCGGCGTGGGTTCCGACACCGTGGACCAGGCCGGCCTCTACCGGGCGCTCTCGGCAGAGACCGGGCTCAAACTTGACGACGACGCCGACTGGCAGGCGCTGCTGAAGGAAGTCCGCGACGATGACATCGCCCCAGAGCCGGTGTATGTCATTGACGAGGAAGAGGATCAGAACCCGCCGGAGGACCTGCCGCTGCCGGATCCCTCCTGGGATGAGCCGGCTCCCGAGGACACCCGGACCCCGGCCCCGCTGCCGCCGGACTTTGTGCCGGAGCTGCCCACTGCCGCTATCGCCGGCGCGACGCGGGACCCCGAGGCGGCGCTGACGGCACGGCGCGAGACACCGGTGGCAGACCGGCCGTTCATCTGGGAGCCGCCAGCACCGCCGCCCGCCGAGTCCGGACGCCACTGGGGCTATACCGCAGGCAGTGTGCTGGCCGCGCTCCTGCTGGTGATGCAGCTGCTTCATCAGCAGCGCGACGAACTGGCAACGAATCCCAGCCTCACGGAACCGCTGCGGCGGATCTACGCAGCCGCGGGCCTGCCGCTCTGGCCGGCGTGGGACCTGCGGTCCTACGAATTGCGCACCTCGGAGGCCGTTGCCGATCGGAGCAGCCCGGGTGCGCTCGACATCCTCGGCCGGATCGCCGTGGTGGGCAACGACCGGGTGGGTCTTCCACTGGTGCGCGTCACGCTCCGCGACCGGTTTGGCGAGCCGCTGGGCTCCCGCGTGTTCCAGCCGGCGCAGTACCTTGGCCGGAACGCGCAGCTGCGCGAGCCCGTGAGCCCCGGCACGCTCATTCCCGTGGAGATCAGCCTCAAGGATCCGGGACGCGACGCGCAGGGCTTCGACGTGGACGTCTGCGTCATGAGCCGGCGCGACGGAATCACTTGCCGCTCAGACCGCGAGCCCTTCGCGCGCTGAACTCACCTCACGAATCGCGCGCAACTGATTGTCCGCAGGCACCGCGCGCGAACACTGGCACGCTCCATCCAACCTGCGATCAACCGCAGTGCACGAGCATCGAACAGGAACACAGCACGCGGTTTCATCGTGCTATGATTTCATCCCTCGCGAGTGGCTAAAAATTCATCGACGATCCCTCGCGAGCATCCACGACGAAACTTGACAAGCCGGTTGTTGACATTCTCTTTGTTGACTAATTGGGGCTTCGGTGGCTGCGCCATCTCTATGGCAGCCAGGGTTGGATCTTCTTCAGGAGTGGCGGAGCGGTGGCCAAGAGCGCGCGTAGCAAGACCTCGACCAAAAAGCACAGTCCGGCACGCCATGGCGCCTCGACGATTCGTGTCAAGAATCGTCCTCTTCGTGATCACACCGAGGAGGCGCTGCAGAAGTATTTCGGCGATCTCAATGGCCACCGGCCGGGTGATCTGTATGAACTCGTCCTCGGCGAAGTCGAAGAACCGCTGTTCAAGACGGTCCTCGACTACACCAAAGGCAACCAGAGCGTGGCCGCCGAGATTCTCGGCATCAACCGGGCTACGCTGCGGAAGAAGCTGCGGCACTACCAGCTGCTGGGCTAGGGACGGCGGCAGCCGCGGCAGCCCGTCTCTCAATTAGATCGCCCAGTCAGATGAAGAGCCGCGCCCTCATCAGCGTGTCCGACAAGGCCGGCGTGGTCGACCTGGCCACCCGCCTGCGCCAGCTCGACGTCGAACTCCTCTCCACCGGTGGCACCGCCGCGGCGCTGCGGAAGGCCGGCCTCCCGGTGACGGATGTCTCTGAAATCACAGGCTTTCCCGAGATCATGGACGGGCGGGTGAAGACCCTCCACCCCGCCGTCCACGGCGGCCTGCTCGGCCGCCGGGAGGTGGATGCCGCGGTCATGCGCGAGCACGGCATCGGGCCCATCGACCTGCTCGTCGTCAATCTCTATCCCTTCGAGGCCACGGTGAGCCGCCCGGGCTGCACGCGGGAGGACGCCATCGAGAACATCGACGTGGGCGGTCCGGCCATGCTGCGAGCCGCGGCGAAGAACCACGACTTCGTGGCCGTCCTGGTGGACCCGGCCGACTACGAGCGCGTGCTGGCGGAACTCGAGAAGTCGGGCAGCGTCGGCACCGAAACCCGCCGCTATCTGGCGCGCAAGGCTTTCGCGCACACCGCCACCTACGACGCCGCCGTGTTCAACTGGCTGCGCCAGGCCGACGGCGACACCGAACTCCCCGCGCGCTACCCGATCGGCCTGCAAGCTGCGCGAGACGCTCCGCTACGGCGAGAACCCGCACCAGCGCGCGGGCCTCTACACGCTTCCCGGCAACGCGCCCGACACCGTGGTCGGCGCGGAACTCCACCAGGGCAAGGAGCTCTCCTTCAATAATCTCGCCGACGCCGACGCCGCGCTCGAGTGCGTGCGTGCGCTGGCATCGCCCGCCTGCGTGATCGTCAAGCACGCCAATCCCTGCGGCGTGGCGCTGGGCATCAGCGTCGCCGACGCTTACGAGAAGGCCTACCGCGCCGATCCCACCTCGGCCTTCGGCGGCATCATCGCCTTCAACGCCACCGTGGACGGCGAACTGGCCACGACGATCGTCGATCGGCAGTTCGTCGAGGTGATGGTGGCCCCGAGCTACACGCCCGATGCACTGGCCGCGTTCGCGCGCAAGCCGAACATCCGCGTGCTCGAGACCGGGCCGCTGCGGGCCACGCTGCCGCCCGGCCTCCGGGTCGAGCAGCTCGAAGGCGGCATGCTGGTGCAGGACACCGACGTGGCCACGCTGGCGCCCGGCGCACTGCGGGTGGTGACGAAACGCCAGCCGACGGCCACCGAGCGCGCCGACGCGGAGCTGGCCTGGAAGCTGGTCCGCTCGGTCAAGTCCAACGCCATCCTGTTCGTCCGGGACGGCGCCACCATCGGCATCGGCGCCGGCCAGGCGAGCCGCGTCATGAGCGTGCGGATCGCCGCCTGGAAGGCCGAGGAAGCGGGCCTGAAGACCGCCGGCGCCGCCCTGGCCTCCGACGCCTTCTTCCCGTTCCGGGACGGCGTCGACCTGGCCGCCAGCTTCGGCATCCGCACCATCATCCAGCCCGGCGGCTCCGTGCGTGACGCCGAGGTGATCGCCGCCGCCGACGAGCACGGCATCGCCATGCTGTTCACGGGCATGCGGCACTTCCGGCACTAGCAATGAACGCTGTAGGAGCGCCTTCAGGCGCGACCCCAAATCCAGAGATGACGGTCGCGCCTGAAGGCGCTCCTACAGGCGTCGCACCATGAAGGTCCTCGTCGTCGGCGGTGGCGGCCGCGAGCACGCGCTGGCCTGGAAGCTGGCCCAGTCGAAGCACATCGAGGAAGTCATCGTGGCGCCCGGCAATGCCGGCACCGCGCTGGAGCCGAAGGTGCGCAACGCCACGGTGGCCGCCGAGGACATCGAGGCGCTGCTGAAGCTGGCGAAGGACGAGCACGTGAGCCTCACCGTGATCGGCCCCGAGGCGCCCCTCGCCGCCGGCATCGTGGACCGCTTCTGGAACAATGGCCTCCGCTGCTACGGCCCGCGCAAGCAGGCGGCGCGGCTGGAGAGCTCCAAGACCTTCGCCAAGGAGTTCATGGTCCGGCACCGGATCCCGACGGCCCACCACGCGTCGTTCACCGACCTGGAGGAGGCGCGGGCATACCTTGAAGAGGTCGGCGCGCCGATCGTGATCAAGGCCGACGGCCTGGCCGCCGGCAAGGGCGTGGTCGTCGCCCAGACGCTGGAGGAGGCCCACGCGGCGGTGACCGACATGCTGGGTGACCGGCGCTTCGGCGACGCCGGCGCCCGGGTGGTCATCGAGGAGTTCCTCACCGGCGAGGAAGCCAGCTTCATCGCCATGGTCGGCGTGGACGGCGCGATCCTGCCGCTCGCCACCTCCCAGGACCACAAGGCCCGGGACGACGGCGACCAGGGCCCCAACACCGGCGGCATGGGCGCCTACTCGCCCGCCCCCGTGGTCACCGACGCCATCGCCCAGCGGGCGATCAACGAGGTGCTGCGGCCCGTGATCGAGGGCATGCGGGAGGAAGGCGTGCGCTACACGGGCTTCCTCTACGCCGGCCTGATGATCGGCCCCGACGGCACGCCGAAGGTGCTCGAGTTCAACTGCCGCTTCGGCGACCCCGAGACCCAGCCCATCCTCTTCCGCCTGAAGTCCGACCTGCTGCTGCTCATCGAGGCCGCGCTGGAAGGCAAGCTGGCAAAGACGAAAGCCGAGTGGGACCCCCGCCCCGCCGTGGGCGTGGTGATGGCCGCCGGCGGCTACCCCAACGAGTACCGCAAGGGCGACGCCATCACCGGCCTCCCCCCCGTAGGAGCGCCTTCAGGCGCGACCCCTCCAACATCCAAAGTCTTCCACGCCGGCACCGGCAGAAACGAGCGCGACCAGATCGTCACCCGCGGCGGCCGCGTGCTCTGCGTCGTCGGCACCGGCGACACCGTGAAGGCCGCCCAGGCCGAAGCCTATCGCGTCGTCGACCAGATCAAATTCGAAGGCGCCCTCTACCGCCACGACATCGCCCACCGCGCCATCGCCCGCGGCCTGTAGGAGCGCCTTCAGGCGCGACCCACAGGCCCACCGCCCCCAGGTTGCCCGCCGCCTCTTCCCGGCGATGACGCCTGCCAGCTCAGCCTCCGCCGCATCGAACTCCGCGACGCGCTCGCCCGTAGACATCTCCACGGGCAGGGTAACTGCGGGGCGCAGCAACAACCCCCCCCCGGGCACGGTCTCGGCGATGGAGCTCGATCGGCAGCCTGCAGGCCCAGGCTCTGGCGCTGCTTGCCGGGAGCGTCAGCACGCCGCGGCTCTTCAGGGTAAGGGTTGCCTTCATGGCCGCTACTCTCATATGCCTCAGCTGCCCTTCTGCAATTTGGCCGTTCGCGTCCTGCCACCCGCCAGAGGCTGGACCCAGCGCAGCGCCAGCTCCCGTAAGAGGTGACAAACGCTGCTGCCTTGCACCCGGCGCGCCAGCGAAGCACAACGGTAAGCCTTGGGAACGCTGCCGGCCAGCCACGGCTCAGCGCATCGTCCAGCCCGGCACTGAGGGCGGACAGGAGCCCGCCGGCAGTCGCCCACCAGCGCTTCGAAAGCCGCCAGGGATCCCGGTGACTTGGCCTGAAGGTTCCGGCGAGCCTCGGTCTCGACGTAGGCGTCGATCCAGCACTCGTGACCGGCGGCACGGGCAAGCCGCAGCAGCTGGCGAACCGCCCCGTCCGACCAAGCCGCTGAGAACAAGGATATTGGCGTCGAGGAAGATGCGCACGGTCGGCGGCCCTAGCGGGCGCGCCGCTTCTTCCGCGCCATTGCCGAGGCCAGTTCAGCCTCGGCGGCCTCGAACTCCGCGACGCCTCGTCCGTGTACATCTCGACCGGCAGCGTGACTGCCGGCCGCAACAGCAGGCCACGCCCGGAACCGTCTCGGCGATGAGCTGGCCATCGGCCTTCAGGCCCAGGCTCTGGCGCAGCTTGGCGTGGCAGCGTGAGGGTGCCGCGGCTGCTGAGTGTGCAGTGCTGCCTTCATGGCGGCGATTATTGC
Source organism: uncultured Gammaproteobacteria bacterium (assembly GCA_963790015.1). GTDB lineage: Bacteria > Pseudomonadota > Gammaproteobacteria > Steroidobacterales > SHZI01. The sequence goes on from CAWBMW010000022.1 coordinate 30,721, forward strand.
GGCTTTGCTGCTTTTCTGCAATTCGGTCATGGGGTTGTTATGTCCAGCCAGGGTTCTGCCACCCGAAGACTGGCGAATCGGAGAGCCCCCGTGCCAGCTGCGAATCGGGTCTGTTGAGTCGCGTTTCGTGAGTCTCGAGCCGCGTCCCCGCTTGCTGCCTTATCGTCCTGCAACACAGAATCGGGCATCGGACCGGTGCCCTATATCCAATCGCCGACGGTGCCCGGTTAATCACCTTTGGCCGTGAGGTGAATCATGCAGTTGAGTCGATCCCCGGCAGGTTATGCGGCACATTTGACGTGTTTCAACACGTCAAATGTGCCGTCCAATTAGGTCGTTAGCCAGCGGAACGGGAAAAACACGAAGCGCATGCGTCCCGGGACTACTATTCGGAGCGAGACCGATTCCGATGTGAAGGCAATAGGTGATGTGACTGCTGCCGCATTCGCGACGCTGGACATCAGCAATCACACGGAGCATTACATCATCGAGGCACTGCGTGCCGCCAAAGCTCTTGTGATATCTCTCGTCGCGGAAATGGATGGCGAGGTCATAGGGCATATTGCGTTCTCTCCAGTGACAGTTTCGGACGGGACCCCGAGGTGGTATGGCCTTGGGCCCGTTGCGGTCCTGCCGGCCTATCAACGGCAGGGCATTGGGAAGGCGCTGATACAGGAAGGACTGTCACGCCTGAAGGCCATGAAATCCCGAGGATGTTGTCTGGTAGGACACCCAGGCTATTACAGGCAGTTCGGGTTCCAGAATCCTTCTGGCCTGGTCGTTGAGGGGCGTGCCACCGGAGGTTTTCTTCGCGCTATCTTTCGATGGGAGCTACCCGAAGGGTATTGTCACTTTTCACGAAGGCTTCAAAGCAGTTGGTCATGCCACTGGTTAGCCCAGCATTCCAAGGCGCCTAAGGACTAATGGCACCCGGCATTGCCTACTCTGAGGCGCCGGACATTTCAGCCCAGCAATTGGCTGACCTCTTCCAGTCCTCCGGCATTCGCCGCCCTATCGATGACTTGCCGCGCCTCGAGAAGATGCTCAGGCATGCCAATCTGGTCATTGGCGCCTACGACGATGGCCGGCTGGTAGGTGTTGCCAGGGCGCTGACGGACTTCAGTTATTGCTGCTACCTGTCCGATCTTGCCGTAGCAAGGGAGCATCAACGCCGCGGCATCGGTCGCGCGCTGATTGATCACGTCAGGGCGCGCATAGGCGAGCACTCGATGCTGTTGCTGCTGTCGGCGCCTGAGGCCATGGATTACTACCCCGCCGTCGGTTTTGAGGAGGTGGGGAACGGATGGATCATCAAGCGAAAGCGCTAAGCCAGCCCCAGATCGACGCCGCCCAGGAATTCGCCAACACCGTCGTCGCCGAACTCCGGACGGACAAGGGCGTGCACGCCGAGACCGCCGTCGCCAGCGTGGCCCGCATGGCGGGCACGTTCCTGTTCCGCTCCTTCGGTTTCCAGCTGACCGACGTGGAGCCGGGCGGTGTGGTGCTCTCGGAGCAGGCCAACGAGGCCGGGCCGCGGCTGATCCGGGTCCTGGCCGGCGCCCTCGCGGAGATTGGCGTGGCGCTCGACGAGCAGAGGCTCGGCGCGTCCGGCCTGGAGGCGAACCAGCCGAAACTCGGGTTCCTCGAAACCCAGAAGCGACTCGAGCCGCTGTTCTCGGGCATCCGCGCGCGGCACGGGCTCTCGCTCGTCGAGGCGGCGGAGGCCGGGGCGGTCGCCACCGCGTTCATGGTGCACCAGTGCACGTCGGTGCTCGACCCCAACGTGGCCTTCGGCGTCGCCGTCTACGGCTTCATCGAGGGCATGAAAACCGCGCCGCATCCAGCTGTACATTAGGCACCCATGAACGCCCTCGAAACTCGCATCCCACCACCCCTCGTCGGCCTGGTCGCGGGGATCGTCGCCTGGCTTGCTTCATCCACCTTCGCGCCGACCGTTCTTCCGTTCCCAGTCCGCCTCGGTGGCGCGCTCGCGCTCGTCCTGCTCGGCTTCGTCCTGGCCGGTGCGGGGGCCCGCAGCGTCCGCCGGGCGAAGTCCACGCTCAACCCTGTCAAGCCCGAGACCGCGACGGCGCTGGTGACCTCCGGGATCTACCGTTACACCCGCAACCCGATGTACTTAGGGATGGCCGCATGCCTGCTGGCCTGGTCCGCCTGGCTGGGCACCCTCGCCGGGCTGATCGGCGCGCCGCTCTTCGTGCTCTACATGAACCGCTTCCAGATCGGGCCCGAGGAGCGCGCGCTGAGCCAGCTGTTCGGCGCGGAGTTCAGCGCCTACCAGTCCCGCGTGCGCCGCTGGCTCTAGGCTTGAGCGAACTCAGCACGCCGCGCCTCATCCTCCGGCGCTTCACCGGGGATGATGCCCCCTTCATCCTGGAACTGCTCAACGACCCGGACTGGCTCAAGTACATCGGCGACAACGGTGTGCGGACGCTGGACGATGCCCGGTCCTACCTCCGGGAGGGGCCGATCGCCATGTACGCCCGCTTCGGCTTCGGCCTGCTGGCCGTGGACCGGAAGGACGGCGGCCAGACGATCGGCATGTGCGGGCTCATCCAGCGCGACGGCGTGGCCGACGTGGACCTCGGCTTCGCCTTCCTGCCCGCCTTCCGTGCCCGGGGGTTTGCCCGGGAGGCCGCGTCGGCCGTGCTCGCGCTCGGCCACGAAACGCTCGGCATCCCGCGCATCGTGGCCTTCACCGCGCCGGACAACGAGCGGTCGGCACGGCTGCTGAGCGAGATCGGCATGCGCCTGGAACGGACCACGGTGCTGCCGAATTCCGCCGAGGAACTGCTGTTGTTTGCTTCCGGGGTGCCGTCAGGCCCATGAACCAGCCGCTGATAGAGGCCGACGACCGCATCCGCCGCCGGTGGCTGATTGGCATCGCGCTGTTCGCCGCCGCCTGGTTCCTGCTCCTGTGGCCGCTGGCCAACGCCCTGTTCGGGCTACCCGGCGCCGCGCCCGGCAAGGACGCGCAGGCGAACCGGCTGATCTACGAAGAACTGGTGAAGCTGGTGCTCCTGCTGGGCGTGGCCGCGCTGGCGGCCTGGCTCGGGGCGAAGACGCTGGCGACCCGCACGTTCCCGCCCGCGGGCCTGCGGGTGCCGGTGCGGATGAGCGTCAACCGGGGCTCCGGGGCGCTTGTTCCCGGCATCGCCCTCGTCCTGGCGGCTCTGGCGACGCTCGGCTTCCGGATCGCGTCGCTGCGGATCACGCTGGAGCTGGCTGCCCTGCTGCGGCGGGTGGGTTGAGACGCCCCGGCTAGACCGGCAGCAACGCCCGCAGCGACTCCCGCACCTGCTGCTGGTCCGCCCGCCCGAGCCGGCCTGCCTTGCGCAGGATGAGGCCGTTGTCGAGGGTGAAGAGCTTCATCCGCACGACCGACGGCGATGGCAGGCCAGCGGCAGCCTGGCCCTTGACCGGCACGTCCAGGGGCCAGGATGGGTTGTCCGCACTCGTGATCATCGCCAGCACCGAACGCCCCGGACTGGTCTCCCAGCGCCCGCCCGCGTGACAGCACGAGGGCCGGCCGCCGGCGCGTGGCCGCCCGGTCCGTGAAGGGAAACGGCACCACGACCACGTCGAAGACGTCATAGGTCACGGTACGCATCCTCGTCGGCGGCCGACGACCATTCGGACAGCGCGCCCGTGAGGCTCCGGGCGAATTCCAGGTCCTGGTCCGTTGCCTTGGTGAGGACGACCCCGTCGGGTGTGATCTCGAATTGCAGCGCATCGCCGGCCTTGAGGCCGAGGCTCTCCCGGACCGCCGCCGGCACCGTGGCCTGGTACTTGCTGGTGAGACGGCTGATGTTGCCCGCCATGTTCGACTGCCGTAATGGGTAATACCGTAATGCTAGCACAGTGCCCCGGCTGGTAAACGAGGAGTGATGCCCGGAACGATGAGCCTGGGCGGGGCGCGGGGCCACACCACAATGTGGCGTCTTCAGAGGGAAACAGTCCCGCGCAATAGGAAAGGCCCCGGCGTCTGGTCAACGCCGGGGCCCTTTTTTTCGCGGGTCGCGGGTCGCGCCTGAAGGCGCTCCTACAGGGAGCTACCGCTTCATCGAGTCGAAGAAGTCCACGTTCTTCTTGGTGTCCTTCATCTTGGAGAGCAGGAACTCGATGGCGGCCAGCTCGTCCATGGGGTGCAGCAGCTTGCGCAGGATCCACATCTTCTGCAGTTCGTCGTCCTTGGTGAGCAGTTCCTCACGGCGGGTGCCGGAGCGGTTGATGTTGATGGCCGGGAAGACGCGCTTCTCGGCGATCCGGCGATCCAGGTGGATTTCCATGTTGCCGGTGCCCTTGAACTCCTCGTAGATCACGTCGTCCATCTTGGAGCCGGTGTCGATCAGGGCGGTGGCGAGGATCGTCAGGCTGCCGCCTTCCTCGATGTTGCGGGCCGCGCCGAAGAAGCGCTTCGGGCGCTGCAGGGCGTTGGCGTCCACGCCGCCGGTCAGCACCTTGCCGGAGGACGGCACCACGGTGTTGTAGGCGCGGGCCAGGCGGGTGATGGAGTCGAGCAGGATGACCACGTCCTTCTTGTGCTCGACCAGGCGCTTGGCCTTCTCGATCACCATCTCGGCCACCTGCACGTGGCGGCTGGCCGGCTCGTCGAAGGTCGATGACGACCACTTCGCCGCGCACCGAGCGCTCCATCTCGGTCACTTCTTCCGGCCGCTCGTCGATCAGCAGCACGATCAGGTAGCACTCGGGGTGGTTGGTGGTGATGGACTGGGCGATGTTCTGCAGCAGCATGGTCTTGCCGGCCTTGGGCGGCGAGACGATCAGGCCGCGCTGGCCTTTGCCGATCGGCGCGCAGAGGTCGATGATGCGCGCGGTCAGGTCTTCGGTGCTGCCGTTGCCCTGCTCCAGGCTCAGGCGCTGCTTCGGGAACAGCGGCGTGAGGTTCTCGAACAGGACCTTGTTGCGCGCGTTCTCGGGTCGTCGAAGTTGATCTCGCTGACCTTGAGCAGCGCGAAGTAGCGCTCGCTCTCCTTCGGCGGGCGGATCTGGCCGGAGACGGTGTCGCCGGTGCGCAGGTTGAAGCGGCGGATCTGGCTGGGCGAGACGTAGATGTCGTCCGGGCCGGCCAGGTAGGAGCTGTCGGCCGAGCGCAGGAAGCCGAAGCCGTCCTGCAGGATTTCCAGCACGCCGTCGCCGAAGATGTCCTCGCCGCTCTTGGCGTGGCGCCTTCAGGATGGCGAAGATGATGTCCTGCTTGCGCGAGCGGGCCATGCCTTCGAGGCCCATGGACTCGGCCATCTGGGCGAGTTCGACCGGCGGCTTCATCTTGAGTTCGTTGAGGTTCAGGAGGTTGACGCCGCCTTCGAGCTGGCTCTTGGCGATCACCTCGTCTTCGGTGAAGGTGACGATCTCCTCGTGCTCGCGGCCGCCCCGCCGTTGCGGGGGACGCCGGCCCATGTCGTCGCCGCGGCCGCGGTGTTGCTGGTTACCGCCGCCACCACCACCGATGTTGCCATTGGCATTGCCGCCGCCGGTGTTGCCACCGCCGCCCACATTGCCACCGCCGCCGCCACCGCCCTTGGAGCGATTACGGGCTGAATTGCCGAGATAGCCTCTCATGCATTAATCCTTGTGAGGGAATCGGAAAGAATTCGGGAAGTACTCTGGAAAGATCTTTGGAGGCGCCGGCTACAGCTTGCTGTCGAGGAGCTTCTGCAATTGCTCCTTGGACACCATGCCGACGTGCTGGGCCTCGACGACACCGTCCTTGAACAGCATCAGGGTGGGAATGCTGCGGATGCCGTACTTCATGGCGGTGCTCTGACTGCCCTCGACATCGACCTTGGCGATGTCGAGGCGATCCTGAAAATCGACGGCAATCTGCTCAAGGATCGGGGCGATCACCTTGCACGGGCCGCACCACTCGGCCCAGAAGTCCACCAGCACTGGACGGCTGGCCTGCAAGACCTTCGATTCGAAGGTTTCGTCGGAAACGTGAACTATGCTCATTGGTCCTCTGGAGGGTCCTGTTCTGGCGATGTGTTTCTGTGGATCGGCCTGGGAGTTTTATGGGCCTAAGTTTTATGGGTATGAACCGGGTTCTGACGCTTCCACGCCAGGGTCCTGACCCCAGAGGGTCAAGGCCTCAGGTCAGGCCTGCCGCGGGAAGTCATTTCGGGGGCGCCAGGCGGGCTTCCTCATGAAGCCGGCGTGAAGCGCGGAGCCGGATAGGGCACAATCCGAAATTGAGAAGCGTTCTCTGAAGCTTCCTGCGTGTCCCGTCCGGGTGCTCTCTAGCGCTGGACGGGCTGCGGATGGACCAATTTGAACCCGTCCCGCCGGCTTTTGCAAGGGGGCGGGTTTCCTTTTAACTAGTAGGGTGACATGAGTCGAGAGCACAACGTCTTGTTTTCAGAGCTGGGGCTGCCGCCCGAGATCATGACCGGCGTTCGCGCCGCGGGCTTCCAGCAATGCACGCCGATCCAGGCCCAGACACTCCCCGTCGCCCTCCAGGGCAAGGATATCGCCGGCCAGGCGCAGACCGGCACGGGCAAGACGGCGGCCTTCCTGATCGCCATGTTCAACCACCTGCTGAAGCATCCCCCGACCCGCACTGGCAACCAATCCGCGCCCCGCGCCCTGATCCTGGCCCCCACCCGCGAACTCGCCGTCCAGATCCATTCCGATGCCCTGATTCTCGGCAGCGGCACCGGACTGAAGATGGCGGTCGTCTACGGCGGCGCCGACTATGACAAGCAGCGCGATGAACTCCAGCAGGGCCTGGACGTGCTCATCGGCACGCCGGGCCGGCTCATCGACTACTTCCGCCAGCACATCTACACGCTGAACCACGCCCAGGTGCTGGTGATGGACGAGGCCGATCGCATGTTCGACCTCGGCTTCATCAAGGACATCCGTTTTCTGCTCCGGCGCCTGCCGCCGCCCGACAAGCGGCTGAACCTCCTGTTCTCCGCGACGCTCGGCCAGCGGGTGCTGGAACTCGCCTACGAGCACATGAACAATCCGGAGTCGGTGCTGATCGAGCCCGACAAGAAGACGGTGGACCTGGTCACCCAGTCAATCTTCTTCCCGGGGAACCAGGAGAAGGGCCCGCTGCTGGTGGGCCTCCTGCGCAGTATGCAGGCCCGGCGCACCATGGTGTTCGTCAACACCAAGCGGGCGGCGGAGGACATTGCCCGCCTGCTCGAGTTCAACGGCCTGCCCGCCGAGGCCATCAGCGGCGACGTGCCCCAGAAGAAGCGGCTCCGCATGCTGAAGGACTTCGTGGACGGCACGCTGCCCGTGCTCGTGGCGACCGACGTGGCCTCCCGCGGCCTGCACGTGCCGGACGTGAGCCACGTCATCAACTACGACCTGCCCCAGGATGCGGCCGACTACGTGCACCGCATCGGCCGCACGGCCCGCGCCGGGGCCGCTGGCGATGCCATCAGCTTCGCCTGCGAGACCTACGCGTTCTCCCTGCCGGAGATCGAGGACTACATCGGCCACCGCATCCCGGTGGGCACCGTGGACCCGACGCTCCTCGAGGGCGTGAAGACCCCGCCCTGGGCACCCCGCAAGTACCCGCCCCAGGGCGGGCGGCCGCCCCGTCGCGGTGGTAGTGGCGGTGGCGGTGGCGGCGCTCCGGCGGCGGTCGGCCGGGCGGTGGCGGCAGGTCCAGCGGCGGCGGCGGTCGTCGCGGCCGGTAGGAGCGGCTTCAGCCGCGACCGGAATTTCCCGGCGGGAGCGTCTCAGCGACCAAGGGAAATTCCGGTCGCGGCTGAAGCCGCTCCTACCTCAACTCCGACAGCCCCGTCACCGACGCATGCCGGTCGATAATCCGCGCCGGTTGCCGCGTGTCCGGCCGGGTCACGGCCAGCACACCCCCGATCCCGCTGGCGGCCGCCGCATCGAGCACCGGCAGGCTGTCGTCGATGAACAGCGTGGTCGCCGGGTCGAAGCCCAGGCGTTCACGGGCACCCGCCCAGAACACGGCCGATTCCTTGGGGGCCCCGAATTCGTGGGACGAGACGAAGGTTTCAATCCAGCGACCGAGACCCGCCACGCCCTTCTTGATCTCGAGCGTGTGCGCGTGGGCGTTGGTGACCAGCGCCACCGGCTTGCCGGTGTCCTTGAGCGTACGCAGGAACTCCACGGCCCCCGGCAGGTAGCGCACCCGGTGGCTGCTGGCGCTCTTCAGGGCCCGCAGGTCCAGGGACAGCTCGGCGCTCCAGTAATCGAGGCAATACCAGTCGAGGCTGCCCTGCTTGCGGGCAAAATGGGCGAACAGCTCCGTCCTGACTTCCACCAGTCCGGCATTGCGCTCCCGGGCGAGGCAGCGGGGCACGAGCTCCTGCCAGAAGTAGTTGTCATAGGCGAGATCGAGAATCGTCCCGTCCATGTCGAGCAGGATCGTTTCGAATTTCTGCCAGTCGCGCATTGCCCGCTATTGTAGCGTTCACGGTGATACCCGCTGCCATGCATAACTCCCCCGAAAAGCTCCTGCCCGGTGTCCTGGAGGTCGCGCGCGCCGCTGGCCGCGCGATTCTCGGGATATACGCCGGAGCGGATCAGGTTGTCGAAACGAAAGCCGACCAGTCGCCGCTGACGGCGGCCGACCGGGCCGCCAACGACGTCATTGTCGCCGGCCTGGCCCGGCTGGCCCCGGCCATTCCGGTCTGGTCCGAGGAGTCGGCGGCCGTGGACTGGGAAACGCGACGCCACTGGCCCTCGTTCTGGCTGGTGGACCCGCTGGATGGCACCCGGGAATTCATCAAGCGAAATGGCGAGTTCACCGTGAACATCGCACTGGTGCTCGGCCATGTCCCGTTCCTCGGGGTGGTCCATGCACCGGTGCTGGACCGGGACTACTACGGCGTGGCGGGCACTGGCGCGTTCCGGGCCGACGGCGGCGGGGCGGGGCGGCCCATCCGGGTGCGGGCACCTGTGCAGACGCCAGTGAGGGTGGCCGGGAGCCGTTCCCACCGGGGCTCCAGCCTCGACGCGCTCCTCGCCCGGATGGGCGAGCACACGCTGGTGGCCATGGGCAGTTCGCTGAAGTTCTGCCTGGTGGCGGAAGGCGAGGCCGACTTCTACCCGCGGCTTGGGCCGACCTCCGAGTGGGACACGGCGGCGGCACAGGCTGTCGTCGAGGCCGCCGGGGGCGCCGTGGTGGATCTCGCCGGCCTGCCACTCCGCTACAACACGCGCCCGGAAATCCTGAATCCCCACTTCATCGCCCGCGGCGATCCCGGACGGGACTGGCTCGCCCTGGTGCGCGCCTGAGATGCATACCGGTCACGCGCGGCTGGTATCCTCGCTGACACGATGACCGACAACGTCAACACGGACGTGTTCAGCAAGCTGCAGCGCCTCAAGGAGCTGCGAGTGGCCCATCGCGACCTGGACGTGGCCATCGCGGCGCTGGCCCGGGACCTGGATACGGACCAGCTGCGCGTTCGCCGCCTGAAGAAGGAAAAGCTGCGCCTCAAGGACATCATCGCTCGCCTCGAGAGCGCGATGATCCCGGACCTGAACGCCTAGGCATCCGGCGGCCAGTCGGTAGCCCGTCGGCGGCCTTTACAGGCCCGCCTTGCCCTGCAAGTGCCTGTTTTCCCTGTGTCAGGCCGCGCATCGCGTGACGCCGTTCCCGGCAGGCCGCCGCCCGTGGCGTCGCGCTGCTATACAAATCGCTGAAATCGGCCCCGGACGATGTCCCGTGCCAACGGCGGCTCGACCCGCCAGACCCCCGCAACCCGAGACCTGGTTCACGAAAAACCGGGCATTTTCCCGCTTCTGTCAAATGCCCGGCGCCGCCCGGCCGGCCTGGCACGCTTGCTGCACTTACTTCCCCCGAGGACACACTGCAACGGTCACCTGAGACATCACAGCAGCCCACACCCCAAGCCCCAAGCCCCAAGCCCCAAGCCCCAAGCCCAAGCTCAGGATCAAAAGAACCGGACAGAACCTCGAGAAGAAGAAAAACAACAAACAATAAGAAAAAGACGACACATCATCCGCGCCCATCCCCACCGCCCCTTGCCCAGGGGCGGTTTTTTTTGGGCGGCTTTTTTGGGTGTCCGGACCAGCGTGTATGCTTCGGCCGATGGGGTGGCTGATCGCTGACGTCGGCGGCACGAACACGCGCTGCGCGATCGCACGTGCTGGCGGGATCCTGGAGAACGTCGAGGCGTTCAGGAACCGGGAGTTTCCCGGACTCGAGCACCTGCTCGGTTCCTATCTCGGCACGCTGCCGCCCGGCCAGCGGCCTGCGGAAGCGATCCTGGCGATCGCGGCGCCCATCCGGGGCGACGACATCCACATGGTCAACATCAACTGGACGATTTCCGTCCCTGCGCTCGCGCGCCGGCTCTCCCTGAAGCGGGTCACACCACTCAACGACTTTGCCGCCCAGGCCTACGCCCTGCCGGTGCTCGGCCCCGCTGATCTCGTGCAGATCGGCGGCGGCAGGGCCGTCGGACGGCGCCCCGAAGGCCGTGGTGGGCCCGGGCACCGGCCTCGGCACGGCGGGACTGGTCCGCATCGCCGGCCGCTGGCACGCCATCACCGGCGAGGGCGGCCACGTGACGATGGCCCCCAGCAATGAGCGGGAAGCACGGATCGTGGCCCTCGGCCGCGAGCGCTTCGGCCACTGCTCGGCCGAACGCCTGGTCTCCGGTGCGGGCCTGGCGTTCATCTACAGCGCACTGACCCGTGGAGCGGACCTGGCGCCCGATGAAGTCGGAGCACGCATAGCAGCGGGAGAGGCGGCGGCCCTCGAAGCACTGGACGTCTTCTTCGAGCTGCTCGGCACCGTCGCCAGCAACCTGGCGCTCACCTTTGCGGCCTTCGGTGGCGTGTACATCGGCGGCGGCATCACGCCACGCTACCTTGAGCAGTTCCCGGCATCGGGCTTCCGCCAGCGCTTCGAGGACAAGGGCCGCTACCGGCCCTTCCTCGCCGACATCCCGACCTGGGTAATCACCGCCGACCAGCCGGCCCTGCGGGGCCTGGCAGCCTACGCCGAAGACAACGGCTAGTTCGCCTCGTCGATGGCCTCGTCGAGCCCGCCCTTGCGCTGGCCGCTCAGGTCCTCCACCGACCGGGCCTTGTCCAGCGACTGCTCGAGCGGAGCACCGATCACGTTGTCGTCCGCGGATTCGGCATTGGGTGCGGGCGGCCGCGGCGACGGGCTGCAGGCAGCCAGCAGCAGCGGCACGCAGATCAGGATCGTGCGCATGTTCACTCCTTGCGGGGTACGGCCCCGAGCTCATCCAGAAACAGTCGGAACAACCGGCCGAGGCCGGGCAGATCCGCCACCAGCCGGTGATCGTCCGGCACCAGCACCACGCGGGCGCCGCTCAGTTCGCCATAGCGCGCGCTGCCTGACCAGTTAAGCACGTCGTCCCGCCAGCCGTGCACGATGGTAATGGGGCAGCCGGGCGGTGGCGGTACGGGGATCGCCTCATAACCCGGCACGTAGAGCGCCGGCGCCATCAGGAACAGCCCGGCTGCCCCTGCCTCGCTCGCGGCCGCCAGTGCCACGTAACCGCCCATGCTGCTGCCCACGAGGATGGCCGGCGCTGGCTGTGCGCGGCACCAGTCGACGAGCTTGCGCGCCCGCGCCAGGGGATCGGCCATGCCCTGGTAGTCGAGCGACTCCACCGCGTGGCCGCACTCCCGCGCGATGACGGCAAGCGCACGGATCTTCGTGCCCCAGGGGCCGCTCTCCTGCCCGTGGGAGAAGCACACGACGCTCACGGGGGCCCCCAGATCAGCTCATCGAGATCGGGTGACCACTGGCAGTCCGGCAGCCGCACCCGTCCGTTGGTCACGACGACGCCTTCCGCCCGCAACTTGCTGACCTGGGTACGGTACCCGGCCGAGCCCTTCGCCAGGGCAATGCGCCCGCCGGCCCCGATGACCCGGTGCCAGGGCAGCCTGAGTGACGCCGGCGCCTTGCCGAGCGCGCGGCCCACCTGGCGCGCGCCGCGCGGCAGTCCGGCCAGCTTCGCGACCTCGCCGTAGGTGGACACGCGGCCCGGCGGGATGGTGGCGACGACCCGCCAGATGGATTCCATGGCCCCATTGCCGTCCAAGTTTCTGCACATCCGGCGCCTTCCCGGCATCAGGGCTCGAGGATCGTCGCCCCGGTGGTCCGGCGACCTTCCAGGTCCCGGTGGGCGCGGGCCACGTCGCGCAGGGGATAGCGCTGGCCGATGGCGATGCGCATCGCGCCCCGGCCGATGACGTCGAAGAGTTCGCCGGTGCCCGCCTCCAGGTCGGCGCGGGTGGCAATGAAGTCGAACAGCGAGGGACGCGTCAGGTGCAGGGAGCCGCGCTTCGCGAGTTCCATCGGTGAGAACGGCTCGACCGGACCGGAGGCATTGCCGAAGCTGACCATCGTGCCGTGCCGGCGCAGGCAGTCCAGCGACTGGAAGAAGGTGTCCCGCCCCACGGAGTCGTAGACGACGGCCACGCCGCCGCCAGAGAACTCGCGCACCTTCTTCACGAAGTCCGGATCAGTGGACAGCACGGTCTCCGCGCAGCCGTGTTCGCGGGCGATGGCCGCCTTGGCAGCAGAGCCCGCGACGCCGATCACGCGTGCGCCCAGGGCGGCGGCCCACTGGCTGAGCAGCGTGCCGGTGCCGCCGGCCGCGGCATACAGGAGCAGCGTATCCCCGGCCTGCACGCGGTAGCTGCGCCGGAGAAGGTACCAGGCCGTGAGGCCCTTCAGCATGACCGAGGCCGCCACCTCGTCCGTGATGCCGGCCGTCAGCTTCACCAGCCGGTCCACGGGCCAGTTGCGGTGGGCCGCGTAGGCGCCCGGCGGCAGGCCGGTGTAGGCCACACGGTCGCCGACGGCAAAACCAGTGACGTCTGGTCCGAGCGCCTCGACGACGCCGGCCGCCTCGGTGCCGATGACGGCGGGCAGCGTGAGCGGATAGAGCCCGGAGCGGTGGTAGGTGTCGATGAAATTCAGCCCGATGGCTGTCTGGCGGATGGTCGCTTCGCCGGGCGCAGGCGGCGAGAGCGGAATCTCCTCCCATTGAAGGACCTCGGGGCCGCCGAAACGGTGGATGCGGATCGCCTGGGTGAATGTGTTGTGCATGGCGCAAGTATAATCCGCCCATGCAAAGCACCGTCGTCATCGCGGGGGCCGGGCACGCCGCCGGCCAGACCATCGTGTCCCTTCGCCAGGGCGGCTTCCCGGGCCGCATCGTCCTGGTGGGCGATGAACCCTATCTCCCCTACCAGCGCCCGCCCCTGTCGAAGAAATTCCTGGCGGGTGAACTGGACGTGCCGCGGTTGCTGCTCCGGCAGGAAAAGTTCTACGCGGATCACGCGGTGGACGTGCTCCTCAATACGCGCGTGACCCGCATCGAGCCGGGCGCACGCACCGCGGAACTCTCCACCGGCCAGCGCCTCGGCTACGACAAGCTGGTGCTGGCCACCGGCAGCCGCGTCCGCGAGGTCGATCTGCCCGGCGCCCGCCTCCCGGGCGTCCACTACCTGCGCACCATCGAGGACGTAGACCGCATCCGCGCTCATTTCCACGCGGGCTCGTCCCTCGTCATCATCGGCGCCGGCTACGTCGGGCTGGAGGTCGCGGCCGTCGCGGTGACCCACGGCCTCAAGGTGACGGTGGTGGAGTTGGCGGACCAGGTCATGGCCCGCGTGGAGGCGCCACCGCTATCGGAGTTCATGACGCGGGTACACCGGGACGCGGGCGTGGACATCCGGTGTAACACCGGCGTCCAGGCCTTCACCGGGGACATCCGCCTGCGGGGCGTGGTCGGCAGTGACGGCGTCGAGATCCCCGCGGACCTCGCCATCGTGGGTATCGGCATCCTGCCCAACGTGGAGCTGGCGGAGGCCGCGGGCATCGTGTGCAGCAACGGGATCATGGTGGACGAGTACTGCCGCACCAGCGATCCCGACGTGCTCGCGGTGGGCGACTGCACGAATCACCCGAACCCGCTGCTGGGACGGCGGCTGCGCCTCGAGTCCGTGCACAACGCGCAGGAACAGGCGAAGACCGCGGCCAGCACGATCCTGGGCCGACTCGAACCCTACGCCCAGATTCCCTGGTTCTGGTCCGACCAGTACGACCTCAAGCTGCAGATCGTGGGGTTCTCGTCCCGGTCGCAGCAGGCAGTGGTGCGCGGCGACCCCGAGTCCCGGTCGTTCGCACTGTTCTTCCTGGATGAAGGCCGCCTGACCTCGTGCTACGCGGTCAACCACCCGCGCGAATTCATGCTGTCGAAGAAACTGATCGCGATGAATGCGCGGCCGGATCCCGCGCTGTTGCGCGACACCAGCGTGCCCTTCAAGGACATCGCAGAGGCACTCGAGCGCTAGCGCGTTTCAACCGGCGGCGGATTCGCCTTGATGGCAATGGCCCAGTCCGGTTGATCCCGTTCGGAGTTCAGCGGGGCGAGGTACAGCAGCTCGCGAATCTCGCCGGTGAAGCCGGCGTAACGTCCCGACGCGCCGGTCACGCCCGCCGGCTCCCCGAGCGGGGGCGGAGCAGTCACCGCGTAGGACGGCGCCATGAGATCCCCGTCACCGCCGACGATCCCAGCGAAGAATGCATCCCGCGCCACGGCCCAGTAGTTGCTGTAGGCGTTGGCAAAGACACTGCCTTCACCGGGCCAGGCGATGCTCCAGTAATCGTGGGTGCCAAGCTGTGCCCGCCAGAGGGAGTTGTCCTCGGCGATGGCTGACACCTTCACGGCCAGGGCCGCCGGTGCGCCTTCGCCAGCCGGCAGCACGACGATGCCGATGCGAACATGGGGCAGAGCCGGGTCCAGCAGGGCGATGCCCGGGTTGCGCCGGCCCAGGCCAAGGAGATCGGCGACGCCGCCCTCGATGCCCCGGTAGTTATCCCAGCGGTATGCCTTGGCGGGCGCCAGGTCCGCAGGCAGCGGCGGCAAGCCGCGGAACCAGGCCAGCGGGTTGCCCAGCACCAGGCCGGTGCCCGTCAGGATGCCCAGCACGAGTCCCAGCACCACGACCAGGGCCCGCGCCATCAGTTGTCCCCAACCGTAATGGTGGAGAGCAGGATCCGGCCGCGGGTGCTGCCGTCGGCGTTCACCTCTTCCAGGTCCCAGGTCTCGATGAAGCTGCCACGAAGCCCGGCAAACTCGCTGGTGCCGCGGAGCACCTTGCCCGTCGTCGCAGGCCCGTCGCCCGCCGGGGCTGGCGCCGTGATCCGGATGCGCGGGCGGTCTGTCCAGAATGCCGCTGCCTGGGCCGGCGGCAGCGCCAGGGTGCCCTCGGCGGCGATGCCCTCGCGCACGGTGGTGTCCTGCACGTCGCTTTGGGCGAGGAACAGGGCGCCGCGGCCGGGAATGACCAGCAGCCAATTGGTTGCTGACCGGCCCGGATCGGCAATCGCCCCGCCCGTTCCGGCCAGCCGGCCTGCTACACCGATGACGTTGTCCTCCGTGTCGCGGAGGCGGAACAGTTCCGCGCTGACGCGCCGACCCGCGCTGTCCTCGAGCACGGCGGCGCCCACTGCGGCGGCGGCAGGCAGACTGGACGCGTTCTCGCCGGGCCGCGCAATGCGGTCCTCGGGCCAGTGAATGACGAACTCCTCCTGGCGCCCGCCATCGGCCGGGACACTGGTGATGGAGCGATAGCGGAGGTGCTGGGGCAACGGCCAGAGGGTCGCTGCGAGGACGACTGCCAGGAGACCCACGACGAACGCGATGATGAAAAGCCGCTTCATGATCGGGCCCCACCCGCTGGCCGGCAGTGCCGCAGAGTGTAAACGCTCATGGCGGGCTAGGCGAGATAACGGGCGAGGTACGCGTCGAAGGGCACGTTGTCGGCCGCTTCGATCTGCGCCTGCTTCGCGAGGGAGGCCTTGGCCTCGGCCTCCAGCAACTCACGGTGGCGATTTAATTCAGGGGCGAGCGAGCGGAAGTAGTCCCGCGTGCGCCCCGCCAGCTCCAGTCCATAGGCGGCCAGCGTCTGCCGTCCGGTGCGCAGTTCGCGGAGCAGGGCCGCCGAGGGCGTGCGCTCCGGGTCCTCGACGGCCTGCAGCTGGTGACGGATCGCGTCCACGTGACCCTGCTGCTCACCGGGATCGATCAGCCGTGCGACGTCGACCATGTCGTTGCAGATGCCGGCCGCCCAGTCCCGCAGGGGCACGCTCTCATCCCCGCGGCCGAGCGCCAGGCCGGGTTCCCGGCCACGCCGCGCTACCAGGCCGTGATTGCGATCGATTCGCTCCTGCTCCGCGTTGGAGATCGGCGGGCTCGACTGCAACAGGCAATAGATGAGGAATACCTCGAGGAAGCGCAGCTGGCGCTGGTTGATGCCGACGGGGTCCCAGGGACTGATGTCGAGCGCCCGCAGCTCGATGTACTGCACGCCGCCGCGCTTGAGGGCCCCCGAGGGCCGCTCACCCGGTTGGGTGACGCGCTTCGGCCGGATGGTGCTGTAGAACTCGTTCTCGATCTGCAGCTGGTTGGCGCTGAGCTGCCGGTACTCTCCGGCAACCTTCACGCCAATGCGCTCGAACTCGGGCCGTGGCGCGTGGGTGGCCTGGTAGAGGTCCCGCACGTATTCCTCCAGGCTGTTGGCCGAGACCACCAGGTTGGCCTGGGCGTTGTTGCGATAGCCAAGATCGCTCATTCGCAGCGAGGTGGCCCAGGGCCCGTACAAGGTGCCTGCGTCGAGCTCGTCCAGGTGGGTGGGCCCGCGACCCCTGACGAAACTCTTGCACAGGGCGGGTGAAGCGCCGAAGAGGTAAAGCAGCAGCCAGTCGAGACGGCGCACGTTGCGCACGGCGCCGAGGTAGGTCGCCGACCGGAAGGCCTGCAGGTCGCCGCCATCGCCTTCCAGCGCCTGGTAAAGGGGCCAGAAGGCATCGGGCAGGGAGTAGTTGTAGTGGATGCCGGCGATGGCCTGCATGATCCGCCCATAACGGTGGCCGAGGCCAAGGCGATAGATGGTTTTCATCCGGCCGATATTTGACGACCCGTACCGGGCCAGGGGCACGTCGGCGTCGCCGCTGATCGAGCAGGGCATGCTGAGCGGCCAGAGCAGTTCGTCGCCGATGCGCTCCATGACGAACTGATGGACATCGCAGAGGAACTGGATCGTCTCCCAGTTGGTCAGCTGCGGCGGTGTGACAAATTCCAGCAGCGCCTCGGAGTAGTCCGTGGTGATGTACTCATTGGTGAGGGCCGAGCCGAGGGCCTGGGGATGGGGCGTCCGCGCCAGCTGGCCATCCGGCGTGACACGCAGGCACTCCCGCTCGACACCCCGCTGGCCGCCCCGCACGAGGCCGGCCATCTCGGGTGCCGAGAGGCGCTTCAGTCGGGTCTCCAGCAGCTGTCCCAAAGGCCGGGTCCTGGGTTGGCGGGGTGGGCAGATTACACGGTATCCCGCAGACGGCGACACCACAGGACGGATCATCTCCGCCGCGCGCCCGGCAGGTGGAACCCTCGCCCTGCCGCCGGGTCGAAAGCGCGGTGAGCCGCCATGCTATAAAAAGCGCCATGCCCTCCCCCGGCACCCGCGCCTGCCATCAGGCCTGGCGTTTGATCGCCGCGGCATTGAGCCTGCTGCTCTTTGCGGCCACGCCAGCGCTCGCCTTCCGCTGCGGCAACAGGATCGTGAGCGATGGCGACCACTACTCGAAGGTGCTGAAGTACTGTGGCGAGCCTGTCGGGGTGCAGGAGCGGGTGATCTACCGGGAAGGCGTCACTCGCCCGCGCTTCCGGGTCGAGGGGCCCAACGGCCTGAAATACGACAAGGAAGTCCTGCAGTACGACCGTTCCTACGTGGAGGTCCTGGTCGAGGAGTGGACGTACAACTTCGGTCCCCGCCGGCTCATGCAGCTCGTGCGCTTCGAGAACGGCTTCGTCGTCGAAGTCGACCAGCTCGGCTACGGCTACAGGGAGTAGGAGCGCCTTCAGGCGCGACCGGGATTCCCCCTCTGTCGCTGAGACGCTCCTGCCGGGGGAATCCCGGTCGCGCCTGAAGGCGCTCCTACTTCAGAAACTGCCGCACCAGGTAGTCGTCGGACCAGGTCCGCAGGCTGTAGTCGAGCAGGAACCCGCAATGGCCGCCCCATCGGGAGCGGTCGACCGTGAGCGCGGGAGAATGGGCCAGGCGGGCGGCCGAGCCGGCAGGAATCACCGGATCGTCGTCGGCCAGCAGGATGGACGCGGGGATACTCAGGCGGGCCAGGCGCTCGCCGGTGATCGCGTAACCCCGGAGGTAGCTCACGAGGTCGGGGAACTCCGTGTAGCGCGTGACGAAAAACTCCGTCATGTCGCGCAGTGAGCGGAAGCGGTTGAGCGCCCCAAAATCGTAGACGTCGGGAAACGCCCGGGCCTTGCGCTCCAGCGACCGGCGCCACTTGTTGATGAAGTACTGGCGGTAGATCACCGACCCCGAGTCCAGCGCCGCCATGGTCTCCTCCGGGTCCAGCACCGGGCATATGGCAACGACCCGGGCGAGGCCGAGGGCCGGACCCTCCGCCGATGCAATACGCAACGCAAAGTTGCCGCCGAGGGAATAGCCGCCCAGGTACAGCGGCTCGCCGGTAAAGCGGTCACGGACCCAGCGGACCGCGTCCACCATTTCGTCGAGACGGCAGGAGTGAAAGATGCCCCGGTTCAGGTGCTGGGACTCACCGTGATCGCGCATGTTGATGCGGACGATCCGGAAGCCCTCCCGCCACAGCCGGTCGGCGCCCGAGACGACGTGCAGCGACCGCGAACTCCCTTCCCAGCCGTGCAGCAGGATCGCGACACGGCCATTCGGTACCCGCGGCGGCGTGTGCTGTGCCGTCAGCCGCACGCCGTCGTTGCACTCGATAACGACGTCTTCGGTCGCCGCGAGCAGGCTGTCGGCCTCCCCCAGCACCAGCTTGCGGCGCCAGCCGCTGTTTGCCAGCGCTGCCTGCACGTCTGCGTGCCGCAGCAGTCGCGGCGGGGTAAAACCCGGGGCCATCATGCTGCGTTACTTCGCTGTCACTCGGGCGACGGTTTCGCGGCAAGCTTGACTTCAACCCGATGGTTCTGCCGCGCGACGAGGTTCCAGTCGCCCGCCGTCATGCCGTCGGTCACCAGTGGATAGGCCACGAGGGGCCGGGAATTCCCTAGCGGCTCGAGCTCCACGCGAATCGGCCCGCCCGTCACGCGAAGCTCGGCCAGGTAGTTGGCAAAGGCCACCGACTGTTGCGCGGACTCCATGCGCGCCTCATCCGGGGGCAACCCGACACGTTCGCAGCGGGATAGCGGCAGGTCATCGGCGGCCATCGCCCATGATCCGTCGCTGGTGCGCCGCATGCAGAAGTCGCCGACGTGGCCCTCGAGCCGCACGGTCCCGCGAAAATCCAGCGCTCGCAGACGATCGAGCAGGCCGGTCAGCTTGCCGAGCCGCACGTCATCGAAGGGCAGGGCGTCGGGCGGGTAGCTGGCACCCTGGTTGACGCTCCACTCGAGAGCTGCGGCCACGCCAGGCGATCCGGCCTGTGCCTTGCCGGCCTGCCCCTCCGCCGTCGCCCGGGACGGGCGGGCCGCCAGGCTGTTGGCCTCCACCACGTCGCTGGCACGCAGGCGTTGAGCTCGGAGAGCAGGCCCATGTTCTGCCGGGTGACGGCCCGCCACTTCGCTTCTGAATCCAGGTGCAGCCAGACGAACGTCGCCGCGACAGCGGCGAGCGTCGCGATCAGAGCGCCGGCCGGCCAGAACGACACGCGGGTGCCCATCCGCGCTGGCTCGTCAGCTGGCGGCAGGCGCTCGACCAGGACGCGGCTCACGGTCGTCTCGAGGTCGGCACGCAGCGCGCGGTTGTGATCGGCCAGCATTTCCTGGAGCCAGCGGTGGAGATCGGACCAGTCGGCAGGCGCGTTCACTGACTCCACGCTGGAGAGCCCGGGCACGTCGCTCGCCCGCCGGGCCGGCATGGGCGGCGCATCGCCCGGGAGCAGGTGCAGGGAACGGAGCACCTCCCGCACTTCGACGGGCTTGATCTGCTTGGGCAGGACACCCACGGCCCCCAGCGCCCGGGCCTGCCCCACGTAGAGCTCGCCGGACTGGGACGTGTACATCATCACGGGAATGGTGGCAGTCGCCGGGTTCTCCTTGATGGCCTTGACCGCCTGGAAGCCGTCCATGCCGGGCATCATGTGATCCATGAAGATCACGTCGGGCCGGTGGGCGGTCAGGTACTCGAGCGCCGCCTCGGCCGACTCGGCCGTCTCGACCCGGAGTTCGTGGTCCGCCAGCATGCGCCGGAGCCCCTCGCGGGCAGTCCGGGAATCGTCAACGATCAGCGCGCTTCTCTGGGCCACCCGCCCATTCTAAACCGCGCCCGTACCCGGTTGGACGTGCACTCGCCCACAGTTGGCGGAAGCCCGCTATGCTAGGGTCCTCAGAGGGCCGAAAAACAAGAATGCAGCCCCGCAAAAGCCTTCATCCAGCGGCTGCCGGCTTGGCTGTCGCAGCCGCCAGTCCGGCGCTGGCCGCCGACAGCGGTGCCGTCACGCCCGTCGTCCTGCTCGCCGTGTTGCTCGGTCTGCTGGTCGCGCTCGTCGTGCTGGCGCTCGTGCTGCGTACCCGCCTGACCCGGAGCCAGCGCGCCATCAGTGACCTGACGGGAGCCGTGGAGCGGCTTACCCAGGGTGACCTCAGCCTCGACATCAGTGGCGCGGACATGGGCGATGCCGCAGCGCTCGCGGAGGCGCTGGACCGCCTGCGCCTCAGCCTGCGGACCACGGCGAGTTCCAGAGACTACCTGAGCCAGGTCATCGCGAGCATCAGCGATGCCGTCGTGCTGACGCGCATCGACGGCACGATCACGCGGGCGAACCCGGCGGCCGAGCGGCTCCTGGGACAGGGTGCTGCCGACCTGCGCGGTCAGGCGCTGGCCGATCTGGTGGCGGAGAGCCAGCGCGCGTCGTTCACGCTGGGCGACACCAAGTCCCGCACGCGGGAGACCTCACTGGTGAATGTGGCCGGAGAGGAGGTTCCCGTGTCGTACACCTGCGCCGAAATCACGGCCGACGAGCCGGCCCTGCGCGGTTACGTGATCACGGCGCGCAACATCAGCGAGCGCAAGGTGGCCGAGCAGCGCATCCGCTATCTCGCGCGCATCGATTCGCTGACCAAGGTGCCGAACCGCATGCAGTTCCAGCACCTGCTCCAGCGGGCGATCGCGCGGGCCCGCCGCGGCGATCACCGGCTGGCGCTCATCTACCTGGACGTGGACAAGTTCAAGGAGATCAACGACACCTTTGGCCACACGGCCGGCGACCTCTGCCTCGAGACGCTGACGGACCGGCTGCGGAGCATCCTCCCGGATTCCTCCGTGATCGGCAGGCTGGCTGGTGACGAGTTCGGCGTGATCCTCGACAACCTGGATCCGGCGCGTAACCTGCGGGCGGAAGTGGTGGCGACCACTCGCCTGCTGCAGGAGACAATCACCGAGCCGCTGCAGTACCAGGGACACCAGCTGTACCTCAGCACCAGCGCGGGCATCGCCCTCTACCCGACCGACGGCAACAACGTCATCGACCTCATCCGCAACGCGGATGCAGCCCTCTACCGGGCCAAGCGCCAGGGTGGCGGCGCCCTGGAGGTGTACCACCCGGACATGAACGCCGCCGCCGTCGAGCGCCTCATGCTGAAGAGCCGCCTGCGCAAGGCCTTCGAGAAAAACGAACTGCGCGTGCACTACCAGCCCAAGGTAAGCCTGCGGGACGGGTCGATCGTCGGCGCGGAGGCACTCGTGCGCTGGGAACTGACCGACCGGGGCATCGTGCTGCCGTCGGAATTCATTCCGCTTGCCGAGGAGAGCAACCTCATCCTGCAGATCGGCGAGTGGGTGCTCGACCGGGTGTGCACCGACTACCAGAAGTGGGCGCTGACGCCAGCACGACCTGGCCGCGTGTCCGTGAACCTGTCACTGCGCCAGCTGAAGCAGCGGGACTTCATCAGCCGCGTCCAGGCGATCTATGCGAAACACGGCGTGGCACCCGACGCCCTGGAACTGGAGATCACCGAAACGACCCTGATGGAGGATCCCAAGCGCACCCTGCACCTGCTCCACGAACTGCACCGCCTGGGCCTGCGCCTGGCCATCGATGACTTCGGCACCGGCTATTCCTCCCTGAGTGCGCTCCAGCAGTTCCCGATCAGCACGCTCAAGATCGACCAGTCCTTCGTCCAGAACGCCACGTCCGACCACGACCAGGCGACGATCGTGGCCCTGATCATCGAGATGGGCCACAGCCTGAAGCTGGAGGTGGTCGCGGAGGGCGTGGAGTCCGAGGAGCAGCTGCGCTTCCTCCGGGCACTCAATTGCGACTACGCCCAGGGCCTGCTCTTTGGCCGCGCCATGGCCGCCGACGACTTCCGGGACCTGGTCATCGACCAGGGCGGCGGCGCCGGCCGCTACCGCCCCCTGTTCGCCCGGGGCTGACCCTGCGGCATAATCTGGCCCTCATCACAACGGAGCCATCCCCATGCACCGCTCGAGCCCGCTTGCCCTGTTGGTCCTGGCCACCTTCCTCGCGCCCGCCGCCCAGGCCGCGTGCGAATACCCCGCGAACGTGACGATTCCCGAGGGCAAGAGCGCCAGCCAGGAGGAAATCACTGCCGCCAGCGCGGCCGTGAAGAAGTACCTGGCCGACATGGAGGCCTACACCGCCTGTCTCGACGCCGAAGTCGCTGCCGTGCCGGTCGAGCAGCAGACCCCCGAGGTCAAGGCCATGCACGTCAAGCGATATAACGCCGCCGTGGACGCCATGGAAATCACGGCCAACGCCTTCAACGAGCAGCTCCGCGCCTTCAAGGCGACCAAGAAGTAGGAGCGCCGACCGGCGCGACCCTCTTCGCCCTGTCCAATCCGTCGCGGGCGGAAGCACTCCGTAGCCCGCGGCAGCGCGGGACTGCGGCCGGAACCGCAACCGAGGTACATCCGAGCGGCCAGCGGCCGAAGACCCCGCCCGCTGACGTGGGATGCGCCACGGATCCCCGGGACCCAGCCGCCAACGGAGTGCGTTAAATCCCACCGCCGGTTAGAATCCGCGCCCCGAACCGAGGACCCGCCATGACCAAAGCCGCGAGAGTCACCATCACAGGCGCAGCCGGCCAGATCGGCTACCAGCTTGCCTTCCGCATCGCTTCCGGGCAGCTGCTCGGGCCGAACCAGCCCGTGATCCTGCAGCTCCTGGAACTCACGCCGGCGCTGAACGCCCTGAATGGCGTGGCCATGGAACTCGACGACTGCGCGTTCCCCACTCTCCAGGGCATCGTGACCACTGACCAGGCCGACGTGGCCTTCAAGGACACCGACTACGCCCTGCTGGTCGGCGCCAAGCCCCGGGGCCCCGGCATGGAGCGGGCCGACCTCCTCCGCGACAACGCGAAGATCTTCTCGGTCCAGGGCAAGGCCCTGAACGAGCATGCCAGCCGCCAGGTCAAGGTGCTGGTGGTCGGCAATCCGGCCAACACCAACGCCCTGATCGCCCAGAGCAATGCCCCCAGCCTGAACCCCGCCAACTTCACGGCGATGACGCGGCTCGATCACAACCGGGCGCTGGCCCAGCTCGCAGCCAGGACCGGCACCCACGTGAGCCAGATCAGCCGCATGACCATCTGGGGCAACCACTCCGCCACCCAGTACCCCGACATCAGCCACGCGCTCGTGAACGAACGCCGGGCGAGCGAGCTGGTGGACGCCAAGTGGGTGAAGGACGACTTCATCCCCACCGTGCAGCAGCGCGGCGCGGCCATCATCAAGGCGCGGGGCCTGTCCAGCGCCGCCTCGGCCGCCTCGGCCGCCATCGATCACATCCGCGACTGGGCCCTCGGTACCCCCGGCGACGACTGGGTGAGCATGGCCGTGCCGTCCGACGGCAGCTACGGCATCAAGGAGGGCATCATTTATTCCTACCCGGTGCGCTGCGCCAAGGGCAAGTACGAGATCGTCGAGGGCCTCGCCATCAGTGATTTCAGCCGGGACCGGATGAAGGCCACGGAAGACGAGCTCCGCCAGGAACGGGACGCCATCGCCGCGTTGCTTTAAACCAACGGTTTCGGGGCCGTCGGAGCGCCTTCAGGCGCGACCGGTCGCGCCTAAAGGCGCTCCTACGGCTATAGTCGGGGGCCATCCCGAGAGTGCTTGGCCATGGCTGATTTCCTGATCTGGCTGCTCTGGACCATCGGACTGGCGACTGTCGTCGTCACCCTGGCCTACCGGCGCATCGACCTGCCCACCTCCACCCTCGTGCTGGGCTTCGCCCTGGTGGTCTACTCGCTGTTCGGCGCCGGCTGGCTGGGCTGGAAGCTGGTCCTCTGGGTGCTGCTGGCGGGGCTGGTGGTGCTGAACTCCACCGGCTTCCGGCGCGAGCGCATCACGCTGCCCCTCCTGCGCTTCTATCGCACCGTGGTGCCCACACTCTCGGACACCGAGCGCGAGGCGCTCGAAGCGGGCACGGTCGGCTGGGATGGCGAGCTGTTCACCGGTCTGCCCGACTGGGGCAAGCTCATGGCACTGCCGCCACCGACGCTGACGGCCGAGGAGCAGGCGTTCCTGGACGGCCCGGTGGAAGACCTCTGCCGAATGGCGGACGACTGGCAGATTACCCACGAACTCGCCGACATGCCGCCCAACCTCTGGGCGTTCATCAAGCAGAACCGCTTCTTCGCGATGATCATCCCGAAGCGCTACGGAGGCCTGGAGTTCTCACCTATTGCGGTTGCTGCCGTGCTGGCCAAGCTCTCCAGCCGCAGCGCCGTGGTCTCGTCCACCGTGGGCGTGCCGAACTCCCTGGGCCCGGCGGAGCTGCTGCTCCACTACGGCACCGAGGAGCAGCGCGAGCGTTACCTGCCCCGGCTGGCGACGGGCGAGGAGATTCCCTGCTTCGCACTCACCGGCCCCCGCGTCGGCTCCGACGCCGCCGCGATTCCGGACACCGGGGTCGTCTGCAAGGGAACCTGGCAGGGCCGCGAGATCGTCGGTGTCCGCCTCAACTGGGACAAGCGCTACATCACGCTGGCCCCGGTCGCGACCGTGCTGGGCCTGGCCTTCAAGCTGTCCGACCCCGAGCACCTGATCGGCGAGGAAACCGAGCGCGGCATCACGGCCGCGTTGATCCCGGTGCGCACGCCCGGGGTGGAGATCGGGCGCCGGCACATGCCGCTGAACATTCCATTCCAGAACGGCCCCACCCGGGGCCGGGACGTGTTCGTCCCGCTCGACGCCATCATCGGCGGGCCGGAACGGGCGGGCCAGGGCTGGAAGATGCTGGTCGAGCAGCTGTCGGCGGGCCGCGGCATCACGCTCCCGTCCAGCGCCATGGGCGGCAGCAAGGCCGTCGTCTGGGCCTCGGGCGCCTACACGCGCCTCCGCAAGCAGTTCAACGTGCCGGTCTGCGAGTTCGAGGGCGTGGGCGAGGCCCTGGCCCGGATCGCGGGCTACACCTACATCATCAATGCGGGTATGACGGTGACCGCCACCGCCATCGCCCGGGGCGAGAAGCCCGCCGTGCCGTCGGCCGTGCTCAAGTATCACTGCACGGAGATGGCCCGGAAGATCGTCAACGACGCCATGGACGTCCATGGCGGCAAGGGCATCATGCTCGGCCCCTCCAACTACCTGGCCCGCGGCTACCAGGGCGTGCCCATCGCGATCACGGTCGAGGGCGCCAACATCCTGACCCGCAGCCTCATCATCTTCGGGCAGGGGGCCATACGCTGCCATCCCTTCGTGCTGAAGGAGATGGAGGCGGCGAAGGACCCGGACTTCAACCGCGGACTGCGCGATTTCGACAAGTACCTCTTCAGCCACGTCGGGTATGCATTCAGCAATGCGGCCCGCTCCTTCGTGCTGGCGCTGACCAATGCGGAGGCCAGCAGCGCCCCGGTGGAGGGACCTACGGCGCGCTACTTCCAGCACGTCAATCGCTACAGCGCCGCCTTCGCGCTGGCGGCGGACGTGTCCATGCTGGTGCTCGGCGGCAAACTGAAGCGCAAGGAGACGCTGTCGGCCCGGCTCGGCGATGTCTTCAGCAGCATCTACCTGGCCAGCATGGTCCTGAAGCATTTCGACAACCAGGGTCGCCAGGCCGGCGACCTGCCGCTGGTGGAATGGGCCTGCCGCACGTTGCTATACCAGGCCCAGGAGCAGCTGCACGGCTTCCTGCGGAACTTCCCGAACCGGATCGTGGCGACGCTGCTGCGCGTGTGCATCTTCCCGCGGGGCCGCATGTACTCTGCGCCATCGGACGACCTGGGGCGCGAACTGGTGGCGCTGATCACCCGGCCGACCGAAACGAGGACCAGGCTGTGCGACGGAATCTACGCCGCGCGACAGCCGGACTCGCCTCTGGGCCAGCTACAGGCGGCGCTCGAAATGGCGGAGCGGCTGGCCCCGGTGGAAGCCAGGGTCCGGGAAGCGATGCGCGCCGGCATCCTGGAGCACGGCGCCGTGCACGAGCGGATCGAGCAGGCCCGCGAGCGCGGGCTGATTTCGGCGGAGGAAGCGCGGCAGCTGCAGGACTTCGACAACACGGTGCTGGCCATCACGGGCGTCGACGACTTCGATCCCGCGGAGATCCGGCGCATCGCCCAGACCGCGGCCATGCCGTTTCATGACACCGCCGGAGTGGTCGGTTAGTATCCCGCCATGCAAACTCAAGCCACCCGCCTTCTGCTGCTGGCCGCGCTCGCCCTGACCATCGCCGCCTGCGGCAAGCCGCCTGCCCCCCAGGCCGACGCGCCGGCCCCGGCGGCAGCCGCAGGACCGGCTGCCGAAGCCGCCGCGCCGCTGCCGCGCAGCACCGCGCCGGACGGTGCCCGGGTTGCGATCCTGAGCCCGCCGGACGGGGATATCGTCACCTCGCCCGTAACCGTGGTGTTTGGCCTGGAGGGTATGACAGTGGCGCCTGCCGGCGATCCCACCCCGAACTCCGGACATCATCACCTGCTGGTGGATGTGGCGGCGCCGGATCTGGCCCTGCCCATTCCCAAGGATGCCCAGCACCTGCATTTCGGTCAGGCGCAGACAGAGGCGGAGATCACGCTGGCGCCGGGTCAGCACACGCTCCAGCTGCTGCTGGGTGACACCAACCACGTGCCCCACGATCCGCCGGTGATCTCCGCGCCCATCACCATCATCGTGGAATGAACCCCGTGATGGCGGGCTGACGACCCCGCCACCGGCTCCCGACGGCACGCGCATGGCGCCAACCACGCAACCCAAGGTAACCCCATCCCCCGCCGCCGGGTCTCCCGGACTGAGCGGCATGGCGCTCTACCTGCCCGCCTACCGGGTAGACCTCCAGCAATGGTGCGAATGGACCGGCGGGGACTGGCAGAAGATCCGCCAGGTCGTCGGTTCCGGGTTCCGCCTGCTCGGGCCGCGCCAGAGCGTCTACACGATGGCGGCCAATGCGTTGCTCCGCCTGATCCGCAATTACGCCGTGGACCCTACCCGGATCCGCTACCTGGCGCTCGGCACCGAATCCAGCACCGACAACTCCGCCGGTGCAATCATCGTGAAGGGCATGGTGGACGACGCGCTGCGCGCCCTCGGCCTGCCGTCCATCGCGCGCAACTGCGAGGTCCCGGAATTCAAGCACGCCTGCCTCGGCGGGATCTACGCGCTGAAGAGCGCCGTGCGCTTCCTCAGCACGGACGGCGATGACAGCCTGGCCGTGGTCATCTGCGCCGACAAGGCGTTGTACGAGCGGGGCAGCAGCGGCGAGCCCACCCAGGGCGCGGGGGCGGTGGCCATGCTCCTCGAGTCCCAGCCGCGGCTGGCCAGCATCAACCTGCGACATGCGGGCACGGCCTCGGAGTACCGGGGCATCGACTTTCGCAAGCCGCTCAAGGGCCGCCTCAACGGTCACGCCCATTCGCTGGACATTCCCGTCTACAACGGCCGCTACTCGACCAACTGTTACGTGGACGAGGTCCGCCGCGCGCTCGAGGACCTCTACGCGCGACGAGCACTCGACCCGGCGCCCTACCTGCGCAGCGTGGAGGCCATCTTCATGCACCGGCCCTACGCCCGGATGCCTGAAACGGGCTTTGGCGTGGCCTACCTCTTCGCCCTCGCCCAGGGTGCCGCTGCCGACCAGGAAGAGCTTGCCACCTACTGCCGGGGAGCCGGCGTGCTCATGGGCGAGATGCTGGCGGAGATGAGCACCGCGCCCGAGCTCGGCCTGCTCGCCGTCAGCGACCGGATCCAGGACGAGATCTTCCCGCTCACCATGGCCGCGCTCAAGGTATTCCGGCAAAGCGACGCTTTCGGCAGGTACGTGCACGGCAAGATGGTGCTGGGCGCCGACTCGATGCGGGAAGTCGGCAATCTCTACACCGGCGCGCTGCCCGCCTGGCTCGCCGCCGGCCTGGCCGACGCCGAGCGCCGCGGCACCGCCCTCGCAGGCCACGAGCTCCTCACGATCGGCTACGGCAGCGGCAATGCTGCCGACGCCATCCCGCTGCAGGTCGTGGCGGGTTGGGAGACGGCCGCGCGACGGATCGACGTGGCGGAAGCGCTGCGCACCGCGATCGACGTGACGGCGGAACAGTACCTGGCCTTGCGGGATGGCCTGGAACCGCGCGGCCTCGAGGTCACCCCGGCCGCGGAGTTCGTGGTTGAGCGGATCGGCTCGGAAGTCGGTCACGCATTCCAGGACGCGGGCGTGGAGTACTACCGCTACGTCAACTAGCCCTGGCGAAGCCTCGCCCGCGGGGCGTCGCCGCGCACTGTGAGCCCCGGCGCGCACAGTTCCGCATCGAGCACCTGGAATCCCTCGGCGGCATACGCGGCGCGCACGGCCTGGTCCACCGTCCGCGAGTCCGTCAGCGCGATGCCAAAGTCGCCGCCACCAGCGCCGGAGGGCTTGTAGACCGCACCGTGCTTCACGGCAATCGAGCGCAGCCGTTCATGCACGGGTGAAAAGATGCCGATGCCCGCCGCCTCGTCCAGCTGCCGGAGGCCGGACTCATAGCCGGCGATGGCGCCGAGCACGCCGGGGGCGTCGTCCGCGCTCCAGGCAGCGACGGCCTGGCCGGCATTCGCCCCGAGGCGTTCCATGTGGCTGGCAAAGCGGGTCGGGTCACGTTCCCGGAAGGCGCGCAACCGGCCGAGCATGACCGGCGTCGAGGCACTCTCGCCCGACCACACGGCCGCCATGGAGAGGCGCCGCGGCCAGGAGACGGGATGGGCCTGGGGCACGCTCACGCCAGAGCCGGGCTGGCGGCTGAAGTCGATGGCCACGGTGCCGCCGGTGATCGCCGTGGCCACGTCGATTCCGCTGCCCGCGCCGCCCTGGAGGCGGCGGTGCGCCTCGTGGCAGATCGCGATCAGCACCTGACGGGGCAGGGCCGGACCGCCGGTGAAACGCAACATCGCGCCGGTAAGCGCGACCACGATCGCGGCGCTCGAGCCGAGGCCGAGCTTCACCCGATGCCCGTCCGGCCCGGTCTGGTGGAAGGCCGTCGTAATCAGTTCGATCTGGCAGGCCGGCAGTTCCGTCGCGGGCGGCAACAGCCCGCGGGCGGCGAGGATCTCCGCACAGGCCTCCAGCGGCAGGCCGAAGGCGCCGGGAGAGACGCCTTCCCAGCGGGGGCTGCTCCCGGGGACCCAGCGAAACCGGAAGCTCTCGCCCGTGTCCGGGATCAGGAGCTGGTTGCCGGATCCGGGCACGGGCCTGATCCGCGCTTCGGCGCGGACGTCCACCGCGACGGCCAGGCCGGGCGCGCCCTCCAGCACGGCGTACTCGCCGACGATGACGAGCTTGCCGGGCGCCTGGGCTTCAATCAGCGCTGCCACGCAGGCGGGCCCCCTCACCCAGCGGACTGCGCAGGATCCGGAGCACGCCGGGAATGGCGGCGAGGGCCGCCGCGACGTCGTCCGCGGCCCGGGGCAGGCACACGGCCTTGACCTGGGGCCCCGCATCGACCGTGAAGAACACCGGAACGCCGTCGCGGCGCAGGTCCTGGACACGGTGCAGGCAGGCGAGGGTTGCCGGCGTCCAGTAGATCAGCGGCGGGCGCGTCGTCAGCATGACGGCGTGCATCTTCAGGCAGTTGTGCTCGGCGAGCTCGGCAAGCGCCGGAAAGTCCCTGGCGCGGACCGCCGCCAGCCCGGCGGCCAGGTCGGCCCCGTGGGTCTGAACCCAGGCGTCGTAGTAGGGCGAGGTCTGCTCGCTGAGGGCCATGCCAAGGCGCGAGCTGGTTTCCTTGGGGCCGGTCGTGGTGACGGCCACCACGATCTCGAGCGGCCAGTCGGCAGGCGCCGCTACCTGCTCGCAGACGGTGGTCGCGTCCCGGTTCGTGAGCAACACCACGCCGCCCAGCAGGGAGCGGGGCGCGGAACCGGACCCGAGCCGGGCGATCTCGGCGAGTCGCTGGTCCTTGAGGTGCAGGCCGAGCGCCCCGGCTCCCGCCGTGACCAGGGCGGCAAATCCGGAGGCGGACGACGCCAGGCCGGCGCCAGTCGGAAAGTCGTTGCGGGAATCGACGCTGGCGCGGGTGTCGACCCCGGCCTCCCGGCGCAGCTCGTCGAGACAGGCACTGACGCGGGCGCTGGTCTCGGCGTCCTCCCGACCATCGAGCAGGACCCGGTCCCGGGCGAGCGCCGGGTCGAACTGGACGCTGGTTTCCGTGGCCAGGCCGCCCAGGACGAGCGACAGGGAGCCCGTGGCCGGCAGGTTGCCGGCGCGGGCGCGCTTGCCCCAGTACTTGACGAGGGCCACGTTGGGGTGGGCCACCGCGACCGCCCGCATCGGGCCTCCTCGCCTGGATTTACTGCCAGCGTGGAAGTATAGCCCCGGCGATCAGGTCCTCGGGGTTGGCTCGCTCCCGCCGGACCCACTATCCTGTTGCGGTCCTTCCGCTACCCGATCCCCGGTGCATGACCTTCGCGACCCGCGCTGACGCCTACGTGGCACGCATCGAGAGCGTGCTCGACCACCACTTGCCCCCGGCCGAGGTTGCCCCGCGCCGGCTGCACGAAGCCATGCGCTACTCCGCCCTTGGCGGCGGCAAGCGGATCCGCCCGATCCTGGTGTACGCCACCGGCGAGGCACTGGGGGTGCCGCTGGAGGTGCTCGACGCACCGGCGGCGGCGATCGAGCTGATGCACGCGTTCTCGCTGATCCACGACGACCTGCCCGCCATGGACAACGACGACCTCCGGCGCGGCCGGCCCACGACCCACCGGGCCTTCGACGAAGCCACAGCCATCCTCGCCGCCGATGCCATGCAGCCCCTGGCCTTCGAAATCCTCGCCATGCACCCCGCGCTGGTCGGCAACCCCATGGCCCAGGTCCGGCTGGTGGCCCTGATCGCCGACGCCTGCGGCTCCCGGGGCATGACGGGCGGCCAGTCCATGGACCTGGCCGCCGAGGGCAGGCGCCTGGACCCGGCCGAGCTGGAGCACATCTACCGGCTGAAGACGGGCTGCCTGCTGCGGGCCAGTGTGCTGGCCGCCGCCTGCTGCGCGGAACAGGTACCGGACACCACCCGGGAAGCCCTGGAGCGTTTCGTGGATGCCCTGGGCCTGGCCTTCCAGGTCCGGGACGACATCCTGGACATCGAGGGCACCACCGCGGAAACGGGCAAGACGGGCGGCTCGGACCTGGCCAAGGACAAGGCCACCTACCCCCACCTGTTCGGCATGCCCCGGGCCCGCCAGCGGGCTGACGAGCTGTTGCAGCAGGCGACGGGGGCCCTGGCGGCCTTCGGCAGCGAGTACGACGGGCTGCGTTGGGCAGCGCGTTATATCGTGCTGCGCCAGCGGACCTGACGGACTGCTAGGCTGGAGCAGGATGTACACCAGTTTCTTCGGCCTCAACGAGAAGCCCTTCTCGATCACGCCCGATCCCCGCTACCTCTACATGAGCGAGCGGCACGCGGAGGCCCTCGCGCACCTGATCTACGGGGTCAAGGAAAGCGGCGGCTTCATCCAGCTGACGGGGGAAGTGGGCACGGGCAAGACCACCCTCGTCCGCAGCCTGCTCCAGCAGCTGCCGGACTTCGCCGATGTCGCCGTGGTGCTGAACTCCCAGTTGTCCCGCGTCGAGTTCCTGAGCTCCATCTGCGAGGAGCTGCACCTGGAGTTGCCCGAGCAGCGCAACAGCATCAAGGCGCTGACCGACGCCCTCAACGTCTACCTGCTCCGGAACCACAGCCAGGGCCGGCGCACGATCCTCATCGTGGACGAGGCCCAGAACCTGCGCGTGGAGGTCCTGGAGCAGGTCCGGCTGCTGACCAACCTGGAGACCGCCAAGCAGAAGCTGCTGCAGATCATCCTGATCGGCCAGCCCGAGCTCCGCGAGCTGCTCGCGCGCAACGACATGCGCCAGCTCGCCCAGCGCATCACGGGACGCTACCACCTGGAGCCGCTGAGCCGGGACGAGACCACCGCCTACATCGAGCACCGGCTCAAGGTCGCCGGCGCCATCGGCCCGATCTTCTCGGGCACCGCGAAGCGCGAGCTGTACCGGCTGTCGGGCGGCGTGCCCCGCATGATCAACGTGATCGCCGACCGCGCCCTGCTCGGCGCGTACACCGATCGAAGAACGCGAAGTGACGCCCGAACTCGTCCGGGCGGCCGTGGCGGAGGTCTTCGACAGACCGCCGGTCGGCTTCGGCTGGTGGCAGCGCCCCTGGTGGGCGCACCCGGCAGCCCTCGCCGGTCTCGGCCTCACGGGCCTGCTCATCGTGCTGGCGTCGGGCTTCGCCGGCGTCCAGTGGCTGCGCGCGAGCCGGGAGGCGGCACCCGCCAGTTCCGCCGCCGCCGGCGTGCAACCGGTCCCTGCCCCGCAGCCAGCCGCCGCGCAACTGGCCGTGGCCGACAGCCCGGCCCCACTGGTCCCGCTGGCCCCCATCCTGAAGAGCAACGCGGACCGGACCGGCACGGACACGGCCTTCAGCACGCTGTTCAAGCTCTGGAACGTGGACCTGAATGCCGACACGAAGCGACCCTGCGTGCAGGCCGAGGAACGCGGCCTCCACTGCCTGTATCAGCGGGGCACGCTGGACCAGGTGCGTACCCTCGGGCGGCCCGTGATCCTCACCCTGCGCGATGGCAACAGCAATCCGCATCAGGTGGTGCTGGCCGCCCTCGGACCCCGGTCCGCGGCGATTGACATCGGCGGCACCTCGTACCGCGTGGCCAACAGCGAACTCGAGCAGTTGTGGTTCGGTGAGTACCTGCTGCTCTGGCGCCCGGGGACCACCGGCGTGAAGTCCTTCCTGCCCGGGATGCGGGACCCGGACGTGCGCTGGCTGCGGGAGAGCCTCGCCCGCATCCAGGGAAAGCCGGTGGAACCCATGGACTCGGACCTGTTCGACGAGAATCTGGCCGCCCGGGTCCGGGACTATCAGCGGGACCGCCGCCTGCCCGTCGACGGCATGGCGGGACACGCCACCCAGGTGGCGATCAGCTCGGACCTGGGCGGTGGTGACATGCCGCGCCTGGCCCAGGCCAACTAGGCCCACGTCGGCCCCGAACGACCGAACCGGCAGCAACCGAAACATGTCCTTCATCCTGGATGCCCTGCGCAAGAGCGATGCTGAACGGCAGCGGGCCGTGACGCCGGGCCTGTCGGACGTGCGCTACGCCACCCGCCGCTCGAAGCGGAATATCTGGCTGCCCATCCTGGTGGCGGTGCTGGCAGCCAACGCCGTGTTTCTCGCCGTGCAGTGGCTTGGCCGGGGCGAAGCACCCGTTGCCCAGTCACCGCCCACGGCACCGGGAGCGGCAGGCACGAGCCCGCCGGCTGCGGTCCTGTCGGGGCCGGCGGGGCCGGCGGCGCCCGCCGCCGATATCCGGCCCCTCGCCCGGGAAGCGGAGTTCGGGGAGCCCCTGCTGGAGCCGGACGTGGAGAGCGAGTTCGCGGTCCCGCCAGGTGCGGTGCCAGCCCCCGTCGTCATGGAAACGGCCGAAGGGCCGCCACCGGTCGACCCGGCGGCGGGCCTCACGCCGGCGCCCCAGCCGGCTGCGCCGCCGCCACGCCCTCACGCATCCTGGCCGGCAATGATCTGCCCACGGCCGAGCAGCTGATGGGCTCCGGCGGGCTCAACATTCCCATGCTCAACCTGGACCTGCATGTCTACAGCGAGGCGCCGGCGGGACGCTTCGTGGTCATCAACGCGCAGAAGTACAAGGAAGGCGGAAAGCTCACCGAAGGTCCCACGGTCGAGAGCATCACCAAGGACGGCGTCATCCTGGTCGAATCAGGGCCGGCGCTTCACGCTGTCCCGGAAATGAAGCAGCGCCTGCCCCTCCGCGTGGCCTACCTGGACGGCCGCCGCTTTCAGCGGCTGCTCCTCGGCGGCATCGCCCGCCTCGTTGGCGAGCGCGGGCACCTGGACCGCATCAATGTCTACCCGGTCCCCGACGGGGACACGGGCACCAACCTCGCCCTGACCTTCACGGCGGTCGGGGAGCGCCTTACGGCCACCAGCACCCGGCATGCGGGCGAACTCCTGGGTGCCGCAGCCGACGCGGCTCTGGACGGCGCGCGCGGCAACTCCGGCGCGATCTTCGCGCAGTATCTCCAGGGGCTGAGCGAGTTCCTGGCCGGGCACGAGCGCGTCCGGCCGGAGGAACTGGCGCTCGCCCTGGCCTCCGCGGAAGGCTTTGCCCGCAGTGCGATCCAGAATCCGGCCGAAGGCACGGTGCTGACCGTGATGCGCGACATCGCCGCCGCCGTCGCACCCGGCCAGCTGCCCGAGAACTCGGACTTCCTGACCCTGCTGACGATCGCTGCTCGGCAGGGCCCGGGAAGCCGTCGCAACGACGCGCAACACGCTGGCGTCGATGCGCGACGCCGGGGTGGAGGATGCGGGCGCCAGGGGCCTGCTGGTCCTGCTCGAAGGCATGGCAGACGCACTCCAGCCGGGACTGGCCCCCGCGATGCCCATCGTGGAGGACGGCGATCCCTCGGCCCGCAGCCCGGCCGACTGACAGTCACGTGGGCCCGCCGGAGCACCGCTTCTGCACCGAGTGCCTGGTCACCGGCACGCAGGTGGACCGGGATGGCCTGCGCACGGAGCTGGCCCGCATCGGGAGCAGCGTGGTCGTTGTTGGTGGCCCCGCCAAGGCCCGCCTACACGTGCACGTCAACGATCCGGCCGAGGCGTTCACGATCGCGCGCCGCTACGGCAAGGTGTCAGCGGAGAAGGCTGACGACATGCTGCGCCAGGAGCGCTCGCTGAAGGCGGACGGGCGGCGAGTGGCGATCGTGGCGGACTCGGGCGCCGACCTGCCAGCCGCCGCCTGGGACGAGTTCGGCATCCAGATGGTGCCCCTGCGCGTGACCTTCGGCAACGAGAGCCACCTCGACAAGGTGGGGATGAGCGCCACAGGCTTCTGGGCGGAGCTGGCCCGCAACCCGGCCCATCCCAAGACCTCCCAGCCGCCGCCCGGCGATTTCCGCCGGGCCTACGAACTGCTGTCCTCCCACTTCGAGCACGTGGTGTCGGTCAGTCTCACCGGCGCGCCTCAGCGGCACGCTCCAGGCCGCGCAGTCGGCCGCCAGCCGGGTCAGCAAGCCCGGGCAACTGACCATCGTGGACAGCAAGAACGTGTCCATCGGCATGGGGCTCGTCGTGCTCGCCGCCGCCGAGAGTGCCCGAGGCCGGCAAGTCCGCGGCGGAAGTCGTCGCGGCCATCGAGCGGGCGGCGGCGGTCACGCGCACCTACGGCGCCATTGCCCGATCTGAGCTACGCCGTGCGCGGTGGGCGCATTCCCCAGCCGTGGCGTTGGCTGGCCGGGAATCCTGCCGCTGGGCTTCCTGCTGGCCATCGACGGTCGGGGCGGCATCAAGGTCCGGGGGATCCTGGGTCGGCGCAGCGACCGGGTATCCGCCCTGGTGCGACTGGCCACCCAGGACCGGCTGCTGAAGTCGGGCACGACGCCGCTCCGGCTCGCCATCGCTCACTCGAATTCGCCCGAACTGGCAGAGGCCCTGCGCAGCGGCCTGCGAAGTCGCGTTTCCAAACGTGGAGTCCATCCACATCGGGGATCTCGGCCCCGCCTACGGCGCGCACGGCGGCCCCGGCACCCTCGCCCTCGCCGTGCAGGAATACGAACCAGTAATGCGTAGGAGCGCCTTCAGGCGCGACCCCGGTCCCGGGAGAGACGCGTACTCAGTCCACAGAGGGGCGCCGGTCGCGCCTGAAGGCGCTCCTACTCCCGGATCCGGTAGCCGCGATTCAGCATCAGGACGCAGGCGCCGAACAGGACGGCGACAGGCAAACCACCATCATCAGGTAGGCGATGCCGATCGGCACGTCCGACACGCCCAGCATCCCGTAGCGGAAGGCATTCACCAGGTACAGGATCGGGATTGAGGCGGGAGATCTGCTGGGCCAGGTCGGGCAGCAGCGCGATTGAGTAGAACACGCCACCCAGGTAGATCAGCGGCTGCAGGACGAAGGACGGGATGATGGACACGTCGTCGAAGTTCTTCGCCATGATCCCGTTGATCATGCCGCCCAGGGAGAAGATGGCGGCGCACAGCAGGAAGACGGAGATCGTGATCAGCGGATGGGCGAAGGGCAGCGGCGTGAAGAGCAACGCGACCACCGTCACCGCCAGCCCGACGAGCACGCCGCGGATGATTCCGCCCGCCATGTGGCCGAGCACGATTGTGACGTTCGACATGGGCGCCACCAGCATCTCCTCCAGGTGGCGATTGATCTTGGCCGAGAAGAATGACGACACGACGTTGCCATAGGCGTTGGTGATGACCGCCATCATGATCAGGCCGGGGGCGATGTACTGCTTGTAGTCGAAGCCGTCCATCTGGCCGATGCGCCGGCCAATCAGATTGCCGAAGATGACGAAGTACAGCGCCATGTTGATCACCGGCGGCAGGATCGTCTGCCCCCAGATGCGCGACGACCCGGTGATACTCCTTGCGGCAGAGGGTCGAAAGCGCGATGGACTGCTGGGGCGGATGCTCAACGTGACCAGTCCCCCTTGCGCTCGGTAAGGGTGAGGAAGAGCTCCTCGAGGCGATTGGACTTGTTGCGCATGCTGAGGATCTGGATGCCCGGCCGCGGACAGCGCGGTAAACAGTTCGTTGACGCTGCGCGAGCGCGGCAGGGCCACCTCGAGTTCCTGCGGCCCGTTCAGGCGGACCTCGAAGCCCGGCAGGCCGGGCGCCATCGTGCACCGGCTCCCGCGGTGTCAGCAGGAAGACTTCCTCGTGCAGCTTGGCGAGCACGCTGGTCATCGGCCCCTGCTCGATGACCCGGCCGTGGTCGATGATCGCGATGTTGCCGGCAGAGGTTTTCCGCCTCTTCCAGGTAGTGCGTCGTGCAGGATGATGGTGGTGCCCGCGGCATTCAGCTCCCGCAGGAACTCCCACATGGAGCGCCGGATCTCGATATCCACGCCGGCGGTGGGCTCGTCCAGGATCAGCAGGCGCGGTTCGTGCACCAGGGCGCGGGCGATCATCAGTCGGCGCTTCATGCCGCCGGACAGGCTGCGCGCCGTCTCGTTGCGCCTGTCCCAGAGTTGCAGCTGACGGAGGCACACCTCGGCGCGCTGGCGGGCCCGGCCGCGGGTGAGGCCGTAGAAGCCGGCCTGGTTGATGACGATGTTGAGTGCCTTGTCCCACAGGTTGAGGTTCAGTTCCTGGGGAACGACGCCGATGGCGTTCTTGACCGCATTCAGGTCCCGGTCCAGGTCGTGCCCGAAAACGCTGACCTCGCCGCTGGTCTTGGTGACCAGCGAAGTGACGATGCCGATGAGGCTGGTCTTGCCGGCGCCATTCGGGCCGAGCAGCGCGAAGAAATCGCCGGTCCCCACCGTCGAGATCAATCCCGTCCAGCGCCCGGACGCCGTTCGGCATAGACCTTGGTGAGCTCGCTGGACCGAGAGCGCGTGCATGGCGCGGCATTGTGCCTGCTGGACGCGGTGGAAACAACGTTCGCTGTCGCGGTCACCACGGATGACACCGGGCAGCTCCGCTGACGCTCAGTGCCGGCTGACGAGCGTGAGCTGGACGACCGAGAGTCGCGTCGCCGTCAGCACCTGCGCGTCCGCCTGGAAACGGCCCGCACCAGGTCGGGCCAGAGCCGCGGATGCCGGCAGAAGCGCGCCTCGAGACAGTCCGACCGCGCCCGCGGCGGCGCGTTGCAGGTCACGGAAGCCGGCGCTGGCCGAGCTGCTCGACGCCCAGGCGTCCCGGGCCGATGCAGAGCGCCGCCAGCAGGCGATCCTGCGCGGGCCGTGTGCCAGAGCCAGGCGAGCAGCGAGGCGGCAAAGAGGCGCGCGGCCTCGGCATGCGCCGCAGCGCACCGGATCGGCGCCGAGCCGGTGCCTGCCGCGACTCGGCATGCCCGGTCACTGCCGGGGCGGCAAGCACGGCGAAGGCCGCCAGCAGGCAGGGCGTTTCCGCGATGGCCTCGAGCTGGGCCGGGGCCAGCAGGCGCAGGCGCTGCCGCACGCTCGGCGCCAGGCCAAAGGCGGCGCTCCGGCGGATGCCATCGGCACAGAGCAGCTCGAGGAACTCCCGATTGAAGTCGTGGATTTCGCTGCCGAACTTGCGTATCGGGCCATTTGCTCGTCATTTGCACGGTTCCCCGGGCGACCGGCAGCTGTACTATAAATGGTCCAAATAGAACAAATAAACAGGACGATCGTCATGATTTGCTCCAAAATGACCAAATCTGGCGAAAGTTGGGGGAAATATGCGTGCCGACAGACAACCGCTACCCGGCGAGCGGGACCGCTTCGACCTGGCCGATCCGGATGATCGAGCACGAGGCCCGCACCGGGACGATCCGCCTCTGCACCGGCTTCACGGAGGACCGGATCCGCAAGATCTACACCAGCTACTTTCCCGGGCGGGAAGCCGTCAGGCGACGGCGGGGCAAGACCCCGAGCCAGATCGCCCCGTTCGTCAGCTCGGCCCGCCGCCAGGGGGAGGCCAGCCTGCTGGCCGGCCTCTTCGTGCAGACCGGCGTCGTCCGGCTGGACCCGGACACCCGCGCACTGCCCGCCGTCGACGAGACCGGGCGTCACGCTGGGCGCCGGCCTTTGCGACGCCTTCGAGGCCTACCTGGTCCTGCACCCGGAACCCCAGCTGTCCTTCGAGTGGGCCTGGAATCTCTACCGCTGCCTCGTGTCACGACGCGAACTCCGGCTGGCCTGGTGCGCGCTCTGCGAGGGGCCCTACGTGCAGGATGCCTACGCACTCGATTACGAACGCTGCCCGTTTTGCGAACTGAAGGATCATGCGTAACCTGCCCCCATGACTCATGACAGCCCCGCATCACCTTCACCGGCTCCGGCGTGGAGCGCCTGTCGCCGCTGCGGCAGCAGGCGGAGGAGCTCGCGGCAGCCTTCGCGGCGGCCGACACACGCTTCGTGCCGATCTGGCAG
Source organism: uncultured Gammaproteobacteria bacterium (assembly GCA_963790015.1). Taxonomy (GTDB): domain Bacteria; phylum Pseudomonadota; class Gammaproteobacteria; order Steroidobacterales; genus SHZI01. The sequence goes on from CAWBMW010000022.1 coordinate 70,094, forward strand.
TCCCGCTGCCTGCTCCGGGACGGCGGCGTCGTGGTCTGCCGCCGGGAAGACCTGGAGCCGGTCGCGGGCGGGCACGAGGCCGCCGTGTTCCTCGGGCGCCGCGGCGGCCAGGCGCTCTTCGCCATCGAGGTCCGGGGCGACGAGCCGCCGCCAGCCTCTGCCGGCGGGCGGCTTTCGCGGGCTGCGGGAAGTCCTGGGCCAGGTCAGCGAGGCCGACGCGGCGCTGCTGGCCTACGCGCGGGCGATGATCCTCTGGCAGGAGCGCCACCGGCACTGCGGCGTCTGCGGCGCACCGAACCGTGCCAGCGAGGGCGGCTTCGTGATGGCCTGCACCCGCTCGGGGTGCGACCACAAGAGCTTCCCCCGCATCGACCCCGCCGTGATCGTGCTGGTGCACCGGGGCGACCGCTGCCTGCTGGGCCGACAGGCCGCCTGGCCCGAGGGACGCTTCTCGACCATCGCCGGCTTCGTGGAGCCGGGCGAGTCCCTGGAGGACGCCGTGGTCCGGGAAGTGCACGAGGAAACCAACATCCAGGTGGGCGACTGCACCTACATCGGGTCCCAGCCCTGGCCGTTTCCCGCCGCCATGATGCTGGGCTTCCACGCCACCGGCCTCACCGACGACATCCGCTTCAACGATGGCGAGCTCGTCGAAGCCCGGTGGTTCCACCGGGACGATCTCCGCACCGGTGCCGTCGCCCTGCCGCCCCGGGAGTCCATCGCATTCCGCCTGATCGAGACGTGGCTCGACCGCGCCTGACGCCATGTGCCTCGTCGCCATCGCCTGGCAGGCCCATCCCCGCTACCCGCTCGTCCTGCTGGGGAACCGGGACGAGTTTCACCAGCGGCCCACCGTGGCCGCCGGGTGGTGGCCGGAAGCGGACCGACGTGTTCGGCGGGCGGGATCTGCAGGCCGGCGGCAGCTGGCTCGGCATCACCCGGCACGGCCGCGTGGCCGTGGTCACCAACAATCCACTCCGGCCACCGGGGGCCAACCACACCCGGAGCCGGGGCGCGCTGGTGCGCGACTGGCTGACGGGGACGAGGACGCGGGCAGCTTCCTGGACGCGGTCGAAAAGGACGTGGGCCACTACGCCGGGTTCAGCCTGCTGGTGGGCACGCTGGATGCCGGTCTCGACGGCTTCATCACCCCGGCCGGCAGCCTGGCTGCCCGCTGGCGGGTGCCGGCCGGGATCACCGTGCTGTCGAATTCACCGCGGGAGGCGCCCTGGCCGAAGGTCGGGTGGCTGGAGCAGGTCCTGGAGAACTACCTCGGGCGGCCGCTGCCCGCGACCGGGCCCGACAGCGAGGAGCTGCTCGCCCTGGTGGCGCGGCGCATGCCGGTGGCGGAACCGGACGCGGATACGCCCGTCGGCGCGGGCCCGGGTGACGCCCTTCGTCACGGGCGCCGACTACGGCACCCGGGCCGCAACCCTGATCCTGGCGGACGCGTTCGGCGGCTGGCGCTGCATCGAGCGGCGCTTCGGCCCTGGCGGCGTGCCGGCCGGCGAGTCCCAGGCCCGCCACTCCCGGTAGGAGCGGCTTCAGCCGCGACCTGTCGCTGGTTCAGGTCGCGGTCCTGAAGGCGCTCGCGACGAGGCCGGGTTGTACCCGGCCGAACGGCGTTTGCCACCGCGCCTGGGCCGCCTCCAGCTGCTCCCGGCTCAGCCTCCGGGCCACGGCTTCCAGGTTCTGCTGGGCCGACGGGTGTCCCTGGAGTGCGGCCAGCGTCCACCACTGGTAGACCTCGGCCAGCGGCGGCTCCCCGGCCGCTCCGTTGTAGAGAAGGGCGCCCAGGTTGAACTGGGCCTTGGGGTGTCCCTGGTGGGCAGCGGTGCGGAAACAGCGCAGGGCCGCCGTCTCGTTCTTTGCGACGCCCGTGCCGTTCAGGTGCATCAGACCCAGGTTCACCTGCGCATCCGCATTGCCCTGGTCAGCGGCCCGCCGGTACCACTCCGCCGCCTCGGCCTCGTCACGCCCGACGCCTTCGCCCGTGTCGCACATCAGGCCGAGGTGCAGCTGGGCATCCGCGTGGCCCTGGTCAGCGGCCAGCCGGTACCACCGCGCGGCCTCGGCGGGATCCCGCCCCTCGCCCTCGGCGTTGTCGTGGTGCAGGCCCAGCTCGTACTGGGCCTGGGCGTCGCCGCCCGCGGCGGCCTTGAGCAGTCGTTCCATGTCCACATTGTAGGAGCGGCTTGAGCCGCGACCAACCATCGGGTCGCGCCTGAAGGCGCTCCTACAACGCGAACTGCACGCTTGACACACCGGTCGTTCTGGATACTATGCGCATCCCTTCGGGCTTATGTGCATGGAGAGAGAGTGCCCATCTCGGCCGAGCAACGGGAGCAGCGGCAGCAGGCGATCCTGAAGATCCTGCGCCGCCAGCACGTCGCGCGGCAGGAGGAACTGGTGGAGCTGCTCCGGAAGCGGGGCATCGAGGCCACCCAGTCGAGCATCAGCCGGGACCTGCGCCAGCTCGGGATCACCAAGCTGGACCAGGAATACCGGCCGGTGGCGGCCGACGAGGAGGACGACACGGGCCGCGACCTGGCCATGCTGGCCGAGTTCGTGGAGGAGACCCGCACGGCGGGCCCCTACCAGACGGTGGTGAAGACCGTGACGGGGGCGGCGGGACAGGTGGCGCTGGCACTGGACCGCTGCGGCTGGCCGGAGATCGTGGGCACGGTCTCGGGTGACGACACCATTTTCATCGCCACCCGGACGGGTGGCGACCAGAGGCGGCTCGTGGCGAAGCTGCGGGCGAGGCTTGGAGAGTAAGAGGCCGACCGGCGCGATCGGGTATCGGTCGCGCCTGAAGGCGCTCCTACGGGGCGGTAACTGACAGAGAGCTGATATGACCACGGACACCACCATCCAGAAGAAGAACGTCTCGCCGATCATCCTCGGCTTCTCGGGGGGCCTCGACACGTCCTTCTGCGTGCCCTGGATGAAGGAACACTACGGCCGGCCGATCGTTACCGTGACGATCAACACGGGCGGAATCGACGCCGAGGCCGCGAAGGACCTGGAGCGGCGCTCCGTGGCGCTGGGTGCCATCGAGCACGTGCTCGTGGAGGCACGGTCCGTGTTCTTCGACCGGGTGCTCAAGTACCTCATCTTCGGCAACGTGCGTCGCGGCCACCTGTACCCCCTCTGCGTCGGCGCCGAACGGGGCATCCAGGCCACGCTGCTGGCCGAGTTGGCCAAGGAGCGGGGCAGCCAGACCGTCGCCCACGGCTGCACGGCCGCGGGCAACGACCAGGTGCGCTTCGAAGTGGCCCTGCGCACGATCGCCCCGGGGCTGGAAGTTCTGGCGCCGGTGCGGGACGAGGGCTTCATCCGCACCGAGCAGCAGAAGTACCTGGAACAGCACGGCTTCCCGGTGCCCGTGAAGGGCTCCGCCTACTCCGTCAACCGGGGCCTGTGGGGCGTCACCGTCGGCGGCCGGGAAACGCTCGACTCGAAGGAGTCCATCCCGGAAGACGCCTGGGTGCTCTCGCCCAACGCCTTCGACAAGCCGAAGCCCGCGGCCCGGCACACCATCAGTTTCACCCGGGGCGTGCCGACCGCGCTCGACGGCAAGACCTGGACCCGGTCGCACTGATCGAGACCCTGGAGGCCGTCGGCGGCCCCTACGGCATCGGCCGGGGCATCCACGTGGGCGACACCGTGCTCGGCACCAAGGGCCGGGTGGCCTTCGAGGCCCCCGCCGCCGACATCCTGCTGACCGCGCACCGGGAGCTGGAAAAGCTCGTGCTGTCCGGGCCCCAGCAGCGCATCAAGGACCAGGTGGCCACCCAGTACGGCGACTTCGTCCACGAGGGCAAGCAGCTCGACCCGGTCTGCCGGGACATCGAGGCGCTGCTCACGTCCGCCCAGCAGCGGGTCACCGGTGACGTGAAGATCGTGCTCCGGCCCGGCAGCCTGTTCATCGAGGGCGTGATCTCGCCCCACTCGCTGCTGGCCGCCACCAAGGGCGTCTACGGCGAGAAGGCCGGCGAGTGGACCCCGGCCGACGCGCTGGGCTATTCCCGCATCCTCTCCCTGCCCGGCATCCTGCAGACGCGGGCCGGCGGCAAGAAGTAAGGAAGTCATGAAAACCGTCATCGCCGACAAGATCGCCTCAATCGCCCAGCACCTGAACCTCAAGCGGGAGCTGCGGGTGAGCGCGGACATCCCCTGCGAGGAGGGCGTGGTGATCGCGGCCGAGGTGCTGAACAACAAGAGCACCTACAACCAGCTGGAGCTCACCAGCGGGCGCATGGCCGTGGTCAAGAAGGGCGACATCGTCGTGGGCGCGCTCGGCCACCGGAAGGCCCTCTTCGGCTACTCGGGGCATATCCCGGAGACGCTCGCGGTCGGCGACACCCTGCAGCTGCTCAACATGGGCGGCGTCATCGGCGTGTGCGACTCGATCAACGCCAGCTTCGGCCAGCCCTTCGACGCGCGGGTGCTCGGTGCCGTGCTCGACTTCCCCTACCTCGGCGAGCGCATCGGCGTGCCGGCCCGGATCGGCATGCAGAAGCTCGCCGCCGAGCCGGTACTGGACACCCAGGGCGTGCCGGTGGTCGCCATTGCCGGCACCTGCATGAACTCCGGCAAGACCGCGGCCGCCTGCGCCATCGTGAGCCGGCTCCGGCACCACGGGCACACGGTGGATGCCTTCAAGGCCACCGGGGTGTCCCTGCGCCGGGACATCCTGGCCATGGAAGACGCGGGCGCCCGCAACACGCTGATCTTCACGGACTTCGGGGTGGCCTGCACCACGGGCCTCAATGGCCCCGCCGCGACCCGCACCATGCTCACGCGGCTCGCCGCGAACAAGCCGGACGTGATCGTCTTCGAGCTGGGCGACGGCATCCTCGGCGCCTATGGCGTCGAGGCGATCCTGCGGGACGCGGGCATCCGCGACGCGCTCACCTGCCTGGTCCTCTGCGCCAACGACCCGGTGGCGGCCTGGGGCGGCGTGAAGCTGCTGCGCGAGGACTTCGGCATCGAGCCGGCCATCGTCACCGGCCCCGCCACCGACAACGACGTGGGCAAGGACATCATCGTCCAGCGCATGGGCGTGAAGGCGATCAACGCCGTCACCGATTCCATGCAGCTCGGCGACGCCGTGACGACCCACGTGGGCTTGAGGCTTTCACAGCCGTCATGACCAACCGGATCCCCACACTGATCATCGGCGGCACCGGCTACGTGGCCGGCGAACTGCTGCGGCTCGTGGGCCAGCATCCCGGGCTGGAACTGGCTGGCGTGTCGTCGGAAAGCCAGGCCGGCACAACCGTGAGCGCGGCGTTTCCGCACCTGGCCCCCGTGATCAGCGACCTGCCCTTCGTCACGCAGGCGGAGCTCACGGCCCGGATCCGGGGACCGCGGGTCGCCCTCTTCTCGGCGGCTCCTCACGTGGTGAGCGCCGGCGTCGTGGCGGCCATGGTGAAGGCCGCGGAGGCAAGCGGCAGCAGGCTCACGGTCGTGGACGCGTCGTCCGACTTCCGCTTCCGGAACGCGGCAGACTTCGAGGCCGTGTACGGGCAGCCCCACGGGGCGCCCGACCTGCTGCCCCGGTTCACCTGCGCGCTGCCGGAACACGTGGCCGGGATTCCGGGCCCCCACGTCGGCCACCCGGGCTGCTTCGCGACGTCCATGCTGGCGGGCCTGGTCCCGCTGCTGAAGCTCGGCCTGGCGGAAGGCCCGGTCTACGCGTCGGGCATCACCGGCAGCACCGGCGCGGGCCGCACGCCCATCGCCACGACCCACCACCCGGAGCGGCACTCCAACCTGTTTGCCTACAACCCGCTGAAGCACCGGCACGCGCCCGAGGTGGTGCAGATCTGCCGGGAACTGACCGGCGTCGCGCCGGACCTGAACTTCGTGCCCCACTCGGGGCCCTTCGCCCGGGGCATCCACATGACGCTCCAGGGACACCTCGCCCGGTCGCAGACCAGCGACCAGCTGCGGGAGGCCTTCGCGAAGTTCTACGCCGGCCAGGAGTTCGTCCGGGTGGTGGATGGCGCGCCGCGGGTGAAAGACGTGGCCGGCAGCAACTACCTGCACATCGGTGCGGCGACGTCAGGCGACGGCCGGAGCTTCGTCGTGCTCGTCACCATCGACAACCTGGTGAAGGGCGCGGCCGGCGGTGCCGTGCAGTGGATGAACCGGCTGCTGGGCCTGCCCGAGTCCGCCGGCCTCACGGCGCCCGCCCCCGGCTGGATATAGGTCGCCTGATGACCACCATTTCCCAGAACGCCGAGGCCCGGCACCTCCTGCAGGTCTACGGCCAGCTGCCGCTGGAAACCACGTCTGCCGAGGGCGTCTACCTGCACGCCGGCCAGCGGCGGATCATCGACTTCTACGGCGGCCACGCCGTGGCGGCGCTGGGCTACGCCCACCCGGACCTGCTGGCGACGCTCCAGTCCCAGGCGAAGACCATGTACTTCCAGAGCAACGCCGTCGCGCTCGAGGTCCGGGCGAAGGCGGGCGACGCACTGGCCGGCATCGCACCGGAAGGCCTCGACCGGGTCTTCTTCGTGAACAGCGGCGCCGAGGCCAACGAGAATGCGCTGCGCGTGGCCTGCCGGGCGACGGGACGCTCGCGGGTCCTGGCGCTCGAGCACGGCTTCCACGGCCGGACCGCGGCTGCCGCTGCCGTGACGTGGGGAGCCGCGAAGAGCTGGTACGGCTTCCCCCGAACCCCATTCGACGTGGCCTTCATCCCGCGGGACGACACCGCCCGGGCGGAGGAAATGATCAACGGCGAGACCGCCGCGGTGATCATCGAGCTCGTGCAGGGTCTCGCCGGCGCCTACGACCTGGAGCCGGGCTTCGTACTGACCATTGCCGAAGCCTGCCGGCGGGCCGGGGCGCTGCTGATCGTGGACGAAGTGCAGAGCGGCGTCGGCCGGACCGGCGCCCCCTTTGCTGCCAATCTCTACGGCCTGAAGCCGGACATGCTGACCACCGCGAAGGCGCTGGGCGGGGGCTTCCCCTGCAGCGCCCTCCTGATGACGGAAGCCCTCGCGCACACGCTCAAGTCGGGCGACCTGGGCACCACCTTTGGCGGTGGGCCCATGGCCTGCGCCCTGGTGAGCACCGTCATCGAGGTGATTCAGCGGGACCGGCTCATGGACAACGTCAGGACGCTGTCGGCCGAGATCCGCCGGACTGCGCTGGTCGGGCCCGTGGAGGGCATCCAGGGCCGGGGCTTCCTCCTGGGCCTGCGCTGCCGGCGGCCCGCAAAGGATGTCCAGGCGGAGCTCCTGGAGCGGGACATCCTGGTGGGCACCAGCTCGGACCCGAAGGTGGTGAGGCTGTTACCGCCGCTGACGCTCGAGAAGCAGCACGTCGCTACACTGGTAAGCGCACTTTCAGACATCGGCCAATAAGGAACCTGCATGGGACTCAAGCTCTTCAATGACCTCGCGGACTTCAGCATTCCCGAAGTGGAAGCCCTGCTGAAGCTGGCGCGCCGGCTGCAGGCGAGCCCGGAACCCCGGGCGCTCGAGGGCAAGGTGCTCGCGATGCTGTTCCTGAGCCCGTCGCTGCGCACCCTGTCGTCCTTCCAGGCGGCGATGGTGCGGCTTGGCGGCGGGTCCTTCGTGATCTCGCCGGACATGTCCATCCACGGCCTCGAGACGCGCTCCGGGATCGTGATGGATGGCGTGGCCGCGGAGCACCTGCGGGAGGCGATCCCGGTGATCAGCTCCTACGGCGACGCGCTGGGAATTCGGGCCTTCGCCAACCGGGTGAACCTGGCCACCGACCTGGCCGACACCGAGTTCGTGGCCATGCGCGACCTGGTAAAGGTGCCGCTCATCAACATGGAGTCGGCCATCCAGCACCCCTGCCAGAGCCTGGCGGACTGGAAGACCCTGGATGAGCTGAATGTCCCGAAGAAGGGTGGCAAGTTCGTCCTGTCCTGGTCCTGGCACCCGAAGGCGCTGCCCCTGGCCGTGCCCTCCGCCACCCTGCACATGGCGGCCATGCGCGGAATGGACGTCACCGTGGTCCGGCCCGACGGCTTCGAGCTGCCGCCGGAAGTCATGGAGAAGGCGCGGAAAGGCGCGGCCCTGTCCGGCGGCTCGGTGCGGGAAACCAACGACCGGGCCGAGGCCTACGAGGGCGCCCACGTCATCTACGCGAAGGAGTGGTCCTCGACCCGGCATTACGGGGACCGGGTGGCCGACCAGAAGCTGCGCGAGCCGCTGCAGGACTGGATCGTGGACGAGCCCTCGTTCGCGAAGGCCCAGCCGGCGGCCCGCTTCATGCACTGCCTGCCCGTGCGGCGTGGCGTGGCCGTGACGGACCGGATCCTCGACGGACCGCGCAGCGTGGTGATCCACGAGGCGCAGAACCGGATGTGGGGCCAGATGGCCGTCGTTTACCAGATGCTTGGGCCCGGGGCCTAGAACGTAGGAGCGCCTTCAGGCGCGATCAGGGTAGGTATCGCGCCTGAAGGCGCTCCTACAAGGAAATGCAAATGAAAAGTCATGAACGGGATGTGGTCGTCTCCGCGCTCAAGCACGCGGCACCCTACATCCGCCTCTACAAGAAGAAGATCTTCGTCCTCAAGGCGGGGGGCGAGGTCTTCACCTCCGACGAGGCCACGCGGCACCTGCTGGAGCAGGTCGCGCTGCTGCACCAGGTGGGCATCCGGGTCGTGCTCGTGCACGGCGGCGGGCCCCAGTCCACGGAGCTGGCCAACGCGCTGGGCGTCCCCACCCGCATGGTGGGCGGCCGCCGGGTGACCGACAAGCAGACCCTCGACGTGACCACGATGGTGCTGAACGGCACCGTGAACACGCGGATCCTCGCGGCCTGCCGCGACCTGCACCTGCCCGCCGTGGGCATCAGCGGCGTGGACGCGGGCCTCATCAAGGCCCACAAGCGCCCGCCGGTCCAGGTCGAGGGCCACGCGGGCGGGCCGGTGGACTTCGGCTTCGTCGGCGACATCGACAGCGTCGACACTGACGTGGTCCGCGCCCAACTCGAGAACGGGATGGTGCCGATCGTCAGCCCGCTGTCGGCCGACGAGAACGGCACCGTGCTCAACATCAACGCCGACACGGTGGCTGCCGCGCTGGCCACGTCGCTGCGCGCCTCCAAGCTGATCCTCACCATGGGCGCACCCGGCATCCTGGAGGACCGGCACAATCCGTCGTCACTGGTCTCCTACCTGGACCTGGAGGACCTGCAGGAGCTGCGCACGAACGGCTCGCTGGCCGAGGGCATGCTGCCCAAGGCCCGGGCCATCGAGGCGGCCATCAAGGGCGGCGTCCCGCGCGTGCACCTGATCTCCTACAAGATCCCGGACAGCCTGCTTCTGGAGATCTTCACCAACGAGGGCACGGGCACGCTGGTCGTCGAGGACACCGACACGCTGACGCCCGAAGAGCAGGAAGCCGGCGCCTGAGGGCTGAGCCATGAAACGACTCTGGGACAAGGGCGAGCCGCTCGACTCGCGAATTCTCCGCTACACGGCCGGGGAGGATCACCTGCTGGACGCCCGGCTGGTGCCCTACGACGTGCGCGCCTCGATTGCCCACGCCCAGATGCTGCACGGGCAGAAGCTGCTGTCTGCGGATGACCTGAGCCAGATCATCAACGGGCTGGAATCACTCGCGGTATCGCACGCGGCGGGCGACTGGCAGATCAGCCTCGAGGAGGAGGACTGCCACACCGCGCTGGAGCAGCGGCTCACGCAGATGATCGGCGAGGCGGGCCGGCGCGTGCACCTGGGCCGCTCGCGCAACGACCAGGTGCTCGTCGCGCTGCGCCTCTACCTGCTCGACGCGGCGGAAGGCATTGCCTCTGCCGCCCGGGACGTGGCCACCGCACTCGACGAGCTGGCGACGCGCGAGAAGGACACCGTGCTGCCCGGCTACACCCACATGCAGCAGGCCATGCCGAGCTCCGTGCCCCTGTGGGCGGGCGGCTTCGCCGCCGAGCTGCGGGACGACGCCGAAGGCATCGCGGCCAGCCGGCGCCGGCTCTCCAGGAACCCGCTCGGCAGCGCCGCGGGCTATGGCGTGCCCGGGCTTCCGATCGACCGGGAGGCGACACGCCGCACGCTGGGCTTCGACGCAGTCCACGAGCCCGTCACCGCCGTGCAGATTTCCCGCGGCAAGGGCGAGGCGGGGCTGGTCTTCGAGCTCGCCCTGCTCACCCAGGACCTGGGCCGGATGGCCGCGGACCTGCTGTTGTTCTACACGCAGGAGTTCCGCTTCATCGCACTGCCCGACACGATGACGACGGGCTCGTCGATCATGCCCCAGAAGCGCAATCCCGATGTGCTCGAGCTGGTGCGCGGAGCCACGCCGACCCTGCAGGCCGCCCTGGTGGAGATCCTCGGCCTGCCCGCGAAGCTCGGCTCCGGTTACCAGCGGGACCTGCAGCGGATGAAGTCACCCCTGTTCCGCGCCATCGACCTGGCTGGCGACTCGGCCCGGGTGATGGCCCACCTGATCCGCGGGCTCAGGTTCCTGCCGGAGAACATTCACCTGGACGACTCGATCCACGCGGCCGAGCGGGCCAACGCGCTGGTGCAGAAGGAAGGCATCAGCTTCCGGGAGGCCTATCAGCGGGTGGGCGCGGAGCTGGCCCGGCGCAAACCCGGCTAGGGCGGGCCGTATAATCCGGCGATGCGCCATCTCCTGTCGTTGTCGGCTCTCGTCCTTCTATCCGCCTGCGGAATGAAGGGCGATCTCTACGAGGCTCCACCACCGGCCGAGCCGGTGCTGGAGCCGGCAACCGGCGACACGGACAAGGGCGAGCGGAAGACGATCCCGTCCACGCCGGACCCGGCCAGGTCCGAATGACCGACGCAGCCACGCCCGGCCCGGCCCGCCGCCTGGTCCTCATCGACGGCTACTCCTATCTGTATCGCGCGTTCCACGCGCTGCCGCCGCTGACCACCTCGAAGGGCCAGCCCACCGGGGCGATCTTCGGCTTCCTCAACATGCTGCGGCAGATCCAGCGCACCCGGAAACCGGACCTGATCGCCGTGGTCATGGACGCACCGGGACCGACGTTCCGCGACGAGCTCTACGCGGAGTACAAGGCCACCCGCGAGAAGATGCCCGACGAGCTCCAGTCCCAGATCGAGCCGCTGCTGGAAATGGTGCGGGCCCTGGGCCTGCCCCTGCTCCGGGAATCCGGCGTCGAGGCGGACGACGTGATCGGCACCCTGGCGCAGCGGGCCCAGGCTGCGGGAATCGACACGCTGATCGCCACCAGCGACAAGGACATGGCCCAGCTGGTGAATGGCCACATCCGGCTCTTCGACGGCATCAGCAACCGGGAGCTGGACGCCGCGGGCGTGTTGGAGAAGTTCGGCGTCCCGCCCGAGCGGATCATCGATTACCTGACGCTGGTCGGCGACACCTCGGACAACATCCCGGGCGTGCCCAGCGTCGGCCCGAAGACCGCAGCCAAGTGGCTGGCCGAGTTCGGCACCCTCGACGCTATCGTGGAGCGGGCCGGGGAAATCAAGGGCAAGGTCGGCGAGAAGCTCCGCGAAAGCCTGCCGCAGATCCCGCTGTCCCGGCAGCTCGCCACGATCCACGTGGACGTGCCGCTGAAGCTGAAGCCCGAGGACCTGGTGGCCGGCCCGCCCGACGTGGCCGTCCTGAAAAAGCTGGCCGAGCAGCTGGAGATCCGCAGCCTGCTGCGGGTCGTTGAAGAAACGACAGCGGCTGCTGCGGACGATCCCGCCGGCGCGCCGCCGGTTGAGACGGCGGCCGCCCTATCCGCGACCGCGGACCCCACAGCCGCGCCGGTCCGCCTCCCCGACCCCGTGACCCGCCACTACGAGACCATCCTGACAGCCGAGCAGTTCGACGCCTGGCTGATCCTCATCGAGAACGCCGAGCTCGTGGCCTTCGACACGGAGACGACGAGCCTCAACTACATGGATGCGGAAGTCGTGGGGCTGTCCTTCGGCCTCGCCCCGGGCAAGGCGGCCTACCTGCCGGTCGCGCACCGCTACGTGGGGGCGCCGGAACAGCTGGACAGGGCCGTCGTTCTCGACCGCCTGAAGCCCTGGCTGGAGAATCCGGAGGCCCACAAGGTGGGCCATCACCTGAAGTACGACGCTCACGTGCTCGCCAACCATGGCATCCGGCTCGCCGGCATGCGCTACGACTCCATGCTGGAGTCCTACGTGCTGGACAGCACGGCGACCCGGCACGACATGGACTCGGTGGCCCGGAAGTACCTGGGCCTGGACACGATCCACTTCGAGGACGTGGCCGGCAAGGGCGCCAAGCAGATCACCTTCGACCAGGTGTCGGTGGAGAAGGCGGCGGAGTACGCCGCCGAGGACGCGGACATCACGCTCCGCCTCCATCACGTGCTCTGGCCGAAGCTGGAGGCCGACGCCGGGGCTGGCATCGCTCTACGACTCCATCGAGCAGCCACTGGTGCCCGTGCTCGCCCGCATGGAAGAGACCGGCGTGCTGGTGGACACCCGCCTGCTCCGGGCGATGTCCGGTGAGTTCGCCGGGAAGATGGCCGCCCTGGAGAAGGAAGCCCACGAGGCCGCGGGCCATCCCTTCAACATCGGCTCGCCGAAGCAGCTGCAGGAAGTGCTCTACAACGAGCTGAAGCTGCCGGTGACCCAGTACACGCCGACGAAGCAGCCCTCGACGAACGAGGACGCGCTGGCCGAGCTGGCAGAGCAGCATCCGCTGCCGAAGCTGATCCTCGACTACCGGTCCCTGAGCAAGCTCAAGTCAACGTACACGGACAAGCTTCCCGACCAGGTCTGCGCCCGCACGGGACGGATCCACACGTCCTATCACCAGGCGGTGGCGGCCACGGGCCGGTTGTCCTCGTCGGACCCGAACCTGCAGAACATCCCGATCCGCACGGAGGAAGGCCGGCGCATCCGCCAGGCCTTCATTGCGAAGAAGGGCTGCCAGCTGCTGGCGGCTGACTATTCCCAGATCGAGCTGCGGATCATGGCGCACCTCTCGGAGGACGCCGGCCTGCTCAAGGCCTTTGCCGCGGACAAGGACGTGCACCAGGCGACGGCCGCGGAGGTCTTCGGCGTGCCGCTCGAGGCGGTGACGACGGATCAGCGGCGCTCGGCGAAGGCCATCAATTTCGGGCTCATCTACGGCATGTCGGCCTTCGGGCTGGCGCGGCAGCTGGGCATCGGCGCGGGACGAGGCGCAGAAGTACGTGGACCTGTACTTCGCCCGCTATCCCGGCGTGAAGGCCTACATGGACCGCACGCGGGCCCAGGCCCGGGAGCAGGGCTACGTGGAGACGGTCTTCGGGCGGCGGCTCTACCTGCCGGACATCCAGGCCCGGCAGCAGGCCCGGCGCCAGTACGCGGAACGCAGCGCCATCAACGCGCCCATGCAGGGCACGGCGGCCGACATCATCAAGAAAGCCATGATCAGCGTGGACCGGTGGCTACGGCAGAGCGGCTCCGGCGCCGAGATCATCATGCAGGTGCACGACGAGCTGGTCCTGGAGGTGCCGACGGCCGTCCTGGCCGCGGTGCAGGAGCAGGTCACGGGCCTCATGTCCGGTGCAGCAGAGCTGCGGGTGCCCCTGAAAGTGGATGCGGGCTCCGGTCCAAACTGGGACGAAGCTCACTAGCGTAGGAGCGCCTTCAGGCGCTGGAGGCGGCACTCCTCGCGGGGCCAGCATGGCCGCCAGCGCGTCCCGCGCCTCGTCCAGTCCCAGCTTCGAGGTGGCGGAGAAGAGCTGCACATCCACTCGCAGGTCCTGCAGCTCCCGCTTCGCGGCAGCGAGGGCCGCGGCGGCCTCCTGGCGGGAGAGCTTGTCGGCCTTGGTCAGCAACACGTGGAGCTGGCAGTCGAGGGCCCGGCCCCAGTCCAGCATCTGCAGATCGAAATCGAGAATGCCCCGCCGGCTGTCCACCACCACCATCAGCCCGGCCAGGGACTCCCGGCAGTCGAAGTAGTCGCCCAGCATCTCGCGCCACTGCTCGCGCATCTCCTTCGAGACTTTCGCGTAGCCGTATCCGGGCAGGTCCACCAGGCGCTGGCCCTCGGCGAGCGCGAAAAAATTGATGAGCTGGGTGCGACCCGGGGTCTTGCTGGTCCGCGCAAAATCCCGGCGGCCCAGTATGGTGTTGATGGCGCTGGACTTGCCCGCGTTCGAGCGGCCGGCAAAGGCCACTTCGGCACCCTCGTCCGGCAGGAACTGGGCGGCGCGGGCAGCGCTGGTAAGAAACCGGGCCTCGGGGAACAGGGACATCTGGGTGGCTCGGCCTGAGCGCTGGTGTACAATTCCGCGCGGCCGGAGTCTAGCACGGTACTCCGCCCGAATTTCCCTTACAGAACAAGCGCTATGGAACTCGTGAAACTCTCCACGCCCGCACTAGCATTGATGGCCCTGGCCATCGTTGGCACCGCACTTTCCGGCCCGGCCGCGGCCACCGGATCCGCCGAAGCGGGCCAGGCCAAGTCGGTCACCTGCTCCGCCTGTCACGGCATGGATGGCAACAGCCTCAACCCCGAGTGGCCGAGCCTGGCCGGCCAGCACGAGAGCTACCTCGTCAAGTCGCTGCAGTCCTTCAAGAGCGGCGCGCGGCAGAACGTCCTGATGAGCGGCATGGCCCTGCCGCTCACCGATGAAGACATGGTTGATCTCGCCGCCTACTTCGCGGCCCAGAAGCGCGCGGGCGGCGTCGCCGACCCTGAGCTGGTCAGCGCCGGCGAACGGCTGTACCGGGGCGGCAATATGGAGACCGGCGTACCCGCCTGCCTCGCCTGCCACGGCCCCACGGGCCTCGGCAATCCGGCGGCTGGCTGGCCAGCCATCGCCGGCCAGCACGCCGCCTACTCGGCAGCCCAGCTGGCGGCCTACCGATCCAAGCAGCGGGCCACCGACGGCGATACGCAGATGATGCGCAACGTGTCCGCCATGCTCACCGACGACGAGATCAAGGCCGTCGCTTCCTACATCCAGGGCCTGCGCTGACGCGCGGCGATCGAGGGGACCTCTTATGACCCGCATTGACACGACCCGGATCCGCCTCCTCCTGCTGGCCACCGTCATCACCGTTGCCGCCGCGTGCGGCAAGGCACCGGCGCCGGAGGCAGCCGCCCCGGTGGCGGCCACCGCCGAAAGCACCCCACCGGCCTCCATCGCAGCCCCAGCGCCCGCCGCCGAAGCCCCGCCTGACAGCGCGGCTGCAGCTGCCGTCGTCGAGGAATCCGCGGGCACGGAAGCCACTGACTCGTCCACGACGGCGGCCGCCGACAAGGTTGCCCTGGGCAAGGACATCGTGCTGGCGGACAACTCCTCCGCAGCGCCCGGCCAAGACGGACTGGCAGTACCAGGAAGGCCAGCACTTCAGCACGCTCACTTCCGCCCAGGGCACGAGCAGCTCGGCCGGCAAGATCGAGGTGGCCGAGGTGTTCTGGTACGGCTGCTCGCACTGCTACAACCTGGAGCCCGTGCTGACCGACTGGGTGAAGAAGCTGCCCGCCGACGTCAGCTTCGTCCGTATCCCGGTCATGTGGAATCCCACCAACGAGATCCACGGCCGCGTCTATTACACGGCCGAGGCCCTGGGCAAGCTCGACCGGATCAATCCGGCCATGTTCAAGGCCATCCACGTGGAGAACCGCCCGCTCACGGAGGAAAAGGACATCCTGGAGTTCTTCGAGCAGAACGGGGTGTCGGCCGCCGACTTCAACAAGACGTTCCGGTCATTCGCGGTCGAGAGCCAGCTGAAGCGGGCCAAGGACCTGACCGTGAAGTACAAGGTGCGCGGCGTGCCGCTGCTGGTCATCGACGGGAAGTACACGACCGATGGCCCGGAGATCCGCAGCCACCAGGACCTGCTGGCCGTTACGGAAGAGCTGATCCAGCGGGAGCGTCAGCGGACCTGACCTCGCAGTTGATCCAGCCGGAGTCACCTTCGGCGTAGTGCTCCTTCTTCCAGATCGGCACGCGGGTCTTCACTTCGTCGATGATGTAGCGACAGGCCGCAAAGGCGGCGTCGCGATGGGCGGCCGTGACGCCCACCCACACCGCCAGGTCGCCGATGTCGAGCACCCCGAGCCGGTGCACGCAGCAGGCCTTTGCGATGGGAAAGCGGGCGAAGGCTTCCGCGACGATGCGGTCCCCTTCCTTGACGCCCAGGGCCTCGTAGCCCTCGTACTCCAGGCGCTGCACGCCCCGTCCCTCGTTGTGATTGCGCACCCGGCCCTCGAAGCTGGCGTACCCGCCGGCCACGGGATCGGCCACCCGGGAGCGATAGCGTTCCGGCGTGAGGGGTTCGCGGCTGAACTCGAAGTGGCTCACCCGCCGGCCACGGGCGGGATGAAGACGATGAAGTCGCCGTCCCGCACCGGCGAACTCCAGTCCCGGAACTCGTCGTTCACGGCCACCTTCACCCGGCCGAGGTCGGGAAAGGCGTAGCGCCGGTCCAGCTCGGCGTACAGCTCGCCCACCGTCGATGCCGTGGTCCGCAGCTCTTCCCGGGGGCGGCCCACGTGCTCGCGCAGGATGGCGAAGTACTCAATGCTGACCGCAATGCTGTCGACCGGGGGCTCGTTGCCATGCCTCATTATTGTGCCGGAGCGGCTTCGAGGCGTGCCAGATCCTCGGGCGTGTCCACATCGAGTGCCGCGTGGGGCATGACGACGGTCGTGTGCTCGGCGTGCCACTCGAGCAGGCTGCGCGCGCCCTGGTCGCCGCGCAATGCGGCAAGCTGGGGCCAGAAGCTCCGGGGAATGATGACCGGCGGACCGAGCTGGCCGCTGAACCCCGCGGCGGCAATCAGCGCCGGTTCAACCTGCCATGCCGTGATCAGGGCATCCAGGTCGGCACCCGTGATCGCCGGCTGGTCGCACAGGAGGATCAGCACGGCATCCGCTGCCGGTGGCAGGTCAGCCACGCCGCGGACCAGCGAGGTGGACAGGCCCCGCGACCAGTCCGGGTTGTCGACCAGAGCGACCGAGCCACCGGCCACGTCGGCAGCCAGGGCGCCCCGGACGCCGGTCGCCGAGGCCCCCACGACGACCAGTACGCCGGCGGGACAGCGGGGGATCAGGAGGTGCGCGGCGCGGCGCACGAGCGGCTCGCCCCGGTAGGTGGCCAGCACCTTGGGCGAGCCGAAGCGGGTTGCGCCGCCGGCCGCCAGCAACAGTCCAGCGAGTCTCATGCCGCGCCTCCGGTCTTCTGCCAGTTATAGGGGTCCCAGGCCACGGGCGCCGACGTCAGGGCGGCCTCCAGCTCCAGGAGAAACGTGTCGAGGGGAATCGCGGTGGGCGTGCCGTCGGGACGATGCAGGCGCGGTACGGTGCCGGTGGGGTCCTCGGCCACCCAGCCAGACCCACCGTCCAGCTGATTCAGCCGCGCAGCGAGCCCGTCCAGGCGAACGCGGAGCGGCACGCGGTAGGTGGCGAGCTGCACCCAGCTTTCGTAGCGGTACTCGAACTCGTAGCGCGCGCCCTGCACGCGCAGGATCCGCGAGCGCTGCGTGGCGCTGTTGACGGCAAACGGATGCACCGCCGCCAGTTCGTCCACCAGGTAGCGGCGCACGGTGCGGCGGCGCAGATAGTCGGGAATGCGCACGACGGCCAGGTCCAGGGCCGGATGCTCGACCAGCGTCACGACGCCGTCGGCAAGGAGCGCGAGACTCGCCGTGAGGTGCTCGTCCTGCAGGGCCCAGAGGTCGCCGAAACGGGGCCAGCCGTCGTGGAAATCGCGGAGGAGAGAGGGCAACGACTCCAGCATGGCCCGGTACAGGGCGGCGACGCGGTCCGGCTCCGCGAAGACGTCGGCGGGCAGCGGCGACACCTCGGGGTCGGTCAGTGCCTCGATGGCAAAGCACAGGCGCGCGCCATCCCGGTCTGTCACGACGCCAAAATCCCCGGCGTAGGAGGCGGCTATCAGCAAGTCCCGGTCCCGCAGGGCCCGTTCCGGCTCCGTGAGCGCGTACATGCCGAAGAGACCGTCCTCGTCGAAGTGATTGTTGGTCACCCAGGGGATGGACTGGTGGAGGTCGGCGGCGTCCAGCCAGGCGAACACGGTGGCGGTGGACGTGTCGCGGCGCACGGCCGGCGGCGACTGGTTATTGGGCCAGTGGGCCAGGTTGAGGAGCGTGGACGGCAGCGGCGCCCCGTCGACCACGATGTTCGGCAGGTTGCGCGCCGCCGCGTAGGGCGCAAAACGCGCACCCGCCGGCATCAGCGGCGGCGTGCGACCAGGCACCCGAGCCACGCCACGACGCTGAGCAGGACCACGCCCATCAGCAGGTACTGCGGGGCTGCGATGTACTCGGCGCCCGGGGCGACCTCCGCCGGCACGACCGCGCGGAACAGGTACCAGATGGCGCCGAGTGCGGCCGGTATCAGGGTGGGCCAGAGCGCGATGCCCTGCCCCTTGCCCGCGCGATTGGCGCCCCGGAGCAGCAGGCCGGCAACGAGGCCGCCAAGGAGCATGGGCACCAGGTTGAGGCTGAACACCGTGACGAGGGTGTCGGTGCGGTTACCGAACACGATCAGCGCCGCCACCGTGGCCGCGACAGGCAGCAGCAGCATGCCGAGCAGGTTGATCTTGCCGTAACGGGTCATGCACTCACTCCTTGGCTTTCAGACTACCACCCGGAATTCCGCCTCGTCAGCCGGCCAGCCGCCGGCGTAACAGTAGGCCTCCAGGACGGCCAGGCGGCCGCCACGAAGCTGCAGCAGGAACTCGGCGCGCTCGGCGAGTTGCGGATGGACCGCCAGCACGGGCCGCAACCGGGGAGAGTCCGCGTCGCCCAGGGCGGGAACGTCGTCGGGAACCGTGATACGGGTGACGAAGCCGACACCACTGTGGGTCCTGGACACGACGGTGGCCCGGGCCAGCTGGGTGCGCAAGGCGGCGAACTCGCCCCCCTCGCCCTTCAACATGGCGGTCAACACGGCGCGCTCCAGCCGCGACAGGGGGCCGGGACCCTGGGTGGCGCCCGGACGCTGGGATTGGGGCTGCTGCATGGCGGCCTCAGTCTAGCGCATCGGGGCCGGGACGCCGGCGCACCGGCGGTGCAAACCACCAGACGAGCGCGACGGCGGCGCCGAAGGCCGTGTAGATGACGGTGAACACCCAGTCCTCGGCCTGGTAATAGAGCAGCCGGTAGAGCCAGTCCTGGATGAAGGACGTGCCGTAGCCCGTCTCACCGGCCCGGGTCCGCAAGGCGCTCTCGAGCGTGGTCAGGGGGCACTCGATCCCGAACCAGGCCTGGACGACCACGACGCCGATCGCCGCCAGGTGCGCGTAGCGGAAGCCGGGACTCCGCGCCCAGGCCCAGCCCAGCGCCAGCCCCGCGAGGATGAGCGCAAAGCCGAAAACGACGAAGCCCACGAACAGTGCGTGGGAGACCAGGACGAGATCTGCCAGGACGCTCATCGCCGGGGAACGGGCCGCAAGCGGGGCCTCAGGCGTCCGGCCGGCGGCAGAAGCCCTGGGGCGGCACGTCCAGGGCGCTGTTGAACTTGCTCGACAGGTTCTGGAAGGCCACCAGGCCGGTGAGCTCGACGACGGCATCGTCGCTGAAATGCCGGCGGAGCTCCGCCATGCCAGCGTCGGTGACCCCGCGGTCCGTGATCGTCATCGCCTCGGTGTAGTCGAGGGCGGCGCGCTCCGCCGGCGAGTAGAGGTCGCCGTCCCGCCACTGCTCCAGCGCCTCCACCTTCGCCATGCTCCCGGCCCGGCGGGCCAGGGTGGCCGAGTTGATATCCACGCAGAACCGGCACCAGTTGAGCTGGGAAACCCGCACGGTCACGAGCGAGCGGAGCACGGGATCGAGCAACGAGCGCCGGGAGTCCAGCGCGCCGTAGAGCAGCGCGACGGCCATGAACAGGCGCGGCACCCGGCCCCAGAGCTGCCCCGGAACCAGCACCTGGCCGTACCGGCGGACCTGGCTGCGGAAAAACGGCTTCAGGTACCAGGGGTAGTCGCGGAGAGGGCGGGGTTCGATGCGCACGGTCAGGCCGCCAGCTTCAGGCCGGCAATCCCGGCCACGATGAGCCCGATGGAGGCCAGCCGGAGCGCCGTGGCGGGCTCCGCGAACAGGAGGATGCCGAAGACAGCAGTGCCAGCGGCGCCGATACCCGTCCAGACGGCGTAGGCGGTGCCGATGGGAATGCTGCGCAGGGCAATGGCCAGCAGCCACATGCTGCCCGCCATCGCGACGATCGTCAGCGCACTCGGCAGCCAGCGGGTGAAGCCGTCGGTGTACTTGAGCCCGACGGCCCAGCCGATCTCGAGAATTCCGGCTAAGACGAGAACGGTCCAGGCCATCGTGCACCCTCCAGGTCCGGTTCCGGCTGCAGCGTCGGAGCAACAACTCCGGAAAGGTCCACTGCCAACTGCCGATTGAGCTTATGTATAATTTCAGCCTAGCTTAAGCTTCGCAGGTCTATAGTCCCGCAGCATCCGGGAATCCGATACCACCAAGAAGAAAAACAACAATGGCCGCTTCCAAGGACAGCGCGGAAACGCCCCGCGCAAACCCCGACCAGGACGTCGATTTCGCCGGCTACGACCCCTACATCGTCGCCATCACCGGTGTGGATCACGCTGACGCGCGCCGCGCTCTCGCGAGTGAGCCCGCCGAAACGCTGGAGAGCCGGAAAGCGAAGCTGATGACGTGGCTGCGGGAAAACGGCGCCAGGGGAAACCTCCGCTAGCCAGGATCTGGCGCGGATCTGGCCCAGGTCCAGCCCGCTCCCGCGCAAGGCATTCGACCAGGAAGACCTTGAGCCGCTACTGCGCGGCTGCAACCGGTGGAAAAAACCAGCTGGCGGATTTGCAGTTTTCCGCCAGCGTCAGGCGCACCTGCACCTCGTCAGCCGGGAAACCGTCGACAACCGTCAAGCCGGCCGGTTCGTCCCGGTTGGCAGGCGTGCAATGCACGCCATCGCCGTCAACATCCAGCCACGCGTGGATCACGAGCCCCTCCCCGCCACCTGCCAGGTAGCTCACGCTGCCACTGATTGCCTCCGGCTGCGTGATAAAGCCGCCAAGTTCGCCGAGCGGATGGCGCAGGTGCCCCGCACCGGCTGACGCGTGATAAGCCTGCACGTGCAGCGTGCCATCGGGGACCGTCCCATCGGGCAAGCTGGCCGTACCGGTGATTCTCACCGCGCGCGTCTCCGGTGCCGGCTCGGAACAGGCGACGGGCAACAGCGCCGCACAGCTGATCGCCACCATGGCCAATGCTTTTCTGCTCATGACCCACCGCCGATTTCGATCGGTGGCAGCCCGAAGACGCGCAGGAAATTCCCCGACAGCAGCAGCTCCATCTCCCCGGGCGTATAGCCGATCTCCCGCATGGCCGCGACGACCGCCTTGAGATGGGAGTCAACGTAGCCGGGGAACTGTGGTCCGTCCGAGCCATAGATCATCTTGTCGATGACACCGCCGGACTTCACACGCCGGAAAAAATCCACCCGCACTTCATCAGCCCGCTCGGCGCCCATGGCACCCGGCTCCAGGTACACATTTGGATAGCGCTGGGCGAGCGCAATCGCCGAATCGACGTAGGTAAGTGCCTTGTTGAAAGTGTCATAGCCGGTGTGTCCGAGGATGAATGTGCAACCCGGCCAGGCCTTGATCGATTCCTCCAGATAAGCCGGATCCGCAAACGGCGGCTCGGTGCGTGTCCCCGGGTTCGGACTGGTGCCGGTATGCAAGTAGACGGGTTTCTGGAGGCGGCTGCAGATCTCGTAGATGCCATCGAACCGCCGGTCATCGAACCGGATCTGCTGGTGGGCATGTGCGAGCTTGATGCCGCGCATGCCCGGCATCTGGACGCCGGCCTCGAGCCGCGTGAGTTCGGCGGCACTGCTGTTGTTCCAGTCGTCCACCCGCAGGCTCGCAAAACCGTACAGGCGCTCCTGATGGGGTGCGATCTGGGCCGAGACAAACTCGTTGGGTGCAATACCGGTGGTGTGCGGGCTGTACAGCGCAAACACGCCGCCACCGCTGATGCCAGCGTCATCGAGTTGCCCGAGGATGCTGCGCGCCGAGAGCGCACGGTCCATGAACGGACCCATGACCCACTTGAAGCCCCGCGGGATGCGATCGGTAAGCCGCTTGCGGAAACCGGGCGGTGTGTTTTCCCAGGTACCAGTATGCAGATGTACGTCGATCACCGCGATGCGCTGGCCATCGATCATCACACCGGGTTCTGGTGGCGGTCCGCCACACGCTGCGAGGACTGCAGTAACCAGCAATACCGGCGCCAGACGCAAAACACAATCAGAGAGTCGCCCGGTCATTGCCACCTCCACGGAAAACATGTGCATGAAGTATGACTCATGAGGTAGGCGTCGAACTCGTCCTGCACGTCACCGGGCAAGTGGTGGTCACGCTCGGCAAGCGCGGCCAGGAACTCCGGGTAGTGCCGCTCCGCGAGGACCCCGGGCTCTACGACATCGCCTTTTTCGAGTCGCCGCCGCCATCCGCGGCCTGAGACGGGCGCCGGGCGACTTTAAGGAAGTCCGTTACGCTCTGCGCAACTGCCTCCGGGCTCAGGCCGTGCTTCGTGAGCATGTAATCCTGCGCGCCTATATGCGGCGAAAAGGCGTTCGGCACACCGAGTCTCTTGAACGGCACCTTGAGTTCCAGTTGCTCCGCCAGTGTTTCGGCAACCGCGCTACCCAGGCCGCCTACAACGCTGTGCTCCTCGAGTGTCAGCAGAGCGCCCGTTTCGCGGGCAGCGGCCAGGACAGCTTCAACGTCGAGTGGCTTGAGCGTATGCATCGAAAGTACGCGGACCTGTATCCCGGCCTTGGCCAACTGTTCGGCGGCTTTCCCCGCAGTCCACAACATACCGCCCGTGGAAATCAGTGTTGCATCATTGCCTTCACGTAAGCGGATTGCCTTGCCGATCCGAAAGGTGATTTCGCCTGCATGGACAGTGGGCTCACCGGCTTTTCCAAGACGCAAATATACCGGCCCTTTTTGCGCGACGATGGCGCGAGTCGCCGCGCGCGTCTCCACCGGGTCACCGGGAGCAATCACAGTCAGGTTTGGCAAGCAGCGCATTACGCCGAGGTCTTCCATCGCGTGATGCGTAACGCTTGCGGCACCGTAGGCAAAACCGCCGCCAACTGACACAATCTTTACATCGGCATCGTGGTAGCAAACGTCGTTACGGATCTGCTCAAGGCACCGAAGTGTCGGAAAATTGGCGATGGAATAGGTGCAGCAGATGCGTCCGCTGAGCGCCATGCCCACCGCGATACCGGTCATGTTCTGCTCGGCTACACCGGCGTTGAGAAACTGTTTCGGACGATTCTCCATGAACTTTTCGACGACGCGGTACCCGAGGTCCCCGGTAATGAACGTGACGCGCTCGTCCTCGAGGGCGAGTTCATAAAGCGTTTCGAGGAATGCGTTTCTCACAGGGCTGCGTCCACTTCTGCAAGTGCCTTTATCAGCTCGTCCCCCTGGGGCGAGCTGTAGTGCCACAACAGCTTGTCTTCCATGAAACTCACGCCCTTGCCCTTCACGGTGTTCGCCACGATGCAACTCGGCTTGCCCTTTTCAAACGGCACGTTCGACAGCGCATCGTCGAGCGCCACGAGATCGTGGCCGTCACAGGGGAAAATACGCCGTGGAATGCAAAGCCCTTTCCACGCCCAAGGCGTTTAAGACAATACTCGGTATCCTGAAGACATCGCCTCTTCCCAAGGGCTACAGGCCTTTATTGTTTATCCCGTTCCTCAGCGAGGAACAATTGCGTGAATTAGAAACCGAAGGAATCAGCGGCATCGACCTTTGCGGCAACGGGGTTGTGTTTCTACCGAATGATTCTATCGTATTTCGCTCCTGTGGACGGAATCTATTTTCGTCATCGGCTCCGATAAAAATATCTATCGCAAAAACAGCTCCATGGTGGCGCGGGCATTTCTCGTGAGTCCTCAATATAAAACCGTCCAGCGGATTCGAGACGAAATCAACCGGAATAACCTGCTTGTCATAAGCGGGCGAAGGACGCCGATGAGCTTGTCGACAGTATCGAAAGCGCTTAAAACCCTTGAGGAGGATTTGAGCGTCGAGCGTAGTGAGGATATCTCCTTGCTTCAGCCGGACAAGTTGTTGGGGAAGCTTTGCGACAACTATATCGCACCGAAGATCAGGGACGCGGTTCGGCTTAAGATTCCGGGAGATGGGGGGATTCTTAGCGAGTGGATAGGGCTGCAAGCGGGGAAATTGAGCTTGCCGGTGGCGGCTACCGGATTGTCGTCAGTCTCGCGATACACGGTGATGCAGAGAGCTGAGATGCTGTCCGTTTACTGTCCGGAGACGGATGCCCTGGCGGGACGTCTGAAGGGCGATGCATCGAGCCGATTTCCGAACATCGAGCTTATTTGGACGGAGGATGAACCGGTCTACTTCGATGCCCGTCGGGATGGGAATTTCAGGTGGGCATCACCGATTCAGGTATACCTGGAATTGATGGCCGGCGATAAGCGCGATCAGGAGACCGCCGAAGCGGTGAAGTCATACATAATTGAGAGTATCCGGGGGTGGGCTAAGAAGTGATCACGATAACGGACATCACGACATCGCTTCTCGACCTGCTCGCTGAAATGAGGAGTGAAGATATCAAGCCGATTATCGGCGGGGGATTCGGCATATATCTCAAGGCCTAACATGTGAGACAGCGGGAAATGCGGGCATTGCTTGCTCAATGGCCGGAACCAGGCTCAACAGCCGACATCGATTTGTTTCTGCGGCCGGAGTTGCTAATACACGCCCATCAATTGAAATCCCTGGCTGATGCATTAAAGAAACTGGGGTATGAGCCTGTTCCGGGCGCGGAGAATTACCAGTTCAAGAAACCCGGCGCGGAAGGCAGTGAAGCGGGTTCTATCAAGATAGATATCCTAACCGGGCCTAAAGACCGCTTTGCGGGGACCGAGGTGAAAGTGGATACGCGACGCGCTCGACCCAGTCCCATCCGTCGGCATCCACGCTCATCCTGTCGACGAGGCGCCTACATTGGAGGAAGGCTTGCTTGGCATAACACTGAGCGGGAAAATAGGCTCGGGTGAGCCATCGGGGGCAACCATTTTCCTTCCTCATCCTTTCACGTTTTTAATGATGAAGCTGTTTGCATTCAGAGACCAGTGCGATAATATGGAAAAGGGCTTTGGTCGCCATCATGCCCCGGATTTATATACAATCCTGGCGACAACAATTGAAGCGGAATGGTTTGGGGGATTGGAGTTGCGCGATCGATACGCCGGTGAGCCATATGTAAAGGAGGCGGGGCGACTGGTAGACAGGCTATTCTCTTCTCCTTCACAAAAGGGCTTGATTCGGCTCAGGGAAAGCCCATATTACAGACGTGAGTTGCAGTTGGACGATTTTATGACCAGCCTTGCGGAGCTATTCCCCGTGGCTGATTAGATCGCTCTGCGCAACACAGCTCTGCACGCACGATTTCCCGAGGATGTTCGCTTATCCTTTCAACATCCACCCCGACACGACCATGCGCATGACTTCGGATGTGCCCTCGTAAATCTGGCAGATGCGGGCGTCGCGGAAATGGCGTTCGATGGCGTAGTCGCGAGTGTAGCCGTAGCCGCCATGTATCTGCAGTCCTTTGTCGGCGCAGAACGATGCCGCTTCCGACGCCTTCAGCTTGGCCATCGCCGCCTCGCGGGAATAGCGCATCTTCTGGTCCTTCATCCATGTCCGGCCTGTAATGTAAGGAGCCGCGCTGCTTCATATTCAGTGGTCATATCGGCGATCATCCACTGGATGGCCTGGTTCTCCGCGATGGGCTTGCCGAACTGGACGCGCTCCTTCGAATATGCGATCGCTTCATCGATCGACGCCTTCGCGATACCGAGCGCCTGGCTCGCGATGCCGATGCGTCCGCCGTCGAGCGTCGCCATGCACACCTTGAAGCCGCCGTTAGGTTCGCCGAGGGTGTTCCCCTTTTTGATCTTGCAGTCCTCGAAAATTAGCTCGGCGGTTGATGAGCCGCGTATACCGAGCTTGTCTTCGAGCTTGCCGATGGTCAGTCCCGGGGAATCCTTCTCGACGATGAGAGTCGTGAGTCCCTTGTTACCCTTTGCTTTATCGCTGACGCCGAGGAAGATGAGGAAATCCGCCTCGGCTCCGTTGGTGCAGAAGTTCTTTGTGCCGTTGACGAGCCAGTGGTCGCCCTTGTCGTCCATTGTGGTCTTGATGCTTCCCGGGTTGCTTCCCGCGCCGGGTTCGGTCATGGCGAGCGCGCCGAGCTTCTCGCCGCTCGCCATCGGCTTGAGGAACTTTATCTTCTGCTCCTCGGTGCCGAAATTCATCACCGGGTCGCACGCGAGCGAATTATTCACCGATACGATAACGCCGCACGACGCGCACGCCTTGCTTATTTCTTCGAGGACGAGCACGTAGGTTATGTTGTCCATCTCGGCGCCGCCGTACTCCTCCGGCACCGCGATGCCCATGAATCCCAGCTCGCCCATCTGCTTGACTATGTCGGCGGGATATTCGTGGTTCTTGTCTATGGCCTCCGCGCGCGGCGCGATTGTCTTCTCGGCGAAGTCCCTCGCCGTGTCGCGCACTATCTGTTGTTCTTCGTTAAGCTTGAAGTCCATTTCATGCTCCCTTCGTAAAGCGCTGCAATCATTATCCAACCCTCGCGGGTTTAAAGCCACATGAATTCGTGATATCTCTTCGCCGGGTCTTTGATGATTTTGCCATAACGGAACTCCGGCTCGTGGGTGAATATCGACAGGTAGCCGCTCTCGACCGACCACGGGATGAGCTTCTCTTTCGCGGCAAGGGTATCGAGCGGCCATAAATCATAGCCCATGACGAACGGGTAATCGGTATGCGCCGACGTCGGTATCAGGTCGGCCCAAAAAATCGCGCCATGGCCGTTCGATTCGATGACGAGCACCTGGTGGCCCTTCGTATGTCCGCCGGTGACAATGCTCCGTATCCCGGGCGTTATTTCGACATCGCCCTCGACAAGCTCCATCCGCCCCGATTTCTCCACCGGGTCGTACAGGTGGGGAAGATAGCTCGCCTTAACCCGCGCGGGGGGGTCGTGGGCGAATTCCCACTCGGCTTTTTGATAGGTGTAGACGGCATTCTCGAAGGTGGGCGTGAATTCGCCCGATTCATCGCGCCGGGTGCTGTGTCCGATGTGGTCGAAATGCATATGGCTGAGGATGACGCGGTCGATGTCGGTGGTCTTGATGCCTGCTTCATCGAGGCTCTTCAACAGGTGCGATGACGAGTGGTCGACGCAATAGATGCCGCAGGATTTCTCGTCGAAATGGTTGCCGATGCCCGCCTCGATGAGCACCGTTTCCTTCGGCGTCGTCACGAGCGCGGAGATGAGTCCGAGGGTGATGCGGTTTTCATCGTCGCACGGGGTGCGCCGCTCCCACATGGTCTCGGGTACGACGCCGAACATCGCGCCGCCGTCGAGACGGAACAGCCCGTCCGAGAACAGCCGGATGTCTATATCGCCCACGGAGAACTCGATAGTCTTGCTCATCAAAAACCGCCTTTCGCTGCCATAGAGCAGGATGTGAAGTATATGAAACGAGCGCGCGGCGTGTCAAGGAAGGCAGGAGAGCTTTGTGAAAACAATCGCGAGCCGGGAGTGGCTCGCGAGAATAGATCTGACAGGTTGCGGTAACTCTGACTATTGTTCTTCGACGTACAGGTCAACAAACTTGAAGCCGTAGACCCACCAGAGCTCGGTAGTTGGCTTCTCCTCTACTTCGGGCTGCGTAAAAACAATTACCAGACCCTCATGACGCCCGGGAACAACCCAATTACCATGATGATCCCACCAGCTTTGGTTCAGGTCGATTGTAACATCGGTGGTATAGTCATCAACAACAAGTGGAAAGCCGTAGCCGAATTGAGGATCGTCTGGTTCGACATTACTCATGTCCTGAGCATAAATCCATGCCAACCATTCATGATCAGTGCCGCGATGGTGAGCGGTGATCCTGAAAATATCCTTGCCAATGCTGCTCTCGCTTATCGGTAGCAATTGCTCGAAGTCAATTTTCCATGGGTCTTCCGAGTTGGCGAATTTTGGGAAATCCGTAGCCGGATTGGTGACAGGGATATTACTTGGGGGCCACCAGGATGCGTCAACCGCATAACCATAGGAGAATGGGCCGTCGGGCAGGGCGATGTGATATTCTCGGGTGATTTCGTCGGTTACCAGGAACATTCGTCTCTCATTCTCCGAGGCGAACAGCCTGAATGGTGTTATAGTCGTGACCGGTGTCGGCTCTATTCCGTTAGCGCCCGGCTCGTAGTTGAAAATATCCCAAACAATGGAGTATTCAAGGCCGGGTATCAAATAACACGAATAGCCATCCGCATTGAGAACTTCGCCACCACCCTCTTTCGCGCGGGAATATATCAGCGGCATGGATTCATCGTACAGCTCTTGTATTGGGTATTCCTCGTCATATATCATTGACTTGAAAACCAATTCGTTCCATGATAACCATGTTTCTATGTTGGTAGTAGGCGGGAAATAAACCATGCCGCGGACGTCAAACCCTGTGTATTTAGGCGCATGGAGAAATGGGTGACGAAGTGTCACATCATACTTAAGCGTGAAATCGGGCTGAATCTCGGGAGCGCTGACGGATAGACAATCGTGGCAAGGGAGCTATTTCGAGAAACTTAGTCACGCAGAAGTGATAATTCCCTTCTCGCGGACGGGTATTACATCGATTCTGGACTGCGGTCGGCTGGGATATAGAACTGCCAGAAGCCCCATAGCCAGTGATTGTCTGCTTTGCCCTGTGCCTCAGAAAAGCCGCGAACATCCGGCGCTAAAGGTTGGTTGACGCCTGAGCAGCCCGTAAAGATAAGCAGTAGCAGAGCTGATGTGATGATTAGTCTCATTTCAACCTCCTTCCTACTGTATCTCGAAGTCGCCGAATACCTGGTCGGTGCTGTCATCATGGGTCCAGCAAGCTTCCTCGGATTTCCAGTCGAAAATAGCGTTAACAGGCCCGTAGAAATACGTGCCGGAGGTGGTAGCAAGTATCGGTGCCTGCCATGCTGATTCGTTTGAAGAGTTGGATATCTGGACCTCGTCTGAAAAATTGCTAGTGTCGACCGATGTGCACGCTTCATTTAGAAATTCGCCTTCCAATGAGTACACGAGATAATCCGAACCCTCGTGATCCGAGATAAACACGATATCGAAATCCGCTCTATCGTCAGGTATACCTTGTACAGCATACATGGCAATTGCTGCGTATCCTGCATTGTCTCCTGAACTGGAGAAATCAACCATTCGTTTCCGTTATCCGCCATGTTGCTGCTCGCATAATAGACCGCATAATGGCCGTTAGAAGCAGATTGCTCCCTTGTATAGACAAAATGCGCGTAGGTGTCCAAGTCATCGCCCAGGAAGTACTTCTCGATCGGGTCGAAGTCGACATAGGGGTAGAAGGCTTTGATATCGCCGGCATTCGGGGATTCAATCTGAGATGCCACAGGGCCAACTGAGGGCCAGCCCGAGATATCCATCGAGTGCATCGCCCAGTCAAAGTCGACGTTGTCGTAAGTCGTAAACCTGCCATACGGTGGTGACAACCGTTATTCCGCTGTAGGCAAAATCCAGGCCCGCATCTATTCGCGGATGCATCGGGTATATCTCCTCGCTCTGCTGCTATGCTGGTCTGGAATCCGCAGTGTCCGCCGCTCTCATACCACTGATACATATCGTAGTCGTCATTCCAAACTGTATAATAGAAATCCGCGTAGATGATGCTCGAAGAAATCCCCCCAGTGGGGATCTTCGAGATGTCGCTCTCGAATTCGTATGCGGCGAACACGCAATCAACCTGCTCATTGCCGGTTCCGCCTTGCCCGGTATCGTCGGGGAATGAGAAGTATGCAATGTCTGGCTTCCTGCAATCTCCTACGAACTCGCTCGGCACCGGCAGCAGGTAGGGGCCTTCGTCATCGAGATATGTATAATCCATCCCTTCTTCATCGTCTTCGGTAACCTGGTAGTAATAGCTGCCGTGCTCGCATTATCACCTTCTCATCGTGCAAAACCTTTTCGTAGGCAATGTCAATAATGAGGTAGAAGTTTAATTCGGCGTCAATACCCTTCATGGGAATATATGCCGCAAGGTGAGCCGTAACGGCCGGATACTGCTGGTCAGCATTATCCGGGTTCTCAACCGTATAGACTTCGCTCATTCCATCTTCGAGTTGTTGAGTATCAGGATCCAGCCATTGATGAAGAATTCTATACTTGACTTCAAACTGGCCGTCAACTTCTTCGTGCCAGGCGGCAACGTTTAGCGCCGCATCAAAAGATGCACCTCCAACTTCGATTTCGCCGATTTTCAGGATATATCCTTCCAGTCCAAATCCCGAACCAAATGAAGGACCGCAAACAACATTAGTTACATCGACATGTCCGCCCGGATCCGACGCATTTCCCTGCACATCCTGATCGGTTGACTCCCACAACGCCGCCCTGAAAATGGAACCCCTCTCATTCGGCAGGTTTTCGCCGGGAATCACCAGACCCTTGCTTGTGCTACACGACGACAACGCCAACACCATCATAATAGTAATAGTTACTATTACCCCCCCCCTGTCATTCCTTCTCCCGCTTTCAGATACTCTGGACACTATTTTGTCCTCCCTCGCAAAATTTTCCGACCCTCTGATTCAGACAATATCAAGCCCCAGGGCTTATTGCCAAAGCATCATCTGTCAAGAAACCGAGGCGGGAGCCTGTGTCTTCCCGTCCCCCCTATATGTGTGGAGGAAGTAGTCATGATTATACCATGAGAATCAGCGATATGCCAAATCGAAGGCCCCACGAAATGGGATTCGTGAGGTATTTTAATGCATCTATCCGGGATTTGCAGAGGGGGCAAAATATCGCTTGCAATCGACGTGGCGGGTTTTATTACAACTCCCCGATAGCTTCGGTTTGTTCGAGTACGATTTTCATATCGTCGCCGAGGACATAATCTTCCGCCTTGTCGTAGTCGATACCGAGCACATCGAGCGCTTCCTCGGGCGGGAAGCGGCGTCGTCCCTGGCCGTCGGCGCCGATTTCATAGTTTCGGGTGAAGAATTCAGCGAGTATTAGAGTCGCCGCCTTGCGTTTATGCGTCGCGAGCGACGGATGCTGCTGGGAGAGGATGGTCTCCCATAATTTATCAGGCAGGTGCCACTTGCGCGCGAGCGCGTCGATGATGGCGGCCCATGCCGATATTTCTCCCAGCCCGTGGTTCATCAGGTCGGTGCTCAACTGGTCGGCGACCTGCGTACCGACTTGAGAAACCGCGTCGGCTCGATGGCTGCGAGAAGAAGCTTCCCCGAATCGTGAAGAAGTCCCGCCCAAACCATGGTGGCTGTATCGATCTTTTTAGTCTTTTTGGATATCCGCGCCGCGACCTGGGCTTACTGCGACCGAGTGTTTCCATAGCTCGCCGAGCGGCATATCAAGCGGGAGTTTCAGGCGGCGCATCTCGCTGAATGCCCCCACGCCGGTGACGAGGATGCGTACCGTGTTGAATCCGAGGATGGCAACAGCATGCTGCAGGCTGCTCCACGCTTCCCTGGAGGCCGTAGTATGCCGAGTTCACCAGCTTGAGCACGCTGGCCGCGAGGCCGGGATCGAGCTGAGCATTCCGGCGATGTCCTTTGCATCGGTGCTGTTATTGTTAAGCGCCTGGTTGAGCTTCGTAAGATGCACCGGCAGCTCCCCGAATTCGGTCAATGCGGCGAGGGCCAGCGATGCGACATTGTCGTTCCATGACTCTGGACGCAGGAAGACTTGCGACGCATGGGATCAATAGCCTGCTCGATCCCCTCCTCAGCGTGAAATCCCAATGCTCGTAAAAGCTCCATCCTGGTTTTACCTTGCTCTCTAAAAATAAACAGTAGTTACATGCCTTCAGATTAATATTAGGGTTGAGGCCCGATTTTGTGCAAAATATTTCTGTTCTAACCTTTAATTGCCTATCAATAGCCGGGTAAACAACCGCTTAACGGTAAGCCGTGCAAGCCGAAAGCCTTATGTATAGTGGCACCGTTCGGTAAAATAAGTCGACCCTTTCCCGTAAAGAATTAGTGCCGCGGCCGCATCGAAGTAGTTGATGAAAGATTTCGCCGGGGATGAGTTGTCCCGCAGCGGACCCAAGATTCTCTGCGAACCGGAAGTGCGGGATCCCGAGGCCGGGTCATCAAATCAGGTAACAAGGCCATCGGTGAGGGGGGAGGGGTATAACTAACGGTAGTGAAATTTCACATAGGAGCCATTCTCATTTGGAGAAAAGCGAATCATGAGGTATAATTGTTATCGTAAATGCTCATTTCCTAAGCGTATGGTTCAACATACCGGGATCCCCAGGCGACGTCCATATTGCACGATTCACAAAGACGAGAGTTTCGTCCCTGCATATGAATAAAACACTCTGTATGGAGTTAAGGAGAATAGTTATGAATGCCAAGCGATACTTCCCAATCCTCCTACTCGTATTGCTTTTAGCAGCATTCGGCTGTTCGGGCGCGGGAAATTCGCCCATTATGCCACCTGATGAGAACATCCAGGGGGTGGCGGAAGTCTCCTCACCCGACAGGCAGGAATCCATAGAGGCCTTCGATGGGTCCCACCAGCTATGGGGCCTGTTCCTGTTCAAGGTAAGCGACGACCTCACATCTACCGAGATCATCCCAGTACGCATCGCGCAGCAGCATTTCAATGTCCTCTATTACCTGGAGTCATCTCCATGCAGCGACTGCGTACAGGTAATCGGGACAACATCCCCAGGGCGGCGGCGTTATCGATTTCGATATCAGGCTGGAACATCCGTTTGCCGGGAACAACTATTTCACCGGGTTCGATGTCCGGGGTATCGCGATATTCAACGCCCATGGGACATTTCCTGTGCATAACCTGAAATATTCAATCAGCGCGACCGGCGACGGCGAAGTGTTGAACGCCGAAGGATATACGCACCTGTACCATGTGGCGACCTACGGCTCCGGCACCGACGGCTTGCAGGGCTATGTCAAGGGTTCTATGTCGAGCCCGCAGTCGCCTGACGGCACACTCAACGCCTACAAGAAATTCTATACCAGCACAAACCGCAACTTCCTCGCCGCGGGCGATGTCAAGCTGGTGACCTATCGCGTGAAGCGCCCGGTCGGGTCGTTCGTCTTCGGCTATGCGGTCGATGCCAACTGGGCGATACCGGAGAATACGCCGGTCGAACAGATACCAGAAGACTTCGGGATGAATGCCAACTCCCCCGAAGCATGGCAGGTTTCCGTCACGGTCGGGGACGGCCTGTTTACCGACGGCGGCACAGCCGATGTGGACATATGGGTCTATGACTGGCAGGGGTTCTCGACCATCAAGGGTGTCAAGCTGGAATCCCCCGACTTGTTCGCGTCACTCAAGGATGCCACATTCGATACCATGGGAAGCGGCTATGTAGGATACAAAGCGACCATCGCGAATGACCTTGGTGCCGAGGCGGGGACATACGATATGCTCCTCGCGGTCGAGGACAACGCCAACGATACGGCGCCGGATTATCTCGACCTGACCGCATACCAGATTGTCGAGGTCACGGTTCACCAGGGGATTCCCAACGGGGCGCCGGTACCGATGGTGGAGCCGAGCGAGACGAATGTCCTCACGGGCGAGGAGATAACCTTCAACGCATCCGACTCCTGGGATCCCGACGGTGACAACATCGAGCTCTGGGAATGGGAGCTGGACAATACCGACGGCGTGAATTTCGACTATGACGACATCCAGGGTCCGAACGAGATGATAGTTCTCTGGAGCTATGACGAACCCGGGACATATTATGTGAGTTTAAAGATATGGGATACCCCCGGGGCATTCGGGGTGCTCGCCGAACCGATAGAGATTACTGTCGAAGCCGACCCGTGTTTCGGGCATACACCGGACTGCAAGCTCACGGTAAGCGATGATGCGCCGAATGTCGGCGTGCAGGTGAAATTCACAGACATTTCCACCGACCCGGACGGGTTCGGCGATTTGGCATATTATGAGTGGGATTTCACCGGCGAAGCGCCCCCGGGCTATGAACCGGAGTATTCCCCCGACAGCAAGGAAGTCTTCTATACTTACACCGACGGCGGAGATTTCTATGTCTATCACAAGACATGGGACAATGCCAACTGCTGGGATGAGCTAAACGAGCCCCGGCTGATGGAAGTCAACGGCCCGCCGGTGGCGGTGGCCGAAGCGGACTACTATGAGATTACGGCGGGAATGACTGTCGAATTTACATCGTTGTCGGCGGACCCGTTAATCGGCGACCCCGACGGCAACGGCTCGATACCACTCGGCAACTTCGAATGGGACTTCGACTACGAGGACGACACATTCACCGTCGACGACACCGGCCCGATTGTGTACGAGGTCTTCACCGCGCCGGGGACATATATCATCCAGCATCGCGTAGAAGACGTGAAAGGCCTGGATGATATACTCGATACCGCAATCGTCATTGAGGTCGGCGCGCTTCCGGACGTCGTGGTGCATCTCTCCGAGGAGATGGCCATGAATCCCATGGGCGCCGAGTATACATTCCATAACTATTTTGGAAAGAAGCATCGGGGTCCTGAGCAAGATAAACTACCTCGATTTCGACGGGCCGTGGGATTTCACGGCAGTTTGCATACAACGGGCAGTTCGAGCAGGATATCATCAACAAGACCGACGGTTCGGTATCGGGCTACAATTCGAACTGGCCGTCGGTGCAGTATTACGTACGCCAGTACGGCCCCTCATCCCTGAGCGGCACTATGACCGAAGGCCTCGGCGCGACGAAGCGCGATTTCACCGACCCGCCGCTGGACGGCGATCAGTATACCTACGGCATTGTTCGATATGAGCTCCGGGTGGCTCGATCGTAAAATTCAACCCGTGGAATATCCTGATCTGGCCGTTGGACAAATATGTCAACCAGTATGACAGCTTCACATACAACGCTCTTTCCGTCACGGTGGCAATCCCGCGAAATCTGGGCCATCGGCCTCGGGCAGGGCATAGCGTATGTCGATATCGAAGGAGTCCCTGACCCCGTATTATTGCGTGCTTCTGAAGGTGAGGCAGCGCGATACATGGGACTCCGGGATGGGCGTCATCACTCTCGGCGACACGGTGTCGTACCGATGGATAGCCGATGACGGCACCGAGATAGCGGGCGATCACCGCGATGAACGCGTACATGTACACCGGACAACTGGAACGTCGGCTCCGGCAACATCACGGGAACCGGCTGCATCAGGTGGCTGGATTATTACGACCTCGGCGGTTAGTCGTCTACGTCTGTTGACTGAACTTTGCTGATATACATCGGATTTCTGAATGGGAAAGTTTCACAACCCCCCCGTAAAAGGGGGGGTTGTTGCTTGGTTGCCCGGCATTCTGATGCCGGGAATCGTCCAAAGATTCATCACATTAAACCTATATTAATAGATGTTTGCCGCCATGTAACATCGTGGTGGTAGAATATGCAATTCCGATTTGGATGATTGGAAACGCTGTTTTGGACGATTTGTTATATATAGGCGAGAGCTTGATTGTGAGGCGCGCGTACCAGGCGGTGCGCGACCGTGGCGGCATCGCCGATGCCAGGCTCGTGGTAAAGCGTGCCTTGCGGCTGAGCGGGAAGTCGCCCGATTTCAGCCCGGCCATATGCGATGCCATCCTTTCCCGTAACCACGTGTTCCGCAGGATAAACGGCCACTGGTACATCGACCGTATCCTTGAAAGCGACAAGCCGTTCAGCGAGTGCGAATTCACGGTGCTGGATTTCGAGGCGACCGGCGGGAAGCCCCCGGACGACCGGATAACCGAAGTGGCGATGTTCCGCGTGAAAAAGGGGGAGGTGCTCGGGGAATTCTCGACCCTTGTGAATCCTGGGCGAAAAGTGCCGCCCTATGTCGTCAAGCTGATAGGCATCACCAACAAGATGGTCAAGGATTCTCCGCGGATAGAGGAGATCCTGCCGAAGATGCTCGACTTCATGCGCGGCTCCTATCTCGTGGTTCACAACGCCAGCGGCGACCTGCCGTTCCTCGACGAGGCGTGCCTCTCGGTGTACGGCGGGGTTATCGGGCTGATTGTCTTCGATACCCAGCATCTTACGCAGCAATTCCTCCCGGAGCTCGGCGGGCTCGGGCTGGAGCGTATAGCGAACCATTTCGAAATCCAGGTCACCGACCGTCACCGCGCCGCCGGCGATGCCCTCACCACCTTCAAGATACTTGAAAAATTCATCGAAAACCGCCGGAGACCGGCTTCCGAGGGACGTTTATATCGATTGACGGCCATTCGCGTCGCCGGGTAAGTATTCTGTAAAATCTTCCCACGATTAATCTCAGGCGTTAATGGTGGTATCATGAACAATAGTCCGGCCGATAATCGGATGGCGAGTGTCCCGTACGGCGGGCGCATCGATATCGACCGATACAAGGTGAGTATTCATGAAGATAGTTGGAAAACTTCCTCTTCCCCTCGCACTCGTTCTGACGGTGCTTCTGGTAGCCGGATGCGTGCTGAATATGAAGGGGCCTCCACCGGAAGCCCTCATTATTGCGTTCAGCGGCGATACAAAGGCCGAGCTTTACAAGTGCGGATGCCGCAGCAAGCAGATAGGGGGCATAGGGCGGCGCGGTACCGCCATCGATCAGATGGGCCCTGCGCCGAAGCTGGTCATCGACTGCGGGAATTTCTCATCCACCAATACATCCGAATTCAACCGTCTCAAGGTCGAGGCGTTGCTCGATGCGTACGAAGTGATCGGCTATGATGCGGTAAACGTGGGCAACTACGAGATCATCCAGGGCAGGGAATTCATCGAAAAGGCCAACGAGCTTTTCAACGGGAAGCTGATAAGCGCGAATGTCGTCTCGGCCGACGGCACCCCGATCGTACAGCCGTTTATTACGAAGGACTACGGCTCGCTCCGCGTCGGTATCATCGGATTGACATACCACCAGACACAGCTTGTCAGTCCCCGCAGGACCGAGAAGGCGCCGGTTATCACGCGCGATCCGATTGAAGCTCTCGAGGAATATCTTCCCATTATGCGCAATAAGGAGAAATGCGACCTGATAGTCGTGGCGGGAATCCTGCAGCAGAAGGATATTGAGGATATTGCCGAGAATTTTGACGGGCAAATCGATGTAATCCTCTCCGGGTACGGTTTCGACATGAAGGAGAAGACCGGCGAGTATGCGCATTATTATGTCAAGCCCGAGGATTCTGAGACGCCGGAGGGCAGTCAGCCGGTCATCGCGCGCGATGAAGCCAACAAGCGCGAGACAGGTATTATCCTTCACAAGACCGGCCAGGCGGGGAAGTATATCGGCAAGCTGTATGCGCCGGTCATACGCGATGAAGAAGGGGATTTCGCGTTCGGCCAGTTCGAGGGCTCGACTCTTGAGATGGATGAGGAATTCCCCGATTCCCCCGTGGTTCAGGGAATCCTCGACAAATTCCATGCCTACCTGCAGGAACACCGGAGCGAGCATCTCGAACAGCTCGTAAGCCAGCCCGCGCTCTACTACTGGATGGATTACCCGATGTATATCGGCTCCCGGACATGCAGCGAATGCCACCGGGAGCAGAGCAATCATTGGAATACATCGTTGCATGCGCGCTCGATGCAATCCCTTAACCAGGGCACCGAATCGGATAACCCCGACTGCGTTAAGTGCCATGTAACGGCCTACGGCGAGCCGGAAGGATATGTCGACCGCACGGTGACATGGTATCTGACCAATGTGGGTTGCGAAGTCTGCCACGGCCCGGCGAGGGAGCATATCGGCATCGAGTTCGAACTCAAGGAAGCGCGTGCCATGAACTCGCGCAAGAAGGCCACAGAGGAGCAGCTCGCGTTGCTCGAAAGCATCAAGGCGGGTTACGACCATAAAATAACGCGGACCGTCACCGAAGAACTCTGCCTGAAATGCCATAACGAGGAGTGGAGCCCCGATTTCAATTATGAAGAATATTTGTCCATTGTCGACCACTCCAATGTCGTGCCGATTACACCTGAGGGTGGCACACCACCGGGACCTTCGGACGGGGAGATAAGCGTTCAGCTTCCCCCCAACCCGGGCGGGGAGATTCCGCAGGTCGATGAGTAGCAGGATTTCAACCGGGGGCGGGCACCATATCAGGCCCGTCCCTTTCAAAGATGTGATGGTTATGAAAAGGATTAGTGTGCCGATGTCGGCATGCGTGGTCATGCTCGGTATCGCCGCCATGTTCATCGCCGGATGCGGGGATACTCGCAAGCCGGCTGAGCAGGAACAGCCCGCGCCGGTTGAGCAGAAGGAATCAGTCGAGCCCCTGGCATATAACTATACAAGCCCGATGTCCCTCACCGAGGCGCCCGACTGGGACAGCCCGGACTATTCGGTATATGAATTTGCGCCGGAGAAGAATCCGGGCGGATCAAGGTTCGAGGATGGGCTGTATTACCTCCACTCGCCGGCTCCATTGTCCGAAAAAGCGGAACTGAGACGCATCGACCTCGCTACATACGAAGAAGAACAAGTCGTCGACATCGATACGCCGATGGCAAGGGCGGATGATTTCGGCATCGATCCGTCGGGAAGATTCATGTTCGTTCTCGCAAGGCCGCGCGAGGATCAGGGGCACGATATATCCGACCTGGTATCCGCGGCGCAGGGGAAATCGCCGGGGGAGCTTAATGAAGCAATCGGCGAGATGATGTTCAGCGCTGATAAATTAATCCTCAAAGTTTACGATCTTGCCGCCGGGGACTGGGTGGAATGCCGCAAGGACGGCGCGCTCACGGCGGGAATCGAGCTGGAAGGAGGAGCGGATTTCAGCCTCGAGTGCAGAAGGTTCCTCGGGGATTATCTGGTATTGCCGGCGGGAATCGGTCCCGTGAATAAAACCGGCTTCAGCTACAGGCAGTTTGTATTGATAAACCGGCATACATTGTTAGTCTCGGATTTCTGCATACCGTTCTGGAGCGACCCCTCGTCGGATGCGCGCGAGAGTCTTCCGGAAGTGACCGATATCAACATCAATGACGATCGCGTCAACACTTTCTGCTACCGGGTTCCCGCGACCGAATTTTATGACAGGACATTTTCATATTCGAAAGGTATATACATCGGCGAAGTGATACTCCCCTGGCCGCATGAGAATACAAAGCCGATGTTCGCGCAGTATCTCCAGCCCGATTTCATATACGCATCTGCCTCGGAATCGAACGGGGATGGCGAAAACAGGTATTTGCAGGCCGCGATGGGTACGAAGGAATTCATCATCGCCGATTTGAGCCACCAGGATTCCGGCGAATTTTACCAGGGCGCGTATTTCCCGCAATTACTTGGATTCGTCGCCCCGGTAGTAATGACACCGAGTCCGATGGAAACGGGCGACGAGGTGGAGCTTTATATCGTTCGCCTCGAAGTCATGCTCGGCGGCCAGAAGACTGTGGACGGTTTCAAGGGGCGGGAGGGGCGTATGGTTCCGTCCGATTTCACCGCGGATGTCCGGCAGGGGTTGTTTGCGGGGTCGATGTTCAGCCTCTCCGAGGACGGGCAGAAATATTTCAGCAGGCTGTATATATACGATGTCGGCAAGGATGTTATCGCAAAGGTCATGGAAGCGGAAGGCCGGTACCAATGCCCGAGATTTTTCAGGCGCGAGGAATAATTGGATGAGGATGGGATAATCGACTTGAGCGAGCTTATCGCGGGGCTCGAGGACGCCGGGTCGGTGAGCCGCAAGCCTTCGCGGGCCGACGATGCCCGGCGGGCGGCATCGGAAGTATCGGCGTTGTTCGAACGGATAAGGGGGTATCATTCAAGCTTCAAGGCTGAGATGGAGCCGGATTCCGGGGTGGGACGCACGTCGAAGGGCTATGCCCATGGGGCGTTCCGTGATGCGATGCGGATAATCGAGTTGTGCGTGGACGGCATCTGCGCGGGGCACGGGATATGTATCCCGAGAAGCAGCGCAGCGGGAGCAAGGAAGAAGATTGCATTGTGGTTGCTCGAAACCGGGTGCAATGCCATCGACAGATCGCGGCATGCGTTCGGGGAAATCCGTAGGGATTTCGCGTCGCCGGGGCATGGTGAGGGCACGAGGCGCAGCGATGGGATGAGGAGGGGGCGGCATGCGTTCAATGCCCTCTCCGGGCGGAAATATACGGCTGATGACTATGTCTGGCTGCGAAGAAGGGTGAAGAATCCCGGGGCGGATATTGAATATGATGATTTGCGTATCGAAATCGAACGAGCCATAAACATCGCGGAAACTGTCTACAGCGCTTTCCGCGGCGAGTTGAATATCCGCTGAAACAGGGGATTCCGGGGCCGAAATTCACTGCTTGTGAAAAAAATAACAGAAAAGTCGGGACAGTCCTGATTTTTGGTGATACAATCCGGAAGGTTTTGTATCTTTAATAATAGGCGTGAGTGACATGAAACAAGTTGTTGCGCTCGGCGACGAGGCGGTCGCACTCGGGGCTATCCATGCGGGAATCAGTGGAATTTACGGCTACCCCGGCACCCCGTCGACCGAGATATTCGAATATGTCCAGAAAGCGTCGCGTAAAAATGGCAATATTCATGCCAACTGGTCGGCGAACGAGAAGGTGGGCTACGAGGAAGCCCTCGGAATGTCGTTCGCCGGGAAGCGCGCGATGGTTACGATGAAGCATGTCGGGCTGAACGTCGCCGCCGACCCGTTCATGAATTCGGGCATCACCGGCACCGGCGGCGGGCTTGTGCTCGCGGTCGCGGACGACCCGGGCATGCATTCGAGCCAGAACGAGCAGGACTCCCGTTACTTCGCCCAGTTCTGCCTCATCCCGTGCTACGAGCCGTCCAACCAGCAGGAATGCTACGAGATGACCCGCGAGGCATATGACGTCTCCGAGAAATTCGGGCTCCCGGGTCATGCTGCGAATGGTCACGCGGCTTGCGCACAGCAGGGCGAATATCGAGGTGGGCGATTCGCGCGTGCAGAATGAAATGCATGTCAGCGTCGACTGGAAGCAGTGGACCCTTCTTCCCGGAATCGCCCGGGTGCGATATCAGCGTCTCACCGATTTGCAGCCCGATATCGACAAGTGGGCGGATGAAAGCAGGTGGAACGAGCTTGGTTTGAAGGGGAAGAAGGGAGTCATCGCCTGCGGGATTGCAAACTTCTCGCCTACCTCCTCGAGGGTGTGGGTGCGGCCGTCGCGCAGGCCGAACCGGAGTAGCAGGATGCGGGTTTCGCGCGGTCTCAGCGCGGTCATGACCTCCTCGAGCGCCTCGCGGAGCATCTGTCGATAGGCCACGTCGGTGGGGGCGGGCGCATCCTCGTCCTCGATAAAGTCGCCGAACTCGGTGTCACCGTCGTCGCCCACAGGGCGCTCAGCGACACGGGGTACCGGGAAATGTGCAGGAGTCGCTCCACTTGTTTGTCGGCGAGCCTGTCTGCGCGGCGATTTCCTCGGGGGTCGGCTGGCGGCCGGTCTCCTGCTCAAGGTGCTCGGCGACGCGGTAGATTCGCGTATCTGGTCTCCGGCGTGCACGGGGAGCCGGATGAGCCGGCCTGGTGAGCGAGGCGCGCGCGTGATCGCCTGCCGGATCCACCAAGTGGCGTAGGTGCTGAACTTGTAGCCGCGGTGGTAGTCGAATTTCTCGACGGCCTTCATGAGGCCGATGTTTCCCTCCTGGATCAGGTCCAGGAAGAGGCACGCCTTGCCCGATGTACTTCTTGGCCACGCTGACCACCAGTCGGGTGTTGGCCTCGATGTACGCGTGCGCTGGATCGCCAACCCGCACGACCTCCAGCTCGGCTCGTGCACAACTCGGTCGAGGTCAGTGCACTTTCTGCAGTCTGCCGCGGGCCTCTTCGCCCTCCTCGATCTGTCGGGCGAGCATCACCTCTTCGGCGCCGTGAGGAGCGACACCTGACCCATCTGCTTGAGGTAGAGGCTGACGGTGTCATCGGATAGATCCATCCAGGTCCACGGAGATCCCCACCCTGTCCAGCGCGCTCTCTTCTGGGCCGAATGCCTGCAGCTCGATCTCAAAGTCGGTGGGCATGTCGGCTCGATGTCGGTGTCCACTTCCTCATCGGCCTGCGCATCAGCGGTTTCGGCGGGCGGGGCGGCGCCGGCCGTGGCTAACTCGGAATCTCGTCCCTGACCGCGCATCAGCGCAATGCCCTGGTCGAAGAGATCCGCGATGAACTCATCGATCTGAAGAACGGACTCCTCCGGTTCCGGATATAGCTCCAGCACCTCCTGGTCGGTGATATACCCCCGTGCTCTGGCGTTCTGTAAGACGTGCTCCAACATGCCGCGTGGCCTCTCCAGTTCGCTTAGACTTGCACGCGCGGGCCGTGCCTGCCGCGGAGTCCGGAAACGATGCGCTGACTGCCGTCCGTTGTGCCGAAACGCGGGTTCAGGTCAAGGTTTTGCGGTGGGGTTTTCGGGGCTGGGTGAACAGCTCCCGGCCGTGCATGGCGATGGTCACCGCGGCATGGCAGAGCGCCCGCCCGTGCAGCGGATGAACCTGTTGGCAAACTGCCAGGGGTGGGAGCGATGCACCTCGAACGGCCGCGCTGTCTCGAAATCCGTGGAAGCATCGGGACCGCGAAAGCCACGAAAGGGCGCGTCTGGACCGCTAAAGCCACAAAGGGCGCATCTGGACCGCGAAAGGCGCGAAAGGGTGTTGCCGCCCGCTGTCTCGCGTGTTTCGGTGCTTTTCGCGTGTTTGGTGATGAAAAGCTCGCCGCAATTCAGGGCCTGCCGCGGTCGCGCTCGCTAGCTCGCCAGCAGTATCATAGGGATGCACGGGCTACTTGACAGCGCCGGATGAATCCGGCTTGGGGAAGGGGGTGGGCGGGCTAACTGGCCACCCTGGTTCACGGGGCCACTGCGCCCAGGCCCCCGCCGACCCGCGGGCTGAAGCCTCGCGCAACGGGAGCAAAGCCACCCTTCTGCGGCTGAGAACGGTGTACTGCTGTTTTCTCAGGCGGCGAAGGCCGCCTTGTTGTTGGCGTTGCGCGGCATTTATGATACTGGTGGCGAATTGCCGCCGTTCGATATCATGTCGCCAGCGGGGCGGCAGCAAGCCCCGTCGGGTGCCCCAAGCCGGATTCATCCGGCGCCGTTGTATAGCCCGTGCATCCTTATGCACGGGCGGTGAGCTGCTTTGCCAGAAACATGATCCTTCCCAGGCGGCGAAGGCCGCCTTTGCTCTCGTTGCGCGAGGCTTCAGCCCACCAGTAGCCTCGGCCACGCCTGGTTGCGATTTCGCCAACCATATCATCCGCA
>CAWBMW010000023.1:0-14577 GCA_963790015.1 uncultured Gammaproteobacteria bacterium
GGGTGCAAAGGAACCTTGATGGGCAAGGCGACCGATGAAACGGTCATCCGGGAGT
The DNA here is from genome assembly GCA_963790015.1 of uncultured Gammaproteobacteria bacterium. Taxonomy (GTDB): domain Bacteria; phylum Pseudomonadota; class Gammaproteobacteria; order Steroidobacterales; genus SHZI01. Next base: position 56 of record CAWBMW010000023.1, read on the forward strand.
TCGATTGCCCCGGCTGCCCCGAGTGCGAGCGGTTGATTGTCCAAATCAAGGAGGCCCGCGCCTTGCTGGACGCTCGACTTGAAACCATCTCACACCTGAATGCAGTGGAGGGATATCGCTCTGACTGCGAGCAGTTGCGGGCGAAGCTGGAGGCGGCGAAGCGGGTGATTGTTTTCGTTTCGGGAGCGATGGGACGTTCCCGGGCATTGGGTAAGAATCCGCGAGGCTCTCGTCGCATGGGAGCAAGCGCGATGACGTTTGAAGAGTGGCACAAGAGTAATTTTACCATGTTGACGGAAAAGCAGACATCGACACAAAAGATGGTCTATGGGCTAATGGAATCCGCCTGGGATGCCTCCCAACTCGCCATACGTGAAGGCCACGAGGCAGAGATTGCCAAACTCCGCGCCGCCCTCGGCCGAGCGGGGAAGGCGCTGATTGGTTGCAAGCGGAATCATTATGAGTGTGAGGACTCGTGGTACTCCTGCCCAAAATCTGAAGCAGGCTGTGCAGACGAATATCAAAAGGAGTGTAACTGCGGTGCGGATGAGCGAAACGCAAAGATTGACGCCGCCCTCGCCGACCCCCTGATGCAGCAGGCGATGGGCGTAGCGCGCTACAGCCAGCAGCCGGGCGTCCCGAACCTGCAGGTGCTCATCCGGCATGATGATTTCGAGCGCGAGTATGCCTACGACGAGCCGGATGGCGCCTCCATGAAAGCAGCCAATGCCAACGGCTGGCTGCTCGTCAGCATGCGCTACGACTGGTTGCGGATCTTCGGTGCGGAGTAAGTACGCCATCGCGGCCGGCTCGCCCGCCCCGGCCGGCGCGCACCACACGCCGGCGCGCACCAACTTCGCCGTCTACAGCCGCCAGGCCACGGGGATGGCGCTGCTGCTCTACCGGAGCGACGTGGATGAGGCGCCGTTCCAGGAGATCACGCTGGCCCCGCCGGTGAATCGCCACGCCTTCTTCTGGCACGTGGCGGTCGAGAAGCTGCCGGCCGGGACCTGCTACAACTGGCGCGTGACGCTGGGGGACGCCGACGGCGGCGGGACGGCGCTGGAGGTGCTCGACCCCTTCGCCCGGGCGGTCAGCATGGCCGGCTGGCAGCGGTCCGCGTGGCGTCCCGGCGGCCCTCTCGGCATGCGGGGTGTCGTTACGCCACCAGCCGGCACGCCGCGCCCCGCACCGATCGGGCTCGAGGGCGCGGTCATCTACGAACTGCACGTGGGCGGCTTCACCCGCCACCCGTCCTCCGGCGTGCGCCAGCCGGGGACCTTCAGCGGGCTGATCGAGAAGATCCCCTACCTGCGGGACCTGGGCGTCACCCACGTGCAGCTGCTGCCGGTCATGGCCTTCGACGAGCAGGACGTGCCGCCGTCCGTCGCGGCACTCGGCCTCGCGAACTACTGGGGCTACAGCACCCATAGCTCTGGCCAGCCCGCACCCGGGCTATGCCGCCAGACCCGGATCCGTCGACCCACGAGGACGAGTTCCGCGCGATGGTCGAGGCCTTCCACGCGGCCGGCATCGGCGTGCTGCTGGACGTGGTCTTCAACCACACGGCCGAAGGCGGCGCCGGCGGCCCGATCATCAACTTCAAGGGCCTCATGCCACGACGAGTTCTATCACCGGGACGCCGGGCGCGCTACCGCGACTACACCGGCTGCGGCAACACCATCAACTGCAATCACCCGCTGGTCACGCAGATGCTCGTCCGGACGCCTGCGCATACTGGGTCGAGGAGCTGGCACGTGGACGGCTTCCGCTTCGACCTGGCGAGCGTGTTCGTCCGCGGCGAGCGACGGCGAGCCGCTGGACCAGCCGCCCGCGCCCTGGACCATCGAGTCTCAGGCCGCTGCCCGGCACGCCGCTGATCGCGGAGGCCTGGGACGCGGCCGGCCTCTATCACGTCGGCAACTTCCCCGGCCACGGCTGGAGCGAGTGGAACGGCCGCTACCGGGACGCGATCCGCCGCTTCGTCCGCGGCGACCCCGGACTGACCGGCGAGATCGCCACCCGCCTGGCCGGCAGCAGCGACCTGTACGCAGGCGAGCGACCGGCGCCCCGCCAACAGCATCAACTTCGTCACCTGCCACGACGGCTTCACGCTGAACGACCTGGTCAGCTACGACGACAAGCACAACGAGGCCAACGGCGAGGACAACCGGGACGGCTGGGAACGACAACCTGAGCTGGAACTGCGGCACGGAGGGCGACACGCTGGACGAGGCCACGCTGCGCGCTCCGCGGCCAGCATGCCCGCAACGCCCTGGCGCTGCTGCTGCTGTCCCAGGGCATGCCGATGCTGCTGGCCGGCGACGAGGTGCTGCGCACCCAGCGCGGCAACAACAACGCCTGGTGCCAGGACAACGAGATGGCCTGGTTCGACTGGCGCCTCGCGGAAACCAACGGGGACATGCTGAATTTCGTCCGGCAGGCGATCGCCCTGCGGCGCCGGCACCCGAGCCTGTCCCGGCCCGGGTTTCTCACCGGCCGGATCGAGCCGGCCCGGGGCATCCCGGACATCGCCTGGCACGGCGCCGTGCCCGGTGAGTCGCCCTGGAACAACGGCTCCCGCTACCTGGCGTTCACCCTGGCAGGCTGCAGCGCCCAGGAAGAGGACCTCCACGTGCTCGTCAACATGTCGGACCGGAGCGAGTCGGTGGCGCTGCCGGTCATTGCCGGGCGCCGCTGGCACCTGGCCGTGGACACGGCGCGGGAGTCGCCCTGGGACATCGTCGCGCGGGACGCCCAGACTGCCTGGGCGGCGCCCCGCTACCTCAGCCAGCCGCGGAGCGTGGTGGTGCTGGAGGCGCGCTGACCAACGCGTTGACAGCCTGGGGCGGCGAGCCTAGCCTCGGAATGACGCCGCCTCGACAACGACCATCAACAAGGAGAGCGCACCATGTCCGTCGCCAAGGTCTCCGAAATCAGCTGCACCTCCACCAAGGGCTTCGACGAGGCCATCCACAAGGGACTGGCCCGCGCCAGCAAGACTCTCCGCAACATCAAGAGCGCCTGGATCAAGGAACAGCACGTCCGCGTGTCCAAGGGCAAGGTGGTCGAGTACCAGGTGAACATGCTGGTCACCTTCGTGCTCGACGACTGAGCGGCACCTACTTCCGCGGCGCGACCCACATCCGGATGACGGCGCGGCACACTTCCTCGCCGCTGCTGTCGGTCACGCTGACCGGCACGGGGAGCTCGGCGGCGGACCCGAAGTCGGGAATGACCGGCAGCTCTGCAACGGCGCGCAGGTCACTGCCTGCCTTCTTGAGGTACTCGACAGTCATACCCTTCGGTATCCAGCGGTGGCTCGACGGCACCGTCGCCTCGCTCATGATCCCGGCGGCCAGCTCGGCCATGTTGCACATGGCGATGGCATGCACGGTGCCCAGGTGGTTGGTCACGGCCCGGCGCTTGCGGATCGCGACCTCGCAGTAGCCGGGACGGAGCGCGACGAAGCGGGGACTGACGGACGAGAAATAGGGTGCCTTGAGGCAGATGAGGCGGCTGAACAGCCACCTGCCACCGGGCAGCGGGGCCAGGCGGCCCCAGATCGCCAGCACGGACTCGACCCCGGCCATCGTCCACCCCTCGTCCCGTCGCGGGCCCGGGACCAGCTTAGCGCTTCCCCGGCCCGGCGTTCGTACAAACCCGTATGTACCCCCCCGCCCGGAACGGGCAATGTCGTCCCGGGAGGAACTGTCATGCTGAAGATCACGCCGCAGACCACCATTGCCGAGCTCCAGGAGGGCCCGCCGGCACTGCTGCAGGTGCTGAAGTCCTCGGGCTTCTATCGCGACGGCGACGATACCGCGGTGTCGCTCAGCCAGTTGTGCCTGTCCTGGGGCCTGAACCCGGCAATCCTGCTGATGATGCTCGAGCCGGCCAACGCGAAGGCCGCGCCCCGGCTCCTGGACCTCGAGCCGTTCATGGCCATGCCGCTGCCGGAGTTCGTCAGCCACATCGAGGACGTCTACCACGTCGGCCTGCGCAACCAGCTGCCACGCCTGCAGGCGCTCGCGGCGGAGGTCGCCGGCTCGGCACCGGACGACGTGCGGCTTGCGGAACTTCGCAAGGAGGTGGACCAGGTGGCGGAGGAACTCCACTCCCACCTGGCCCACGAGGAAGAAGCGCTGTTCCCCATGATCCGCGGCCTGGCCGCCGGCACCGTGGTGGCCACCCGCTGCGGCAGCGCCGTGGCGGGGCCCGTCGCCTGCATGGAGAACGATCACGCCGAGGCGGACCGCACCCTGGTCCGGCTCCGCGAGCTGACCGACGACTACACGGCGCCGGCGACCGCCGGTCCGATGCTGGCGCTCCTCGTCGAGTTCGACCGGGACCTCCGCGAGCACATGTACAAGGAGAACGAGGCGCTGTTTCCGCGCGCGATCGAGGCCCAGCGGGAGGCTGCCCGGCGGCCGGCTGCGGCGGCGACGTCCCAGCCAGCGCAGTTGGCGTAGGCCGCCCCGTGAAAATAGATGTCCTGCTGGAGCCGGACCAGACGCCGGACCAGCTGACCGAGCTTGCCCTGCTCTGCGAGCAGGCCGGCGTGCAGACGATGTGGCTGCAGAACTACGTGGCCTGCCGGGACCCCTTCATGTCCCTGGTGCCCGCGGCCCTCGCCACCCGCCGGGTGGGCCTGGGCGTCTGCGTCATCAGCCCCTGGGAAATGCACCCGGTGAAGATGGCGAACTCGCTGCTCACCCTCCAGGAGTACTCGAAGGGCCGCGCCAGCCTGGTCATCGGCGGCGGCGGCGAGTGGCTGGCGAGGCTCGCCATCGAGCCGGTGAAGCGCGTGCGCGCCGTGCGCGAGGCCATCGAGCTGGTGCGCGGCGGCTGCAGCGGCAAGCCGCTGACCTACCAGGGCGAGCTCTTCAAGGTCTACGGCTACCGGCCCCAGTTCGGTGCCAGCGCCACGCCACCGCCGGTGTATGCCGGCGCCAACCAGCCCCAGATGCTGCGGGCCGCGGTGCCCGCGGCGGACGGCGTGATGTACAGCGACATGGTGCGCCCGCTGATTGCCCGGACCGTGGGCCAGACCACCGATGCGCTGGCGGCCAAGGGCCGCACGGCAGAAGGCTACCGGATCAACAACATCTGGGCCTGGCACGTCAAGAAGGATCCCGCGGTGGCCCGGCGCGAAGCCTGCCGGGAAATGCTGCTCCGGGGCCTGCTGGAACCCTGGTACCTGGAGTCATTCCTGAGCCCCGAGGACTGCGCCGTGGTGGCGAAGAAGAAGCCGGCCTTCTTCCAGGCCTACCGGGACAAGTCCGGCGTCATCAGGGACGTGCCAGAGCACATCGTCGATGCGCTCATCGCCAACTTCACCTTCACGGGCACGCCCGACCAGATCGAGCGGCGGCTGCCGGAGCTGCAGGCCTTCGCGGCGGCCGGCGTGACGGAACTCAACTTCCGGCTGCACGACGATCCGGCCGACGCGATCCGGCTGATCGGTGAGAAGGTGATCCCGGCCCTTAAGTAGTAAGTAGGTGCCGGTCATTCGGTTTCGGAAAGTCCTGAATCCGGACAGCCGGCACCGTCGGCCCCCTGTCCTGCGCCCGCCCGTGGCTGCTATGGTGAGTGCGATTACCAGCCCCCCCCGCGAGGTCCGGCCCCATGAACGCCCCTCATCCCCTTTCCTGCTACACCCTTGCCCTGGCCGCGACGCTGCTCGCCGCCGCCGCCGGGGCCCAGACCCCAGGCAAGACCGACGCGATGTCCGGCGCCAGCCCCGTCGCGACGGCCGGCCGAGAGCAGCAAGGAACTGCCGGTGCACCGGATCCCCAAAATTCCGCCGGCGGCCGAGGCCTACTACGCCCCCGACGGCCAGACCCTGATCGCCCAGGTCCGCGACCCGGACGCGCAGCAGTCGGGCGACGCGCGCATCGGGAGCGCCCTGACCTATATCTTCACCGAGGACGGCAAGACGATCCGGCGGATCAACGACCACGGCCAGGACGCCTGCTCCTTCTTCTTCCCGGACGGCAAGCGCGTGATCTGGACCTCCACGCGGGACAACATGGACATGCCGCTCGGCAACTGGTCCGATCCCAAGGACTACCCACCCGGCGCGGAGCTCTACACCTCCGACCTCTACGGCAAGGACGTCAAGCGGCTCACCCGCAACCAGTGGTACGACGCCGAGGTCACGGTGTCGCCGAACGGCGAATGGATCGTGTGGACGCGGGTGATCGACGGCAACGCGAACCTCTGGCGCATGCGCTCGGACGGGACCGGCGAGCAGCAGATCACCTTCACGAAGGACTGGCAGCCCGGTGCGCCGTTCTACCTGCCCGACAACGACACGATCATCTTCCAGGCCTGGCGCGAGAGCGAGATCGGCAAGGTCACGCCGACGCCGATGACGGTCTTCACCATCAAGGCCGACGGCACCGGGCTGACCCAGCGCACCTTCGACCGCGACATGACCTGGGGGCCGGGGCCGGCCGCCGACGGGCGTCACTACATCTTCACGCGCATCATCGACGGCAACAACCACGAGCTGTTCCTGGGCGACCTGGCGGGCGGCCCGCCGCGGCGGCTCACCTGGAATCCCGGCTTCGACGGCATGAAGTCCTTCTCGAGGGACAGCAGCAAGATGGTGTTCGTGCGGATGGCGAGCAATGGCCCGCTGAAGGGCCTGTACTCCCACGTCATGGACCTGTCGTCGCTGAAGCTCGGCGCCGAGAACTACAAGGGCATTCCCGAGACGCCGGTGCCACCCAACGCGGTGCTGGTGACGGACTTCACCGACCGGCGTTGACGCAGGCAGTTGCCTGCGCCAGGCATTCACGCGGCCCCGGAACTGCCCCAGCACCATCACCTCCGGCTCCAGGCAGGAGCCGAAGGTCGCCGTGGCGATTAAGCAGCCGCCCCACCCGCGAAGACCTCCTCGAGCGGTCACGGGAGTCCCGCACCAATTGGGTCAATTCTGCTGCCCGTTGGGAAAGGTGCGTATAGCAGCCGGTCGGCTCAGCGGGTATGCGTAGAAGCCGCAAGGAAGCGCCCGGCCTTTGTGCCGTCACCTCGCGCCCCGACGAGCCATGACACCCTAGTAGAAGTACGCACTGGGGGGATCGCTGGCCCCTCAATAACATGGCACCCGAGGTTGGCACCAGGTCCGGAATGCACGCTGAACAGAATCAGGGGTTTCCCCGTCACTAAAGAGGTTTTTTATGTATATCAACTTTTGGTACCCGATCGTCCGCAGCGAGGATCTCAGCTATGACCAGCCGGTGAAGGTCAGGTTGCTCGGCGTCGATCTCGTCGCCTTCCGCGATCAGAACGGGGACGCCCGCGTATTGAGCGATACCTGCACGCACCGCGGTGCCTCACTGGGCGGCGCCTGGTCCCAGGGCAGCACCAAGCGGATCATCGATGGCTGCATCGTCTGCCCGTATCACGGCTGGGAGTTCAACGGCGCCGGAGAGTGCGTGAATCTGCCGTCCATCGGCTATGGCGAGAAGCCGCCGGCGCGCGCGAAGGTGGACTCCTACCCGGTGCAGGAGAAGTACGGCATCGTGTTTGCATTCCTCGGCGACGAGCCGGAGAGCACAAGGGTTCCGCTTCTCAATGTCGAGGAATATGGCCAGCCTGGCTGGGTTGCCAACGAGGTTCTGGTTCTCGAAGTGCCCTACTACTACGAGCGCTCCATCGAGAACGGCATCGATCCCGCGCACAACGAGTTCGTGCACCCGACCCACGGTCACTCGGCTCGCGATCGCAAGGGCTACAAGGTTCGCGAGTACCAGACCGAGGACCACCGCCAGGGCTGGGGCTTCTGGTTCTGGCACCTGTTCGATGCGCCGCCACTGCCGCAGAAGGACCACGAAACGGCTGGCGGCAAGGACACGCCCTGGGGCAATACGAGGACCGGGGAGAGCCAGGTCAATGTTGGTGGCGGCACGTACGGCCCCAACATCATGCCGACCTACATCAACATCGACGCCACCAAGATGTTCCGCCAGTACTTCTTCGAGGCGCCGGTGGATGAGAACAACACGAAGATCTTCTTCCTGAACATGCGCAACTTCCTGCTGGATCCGAAGAACAACGGCCCGATCCATGCGCGCAACAAGGTCATCGCCGCGCAGGACATCCAGATCCTGGCCACCATGTGTCCGGCGCAGACGCCGCTGAGCCCGACGAAGGAAGTCCTCACGCCCTCCGACAACGCGGTCGCGGCCTACCGCAAGTGGCTGGGGAAGTTCGACGACAAGGGCTGGCGCATCGATACCGACAAGTTCCACGCGAATCACAACAAGAAAAGGGCCTACGCGATCCCGTCCCCGGCACGCCGGACCTCCGGCAACTGGGTGCTCGACCCCATCCCCCTGATCAAGGATGGCGCCGAGCGCAAGAAGCTCGATCAGGTCTAGGGCCTGGTCGGGGAAATGACCGGACGGCACGGACAGACGACTGTCCGTGCCGTCACTTCCCCCTGGAGGGCATAGGTGCCGGTCATTCGGTTTCGGAAAGTCTTGAACCCGGACAGCCCGGACCAATCCCTGCTAGGCAACCACGAGGTGTTCAGCCGGGCTTCTGTGTAAACAGAACTTTCCGAAACCGAAGCACCGGCACCGGACGCTCAAATGCTGGCACTCACGAGCCACGTGGCGCTCGCCATCCGCACCGTGTCGCCGACAGCGTGGGGCTCGAGGGCGGCCCGCACCGCTGCCGTCGCCGCCTGCTGCTCCGCCGGACTGGCGGCTGCGAAGGCGCTGGCGGCGAGGCCCATGCGGGTCATCTGTACCACCGCGTCGTCGAGGCTGCCAAGGTCCAGCGGGTGATCGAGGGGATCGATCCTGATCGCCCCGTAGCCGCTCGCACCGAGGATGTCGCGTAACCGCGCGTCGTCGGCGAAGGCGTAGGGTCCTGGCGCGTGGGGCGGCTGGGACTCGGGCCGGGGCAGCACGGTGAAGGCCGCCCGGACGCACTCGGCCATCCACGGATTCTGGTCCAGCGCGCGCCAGCAGATGAAGGCGAGCCTACCACCGGGCGCCAGGGCAGTCCGCAGGTGGGCGAAGGCCGCCGCCGGGTCGGCGAAGAACATCACGCCGAAGCGGGACACCAGGAGATCGAAGCCGCCCCGCTCCAGCGGCATCCTGGCCGCGTCGCCCAGGGCGAACTCCAGGTTGCCGATGCTGCGGAAACGCTCCCGGGCCACGTCCAGGATCACCGCGGACACGTCCACGCCGAGCACCCGGCCCGAGGGACCAACCGCGCGGGCCAGGGCGGCACTGGTCACCCCGCCGCCGCAGCCGACGTCGAGCACCCGCTCGCCCGGCCGCGGAGCCGCGTGTTGCAGGAGGCGCGCCGACAGCGGCTCGATCATGCGCTCCACGCGCTGGATGTTCTGGACCCAGCGGCGCCCGCCCTCCTCGTTCCACCACGTGGGCTGGTCCGGGGGTGTGGGAGTCGCATTCATTAAAGGAACGGCCTGGGTGCGGGGGCTGGAGAGTATAGGACCAGCAAGGCCCACTCCAGACGTGCGCGTTGCAGCTGGCAACCCGCCGGGGCGCTGGTAAAAGCGGCTCTGTTGGGCCTATCCTCCCTGTGCCTGCTGCGGGACATCGCCGCTCCATCGCCACGGAGGTTGCCATGCACGCTCTGCCGACACCCGGCCGCATTCACCCAGCGCTGCGCATCGTCCTGGCCGGTTTGGCGTGGGCCGCCGTGTCGTCGTCGCAGGCGGCGCCGCTGGCCTGGGTGCTGAACACCAACCAGACGCTCGACCTGGTGAACGTGGCCACCAACGCCGACACCCCCTTCAACACCACGCCCTTCCCGAGCGACAGCCTGGCGGTCACGCCGGCCGGCACGTTGTACACAGCGGACGGTTTTGGCAACCTCTGGGACGTCTCCGGCCCGCCGATTCCGGTTGGCCCCACGCTGCGCACGCAGATCGCCGACCTGGACTGGGCGGCCAATGGCCTGTGGGGCTACAGCAATGCATCCCAGGAACTCTTCTACTTCGACCTGGGCAGCAGCAGTGTCACCTACGCCGCCACGCTGACGTTGCCCGGCAGCCTGTCGGCGGCGGCCATCGTCTCCGGCGTCGCCCATGACCCGGGCAGCGGCGACATCTACCTGTCAGCCTGGGATGGCCTGAACAACGACCTGCTGCTACGCGTGGCCGCGTCCACCGCGACGGCGCTGCTGGTCGGTTCGATGGCCCACGGCGACGGGTTCAGCTACATCGCCGACATCGACTTCGACGCGGCGGGCACCCTGTACGCCGTGACCTGGTTCCACCGCTGGTTCTACAGCGTGTCACCGACCACGGCCGCCACCAGCTTCATCAGCAGCGGGCCTCACCGGGACAGCACCGCGCTGGCGCTGCAGCCGGTACCCGTGCCCGCCGCCGCCTGGCTGTTCGCCGGGGGCCTGGCGGCCCTGGGTGCCTGTGCGCGAAGGACTAGAAGGTCCACAGGTCGCAATGGCCGGGAGTCCCAGGACCTTGCCGACTTGGAGGCGCTGGAGATGCGCCGATGACGGCTGTTCATTGGCGGCCACCATCACGGCCCGGTACGACAGCAGGCAGACCTCCACCTCCTTCACTGTGGCCATAGACAGCGACGAAACCCGACGTCACTGTCTCCGGGCGGCCGCAGGTGCCCCCGCCGTGGGCAGGCTCCAGACCTGTATGCGCCCGCCAGCCACCACGAGAAGGTTCCCGGTGGCATCGAAACCAATGGATTGCACGGCGAAGTTGGATTTCAGGGCGGAGGTGGATTGCGCGTAGTCAGCCGGATCGACCGGCGGGACGATGAGGGCCAGTTGCTCGCCGTCTGCAATCCGCCAGGCACTCACGGTGTTGTCGGCTGCCGCTGCGACGTACTTGCCGTTGGGGGTAAAGGCGATCGAGCCACGGCAATGCCGGACACCGAATATCCCGCCCGGGTCCCACTCGAACTCACCTGCGCTCCAGATGGGCATAAGGAAGGCTGCGGACGGCGAGACTGGCAGGCCTCGCGCATCGTCCACGCGCTCCCTGATGTCGCCGGTACGCCACAGCTCCAGATGCCGGCAGGTGTTGCGCGCGAGATAGGCCCCATCGGGCGAGAGCTGGAAGTTCAGTGAAAAGCCCTTGCGCTCCGATGGCGTGCGCCGGTCCAGGATGGCGACACCGCGACCGGTGCCATCCACCACGGCAGCGATTCCCGGCGTCAACGGCCCCTGGTGTATCCAGAGACCCTCGAGGACAAGGGCCGCCGATCGCAATCGCGCCCTATCGATACCTTTGGGCCCGAAAGTCGTCCGGCCCGAAATGGGCGCCGTACCGGCGAGATCCAGGCCTGGCGTATAGCGACGAAGGCTACCAGCCGCATAGGCGAAGATTTCCGTTCCGTCCGCACTGAACTCCGCGAGTTCCACTTCCTTGTCTGCCAGCGCCGCGCCAACCTCGGTCCCTCCGTCAGCGAGCAGCCGATAGATTCGCGCGCCAGCACCAGGCTGGGACACGACCACGACATCCCCGGAAGGCGAAAAGGAGGCTCGTGGCTCCCGGTTGTCATTCCAGCTTCCAGGCAACCCCCTGTGAATAATCCCGCCCTTTCCAGATGCGGTGTCGTAGAGCCACACGCGATGTTCGGCATCCGTGCCAGTGAACCGGCGGCCGTCCGGGGACATGACGATATCGAGCAGCCCGGGCTCAATGACGACGCCGCTTTCCCCGAGTTTCGTGGCGCCCCCTGCCAGCCCTATATCGTCAATCTGGCAGGGCGCACGCTGCTCCCGATCCTGGCGCAGCCAGCTGCAGCGGATGCCGGTCACCCGGTCAGCCTCGTCAAGCGCCACCAGCATGCGGTAATTCTGCTTGGTGTCCACGTAGCCGCCGGCACCGGGTGGCGCGGGCAGCAGCATGATGACGAGATGTTTTCCTGCACCCCACTCATAGACCATGAAACGAGGGGTATCCAGCAACTCCGGAGAACCCAGCTCGTCACGCACCTGCTGGCGGCTCATGCCCATGGCAATCGTGGGCTTGCGCTCAAGGGCGGGGCCCCCGGCAGGCAGGGGAATCACTGCGCAGGATGCGAGCGTCACTGCGCAGACGAGTGAAACGGATTCAAGGGCCCGCTGGATATTCACAGCCATGGTGTCACCTCGAGGGCAATTCCCGGTCGTCCCGCCGCGGCCCCCTTGCTTAAGGGCAGACCTTCGCCAACCCCGCAATCAGCTCCCGGGTGCGGCCAAAAGCGGCGGCCAGCCCCGGCTTCTCGCCAGCGCCCTCGGGCAGGTACACGCCGAACAGGCTCTCGCCAGCGAGATCCACGAAGGTCACACCGCGCAGCGGGCCCTGGGCGCCGACCAGCTCCACGACGTAAATCGCGCCCATCAGGTCGGGGCGGAAGTGCCCGCCAAGCCCGGCGCCGTCCTGCTTCAGGTTGAAGAACTGGCTCTTCGTGGACGGTGCGCCCGACGGAATCCGGCCGCGGACTTCCACCACGTTCGCGCCCTTCAGCAGCACGACCGTCGCGTCGTCCCAGCCCTGCAGGGAGGCCCATACCTTTTCGAAACCGGCGCCGGTGGTGCCGGTGGCGCCCTGCCCCGCCAGCGCGCTCAGCACGACCGCCTCGGGCAGGGCGAGCTTGCTGGCGGCCATGAAGGTGGGCGCGGCCGGCGGTGTCGCATAGGCCTCCCGGACCTTCGCTGCCTGGTCGGCGGTGGCGCAGAGGGTCGGTCCGGCGAGCAGGCCGGCGCTCCAGGACGACAGGACGAGGGTGGCGAGCACACGGGACAGCATCACGGGTCTCCTGGCGCAGGGTTTGCGGAGGTTGGGGTCTTCAGAAAAGCTTCCACAGTGCCACTGCGCTTCTGCGTCAGCGGTTGTCCCCTCCGGTCCAGGGCCTTGCCCACCGCCACCCGGATCCAGCCTTCGCTGACGCAGTATTCCTCCACGTTGTGGAGTTCCTTGCCGTTGAAGCGGATGCCGATGCCCCGGGCGAGGAGCGCCTCGTCGTAGAACGGGCTCCGGGGGTCGGTGCTCAGGCGGTCGGGCAAGGGCTCGGTCACGGTGGGTTCACTTCGCAGGGGCTGGCAGGTGGAGCATAGGCCATTCAAAGTCGCTCCCGGAAATCGTCCCCGGGCGGGGCTTTGAACGTCTGGTGCCCCGGAGGGGTTACCGTTGACAGAATGCGCACCGAAGCGAGAGCTGCCTTGACCCGTGTCCAGACCAGTCCATAGACTAGTTGTCACTCGAGGAGAGGCGACCATGAAGATAGAGATACTTCGGCGCGTACGAGGCAAAAACCAGGCTCCCTGAACTCCTGCGGCAGGAAGGCCGGGAGCGTTTCACGATTACACCAACCGCGGTCAGGCGGTCGCTCATCTGATTCCCAGTCAGGACGCCAGCTCCGGCAACCCGCGCGCGGCGATCGGCAAATTCCAGGCCTTTATGCTTGCCAATCCGGTCAGGAACCGAGTGCAGAACATCCGGGCATCGATCAGGGAAGGCCGTGAGTGAAGTTCGTTCTCGATGCCTCGGTGACGATATCGTGGCTGCTCGCCGACGGGAAACCCGGCGACCGGCGCTATGCGATTTCGGTTCTGGATAGCCTGGCGGAAACTGACGCCATTGCCGGGGTCCCAGTGACCTGGGGTCTGGAGATTGTGAACGTAGTGGCCCGGGCCGAAAGCAGGGGACTAATCACCGAGGCACAAAGCGAAGCATTCCTGAGCAGCGCTCTCAGGCATTCGCATAAGCCCGGATTCCGCAACGTATGCTCGGGCCCTGAGCGAAACGCTGGGCCTGGCACGACGCTCCGACTCTCGTCCTACGACGCTTCATATCTCGAGGCCGCACTTCGACTCCGGCTTGCCGCTGGCAACCCTCGATCGTGATCTGCTGAAAGCGGCCAACAAAGCCGGAGTCGCTCGCTTCAGGCAGGCCTAATACGGCGGCTCCTGTAGCCCGGGCATAGGCCATCCAAAGCCGCGGAAGCCGCCCCCTCGTGGAAGCGCCCCGTCCTCAGCGTCGCTCGCGGTTTCTCTCACCGCGAGAGGCGAGGCGCGCAGCCCGGCCCGCCCGAACAGGGTCCGGTAACGCCGGCCGCCCAGACTACTCGGCCCCTCAGCGCTCGCAGCGCGTCAGGTCGAGCTTAAACACCCGCTCAGCCGCTGCGCCCAGATCACGGCCAGCGGCCCACGCTCGGCCGGGGTACGGAGGTCCGTGGCCCGGTGGCCACTCCCCCGCCCCGCCGGCGTGATCGCGGCACGCCACCGGCTGTGCGGCGCGAACATCCCGTGGTACCGGGTCAGGTGTGCCGCGGTCTCGGCACCATGGCGGCCCGAGACGGGCGATGAAGTCCAGCGGCTCGAAGACCACGTGGTGGTTCACCCCCTTTCCACGGACGGTTCAGTTAAGGCTTTTCGATAGGCTTTCGGCATAAGCGGTCGGGGACAAGCCATCTGCGTAGGAGTGGCTCCGCTGCCGGTTGTGGAACCGCTCGATGTAGTCGAAGATGTCGGCCCGGGCCTAGAACACATGCAACGATCAGAAGGACAAG
>CAWBMW010000024.1:0-10241 GCA_963790015.1 uncultured Gammaproteobacteria bacterium
CGGGCCATGACCTGGCTCTGGTGGCACGTCAGCGCCGGCCACGCGCGCACGCACCGTCTCCGCACCCTCGTGCAGGTGCTGGCCATCGCCGTCGGCGTGGCCCTGGGCTACGCGGTGAGCCTGATCAACACGGCGGCCCTCGCCGAGTTCAACGCGGCGCTCCGGGAAGTGAACGGTGAGGCGGATGCGGCCATCGAGGGCCCGCGCAGCGGCTTCGACGAGCAGCTGTTCGCCCGCGTCGCCGCGCATCCCGGCGTGGCGCTGGCCAGCCCCGTTCTGGCCACCGACGTGCTGGTGATCGGCAACGATGCCCGGCTCCCGGTCCTTGGCGTGGACGCGTTGCGGGCCGGCTGGGTCACCCCCGGCCTGCTGCCGGATTTCCCGTCGGGACCGCCGGCGGACGACGACGGGGAGACGAGGTCGCGCTTCGCCCTGTTCGCCGATGGCGTCTTCCTCTCGCCGGCCGCGCTGGAGCGCTTCGACGTGCGGCCGGGCGACGAGCTCCAGGTCCAGGCCGGCGACCGGCGCGTGAACCTGCGGGTGCGGGGCAGCCTGCCGGGCACGCGGCCCGGCCGCCTGCTCGGCGTGATGGACCTCGGCTTCGCCCAGTGGCGGCTCGACCGGCTGGGCGTGCTGACGCGCATCGACCTGCGGCTGCGGCCCGGGCGTGACCGCGGAGTCCCTGGCGCAGGACCTCCCGCTGCCGGCGGGCGTCACCGTGGCAGGCCCCGACGCCGGTGAGGCACGGCTCGCCACCCTCTCCCGCGCCTACCGGGTGAACCTCAACGTGCTCGCCCTGGTCGCCCTCTTCACGGGCAGCTTCCTCGTGTTCTCGCTGCAGGTGCAGGCGACGCTGGCACGCCGGCCGCAGCTCGCGTACCTGCGGGCGGCCGGCGTGACGGCCGGGCAGCTCCAGCGGCTGCTCGTCGCCGAGGCGGCCACGATCGGCGTGGTGGGCAGCGCGCTCGGGATCCTGGTCGGCGCCGCGATCGCCCGCGGCATCCTTGCGGCGCTCGGCGGCGACCTGGGCGGCGGCTACTTCGGGTCGTTCAAGCCGGGCCTGCTGCTGCCCGCGGCAACGACGGCCGGCTACGCCGCCCTCGGCGTGCTCGCCGCCATCGCCGGCGGCCTCGTGCCGGCGCGGGAGGCGGCCCGGGCGCCGATCGCGCCGGCGCTGCGGGCCGGCGCCGAGGAAGATGCGCTGCAGCCCCTCGGCCGGCTGGCCCCGGGACTGCTGCTGATCGCCGCCGCGGCCGTGCTCGTGTGGCTGCCGGCGGTAGGCGGCATCTCGCTGGCGGCCTACCTGGCCATCGGCTGCCTGCTGACCGGCGTGATCGTGCTGCAGCCGCGGCTCGCGGCCCTCGCGTTCCGTCCCGTCGCCGCGTGGCTCGAGCGGTCGGTGGTCGGCGTCCGCTGGCCCATGCTCCTGCTCGCGGCGAACCGGCTGGCGCGGGCGCCGGGCGGCGCGGCGATCGGCATGGCCGGCATCGTGGCAAGCTTCGGCCTGATGGTCGCGATGGGCACCATGGTCGCCAGCTTCCGCGGCTCGCTGGAGGACTGGCTGGTGCGCGTGCTGCCGGCGGACGTCTACGCGCGCATCGGCCAGTTCGCCACCGACACGCTACTTCTCGCCCGAGGACCTGCGGCTCATCGCCAGCCACCCCGGCGTGGCGCGCATCGAGTTCTCGCGCGGCCACCAGCGTGTCGCTCGCGCCGGACCGGGCGCGCGGTCGCCGTCATCGCCCGGCCGGTGGACGCGGCCCGCGCCGCGGAACTGCTGCCGCTCGTCGGCGCGGAAGCGCGTGCTGCCCGAGGGAACTCGGCCCGCCTGGGTGTCCGAGGCGATGGTGGACCTCTACGGCGTGCAGCCCGGCCAGCAGCTGACCCTGCCCCTCGCCGGACGCGAGCGGCAGTTCACGGTGGCCGGCGTGTGGCGCGACTACGCCCGCCAGTTCGGCTCGGTGATCCTGCGGACGGAAGACTACGAGCAGCTCACCGGCGACACCACCCGCACCGAGGCCGCGCTGTGGCTGAAGCCCGGCGTGACCGCCGACGACGTGATCCGCGACCTGCAGGCCGCCGTGCCGTCCGGGGAGGCCGTCCAGTTCAATGCCACCGGCGAGATCCGCGCGCTCAGCCTCCGCGTGTTCGACCGCAGCTTCGCCGTCACCTACGTGCTGGAGATCGCCGCCATCCTGATCGGCATGATCGGCGTCGCCGCCACCTTCTCGGCCCAGGCCATCACCCGCACGCGGGAGTTCGGCATGCTCCGGCACGTGGGCGTCACGCGGGGCCAGGTGCTGCGCATCCTGGCGCTGGAGGGCGCTCTCGCCACGGGCCACGCACTGCTGGTCGGGCTCGCCACCGGCCTGCTCGTGTCGCTGGTGCTGATCCGCGTGGTCAACCGCCAGTCCTTCCACTGGACCATGGACTTCGCGGCGCCCGCCAACCTGATCGCCGGCCTGAGCCTCGCGCTGCTCGTGTGCGCGACGGCGACGGCCGCGCTGGCCGGCCGGCGCGCCACGGGCGTGAGCCCGCTCCGCGCCGTGCACGAGGACTGGTGATGCTGAGCCGCCGCCACCTGCTGTTGGCCATGGGCGCGCTCGCCGCGCCGTCCCGCGGGGCCACCGTCACGTTCCCGGATGTCGTGCCGCGGACGCTGCGCTTCCCGGAGGACTTCGGCGCTCACCCGGACTTCCGCACCGAGTGGTGGTACCTCACGGGCTGGCTGGGCGAGTCCACACGCCCGATCGGTTTCCAGGTGACCTTCTTCCGCGTGCGCACCGACGTGGACCCGGACAATCCCAGCACCTTCGCGGCCCGGCAGCTCGTCATTGCCCACGCGGCGCTGGCGGACCCGGCACGGGGCAGGCTGCTGCTGGACGAGCGCATCGCCCGCACGGGCTTCGGCCTGGTGCAGGCGGCCACCGGGCGACACGGACGTGCGGCTGGACGGCTGGTCGCTGGCCCGGGATGCCGCAACGGACAGCTACCGCGCGCGGATTGCAGCGCGGGACTTCACGCTGGACTTCACGGCCATCAGCCAGGGACCACCGTGGCTGCAGGGCAACGGCGGCGTGTCCGGCAAAGGTCCGCTGCCAACCCAGGCCAGCTATTACTACTCACGGCCGCAGCTTCGGGTTGAGGCAGAGGTTCAGGTCGCGGCGGTCGCCGCTCCTACCCGAATGCAGGGCATCGCGTGGCTCGATCACGAATGGTCCAGCGCGGCCCTGGCCGACGACGCGGCCGGCTGGGACTGGATCGGCATGAACCTGGACGATGGCAGCGCGCTGCTGGCCTTCCAGATCCGGCGGCAGGGCGCGGCGCCGGACGACACGCCGCTCCAGCGCTACGCCGCCTTCCGCATCCGGATGGCGCCATCCGGGTGGTGGATCCCGCGGCGGTGCGCTTCACGCCGCTACTGCCGTGGACCTCGACCCGCAGCCGCGCGGTCTGGCCGATCGCCCAGCGCATCACCGTCGGCGACCGCGTGTTCGAGACCGCGCCGCTGATGCCGGACCAGGAGCTGGATTCCCGCCTGACCACCGGGGCGGTGTACTGGGAAGGCGCGAGCACGCTGCTCGAAGGCGGGCGCCCCGTGGGCCGGGGCTACCTGGAAATGACGGGCTACGTAACGCCGCTCAGGTTGTAGGTGGCGCGGCGCGGCCGCCAGCCCGCCCGGCGCAGTCCCGCCAGCACCCCAAGCCCGGAGATCAGCAGCCAGGCGGCGGCCGGCACGGGCACCGGGGTCAGCGAGAAGTAGGCGGCGCCGTTGAAGGGCTCCGCCGGATCCATGCCGATGGTGACCACGGTGTCCGGGCTCAGGTCGAAGCTGAGGCGCAGGCCGATCATCGAGACCACGTCGAGACTCGGCGGCCCGCCCTGGCTGCGCAGGCCAGGCTGAAAAGGCTGTTCTGGCAGCCGGGATCGGCACCCAGGTCGTCGCACACGCTGAAGGGCGTCCCGGGGCCGATGCCATCGATGCCAATGAGCGCCGGTCCCGGCGGCCCGTCGACGAAGCCCTCGACCGTCAGGTTGAGCAGGCCGCCGCCAAACACATTGTTGACGAGGCCGGTGCCCAGGGCGACCGTGGGCGCAGCAAAGCTGCCCGACATCGGGAAGAGCACCGTGGCGACGACGGAGATCGTGTTCGTCGTCGAGAGGTTGTAGAAATTGAACGCGGCCGCCACGTAGGGATCGGGATCCGGCACCGAGCTCGAAGGAGCTGATGAGCAGGTCGCCTGCGGCGCCCGTGCCGAGGCAGGTCACGGCCTTCGCGCCTTCGCACACCTGGTCGAACTCGAAGGACACTTCGGGCCGCGCCGTCCACTGCCACCGAGAGCACCGGCACCGCGAAGGCGGGGCTGCCCTGGAGCAACGCCAGCGCCAGCGCGAGGCCGGCAGTCGGGAAGGCGCGCGCGGCGGCGCGCGGCAGGCAGCGGAGAGTGGTCATCGGTGGAGTCCCCCGGAATCGATAGTTATTGTTTTGAGTGCTGGCGCGACAGTAGCGCGCTTTCGGCCGCCATCCAAGGGCTGCCTGTCGAGGCCCCGGCCGCCGGGTCCGGATTAAGGTAAACGACGGCGTGGCGAGGCCTGCCCGCGGCCCTGACCGTGTAGGAGCGCCTTCAGGCGCGATCGCGCCTGAAGGCGCTCCTACCCCGCGTCAAGGCGGCGGACGCGCACCGCGCCTAGCTCTTCGGCGGTGTGATGTCGGGCACGCCCTTGAAGTTGGCGGGCCCGAGGTTGAGCGACGACACGTCCATCACGTGGGTGTAGAGGTTCGACATGAAGCCGCCGCCCGTGCTGCGGGCGAACAGCATCTTCGTGCCGTCCTTCGACAGGGACGGCAGGCCGTCGAAGCCCGGGTTGAAGGTCAGGCGCTTCGGCGTCGCCGCCCGCCAGGTCGCCCAGGTAGACCTCCCAGTTGTTGTCCTCGACGATCGCGCACGAAGACGTAGTGCCGGCCGTCCGGGGCCGGGATACGGGGCCCAGTTCATGGCCTGGTCGAAGGTGCGCGCGGTGTGCCCGGTGCCGTCGTGCTTGATGGTGAAGACCGTCATGGGCGTCGGCTTGACCTTGCCGTACTCGCTGCGCTTCCAGGCCCGGAACAGGATCGTCTCGTTGTCCGGCAGGTAGAAGGGCGCGCCTTCCTGCCAGTCGTCCGTGAAGGTGATCTGCTGCTCGTCCGTGCCGTCCGGCCGCATGCGCCAGAGGTCCATGTTGCCGTCGATCTGCCGGCCGAAGACGAGCCACTGCCCGTCGGGCGACACCGACACCTCGGCCTCGTAGTACTTGTTGTTGGTCAGGCGCTTGACGTTGCTGCCGTCCAGGTCGGAGGTGTAGAGCTCGGCGCCCTGCGGGTAGTCGTTGGAGTCCGACCAGTTGCCGATCGGCAGGTCCAGGTTGTCCTTCGTCGACGTCCAGACGAGGCGCTTGCCGTCCGGGAAGAAGTAGGAGCAGGCGTCCTGGCCCTTGTCGTTGATGCGGCGGACATCCGTGCCGTCGTCAGTAAAGGTGTAGGTCAACGCGCCGGTCTCCCGTCCCTCGGCCTTGATCGCGGCGGGGTCCTGGGTCTGGGCGATGACGTGGATAGCTGTCCGGGCCGTAATAGGCCTCGGCGTTCCTGGGGACGTTCGGAATGAGCCGCACGGGCAGCTCCGTGCCGGCCGGCGCAGCAGTGGCGGCCGGAGCGGCGGCCGGGGCCGCGGCAGGTGCAGCCGCAGTGTCGACGGCCGCTTCAGCCGGGGGGCGCTCGCCCGAGCAGGCGGCGAGGCAGGCGGCCAGGCCGGCGATGCCGAACAGACGGCGGGCAGTAGTGCGGTTGGGATTCATGTGTAAACGGACTCCACTCTGATGTTTCGGAAAATTCATTCGAAGCCGGCGGGGTAGGCGAACGGCTCGGTCATCGCGCCGTCACGCTTGGCGACACGGCCGCTCTTCATCACGAAGTCGATCTGCCGCATCACCGAGATCTGGTCGAGCGGATCGCCCTTGACCGCGACGACGTCGGCGAGCTTGCCGGCCTCCAGGGTGCCCGCCTCCGCCGAGATGCCGAACAGGTCGGCGGTCACGACGGTGGCCGAGCGAAGGGCATCCATGGGCGTCATGCCGAAGCCAACCATCAGGTCGAACTCCTTGGCGTTGGTGCCGTGGGCGAAGGTGCCGGCGTCGGTGCCGAAGGCGATCTTCACGCCGGCCGCGTAGGCGCGTTCGAAGGCCTTGTACTCGTTCCGCAGCTTCACGGACGGTGGATCCGGGATGCGGAAGATGGGCGGCGGGTAGCTGGCGGAAAGCGTCGGCACCAGGAACGTGCCCGCCTTCTTCATCATCCGGATGCCCTCGTCGTCGAGCAGGAAGCCGTGCTCGATGGAATCCACGCCGGCGCGCACGGCGTCCTTGATGGCGACGGGCGAATAGGCGTGGGCCGCCGCCTTCAGGCCGTGGAGGTGGGCCGTCGAGACGATGGCCTCGATCTCGTCCGGAAAGAGCTGGGGGTCGAGGCCGGTGTTGGAACCGAAGCCGCCGGTGGACGTGAACTTGATGACGTCGGCGCCCAGCTTGTACTGGAAGCGCACGGCCTTGCGGCACTCCAGCGGTCCGTCGCAGGTGCCGTCGGTGATCCGGGCGGTCGGATCG
The DNA here is from genome assembly GCA_963790015.1 of uncultured Gammaproteobacteria bacterium. Taxonomy (GTDB): domain Bacteria; phylum Pseudomonadota; class Gammaproteobacteria; order Steroidobacterales; genus SHZI01. The sequence continues at coordinate 6,637 of CAWBMW010000024.1, forward strand.
CCGGTGCTGTCCATCGGCGTGCCATCGCCATGGCCGCCGGTGACGGCGATGGACGAGCCGGCGAGCAGGATGCGCGGGCCGATCATCCGTCCCGCGTTGATCGCGTTGCGGACCGCGAAGACGGCCTGGTCGTCGGAGCCCAGGTCCCGGACCGTCGTGAAGCCAGCGGCGAGGTTGCGGCGCGCGTAGACCATCGCGTTGACGGCGCCCTCGGCGGGCGTCGGCGGATTCCGGTCGCCCCGCTCCGTGCGCCGGCGGGAGAAGCTCGGCTCGCTCTGCAGGTGGACGTGGGCGTCCATCAGGCCAGGCATCACGAAGCGGTCGGACAGGTCGATCACCTCGACCGTCGAGCCGGGGGCCGCATCGGGCGGCGCGGTAAGAAAGCCCGGCGCGATGGCGGCGACCCGGTCGTTCTTCACGATCACGGTCATCTGCTGCTGGGCCTTGCTGCCGGGCACCGCGAGCAGAGTGCCGGCATGGATCAGGGCGTAGCGGTCTGCTGGCGGCGGCCGGCCCCCACCACCAGGCGCCGGCTGCGCGAGGGCGACGACGGACGCGAGGACCAGCAGGCCGCCCAATGGCACGAGTTTCATTGCTGCCCCCCCGGGCTCTTTGTTATGTTGGCGGACCCGGGACGGCTTCACCGTCATACCGCGCCCGCATATGATCATGCCACGACAGAATAAGTTGACGTAAGCCCTGCGGCGCCCTGCCGCACGCTCGGTCTGCACACGGAGGACTACCGAACATGCGCCTGCACCTTGCCGCATTGACGCTACTGGCTGCGACGTCCCTGGTGGCAGCCGGCGCTGACGAAGCCGGGCCCCCGCGCGGCCGGCTTGGCGCGGACGTCCGCCCGCTCGCCTACCGGCTGGACCTCAAGATCCTGCCGGACCAGGCGGAGTTCTCCGGCGTGGCGTCCATCGACGTGGACATCGCCGCGCCGACGCGGGTGATCCACCTGCACGGCAACGGGCTGACGGTGCAGTCCGCCGCGCACATCGACGGCGCTGGCGTCAGCCGGGCGGCAACCTGGGAGCAGGTGGACCCGACCGGCGTGGCGCGGCTCCGCTTCGAGACGCCCGTGCCGGCGGGCAAGGGCACCCTGCGCCTCGAGTACACAGGGCCCTTCGGCAAGGCCGGCGAAGGGCTGTACAAGTCGGTGATCGCCGACGAGGCCTACACCTTCACGCAGTTCCAGCCGATCGACGCCCGGCGCATGTTCCCGGGCTTCGACGAACCCGGCTTCAAGACCCCCTTCGACATCGCGGTGACGACGCGCACCGCCAACGCCGTCGTGGGCAACACGCCGGTGACCAGCGAGCAGCCCGGCCGGCGAGGGCCTGAAGCGGGTGCAGCTCGCCACCACGCTGCCGCTGCCCACCTACCTGATCGCGCTGGCGGTGGGGCCGCTCGACATCGTGGAGGGCGCGCCGGTGCCGCCGAACGGCGCCCGCAAGGCCCCGCTGCCACTCCGGGGCGTCGCGACCCGCGGCAAGGGGCCGCGGCTGCGCTACGCGCTGGAGAACACCCACGACCTGGTCCTCTACCTGGAGGACTACTTCGGCGTGCCGTTCCCCTACCCCAAGCTGGACCTCATCGCCTCGCCGGACTTCGGCGGCGGCATGGAGAACGCCGGCGCCATCATCTACGGCGATCCGCGCCTGCTGCTGGCCGACGACGCGTCCTTCGCGCGACCGCCGCGGCTTCGGCGGCATCCACGCCCACGAGCTGGCCCACCAGTGGTTCGGCGACCTGGTGACCCCGAAGTGGTGGGACGACATCTGGCTGAACGAGTCCTTCGCCAACTGGATGGGCTTCAAGGCGGGCAATGCCTGGCAGCCCGCGCTGCGCTTCGACGTGGTGCCGGCGCTGCAGACGCCGGCGGCCATGGAGCTGGACAGCCGGATCGCGGCCCGCCAGATCCGCCAGCCGGTGGACCGGAACGCCGACATCGGCAGCGCCTTCGACGCGATCACCTACCTCAAGGGCGGCGCGGTGCTGGGCATGTTCGAGAGCTGGCTGGGCGAGGAAGGTTTCCGCGCCGGCATCCGCACCCACATGCGAGCGCTTCCCCCACGGCGTGGCCGACGTGGAGGACTTCATGGCCTCGCTGGCCAAGGGCTCGGGCCGGCCCGATGTCGTTCCGGCCTTTCGCAGCTTCATCGACCAGCCGGGCGTGCCGCTGGTGACGGCGAAGCTCGCCTGCGACGCCGATGGAGCCGCGCTCGCGTGTCGCCAGTCCCGCTACCTGCCGGTCGGTTCCCGGGGCAACCCGCAAAGCACCTGGCAGCTGCCGCTCTGCGTGCGCTACGGCATCGGGCGACACGACTGGCAAGGACTGCGCGCTGGTGACGACGCCGGAAGCGCGGATTCCCGCTGCAAACCACCGGCTGCCCGGCCTGGGTGATGCCGAACGCGGACGGCGCCGGCTACTACCGCTTCGCGCTGGACGCGGCGGGCTGGCGCGCGCTCGACGGCGAACTTCGACCGGCTGAACGAGCTGGAAGCGCTGGCAGCAGCCGACAGCCTGTCGGCGGCCTACCAGGCGAACCGGCTCAGCACCGACGAGTTCCTCGCCGTGATCGGGACGCTGGCGCAGTCCCGCTATCCGCAGGTGGCGCTGGCGCCGTCGCGGGACCTGATCAGGCTGCGGGACTACGTGGCGCCGGCCAGCGCCCGGGAGGACCTCAACGCCCGGATGCGGGCGCTGTACCAGCCGCGGCTGGCGGCCTTCGGTCCGGACCCGCTGAAGGCCCCGCCCGCCGTCACGCCGGAAACCGCGGAGGCGGTGGACAACGCTCTCTTCCGCACCAACCTGATCCGCCTGCTCGCCCTCGAGGCGGACGACCTGAAGCTGCGCGGCGCGCTCGCCGAGGCGGCGGCCCGGTACATCCGGCTCGGGGACAAGTCCGCCGGACAGGCCTTCACGCCGGACGAGACCGCCGTCGAACCGGCACTGCGCGAGACCGCGCTGCGAGCCGGCGTGCAGCACCTGGGCGCGCCCTTCGCAGAGACGACTCATCGCCCGGATGCTCGCGTCGAACGACATCCTGTTCCGCTCGCAAGCCGCACTCGCGCTCGGCACCACCGACGATCCGGCGGTTGGCAAGCGGGTGCGCGAGCTGCTGCTGGACCCGCAGCTGCGCGCGCGGGAGCCCACGACCATCGCCTTCGCCCTCGCCGCCCGGCCGAGCCAGCGCCGCGCGACCTTCGACTGGTTCAAGGCGAATTACGAGCCGTTCATCGCGCGCACCTCGCACTTCGGGTACCGGTGGCTGCCGCGCTTTGGCGCCAGCTTCTGCTCACTGCCCGAGCGCGACGAGGTGGAGGCGCTCTTCAAGCCACTGCTGCCGCAGGCTGGACGGCGCCGACCGGACGCTGGCGGAGACGCTGGAGGGGATCGAGTTGTGTGGGGCGCTGGCGGAGGTGAAGCGGGGGGACTGGCGGCTCGCAGATTCCAGCTAGGTTTCGCGCTTCCAGAGCGGCAGTGCGAAATAGAACAGGCTCCCTGCCGCCAGTGCGGCACTACCCCACAGCAATTCGCGCGGTTGCGCCTGTGTGAGCAGCACCCCGACGGCCACCAGTCCCGCCACTGGCACCAG
>CAWBMW010000025.1:0-74622 GCA_963790015.1 uncultured Gammaproteobacteria bacterium
CCGGTCGTGACCGCGCCGTTCGGGCGGTCACGGTTTCGTTTCGCAGCGACGGGCTTTCCCAGGATGGTGTTGTCTGCGCGTGCGGGCTTCTCTGCGGCTGCGTCTGCCGCGTGAGCAAGATTGCATGCTCCAAGTACCAGCGTGGCGAGGGTACCAACGAAAGTCAGGGCCGTGGGTTGCATGACGTGATCTCCTCCGATTTGAAGTATCAGGCCTTCCAGGAACTAAATACAGTTGCGCTCGCGGTACCGGCTTGCTTCATAAGGCCCAGGTGCCGTACACGGTCGGCACGACTGCCAGCGACTGATCGTACGAGCCCACCAGATTGCCGCGCCGCCGAGCACCGGCGGCAGCGTGCTGCGCTTGTCGACGTCCATGTCGCCGCCATAGAGCAGCGCGGTGGTGAATCCCCACTTGAACGATTCGCTGACCTGGCGTTCGCCGCCCGCGCCGAGCCGCCACGCTGAGTTGACCGGGAACAGCGGCGGGACGTCGTCGTTGTCCTGGAAGCCGGAGTCGTAGGCGAGGCCGACGTTCACCTTCCACTGATCGTTCGGACGGTACTGCGCACCCACCGCGATGTGCCAGGTGTCGTCAAACGACAGTGGGCTGGTCAGGCTGATCGGGTCCTGCGTGTTGTCGATGCCGATCTCGACCTCGCCGAACTCCGACCAGTCTTGCCGGCCGACGTTGCCGAGCAGCGCCCAGCGCTGGTCGATCTCGGTGTATACGCTCGCCATCACTTGCTGCGGTACCTTGGCGCCCACGTCTACGCGTCGCATCGAGCAGGCCGCGCGACTGCAGGAGCGCGGTCGGGTCGGGCCGATCCCCGAGAACTTTGCCGTGCTGCTGAAATCGAGGTCGATCTCCGAGGTGTACGTCGAGCCCCAGGCGCGTGCCCGGCATCGGTTCGTACAGCATGCCGACGTTGGCGCCCCAGCCCCCCAGGTGTCGTCGTCGAGTTCGAGGCGACCGTCGCCGAGTGACGGCACAGCGTTATTGATCGCGACCTTCTGGTCGAACATGCCGTACATGCCGTTGATGCCCGCGCCGAGCGACAGCTTGTCGTTCACGCGGTAAGCGATCGACGGCGCGGCGGGACACCGACGAGGTCGGCGTCCTGCACACGGTAGCGACCGGCCCAGTCGTCGTCGTAGTCCAGCACGGAGCCAAAGTTGCCCGCGACGGCGAAACCCAACGCGAGATCGGGCGACACGCGGTGTGCTCAGGAAGGCGCCGCCAGCGGGGACATAACCGTTCGAGCCGTACACGCGGCCGCCGTCACCGCTGCCCAGGCCGGGCGAGGTGGCGCCATCGACCGAGAACTCCGTGTTCAGCCACATCAGCTGGCCGCCCACCAGCACCTGCGTTCCGTCGAGGTGCGTCATTCCGGCCGGGTTCGTGAACGCCGTCGATGCGTCCTGCGCACGCGCGGCATAGCCGGCTGCAGCCAGCCCTGGCTCGGCCGTGCCAAACTCGTAGAGCAGCAGACCACCGGCCTGGGCGGTGCCGGCGATCGAGGCATACCGCCGCGTATGCAGCCGTCGCTGCCACTGTTAAGACTGTCCTGCGTACGTCGGTCATGATCTACCCCCATGCGTGGTCAAGCCAATCCGCACGCCTTGGCCCAGGCTCACCAGCTGCGCCCAGGCGACCTCCGCGTCCACGGTAGGGCAACCCGCGGAAGGTGCGCCGTGTTCGCGCCAGCAGCGGCCGGCGGCCGGGGTCAGGCTTCCGGCGTCGTTGCCGCAGCTGAGGTCAGCGCGTCGCGCAGGACCTTCTCGCGCGTCTCATCGAGGGACGTGTGCAGCACTGTCCCCGCCGTGCGGCTTGATCTCGGCGAGAACCTTGTCAGCGGTCATGTAGGCCTGCACCGGGCGAACAGCGCAGCGTCCCCGGGCTTGAGCGCGCCGGCCCAGAGATCCTTCATGAACTTGTCGTTGATGCCGACGTCCGACAGGGCGCCCCAAACCGCCACCCGCGGCTGCGCCCACTGCCGCCCGAGCAGCGGATTCAGGAAGATCAGGCCGATCAGCGTCCCCAGAAGCTGCCACCTGCAGCACCCGAGGCGGTGGTATTGAACAGCTGGTTCAGCTTCACCCGTCCGTTCTGGTCCCGGGTGGCGATCACGATGTCGCCAAGCTTGATGAGGTAGCGCTTGGAAAGGTCGAACAAGAGGGTGCGGACTTCCTCGGCCTTCTGTTCCGATGGGTAGACGATTGCGATCAGTGTGGACATGTTCTTCTCGGCTTTCCTGATGGGTTGGGGTGACGGGTCGATGATCTGACGGGGATAGGCTCGGGACGCCGCGCAAGCCGCGATCCGCGGCTACTTATATTACTGTCGGATTGAGCTATAGGAGATGCAGATTCACCCGTCTTGGCGCGCAACTGGGCAGACGGCAGGCAAGGCGGAGGCCCGTCAGCCCCACAACCGCGCACTCGCCCGCTGCGCACCCTCAACCAGGCTCGCCAGTTTAGCCCAGGCGATCTCCGGGTCCACGGTCGGGTAGCCCCGGAAGGTCGAGATGCCACAGTCGGTGCCGGCCATGAGGCGCTCGCGGCCCACCACGTCGGCGTAGCGCTGAATGCGCTGCGCGACCACTTCCGGGTGCTCGATGTAGTTGGATGTGGAATCCACCACACCGGGGACCAGGATCTTGTCCTCGGGTAGCGACACCTCGCGGAACAGAGGTGGCCCCGCCTTCGAGAGCCGGGTATTACAGCTCGCTCTCGAACAATCCCCCGATGGACTTCCGGAACCGCTCGATGACGCTTTCGGGGACTCGAACTCCGCAGCCTGTTTCGGCGTTACTTCCCGGCCGTAGGTTCGGACTTCCCACGGTATTCAGGACACCCCGGAAGCGGAGAGCGGCCAGCCTAATCTCCGCTTGATGTGCGGAAAATGGCCTTGCCGCTGCGGAGAATAACCGGCATAATCTCCGCATAAAATGCGGAGATTGCAGATGTACATCTGGGACAGATCCGGCTGGCCTGCCTTCACCTGGGCCGAACAGAGTCTGTCGAAACTGCTCGCGACAGTTTCCCGAGAGCAAGGGCGGCTGCTTGGCCAGATGGGGGCGCTTGGATTTGATCTGCGCAGCGAGGCCCATCTTCGCACCGTGACAGAGGATGTCGTCAAGAGCGAGCGAGATCGAGGGCGAGAAACTCGACAGCGATCAGGTCCGGTCATCCATCGCCAGGCGCCTGGGGCTGGATGTCGGCGGGCTGATCCCCTCAGCCCGCGATGTGGACGGGATCGTCGAGCTGATGCTCGACGCGACGGGTGGTTTTGAAAAGTCCCTCACCAGGGAACGACTGTTCGACTGGCACGCGGCGCTATTTCCGACGGGGCGCAGCGGCATGCACAAGATAACGACCGGGGCCTGGCGCACTGACAACAACGGACCCATGCAGGTCGTCTCCGGTCCTGTTGGCAGGCAGAAGGTCCATTACGAAGCCCCGCCCGCCGCACGGATACCCCATGAAATGGAACAGTTCCTGCGAGTGGTTCGCGGCTCCAGGTGACAGCGACCCGCTGCTGGTCGCAGGCCTTGCGCATCTGTGGTTTGTCACGATCCACCCCTTTGAGGATGGCAACGGGCGTATCGCCCGCGCGATTGCGGACCTGGCGCTCGCGCGTTCAGAGAAGACCCCGCAGCGCTTCTACAGCATGTCGGCGCAGATCTGCCGTGAGCGCTCTGTGTACTACACGACGCTTGAACGGACGCAGAAGGGCGAGCTCGACGTTACCCAGTGGCAGGAGTGGTTTCTGAATTGTCTTCAGCGCGCGATCGAAGGCGCCCAGGAAACCCTCGGTGCCGTCCTCGACAAGGCGCACTTCTGGGCGCGCTTCGCCAGGGAGCCGCTGAACGAGCGGCAGATCAAGGTGTTGAACTGGCTGCTGGACGGCTTCGAAGGCAAGCTCACGACATCGAAGTGGGCGAAGATCGCCAGGTGTTCGCAAGACACGGCCTATCGCGACATTCTTGACCTCGTGGCACGTGGCGCTTTGCAAAAGGATCCCGGCGCTGGACGCAGCACCAGCTATTCGCTGGTCGGCAGGCCCGCACGCGATGTTCCCTCATGATGCTGAGGTCGGTAGTTCAACTCTCCCATCACCACCATCTATTCAGGGACGTGCCCAGGGCAAGTCCTTACCCGAAAGGGGAATTTGATGGGCATCACCCCGCTACCCTCAGCACCGACTGCACCAGTCTGCTCAGGTCCGGGGCAACGTATCGACGGGCCACACTGCCTTGGCCGGGCCTCTCCGGAAAAGGGAGGTCTAGATTTTCCTTCTCGGCGCCGACGCCTCAGTCGCGGCAGGAGAGACAACAACCCGGTGCCGAGAAGGGCCCAGGTGGGCCCGACTGGTACTGGCGATGGCGACCAGCGATTGTCCACGATGAAGCCGTCCGCCGAATTGGCGGTGTAGCCGGCTGGCAGGTTGAAAACCGGCCCTTCTTTCGGAAACGACAGGGTTCGCTCGAAACTGGACCCGCTGGAGGCCGCTAAACTACCAGCGCCCGTCGGGCCCATGCTGACATACGCGAAGGCACTGACATTCAGCCCGACGTTGAAAGTCAATGGCACGCCCACCGGCAGTGATCCCGCAGTACTGGTGACAATCGCGTCACCGTCGAAGCCCGTTGTTGAAAAAAAGCCGGTGTTCTCCCGAGTTCTGGTGGCCGCGCCGCCCGTACTCTGGCCAAAACTCTCGCTCACCGCACCGTTGGAGTAGATTGCCGGCACGTTGTCCCCGTACAAACTGGACTCGAAGCGCATCAACGCAGCCGAATTGGCAAAGCCGGCGGTACCGGCCACCAAACCGTCTGTAGAGAGTGATCCTGTGAGTTGCAGGTTATAGGAGGTGGTCACGTAGCCGCCGGAGGGGCCTCCGAGCAAGACGCCGGTGATCAACATGGTCGCCCCCGCAGTGCTGGTTGTTTGAAACTGCGGAGAATCAGTCAGGGAGACAGCTGCGAGGACGGCAGCGCCGACTTGTCCGCCCGAGGCGTAGCCGACGGCCAGACCGGTCTCGCCCGGCACGATGTGGCCGGTTGCGGCCTCGCCGCCGTTGGTACTTTCCGACTCCGATTCGGTCGTTGCGTACGCCGAAAAAGTCGAGGCCAGGACAGGCGCCGCTGCGATCTGAAGGACGATACCAACAAGGTAGAACCGCATTGGCATGGCGAAGAATCTGCGACAGGTGTTCATGGGATATAGAACTCCGTGTTGCCTTGAGGGGGCATTCTTCTTCGATCAAAAGTGAATATACACGCCCCCATCCGTAATGGAGGGAATGGCTGGGATGACCGGGCGCAGCCATCCACAGCAACGGGGTTTCGGCTTATGTCCAATTCGCGGACAGATGAGGCACCACGCTTTGGTGGCGTACCGACTGGTTTCCTTCTCGTGGGCCAACCCGGTTGGATGCGCCCTCTGCTCGCGACGGGAGTCATAAGGCCAGGTTGACCCTCCTCCATAGATGTATATACTTGTTTATACATTGGAGGTGAGCTTTGCCCAAGACCGCAACCCTGACGCTTCAGCAATGGGGCAATAGCCTGGCCGTGCGGATTCCCGCCGCGGTCGCCAGAGCAGCCCGATTCAAGGTCGGCCAGCCAGTCGAGGTCTCGGCGCAGGATTCCAACGTGCTGGTGAAGGCCCTTGGCGAACCAAGGCTGACGCTGGCGCAGAAGCTGGCGGCATTTGATCCAGTTCGACACGCGGGCGAAGCGATGGCCACGGGGCGGGTTGGGAAAGAGGTGTTCTGATGGCGGTGCGCAAGCCCTGGTGTCCTGACCGCCGGGACATGATCTGGATCAACTGCAACCCGCAGGCGGGCCGGGAGATGAAGGACATACATCCGCTGGTGGTGCTTTCCCCAAAGGAGTTCAACGAACGGACGGGAATCGTGATTGGCTTGCCGATGACGACGGCGACGTTCAACGAGACCAACCCGTTTGCCGTGAAGATCAACGGTCCCAAAGGGGCGACCAGTTACATCCTGGGCCACCAGCCAAAGTCATTCGACTGGCGTGCGAGAAAGGCCAGGCCGCACCCGTGGAAGAAGGTGCCAGAGGCGTCGTATGCGCTGGCCTGTGAAACGCTGAATCAGATCGTCGACATCGGCACTTAGCCGCAAGGCCCGTAGCCCATCACGCCGTTCCCGGGCTTCCCGGGCAGACCACCTGGCGTAGCACCGCCGTCTTGTGTTTCCCACCATCCCGGTCCCCGCCAATCGCCAGCCGGCTCGACAACGGCCGCACCTGGCCATTCAGCCGCCAGTCGTAAATGACGCTGAACGCCTCGACGCGGGTGACGTACTCCCGCGTCTCCCGGTACGGGATGGTCTCTATAAAGACATCGGCGGGCAGCGTGCCGCGCTCGGCCAGCCAGCGCTCCACCGGGGTCGGCCCCGCGTTGTAGGCGGCGGAAGCCAGCCACGTGCTGCCCTGGAAGCGCGAGGCCTGCTGGGCAAGGTAACGTGTTCCCAGGCGGATGTTGATCTGCGGATCCAGCAACATGCTGGTGCCGCGCCAGTCCAGGCCCAGCTGGCGCGCCATCTGCTTCCCGGTGCCCGGCAGCAACTGCATCAGGCCGAGCGCGTTGGCCTCCGAACGCACGTCGGGCTGCCACGCGCTCTCGGCGCGAATCAGCGCGAATGCCCAGGAGGGATCCAGGCTGTTCCGGTTGGCCTCGCGCTCGACCGTCTCCCGCTCGGCCAGCGGGAAGCGCAGCGTGTAGTGGCGCAGGTCATCGCCCGCGTTGAGCGCGAACACCACCCGGTCGTGCCAGCCCTGTTCACTGGCCAGCAGCGTCAGCTGCAACCGGTCGGGTTCGTCCAGGGATGCACGCGCGAAGTCCCAGGCGCGGGTGGCTTCGATGCGCCAGCCGATGGCGTGCAGTTCCAGCGCGCGGGCCACGTCTGTTTGGGCGCGCAGCGCGGCCGCCCGGGCGGGATCGGGACCGACTTCCCGCGGGCAGATCGCGTAGGGCGCATCGAGCTGGTCGGCGGCGAGAAAGCCATGGAAGTTGGCTTCCGTGGCCAGTGCTGCCGTACGCGGCGCGGGCGTCGCTGTCCCGTCGTACCCCGGCCAGTGCCCGCGCTCGCCAGTACCGGGGTCGTGACGATGCGGCCAGTGGCTCCGGCAGCCCGTCCGTGATCTTCAGCACCGTAGGCCAGTCCTGGGTGGCGAGTGCGGCCCGCAGTTGCCAGTCCAGCAGCTGTTCGCTGCGGCTGGGGGCCGGCACCTGCTCGAACCAGCTCGCTGCATCGGGCCGGTAGGCGACGGCCGCGTACAGGGCGAGAGACTGGAGGATCGCAGCCCGGTCCTCCGGCGTGAAGCTGAGGCGTGGTGCCAGCCGCTGCCAGTGACCGATGGCGCTGGCCACGTCTGCCCGGGCGTGGCGCTGGAGGGCCCGCGCCGCCGCTTCCCGGTGCAGTGCGCGATCCGGCCAGCTCGCGGCGGCCTGCAGCGTCCCCGGCGGGTCCGCCAGGGCGCGGGCCAGCCGCTCGCCGTCCCCGCGCTCGTCCTCGGGCAGCAGCCGGGCCAGGTAGCTGGCCAGCCCGGTGTTTGCCGCGTCCACGGCGAGTCGCAGGCGCTGCCAGATGAGCTCAGCCGACAGCCAGCCGCGGCTGCGCGCCGTGGCGACAGGTTCGTCGCAGGCGTCGGGCAGGCTCTGACCCGTGAGCCAGAGCTCCGTCAGTTCCGCCCGGGCCGCCGTGTTCCGGCCGGTCGCCAGCAGGGCCCGCACGCGCTGGCAACGGAGGAGGGTGGCGGTGGGTGCAGCAGGCTCGTCGAAAGCCAGGAAGCCCGGCCAGTCACCACGCCGTGCAAGTTCCTGGAGGTAGTCGCCACGGAACTGGGTGGCGAGCTGCGTGCCGGCCTCCGCCGCGAGGAAGCGGCGCGCCGTCTCGGCATCGAGCGTGGGCAGGTCATGCCGCAGGCTTGCGTAGTCGAGATAGGGCGCCAGCACGTAGCCAGCGAGCTTCCGGCGCTGGGCTGCGTAAGTGGCAGGATCGGATTTCAGCAGGGCGGCCGCCGACAGGAAGGCCTGGCGATCGGCGGCGACCCGCTCCGGGTTGGCGTGCACGGTCGCCGCCGCCAGGGCGGTCCACGCCGCTGCCAGGCGGAGGACTCTGAGCAGGGCGGGCATCAGCCGGGACCCCGGACCTCGAACGTCAGCGACGCCCAGAAACTCTCCCAGTCGGCTGCCGGGTCGCTGTCCGGCACCTCGATCATGTGCACGGCCTTCACCAGCCAGCGCCCGGCCCGGTCGAGGGGCAGCGTGATGCGCCCGTCGCGGCCGGTGCGACGCCTGGAACCGCTTCGCCGGCTGGTCGGCGGTGAACGCGATAACGAGCACGCCGGCGAGGGGCTTGCCCTGCCAGTGGAGCGCGATCGGGAGTTTCTTCCCGGGGGACAGCGCGTAGGGATCGGCGCGCGGGATGAGTTCCAGCGGGTAGCCGAGTCACGCTCGAATCCCGGCCCCGGCGCGCCACCCGAGCTGACGAGGGACTTGGCGCACCGGGAGTAGTACTCCCGGCCGTTCACCGCTGACTGCCCGCGCTTTCGCCGCAGGTCGCGGACCCGCTCGAGGCCTTCCTTCTCCAGGTACGTGTCGAAGCGCGCGGCCTCCAGGTCCACGAAGGCGCGGGTGCTGTGATAGCCGATCAGCCGGAGGCCCGGCGTCTTCAGCGCCAGCGTCGCCGCCGGGTCGTCGCCCACGAAGCCCTGCACGGGCTCGCGGCCGGTGGGCGAGCTCACTGAGAAATCCACGAACCAGTCCGGCACGAAGGGCTGGCTGGTGCCATTGAAATCCTCACCCACTCGTAACGTGACCGGCAGGCTCGTTCCCACTGCCGGCCTGAACGCGGCCGGTTCGATCCAGAAATCGTGGGCGAGGGCACGTGTGGTCTGGCAGAGCGCCGCGCAGGCCAGCACGATGGCGGGGAGTGACCGGGTGGTGAGGCGCGACGGCATTGCGTTAGTCTCGCACAGTCCCCCGGAAGGGAAGCAGCCTTGAGCCGGCGACCACACCTGCCCATCGGGCTCTTCGTCAGCGTCCTCGCGAGCGGCCTGTTCCTGGCGCAACCCGCCGACGCCCATCGGCTGCGCCCGGCCATCGTCACCGTCACCTTCAGCGACGATGGCGGCTACACGGCGGCCTTGCAGCTGAATCTCGAGGCGCTGCTCGCCGGCATCGGCCCCGAGCACGAGGACACCAGCCAGGCGCCCCAGGCCGGCGTGTACAACGCGCTGCGCGAGTTGCCCGCCGAGGCGTTGCGCGCCCGGTTCGACGCAGCCGCTCCCCGGCTGATCGAGGGCATCGACCTGCGCTTCGATGGCCGGCGGGCCGCGCCCCGGGTGGCCGCGGTGGACATTCCCCCGGTTGGCGACACGGGCATCGAGCGCCTGACCACGATCCGCTTCGCCGGCGGCATCCCGCCGGGCAGCGAGGCCTTCACCTGGCGTTACGCGCCGGAATTTGGCGAGAGCGCGCTGCGCCTCGCGATGCCCGGCGGCGAGATCGTGCGCGCCGACTGGCTGATGGCCGGCCAGTCGAGCGCGCCCTTCCAGCTGGATCCGAAGCTGGTGCCGGTGCGCACGACGGCGGAGGTGTTCCGCGACTACACGGTCCTGGGCTTCACCCACATCCTGCCCAAGGGCCTCGACCACATCCTGTTCGTGCTCGGCATCTTCCTCCTGTCCGTGCACTGGCGGCCGCTGCTGTACCAGGTGACGGCCTTCACCGTCGCCCACTCGATCACGCTCGCGCTGTCCCTGTACGGGGTCATTTCGCTGCCGGCCTCCGTCGTCGAGCCGCTGATCGCCCTGTCGATCGTCTACGTCGCGGTCGAGAACATCGTCGTCGGCGAGCTCAGGCCGTGGCGCGTGTGGGTCGTGTTCGGCTTCGGACTGCTGCACGGGCTCGGCTTCGCCGGCGTGCTGACGGAGCTCGGGCTGCCGGCCGGCGAGTTCCTGCCCGCGCTGATCGCCTTCAACGTGGGCGTCGAACTCGGCCAGCTCGCGGTCATCGCACTGGCGCTCCTGACCGTCGGCCTCTGGTTCCGCGAGCGGCCCTGGTACCGGGCGCGGATCGTGATTCCCCTGTCGCTGGTGATTGCGGTGGTGGGTGCCTACTGGACGGTCGAAAGGATCACCGGCTGATTTCCGGCAGCCCGCTGTCTGGCGGCACAACCTGAACGCCTCCTGAAGGCGAGTTGTCTGCCCGGGGAGTTTCGCGTTTCCTTCCGGCCTGGAAAATTCACGGCTGGAGATGTCATGAGGGTGCGCGACACGTTGATTGGTTTCTGCATGGGGCTGGCCATGGCCGCCGCCGCGGGGGCAACCGCGAACAACTGGCTGAACGAAGCGGTCCTGGTGCGCCTGCCGCAAAGCGAAATCGTGCGGCATCCGCTGGATACCGGGAAGTACTACCTCTGCTGGACGGACGGTGTGAACCGCTACGGGCTGGCGTTCCGGCGCAAGGAGCTCGACAGCCGGATCCGCTCCATTCCCCGCGCGGGCCGCGCCTCCGTGACAGCGCTGATGACCGGCTCCCGTGGGGACGGGCCCATGCTGGCCCCCTGGACAGCCAGCGACAGCAAGATCTGCTGGCCCACCTGATTGCGCCGTTGCGGCATGCAGGGTTCGTTCATCTGGCTGTAGGGATTCGCCTGCGAAAATCGGCCTGCCGGTAGGGTCCCCTTGCCGGTTCCATAGTTGCCGGCAAGCCGACAGGACCCTGACCCGGTTCTTCGGGGCCGATGGGAGGCACCCATGACCAGACCGACGAATGAACTGCTGACGGCCGCCATCCAGCCCGCAGGGCTCGGGTGAACTTCCGCTTCGGCAAGTCCCAGCTCGACCTGGGGCACATTACGCCTGGCGCGCTGCGCGACTGGCCACTGCCAGTGCCTGCGCCGGGCGCCGACGGCGAGGATCGCCGCCGTACCCTCATCGTTGCGGGCTCTGCCCAGACGCCGGGCTCTGCCATTCTCGCGTCGCTGGCCGCCCTGCGTTCCGGCGCTGGCCAGCTCTGCATCGCCACGGCGCGCAGTGTTGCGGCGACCGTGGCCCTCGCGGTGCCGGAAAGCCGCGTGATTGGACTCCGGGAAACACCCCGTGGCGGCGTGGCCAGACTCGCGACCGGTCCGTGCGCGGGAACCTTCGACGCGATGCTCGTGGGCCCGGGCATGCAGGACGCCGATGCGACCGCGCGGTTGATCCAGGGGTTGCGGGCCCGGTTTCCCAGGGCCCTTCTCCAGCTCGATGCCTGCGCGATCAGCGCCCTGGAGAACGAGACCGTGCCCTGGGACCGCTTCGCGGAAGGGCCCGTGCTCATCACGCCGCAGGCCACTGAGCTGGCGAGCCTCGCCGGCTCATCGCCGGAAGAAGTCGTCGCGAACAGCGTGCGGGTGGCGCTGAAGGCGGCGCGACAGTGGCGGGTCACGGTGTTGTTGAAGGGCGCCACGGCCCATGTCGCCACGCCTGACGGGCAGGTCTGGTCCCACCCGGCTGGCAGGGCGGTGCGGGCCACGTCGGGCGCGGGTGACGTCCTCAGCGGGATCGTCGCGGGGTTGCTGGCTCGCGGCTGCAAGCCCGAGCAGGCTGCGGTGTGGGGACTGGCACTGCACGCCGAGGCTGGTGAGGTGCTCGCCAGGCGGATCGGCCCGGTTGGCTACCTGGCGCGGGAACTGACGGAGCAGATTCCGGAGCTGCTGCGCCGCTTCGCTGCTGCCGAACTCCGGCCCACGGCATGAATTGGCCTGACGTTCCGCCCTATGGGCGTTACCGGACAGACCACGGTCGCCCTGGAGGGCATCGTTAGACCATGAATGAAAACACTCACCGACGGACGTTGGCCGGCACGTTGCTCCTCGTGCTGCTCGGCTTGGGCAGCGGGATGGCGACAGCGGCAGTGCCAGGTGATGCCGATGGCGACGGCCTGCCGGACCTGCAGGACAACTGCCCCGCGCTGGCCAACGCCAGCCAGTGCGACTCGGACAGCGACGGTCACGGCAACCACTGCGACGTGGACCTGAACAACGACGGGATCGTCAACGCGCAGGACACCGCGCAGTTCCGTCTCCAGCTGGGTCAGCCCAGTGTGGCGCCGACCTACAACAAGGCCGACCTCAACTGCAACGGCGCGGTCAATGCCCAGGACAACAACCTGTTCCGGCGCCTGCTCGAGACACCGCCGGTAGTTGTCCTCTCCGGCAGCCCCACGGCAGTCACCAGCGGCGCGTCCTCGATGCTCACCTGGAGCAGCACGAACGCCAATGGCTGCACGGCCTCCGGCGGCTGGTCGGGCGGCCGCGCGACCAGCGGCTCGACGACCACGGGAGCGGTGGGCGCCACCACCACCTACAGCCTGACGTGCGCCGGCACCGGCGGCTCGACGAGCAAGTCCGCGACTGTGACGGTGACGAGCGGCGCCGCCTCGCGTTTCCCGCTGCGGGTGGAGGCCGGCAAGCGCTACCTGGTGGATGCCCAGGGACGGCCCTTCCTGATGCACGGCGACACGCCCTGGACTCTCATCACCCAGTTGACCGAGACGGAGATTGACCAGTACCTGGAGGACCGGCGGGTCAAGGGCTTCAACACGATCCTCATTGAACTGATCGAGAACCTCTACTCCGACAACGCGCCGCGGAACGTGTACGGCGATGCGCCGTTCGCCACCGGCGCGGACTTCGCGACGCGCAACGAGGCCTACTTCAGCCACGCCGAGTACGTCATTGCCCGGGCCCGGGAGAAGGGCATGCTGGTGCTGGTCACGCCGGCCTACCTCGGGTACAACGGCGGCTCCCAGGGCTGGTACCAGGAGATGGGCCAGGCCGGCAACACGGTGCTGCAGGACTACGGCCGGTATGTCGCCACGCGCTTCCAGGCCTACGACAACGTCCTCTGGGTCCACGGCGGCGACTACAACCCGCCCGACCGGACCCGCATGCGGGCCATCGTCAACGGCATCCTCGAGATCGAGACGACCCGGCTGCACACCTTCCACGGGGCCCGGGGCACTGCCGCCCTCCAGTGGCTGGGCACGGCCGAGACCTGGCTGGACGTCAACAACATCTACACGATCGAAGGACACGGTGATCGCGGAGGCCCAGGGCGAGTACAACCGCTCGACCATGCCCTTCTTCTTCATCGAGGGCGCCTACGAGAACAACACGGCCACTGGCACCGAGACCCGGCAACAGGCCTGGCAGGCCGTCCTGTCCGGCGCGACCGGCCAGTTGATGGGCGAGGACCGGATCTGGCGGTTCGCCACCGCCTCGCCGACGTGGCAGTCGCGCCTCGACACCGAGGGCGCCAGCACGCTGATCCACCTGCGCACGCTGCTGGAAAGCTACGCCTGGTGGACCCTGGTGCCGGACTTCGCGAATGCCTTCCTGACCGGCGGCATGGGGACTTCGGCCGCCCGGGCGCCTGCCGCCCGGGCGGCGGATGGCAGCTTCGCGATCATCTATACGCGGGACATCCGGGACCTCACTGTCAACATCGGGTTACTCACCGGTTCACAGGTGCGGGCGCGCTGGTACGACCCCACGAGCGGCAGCTTTGCGACCGCTTCCGGATCGCCGTTCGCGGCGACGGGTTCCCGGATCTTCCGGCCCATCGGCAACAACTCCCGCGGCAAGACCGACTGGGTCCTGGTCCTGGACGCGCTCCCGTAGCAGGACGTTTCTCCGCACGGGCCCTTGGCGATAACCGGCGCGATACAATGGCGCTCCACTGCCGGAATTCGCGAGCACCATGCAAGGGCGACCCTGGACTGTCCTGAGCTACGCCTTCCGCCCCTTCTTCCTGCTGGGGGGGCTGTTCGCCATCGTCGCGATCCTGCTGTGGGTGGCGATGCTGCACGCCGCGGACTTCGTTCCCGCCGCGCGGGATCCGGTGGCCTGGCATGCCCACGAGATGCTGTTCGGCTTCGCCGGGGCGGCAATCGCGGGCTTCCTCCTGACCGCCGTGGCGACGTGGACCAGTCGCCCGCCGGTAGCGGGTGTGCTCCTCGGCGCCCTGGTCGTGGCCTGGATTACCGGTCGTGCGGCGATGCTGCTGGGGACGCGGTTGCCCGATCTCGTGGTGGCGCTCGCCGACCTGGCCTTTCCGGTGCTCCTCGCCGCCATTGCGACGCGGGAGATCGTGGCCGGCGGGAGCCGGCGGAACTTCGGCATCGCCGTCGTCCTGACCGCATTCGCCATCCTCGATGTCGTGTTCCACCTGGGCCAGTCGGGCACATGGCCAGGCTCGGACCGCACTGCGCTCTACCTCATCGTCCACGGCCTGCTCGTGCTGATCACCGTCATCGGCGGGCGCATCATCCCGAACTTCACCGCCAACTGGCTCCGGCACCGCGGGGACGCCCGCCCGCCGCGCTCGTGGCCGTGGGTCGAGAGGCTGCTCATTCCGCTGGTGATCCTCGCGGGAATTGCCGACAGCTTCCCGGCACCGGCCCCGCTGGCAGCCACGCTGGCGTTTGGCGCCGCCGCGCTGCACGCGCTGAGGCTGTCCGGCTGGCGCGGGCAGGCGGCTGCCCGCGAGCCGCTGGTCGTGATCCTGCACGTGGCCTACGCGTGGCTGCCGGTCGGCTACCTGTTGCTGGGCCTGACCGCGCTCGGGTTGCCCCTGCCCCGGTCGGCTGCGCTGCACGCCCTGACCATGGGCGGAATCAGCACGATGATCCTCGCCGTCGCCACGCGCGTGGCGCTCGGCCACACGGGCCGGGCCCTGGTGGCTGCGCCGCTGACCACCGTCGCGTATGCCATCCTCAGCGTCGGTGTGCTCGTGCGCATCCTCAGCCCGCTTGCGACGGGCTGGTATCTGACGCTCATCGACGTCGCGGCAGCGGCCTGGCTTGTCGCCTTCGGCCTGTTCACGGTGGTGTACTGGCCGATATTGACGCAACCGCGCAAACCCTGACATCGCGCCAGGCGCGGATGAACCGCGCCGTTGGCTGGCAAGTCAACGCCTATATTTTTCTCCCTCTGTATCTATCCGCAGGCATGAAGCCCATGCTGTCCTCTCGCGCACGGGCCTTCTCCCCCGGGTCCATTGTCATCCCCAGTTCCGTTTCCAGTGAGTGCCTGTATTTCCAGGCGCCACCCATCGCAAGGACGCAACCATGCAGACCGCCGCACAGGCCAAGACTGCCGCCGTTAGCCGCAATGACGCCCCGGCTCACGATATCGTGGAGACCGCCATCGCCGCCGGCAACCTCTCCATCCTGGTCAATGCCTTGAAGGCAGCCGGGCTGGTGGCGACGCTGAAGGGCGAGGGCCCGTTCACGGTATTCGCGCCGACCGATGAAGCGTTCAGGAAGCTGGCCCGCCGGAACGGTGGATGGCCTGCTGAAGGACAGGGCGAAGCTCGCCTCGATCCTCACGTACCACGCCGTGGCCGGCAAGGTCATGGCGAAGGACATCAAGGCGGGCGACGTCAAGTCGATCCAGGGCGGCATGCTCGCGATCGCCCTGCCTGGCAACAATGTCACGATCAATAACGCCAAGGTCGTAAAGGCCGACATGGAGACGAGCAATGGCGTCATTCACAGCATCGATACCGTGCTGATGCCGAGCTGACGTCTCACGAAGCTCCGGTGAGTAGCCGAAGGCCCTGCAGAAGTGCAGGGCCTTTTTTATGGCGGCCACCTTCAGGGGCCATGGCGCTATGATTCAGGCCGAACGCCGGAATCCACGGGAGAGCGCAATGACCGGATCGCCTGCAAAGGTTGCCTTGATCACCGGCGGCAGCTCGGGAATAGGGCGCGCGACCGCCGTGGCGTTCGCAAAGACGGGCGCCCGGGTGGTCGTGGCGGCCCGCCGGCGCGCGGAGGGCGAGGAGACGGTCCGGCTCGTCGAGGCCGCGGGCGCCAGCGGAATGTTCGTGCCGGCCGACGTGCGCCACGCCGCCGAGCTTCGCGCGCTGGTGGCGGCCTGCGTCGAGGCCTATGGCGGGCTCGACTATGCGTTCAACAACGCGGGCATCGAGGGCACGGCCTACGTGAACACGGCCGACTACGACGAGGAGACCTTCAGGCAGGTGATCGACGTCAACCTGACCGGGGTGTTCCTGTCCATGAAGCACGAGATTCCCGCGATGCTCGCCCGTGGTGGCGGCGCGATCGTGAACATGTCATCCGTCGCCGGACTGATGGGCGGCGTGGTAGGCGCCGCCTACCACGCCAGCAAGCACGGCGTGGTGGGCCTTACGAAGACGGCGGCGCTGGACTATGCGAAGGCGGGTATCCGCGTGAACGCGGTGTGTCCGGCAGTGATTACCACCGACATGGCGAAGCGGATCTTCTATCAGGATCCCGAGATCTCGAAGGGGATCGTCGCCGCGCACCCCATCGGCCGGATCGGCAGCGTTGACGAGGTGGCCAATGCGGTCGTCTGGCTGTGCTCGGACCAGGCGTCGTTCATCACCGGTGAGACGCTGCGCATCGACGGCGGGATGCTGGCAGGCTTGTAGCACGGTAATTCGCGCATGCTGGTCCAGGCACTGCTGGTGGCCCACATTGCCGTCCTTGGCTACTGGCTGGGCGCCGAGCTGGTTATCAACAGCACGTACCGGTACGTTTCCTGGTCAGCCGCCATGCCGTTCCCTGAACGGGACCGGCTCATGCAGCACGTCATGGACGTGGACCAGCACGTGCGCTACGCGCTCGTCCTGCAGGCCGGCCTCGGCACGGCGCTGGCGGCCTTGCTCGGGTACGTGCCGGGCGGCGCGCCGTTGACCCTCGCCGCGGCCGCCCTGTCCCTGGCCTGGCTGGCGCTGGTCGAGGCCGCGCACCGGGTGCGCAACACGCCTGCCGGCAGGGGCCTGGCGGCTCTCGACCGGGCCGTGCGCTACCTGGCGATCGCTGCGTTGCTGGGGCTGGGGGGCGCAGCAGCGCTCGGCGAGATCGACCTGCCCCGGTGGCTGGCGTGGAAGCTGGTGCTGTTCGCCGGGGTCGTCGCCTGCGGGCTGGGGATCCGCGTGGCGTTGATCGCGTTCTTCCGCGAGTGGGGCAAGGTCGCGCGGGAGGGATCGAGCCCTGCACTTGAACAACGGGTCCGCCGCGCCTGCTTCCGTGCCACGACGGTCCTGGCCGGCCTGTGGCTGCTGATCGGCGCCATCGTGGGCCTCAGCGTGCTCAAGCCCGGATGAAACAGGAGTACCGGGTGGCGGCCCGATGGCCGCCACCCGGTCCCGGTGCGGATTACTTCGTGACCCGGGTGATCTTCGAGCCGTCCACTGAAACTCCCGCCATCAGCCCCTTCTGGCCAACGACGAAGCCCACGATGGGGTCCTTGATCTTGGTGATGTCGATGGCGGCACCGGCGCCCACATCGATCAGGGCCACGGAGCCATCCACGCCGGCTTTCCAGCCGTCGCTGGCCTCGAACTTCTTGAGGCTGGCGGCGTCCATGAAGGCGATGATGATGTCGCGCTTCTGGCCGCCGGCCTGCAGGCCCACGGAGCCCGAGAAGATGGTGTAGTAGCCAACGTTCTTCCCGCCTACCCGCAGCGCGCCTTCGCCGCCCTCGCCGGCGATGACGAAGCCGGCCTTGATGACTTCCGGAAACACCAGGACGCCGCTGGCCTTGCTCGTGATGGCATCGGAACCCTTGACCTCCGTGTGCAGTCGGTCCAGGGCGGCCTTGACCTTCGCATCGATCTCAGGGCCGGTAACTGCCATGGCGGTCTGCAGGGGCAGGGCCACTGCCAGGGCAAGCAGGCCGGCCAGAAAGCCAAGCCGCAAGCGGGAAGTGTGCATATCCATGTTGTCGTTCCTCTTCGTCGGGACTGTTGGCTGGTAGTGATCAGGCGGCGCAGGCCGCGCAGCGGTCGGTGTAGGGCACGGTCTTGAGTCGCTCCGGCGCGATCTCCGTCCCGCAACCCGCGCAGACGGTGTACTGGCCGGCGTCAATGCGCCGCAGGGCCACGCTGATCTGGTTGAGCTCGCCCTGGGCGGAATCGCTGATCGCCGCCAGCACCTCGTCGTTGCCCCGCTGCACGGCCTGGTCGGCGAAGTCCGCTGCCAGCGGATCGGTCTTGTGACGCAGGTCGGCGTTGGCGCGCTCCGTCCGGTTGCGGAGCTCCGCCTGGCGTTTCAGGAGTTGGTCACGAACCGTGTTCAGATCGGGCATGGGGTGGTCCTCGGAAAACGGGGAGGTGCTGACCCTTTAATGATGACACGATATGTCCGGATCATTGGATAGGTACTGTTCCCATTGCTGATCCTGGTCCTCAAGCTCCTGCTCGTCCCATCCCTGCTGGCCGCGGTGACCCTCGTTGCGCGCCGGTGGGGTGCGAACATGGCCGGCTGGCTGGCCAGCTTCCCCATCGTCGCGGGTCCGGTGCTGCTCGTGGTGACTCTGGAGCAGGGCGCCACCTTCGGCGGCCAGGCGGCCGGAGCCGCGGTGGCGGGGATCGCGCCCACCATGCTCTTCGTGGTGCTCTATGTGTACCTCAGCATCCGGTTGCGCTGGTGGCAGTCCGTGCTCACGGGCTACCTGGGCTGGGCAATCGCTGTCGCGCTGCTGGCCCGTGCGCCGGCGGGGCTCGGCGTGTCGGCGGCCATCGGTGCCACGGGGCTGGCGCTGGCCATGGCCCTGGTCCGGCCGCCGCCGGGCCCGCCACTGCCCCAGCAGCCGAACCGCCTCGAACTGCCGGCGCGGATGCTGGTCGGCGTGCTGCTGACCTTCGTCAGCAGCGCACTGGCCGACGCCTTCGGTGCGCGTCTCGCGGGCTATGCCGCCATCTTTCCCCTCGTTGCCTCGGTTGTGGCGAGCTTCAGTCACGCCCTTCACGGACGGGACTCGGCGGTGCGCTTCCTTGCCGGCATGTGCCGCGGAATGTGGTCCGTCGCCGCATTCGCCCTGGTGCTGGCGCTGCTGCTGCCGCGTGTGGGCGTGGCATCGGCCTTCCTCGGTTCACTGGCCGTCACGGCCGTGCTGCACGCGGCGTTACGACCAGGAGGCCAACGTATACTCACGGCGTCGTGAGTGCGCTGGCAACGGTCGTCGGGAACGCCCTATGGGGGCCTGATCTTGCAGGCCGGCCCGCGATCGTGCGCTTTGCGTACAGCGTTGCCCGCCACCTGTATGCACTGGTCCGTGACCTCGTCAGCGGCCAGTTGACGCTGCGGGCCACGAGTCTCGTGTACATCACGCTGCTCTCAGTGGTGCCGTTCCTGGCGTTCAGCTTCTCGCTGATCAAGGTGTTCGGTGTGCACAACAGCCTGAAGCCCCAGCTTTACCGGCTGCTGGAACCGCTGGGACCGAAGGGCGGCGAGATTACGGACGCGGTCATCGGTGCCGTCGACAAGGTCCAGGGGGGCGTGCTCGGCACGGTGTCGCTGGTGTTCTTCATCTATACCGCCATTGCCATGGTCCAGAAAGTCGAGGCCAGCTTCAATTACGTCTGGCATGTCATGCGCCCGCGCAGCCTGGCCCGGCGTCTCACCGAGTATGTCGCCGTCCTGCTGATCGGCCCCGTGGTCATGACGACCGCACTGGGCCTGATCGCCTCCATCAGCAGCGACGTGATGGTACAGAGGATCCTCGCCATCGAACCGTTCGGGTCGGCGCTCCTGCTGGCCGGAACGATATTGCCGTATCTGCTGGTCATGGCGGTTTTCACGTTTCTCTACAAATTTCTCCCCAATGCTCCCGTGCAGCTCCGTGCCGCGGCAACCGGCGGGGTCATCGCGGGTTCCTTGTGGTCCTTCGTGGGCGCCGCCTTCGCGTCGATCCTTGCGTTGTCCGGAGCCCGGAACGCCATCTACAGCACGTTCGCCGTCACCATCGGGGCGCTGATCTGGCTGTATGTGAGCTGGCTCATGTTGCTGATCGGCGCGCAGATCGCCTTCTACGTGCAGAACCCGGTGGCCCTGCGCATTGGCAGGCGGGAGCCGAATATCTCCAATGGTCTCCGGGAGCGTATTGCACTGAACGTCATGTACCTGATTGGCCTCGCGTTCAGGAACGGCGACCCGGGCTGCACCACCACTACCATCGCGACCGCCATCAATATCCCGGGACTGACCCTCGGCCCGGTGATTGCGGACCTCGAGTCTGCCGGACTGATCAGCGCGACCCAGGAGGAGGCGCTGGTGCCGGGACGCGACCTGTCACGCATCACCCTGGCTGATGTCCTGGCGGCCGTGCGCGGCGGCTGTGCGACCGGCGAGCTCGTTCAGCCGACCTGGTCGGGGCCCGTGGACGACGTGGCGGGACGCGTGGAAGCCGCCATTGCCGGGTTGACCACCGGCACGACGCTCAGCGACTTTCTCGACCAGGCTGAACGCCGGCAGGCGTCAGCCTGACCCCGGCATCATCCTGCGCAGCACGTCATCCCGGTCGATGTAGTGGTGCTTCAGTCCGGCCAGGACGTGGATGCCGGCCAGGACCAGCAGCACGTTGCCGAGCACCTCGTGGGTTTCCTCGATCAGGTCCTCGCTGGCCTCGCCGCCCGGCACGGGCAGCGGCGGGACGCCGAACCAGCCGAAGAAGCTGACTGCGTCGCCCTCCACGGACGTCATCATCCAGCCCGAGAGGGGCAGGGCAATCAGGAGGGCGTAGAAGGCGATGTGCATCGCCCGGGCCACGATCTGCTGCCAGCCCGGCGTGTTCCGGGGAAGGCCGGGCACGGTGTGCGTCAGACGCCAGCCGAGGCGCACCAGCATGAGCGCCAGCACCAGCAGGCCCAGCGCCGTGTGCCAGCCGAAGAACCCGTCGGCCTCGTCCGCCTCCACCTCGAAGAACTTGCCCATGGCGAGTTGGGCGAAGGCGAGGAGTGCGATCAGCCAGTGCAGCGTCTTGCTGATGCCGCTGTAGCGTTCCGGCGGGGACAGGTAATTCACGCATCGTCCTCCACTTTGGGTGGCCAATTATCGGTCAATACTGCCCGTGCCATCACCACGGCCGGCTACGGAATTCTACCTACAGCGCTGCAGCCAATCCGGCGCTAAGGTTTGACAAGGCTGCGACGGTTCGCGGCATCAGGAGTTCGCCCGTGAAGCACCCCCTTCTCGTCATCGTGCTGGCCCTCGCCCTGTTCCCCGCAGTGCCGCAGGCGGCCGGCCCCGGTCCTGCCGACGTGGTGCAGGCGTTCAATCGCGCACTCTCGGCGCGCAAGATCGAGGATGCCACGGCACTGCTGGCCAAGGGCTCGGTCCAGTACACCCTGCGCGCCGCGCACCCCGGTGTCACCGCGACCGCCCCCACCGGCATCACGAGCGACCTCAAGACCCACTGGAACACCATCGGTCCCGTGGTGTTCTCCGTGACCACCGTGTACAGCCGGGTGCCGAAGATCCTCGATACCCGGATCGACGGCGACCTGGCGACCGTCTGGGCACAGGTGGCCAGCGAGACCGTCGAGCGCAACGGCAAGAGCCGCAAGGACAACTTCAGCGAGGTCTACCTCATGGTGCGGACCGGCGGCACCTGGCAGATCGGCGCGATTGCCGACAACCGGGGCACGGACAGCATGGCGGTGGCGCCGGCTGCAGAGGCGAAGCCAAAGTAGCCTGCGGCGGCCGGTTACCGCTGCCTGAAGAACCACGCCTTTACCAGTTCCGTGCTGAGTACGTACGCGGTGACGATGCCGATCGCCGCGGCAGCGACGGACACCGGGAGGGGCACGAAGCTGAAGGCGGACGCCACTGGCCCCAGCCAGGGGAACGCCAGGGCGAGCCCGGCGACTGCAACGGTGGACCAGAGCAGTACCGTGCTCGGCCTGCTGCGGATCGCGGGTCCGTGGGTGCGCAGTACCAGCAGCACCGCAAGTTCGGTCAGCAGCGACACCACGAACCACGTGGTCTGGAAGACTGCCTGATCGGCACCGAACACCTTCAGCAGCAGTGCAAAGGTGGCGAGGTCGAATACGGTACTCAACAGCCCGAACACGATCATGAAGCGCTGCACATCGGCGACCCGCCAGCGCTGGGCCCGGTTCAGCCTGTCGGGGTCCACGTTGTCGGTCGAGATGAAGACCGACGGGATGTCGGACAGGAAGTTGTTGAGCAGTATCTGCTTCGCGGCCAGTGGCAGGAACGGCAGCAGCGGCGTCGCGATCGCCATGCTCACCATGTTGCCGAAGTTCGCGCTGGTGGTGATGCTGATGTACTTGAGGGTGTTGGCGAAGGTGCGACGGCCGTCCTCGATGCCTTGCCGGAGCACATCCAGGTCCGGCTCCAGGAGCACGACATCGGCGCTCTCCCGCGCGACGTCCACGGCCTTGTCCACCGAGATGCCGACGTCGGCGGCGCGGAGCGCCGGCGCGTCGTTGACGCCGTCACCGAGATACCCGACCGCATGTCCCCTGGCCTGCAGGGCGTGGACGATGCGCTCCTTCTGCTGCGGGTCCACCTCGACGAAGAGGTCCGCCTGCTCCGCCTTCTGCCACAGGGCCTCGTCCCGCAGGCCGGCAATGTCCGCGCCGGTCATCATCGTTGCAGTGTTGAGGCCAATGCTGCCGGCCAGGTGGGCCGCGACGTAGCGGTTGTCGCCGGTGACGACTTTCACCCGGATGCCAAGCGCCGCCAGGTCGCTGAGTGTCCGGGCAGCGGTCTCCTTGGGTGGATCCTGGAAGAGAAGGAATCCCCGAAAGGTCATCTCCGCCTCGTCCTCGTGGACGTAGCGGGGGCGTGGGGCTACCCGCCGGGATGCGAGTGCCAGCACGCGGAATCCTTCCGCGCCCTTCTCCCGGTAAAAGGTGCCCAGGGCGTCACGGGTAGCATCGTCGAGGGGTATCTCGCGATCGCCGCGGCTCACCGTCCGGCAGATCGGCAGCACATTGTCGAAGGCGCCCTTGGTGATGATGAGATGGGTGGCTGGCTCCGCGGCCGGTGCCACCACGATGGTCAGGCGCTTGCGCATGAAGTCGTAGGGAATCTCGTCGATCTTTGCGTAGCCGCTGGCAGCCAGCCCTGCGCGCTCGCCGGCTTCGACGATCGCGGCATCCAGCGGGTTCTCGATTCCCGTTTCCAGTTCGGCATTCAGCCAGGCGAGCTGTAGCACGGACGGTGCGTCGTTGCCGACCGCGTCCACTGCGCTGTTGAGCCCGACCACACCGAGGGTCAGCGTGCCAGTCTTGTCGGTGCAGAGGACGTCGATGCTGCCCAGGTTCTCGAGGGCTTCCAGGCGCGCCACGATCACGCCCCGCTTTGCCATCTCGCGGGCTCCCCGCGACAGCGTGACGCTCACGATCGCCGGGAGCAGCTCCGGCGACATCCCGACGGCCAGTGCCATCGCAAACAGCAGCGACTCCAGCGCCGGCCGGTCGAGGAGCTGGTTTACCACCAGCACGAAGACCACCATCACCAGCATCACCCGGACGAGCAGGTAGCCAAACTGCCTTACTCCGCGCGAGAACTCTGATTCCGGTTCAGCTGCCGCCAGCCGCCCGGCAATGGCGCCGAGGATCGTCTTGCGGCCCGTGTGCACGATGAGGACCGTGGCGGTGCCGCTGCGTACCGAGGTGCCGAGATGCACGGCATTGCTCCGGCCGGCGAGGGGCGTGGCCGCGGGTACGGGGCCCGGCTGCTTCTCCACCGGGAACGATTCTCCGGTCAGGCTCGACTCGATGACGAGGAAGTCCCTGGCAGCCAGCACGATGCCGTCGCCGGGAATGAGGTTGCCGGCAGCGAGCTCGATGAGATCGCCGGGAACTACCGTGGTGGCCGGCACCGTCACGGCCGAGCCGTCGCGGCGCACCCGCATGAGCAGTGCCAGGCGCTGGCGCAGCTCCGCCACCGCGGCCGATGCCCGGTACTCCTGGAGAAAGCCAAGCACGACACTGACGAGCACGATGGCGAGGACGATCGACGCGTCGACCCACTCGCGGACCACCAGCGATACCGTGGCGCCAAACACGAGGATGAGCACCAGCGGGCTCTGGACCTGCCGCAACAGGACCCGCGCAGCCGGAAGCCTGCCCTGGTCTTCCGCCAGGTTGCTGCCGAAGTGCCGCAGTCTCGCGGCGGCTTCCACGCTGGAGAGCCCCGCGGGACCGCTGCCCAGCTCCCGCGTCAGCTCGGCTGCATCGCGGGACCAGTAGGCCTCGTGGGTGTCGGGCATGCGCCGGATGGTGCCCCATCCGGAGGCATGCGGGTAGCCATCGGGCTACTTCGCGGCGATGACGAGCGCGCCGTTCTCGACGGGGATGCGGTTACCCGGGTTGTGGTCCATGTGGACGACCTGTTCCTGGCCGTTGAGCCGGTAGGTCACGTCGAACCCGTCCTGCTGCTGGCGGCTGTCACGCACCGTTTCACAGACCCGCTGCGACTCCTGGTGGGTGTTCCGCTCCTGCATGCCTTCCTGGATCTTGTTGCCGGCGTAGCCGCCGCCCACGGCGCCGCCCACGGTGGCCAGCTTCTTGCCATCACCGCCGCCCACCTGGTTGCCGAGCACGCCACCAATCACTGCGCCCGCCACCGTTCCCGCGATCTGGTTCGGATCCTTGGTCGGGCTGGTCACGGTGACCATCTGATCGCGGCACTCCTGCCGGGGCACGCTCACGGACTTCATGGAGGGCTCCACGGCCAGGACCTCGGCGTAGTTGCCCTTGTCCAGCATCCGGTAGCCGCCGACCGCGGCGATCGCCGTGACTGCCAGTGCTCCGGCTACGCTGCCTATCACGAGTTGTTTGTTCATGACCACGTTACCTGTTGGTTTGACTCCGGGTTCGAAGTTCTCCGAATCCTCGTCCTTCGTCGACCCTGCGGTCTGTGCGCTGGCAGACAGTGGCGCCGGCCTGCTCTCGTCCTGACGGCCGACTTTGGTTCGATACCGTACAGAAGCCGGGTGCTGCCTGGCGGTACATTCCGGGCAGTGCTGATTCACGGATGGAGATAACGCCATGAGACTACGCCGGACCCTGGTTGCGATTACCGCCAGCTGCTTCCTGTCGCTGGGTGTCCAGACCACCACGGCATCCGCGGGCGTCATCGGCACCGCCGAGTACCTGTCGGCCACTGATCGCGCCGGCCAGGTTGCCTCGGTACAGGCGGCCTTGTCCCGGGCGGACGTGCGTGCCCAGCTGGAAAAGTACGGGGTCGACCCGGCTGATGCGGTGGCCCGTGTGGCCTCGCTCACCGACGGCGAGCTTGCCGATGTTTCGGCCAGGATGGACAGCCTGCCCGCGGGTGGCGATGGCGTCATCGCCGTCATTGGCATCCTGTTCATCGTCCTGATCATTCTCGAGTGGACCGGCGTCATTGACATCTTCAAGAAGGGCTAGCCTGGTCCGGGCGGCAAACCCGCTGACTGTTACCAATGACCTGGAGGTCAAGCTCATGTTAGAAACCATTGCCGTAATCCTGATCATCCTGTGGCTGCTGGGCCTCGTGAGTTCATACACCATGGGCGGCTTCATTCACATCCTGCTGGTCATCGCGCTCGTGGTCATCGTGCTGCGCGTGATCCAGGGCCGGAAGGTCCTTTAGATGGATGGCATGCGGATTACCGCCCTTGCGTTGCTCGTGGCCGGCGTACTGGGCCTCGTGTACGGCAACTTCAGCTACACGAAGGAGACCCACGAGGCGAAGATCGGGTCCCTCGAGCTGTCGGTGAAGGACCGGGAGACCGTCAACATCCCCATCTGGGCGGGGATCGCGGCGGTTGTCGCCGGCGGCGGACTGCTGCTGATGGCGAGCAGGAAGGGCTAGCTAGGTAGCGGATCCCGCGATAACGCGGTCGCCGTCTTCCTCGGCGTGCTGCTGTGGGGCTGGCTGTGGGGCGTCTGGGGCCTGCTGCTCGGCATGCCCATCATGATGGTGGTCAAGGCCGTGTGCGATCGGGTGGACGGCCTCCGGCCGGCCGGCGAACTGCTGGGCGACTAGTGGGCGCCGCCGTGCCTACTGCTTCTCGACGACGACCCGCCCCTCGGCATTCACCGACACCCGGTAGCGCGTGCCGTCCTTACATGTGGCGAGGAAGTCGTTCTCGCCCTGTTCGATGGCGCTGACGACCTGCCCGCAGGGCAGCCCCTGTAGGGCGATGACGGCCGTCAGGTCCTGCGTGTCGGAAACAACCCTGGCGTCATCCGCTGCCAACAGCGGTCCGGTACCCAGCGTCGTTGTCACGACCATCAGGGCGATGATCCTCGCGTATCCATTCACGGCGTTTCTCCTGCCATCAGCTTGGCTTCGTTGAATTTCTGCGGATCCGCCAGGATCCCCCAGATCGCCTCGCGGGAGGCGACGATGTCCCGGGCGAGGGGCGGGTCGCTGTCCTGGAGCAACGACAGCACCTTGAGGAGGAGCATGTCGTAGGGCCGGCGCAGCTCGGCCAGGCTCGTCTTGGCCTGGCGCTTGTAGTACGCACGAAACTTGTCCAGCAGGTCGTCCACCTGGTTCTTCAGCGAGAGCTTGGTCATCACGCCGATCGCCCGGGTCTCCCGCAGCCGTGCTTCGAGTGCAGCCAGGTCCAGCGGTGGCGCGGCCGGCTTCGCCGTGGCAGCCTTCGGCGCCGCCGGCCTGGGCGCGGCAACAGCCGGTGCCGCCGGGGTCGTGGCCACCACCGCAGCGGGCGGTTTCGCCGGCGCGACGACGCGCGCATTCGTCGTGTTGACGGTGGACTTCGGGCTGGCGGCCGGACTCGTGGTTACCACCGGTGGCGGTGTGCTCTGCACCGTGACGGGTGGCGCCGGTGGTGGCACTGCTCGCGTGGACGCCGGCGCCGATGGCTCGACTGTCGTAACCGGAGCCGGTGCGGCCGGTGCCGCTGGTGCTGCTGGTGCAACAGCCGAGACGGGCTCTTCCGGCGGGACTGGTGGTTGAGTTCGCTCCACCGCGGCGCAGCCGGCGCCGAGGAGACAGCACAGGAGGGCTGCACTCCGCAGGGTCCTGTCCACCGGTGAACGGTCGCTCATAACTTCTCTCCGAGTGTACGACCAATCAGCTGCTGCTGCTTCCCCAGGACCAGCCGCAGGCTGTGCGTGCGGCCGTCGTCCACGAGCTTGAGCCGTGTCAAACCGTCCGGCAGCGACCTGCCGTCGAGCTCCGCTGAGCCACGCCGCGGCTGACGCCCTCCGGGTTCTCGACCGCGATCTCGTAGCGCGCGGTGCGATACCTGAAGAGCGATCTCGAAGCCGGGCCAGCGCCCGGGAATGCAGGGGTCGAGCTCCAGGCAGTCGCCCTGCAGGCGAAAGCCGAGGATCCACTCGAGCCCGGCGCGGTACATCCAGCCCGGCCGAGCCGGTGTACCAGGTCCAGCCGCCGCGGCCGACGTGCGGCGCCACGGAATAGACATCGGCGGCGACGACGTAGGGCTCGACCTTGTAGCGCTGCACGTCGGCCCGCGTGCGTCGCGTGGTTGATCGGATTGAGCAGCGAGAACAGCGCCGCGGCCTTGTCGCCCTCGCCCGAGCAGCGGCGAAGGCGATCACCGACCAGGTCGCGGCATGGGTGTACTGGCCGCCGTTCTCGCGGATGCCGGGCGGATAGCCCTTGATGTAGCCGGGATCGAGCGGCGTGCGGTCGAAGGGCGGCGTGAACAGCAGCGCCAGGCCGTCGTCGCGGCGGATGAGCTGGCTCGTCGACCGCCGCCATGGCCCGCGCGGCGCGCGCCGGCTCCGCCGCGCCGGAGATCACGCTCCAGGACTGCGCGATCGAGTCGATCCGGCATTCCTCGCTCGCGGCCGAGCCGAGCGGCGTGCCGTCGTCGAAATAGCCGCGCCGGTACCAGTCGCCGTCCCAGCCGTCGCTGCTCGAGCGCCGCCTGCAGCGCGCGCGGCGTGCGCCAGCCACCGCGCGGCGCGCGCCTGCTCGCCGCGCGCCTGCGCCAGCGGCGCGAACGCCGTCGAGCGTCGCGTGCAGGAACCAGCCGAGCCAGACGCTTTCGCCCTTGCCCCTGCTCGCCCACGCGGTTCATGCCGTCGTTCCAGTCGCCGGTGCCGATCAGCGGCAGGCCGTGCGCGCCGACGGCGAGGCTCTGGTCGAGCGCGCGCGCGCAGTGCTCGAAGAGCGACGCCGCTCTCGTCGCGAGATCGACGGGCTGGAAGTAGGCGTCGTGCTCGCCGGCCGCGAGCGCCTGGCCTTCGAGGAACGGAACGCTCTCGTCCAGCACCGCGGCGTCGCCGGTCGTCTCGACGTAGTGCGCGGCGGCGTAGGCGAGCCAGACCCGGTCGTCGGAGATGCGCGTGCGCACGCCCTGGCCGGACGGCGGCAGCCACCAGTGCTGGACGTCGCCCTCGACGAACTGCCGCGCCGGCGGCGCGCAGCAGGTGCTCGCGCGTCAGCGCCGGGCTGCGACGACGGCGAGCGCCATGCCGTCCTGCAGCTGGTCGCGGAAGCCGTAGGCGCCGCTCGCCTGATAGAAGCGCCGAGCGCGCCCAGATGCGGCAGGCCAGCGTCTGGTAGAGCAGCCAGCGGTTGAGCATGATGTCCATCGAGCGGTCCGGCGTCTTCACCTGCACGGTGCCGAGCACCTCGTCCCAGTGCGCCGGCGACGCCGCGCAGGACCGCGTCGAGATCGGCCGACGCGATAGCGCTCGACCAGCGCCTGCGCCTCGGCTGCGTCGCCGCCTGGCCGAGGAGGAAGACGATCTCCGACCGTGCTCGCCCGGGCTCGAGCTCGACCGGCGGTCTGCAGCGCGCCGCAGGGATCGAGCCCGGCGCCGACGCGCCTGGAGAGCGGGCCGGCCGCCGAGCAGCGCCGCCGGTTCGGCGAGCGTGCCGTTGCGCCCGAGGAACTCGCGCCGGTCCGCCGTCCAGTCCGTCTGCCGGCCGCGCCAGGTCCGCGAAGGCGACGCGCGCGCCGAACGTCGCTGTTCCAGGGATTGCGCGCGAGCATCGCGCCGGTCGCCGGATCGATCTCGGTGACGATCGAACGGCGCGCTGGCGGCCGCGCGACGGGCCGAGCACCCATTCGACGTAGGCCGTGACCGACAGCCGCCGCGGCCGGCCGGAGGTGTTGCGGATCGTGAGCCGCGAGATCTTGACGGGATCCTCGAGCGGCACGTACTGCAGCAGGTCGAGCGCGATGCCGTGCGCCTCGTGCTCGAAGCGGCTGTAGCCCTGGCCGTGGCGGGCGGCATGGAAGGCGCCGGCGTCGTCACGGATCGGCACCGCCGTCGGGCCCCACAGCTCGCCCGTGTCCTCGTCGCGCAGGTAGATCGCCTCGCCCGGGCGGTCGGTGACCGGGTCGTTCGACCAGGGCGTGAGCTGGTTCTCGCGGCTGTTCACCGACCAGGTGTAGCCGCCGCCCTCGGCCGCGACCTGGAAGCCGAAGGCCGGATTGGCGATGACGTTGATCCACGGCGCCGGCGTCGACTGCCCGGGTCCGAGCAGCGTGACGTACTCGCGGCCGTCCTCGGCAAAGCCGCCGAGGCCGTTGAAGAACTCGAGCGTCCGGCGCGCGGGCCGGTCGCCACGGCGCGTCTGCCGGCCGGCTCCGGCGTGGCAGCGGCGCGCTGCGCGGCGACAGCGGGCCTGCGGGCGCCGGTCGAGCTGATCGGCCAGGCTGCCGCGCTGGCGCCACGAGCACGACCCGCGCCACCGAGCGAGAGCAGGGCGCGCGTCTCCGCCGGGATGAGGTCGGTGCGCAGCACGAAGACGCTGCCGCGCGCGGCGTCCGCCGCGATCGGTGCCGCGGCCGGCGCGCGACTGGCTGGTCCGCACCAGCGTCTCGAGGGCGATCTGCAGATCCTGCACGTAGGAGGCGCCGCGCTCGTTCAGGATCACCAGGTCGACGGCGAGCTGCTTCATCCGCCAGTACTCGTGGGCCTGCAGCAGCTGGCGGGCGATGCGCGATGTCCTCGACGTCGTCGATCCGCAGCAGCACGATCGGCAGGTCGCCGGAGATGCCCTGGCTCCACAGGCCCGGCGGGCCCGCCGCTGCCGCGGCGGATCGCGTCGGAGGACGGCCGGAGCGCGGCGTCGGCGTAGAGCACATGCCCGGCGAGGCGCTGGAACAGGCTCGCCTCGTCCGCGGTGATGCCGAGGTGGCGCAACTGCACCTGCGCCTGGGTCCAGGCCAGGGTGCCGGCGCGCTCGAAGGCGTTCGCGTCGCGGTGCTTGTCGACGCAGGTCCAGCACGCGCTCGCGCGAGTCGGCGACCATGGTCCAGAAGGCGATGCGCACCGTGGCGCCCGGCGGCACGCGCACGCGATGGCGGAGCGCGAACACCGGGTCGAGCACGGTGCCGACGGTGTTGGACAGGCGCCGGCCATCCATGCACGGCGATCGGTGCGCGCACTTCGTGCCCGCGGCCGAGGAAGCGGGCGCGGTCGGTTTCGATCTCCGGCTGCCCAGCACCTCGCCCTCGACGACCGCCAGGTGCGCCGCCCAGACGTCCGGCTTCGCCGGGCGCGCGCTTGCGCCGCGTCGCCAGGAGGGCGCCGTACCGGGCGACATACTCGGTCTGCGACGAACAGCTTGGAGAAGGCCGGGTGCGCCACGTCGGCCGCGGGCGGCGCCAGCACCAGCTCGGCGTAGGAGGTGACCTCGATGTCGCGCGCGCGGCTGCCGGTGTTGGTGAGGGACAGCGGCGCACCTCGGCGTCGTCCTCGGGCGAGACGACGACCTCGAGCGTCGTCGATGATGCGCGCGTCCGTGCGCACGAACTCGGCGCGATCCTCGGTGAAGGTCACCTCGTAGCGGCTCGGGCTCCACGCCGGTCGGCTGGTAGCCGGCGGACCAGACGCGCCGCTCTCCACGTCGCGCAGGAAGAC
The DNA here is from genome assembly GCA_963790015.1 of uncultured Gammaproteobacteria bacterium. Classification (GTDB taxonomy): domain Bacteria; phylum Pseudomonadota; class Gammaproteobacteria; order Steroidobacterales; genus SHZI01. The sequence continues at coordinate 30,692 of CAWBMW010000025.1, forward strand.
GTAGCTGCCGGAGTCGTCGCGCGTGGCGTCCTCGCGCCAGCGCGTGACGCCGATGTCCTGCCAGCGGCTGTAGCCGGAGCCGGCGGCCGTCAGCATCACCGCATAGCGGCCGTTGGACAGCAGATGCGCCTGCGGCGTGGCGTCGTGCGCGGATGTGCAGCCGGCGCACCTCCGGCAGCGGCAGGTCCTCGACCCGCGGCGCCGTCCGCACCTCCTCCGCCCGCGGATGCGCGACGGAGACATCGCGCGGCGTGCGCTCCTGCAGCAGCAGCTCGGTCGCCTGCACGATCGGCTCGGCATGAAAGCGCTGCCGCATCGTCCCGTCGCAGCAGGACGTTGGCGATGGCCACGATCGTCATGCCCTGGTGGTGCGCCATGAAGGCGCGCACGATGGCCACGTCGCGCGCCCTCGGGCAGGCGGCTGCGGCGTGTAGTCCAGCGCCTCGTAGAAGCCGTAGCGGCCGACGCGCGCCCAGGGCGGCGAGCCGCGCGAAATTGCGCACCGCCGCGTCCGGATCGACCATGGCCGCGAGCGCGGTGGCGTAGGGCGCGACGACGGCGTTCTCGCCCAGGCCGCGCTTCAGGCCCAGGCCCGGCACGCCGAAGTTGGAATACTGGTAGGTGAACTCCAGGTCGCGCGCGTTGTAGGCGGACTCCGAGATGCCCCAGGGCACGCCGAGCGTCGGCGCCATAGTCGATCTGGCGGCGCACGATCAGGCGGCTCGTCTGCTCGAGCAGGCTGCCGGCCGGCGCGCGCATCACCAGCGACGGCATCAGGTACTCGAACATCGAGCCCGACCAGGAGATCAGCGCCGCGCCGGTGCCGACCGGCGTGACCGGCGCGGCCCGAGCCGGAACCAGTGCCGCGCTGGGGACGTCGCCCTTGGCGATCGCGACGAAGCTCGCCAGCCGCGCCTCGGAGGCGAGCAGGTCGTAGCAGCTCGGGTCGAGCGTGCCGTCGGCGACGCGGTAGCCGATGGACAGCAGCTTGCGCTGCGGGTCGAGCAGAAAGCCGAACTCCATCGCGTCGGCCATCGTCCGCATGGTGTCGGCCACGGTCGCCAGCCGGCGCCCTCAGCGCGCGCCGTCGGTCGCCTGGGTCCGTGCGCTGTCGCGTCGCCAGCTCTCGATGGAGCGCTGGGTTGCGTCCGCCCAGAAGAGCAGGTCGCCGCGGGCGTCATCGTCGCCCTCGCTCGCCAGCGTCCGGGCGATGTCCGCGCAGGGTGGCGGCGTGCCGCTCCAGGTCGCGCAGGAGCGGCGGGCTGCCTGCCGGCGGAAGCGCCGTCTCGTCCAGCATGCCGGCGATGCGGTCGATCTCCGTCGCGAGCTGCTGCCACAAGCCTGACCGCCGTGCGCACCGGCGCCGGAATCGCGTGCAGGGCCTCGCGCGCCAGGTCCAGCGCGTCGCGGGCGCCGGCAGCGAACCTGCGCCGGCGTGACGGGAGCGTCCGGCCACTCCCGGGCCGCATTCGCGGCGGCAACCAGGTGTGCCGGCGAGGTTGCCGCTGTCCACCGACGAGACGTAGCGCGGGTCCAGCGGCCGCAGGTCGCGCGTGTCGTACCAGTTGTAGAAGTGGCCGCGGAAGCGCTGCAGGCGCTCCATCGTGGCGAGCGTCGCTTCCAGCCGCTCCAGCGCGTCGACCGTCCCGATCCAGCCGAAGTCGCGCGCGCTGACGGTGGACAGCAGGTACAGGCCGATGTTGGTGGGCGAGGTGCGGTGGGCCAGGACCGGCTGTCGGGTCTTCCTGGAAGTTGTCGGGCGGCAGCATGTGGTCTTCCGCCGTGACGAAGGTCTCGAAGAAGCGCCAGGTGCGGCGGGCGACGAGCCGCAGGTCGCGCGCATCTGTCACGCGACACCGCGGCGCTGGCGCACCGGCGGGCGGGCTGCGGCTGATCCAGAAGGCGAGCGCCGGCGCCGCCAGCCACAGCAGCCGCGAACGGGGCCGCGAGCCACGCCCGCACCGCGCCCGGCGGCGTAGACGACGCAACAATCCCGCGAGCGTGGCGAGAACACTGCCGCGCATCTGCCGGTAGTAGGCCGGGCACGCCGGGCCTCGCGCTGACGGCGGCCTGCGCCGCGGTGATCCACTCGAGCAGGTTCCGGTCGACTCACGAACAGCCGACACAGCGTCCGCCCGATCGCATCGACCATCAGCCAGGCCTGGTGGGGGAGGAAGACGAGCTGGAACAGCATCTGGCCGATGGCCAGCCGCAGATCCGCGCCGAGGGCGCGCAGGTGGCTGCGCGTGGTGATGCCGGCGCGCCGCGGCACGATCGCCGCGACGACCGGCAGCAGCGTCGGCACGGCGATCGGTCACGAGGATGAAGGCCGTCCAGGCGAGTGCGGCCGGGAGTGGCAGCGTCCAGCCAGCCACCAGCGCAAGCAAGGCCGCCGGCGCGGAGAGCGTCCGGCGCAGGTTGTCGAGCATCTTCCAGAGGCCGATCAGCGGCACGCTGCCGCTTGCCGGTCGTCCCCGGCGGCATCGCGCCGGCCCAGCAGCCACGGCAGCAGCTGCCAGTCGCCGCGCGCCCAGCGATGCTGGCGGGCGGCAGCGACGTCGTAGCGCGCCGGAAACTCCTCGACGACCTCGATATCGGACACGAGTCCGGCGCGGGCAAAGATGCCCTCGAACAGGTCGTGGCTGAGCAGCGTGCCGTCGGCGCACGCGGCCGGCGAGCGCGGCCTCGAAGGCGTCGATGTCGTAGATGCCCTTGCCGGCGTAGGAGCCTTCGCCGAACAGGTCCTGGTACACGTCGGACACGGCCGCGGCGTAGGGGTCCAGGCCGGGTGCGCTCGAGACGATGCGCTGGAAGAGCGAGCCTTCCCGGCCCATGGGCAGCGAGGGGGTGACGCGCGGCTGCAGCACGGCATAGCCCTCGACCACGCGCCCGGTCGCCGCATCGAACCGCGGACGGTTGAGCGGGTGCGCCATCTTGCCGATCAGGCGGCGCGCGGCGTCGCGCGGCAGCCGCGTGTCGGCGTCGAGCGTGATGACGTAGCGCACGCCCGTCGGCACGTCAGGTGCGCTGCCGCCGGCATCGACGAAGGTCGTGTCCGTCGCGCCGCGCAGCAGGCGGTTGAGTTCGTGCAGCTTGCCGCGCTTGCGCTCCCATCCCATCCACTGCTGCTGGCGTGGCGCTCCACAGCCGCCGGCGGTGCAGGAGCAGGAAGCGGTCGCCGGCGGCGGCGGGGCCGTGCAGCCGATTCAGCCGCGCGATGCCGCGCGGCGGCCGCGTCCAGGAGCGCCTGCGTCGGCCTGCGACGGTGCTCGGTCGCCGCATCGACCCAGTCCGACAGCAGGGCGAAGTGCAGGTCGCCCTCCGGGCGAGGCGAGGTAATGGATCTCCAGCCGCTCGATCTGCTCCTCGATGGCCGCGCGGGTCGTGAGGAGGATCGGGACGGCCACCAGGGTCCGCAGCTCCGCCGGCACGCCGTCGCGCAGCGCCAGTCCGGGCAGGATGGTCGCGCCGAAGCCGCGGGTCACCGACCGGTTCACCAGGGCCACGGCGACATCGACCGCCGGCAGGAGCCCGAGGAGCCCGAGCACGGCCAGAGCCCAGCCGCCGAGACCCTGCTGGTCCAGTCCCAGCAAGCGGCAGCGCGAGGATCAGCGCGGCGATCAGGAGGATCGTGCCGATGTAGCCGCCGGCGCCGTGGCGCATGATCCAGCGGGCCGGCAGGCGCCACAGCGGCGCCCGGTAGCCGATCGGCGCCTCGAAGGCGCGGCGCCCGGCGGCGATCAGGTGGTACCCGGGATCGCGCTGGCGACCGTCGCGGCGTCCAGCGGCGCTGCTCGCGGCCGCCGAGGGCGGCACGGGCGATCTCCAGCTCCGTGAGCGTCGAGCCGCGGGCCAGCTCCTCGATCGCGCTGCGGTAGAGATTGCGGGTCGCGAAGTCCATGCGCGCGAAGTCGACTGCCCGCGCGCAGCACGTCGTCGACCAGGCTGACGCTCTCGAAGAAATCCGACCACTCCAGCTCGGAGATCAGCCGCATGCTGGTGATGATGTTGCGCACCGTGACGTTCGACGCGCCCTGCCGCTGGTGCTCATCCCGCACGACCGTCTCGGCCGTGGTGCCCTCCGCCGCCAGTCGTTCGTCCAGCCAGGTGAGCGCCGGCGTGACCCTGGGGTCCTGGTCGCGCAGCCGCTGCACCAGCTGGACGGCAAAGGCCCTGTGCAGGACCTCGCCCTCGTCGTAGTGCCTGAGCAGCGTCCGGGTTCCACGGCATGGCCATTCCCGGCCAGCAGCCGATCCGCCAGGTCGTCCGCCTCCTGGCGCGCGGTGCGGCTGCTCACGATGCGCTGCGCGGCGCGCCGCAGGTTCTCCACGAGCACGATGCGCAGCGTGATCGCGACGGCCCACAGCTCGCCGATGCGTCAGCGGCTGCACGCGTCTGGTAGGCCCGCACGAAGCGGCGCAGGGTGTCCGGATCGAAGTGGCTGTCGGTATGGGCGACAAAGGCCCAGGCGATGCCGAACACCCGCGGATAGCCGATGAACGGCCCGCCCGCGAGCTTCGGCAACTGGCGATAGAAGCCCGGCGGCAGGTCCTCGCGGATCTCGCGGATCTGCTCTTCGACGAGGTGGTAGTTGTCGAGCAGCCATTCGGCGGCCGGCGTGATGGCGCGATCCTCGCCGACGGCCCGCGCGATGGCGCGATAGGCGTTCAGCAACACCGCCTCGTTGTCGCTGAGCCGCACGCCGAGGGGCGGGCGTCGAATCGGCTTCGACGTGGTCTGCTGCGCCGCCGCCAGGCTGACCGCGTGCTGTTCGAGGCGCTCGATGCTGAACAATTCGCCCCGCAGGATGTCCTCGTTGTCCCAGGGCGGAGCCGGGGCTGGGGATCGCGCAGCACGCCGTCCGGCATGGCGCTGGCGTGGCCGCAACAGCCGGGGTCGTTTCACGACAACGGAACCTCGAAAGCGGTGGAGTGTGAGGGCTCGCTGTGCATTCCAACGTTCGGCACCGAACAGACGCCGCACGAGTCCCGACCTAAGGTTCCGGCAACTCCCCCGGTCCATGGCGCACGTTCGTCCCTGCGAAGGCCCATTTCATGCTGGCTCCCTCGACTGCAAGCACTTCAGCGACCGCAAGTCACGCTGGTGACAGCGGCAACGGCCTGGCGCGCTTCGTGGCCGGGGCGCTCGGGCACGGCTCTGCAGCGATGCTGAGCATGTTGGCCCGATTCACGAGCAGGACGTCGAGCGAGCTGGCAGTGCACCCGGACGCCGGCCCGCAGGCTGTTCACGATCGGCTACCAGGGCTACTCGCAGCATCGCCTACCTGAAGGCCGCTGGCACTCGCGGTCGGTGTACGGTCCTCTGCGACCTGCGCCGTACCGCCGTCAGCCGGCGACGCCGCCTTCGCGCGGCTGCGCACTGAGCAGGGCCTGCGCGGAATATCGGCATCCGTACGAGCACCTCTGGCAGCTCGGCGCCCACTCGGAAAGGACCGTCGCGCACGCGGCGTTGCGCGAAGCGCCGCGAGTCCGTGCTCGAGGACTATCGCCTCCGCACCCTGCCGAACCAGCAGGCGCTGCTGGAGAAGATTCACGGCTGGCTCCTGCTTGGAGAGCGGGTTGCGCTCACCTGCTTCGAAAAGCGACCCGACGAGTGCCACCGGGCCTGCGTCGCGGATCAGCTGCAGCACACGTTACGGCGAGTCCTGCACGCCGGTCCACCTGTAACCTACTGGGCGGGATCGAGCCATGAACCGGAATCGCCTGCCGATGAGCGTCTGTTCGCCAGCGCACAGACGCTCATCCGGCCAGCCGGCAACATGGAAAATGCCAATTTATCCGTATCGCGCCAACGAGTTGCGGCCTGAGAACTCACAGCTCAAGGCAACTGCCCTGCAGAACGCGATTCTCGGCAGCGCCACCTTCTCGATCATCGCCACCGACGACCAGGGCATCATCCAGCTCTTCAACCGCGGTGCCGAGCGCATGCTGGGCTACACGGCCGCCGAGGTCGTCAACCGGATCAGCCCCAGCGACATCCACGACCAGCAGGAAGTCAGCGCACGCGCCCTCGCCCTGAGCGAGGAGCTTGGCACCGCCATCGCGCCGGGCTTCGAGGCGCTGGCGTTCAAGGCCTCCCGCGGCATCGAGGACATCTACGAACTGACCTACATCCGCAAGGATGGCACGCGCTTTCCGGCCGTCGTGTCGATCACGGCGCTGCACGGCGAGGCTGACGACATCATCGGCTACCTGCTGATTGGCGCGGACAATTCCCAGCGGAAGCGCATCGAGGAGAATCTGCACGAGGCCATGGCCGCTGCGGACAACGCCAACCGCGCGAAGACCGACTTCCTCTCCAGCATGAGCCACGAGCTGCGCACGCCGCTAAATGCGATCCTCGGTTTCGCCCAGCTCATGGAGTCCGGAACTCCCGTGCCGACGCCCACGCAGAAGCGCAGTCTCGAACAGATCCTGAAGGCGGGCTGGTACCTGCTCGAGCTGATCAACGAGGTGCTCGATCTCGCCCTGATCGAGTCCGGCAAGGTGACGCTGTCGCGGGAGCCCGTATCCCTGGCCGAGGTCATGCTGGAGTGCCGGGCGATGATCGAGCCGCAGGCGCAGCAGCGCGGGATCACCATGACGTTCCCGGCCTTCGAGGTCCCGTACTTCGTCAGCGCCGACCGCACGCGGGTCAAGCAGGTCCTGATCAACCTCCTGTTCAACGCGATCAAGTACAACAAGCCGGCAGGCAACGTGGCCGTCGAGTGCTCGCTCTCCGGACCCGGGCTGATCCGCATCGGCGTCCGTGACACGGGCGGGGGGCTCACACCGAAGCAGCTGGAGCAGCTCTTCCAGCCCTTCAACCGGCTCGGCAAGGAGACCGGCACGGAGGAGGGCACGGGCATCGGCCTGGTGGTGGCCAAGCGCCTGGTCGAGTTCATGGGCGGCACCATCGGCGCGGACAGCACCGTCGGCGTGGGGAGCCATTTCTGGATCGACCTCAGCCTGACCGATGCGCCCAGGTTCGCGGCGCCGGAGCCGGAGCCCGCAGTCGTCGTGCGGCCGGACGTTCCCGCGGGGACGCCGCTGCGCACGCTCCTCTACATCGAGGACAATCCGGCGAACCTGGAGCTGGTCGAGCAGCTCATGGCACGCCGGCCCGATCTGCGCCTGCTGGGCGCCGCCGACGGCGATCTCGGCATCGAGTTTGCACGCGCCTGCCAGCCGGAAGTGATCCTCATGGACATCAACCTGCCCGGCATCAGCGGCCTGGAGGCCATGAAGATCCTGCGCGCCGATCCGGCCACGGCGCACATACCGATCATCGCCCTCAGCGCGAACGCGATTCCCCGCGACATCGAGAAAGCCCTCGAGGCTGGCTTCTTCAATTACCTCACCAAGCCGATCAGGGTGAACCAGTTCCTGGATGCGCTCGACGCGGCACTGCGCTTCTCGGAGTCGGCGGCAGGCCGCCCGGCAGGGATGGAACGGGAATGAAAGTCACCGAGGCGGATATCCGGGCGTCCAGCATCCTGATCGTTGACGATCAGCAGGTAAACGTGACCTTGCTGGAGCAGCTGCTGGAGGCCGGCGGCTATACCAACGTTGCCTCCACCATGGATCCGGGCGAAGTGTGCAGCCTGCACCGGAAGAACCACTATGACCTGATCCTGCTCGACCTCCAGATGCCGGGAATGGATGGCTTCGAGGTGATCGAAGGACTGAAGGCGAACGACCACGACACCTACCTGCCGGTTCTCGTGATCACCGCCCAGCCCGGCCACAAACTGCGGGCCCTGCAGGCAGGCGCCAGGGACTTCATCAGCAAGCCCTTTGACCTGGTCGAGGCGCAGACGCGGATCCGCAACATGCTCGAGGTCCGGCTGCTGTACCGGAAGCTCCAGGAATACAGCGTGCTGCTGGAGAAGACGGTGCAGGAAAGGACGGCGGAGCTCCGTGAAAGCGAAGCGCGGTTTCGCAGCCTGACCGAGCTGGCGTCCGACTGGTACTGGGAGCAGGACGAGAACGGGGCCTTCACCAAGGTTTCCGGACCCGTCCTCGAGATGCTCGGGATCCGGGTGGACGGGCTCGCGGACGGAACCGCGGGTGAGCGCGTGGCGGGCTGGAACGAGGCGGAGCGGCAGTTGCTTCAGGAGACCATCGCAGCCCGTCAGCCCTTCCTGGATTTCGTCTTCAGCCGGATCAACGCCGATGGATCGGAGCAGAAGTTCCAGGTCAGCGGGGAACCCATGTTCAACCAGGCCTGCCGCTTCATCGGCTACCGCGGAATCGGCGTGCAGCTGACCGCGCGGCAGTAGCCGACAGGCTCAATCGAACACGCCATGGCATCGCTTCACAACCCCAGCCAGAATCATCTGCTTGCCGCCTTGCCCGGTCCCGAGTTCGAGCGCCTGGCGCCGCACCTGGAGCTGGTGCCCATGGCCCTCGGCGACATGGTCTACGGGCCCGGCGAACAGCTGCAGCACGCGTACTTCCCGACCACCGCCATCGTCTCCCTCCACTATGTGATGGAGTCCGGGGCAACGGCCGAGACGGCGGGCGTCGGTAATGAAGGCATGGTTGGTGTCTCGCTGTTCATGGGCGGCGACACCACGCCGAGTTCGGCGGTGGTGCAGGCGGCCGGCCACGCCTACCGGCTCGAGCGCCAGCGGCTCCTGCAGGAGTTCCATCGCGGCGGACTGCTGCAGCGACTGCTGCTCCGCTATACCCAGGCCCTGATGACGCAGGTGACCCAGACGGCGGCCTGCAATAGGCATCATTCGGTGGAGCAGCGCCTGTGCCGCTGGCTGCTGCTCGCAGTCGACCGGAGCGGGGGGCGGGAGCTCGTAATGACCCACGAACTCGTCGCCGGCATGCTCGGCGTGCGCCGGGAGGGCGTCACGGAAGCCGCCGGCAGGCTGCAGCAGGCGGGCTGCATCAGCTACCGCCGCGGCCACATCTCGGTGCTCGATCGCGCTGCTCTCGAGGCCCGCGCCTGCGAGTGCTACGCGGTGGTCCGGAAGGAAACGAGCCCGGCTGTTGTCCGACGTGCGCTACCGCCAGGAAGCCGCTGCTGACATGCCTTTGGCCTGAGCGCGGGCGAGATTCTCGTTGGCGAAATCCCAGTTGAGCAGATTGCCCAGGACGGCAGCGACGTAGTCGGGCGCCTGTGCTGGTAGTCGAGGTAATAGGCGTGTTCCCAGAGGTCGATCGACAGCAGGGGCGCCTGCATTGAGTTGAGCGGTGTCCCGGCGTTTGGCGTGGTCAGGAGTTCCAGCCGGCCTTCGTCCAGAACCAGCCACGCCCAGCCACTGCCGAACTGCTCGGCGGCGGTCGCCATGAGGGCCTGGCGGAAAGCCTTCTGGCTTCCGAACCCATACTCGATCAACTGCGCAACGTCACCGTGCGCGTCGCCTCCGCCACCCGGCCGCATGCTCCGCCAGTAGAAGTCGTGGTTCCACGCCTGGGCGGCGGCGTTGAAGAGCGAGTTGTCCTCCTGCTCGGTGGCGGCAAGCACGATCTCCCCGAGAAGCGCGGACTCCAGCGATGAGTCCTTCACCAGCGCTCTCGTCTTCTCGACATAGTCAGCGTGATGGTGCCCATGGTGGGCAGACAGCGTGCGCCGCGAGATGTGGGGCTCGAGGGCGTCGAGCGCGTAGGGCAGTGCGGGCAGGGCGATTGTCATGGAGTGTTTGTAGCGCGGAACCCGCTCGTGAGTCTGTTCGTTGTCGCACTCACGAATGGTTCGATGCCGTCACGCCCCTGCTGAACCGTGCAGCCGACAGGGCGGGCGCCCTGGCGGCCCGCAGCGCCAATGCCGTGCGCGAAGGTTCCCGGCAGGCGCGTGCCACGACCCGGCAGGCGTCTGCCAGTACGGTGGCCTACGTCAGGGACGAGCCGGTGAAATCCATGCTGATGGCCGCCGCCACGGGTGCGGCCTTGCTGGCGTTGTTCAACCGCTGACCCGTTCGCGTGACCGCGAGTAAGGGTCAGGCGATGGGCCCTTCCGGCAGGAGCCGATCGAACTCGCGCTTCACCACGGCGTAGCACTCGCAGGCGTACCGCTCCAGTCCGGGCCGGTCCACCACCGTGATCCGCCCCCGGCTGTATTTGATGAGCCCAAGAGTCTGCAGCTTGCCGGCCGACTCGGTGACACCTTCGCGCCGTACGCCGAGCATGTTGGCGATGAGTTCCTGGGTCATCACCAGCTCGTTCGACTCCAGGCGGTCGAGGCTGAGCAGCAGCCACCGGCACAACTGCTGCTCGACCGTGTGGTGGCGATTGCACACGGCGGTCTGGGCCATCTGGGTGATGAGTGCCTGCGTATAGCGCAGCAGGAGGCGCTGCACCGGGCCTGCGTGGCTGAATTCTTCCTTCACGGCCTTCCCGGGCAGGCGGTAGGCGTGGCCGCCACTCTGCACGATGGCCCGGCTCGGGGTGGTTTCGCCACCCATGAAAAGTGCGACCCCGACCATCCCTTCCTTGCCGACGATGGCGATCTCGGCCGAGTGGCCGTCCTCCATCACGTACAGGAGGGACACGATGCAGTTGGTGGGGAAGTAGACGTGCTGCAGCGGCATGCCGGACTCGTAGAGAACGTGACCGAGGGGCATGGCCACCAGCTCCAGGCGCGGCTGGAGGCGGGCCCACTCCGTGGCGGGCAGGGCTGCGAGGAGGCGGTTCTGCCGGGGATCGTGCGTTCTGGTCATGGGCCGTTCCGGAAGGGCCTGACAGTCCGACAAGTTTCCAGAATATCCGTTCCGGCGTGTGTTCGGTAGCGCACACGGTCCTCCCGTGTACGTCAACGTACAGACCGGTCAGCCCGTCGCGCCCATGCTCCGGCCTCAATTAATGGCTTTGAAGTTGGAGAACCCCAATGCGTGAACCCTCCCGAACCCGCTCCGGCCTGCGCCTGTGCGCGGCAGCCGGCCTCGCCGGCACGATCCTGCTGGCGGGCGCCTGCGCGTCCACGCCTCCCGCCCCGACGCGGTCGCTGGACTCCGCCCGGACGGCCGTAACCAACGCCGAGAAGGCCGAGGCAGGCCGCTACGCGTCGAACGAACTGGCTGAAGCCCGCGAGAAGCTCGCCGCCGCGGACAGCGCGGTGGTCGGGGAAAACATGCTTGCCGCGGAGCGGCTCGCCGACCAGGCCCGCGTCGAGGCCGAGCTGGCCTCCGCCCGGACCGAAGCGGCGAAGGCCGCGGCCGTGAACAAGGAAATGCGCCTGGGTGGCGACGCCCTGAGTGAGGAAATGCAGCGTGCAGGAGACCAGCAATGAACAACCTGATCAACAGCCGTGCCTTCAATGGCAAGGCGCTTGGCGCCGTAGCCGCGGTGTCTCTCGTGCTGGCGGGCTGCGCCAGCGCACCCCTCGCGCCCCCGGGCGCTGCGGAAGTCCGCACCAAGCTGACCAGCCTGCAGTCCGACCCGAACCTGGCGGAGCGCGCTCCGGCCGCCATCAAGGATGCCGAAGCTGCGGTCCGGACGGCCGAGCAGCCGGTGTCGAAGGCCGATGCGGACCTGGGCGCGCACCGGGTCTACATGGCCGACCGGAAGGTGGAGATCGCCATGGCCCGGGCCTCGACCCGCTACGCCGAGGACCAGCGCGCGAAGCTCGGTGACGAGCGGGATCGTGCCCGCCTGGATGCGCGGACCCGCGAGGCCGATACGGCGCGCGACGACGCCACCCGGGCCGAGGGTGAAGCCGACCTGGCGCGCACCGATGCGGACGCGGCGAATGCTCGCCAGCCGAGGACCTGCAGCGGCAGATCGATGCGCTCGAAGCCGAAGCCACGGACCGGGGCCTCGTCCTGACCCTGGGCGACGTGCTGTTCGCCACCGGCAAGTCCGACGTGAAGGTCGGCGCCACCAGCAACCTCAACAAGCTGGTCGCCTTCCTCAACAAGTACCCGGACCGGAACGTCCAGATCGAGGGGCACACGGACAACGTCGGCAGCGATGACTCCAACCAGGGGCTCTCGCAGCGCCGCGCCGAGTCGGTGAAGGCGTACCTGGTGCAGCAGGGCATTGCGGCCAGCCGCCTCACCGCGGTAGGCATGGGCGAGACCCAGCCCCTGGCGGACAACGGCTCCCAGAGCGGCCGTCAGCAGAATCGCCGGGTCGTGGCCGTCATCGAGAATCCGGCGCCGGCCACGGCGTCAGCCAAGTAGCGGGATCCACAGCGACCCGCGCGTGAACGTCGCGCGGGTCGCTCGCAGTCCTGTCAATTCACTTATCGAGGAGAAGAGCCCATGAATGCGATCAAGACCAGCCTGATGACCCTTGGGGCGGTATTCGCCCTGGCCGGCACGGCCTTCGCGGCCGATTCCGCCCCCCGTACGACCGGCGTCGTCATCGATGACGCCGCGATCACGGCGAGCATCAAGACCCAGCTGACCGTCGAGAAGGACACCAAGGCCCGGCAGATCAACGTCGAGACCCAGAAGGGCATCGTCCAGCTGAACGGCTTCGTCGATTCCAGCGAGGCCCGGAGCGAAGCGGAGAAGATTGCCGCCGGCACCGACGGCGTCAAGCAGGTGCGCAACAACCTGGAAGTCCGTTCTGCGGACCGGGCTCCCGGCGTTGTCGCTGACGATGCGATGCTCACCGGCAAGGTCGAGGCAGCCCTGGTCGCCGACAAGCGCACCAGCGCCATGCGCGTGGATATCGAGTCCCACGACGGCGAAGTGCAGTTGAGCGGCTATGCCAAGTCGCAGGCCGAGAAGGATGCCGCTGTCGATGTCGCCCGCGCGGTTGCGGGCGTGCGGACCGTCAAGAACGCCATCGACGTTCGCTAGACCAGACTGGCCTGGCGGGACTCTTCCAGCGTCCCCGCCAGGCCTTTACCTTGCTGCGAGTGCTGGTCCGATTGCTCCTATACTTCGGCGCTAACCAGACCACCTGGAGCAACGCCGAAGATGACCCCGACCGAGCAGAAGTCACTGCTGAGCATCGCCATGCTGGCGGCTTTCGCCGACCAGTCCAAGACTGACCGTGAGCGTGATGAGGTTCGCCAGGTCGCCGAGTCCCTCGGCTCCGACCTGAACGTGGCGGCCATCTACCAGGACGTCCTCCTCGGGCGGGCCGGCGTGGAGTCGGCAGCGGCCAGCCTGTCGACGCCCGCGCTTCGCCAGCTGGCCTACGAGATCGCCATCGGCGTCTGTGATGCCGATGGCCTGCGCAACGAGGCGGAGACACGCTTCCTCGCCCGGCTCGGCGCCGCCCTCGGGCTCAACCAGCCGGCGATGGATGCCGCGGCCGTGGAAGCCGATGCACTGGCCGTCGCGCCGCTGGAGACTGTCGCTGTTGGGGTCGTGACCGCCACTGCCACCGCCGCCACGTCGCAGGTGCCCGAGGCCGAGCTGGACCGGGACATCCTCAATGCGTCGATCCTCAACGGCGCGCTCGAACTGCTTCCGCAGTCCATGGCGTCCCTCGCGATCATTCCGTTGCAGATGAGGCTGGTCTACAAGGTCGGGACGGCCTACGGCTTCCAGCTCGACCGGGGCCACATCAAGGACCTGCTCGCGACGCTCGGCGTCGGCCTGACGGGCCAGTACCTGGAGGGCATCGGCCGCAAGCTCATCGGCGGGCTGCTGGGGAAGGCGGCGGGCGGCATGGTGGGGTCCGTCGGCAAGGCCGCCACCGGCGCAGCTTTCTCGTTTGCCACGACCTGGGCGCTGGGCCAGGTGGCGAAGCGCTACTACGCCGGCGGCCGGGTGATGAGCACGGCCATGCTCCAGCAGGCGTTCGCAGAGCTCACGGGCCAGGGCCGGTCGTTGCAGCAGCAGTACCTGCCCCGGATCCAGGAGCAGGCGCGGACGCTGGACCTGGGCAAGGTCATGGCCATGGTGGGCGGGACGCAGGGCAGGTCCATACTGGGTCCATGAGACCAGGCCCATGAGCTACGAGGCGCCCCGTTACGCCGTCCTGCGCCGGTCGGGGAACGTCGAGTATCGCCAGTACGAGCCTGCCCTGTTCGCCGAGACGGTGATCGAGGGCGCATTGAGTTTCGATGCGGCGGGCAACGAGGGTTTCCGGCGCCTGTTCCGCTACATTGCCGGTGGAAATACGAGCCGGTCCCGCATCGCCATGACGGTGCCGGTATCCCAGGAACGGCAGGGAGAGAAGATCGCCATGACCGTGCCGGTGCGGCAGGCCGCCGCCGACAACGGCTGGCGGGTGGCTTTCATGCTGCCGGGAAAGTACACGCTGGAAACAGCGCCCGTCCCGGCGCGATCCGCGGGTCCGCGTGATTGCGGTGCCGGGGAAGCTGATGGCCGTGCTGCGCTACTCAGGCCGCTGGACTGAGGGCAATTACCAGACACACCGGAACGAACTGCTGGCCAGCCTCGACCGGGCCGGCATCAGGACCGCCGCTGAACCCGTACTGTCCCGCTACAACGGGCCCCTTTCCATCCCGTTACTGCGCCGTAACGAGGTTGCCGTCGAGATCGACCGGCTGCCGGGAGGCCCCCATGACTGAGCAGCGGCTGATCCTGAGCAGCTTCGAGGACGGCCGGGAGTTCCTCGCGCCGAACGCACGGTGGCGGGGCTTCAGCGACCGGGTGATGGGCGGCGTCTCGGACGCCACCTTCGGCCGCGCCACGGTGGCGGGCAAGTCCTGCGTCCGGCTGACGGGCCGCGTCACGAGGGACAGCGGTGGAGGCTTCATCCAGATGGCCCTGGACCTCGCCACCCGCGACCGGGATTTCGACGCATCGGCGTACTCAGGCGTCGAGTTCCTCGTTCATGGGAATGACGAGGACTACAACTGCCACGTCCGGACGGCCGACTGCGGCTGGTACGACCAGTCCTACCGCGCCACGTTCCGCGCGGCGCCCCGGTGGCAGACCATCCGCCTGCCCTGGACGGGCTTCACGCCCAACGACCTGGCGGTGCCGCTGAACCCGGCGAAGATCCAGCGGATTGCCCTGCTGGGCTGGATGCGGGAATTCACGGCCGATATCGCGCTGGCCGAGGTGGCGCTGTACGCCTAGCGGGGATGCCACCACCGCCACCGGGCCCTGGCTCCAGGCCCGGTGACGGCGGTGCACCGGTTCAGTCGGTCTCGTCCTCCACCAGCAGGCCCAGCGGCGCGCCGCCACCGCTATTGTCCCTGGCGATTACGGTGAAGATGTCACCGTTCACAATGGGAAGCGTGGCGAAGATCGCCACCGGCGTCTTGCTGCCGGCCGGGGTCACCGAGACCTCGTAGGTGCCGCCAGCCAGGCCGACGTAGCCCGTGTTGGCCTTGAAGGGCACGTTCGCGAAGGTCGGATTGATGGTGTTGATGTCGGTGAGCGGCGCCGCCACGTAGATGTCCACGGGGCCGGCGCTCGGCGAACCGTGGACGATGCGCACCCGGGCCTCGGTGGCGATGCTGCGCCGGTCGTCGGTGAGCACCAGCGGCTCGATGTCCTCCAGGAGATCGACTGCCAGCACCGAATAGCTCACGCCGCGGGCGAGGGCCAGGTTCTCGTTGATCACCGTCTGTCCCTGGGTGGCGTCATCCACGACCTTGACGTTGTAGGTCGCGGGCGGGACGCTCGCATAGGGCGTCAGCGAGGGGTAGGTCGCCGCATTGAAGAGCGGATTGGCGAGGTCGTCGTTGACGATGACGTCGACCGCCGGCGCGTCGGGTGAGAGGTGACCCGCGCGAACGTCCGCCGTCGTGGCGACGTCGAGCAGCTCCGCCTGGGTGGTGCCATCGTTCACCAGCAGGGTGATCGGCGCCGGCCCGGTCGTCGTGTTTGCGACCGCGACGAGCAGCAGGTCCGCACCATTCGCCAGCGCAACCGTGCCGGCGTCGTATACGACCGCCGCGGGATTCCCCGCCAGGGTCACGCGGATCTGGTAGTTCCCGGCCGGGACTTCCACCGGGCCCAGGTCCTCGCCGAAGCTGAAGGTGCCGAGCGCGGTGGCCGCCGCCAGGTCGGCGCCGGGCGCCGTGACATACACCGATACAGCCGGCGCGTCGGGCGCGCCGTGGACCACCTGGGCACGAGCCTGTCCGGACGTGACGCGGGTGTCGGGGTTCGCGATGACCAGTGGCGCCAGCGTGATGTTGGCAACCTTGCCGATGGCGAGCACGGTGTAGTCGGTGTCCGCTGCCAGGTTGGCATCGGCGACCGAGATGACGGTGTCGTCGCCGGCGGGCGTTATCGCATCCACCGTGATGTCGTAGGTGCCGCGATCGAGGCTGGTGAAGCCGGAGCCGCCCTTGTAGTCGACCTCTGTGAGGACAGCGTCGCCGTTCAGCAGCACGTTGACCTTCGGGGCGTCTGGCGATGCGTGGATGACCCGAAGCCCGGTCTGCGGCGTGTCGTCGTCATCGTCATCGCAGGCGGCGAGCAGGAACGAACCGCCGATGATCAGGCCGGCGGTCAGCAGGCCTCGCAAGGAGGTTGGAAAGGCGCGTCGGACGTCCGTCGTGGGAGGGTGATTCACGTTGGTTCTCCGTGTTGTTCGTAGGAGGAATGACTGAAGACGAGATCGATGCGTTATGTTTCGCGGCGTGCGTTGAAGAGGATTCACAGCCGCGCCACGGTGTCGTTGCTGCGAGCGCGTGAGAGCGTGTGCTAGCCTTTCCGGAACGCAATGCGACAAGCGCCGGAGCGATCAGGTCATGCCAGTGACGCGTCCACCGCGAACGACTCTCGAAACGTTGACGGCAAACAGCCGCCCGCAGCCGGCCATTCCCGCCGTGTTGGTGCTCATGCTCTGCGGACTGCTGGCTGGCGCCGCCGTGAAGGCAGGCAGTGGCTCCTTCGCCGCCTGGGCGCTGACGGCCGGACTGCTCGCGTCCTGCGGCCTCGCGGTGGCTGCCGGGTTCTGCTCGGTGTTTCCCACGCTGGCCTGGATCGGCCTCGCGTGGCTGTTGTTCGGCAGTGCCGCGCCGGAACTCGCCCTGCACACCCGGGTGGCACTGGGCGTGGGCACGTTCATCGCGGTCGCCATGACCCTGGTTCAGGTCTGGCGGGTACGGACGGGCCGGTTCGTACCGACGATTACGGAGGATTCGCCGGAGCAGACCTAGGCGGGGACAAACGGCTCCACGTCGACAGGGCCGTAGCGCACGTCGAGGATTTCCAGATCCTCCGTGCCGCCGGGCGCGCGCAACGTCACGGTGTCGCCGACGCGGGCTTTCGTGAGGGCGCGGGCGAGGGGCGAGATCCAGCTGATGTGCAGGCGGCGATGGTCGCTCTCGTCC
Organism: uncultured Gammaproteobacteria bacterium; assembly: GCA_963790015.1. Taxonomy (GTDB): domain Bacteria; phylum Pseudomonadota; class Gammaproteobacteria; order Steroidobacterales; genus SHZI01. Next base: position 47,867 of record CAWBMW010000025.1, read on the forward strand.
ACGCCGACGATGGTGACCACGCGCTCCTCGCCGCTCTCCGTGGCGTAGCGCACCGTGGCGCCGAAGAAGACCTGGCCCGCCGTCCGCGCGTCGCGGGGCAGGGCGGGGTCGATGACCTCAGCGAGGTCCACGCGGCGGGTGAGGAAGCGGATCCGCCGGTCGATCTCCCGCAGGCGCCGCTTGCCGTACTGGTAGTCGGCGTTCTCGCTCCGGTCCCCGTTGCCCGCGGCCCAGGACACCACGGCCGTCACGGCGGGACGGTCCTTGTGCAGCAGGTAGTGAAGCTCGTCCTTCAGGCGCTGCAGCCCGGCCGGAGTGATGTAGTTCTTTGTGCCGGGCGGCAGAGCGCTCGCCCGTTCGCGGGGATCGTCGTCGGCGCCGTCGTCGTCCTGGTCCGGTTCGCGGGTGAACGCCTTGCTCATCCGCGTGGCTTGCAGGCTACGGGGCCTTGCGGGCCACCTTCCTGGCCTGCTTCTTCACCGTCTTCTGGACCTTCTTCACCTGCTTCTTCGCCTGCTTCCGGACCTTCTTCTCCAGGGCCACGCCCTTTTTCGTGGCGGTCCGCTGGCTGGCGGCGACTTTCTTCTTCGCGGTCGACTTGAGGTCACCGTAGGTGGCCTGCACGGTGCCGGCCACCTGCTGCAGCGTGCCCCGGGCCCGGAGTCCCGGCTTGCCGAGCACCTTGCCCGCAGCCGATTTGGCCTTGCCGGCCACCCGCTGCATGCGTCCCTTGACCTGGTCCTTGTTCATTGTCGACTCCTGCAATTCAGTAAAGCTGCCTGATCTACGCGGCGGCAGAAGCGAGCTGCCCCGCCGGCCAGAATGGCCGCCAGGTGCCCGCGGAAAAGTCGTAGGTCTTGCAGATCCGGACGCACTCCCGGTAGTAGCTCCAGGTGAACCTGACCGGCTTGATCTCCGGCAGCATTTCCATGAGCCGGCGCTGCGCCGCCTTGAGGTGGTAGCAGGGGATCGTGCCGTCCAGGTGGTGCACCGGGTGGGCCATGATCTGGTGGAGCAGCGACTCGAGCAGCGGCGGCAGGGTGAGGTGCCGGGTGGCGGTCGCCTGCGCGGCTGCCTTCAGCCATTCACGCCGGTCGTCGAACCAGCGCAGGTCCGGCGCCGTGTGGTGCAGGTAGATCACGATGCCCACGGTCCAGATCCAGAGGAAGAAGGGCAGGAGCACGCCGAGCCCCACGAGCATCCAGGGCGACGCGCCCGTCTGGGTGCCGAGCCAGGCGAGGCTGCTGATCCAGGCGACTGCGACCACGGTCACCGTCGTGCAGTCGGCCACGAACTGCCAGCGCCGGGTCTTCAGCCGCGCGAGCCCGGGGAAGTAGAGGCGCTTCCACCAGATCTCCAGGAAATAGTACGGCGCCGGGCCTGCAGCGCTCCGGTACAGCCGCTCGAGGGCGCGCCGCCAGGCAGGCAGGTTGCGGTAGTCCTCCGGCGACTTGGGCTCCCAGACGAAGTCCCTGCCCCGCAGGTTGTTGAAGCCGTGGTGCACCACGTTGTGACCCACGTACCACAGGGAGAACGGGGTGAGCGACGGCAGGAAGGCGAGCCGTCCCACCACGCTGTTCAGCCGGTCACTGTTGGTCAGCGCGCCGTGGCAGGCATCGTGGCCGATCATGAAGAGCCGGACGATGCCGACCCAGGTGATGAGGGATCCCAGGATGCGCAGGAGCATGCCGGGCCCGAAGACGACCAGCGCCTGCCCGGTCGCCAGCAGGAGCACGTCGCCGGCAAACAGGCCCAGGGCTTTGCCGGTCCTGCGTCGCTTGAAGGGGGCGAGGGCATCCCGCAGGTCCGCTAGCCGCCGGACCCCGCCACTCTCGCTCAGGTTGCCGGCCTGTTGCCCGTTCGTCGTCACCATTTCCAGCTCTCCTCCTTGTCGCTGCGACGCCGCGCGGCGTGGTCTGGCCGCCCAGTGTACCTTGCCGGGCCCGCTACTGACCCGCGGCGACCCGGGGAACCGCCCGGTAGACCCAGTTGGCGGGATCCGCGCGGCGGCCCGGGCTGGCGATGACCCGGGGATCGCCCTTGCGATCCAGTTCGTCGAGCGCGAGGCGGTCGATCTGCCACCCCTTCGCCCGCAGCTGGCGCATGAGCTGCCAGTAGGTCTGCATCAGCAGGTCTTCCCGGTCCACATTGATGACCGGCCACTCGGGCACGTCCGGCGCCCGCTTCGGGAAGTGGCCCTCGGCGATGGCCTTGTCCTGGTAGACGTTGCGCAGGTTGCGGTCCAGGTGGTCCTTGTCCTTGTCCGGCTCGAGCATGAAGTTCCGGAAGGCGATGAGGTAGAGCTTCGTGTTCTCCTCGTCGATGGGCGTGGACATGGAATAGAACACGTTGCTGAAGCCCTTGGCGATCTCCACCTTGCCGTAGAGCGTGAAGCCCGGCACGTAGAAGGTCAGGTAGGAATTGACCTCGGCGCGTTCCTGGCGCAACTGGGCCCAGGAGCCGCCCCGCGGCGGCGGACGCGACACGATGTGCGTGCGGAAGCCGTTCTCGAGCGTCTCCACCGAATGCGCCGACGGGCGGCTCGGGTTCTCCTCGTTCAGCGGGATGCCGTGCACGATGTGCAGGTGCACCTGGTCCAGATCCACCATCTTCATCCAGTGGATGTTGGCCTTCCACGTGTCGGTGAAGGTCACCTTGCGCCAGGCCGGGTCGGTGTTCTCGGGCATGTCGAAGAGCGGGTGGGCCTCCTCCGGCCGGTCGCCGAGGAAGACCCAGATGAAGCCGTGCTTCTCCTGGGTGGGGTAGCTGTCCACCTTTGCCGCCGCGGGAATGTCGCCGGCCGGGTTGGCCGCCGAGGGAATGTTGGTGCACCGGCCCTCGGCATTGAAGCGCCAGCCGTGGAAGGGGCAGGACACGCGTGCCGTCCTCCTGGCACTTGCCCTGGGAGAGGCTGGCGCCCGCGGTGGCAACAGGTGTTGCTGAGGCAATGCGCCCTGCCGTCCGGGTCGCGAAAGAGCACGAAGTCCCGGCCCAGCATCCTGGCCTTCACGGGCTTGTCCGTGACGTTCTCGCTCCACTCGGCGATGTACCAGATGTTCGTGAGCAGCATTCCGACTTCCTCTGATTGCCAGTTACCGGCGCCAGTAGCGCTCCATCTCCAGGAACGTGAACGAGGCCGACCAGGTGATGAGCACGAAGCCCGTCAGCGCCATGGTGCCGCCGATGAAGCGGATCGGGCCCACCGGCGCCAGGTCGCCGAAGCCCACGGTGGTGTAGGTGATTGCAGCGAGGTAGACGGCGTCAAGGAGGCTGGTCGCCGGACTGCCAAGGACACTGCCGGTGTTGGCAAACTTCAGTGCTACCCAGATAGCCAGCCCGAAGATCCAGATCTCGGTGATGTGCAGGGTCAGGACGCCGAAGATCCCGTACAGCACCTTGCGCCGCGGATGCTGTTCCCGGCGCTTGGCCAGCCACAGGGACAGCAGGTTCAGTCCCTCATAGTGCACGAGCACCACCGCGCTCACGGAGAGCACCGTGACGAAGACGACGATCAGGTTCGCAGTCCAGTCCTGGTACATGGTCACTGGCTCCCGGCGCCGGGAAGGATAACCGCCGCTAGCAGCCAGAGCGAACCGATGGCATGGATGCCGAGTGTCAATCTGATGCCACGGGCCAGTTGCGACCGGGAGCTGGCCAGCAGCCCGCTGGCGTACAGGCCGGCCGCCAGCAGCGCTGCCGGCAGCAGGACTGCCCATTCCGGGAGCAGTCCACGTGCTGCCGTCACGGCCAGCGCGGCGAAACCGGCCACCTGGACCAGGCCGTGCAGCAGCGGCGTGCGCGCACCCAGGCGCACGGCCAGGGTCCGCTTGCCGGTGACGGCGTCGGAGGGCGCGTCCGGGATCTCGTTGGCCAGGATGATGGCGGCGACCCAGCTGCTGACCGGGACGGCCAGCAGGACCGCCTGCGCATCCAGCGACCCCGTCTGCAGCCAGGCAGCGCCGGTGACCGGCAGGATCCCGAAGGCGGCCGCGATGGCCGCCTCGCCCAGGCCCCGGCCGGCGAGCCTGATGCCCGGCAGTGAATAGGTGAGGCCCAGCAGGCCGCCGGCGACACCGAAGGCCAGCACGCCGGGGCCTGCCCGCAGGGCCAGCGCAGCGCCGGCGCCAGCCGCGAGCAGCGCGAGGATTCCCGCGAGGAGCCGCATCTCCGGGAGCCCGATCAGCCCGTCCTGGATGAAGCGGGAGCCACCCGTGAAGGGCGCAATCCGGGTCGTGTTGGCGCGGTCGGTACCCAGTTCCTCGTCCGTGACGTCGTTGTAGACGTTGCTGGCGGCGTGGACCAGCAGGGTCGCCAGCACCGCGAGGAGCAGGGCGGGCAGGTCGAGCCGGCCTGCGATCCGCGCACCCCAGGCGCTCCCGATCAGGACGGGCAGGAGGGACGCTGCCAGGAACCGTGGTCGGGTGGCACCGAAGGCGAGTCCTGGTCCTGGCAGGCGCATCTGAAAGATCCGAGGTGGCGAAACGGGGGATACCGCAGCATAATTGCTGGGCGTGGGGATACGGGTTGCGCAGCGCGAGTTGCTGCCCGGATCATCCCGACTGACAAACAAAGGAAGCAAACCATGAAATCCAGATCGTTACAGCTCGGGATCGCCCTGGCTGCCGCCGGGCTGTGCCTGCAGCCCCTTACCGCCGTCGCCGAGCAGGGCGACTGGCTCCTGCGCGGCGGCGTTGGCATCGTCGATCCGAAGAGCAACAACCTGTCGCTGTCGCCCGAACAAGAAGTGAACGTCGACACGGCGACGAGCTTCACGCTCGAAGGCACCTACATGTTCGCGAACCGGTGGGGTGTCGAGCTCTTCGTCCCGTACCCGTTCAATCACGACGTGGACATCGATGGCGCCGAGGGCGCCGGCAACGTTGCCGAGATCGACCAGCTGCCGCCGATCCTCAGCCTCCAGTATCACTTCAATCCGGACGGCAAGTTCCGCCCGTACATCGGCGCGGGCATCAACTACACCACGTTCTTCAGCGAGGACACCAAGGGCGCCCTCTCCGACACCAGCCTCGACCTGGATGACTCCTGGGGTGCCGCCGGCCAGATCGGTGCCGACGTGAGCCTGAACGAGAACTGGTTCCTCAACCTCGTGGTGCGCTACGTCGACATGGACACCGATGCGGAGATCACCGACTCCTTGGGAACCGACTCGCTCGGCGACGTCGAGATCGACCCGTTCATCTACCAGGCCCAGGTGGGTTACCGCTTCGGCAAGCCCGCTCCCGTGATGGCGGCGGCGCCGGTTGTCGCCGCCGTTGCCGCTCCGCCGCCGCCCCCACCGCCGGCACCGCCGGCGGACACGGACGGTGACGGCGTCATCGACGCCGAACGACCAGTGCCCGGACACGCCGAAGGGCGAGCGGGTCGGTCCGCAGGGCTGCACCTGCGACGTCACGCGGCAGCTGCAGTTCGCGTTTAACTCAGCGGAGTTGACCGAGGCCGACAAGGAGATTCTGAACGAGGTCGTCGAGAACATGACGCGGCTGAAGTTCGTCTCCGGCACGGTGGTCGGCCACACGGACAGCACGGGTCCCGAGGCCTTCAACCAGACCCTGTCCGAGCGCCGGGCGGCCACCGTGGTGACTTACCTGGAATCCCGGGGCATTGCCGCGGGCCGGCTGAAGGCATCGGGTGCGGGCGAGAGCCAGCCGATCGCCGACAACGGGACGCGGGAAGGTCGCGCCCTGAACCGCCGGGTGGTCCTGTCGCGCACAGACTGCGACGCGCCGAAGTAACCGGCACGCAGACCAAGACCTGACGAAGACCAGGGGCCCCGGTCGCCAGCAAGCGATCGGGGCCTTTTCGTTTGCAGTGCTACTCTCGCGCCGATTAAGAAAGGTTTGGGTACTAATATGCAGCACGAGTCAGGAACAGTTCCCGTGAAGAACCTTGCCGGCATCCTGTTGCTCGCCGCCCTGCTGGGGGCGTGCGGCCCGAAGGAGTCCCCCGCGCCGGCGGCGCCCGGGCCCACCGACGCCGCGGCACCGGCGACTGCACCCGCCGCGCCGGAGCAGCCTCCCGCCGACGCGGTGGCGGCCAGCCTCGCCCTGACGCCCGAGGCCCTCGAAGCCCTGCTTGCCCCCATCGCCCTGTACCCGGACCCGGTGCTGGCCCAGGTGCTCACCGCGGCGACGAATCCCCAGATGGTCCTGGACGCCGGCAACTGGCTGATCCAGAACCCGGACCTCAAGGGCCGCGCCCTGGACGAGGCCGCCGAGCCGCTGGGCTTCAGCCCCTCCATGCGCGCGCTCCTCCAGTTCCCCGAAGTGGTGGACATGATGTGCATGAAGCTCGACTGGACGACCCAGCTGGGCGAGGCCTTCAACGCCGACCAGGCCGGCGTGCTCGACGCCGTCCAGCGGCTGCGCAGGCAGTCGGCGGACGTGGGCAACCTGGCGAGTTCCGACCAGCTGAAGGTCGAGACGGAGGAGCAGGACGGCAAGGAGGTCATCACCGTCGAGCCCGCCGACCCCAAGGTCGTCTACGTGCCCCAGTACGATCCGGTGGCGGTCTACGCGCCGCCGCCCGCCACGATTCCGCCGCCGACCACGACCACCACGACGGTGGTGGAGGAGAAGAAGGAGGGCTACACGGGTGGCCAGATGGTCACCACGGGACTGCTGGCCTTCGGCGCCGGCCTGCTCGTCGCTGAAGTCTTCGACGACGATGACGACTACGACAACTACTACCCGAACTACGGCTATGGCGGGGTGTACTACGGCGGGCGGCCTTACTATCCGCCTCCGCCTGCGGCCTACCGCCCGCCCTATGGCGGCGCCTACCGGCCCGCCAACGGCTACAACCGGCCGCCGAACTACCAGAACGGCTTCAACAACAACACGATCATCGTGAACAACCAGGGCAACGATTACTGGAACAGCTACGGCAATCGCCCCGGCGAAAGCGGCAACCGGCCCGGTCAGCCCAAGAGCCCGATCTCCACCGCCCGCCCGAACCGCTCCGAGCTGCAGTCGCTGGACCAGCAGCAGCGCACGCGCCAGGCCCAGGCCAAAGAGCAGCCCCGGCCCGCTGCCAGTGACAAGAGTGGCGGGTGGCAGGGGCAGAGCAGCTATAGCGGGGCCAAGGCGTCGACCGGCAAGGTCCAGGGCAGCTACGCCGGCGCGAGCCCGGAAGGCAAGGCGGCCCGGGAGAAGATGGTGGCCGGCAGGCCGGAGGCGCCGGGCATGGGCGCCAGCAGCACCCGCGCCCAGCCAGCGCAAGCCAAGGGCAAGGCCGACCGCGGCTACGGTGACAGCAGCCGGCAGGCCCGGCCGTCGGGACAGCAGCAGGCGCGGCAGCCCCAGCAGCAGAAGTCCCGGGAACCCCAGCAGAAGCAGGCCAGCCGGCAGCCGCAACAGGCGCAGAAGCCGGCTACGAGCCGAAGCAGCGGCTCCGGTGGTGGCAGTTTCGGCGGCGCCAGCAAGGGCAGCGGCGACCGGGCCGCCAGCCAGCGCGGCCGCCAGAGCATGCCAGAGGGTGCCCGCTCGAAGGGCAGCAGCGCGAGCCGCAGTGGTTCCGGCAAGAGCCGGCGCTAGGAGGAAACACATGAACACAGTAAACACCCTGCGAACGGCGGGCATTGTGGTTGCGATGCTGGCGGCAGCCCTGGTCTCGGGCTGCGGCCCGCGGCCTGAAGCGCACACCTCGTTCGCGACGCCGGAAGAAGCCGTGGCGGCGCTGGTCCCGGCGCTGGAGAAGGGCGACCCGGCGACTCTCGGCAAGCTCCTGGGTCCGGGCTCGGACGAGATCATTTCCTCGGGCGATCCGGTGGCCGACAAGGCGGACCGGGACGGGTTCGTCGCGTCCTACCGGGAGAAGCACGAGCTGGTGGCCGACGGCGACAGCAGGCGCGTCCTCCAGGTCGGCGCGGCGGACTGGCCGTCGCCGGTGCCGGTGGTCCAGCGGGACGGCCGCTGGTACCTGGACGGGGCCGCAGGGCGCCGACGAGGTCATCTACCGTCGCGTTGGCGAGAACGAGCTGGGCGCCATCGCCGTCGCCCGCGGCTTCTGGGAGGCCCAGTTCGACTATGCCGCGCAAGCCCGCGACGGCAATCCACCGGGGGTTTTCGCCCAGAAGCTGCTCAGCGATCCGGACCGGCAGAACGGGCTGTACTGGCCCACCGCCGCCGAGGAGCCGGCGAGCCCTGCGGGGCCGTTCGTCGCCTCCGCCGGCGCGGAAGGCTATCGGCGCGGCGGGGAGGGCCAGCGCGTGCCGTACCACGGCTACTACTACCGGTCCCTCTACGGCCAGGGCCCGTCAGCCAACGGCGGCGCCATGAACTACTTCGCCGATGGCCTGCTCACGCAGGGCTTTGCCCTCATCGCCTGGCCCGCCGACTACGGCGCCAGTGGCGTGATGACCTTCATGATCAACGAGGACGGCGTGGTGTTCCAGAAGGACCTGGGCGAGGACACCGCCGCCATCGTCGAGAAGATCCAGGATTTCGATCCCGACGGCACCTGGCAGCCCCTGGCTGACGTTCCTGGCGCCTGAATGAACGTCCATAGGAAGGCCACCGAATGAAACCGGATCCGGCGGAGCTCAAGGAGCTCAGCGAAAGTTTTCGCTACAACGACGTCAACAAGGACGGCCTCATCGAGTTCGCGGAGTTCGTCGAGATGCTCGGGCAGCTCGAGTCCGAGGTGAGTGACGAGGAGGCGCGCATCGGTTTCGATGAGATCGACGCCGACGATGACGGCGCCATCAGCTTCGACGAATTCGTCGCCTGGTGGCGCGACCGCTGAGGCCGCCCCGGACTCAGGCCTTCTTCCGGCGGCGTGGCGCCGGGAATCGCGACGTTACGGCGATCGGCAGGGCCGCAACGGCCTCCCGTACGCGCCTGTTGAGTTCGAGGACAGGCAGCTTCGTCAGGTCGAGCTTGACCTCCACGGCCACCAGCTCCTTCAGGTTCGCGGGCAGGTGGCGGCGATAGGTCCCGAGCAGGCGGGGCGCGGCGACCAGCACGATGGGCGCGCCACCGTTGACGGCGGCATCCGTCTCCAGCGCCGCGATGACCAGGCGCACGAACACCTCTTCCGCGTGTTCCTTGATCCCGTGCTTCGGCTGGAAGGCGTGGCGGCCGCCGCCGGTGCCACTCGTCACGCGGCCGGGCCTGCCGGAGCCGAGTGCGCGCTCGGGCTGCATGCCGGCCGGATTGACGAAGCTTTGCAGGGCCTTCAGGGAGCTGCGGCGGCTGGGCAGGTCGTAGAGCTGCGCCTTCACCTTGTCGGCAACGAGCACGCGGAATGCGGTCATCGAAGTCTCCCCTGGTTCTTTGTGAAGCCATGCTCCTGTCGGCAGTCAGGCGCACGGTATAGGTAAATGCCGTAGAGGCCGCCTGGCACCACTGTACGCCCGTCGGCCCGGCGGCTGTACCATAGGATTTCAGCGGCGCGGCAGCGCCCGCGTTTCACCCGAACTACCCAGGAAGCCATCCAACCATGCGTCTGTACACCTTCACGATCACGCCGAACAACCGCAAGGTCGAGGCTTTCGTCCGGCACTTCGATCTCCCGGTGGAGGTCCACCACGTCAGCTTCAAGGACCGGGAAACCCAGAGCCCGGAGTACCTGGCGATCAATCCCATGGCCCGCGTCCCGGCCCTCGTCGACGGGGACTTCAAGCTCTGGGAGTCGAACGCCATCCTGACCTACCTGGCCACCCTGTTTCCCCAGACGAAGGCCCTGCCCACGGATCCCCGGGGACGGGCCGACGCCGACCGCTGGCTCCACTGGCAGAGCTGCCACCTGATGCCCGCCATGGGCGCCCTCAAGGTGTCCGACGAGAAGGACATCGGCGCGGTCACGCCGCTGCTGAGAGTTCTCGACCAGCAGCTGCGGGGCAGGGAGTACGTGCTCGGCCAGCTGACCGTCGTGGACTTCGCGATCTGCGCCTACCTGATCACGAAGATGGGCCGGAAGCTCGATTACACCGAGTGCCCAAACGTCGCCGCCTGGCTGGCGCGCATGGAGAACCTCAGGGGTTTCGTCGAGACCCAGGTGAAGATGCCGCCGGCTGCGGCGTAGCCGGCCCCCGCCGTGCGCGAAGAACTGATCCGGTCAACCAGCGTCTGGTCCGCCGCGGAGATCCGGCGGTTCCTCGCCAGCGCGGAGATTCCCGTGCGGCTCGCCTGCCTGGCGAGCGGTGGTGCCCCGCTGCTCTGTTCCCTCTGGTTCCTCTACGACGAGGACGCAATCTGGTGCGCGACGCCGCGCAGCGCCCGGCTGGCCACTCTACTCGCGCAGGACCCGCGCTGTGCCTTCGAGATCGCCGGCGATCTCATGCCCTACCGGGGCGTCCGGGGCCAGGGCACGGCCCGGCTGTCACGGGCCGATGGCCCGGCCGTGCTGCTGCGCCTGATCGACCGTTACCTGCACACCCGCGAGTCCGCCTTCGCGCGCTGGCTGATTGCGCGGCAACAGGACGAAGTGGCGGTCCGCATCGAGCCCGAGTGGCTCACGGCGTGGGATTTCTCGGCGCGCATGCAGCCCTGAGGCCCGATTCCCGCGTCCCGCCCGTTCCCCTGAGTGGGTAGTTCCCGCAATACCGGGAGCTTTCCCCGGTATGGTCAAATGGGGCGTGTAATTCACGATCCGGAGCAAACCAGTGCTGTATGAAGTGACGGGCGATATCCTCCTGAGCCGGGCGGCGGCGATCGCCCACGGCGTCAGCCCGAATGACAACTTCCACCAGGGCCTCGCGCTCAGCCTGCGTGAGCAGTGGCCAGCGCTGTACCAGGACTTCCGGCACTTCTGCAAGACGCAGAAGGCGGAGGCCGGCGAGCTGTGGGCCTGGGCCGGCGCCGACGGCCGGCGCATCATCAACCTCTTCACCCAGGACCCGCCCCGGTCGGCGGGCCAGCACCCGGGCCGGGCCACGGTCCAGCACGTGGGCCATGCGCTGAAGCACCTGCACACGCTCGTGGAGGCTGAGAAGATCACGAGCCTGGCGTTGCCCCGCCTGGCGACCGGCGTCGGCGGCCTCGAGTGGACCGCGGTGCATCCGCTGCTCGAGCAGCACCTGGGAACCCTGAAGATTCCCGTGATGGTCTATTCCCGCTACGAGAAGGGTGTTGCGGCGAAGGAGCCGGGTCTCGCCTGACGGCCGACGATTCCCACTGTCAGAGCGGCACCGTCACAGCCGGCCAGTGGTCAGCCCGGGACCCAGGTGCTCTTTGGCTTTCGCCAGTGCGCGAACCAGCACCGCGTGTTCGTGTTCCCCGTGGCCGGTGCGCAGGTAGAGCTCGGCTGCGGCACGCACGTTCTCCAGGTCAGTCAGGATGTCGCTGGCCGCGCTTCCGGCCGCGCCCCCGGTTGGCAACTGGTGGAGCAGCGCGACGATCAGGTCGGTGGAGGTCACGATCCCGGCCACTTTCCCGGTCGGGTCGACGACCGGCAGTGAGTGGTAGTCCCCCGCGGCCAGCAGGGCCGCGGCATCCTGCAGGGTGGCGGTCCGGCTGAGAGTCACCGGTTCCCGCTGCATCACGTCCCCGGCCCGCTTCCGGCCGGCATCCGGCGCGTCCCGGCCAATCAGGTCGGCGGCACTGATGATGCCAACCAGTCCCCCGGCGTCGACCACGGGCAGGTGGTGCAGTCGTTCCCGCGCCATGAGCCGGGCCGCCTCTTCCAGGGTGGATTCCGGCCCGATGGTCCAGGCCGGCGCCGTCATGATTCTCTCAATGGGTTGGTTGCGCATGCTGTCCAGAAGTCATTAATCTGCCAAATGAATGAGCTCTCGCAGGGAGCAAGGCCAGAATATGCGCCGCCCGAGTGACGAACAGCAACAGGCTCCCGGGTCCCGGCGCCTGATCCCGGCGGCGCTGATCCTGGTGGATCTGCAGCGGGACTTCCTCGACCGGCCTGGTCTGGAGCCTGCCGAGCCGGAGCTGCTGGCCCGCGCCGGAGCCCTCCTGCAGGGGTGCCGCACCGGCGGCGTGCCCGTACTGCACGTGCATACGGTGGTCCGGCCGGACGGCAGCGACCGGATGCCCCACTGGGTCCGCAATGGCACCCGGCAGTGCGTCGCGGGCACACCGGGTGTCCGCGCGCCGGATGTGGTGGCGCCCATCGCCGGCGAGCCGTTGATCCCGAAGCCCTTCTTCAGCGGCTTTGGCCACCCGGCGCTGGCAGCCACACTCACCGCCCTTGGCGCCCGCACCGTCGTTGTCGCGGGCATCTACCTGCACGGCTGCGTCCGGTCGACGGTCATGGACGCCTACGAGCGCGGCTTCGAGGTCTGGGTTGCCGCCGACGCGGTCGGCTCCAACGAGCCGGAGCACGGGCGGCTCACGCGCCGGTACCTGGAGGGCCGCGCGGCGAGCTTTCTCGACGTGGACGCCATTCTTGCCCGGCTTGGCGGCGCCTCCGCCCCCGCCACGCCACGCCACCGCCGGGGCGGGGGGCTAGCTGGCCATGGCGATGATCCCCGAGACCCGCTACGCCCAGAACAAGGGCGGCCAGTACGTCGCCTACCAGGCATTCGGCGCGGGCGATGTGGATGTCGTCTTCATCCCCGACTGGTGCACCAACCTCGAGGTGATGTGGGAGGAGCCGACGCTGGCGCGCTTCCTGCAGCGGCTTGCCTCCTTCAGCCGCGTGATCTGCTTCGACAAGCGGGGCACCGGCGTGTCGGACCCCGTGCCCATGGGCGCGGTCCCCACCTGGGAGGAGTGGATGGACGACGTCGGCACCGTGCTCGACGCACTCGGCAGCGAGCGGGCGGCCGTGTTCGGGCACGGCGACGGGGGCTGCATGGCGTTGCTGTTCGCCGCCTCCCGGCCCGCCAGCACGACGGCCCTCATCCTCGCCGACACCTACGCGCGCCGCCGGCGCGCGCCGGACTATCCCTGTGGCATTCCCGAAAGCGCGGCCAATGCGACGATTGCCGGCGTGCTCCGCACCTACGGCACCGGGGAGATGGCCCGCCAGGGCGGTGCGCCCAGCCTGGCCGGCAACGAGGCCTTCATTACCTGGCGCGGGCGCTACGAGCGCCTGGCCATGAGCCCCGGGACCTTCTTCCCCATCTACCCGATGGTCTACGACCAGGACTTCCGGCCGGCCCTGGCGACCATCAGCGTCCCGACGCTGGTGCTGCACCGGCTGGGCAACCAGTACATCCGCGCGGACAACGGCCGCTACCTGGCGGAGCACATCAGCGGCGCCCGCTTCGTCGGCATACCGGGCGACGACCACTTCTTCCACGCCGGCGACATCGAGGCCATGCTCCGGCCCGTCCAGGAACTCCTGACCGGCACGAGCCAGGTACCCGACGAGGACCGGGTGCTGGCCACCGTCCTGTTCACCGACATCGTCGGGGCGACCCAGCTCGCCGAGCGGCTGGGTGACCGGGCGTGGGCCGACCTGGTCAATCGCCACCACGGACTGGTGCGCCAGGAGCTCGCGCGCTTCCGTGGGCGGGAGGTCGACACCGCCGGCGACGGCTTCTTCGCCACCTTTGACGGACCGGCCCGCGGCGCGCGTTGCGCCCTCGCGATCCGCGACGCCGTGAAGGCCCTCGGCATCGACGTGCGCGCCGGGGTGCACACCGGCGAGTGCGAACTCATGGGCCAGAAGGTGGGCGGCATCGCCGTGCACATCGGGGCCCGGGTCATGGGCCTGGCCGGGGCGGGCGAGGTGCTCGTGTCGCGGACGGTCCGCGACCTCGTCACCGGCTCGGGCCTCAGGTTCGAGGACCGCGGGCTGCACCAGCTCAAGGGGGTCGAGGGCGAATGGGCGCTGTTCCGGATCGCGTGACCATGCTCCGCGCGGTCGTCAACGGCATCGAGCAGCGGGTTGCTCCCGGTACGCGCATCCTCGACCTGCTCGGCAGGCTGGGCATCGAGGTGCCGTCCCTGTGCCACGACCCGCGCCTGCGCCCCACGGCCATGTGCCGGCTCTGCGCCGTGATGGTGGAAGGCTCGTCGCGGCCCGTGGTGGCCTGCGCAACGCCGGTCGTCGACGGGATGGCCATCACCACCCACTCCCCGGAGCTGGAGGAATTCCGGCGCGGCACCCTGGAACTGCTCGCCCCGCACTGCGACCCGGAGACCCGGCGGCTCCTGCCGGAGAAGCAGTTCCATCGCGCCCTCGACCGGTACGGAATTCCGGACGCGGCGGAGCGCCCCGTGTCGCTACCGCCCGTGGACGATTCCCACCCCTACATCCGCGTGGACATGTCCCAGTGCATCCAGTGCCACCGGTGCGTGCGGATCTGCGACGAGGTCCAGGGCCTCTCCGTCTGGCACGTGCTCGGCCGCACCGAAGACAGCCGGATCGTGCCGGACTCGCTGACCACCCTGCTGGAAAGTTCCTGCACGGGGTGCGGGGCCTGCGTGGACAGCTGCCCGACCGGCGCCCTGGTGGACAAGCAGCGGCTCGCGCTGGGCCAGCCGGAGGCCTGGACGCGCAGCGTCTGCGGCTACTGCGCCGTGGGCTGCGAGCTGAACGTCGGCACCCGGGACGGCCGGATCGTGCAGGTGACCCCGGTCCTCGACTCGCCGGTGAACAAGGGGCATCTCTGCATCAAGGGCCGCTACGCCTTCGAGTTCAACAGCGCACCGGACCGGGCGACGCAGCCGCTGCTGCGCCGGCAGGGCGGCTGGCAGGGCACCGACTGGCCGACGGCCATCGGGACGGTGGCGGAGACCCTGGCCGGGGTGCTGGAGCGCCACGGCCCCCGGGCCATCGGCCTGCTCGGCTCGGCGCGCGCGACCAACGAGGACAACTACGTCATCCAGAAATTCGCGCGCACCGTGCTCGGCACCAACAACGTGGACTGCTGCGCGCGGGTCTGCCACACGCCGAGCGCGGCGGCGCTCAAGCGCATGCTGGGCTTCGGCGCCGCCACCAACTCCTTCGACGACATCGAGATGGCCGGCGCGCTCATGCTGGTGGGCTGCAATCCCACGGAGAACCACCCGGTGGTGGGCGCGCGCATCCTCCGGCAGGCGCGGCTCGGCACGCCGCTGGTCGTCATCGATCCCCGGGCCACGGACCTGGCGCGCCGGGCCACCGTGCATCTGCGGCCCCGGGCGGGCACCAACGTCCCGCTGCTGAACGCGCTGGCCCACGTCATCCTGGTGGAATCGCTCGCCGACGAGTCCTTCCTGCGCGAGCGGGTGGACGGTGTCGCCGAATTCCGGGCGCTGGTCGCCGGCTGGACGCCGGAGCGCGCCGCCGCCATCAGCGGCGTGCCCGCCGGCGACATCCGCCGCGCCGCGCGGCTCTACGCCACCACGCGGCCCGCCATGTGCTTCCACGGCCTCGGCGTGACCGAGCACCTGCAGGGCACGGAAGGCGTCATGTGCCTCGTCAACCTGGCGCTGCTCACGGGCAATCTCGGCCGCCGGGGCGCCGGCGTGAATCCCCTGCGCGGGCAGAACAACGTGCAGGGCGCGGCCCACATGGGCTGCGACCCCGGGCTCCTCACCGGCGGCGCCAACCTCGAGCCTGAGCGGGCCCGTTTCGAGGCGCTGTGGGGCACGGTACTGCCCCGTGAGCCGGGCTACAACGTCGTGGACATGATCGAGGCCGCGGCGCGGGGCGACCTGAAGTGCCTCTGGATCACCGGCTACGACGTGCTGCCCACGCTGCCCAATCGCACGTTGACCCGGGAAGCGCTGGCCCGGGTCGAGACGGTGATCGTCCAGGACATCTTCATCAACGAGACCGCACGGGAATTCGCCACGATCTTCCTGCCGGCGGCGAGCGTGTTCGAGCACGATGGCACCTTCATGAACTCCGAGCGCCGGATCCAGCGGGTGCGCCAGGCCGTGCCGCCGCCCGGTACCGCGCGGCCGGACTGGCAGATCCTGTGCGACGTCGCCCGGGCCATGGGCCGCGGGTCCGGCTTTGGCTTTGGCAGCGCCGCGGAGATCTGGGACGAGGTGCGCGCGGCCTGGCCGGGCGGGGCCGGGAGTGACCGCGGAGCGCCTCGACGCATCGGGCGTGCAGTGGCCGTGCCGGGACGAGGACGCGCCGGGCACGGAGTACCTGTACGCAGAGTCCTTTGGTGCCGGTCCCCGCGCGAAGCTGGCCTGCATCGACTACGTCCCCACGGCGGAAACCGTCACGCCGGAGTTTCCCCTGCTGCTGACCACCGGGCGCAGCCTGTACCAGTTCAACGCCGGCACGATGACGGGGCGGGGCCGCACCCGCGACCTGCGGCCCACCGACCTGCTGGAGATCCACGCCGTGGATGCGGCGGCCGCCGGCCTCGAGTCCGGCGCTGCGGTCCGGGTGCGGAGCCGCTACGGGGAGGTCCGCCTGCGCGCCCGGGTCACCGACCGGGTGCAGCCGGGGGAGTTGTTCGCCACGTTCCAGGATCCCGCGACGATGGTGAACCTCCTGACGAGCAGCCACGGTGACCGCATCACGAAGGCGCCGGAATACAAGGTGACGGCCGTGCGCGTCGAGCGGGGCTAGGCGCCCTCAGATGCCGAGCTTGCCCAGCGCGTCGGCGACCTGGCCGACGGCTCCGGACAGCTGCGGGTGCTCGGCTTCGAAGCGCAGCATCAGTTCCCGGAGGCGGGACTCGGCGGACCGGTGCGCTCGTGGAGCCCGCGGGCGCGGCGGGGAGGTCCGCGAGCACCTGCTGGAGCAGTTCCTGCGACTGGGCGTCCAGCGACCGGGTCGCCTTCAGTTCGCGGTCGAGTTCGAGAAGTAGCGCCTGCAGTCTCTGCTGGTCCATGGGTTCGCCCTGGGTGGGGTTGACGGAGCCGGGTTCCCCGCCATTATGCACTGGTCGCTGAATGTGCAGCCGCAGGGCCTCTTGATGGACAAGCCGACGATCGTCGTGACCAACGGTACCGCTGGCGAGGGGTACCGGGCGGTCTTCTACCTGCTGCGGACGGGCCGGTTCCACGTGCGCGCCACGGTGCGCAGCCCCGACAGCCCCCTCGCGGAGCGCCTGCGTCAACTGGAGGTCGGCGGGCAGCGCTGCGAAGTGGTGCAGGCCGCGACCCAGGACGAGGCCGCACTGCGGGCGGCATTTGCCGGGGCCGAGGGCATCTACGGCACGACCGTCTACAACATCCACGCCCGGAAGTATCGTGCCGACAACCCCGAGGAGCTGGCGCAGGGCAGGGCGCTGATTGCCGCGGCCAGGAGCTGCAGCACCCTGCGGCACTTCGTCTGGCAGACCATGACGCGCTTCGAGCGTCCGCCGGAGGAACTCGGCCTCGAAAGCCCGATTCACTTCCGCACCAAGTGGCAGCTGGAGACGCTCATCGAGGACGCGGGCCTGCCCTGGACCTGGCTGCGCCAGCCCGCCTACCTGCGGCAGGTGAAGTTCGGCCTCCAGTGGAAGAACCGGCTCGTCTGGCCCTATCCGCCGGACACGCGGCTCAGCTTCGTCGCGGAAGAGGACCTGGGCAAGTTCGTCGCGGCGATCTTCAGCGACCGGGACGCCCACCTGCACCGGGCGGTCAACGGGGTGTCCGAGGTCCTGACGCCGGTGGAGCTCGCTGCGCGCGCCCACCGGCTGAACCCGGACTTCAATCCGAAGTATCGCCAGGCGACCGCCCTGGAGAATGCCTTCTTCGACTACGTGATCGTCGGCCTGCGCCCGGCCTTCCGTTACCCGACCCAGGTCAACGGGAACCTCAAGGCCGGCAACACCTTTGCCATGACGCTGGCCGACAAGGCGGCCTGCCAGCAGCTGATCAGTCCGCTGCCGCTGACCACGCTGGAGGACTGGCTGGCGGAGTGGTTCAGCGCGCCAGGTAGCCGACCAGGCCGCGCAGCGTGAAGAGCTTCGGCACGTCGGCCTCCGGGATGTCGATGCCGGTCTGCTGGTGCAGGCCGATGACGAAGTTCATGAAGTCCATGGAGTCCAGGTCCAGCGCCGCGCGCAGGTCCTCGTCGTCGCCGACGGTGGCCAGGTCGGCCTCCGGCGCAATGCCGGCCAGCACGTCGGCGGCCAGGGCGCGGATCTCGGTCTCGTTCATGCCGTCTCCAGGGTCAGAGGTTCGCGGGCTCCTGTAGCGCGTCGTCGATGGCCGCGAGCAGCTTGCCCGCCCAGGTGGCCGTCGCTCGCGCGATGATCCGCCGCCAGGCTCAGCGTCACCAGCGGCCGCGCGACCACGTTGCCGGCGACGACCCAGGGCCGCTCGACGACGCGGCCGAAGCCGACGATCGCCACCTGGGGCGGGTAGATCACGCCCAGCACGCTGTCGGCGCCGCGTTCGCCCAGGCTCGTGACGGTGATGGTCGGGTCGGTCAGCTCGGAGCTCTTCAGGCCGCCGGTTCGCGCCCGCTGCACCAGGTCCCGGAGGGCCGTCATGAGCCCGGGCAGGTCCTGCCGGTCCACGTCGTGCAGGGCCGGGGCCACGAGCCCGCCGCCGCGGAGGGAGATTGCCCAGCCGATGTGGAGGCCAGGACCGGCGCGGAAGCCGTCCTTGTCATAGAAGCCGTTGAGCTGCGGCACCTGGGCCAGTGCGCGGGCCGTCGCCTTCAGCAGCAGCACGGCCGGCAGCAGCCGCTCGGTCGGCGGCCGGCTCGCGTTGTAGCCGTCGAGCCAGGACTGCGCCGCGTGGAAGTCCACCGTCGTGCCCAGGTAGTAGTGGGGGATCTCGCGCTTGGACCTGCCCATCGCCGCGGCGATCGCCTGGCGCATCTGTGCCGGATCGAAGCCGCGACCGCTGGCGCGTGCCGCCGTCGCCGGTGCAGGCTTCGGGCCAGCTGAAATCGCCAGCTCCACGTCGGCCAGCGTCACGGCGCCGTCCGGGCCGGTGCCGTGCAGGCCATCGGCATCGATGCCGGCCTCCGCGGCACGCCGGCGCGCCGCCGGACTGACCCTCCCGCGCCCGCCCGAGGATGGCACCGGCGTCGGCGCCGGCGTCGCCGCTGGCGCTGGCGCTGCCTTGCCACCCCGCACGTGCGCCAGCAGCGCGCCCACCGGCAGCTGCTCGTTGAGCGGCGCCAGGTCGTCGATCACGCCGTCCAGGAAGATCTCCACGTCGATGGCGCCCTTGTGGGTCTCGACCACCGCCACCACGTCGCCGGGCTTCACCCGGCTGCCGGGCTTCACCAGCCACTCAACCACCTTGGCGCTTTCCATGTCGGCGCCCAGGGAGGGCATGCAGAAGTCGGCGACGGCGTCGCTCATGGGGGTTTCACCAGCCCGCGAACTGCGGCGACGATGCGGTCGACCTGCGGCAGCGCCGCTTCCTCCAGGTGGGCCGCGTAGGGCACCGGCACCTCGGCGCTGCACACGCGGCGGATCGGCGCGTCCAGGTCGAAGAAGGCCTCTTCCGCGAGCCGCGCCGCGATCTCCGCCGACAGGGAGCCGGCTCTGCCAGCCCTCGTCCACGATCAGCACGCGGCGGGTGCGGGTCACCGACGCGATGATCGTCGGCATGTCGAGCGGCCGCAGCACGCGGAGGTCCAGCACTTCGGCCGAGATTCCCTCGGCTGCCAGCGCCTCGGCCGCCGCCAGGGATTTCGGCAGGCAGTTGCCGTAGGTGACGATGCTCACGTCACGACCGGGCCGGCGGATGCGCGCGTGCGCGATGTCCACGCCGGTGACTGCCGGATCCAGCTCGCCCTCGGCGTTGTAGAGCACGATGTGCTCGAAGATCAGCACGGGATTCGGGTCCGCCAGCGCGGCGGCCAGCATGTGCCGCGCGTCCTCGATGGTGCCGGGGGCCAGCACCTTCAGGCCGGGGATGTGGGCGTACCAGCCCTCCAGGCTGTGGGAGTGCTGGGCGGCGAGCTGCCGGCCGGCGCCGGTGGCCATGCGGATCACCAGGGGCACCGCGAACTGGCCGCCGGACATGTGCGGGATGGTCGCCGCGTTGTTCAGGATCTGGTCGAGGGCCAGCAGGCTGAAGTTGCAGGTCATGATCTCGACGATCGGCCGCAGCCCCGCCAGCGCCGCGCCGATGCCGGCGCCGGTGAAGCCGTTCTCCGCGAGCGGCGTGTCCAGGATCCGCTCCGGGCCGAACTCCTCGAGCAGTCCCTTCGTCACCGCGTAGCAGCCGCCGTACTTGCCCACGTCCTCGCCCATCACGAAGCAGCGGGGGTCGGTGAGCAGGGCGTCGCGGATCGCCTGGCGGCAGGCCTCCCGGTAGGTCATGCGGAGCGGGGCGGCACTCATCGCGGCGCCTCCTGCACCACCGAATCCATCAGCACGAAGCGCTCCAGGTCCGCGACGGGCTCCAGCGTGCCCGCCTCGGCAAAGGCCACGGCGGCGTCGATCTCGGCCGCGATGTCCGCGTCGATCCGCGCCGCCTCGTCGGCGGTGAGCTGGTGGTTGTCCGGTCATCCAGGCCTTGAGCCGCGCGATCGGGTCCCGCTGCTTCCAGCCCTCGATCTCGTCCCGGGTGCGGTAGGCCTGGGTGTCGAACATGGAGTGGGCGCGGAAGCGGTAGGTGCGGCACTCCATGAAGTAGGGGCCCCCGTGGGCCCGGATGTGCTCGACGGCGGTGCGCGCCGCGAACTCCATCTTCACGGGCTCCATGCCGTTCACCTGCAGCGCCGGGATCCGGTAGGCGTCGGCCTTCCGGTAGATGTCGGTCTGGGACTCGGCGTCCTCCAGTGGCACGCCCATGGCGTAGAGGTTGTTCTCGCAGACGAACAGCACCGGCAGCTGCCAGATGGCGGCCAGGTTCATGCTCTCGTGGAACGCACCCTCGGCCACGGCGCCCTCGCCGAAGAAGCAGGCCGTGACCGCCCCGGGGCGCAGCCGCTTGTCCGCCATCGCGATGCCCACCGCCAGCGGCAGGCCGCCGCCGACGATCGCGTTGCCGCCGAAGAAGCGCCGCTCCCGGTCGAAGATGTGCATGGAGCCGCCGCGACCGCGGCACACGCCCTCGGCCTTGCCGAGCATCTCGGCCAGCAGCGGGCCCATCGGCACGCCCCGGGCCAGCGCCTGGCCGTGCTCCCGGTAGGTGGCGAGAACGGCGTCCCGGGGCTCCAGCGCCTGCATCACGCCGACCGCCACCGCCTCCTCACCGTCGTAGAGATGGAGGAAGCCGCGGATCTTCTGGGCCTGGTAGAGCTCAACGCACTTCGCCTCGAAGCGCCGGATGCGCAGCATCTGCCGGTAGATCTCCTGCAGGTGGCCGCGCTCCAGTGGAATCTTGGCCGTCATCCGGCGTTGCTCACTTCTCGTCGCTCTCCAGCGTGGACAGGTCGCCCTCGGGCAAGCCGAGTTCCCGCGCCTTCAGGAGGCGCCGCATGATCTTGCCACTGCGCGTCTTCGGCAGGTTGGCCCGGAAGTCGATCTCCTTCGGCGCCACGGCGGCGCCGAGCCGCCTGCGGGCGTGGCCCAGCAGCTCGCGGCGCAGCGCCTCGCCGGCCTCGTAGCCGGGCTTCAGCGCCACGAAGGCCTTCACGACCTCGCCCACGATCGGGTCGGGCTTGCCGATCACCGCGGCCTCGGCGACCGCCGGGTGCTCGATCAGCGCGCTCTCGACCTCGAAGGGGCCGATCAGGTGGCCCGCCGACTTGATGACGTCGTCGGCCCGGCCGACGAACCAGAAGTAGCCGTCCTCGTCCCGGCGGGCCAGGTCGCCGGTGAGGTACCAGCCGCCCGCGAAGCACTTGCGGTAGCGCTCGTCCTCGTGGAGGTAGCCCCGCATCATCGAGGGCCAGGGCACCCTGAGCGCCAGCTCGCCGTCCACGCCGGGCTGATCCACGACCTGCACGGTGCCATCGGCGCCACGTTGCACGATCGCCGCGGTGATGCCGGGCAGGGGCCGCCCCATCGAGCCGGGCTTGATGTCGAGGGCGGGGAAGTTGGCGATCATGATGCCGCCGGTCTCGGTCTGCCACCAGTTGTCGTGGAAGGGCAGGCCGAAGGCCTCCTGGCCCCAGACGACCGCCTCGGGGTTCAGCGGCTCGCCCACGCTGGCCATGAAGCGCAGCGCCGGCAGCTGGTAGGCGCGCACCGCATCGGCGCCCAGCTTCATCATCATGCGGATCGCCGTGGGCGCGGTGTACCAGACACTGACTTTTTCCCGCTCCAGCACCCCGTACCAGGTCTGGGCGTCGAACTCCGCCTCGACCACCACGCTGGTGACGCCGGTGACGAGCGGCGCGATGACGCCGTAGCTGGTGCCGGTGACCCAGCCGGGGTCGGCGGTGCACCAGAAGATGTCGTCGTCGTGGAGGTCCAGCGCGTAGAGCGCCGTCGCCGCGTGGGCGACGACGGCGCCGTGCACGTGCATGGCGCCCTTGGGCCGCCCGGTGGTGCCGCTGGTGAAGTGGAGCAGGGCCAGCGATTCCGGGTCCGTCGGCCCGATCGTGTAGTCGCTGGACGCCGACCCGACCAGCGCATTCCAGTCGAGTACGCCGGGTTCGCCCGCCGGCGAATCGCCAACGAGTATCACGTGCTTCAGTCCCGGCAACCGAGCGCGGATCCCGCGCACCTTCCGCTGGTAGAGCTCCGGCGTCGTGACGAGCACCCGCGCATCACCCAGCTCGGCGCGCATGGCGATGGGCTCCGGGCCGAAGGCCGAGAACAGCGGCGTGACGACGCACCGCGCCTTCAGCGCGCCGAGCAGTGCCACGTAGAGCTCCGGCAGCCGGCCCATGAGCAGGAACACCCGGTCGCCGGGCTGCACGCCGAGGCCGGTGAGCGCGTTGGCGAAGCGGCTGGTGGCCAGCGCCAGGTCGCGAAAGGTGAGCTCCCGGCGTTCACCGGACTTGCCGAGCCAGCGCAGCGCCGTCTTGTTGCCGCGGCCGTGTTGCAGGTGCCGGTCCACGGCCTCGTAGCAGATGTTCAGGCCCGCGCCACCGGGCAGGCCGTCCAGCAGTTCCACCGCCCGGTCCCAGCTGAAGCTGGCGCAGGTGGACTCGTAGTTGGGCAGGTTTGGCGGTGGCGACAGTGCGGCAGGCCGCTTGGTGATGCGCGTGCCAGTCACGCTATCGGCCCTTCTGATAGAGGCCGACGAGCTGAGCCTCGGCGAGCACGTGTCCCGCCATGGCCTCTAGCAGCCGGGCCTTGGTCGGGCGGCCCAGATCCGGGAGCACGGTGTCGAGCGCGTAGAGCTTGTGGAAGTAGCGGTGCTCGCCGATGGGCGGGCAGGGGCCGCCGTAGCCGGTGCGCTTCCAGTCGTTGAGCCCCTCGAGAGTGCCCGCGGGCAGGCCGTGCCGTGCCTCGTCGCCGGCAATCCCCGTGGCGCTGGCCGGAAGGTTGTAGAGCACCCAGTGGACCCAGGTCATCTTCGGGGCCTTGGGGTCCGGGGCGTCGGGGTCGTCCACGATCAGCGCCAGGCTCTGCGTGCCGGCGGGTGCGCCGGACCAGTGGAGGACCGGTGAGCGGTCCGCGCCCTCGCAGGTGTGCGCCGCCGGCATCGTTCCCTGGTGAGAGAAATCGGGTGAGGTCAGGGTGAAGCTCATGGCCGTCATGCCTCCCGGGCTGGTGTTGCGCCGCTTCCGCGGCTGGCGCCTTCGAGCAGGCGCCGCACTTCATCATCACTGACCTGGTCGAAATCGCGGTACCAGTAGCCCACCGCGAAGTAGGGCTCCGGCGTCTCCAGGCAGACCAGTTCGTCGGCGTCGGCTGCCAGGGCGGCTGCCGCCTCCTCGGACGCGGTCGGCAGCGCGACCACGACCCGGGCCGCGCGCCTCGCCTTCGCGGCCGCCACGGCGGCGCGCATGGTGGCGCCCGTCGCGGCGCCGTCGTCCACCAGGATGACGGTCTTTCCCGCGATGCCCACCGCCCCGGCGCGGGCGCCGTAGAGACGTTCCTTCGCCGCCAGTTCGGCCTCGGCCAGGGCGGTAGCCCGCCCGAACTCAGCCTCCGTCAGGCCGATCGCCCGGATGATCGGCTCGTTGCGGATCACCACGCCGCCGGAAGCCACCGCACCCATGGCCAGTTCCGGCTGGGACGGTGCGCCGATCTTCCGCACGATCAGCAGGCCGAGCGGGGCACCGAGGGCAGCCGCCACCGGGGCGGCCACCGGCACTCCGCCCCGGGGCAGCGCCAGGACGACGGTGCCGTCACCGGCCTGGTGGCCCGGTAGCTGCTGGTGCAGCGCCACGGCCAGCCGGCGTCCGGCGTCGTCCCTGTCGATGAAATGCTTCACGAGGGTTTCATGCGCGTACAGCCAATCTGGCGCCAGTCGGACCGCTGCGGCAATACGTAGCATTCACGATGAGCCAGCCTCCCGTTAGTGTGGGAATCGGCCCTCCGCAAGTCCAGAATCGGCCCTGCGGACAGGGCGAGCAACAGGGGGAACCTCATGCCAGCTCGGCTGCGCGATCGCGGGAAGGGTGACTCCGGGCCATGACCCGGGCACCGGCGGGATCCGGCAGGAACCGGGAGACGGCCGGCAGCGAGCTGCTGGACCTGTTCCAGGGCTCCGGGATCAGTGCGCTCCTCCTCGATGCGGGGCTGGCCCTCCGGTGCTTCACGCCGGCCGCAGCCACCACCATGAACCTCCGGCCCGATGACCTCGGCCGCCCGGTCACCGACCTGCCCCCGGCTGTCGCGGGAGAACCTCTCGCGAACCAGGCCCGGTCCGTCCTGGAGCATCGCCAGGTGATCCAGGATGAGGTCCAGGCCCCGGACGGCCGCTGGTTCTTGCGTCGCATCCTGCCGCACCGGACGCCCCGCAACCGGGTCGACGGCGTCATCGTCACCCTGACGGACATCACCGGGACCAAGTGCGCGGCGGAGGCGGCCCTGGCCCAGATGAAGGCCCTCGCCGCGACTCTGGAGGCCCGTGTGGCGGAGCGCACCCGCGAACTGGGCGCGCTGGCCGGCGCGCTGTCACTGGCGGAGGATCGGGAGCGCCAGGCGGTGGCCGCAGATCTCCACGACGACCTGGCCCAGCTGCTCTCGCTCATCAAGCTGAAGCTGGTCGGGCTGGGGAGGCAGCACGATGCCGCCGGCGTCCAGGCGGCCATCGAGGAGATTGCCGGCCTGATTGACGGCGCCGATGCGCGGGTCCGGAGCCTCGCAACCCAGCTCAGCAGCCCCGTGCTCCACCAACTGGGCCTCGTGGCGGCCCTCAGTGCCCTGTCGGACGAGATGCACCGTGACTATCATCTGCACGTGGCACTGCACGACGACGGCATCGACAAGCAGCTGGAGCCGCCAGTCGGGATCATCGTGTTCCGGGCGGTCCGGGAGCTGCTGATCAATGTGGCCAAGCACGCGGGCACCCTGAGCAGCAAGGTCCGGTGCGAGGTGGATTGCCACCGGTCGGGACAGACGCTCGTGGTGGTCGTCAGCGATGACGGCCGGGGCTTCAATCCGGGCGACCTGGAGGCACGCGGCAAGGGGCGCAATGGCCTTGGCCTGCCGCTGATCCGCGAGCGTCTCCGTTTCATCGGCGGCAGCTTCGACATCGTGGGCACGCCGGGCAGTGGCGTCGAGGCGACGATCATGGTGCCGCTCGGCGAGGCGGTTTGGGCACGGGCGCCGGGGACGCTGCCATGACCATCCGGGTCCTGCTGGCGGACGACCACGCGGTGTTTCGCGAGGCCCTGGCCCATGTCCTGCAGCACGAGCCCGACCTCTCGGTGGTGGGCCAGGCCGGCGACGGGCGGGCGGCGGTCGAGCTGGCGCGGGACCTGGCACCGGACGTGGTGGTCCTGGATATCGCCATGCCGGACCTCAACGGCGTTGGTGCGACGGCGCGCATCCTCGCGCGCAATCCTGCGGTGAAGGTCATTGCCCTCTCGGCCTACTCCGACCGGCATTTCGTCACCGAAATGTTCAAGGCAGGGGCGACGGGCTACGTCCTCAAGAACGCCGCGGGCACGGAGCTGCTGCGGGCGATACGTGCCGTGAGCAAGGGCCAGCGTTACGTCTGCCCGCCCATCGCGGAGACCCTGGTCACCAACCTGCAGGACCTGGCCGCCGCTCCCTCCCGGCCGCCGCCGCGGGTCGAGCTCGGTCGTCGGGAGCGCGAAGTGCTCCAGTTGATTGCGGAGGGCCTGCGGGGCGCCGAGATCGCCCGGCGGCTGCACATCGCCGAGTCCACGGTCGAGGTCCACCGTCGGAACATCATGCGCAAGCTGGACCTGCACGGCGTTGCCGAGTTGACCCGCTACGCGATCCGCGAGGGCCTCAGCCCGCTCTGATACCGGATTGCCGGTAACAAGGTTACCGGTTAGTGGGTATTTCCTCACCCGCTGACAGGGGTAGTTTGGTCGTTCAGCCTGTGTTCATCCGGTGGGGCGGGGAGCGCTGGAGTAAGGGGCCAGGGCCGTTCATTGCCGTAGAGACGATGTCCACGCGCGACGTGGGTTGGCGCGCCGCCATGCCCATGCACGTCCCGGTCACCCCTTCTGCTGCCGTCCAGGCATCAACGGGAACCGACAACAATGAAAAGAACAGACGGACAGATCAGAGCCGACGTCATCCAGGCCCTCAAGGACGACCCCGGGGTAAAAGGGGCAGAACTGGGTGTGCACGTCTCCGGCGGCGTCGTGACGCTGGCCGGCACCGTCGGCAGCTGGGCGGTGAAGATGGCGGCCCAGGATGCAGCCCGGCGCGTGCCGGGGAGTACCGGCATTCGCAACTGGATCGTGTTCCGGATGGGCGACGGTGCCGGGTTGGGCGACGCGGATGTGGCGCGAGCCGTACGCCAGGCGCTGGAGCGGGATCTGCCGGCCCTGGGGCCGCGCGTCGCCTGCACGGTGTCTGCCGGGTGGGTCACCCTCGAGGGCGCCGTGGACCACTGGAAGCAGCGGGGCGATGTGGAGCAGGTGGTACGCAAGCTGCCCGGCGTGCTCGGGGTTGCGAACCAGCTGGAGTTCCGGACCAGCGTGCCCCGGCACGA
>CAWBMW010000026.1:0-502531 GCA_963790015.1 uncultured Gammaproteobacteria bacterium
AGGCGCCACTGGCCCCGACGCAGATCACCGAGCGGCAGGCACCCGATCGCCACCCGCATCAACCGCAGTACGTCGACGCCTCGTGCGCATCGAGCAGCCGTCGATGTGCCGGTTGTTGCCTTCGTCGAGCACGATTTCGAGCCACGCCTCCTGTCGCAGGCGCTGAGGAGCGTTGCCGGATCTTGCACGCCAGTCGAGCGCTCGCCCGTGTCCTGCCGGCCACCAGCCGGGCCAGCAGCGGCGCGCGCGGGACCCGTGTGTACCTGCACGTGGTAGGTCTTGTCCGGCCCGGTCGCCGGGTCGGTGATGCGTGCGACCATCCCGGGTCGTTGGTGAAGAGGAGCAGCCCCTCGCTGGCCTTGTCGAGTCGTCCGACCGGCCCGAGCAGGGCAAGGTGTCTCCGTCAGGCAGTCGTAGATGGTCGTCCGACCCTTCGGGTCGCGGCGGTCGTGACCAGTCCCCGCGGCTTGTGGAGCGCCAGGTACACCCGGTCACTGGCGGCGACCGCCTTGCCGTCCACCGCCAGCCGGTCCTGGCCCTGCACGACCGGACTCTGGGTCGCGGATGACCCGATCGTTCACCGCCACCCGGCCGTCCCGCACCCACGTGGCTGCCACGGTGCGGGAGGCGAGTCCGAGCTTGGAGAGGGTGCGCGCGACGCCGTGCCGGCGGGCGGGGTGGCTTCTGGTCACGGGCGGTCGGATTCTCCCGGGGCGATATCGGGATCATAATCGCCATTCTTCGCGAGGAAATCCTTCATGCGCCTGCGCCACAGCGTGCTTGCCCTGCTAGTCCTGCTCAGCGCCTGCACCCCGCCGCTCAAGATGGAGTCCGCCTGGCTGCCCGGGGCCCGGCCGGGACAGCCCTACAGCAAGGTCCTGGTCGTGGCGGTTTCCGAGGACTTCGACCGCCGTCGCGTCTTCGAAAACCGGCTCGCCAGCGAGCTGGCCGCCGGGGGCACCACCGGCATACCGAGCACACGCACGATGCTGAGCACCGACGTCCTGGACCGGGAGGCGGTGGCCGCGCTGGTGAAGGCGACCGGCGCCGAGGCGGTGCTGGTGACGCGGCTCGCGTACGAGGACGTGGACGTGAAGCAGAACCGGGGTCGCGAGGTTCTGAAGATGGAGAACCCGAGCGCCGAACTGCCCCGCGAGGACCCCTACTTCTACAACGTCTACACCTACGACTACAGCGTGAGCGCGGAACCACCGTCCCTGGAGATCGAGCGTGACATCACGGTGACGACCGACCTGTTCGAAACCCGGGAAGGCAGGCGGATCTACACCATCCGGTCCAAGGTGCGCATCACCAGCTCGGAGAACCTGGACCAGAACACCGACGTGGCGGTGATGGACGACGTTGCCACCGGACTGGCCCGGCAGTTGCGGCGCGACCGGGCCGTGCGCTAGCTGTGGAGTCTCACCGGGTCGTTCCGGCTCAGCCCGGGTCGCCCGGGAAGACCCACAGGAGCAGGGCGGTAAAGACCACGTAGCGACCCAGCTTGCCCACGGCCATCCACGCGAGGCAGGGCCAGAACGGCAGGCGCAGCCACCCGGCCACGGCGCACAGGGGATCGCCGATCCCCGGCAACCAGGACAGCAGGCAGGCCTTCGGGCCGAAGCGCTGCAGCCAGGCCAGTGCGCGGGGATTGCGGGGCCCGTGCCGGGCCACGCGCTCATAGGCCCGTTCCGCCCCGTAGCCCATGAGCCAGCTGATGCCGCCACCCACGGTGCCGCCGGCTGTCGCGGCCGCCACGACGGGCCAGAACAGGGCAGGGTTGAGCCGGATGAGGCCGAAGACCACCGGCTCGCTTCCCAGCGGCAGGAGGGTCGAGGAGAGCAGGGCCACGACGAACACCGTGGCCAGGCTGTACCGGGGCAGGGCCAGGGTGGCGAGCAGGCTGGTGACGAGGGCATCGAACCAGGCGGTCATGAGCCGCGCAGCATGCCATCGAACCCGCCGGATCCGGCAACAATCCGTGACCCCGGTAAGGCTGTGGGACGGCGGCGTTACCGTCTGGCCGGTAGGACCATTTGCCGCAGGTATGGCCCTGATTCCGGGCAGGTTCGCGGTGGTACAGTCCTGTTCGATTTACCGGAGGTCCCGTCCATGACTGCCACCGCATCCACCACCCCGCCCGCCGCTTCGGCTCCCCGGAAGGGTGTGCTGCAGCAGCTCGCCCGTCCGCCGCTGGTCGGGCTCTTCGCCTTCGTGGTCGTCTTCCTGTTCCAGGGCCTGGGCCACACGCTCATGGTCGGCATGGAACTGATCTTCGGCGACGAGTACGTCCTGCAGTCTGCCTTCGTGCTCGGGCTCTTCGGCGTGATCCTGCTCTTCATCGGCATGCGCCACGACAGCGAGGTGGCCGGCACCTGGTACGGCTTCTGGGCGGGCAGCCTGATCTGGAGCGGCTGGGTCGAGTTCTCCTTCGTGTGGAACGCCAACATGCTGGGCGTGCCTGACCTCATGGACACCCACGCGGCAGGCCAGATCGCCACCAAGGCCGAGTACCTGGTGATGATGTCCTCCATCGGCGTCTGCCTGGGCCTGCTGATGCCGCTGATGATGAACCGGGAGACGAAGTGCAACATGTTTGTCTGGTTCCAGCGCAACCTGAAGTTGCGCACCGGCAAGCCCAGCCGCGGCTACGAGCGGAACTTTGCCTACATCACCTGCCTGGAAACGATCTTCGTCACGTGGACCTGCTACCTGGCGCTGCTCTTCATCTACGACGAGAACATCCTGGGCGACCGCCACCCGGTGACCTACGCCATCTTCTTCTTCAACACGATCTGGTCCTTCTACCTGCTCTCGCGCCTGCTGCAGATGTGGAAGGTGACCACCGCCGTCCGCTACGCCATCCCGACGGCGATCATCGCCTTCAGCAGCTACGAGATCGCCGGCCGCTGGAACCTGTGGACCGACATCTGGGTGCAACCGGAGAAGTTCGGCCTGATCCTGAGCCTGCTGACCGGTGCGCTGGCAATCGCCGCGCTCCTGGCCTTCAGGACGCCGGCTCACGCCAAGCGGGAGCAGCAGGCCTGACGGCTCAGCGCATCCCGAACTGCTTCGTTTCCTTCTTGGCCCGCTTCTCGGCCTTCTTCTCGGACATGGTCTTGGCGGGCTTCTTCTTCGTCTCGCGGGTGTTGTTGCGTTCCTTCGACATGGTCAGCACTCCCGTGCTTGAGGGGTCACCCCCGCACCTTACTCCTTAGAGTCGGGCCCCGCCGCCTCTTTACAGGCGGGCTCCGCCCGACACTTCGAGGATCTGGCCGGTGATGAACGACGCATCCTCGGAGGCGAGGAAGGCGATGGCGGCGGCGACTTCGTCGGGCCGGCCGAGGCGGCCCAGCGGGTAGCTGCCGCCGATGCCTGTCTTGACCTGGGCCCAGACGGCCGGCGGGATCTGCTTCACCATGCTCTCCACCTCGATGAGCGCGGGTGCGACGGCGTTCACGCGGATGCCGTCCTTCCCCAGCGCCATGGCGAGCGAGCGGGTGAGGGCGTAGACGCCGCCCTTGGAAGCGGAGTAGGTGAACTGCTGCTGGCTGCCGCGCCAGGTGAGCGAACTCATGTTCACGATCACGCCCGACTTGTGCGGCTTCATGAGCGTCACCGCCGACTGGCAGCAGAGCAGGCAGCTCGCCAGGTTCGTGTCCAGGTTCCTGTGCAGCCGTTCGAGGGTGAGTTTCTCCAGCGGCACGCCGTTGTCGTGGTCGTAGCCGGCCACGTTCACCAGCACGTCCAGCCGCCCGAAGCGCTCGAGGACCTCCGTGAACAGGGTGTCCACGTCGGCGGGCTTCGACAGGTCGGCGGGCCAGAAGGCCCAGCCGGTCGGCCAGGAGTCCCAGTCGGCGGCGCCCGCCACCAGCGCGGCAGGCACATCGTCGGCGGTCTTGCCGATGTCGGTCAGTGCCAGCAGCGCGCCTTCGGCCGCGAAGCGCCGGGCAGTGGCCGAGCCGATGCCCCCGAGGGCCCCGGTGACCAGCACGACCTTGCCTGTGAAGCGGCCCATGGGAACCTCCAAAATGCCAAAGGACTCACTATAGGGAGCCGGTGGTGGCCTGGCCCTAAGGGGTTTCCGCAAGGCTGGCCTTCCCGGCAAGCCCCTGCCGGCGCACCAGTTTCTCCAGTTCGACCACTGCCAGGATCACGAGTGCGGCGCCCACGCACACCGCCAGGTCCTTCGGCGGCAGGGGCGTCGTCCGGAACAGCGCGTTGAGCGCCGGGGCATAGACGACCGCCAGTTGCAGGGCCGCCGTCAGGAGGACGGCGCCCAGCAGCGGGCGGTTCGAGCCGAGTCCGAGCGTGAACAGCGAGGTCTGCTCCGAGCGGATTGCGAGCACGTGGCCCAGCTGGGCGAAGCACAGGATCGTGAAGACCATGGTCTGCCACAGCGCCGGTTCCTGCGCCACGTACCAGGCCTGGGCACCGAGGGCGAGGGCGGCCATCAGCAGCCCGACCAGCAGCGCGTGCAGGCCGAGCCCCCGGGCGAAGACGCTTTCGCCGGGTGGCCGCGGCGGGCGGCGCATGATGTTCTTCTCCGCCGGCTCCGCGGCCAGCGCGAGGCCCGGCAGCCCGTCGGTGAGCAGGTTGATCCAGAGGATCTGGATCGGGATCAGCGGCATCGGCAGGCCGAGGAAGGGCGCGAGGAAGATGGTCAGGATCTCGCCGGAGTTGGTCGTGAGCACGTAGCGGATGAAGCGCCGCAGGTTGTCGTAGATCCGGCGCCCCTCGCGCACCGCCCGGACGACCGTCGCGAAGTTGTCGTCCAGCAGCACCATCGCGCTGGCCTCCCGCGCCACGTCGGTGCCCGCGATGCCCATCGCCACGCCGATGTCGGCGTGCCGGAGCGCGGGCGCGTCGTTCACGCCGTCGCCGGTCATGGCGACGATCTGGCCCTGCCGTTGCAGCGCCGAGACGATCCGCAGCTTGTGCTCGGGCGAGACCCGCGCGTAGACGCGGGTCTCCGCCACCAGCCTGTCGAAGTCCGCGTCCGGGAGGCGTTCCAGTTCCGCGCCGGTCACGACTGCCGCCCGCGCATCAGTCAGCCCGAGACGCGCCGCCACCGCGCGCGCCGTCAGCGGGTGATCGCCGGTGATCATGACCGGCACGATCCCCGCCTCGCGGCAGCTCGCGATCGCCGGCCCGGCCTCCGGTCGTGGCGGGTCGAGCAAGCCGATCAGGCCGAGGAAGTCCAGCTCCTGCTCGATGGCCCCGGCAGTGACGTCCCGGGGCGTGTCGGGCCAGTGCCGGATGCCCACCGCCAGCACCCGCAGGCCGTCGGCGGCCATGCGCTCGGAGGACGCCAGCAGGGCGGCCCGGTTCAGGGTCACGGGCCCCCCGCCACGCAGTTCCCGGGTGCACCGGGGAAGAAGCACCTCCGGCGCACCCTTGGTGATCGACAGCACCCGGCCAGCGGCGAGCCGATGCAGTGTCGTCATGCACTTTCGCCCGGAGTCGAACGGCAGTTCGGCGATTCGCGGCAGCCGCGCATCGCCCGCCGCACGCTGGCGGCCCTTCTCCCGGGCGGCGATGAGCAGTGCCACTTCGGTCGGGTCGCCCACGGGCAGGCCTGTCCCGTCGGTGGTCGCGTCGTGGCTCACCGTCATCGCTTCGAGGAGCAGGTCCCAGGCGGCGCCGGTGCCCGGCGCGGCGGCTGGGGCGCCGTCGCAGTAGTACTGCTCCACGCGCATCTCGTTGGCGGTGAGGGTGCCGGTCTTGTCGGCGCAGATCACGGTCACGGAGCCCAGGGTCTCGACGGCGGGCAGGCGCCGGATCAGCGCGTTCCTCGCCATCATCCGGCGGGCGCCCAGCGCCAGCGCGATGCTGACCACCGCGGGCAGCGCCTCCGGGATTGCCGCCACGGCGAGGCTGAGCGCCGTGAGGAACATCGGGAGCGCCTGCTCCCCGCGCAGCAGTCCGGTGACGAAGATGAGCGCGCAGATGCCGAGCACCACCAGCGCGAGGCCGCGGCCGAAGGCGCCGAGGCGGCGCTGGAGGGGGGTGGCCACCGTGTCGGCATCCTCGATCAGCAGGGCGATGCGGCCGAACTCCGTACGCATGCCCGTGGCCACCACGACGCCCGCCCCGCGGCCGTAACTGACCGCCGTGCCCTTGAAGGCCATGTTGCGCTGGTCGCCGGGCGGCAGGTCCGCGGCGGAGATCGGGTCGGTGATCTTGTCCACCGGGGCGGACTCGCCCGTCAGGGCCGACTCGTTGATGCGCAGACTCGCGGCCTCGAGGAGCCGCAGGTCGGCGGGCACGATCCGTCCCGCCTCGATCTGCACCGTGTCGCCGGGGACCAGTTCGGCGGCGGGCAGCGTGACGGGGCATCCCCGCCGCAGCACCGTGGCCGTGGGCGCCGCCATGGCCCTCAGCGCCGCCAGTGCGCGCTCCGCCCGGTATTCCTGGAAGAAGCCGATCACCGCGTTCAGGACGATGATCACGGCGATGACGATGGTGTCGGCGAGATCGCCGATGACGCCGGAGATGACCGCGGCTGCGATCAGCACCAGGATCATGTAGTCGGAGAACTGGGCCAGCAGCATCCGGAGCGGCGAGCGTGCGGGTGCGGCCGCCAGCTCGTTCGGTCCGTACTCCAGCCGGCGGCGGGCAGCTTCCGCGGAAGTCAGCCCCCCGGGGCCGACGCCGAGCCGGTCGAGCGTCGTGGCGCAGCTGAGTTGATGCCAGGCGTCAGACACCTGAGGCGAGCGTCCCGATTCGCGGCAGCAACGGCACCTCAGGTCGTGCGGATGGACAGTACCGGGCAGCTCGCGTGCCGCAGGACGCCCTCCGTGGTGCTCCCCAGCAGCAGGTGCTTGACGCCACTGTAGCCGTGGGTCGTCATGACGATCATCGTGGCGTCGTTGTCCCTGGCGTAACTCACGATCTCCTCTGCCGGCCTGCCGACCAGGACCGAGGCCTTCGGTGCGCTGCCGAAGGCCTTGATGTTCGCCTTGATGAACGAATCGAGGTGCTCTTCGGCGCTCTTCACGAGCTCCGTCACCGACGGTATGGCGACGGGACCCATGTCGAGCGTGCTGTAGATCTGCGGTTCCTCGACGACGTAGATGCAGCGGATGTCGGCCTGCATCGCTTCGGCCATCTTCCGGACCCAGGCCAGCGCGGTCAGCGACCGTTCCGAAAAGTCGGTGGGGACGACCAGGATGTTCTTCGCAGCCATGAGGTTTTCTCCTTAGGGTTCAGATGGCCTGACGATACTCAGCCCGCGGCTTCCTTGCTCGCCTTGCGCTGGGCGCGGCTCGCGAGCAGGGGCACCGGCTCGAGGACCCAGTTGCCGGATTCGCGCCGGCGGGGCGAGGGAATGACATAGGCCGTGTCCTTGCCGTCGCGGCGGGTGAACTCGTCCCAGTCGATGCGCCAGCCCTTGTCGTCGAACTTGCTCAGCCACTCCCGGTAGGCTACCACGCCTTTGTCGGCCGGCATCAGCACTTCCCGGATGTTGCTGGTCGGCGTCCGGGGCGGGTAGACGTCCACCAGGATCTCGATGTCCTGCTGGGCGATGACCTTGTTGCGGGCGTGGATCGGGCCGTCGTGGTGGGGCTCCAGCATGAAGTTGCGCATGTTCACGAAGAAGATGCGCGTCTTGTCCTGGTCCACCGGCTGCTCGAAGAAGTACTGGCGGAATTTCTGGTTCTTGCCCACGTTGATCTCCGTGATCATCGAGTTCGGGCCGTGGGTGCCGGTGCCGGCATAGAGTTCGCCGGGCTTGGTCTTGGCGTCCTTCCAGGTCTCGTCCTGCAGGCCCGGTGCATTGAAGCGGAGCACGAACCACATGCCCCAGTTCTGGGGGTGGTTCTCCACGTCGAATTCGCGGACCTTGTAGGTTTCCCGGTTGACGGCCTTGAAGCCGTGGGTCGGGTGGACGAACTCGTTGTGGGCCGGATCCAGGCCGTTCTCGATAGACCGCTCATAGTAGTAGTCCACCTCGAGGACGAGCACGGAGTTGGCCCGCCAGGCCGGATCGCTGTACTCCTCGATCTCCAGCAGGGGCGGGCGCTCGTTCTCGGGCAGGTCGCCCAGGAACGCGAAGACGATGCCGTACTTCTCGACGGTGGGGTAGGCGTCGACCTTGGCCCGGGCGGGCACCTTCGCGCCATAGCCGATGGACGGGATGTTCGCGCATTCACCCTCGCCATTGAACTCCCACCCGTGGTAGGGGCAGACCACGCAGTCACCCTGGATGCGGGGGTTCTTGCCCAGCTCCCAGGCGCCGCCGAGGGAACCGCCGCGGTGCGTGCAGGTGTCGCTCAGCACGTGGGCCTTGCCCTTGCTGTCGCGAAATATGGCAAAATTAAGGCCGAGAACCTTGGCGCGCTCCGGCTTGTCCGGGCCCAGGTCTTCACTGCGGATCATCGGGTACCAGAAATTGATATACATGGATCCAGGTCCTCCAGGGTCGAAGGCCAAGTTTTGGGCTGATCCCGCCCAACTAACAGTCCGAGAAACTACCTACTTCTGCTCGGACGGCCGCATCGCTAAGGTGCGCTGCGCAAAAATCCGGAGTAACCCGTGGCCCCTGTAACCGACATGTACAACGACCGAGTGGTGCGGCAGTTCGCCCTGATGGCTGTCGTGTGGGGGGTGGTCGGCATGCTCGTCGGCGTCCTGATCGCGGCCCAGCTGCTCTGGCCTGCCCTGAATTTCGAGGTTCCCTGGCTGACCTTCAGCCGCCTCAGGCCCCTGCACACCAACGCGGTGATCTTCGCGTTCGGCGGCTCGGTCCTGTTCGCGACGTCCTACTACGTGGTGCAGCGCACCTGCCACGTGCGCCTGTACAGCGACCGCCTCGCGGCCTTCACCTTCTGGGGCTGGCAGCTGGTCATCCTGCTGGCCGCCGTTTCCCT
Organism: uncultured Gammaproteobacteria bacterium; assembly: GCA_963790015.1. Classification (GTDB taxonomy): domain Bacteria; phylum Pseudomonadota; class Gammaproteobacteria; order Steroidobacterales; genus SHZI01. The sequence goes on from CAWBMW010000026.1 coordinate 8,874, forward strand.
GCCGCTCGGCGCCACGTCCGGCAAGGAATACGCGGAGCTGGAGTGGCCGATCGACGTGCTGATCGCGATCGTCTGGATCGTCTACGGCGTCGTGTTCTTCGGCACCCTGGCCCGGCGGAAGATCCGGCACATCTACGTGGCGAACTGGTTCTTCGCCGCCTACATCCTCACCATTGCCATCCTGCACATCGTCAACAGTGCGGCGGTCCCGGTCACCTGGACGAAGTCCTACCCGGTGTACGCCGGCACGGTCGATGCCATGGTGCAGTGGTGGTACGGGCACAACGCCGTGGGCTTCTTCCTCACGGCGGGGTTCCTGGGGGTGATGTACTACTTCGTGCCGAAGCAGGCCGGCCGGCCCGTGTATTCCTACCGGCTGTCCGTCGTGCATTTCTGGTCCCTGATCTCGATCTACATGTGGGCGGGCCCCCATCACCTGCACTACACCTCACTGCCCGACTGGGCCCAGTCACTGGGCATGGCCTTCTCGATCATGCTCATCGCGCCGTCCTGGGGCGGCATGATCAACGGCATCATGACGCTGTCCGGTGCCTGGGGGAAACTCCGCACGGACCCGATCCTCAAGTTCCTCATCGTGTCCCTGTCCTTCTACGGCATGTCGACGTTCGAGGGGCCGATGATGTCCATCCGGACCGTCAATGCGCTGTCCCACTACACCGACTGGAACATCGGCCACGTGCATTCCGGCGCCCTCGGCTGGGTGGCGATGATCTCCATCGGCGCCCTCTACATCCTGATTCCGCGGCTGTACGGCCGCCGCGAGATGTACAGCGTCAAGGCGATCGACCTGCACTTCTGGATCATGACGATCGGTGTCGTGCTGTACGTCGCCTCCATGTGGATCGCCGGCGTCATGCAGGGCCTGATGTGGCGTGCCACGAACGCCGACGGCACGCTGACCTACAGCTTCATCGAGTCGATGAACGCCACGTACCCGTACTGGGGCATCCGCTTCCTCGGGGGCGTCATGATCGTGTCCGGGATGTTCGTGATGGCCTGGAACGTCTACCGGACCATTGGCCTGCGGGCTCCGGTTCTCGACGTCGTCATTCCCCCGCCTGCGGCCCGACCGGCCTGACGGAACTGCCATGCAGCACGAAGTCATCGAACGCAATGCCGGCCTGCTGGCCGTCCTGACGGCCCTCGTCATCAGCGTGGCGGGGTTCGTGGAGATCGTCCCCCTGTACTTCGCGACGGAGTCCGTCACGCCAGCGCCCGGCGTCCTGCCCTACACGCCGCTCCAGCTGGAGGGGCGCGACATCTACCTGCGGGAGGGTTGCTATAACTGCCACTCCCAGATGGTGCGGCCGTTGCGCTCGGAGACCGAGCGGTACGGCCATTACTCGGTGGCCGGCGAATCCGTCTATGACCACCCCTTCCAGTTCGGGTCCAAGCGCACGGGGCCGGACCTGGCGCGCGTCGGGGGCCGGTACACCGATTCCTGGCACCGGATTCACCTGCTGAATCCGCGGGATGTGGTGCCCGAGTCGAACATGCCGGGGTTCCCCTGGCTCGAAGAAAATGTGCTGGATGCCAGCGTGACGCCCCGCAAGCTCAAGGCCCTGCGGATGGTCGGTGTCCCCTACAGCGACGCGGAGATTGCGTCCGCCAGCGAGGCGGTCACCGGCAAGACCGAACTGGACGCGCTGATTGCCTACCTGCAGATGCTGGGTCTCGCGTCCCGCACCTGGGACGCGCCGTAATGGAGTCAGCGGTCGTGACCATGGGCCTCGTGCGTGGCATCGCCACGGTGCTTGCGCTGCTCGCTTTCGTCGGCGTCGTGCTCTGGGCCTACAGCCGGCGCCGCCGCGAGGCGTTCAGGTCGGCGGCGCTCCTGCCGCTGGAAGAGGATGACGGGCCGGAGGTGCGCCCATGACGACCGGCTGGAGCTGGTTCATCGCGATCGGCAGCCTCGCCAACGTGGCGGGAATCGTCTGGCTGCTGTACGCCAACGGCCGTGCCAAGACCGTGAAGACGGCGTCCTCGAACACGGGGCATGTCTGGGACGGCGACCTGACGGAGCTCAACAACCCGCAGCCGCGCTGGTGGTTGTGGCTGTTCGTGCTCAGCGTGATCTGGGGCCTGGGCTACCTGGTGTTCTATCCGGGCCTCGGCAGTTCCCCGGGCACGCTCGGCTGGACGTCCCAGAAGCAGCACGCCGCCGAGGTGCGGGCCGCCAACGAGCTGCAGGCTCCCCGCTATGCGCGCTTTGCCACGTTGTCCCTCGAGCAGCTGGCGCAGGACCCGGACGCCATGGGCGAGGCGCGCAGCCTGTTTGCCAACGGCTGCGCGGGTTGCCACGGCTCCGATGCCCGGGGAGCGCCCGGGTTCCCGAACCTCACGGATGGCGACTGGCTGTACGGCAACGTGCCGGAAACCCTGCTGGCCACCATCGGCGGCGGCCGCATGGGTGCCATGCCCGGCTGGCAGGCGGCACTGACGGACGCCGGCGTGGAAGAGGTCGTGGCCTACGTGCAGAGCCTCAGCGGGACCGCGGCCAGGCCGGAGCTCGTGCAGGCCGGCGCCGCCCGGTATGCCGTCTTCTGCGTGGCCTGCCACGGGGCCGATGCCCGGGGCAACCAGATGCTTGGCGCCCCGAACCTGGCGGACACCGTCTGGTTGTACGGCGGTGATGCGGACTCCCTGCGGGTCACCATCGGCGCCGGCCGCCAGAACCAGATGCCGGCGCACGAGGCACTGCTCGGCAAGGACCGGGTTCGCCTGATGGCGGCCTACGTGCTCAGCCTCGGTGGCGGGGGGTCCGGCAATGGGGCCGCGGACGGAGGATGATCACCCGGTAGCCCGCCGCTGGCCGCCCCGGATGCGGACGGTGGCCGCCATCGGCTGGTCCTCGTTCCTGGCCGCCTGCCTCGGCACCCTGCTGACCTTCGCCGCCCTGGATCCCCAGGTGATCATCGAGGGCGTCGAGCGCGGCGAGCCCGGCGCGGCGCCCTGGTGGCTCACCCGCACCGGCATCTACAGCATTGGCTTCTTTCTGTTCTGGGTCGTCGCCGCGGTGGCAGGGATGCTCACGGACTACCTGCATGACAGCCCTCCGCGTGCGGGTGGCACGTCTTGAATGATGCGAAGGCAGGCGCCGCCGAGCCTGTTCCCCTGTACGAGGCCCACCGGAAGGTCTATCCGCGGGAGGTCACCGGCCGCTTCGCGCGGCTCCGCACCCTGGCCGCCTTCACCCTGCTGGGCATCTTCTACGGCCTGCCGTGGGTCCAGTGGAACGGCCGGCAGGCCGTGCTGTTCGATCTCCCGGCGCGGAAGTTCCACCTCTTCGGCCTGACGCTCTGGCCCCAGGACTTCCTCTACCTGACCTGGCTGCTGGTCCTCGCCGCGCTGACGCTGTTCTTCGTCACCGCGGTGGCGGGGCGCGTGTGGTGCGGCTACGCCTGCCCCCAGACCGTCTGGACCGAGGCGTTCCTCGGGCTCGAGCGGCTGGTCGAAGGCGATCGTCCGCAGCGGCTGAAGCTGGACCGCAAGCCCTGGACCAGCGAGTGGGTGCTGCGCAAGTCCGCCAAGCAGGTCCTCTGGGTCGGGTTCGCCGCGCTGACCGGCTTCAGCTTCGTCGCGTTCTTCACGCCCGCGCGGGAACTGGCTGCCAGCGTGATGAACCTGACACTCGGCGGCTGGGAGGTTTTCTGGATCCTCTTCTACGGCTTCGCCACCTACGGCAATGCCGGCTTCCTGCGCGAGCAGGTGTGCATCTACATGTGCCCCTACGCCCGTTTCCAGGGCGCGATGTTCGACCAGGACACGCTCATCGTGTCCTACGATCCGGGCCGTGGTGAACCGCGCGGCGCCCGCAAGCGGGGCGCCGACGCCAAGGCCGCCGGCCTGGGCGACTGCGTGGACTGCACCATCTGCGTCCAGGTCTGCCCCACGGGCATCGACATCCGCAAGGGACTGCAGTACGAGTGCATCGCCTGCGCCGCCTGCGTGGACGCCTGCGACGACGTCATGGCCAGGATGGACTACCCGCCCGGCCTCATCAGCTACGTGACGGAGCGCGGGCTCGAGGGCCAGAAGACCCACTACTTGCGCCCCCGGGTGCTGGTCTACGGCGGCCTGCTGCTGGCGCTCGGCATCGGCTTCGTCGTCTCGCTCAGCCTGCGCCAGCCGATCGGGCTGGACATCATCCGGGACCGGAACGCGCTCTACCGGGTACTGCCGGACGGCAGCGTGGAGAACGTCTACAGCCTGCGGATCCTGAACAAGGACGACCGGGCGCACCGTTACGTGATCGAGACCCAGCCCACCGGCGTGTTCCAGGTGGATGCGGAACCCGTCACCGTCGACGCCGGGGAAGTCCGCGCCGTGCCGGCCCGGCTCCACGTGGCCCAGGGTGACCTCGACCGGGCGCCCCGGGACGTCGTGATCGCCGTCCGCACTGCTGATGATGCCGGCCTGATGGCCGGACGCGCCACCCGCTTCTTCGTCCCGGAGCCGGGCAGATGACCACCGAGCGACCTGATCCGACCCGCTGGTACCGGCTGCCGATCATGTGGCTGGTGGTGGCCCTGCCGCTGCTGGCCCTCGTCGGCGGCGGACTGATGGTGGCGCTGACGATGCTGCGGCCGGACGCCGAGGTCTACAGCGAGCGCCTGGCCGCGCCCCCGCCGGCGGACGCCCCCGGTACCTGAGCTGCAGGCGCCATGACAGAGACCGTCAATCTGCAGATCGGCGGCATGGGCTGCGCGGCCTGCGCCGTGCAGATCGAGGCCGCCTTGCGGCCGCTGCCCGGGCTCGCCGGCGTGCGCGTGGATCCCGCCACCGCCAGGGCTCGCGTCGACCTGGACGACCGGGCGGACCACGTCCTCGAGCGCATCCTGCGCGAGATCCGCAAGCTCGGCTACACCGCGAGCGTGGCGGGTAGCGCCAGCGCCGCCAGCGAGCGCGTGCTCACCCGCCGCGCCGCGCTGAAGCGGCTCGCCGTCGCCGGCTTCGGGATGATGCAGGCCATGATGCTGGCCTTCGCGCTCTACGCCAGCGAGGACTTCCGCATGGACCCCGCGCTGGTGGGCTTCCTGCGCTACTGCAGCCTGCTGGTCACGCTGCCCGTCGTCGTGTACTCGGGCGGGCCGATCTTCCGCGCGGCTTTCGCCCAGCTGCGTGCCGGGCGGCCAGCCATGGACGTGCCCGTGGGCATCGGCATCGGTGCGGCCCTGGTGGCCAGCGTCTGGAACACCTTCACCGCCTCCGGCGCCGTCTATTACGACGCCGTCACGATGTTCCTGTTCTTCCTGACCACGGCCCGCTTCATCGAGCTGCTGTCCCGGCACGAAGTCGGCACCGTCACCGAGGCCCTCGCCTGGCTGCTGCCCGCCCGGGCGCTCCGCATCGCCGGCGGCCGCACCCGCCTCGTTCCCGTCGGCAGCCTGCTGCCCGGAGACGAGATCCTCGTGAACCGGGGGGATCCGGTGGCGGCCGACGGCGTGATCCTCGAGGGCGAGTCAGTCTTCAACGAGTCCTGTCTCACGGGTGAGTCGGCGCCGGTGCGCCGCGCGGTCGGCGCCGCGGTCACCAGCGGCAGCATCAATCTCGGTGCCGGCGTCCGCCTGCGCGTGACCGCCACGGGTGAGCAGACCGAACTGGCGGCCGTGCTGCGGCTGCTGGAGCGTTCCCGGCAGGCGAAGCCCCGGCTGCTGACGCTGGCGGAGCGCGTGGCCCGCCGCTTCTCCGTGGCCGTGCTGGCCATTGCCGCCGGGGTGAGCGTGCTCTGGCTGATGATCCGGCCCGAAGTGGCCCTGGCCAACACCATCGCCGTCCTGGTGGTGGCCTGTCCCTGCGCCCTGTCGCTCGCGGCACCGGCCGTCGTCGCGGCGGCCAACACGGCACTGGCGCGCCTCGGCCTGCTGCCGATTACCGCGACCGCGCTCGAGCAGCTCACTGCCGTGCGCCACGTGCTCCTCGACAAGACGGGCACGCTGACCACGGGCCGGCCGGAGGTCACCGTGCGGGAGCTGCGCCAGGGCGTGACGGAGGCAGGGGCGCTGGCGATCGCCGCGGCGCTGGAGAGGGGTTCCAGCCATCCGCTGGCCGTCGCGTTCCGCCTGCACGAGACGCCCGATGTCCAGGCCTGCGACGTGCGGGAGGTGCCGAGCCAGGGCGTCGAGGGCCGGGTGGACGGGCGGCACTACCGCCTGGGTTGCGCCGCGTTCGCAGGGGCCGGTGGCGACGACGGCATCTGGCTGGCGGATGCCGACGGCGTGCTGGCCGTGTTCGGACTGCAGGACGCCGTCCGCGGGGACGCCCGCGAGGCGGTGGACGCCCTGCGCGCGCTCGGCCTCGGCGTGGAGATTGCGAGTGGCGACGCCCCGGGCGCCGTGGCGTCGGTGGCCGGGGCGCTCGGCATCGACCGCTGGCAGGCGCGGCTGACGCCGGCGGACAAGGTAGCCCGGCTCACAACCCTGCAGGCAGCGGGCAGCCCGGTGTTGATGGTGGGTGACGGCGTCAACGATGCGCCGGTACTCGCGGCGGCCGACGTGTCCATGGTGCTCCGGTCGGGTAGTGCACTCGCCCAGACCGCCGGCGACCTGCTGTTGCTGGACAACGCCTGGCTGGCCGTGCCGCGCGCGGTGGCGGTGGCCCGGCGGGCCCGGCAGATTCTCCGGCAGAACCTGCTCTGGGCCGCGGGCTACAACCTGGTGGCAATCCCCGTCGCCGCGCTGGGCTGGCTGCCGCCCTGGCTCGCCGCCCTGGGGATGTCGCTGAGTTCCGTGCTGGTCGTGCTCAATGCGCGGCGGGTGCGCGCATGACGATCCTCTACGTGCTGGTGCCGCTGGGCCTCGTGCTGTGCCTCGTGGCCGTGTGGGCGTTCTTCTGGGCCGTCAACACCGGCCAGTTCGAGGAACTCGACGCGGCGAGCGTCAGCCCGCTGGAGGACGATCTGGACCCGCCGTCCGGGCGTGATGACCCGGGCTTTCCAGCTCCAGCGCCATCCGCACCAGGTGGGCCACGGAGCGGGTAGCCATCTTTTCCATGACCCGGGCCCGGTGGATCTCGACGGTCCGCTCCGACAGCCCCAGGTCCATCGCGATCACCTTGTTCGCGTGCCCGGCGACGATGAGGGCCATCACTTCCTTCTCGCGCGGCGTCAGCGTCGTGTAGCGCTGGCGGAGTTCCTCGGTCCGGGACAATACCTGGCGGGCCTCGGTATCCGCGGCCAGTGCCCGCTCGATGCGCTCCAGGAGGTTACGGGGGCTGAAGGGTTTCTGCAGGAAATCGAAGGCGCCGGCCTTCATGGCCTCGACGGCCATCGGCACATCGCCGTGGCCCGTGATGAAGATGACGGGCACGAAGCCGCCGCGCCTCGCGAGCTCCTCGATCAGCTCCATGCCGGTCATTCCTGGCATGCGCATGTCCAGCAGCAGGCAGCCCGGCCGGGCGGGGTCGTACTGGGCCAGGAAATCGGCGGCCGACGCGAACGGAACGGCCCGGTAGCCGGCGGAATCCAGAAGGATGCCGAGTGACGTCCGGACGCCGTCGTCATCGTCCACCACGAAGACGGTAGTGACTGTGCCTGTGCTGTTCACGTCGATCTGGTCGTCCATTGGCTGACTTGCCGTCCGGGTCAGCTTTCCGGCTCCACGGTTCAGGTATCCGCGCGGGGCAGGTGCAGCTGGAAGAGCATACCCCGTGGCCCGGTGGCGGACAGTTCCACGGTGCAGTCGCCGCTCTCGTCGGTGGAGATCGTGACCTTTCGCCGGTCCGCTGGCAACTGCGCGACGGTGTCCAGGGCGCTGCCGAAGAGCAGCACCAGCAGGGCCTGGAGCCGGTCCGCGTCGCCCATCACCGCCGGCGCCGGCGTCCGCAGTTCGATCACGAGGCGTACCTCCTGCAGCGCGGCCAGGGACTCGAGCAGCGGCTGGACCGTCCGGACCAGGGCGTTCGGATCCAGGGGTATCGTGCTTTGGGGCAGGGGCCGGGCGGCTCCGCGCAGCTGCTGGACCAGGTTGCCGGCCCGGAGCGCCTGGGCCGAGATCGCCTGGATGATGTTCAGTGCCTGGGGAGCGTGACTCGCATCCCGGCGCAGGAGCGTGGCCGCGCCGTCGGCATAGGCCGCGATGGCGGCCAGGGGCTGGTTGAGCTCATGGGCAAAGCCCGCGGCCAGGTCCCGCAGGACATACTGGTCCACGCCCGGCGGCATGGCCGCCGCACCGGCCGGTGCTTGCGTCCCTGCCTTGTGCGGCTGATCATCACGGGTGCCCATGCTGATGCTGATCCTAAGCCGGTGCCGCCCGCCACTCTCTAAGGGCTTCCCCCTACGGTGCCCGTCCGCTTCAGTCCCGTCGGCGGGGGCAGGGGCGGCCGCATGTCAATCCGCGGGATCGCCCAACAGATGGTCCACCACTCGCCGGACGCGCTCCTGCTGGTGGATCACCGGGGCCAGATCGTTTATGTCAACGCGGCCGCGGTGGCGCTGTTCGGCTACCCGGCCGCCCAGCTCATCGGCCAGACCATCGAGCAGCTGGTGCCCCGGAAGTCCCGGGGGATTCACGAGCGGTACCGGGAGGGATTTGCCGTCGGTCCCCGCCACCCGCGAAATGGGGGCCCGGCTGGTGTCGCTCGCCGCATGCCGGAAGGACGGCACGGAGTTTCCCGCGGAAATCCGGCTTGCGCCCGTTGAGGAAAAGGACGGCGACTCGCACGGCGTGAGCTACGTCCTCGCGGCGGTCCGCGACGTCACCGATCGCCGCCGCATGACCGACGAGTTGCGCGCCGCGCGGGCGGAAGCCGACAGCGCCAATCAGGCCAAGAGCCGTTTCCTGGCCACGGCGAGCCACGACCTCCGCCAGCCGTTGCAGACGCTGCAGCTGCTGAACGCCGCCCTGGCGCGCCGGCTCGCCGGCCCCGGTGAGCTGGACCTGATCCACCGGCAGCAGGCCGCGCTGGAGTCCATGGCGAACCTGCTGAACGCCCTGCTCGACATCACCAAGCTCGAGTCCGGCAACATCCGCCCGAATCTCGAGGTGGTGCCGGTGGCAGACGTGCTCGCCGACCTCCAGCAGCAGTTCGAGGCCGTCGCCACCGCGCGCAACCTGGCGCTGACGATCGCTCCCACCAGCCTGTGCCTGCGCACGGACCGGATCCTGTTCCGCCAGGTCCTGCAGAACCTGCTCAACAATGCGCTCCAGTACACCCGGGAGGGCGGTGTCACGGTGAGCTTTGGCGAGGATGCCACCGGATTCTCGATCCGCATTGCCGACACCGGCGTCGGCATCCCCGCCCCGGAACTGGACCGGGTCTTCGACGAGTACTACCGGCTGGACGCCACGGGCCCGCGGCCGCGCGGCTTCGGCCTGGGCCTGACAATCGTCCGGCAGATTTCCCGCCTCCTGGGTTACACGGTCAAGGTCGAGTCGGAACTCGGGCGGGGCACGACGTTTGCGCTGCACGTTCCCGCCAGGCATCTCGTGGCCACGCCCGTCGCCGCCGACGTCCAGCCCGGGCCCCGGCGGGCCCGGCCGGACGTGCCGAAGCCGGCGGTGCTGATCGTCGAGGACGACGCTGCCGTCCGCGACGCGCTCGATCTGGTCCTGTCGCTGGAGGGTTACCCGACGTGGACCGCTGACTCCGGGGCTGCGGCCATGGAGACCTTTGCGGACCATGGCGCGGATATCGACGTGGTCGTCAGCGACTTCCACCTGGGCGCCGGCAAGAACGGGCTGGAGTTGCTCGAGGAAATGCGCGAGATCGCAGGCCGGGACCTGCCCGCCGTGATTCTGAGCGGCGACACGTCGCCGGTGCTGGCGAGGATCGAGACGGTGCCCCGGGTCACCCTGCTGCGCAAGCCCGTCGATGCCCGGCAGCTGATCACCAGGCTGGAAGAACTATTCGGCTCTGCAGAGTGAATCGTCGCCGCCGGCCGCTGCCGTGGCTTTCTCCAGCGTGTCCCGGACCGGCGCCTCGAGCGCCGCGCCGGGCGCGAGTTGCGTCGCGACCTGCCGCGCTTCCGCCAGCGCCGCCCGCGGGCAGCCCGCGTCCAGCAGGGCATTGGCCAGGTTGTTCCGGCCCGCCACATGGCCGGGATCGATCGTCAGCAGCTGCCGGTAGAGCCTGATCGCGTCTGCCAGCCGGTGCTTCGCGTAGGCGTCGTTGCCGTTGGCCAGCAGCACCAGGGGATCGTCGGGCCAGCGTTCCAGGGCGGCCGCGTGGCCTGCCTCGAGGGCTGGCGGCGAGAGACTGCGCCCGGCCTCGGCGAGGGCGCGGATGAAGCCCGGGCCCGTCGCCGTCGCGGGTGGCCGGTCGGGTGGCGTCACCACGGCGGCCCAGTCGCCGCCGGCCTGCCAGGTGCGGAGAAAGTCGCTCCGTCGCAGGATGTGCCGGCGCCGGGTGCCTGACCGCAATATCACCACGTCCCGCCCGGGGTCGTGGCCGATCACGACGGCGAAGTGCCAGCGGCGGATGCCGAGGGCGCCCAGGTCCTGCAGCACCAGGACCGGATTGCCCGCGTCCAGCTCGGCCTGCACCGAGCCGAACCCGGGCTCGAGCACGTAGGCGATGCGGCCCTTGCTCCGGGCCGCCGCCAGCATCTCCACCTGGAGGCTGCCGCGCCGGCCCGGAATGTAGACGAGCGGTGCGAGTTGTTCGGGAGTGACGTTCACGCCGGTGGCGCCCAGCACGGTGGCGAGGGCGGCGGGGCCACACTGGTGGATGGTCTGGGGAAAGAAGGGGACGCCGGTCAGTTCGTGCTTGGGATCCTCGGGCACCAGCGAGTCGATGCCGGTGCAGGCGGTGAGCAGCGTGGCGGCGGCGACGGCCACCAGGGAGGCCCTCGCCGCCAGCCCGGCCATTCGGCTAGATCCTCTTGAAGATGTCGATGACACCCGTGAGTTCGAGGATCAGCAGCACGAGGAAGACGATGCCAATCACGGCGAAGAGGCTGTCGCCGCCGGCGGGGAGGGTCTGCATCTGTTCCGCGACCCGGGCGAGTTCCGCGTCGGAGAGGGCCGCGGCGCGGGTCATCGCGTGGGCGGGGTCGACGCCAAGCGCCACGAGCTGGGCCTGCACGTCAGCCCGGCTCACTGCCGCGTTGATCTCTGCCAGGTGCCCGGCGCGTGCTTCGGCGGCCAGGTAGTCCTGCGTGCCGATGACCCCGGCTGATGCCGTGGACTGCAGGCCGAGCCCCAGAAAGCACGCGGCGGTGATCGCCACGACGAGTTGCCGAAAAGCCATTGGTCCTGCTCCCTGCGTGAGCGGCGACAAGCCGCGCCGAGAATTATAGCCGCGCCTGCCGTTGAACCAGTGTGAACCCGGTTCCGGGAGTTCCACGCCGGGAACCCCCAGGGCTGCCGGTCGCTGGCGAGGAGCAGTTGGTGAGATGGCGGTGCGGGCCAGGCTTTAGGGGAGCAGCAGGCCGGGCTCCCGCGGCGCCAGCTCGGGCGCCGCCGTCCGGGTGAGGGCCCAGGCCAGGCAGAGGTTCGAGGAAAGAACCGGCAATGACAATTCCGTGCGCAGCACGCGCAGCGCCCGGAGGGTGGGCATGCCCGTGCCGCTCGCCACCAGGCAGTCGGCGCCCGCCCGGTCGACACGGCGGAGGGCGGCCAGTGCGTCGTCGCTGGTCAGTTCGTAGATACGGTGCGTGTCGGTCAGCACGGGATCAACGCGCAGTCTTGCGACGACGCGGATGCCCGCCGCCTCCCAGTAGCGGTAGCCGGCCTCGGCGAGGTCGGCGGGGTAGGGCGAGACCAGTGCGATCGACCGGCAGTCGAGGCTGGCCAGCGCGCCCCGGATCGCCTGGGCAGCGGTGATGACCGGGATGCGGCAGCTCGCAACGGCCTCGGCGGTGAGGCGGTCCTCCACATCCCGTCCAACAATGTAGGACGAGCCCGTGCAGCCGAAGCCGAACGCCGCCAGCTTCAGCTCGCCGAAGGTGCGGATCGCGTCCGGCATGTGTCGCACGTAGTGATTGAGCCGCTCCTCGACCCGGGTTGCGGGGTGCGTGAGGCGCGTGGCGTAGACGCCCACTGCCGGCGGCAGCAGCGCGCGCAGCTCCGGCTCCACCGTGGGATTCGAGTGGGGCACCGCGATGCCCACCCGGGCGCGCGGGCCGTAGTCCGGGGCTGTTGCAGTCATGGAGTAGATGGTACCGGACACTTAGTTTTGTTAGTTGTTGGAAAACTAACAAAACTAAGTGTCCGGTACCTTTTCGTTGAACAGACCCGCGCGGGCGCGCTCGATGATCGCCAGTACCGCGGGATGCCGCACCTGGCGCTCCATGGACAGGACGTAGAAACGCGCGTGCATGGTGCTGGTGCGGCCCACCACCCCCACGCTGTACTGCCTGACGATCTCGTCCTCGATGGCCGACGGCGCCGCAAAGACGCCGGTGCCACCCTGCACGAATGATTTCACGAGGGCGCTGTCGTCGAACTCGCCCACGATGCGCGGCGCAATGCCCTGCTCGAGGAACCAGGTGTCGAGAACACGCCGGTTGGGACTGCGGTTCGTGGGCAGCAGGAAGGGTGCCTGGTCGAGGCTTGAGGGAAAGCCCTGGCGGAGCCGGCGTGCCAGGGGCTTCGCTGCAAAGAAGGTGACGTCGCATTCGCCGAGGAAGTGGCTGAACGCCCGCAGGCCGGCGTTCGCGGGCAGCGCGCTGGAGGCAAGCACCAGGTCGAGCTTGTGGGCCGCGAGTTCTGCTACCAGGGTGTCCAGGCCGCCGGTGTGGCAGGTTACCCGGAACGGCTTCTCGCCCAGCATGAGCGGTGCCACCACCCGCCAGGTGACGAGGTTAGGCACCACGTCCGACACACCGATGGTGACCGACCGGCGTTCGCGCGGCGCTGCTCCCTGCACGACCCGGACCAGCTCCTGGCCCAGGCCGAACAGCTCGTCGGCGTACTCGAAGACCGTCTGCCCGAGCTCGGTGGGCACGACCCGTCGGCCCTGCTTCTGCAGGAGCGGGCCGTCCAGCTCCCTCTCGAGCAGCTTGATCTGGCCGCTGATGGTCTGGGGCGTGATGTGCAGGCTGGAGGCTGCCCGGCCGATTCCCCCCTCCCGGACGGTCGTCCAGAAGTAGAGGAGGTGGTTGTAGTTGGGATGGCGCATGGGTCTTAACAGTTCGGGATAACCGAAGTATAGATAAGGAACAATCGACTTGTCTGCAGGTGTGGTCCCGGCGAAGCTCGCGCCGTCAGAACACCCTGTGGAGGGCTCCGGAATGGCGAAGCGGGTACAGGATCAGAAGCCGGCGCGCGCGGCCGAGGCAAGGACCTGGGTCCAGGAGAACGTCCTGGAGCAGAAGAAGCGCCACGCTGCGATCCAGAAGGAAATGAACGAGGACCTGGCGCCCAAGCGGGAGCAGTGGTACCGGGAGTTCCTCCAGATCGTCCAGACGAGGGGCTTCAACGCCAACGGCGACCAGCGCCGGGTGATCACGGCAGCCGAGGTGCCGAAAAAGCCGAACCGCCCCCACCGCGTCGTCTACTGAGTTCAGGAGAAGTCACATGGCAAGACCGCATATCGAGCCTTACGTCGAGCTGGACACGCCCTACAAGAAGTTCGGCCTGACCGGCTTCAAGGGCAGTCACTACAAGGTGCTGTCGCTGGACAACGACACCGGAGCCTGCACGCTGAAGGTCCGCTTCGACGGCGGCTTCAGGCGCAGGCCCGGCCTGAGCTACTCCGACATGGAGATCTTCGTCCTCAACGGCAGGATCAAGGTCGGCAAGGAGACCTGGGTCGAGGGCCACTACGCCTTCATTCCCGCCGGCACGGCCGTCGGCGCCATCGAGGTGCCCCAGGGCGCAGAAGCGCTGCTGATGTACAACGACTCCGAGCCGAGCTTCGCCGAGTCCGGCAGCCACCACCAGTTGGCGCTCACCGAGGGCCTGAGCTCGGTTAACAGCTACGAGGACCGCCCGTGGGCGCCGGGCAACCTGGTGTCGCCGTCGGTGGCATCGGGTTGCCTGATCAAGGTGCTGCACTACGACCCGCTCACCGAGGCGCTGAGCTTCCTCTACTGCATGACCCCGCAGTTCGCCCAGGACAACATCTCCTACCACGACAGCGCCGAGGAGTCGTATCACATCTGGGGCACGTCCTGGATGATGCAGTTCGGGGAGCTGCCGACAGGCGGCTACTTCTGGCGGCCGCCGTACATCAACCACGGTTCGTTCCGCTGCAAGTACGGCACCATCGCCTTCGGCCGGACGGACTCCGTGCTGTTCAACTACTTCCACTTCAACCCGTGGACCAACCCGGACGAGAACAAGCGACGCGCGGCGGCCTTCCTGTACCGCAAGCGCCCGCAGCTCTACAACTGGGTAGAGTCGGACGGCCACAACCATCCCCACGGCCCGCCGGACTTCGAGACCCCGGACTACGCGGAGGACCCCCAGGTCCGCCTGCTCCACGATCAGCCCCTGGGTGGTTCCGTCGCGACGAAGAAGCGCAAGTAGCCCGGAAAGGTACCGGCCCGTAGGAGCGCCTTCAGGCGCGACCGCAATTGGGTCGCGCCTGAAGGCGCTCCTACGGGCCGGTACCTTTTCAGGCCGCCGTGACGCCGCCGTCGACGCTGAGGACCTGGCCGGTGATGAAGGAAGCGGCGTCGGACAGCAGGAAGGCCACGGCCGCGGCCACTTCCTCCGGCCGGCCGTAGCGGCCCAGCGGAATGCTGGCGAGCAGGGCGGCGGTGCGCCCCGTATCCGCCCGGGCCGCCGCCGTCATGGGCGTCGCAATCGGGCCGGGCGCCACCGCATTGGCCCGTACTCCGGAACCCGCCAGCTCGACCGCCAGCGCCCGGACGAGGCCGTTCAGCGCCGCCTTCGACGCCGCGTAGGCCGCCGCCCGCGGGTGACCGACGATGCCAATCTGGCTCGACAGCAGGACGATCGAGCCCCGGCCCGACCGGGACATCACGCGGGCGCACTCCCGCGCCACCTCGAAGGCAGATGTCAGGTTCACGTCCAGCACCGGCTGCCAGTCCCGCAGCTCCGTCTCCAGCGCACCGCGATGCTCGAAGACGCCGGCCGAGCACGCCAGTCCATCGACCCTGCCGCCCAGGCTCGCGATGGCTTCCCGCGTAACGCCGGCCACCTCCCCGGTGTTGCGCAGGTCGGCCACATGGATCCTCGGGGCTGGCAACAAGCCGTTGACGCCGGTGGCTTCAGCCTCGTCGCGAACTAGCACGGCGCACTCGGCGCCATCCGCCACGGCGCCCCGGAGCAGCGACAGGCCGATCCCGGACGCTGCTCCGGTGATCAGCAGCCGCCGCCCGGCGAGGCTCACGGGGAAGGAAACCGCGGTCATTCAGCGCACCTCACCATAAAGGTACCGGACACCGGCTAGCCCAGGAACTACCAAAACTACAACAACTAAGTGTCCGGTACCTTTTCGGCTATCATGCGCGGCGGCCCCCGACGGCCAGGAAAAGAACGCGAAAGAACACCAATGCCGCCATCCCAGCCGGAGGCCGCCGCCCTGTTCCACGTGATCGACCCCCGCGTGTTCGACCGGGCCCAGCTGGACGACCTGTGCGACCTGACCACCCGGGTCCGCCTCCTGGCCAAGCACCCCGATGGCGCCCGCTTCCTCCTCGGCCTGCTCCCCGACCGGCGCGCCATGCTCTACTTCGTCCAGCCCTCCACCCGCACCTTCCTGTCCTTCAACAATGCCTGCCACGTGCTCGGTATCCGGACCAGCGAGATCCGTGACCCCGCGACCTCGTCCGAGGTGAAGGGCGAGAGCTTCGAGGACAGCATCCGCACCTTCAGCTCCTACGTGGATGTCATCGTCATGCGCACGCCCCGGTCCGGCGAGGCGGCCCGGGCGGCGGAGCTGATGAACCGCATTCCCCGGCCCGTGCCGATCATCAACGCGGGCAGCGGCCAGGACCAGCATCCCACCCAGGCGCTGCTCGACATCTACACGCTCGACCGCAGCTTCGAGGAGCAGGGCGGCATCGACGGCAAGGTGATCGGGCTGATGGGTGACCTGAAGCGCGGCCGCACCGTCCGCTCCCTGTGCTACCTGATGAAGAACTACCGCAACGTGCGCCTGGTGCTGATCGCGCCGGAGCAGTTTGCGCTGGAGCCGGACATCAAGGCCCACCTGAAAGAGAACAACATTCCCTTCGTGGACCAGGCGAAGCTCGCCGACGTGCTGCCGACCCTGGATGCCGTGTACGTCACCCGCATGCAGTCCGAGTGGGACACGGCTGGCGAGACCCAGAAGATCAACTACGCCGACTACAGCATCACGCCGGAGAACCTCCAGCGCATGAAGAAGACGGCGGTGATCATGCACCCGCTGCCGCGCGGCCCGGAGATCGCGCCGGCCGTGGACGACGACCCGCGCGCCGTCTACTGGCGGCAGGAGCGCAACGGCATGTGGATGCGCGTCGCCATACTGCTCAAGATTTTCCGCGCGGACGGGGTCGTCCGCGATTTCGACATCTCCGCCCTGAATTGATCAACGCTTAAAGCAAGGAACAGAACCATGAAGCTCTACGGCGCCATCGCCTCGCCCTACGTCGCCCGTGTCGTCATGTACGCGAAGATCAAGGGCGTCGACCTGCCCCTGATGGAGGCCCCCGGCGGCATCAAGAGCCCCGAGTACCTCAAGCTGAATCCGATCGGCAAGATGCCGACGCTGGACGTGAACGGGCAGGGTATCGGCGAGTCCACGATCATCTGCGACTACCTGGAAGACGTGTATCCCCAGAAGCCGGGCCTGCCCAAGGACCCCATCGACCGGGCCCGCTCCCGGCTCATCGCGCGCATCGTGGATCTCTACATCGCCAACGCCGTGAGCCCGCTGTTCCGGCAGGTCAATCCCGCCACCCGGGATGCCGCCGTCGTCGAGAAGGCGGCCGCCGAGATCATCAAGACCTTCGGCTATGCCGAGCACGCCATGTCCAGCGGCCCGTTCTGCGTCGGCGCCACGCCCACGCTGGGCGACTGCGCACTCAGCACCAGCACCCGCATGATGAAGGTCATGCTCGCCGCCGGTAACTTCGGCATCGTGGATCCCACCGAGAGCGGCCGTCTCGCGACCTGGTGGAAGGCCATAGAAGCCCACCCGGACTGCGGCCCCGTGCTGGCCGCCTACGGCGAGGCCTTCGGTGGCTTCATGAAGATGATGGCGGCAAGAAAGTAGGAGCGCCTTCAGGCGCGAACTTTTTTCCCGCGACACGAAATTGCAGCGCCCGTAGCTCAGCTGGATAGAGCATCAGGCTTCGAACCTGAGGGTCGGGAGTTCGAATCTCTCCGGGCGCGCACTGAAGCAATGGTCCATACCGGTCACATGGGTAACACCTTTGCCGCGGAGGGGTTCTCGACGGGTTCCACGCGGCCGGCCTGGCAGGCCGCGTCAATGCCCGTGGACGCGATTCATGCCGCGTCCTGGACCTGCTGATCAAGTTTCCGGCTGCAGTGGAATCCGCATGGCAAGCCGCTCCGTCGTGCCGGTCGGGAGCAGGTAGATGAGGCCCCGGGCCCTGTACTCGCCGCTCGCCCGCAGGGCGCCATCCGGGTCCCGCCAGAAGCGGAAGTCTTCCCAGGACAGCCTTCCGCTAGCCAGCAGCAGCAGCCAGGCCGGCGAGGTCATCGCCTGGCCCCGCACAACCCACTGGCCCTGTTCACACGCCACCGTATCCGCGGGCAGCTGCCTGGTAGTCAACGGGACCGCCGGCCACGACCAGATGCAGCTCGATGCCGCCCGCGACCGGGTGGGCAACCCGCAGGGCGAGGACATCGGCTTCCACCAGGTCCCCCGGCGCCGCTTCGCCCATCGTCTCCTCACGAAAGAAGACGCCGACAACGCCGGTTTCTCCCAGGGACCCATTCGCTGAGAGGATCTCCATCACTGGCGAGTAGGCGCCGGTCAGGTCCGGGCAGTCGCCAAGCATCGGAATTGGCACCGCCGCCGTGGCCACCGTCGGCTGGGGCCGGTGCTCTGCCGGAAACAATGCCCAGTCGTCCTCTGACGTCTTCAGCGGAATGACCATGAGCATGAGCCCCCTCTCGAGAAGGGTTGTGTGCAGCCAGAAGGTCCCCGCCAGGTGTAACCCGAAGGACGATCTGCCGGGACTGCGTATAAGGCGAACCTACAAATAAGCGGTTTCCGAGCGAGACCTTGAACGTCATGCCATCCGCGCCGCATCGGACGTCGTCCGGGCCAATGGTCTCGACGTCCGCAACACCGCCGGGTCCGGTGGCAAGGATGCGCAGCCCGGATGTCGTGGCGTAGTCCAGCTGCAGAGTCCGGTAGTCGAGATGGCGGGCCAGGGCTTGGCTCATGAGTTGCGCCGACAGCAGGACTTGTGCGTCGGCGGAGATGTCTCCCTGTACCGAAATTGGCCGTTGGCTGCCGGGCAGGAAACGCCCCACATTGCTCACCGTCATGCTTCCGCTCTGGTCGCAGGGCGACGCGAGGTCGGCCTGGCTCGCCGCCGGGGGAACTGGGGCGGTTCGGACTGCACTGCAACCCCCGGCTACAAGGCCGGCGCAGAGGACAACTCCAAGGACGGGTGCGCGGCGAGAAAGCCTGACCCTTGCAGCGCGAGAATCGGCTCATGGCTCCCCCTGAGCGTCACGACGGGAACATAGGCACGACCAGTCCGGAGTATAGGCTCAACCAGCCCGCAGGACGGGGCCCCCGATCGTTGCTCGCCCGGGATGCCGGGCAGCCCCGAAGCGGGTGAGCCTGGCCGGACCGGACACCGCTTCAGTGGTGTGTCGTCTGCCAGCACCTGGCTGAAGCCGTTTGACTACCCCCCTTCACGACGCCTATCGTCGGTCTGTTTGTTGCCGGCCTCGCGGCCGGGAAGCCGGCCGCCGCGGAGGGAAGCGCCGGAGGCAGTCGCGGCCTGAGGCCGGAGTCTTTCCCTGATCACGACACGGAGGGCATCCATGAGTGCATCACGGTCCCTGACCTCCAGTTCCATTCTCGTCGCTGCTCTGGTTTCAACACCAGCCTTTGCCGGCGGGGACAGCGGTTTCTACCTAGGCGCCGGCGTCGGCGAGTCCTACGTGGATGTGGGCGGCTTTCTCGGCGTCGACGGTGAGGACACCGGCTGGAAGCTGATCGGCGGCTACACCGACGACGCCACTTCGCTCCTGGGTGCCGCCGTGGAGCTGGCGTATGTGGACTTCGGCAAGCCGGAAGATGGTGGTGCGGAGGTGGATGCCAGCGCCGTGGCGGTCTTCGGTCTCGGCGGGTGGAACCTCGGCCCCATCTTCTTG
This sequence comes from uncultured Gammaproteobacteria bacterium, assembly GCA_963790015.1. Taxonomy (GTDB): domain Bacteria; phylum Pseudomonadota; class Gammaproteobacteria; order Steroidobacterales; genus SHZI01. The sequence continues at coordinate 28,091 of CAWBMW010000026.1, forward strand.
TTCGGCAAGGTCGGCTTCTCCAGATGGGAAGGCGATCTCAGCGCCGGGCCCAACTCCGGCAGCGACGACGGCTTCGACTGGGCTGGTGGTGCCGGCGCCAGCTTCCGGATTGCATCCTTCCAGGTCCGTGGCGAGTACGAGTTGTTCAGCACGGACACTGGGGATCTGGGGCTGCTGTCTGCCAGCTTGCTCTACACCTTCTGATCCGGCTGACCGCCCAGAGCAGCGCCGTGTACTCGGAAGGAACGATGACCGAGGCCAGGGGGCTGCGGAAGCTTCGGTGATGAAGTGCCGTCGCCCGGCCGGCCATCGCCACCGGGCAAATATTTCCCCGGACCAGCGCGACCGTGAGTGCGTAGGGAAGTGCCTAATATCTTTCTCAAAAACTGGGGAAAACCAAGCGATTCTGCGCGAAACCGGCCAAAAGTATTAGGCACTCCCCCGTGTCGATTGCCTGTTAGCTGAGCGAGTTAGCGCGCACCTGAGGTCAACACTTCGAACCTGAGGTCAGGAGTTCGAATCTCTCCGGGCGCGCAACCCGTACCAGGCCTTCTCCTGACGTACACTCCGGCCAGGGGGTATCGTGCAGGGACTGCGGATCGATCATCGCCGTGTTTCGCACGGCCTTCCGCAACCGTGACCTGCGGCGCCTCCAGCTGGCCTGGGCCGGGTTCAACAGCGCGGAGTGGGGCATCTGGATTGCCCTCGTCGTCTACGTCTACACGCGGGGTGGTGCCGTCGCCGCCGGTGGCATCGCGCTGGTGCAACTCATCCCCGCGGCATTGCTGGCGCCGTTCCTCGGCGCCCTGGCTGACCGTTACCGGCCGGGCCGGATCCTGCTGGCGGCCTACTCGATCCTGGCCGCGGGACTTGCCGCCATCGCCCTCGCCATGACCGTCGGCGCGCCGATCTGGGTCATCTTCGCCCTGGCCCCGATCGTGAACCTTGCCATCACCGTGCCGCGCCCGGCCCAGTCGGCGCTACTTCCCTCGGTGGTGCGGACCCCCACCGAGCTGACGGCCGCCTACGTCGTCGGCGGTTGGATGGACAGCCTCGCCGTCATGGTTGCTCCCGCGGTGGCGGGAGTGCTGATTGCAGTCGGTGGGCCCCAGCTGGCGGTGGCCGCGCTCGCCGGTATTGCGCTTGCCGCGGCTTTGCTCGTCGTCGCCACGCCCGGCACGCAGCCCATTGCCGATCCCGGGGCCAGCGGAGGCCTCGCGACCAATGTCCTGCGCGGCGTCGGCGTCATCTGGCGCAACCGCCCCGTGCGCACGCTGACAGGCGTGCTCGGCCTGCAGTTCGTGCTGGTCGGCGCGCTGGACATGTTCTACGCGGTGCTGGCGATCAGCGTTCTCGGCATGGGGGAGTCGGGGGCCGGCTACCTGAACTCGGCCTTCGGCGCGGGCTCCCTCCTTGGCGCGGCTCTGGCGACCGCGCTGGTGGCCCGCAAGCGGCTGGCACCGACGCTCATGCTGGCCATCGTCACGGCGTCCCTCGCACTGCTCATACTGGCCGTGCAGCCTACGGTGGCCGGCGCATTTCTGGTGCTCGCTCTCGTCGGTGTCGGCCGCATGACCTTCGACGTCACCGGCCGCATCCTGCTGCAACGGGCGGCGCCGGCCGCCATCCTGGCCCAGGTCTTCGCCCTGCTGGAGTCCCTCATGAACGCCGGCCTGGCCATCGGCTCGCTCTTCGTGCCGATCCTGATGGAGGTGAGCGGGATCCAGGCGGCCCTCGTCGGCGTTGCAGCGCTGCTTCTGCTCGCAGTCGCCATGACGGCCCGTCAGCTGTGGGCGATCGACGCCGCCGCCACCGTGCCGCAGGTCGAGATCCGTCTGCTCAAGTCGATCCCGGTGTTTGCCCCGCTGCCGGCGCCCCAGCTGGAGGGCCTGGCACGCGCGCTGCAGCCACTGTCGGTCGAACCCGGGACGGTGGTCATCCGGGAGGGCGACAGCGGGCGACTGCTACTACGCCATCGCCGACGGGGAACTGGTGGTGTCGGAGGGCGGTCGCGAGGTCAACCGGGTGCACCGCGGAGAGGGCGTCGGCGAGATCGCCCTGGTCAGGGACACTCCCCGCACGGCGACAGTCACCGCGGCGACCCACGCCCAGCTCTACGTGCTCGACAAGGAATCGTTCCTCACCGCCATCACCGGCCACGCCCCGGCGGCCCGCGAGGCCGAGCGACTGGTGGGCGAGCACCTTTCGCGGTCAGCGGGAATTGCGCGATGAGGCCGGCCCGGGGCTGAGCAGCGACAATCAGCGGGGGCGCGCTTCCTGCTGCTTCCGCTTGGCAACCTCGCGCTTGCGCTGCTTCGCCTGCTCGTAGAACTCGTCCCAGCCTGGCCGGACTTCCTTCTCCATCAGGTCCTCGAGGTACACGGCCGCGGTCTTGGGTGATTCGGCGTAGTGGATGTAGCGCCAGCCATCCGCGGTCTTCCGGAAGACGCCACTGACGCGCACGTCCTCGCCGACGGGATTGCTGCCGATGGTCTTCATCTCGAAGTGCCAGTTCCAGATGCCGATGGCGAGATCCGGCGCGATCTGCTTCACGCGGACATCCTCGGCGAACATCCGTATCGCCTCGATCACCGGTATGGGCCGCGGCGGGTCGAGATAGGCACGGAGGCGATCCCAGCCCACGAACCACTCGGCCTGTTCCTCGGCGAGGTAGGTGGGGTAGGCCTCTGCCGGGTCCCACAGCGCGAGCAGGGTGGCGAAGTCCTGGGAGTTCCAGCGGTTGGCGGTTTCCTCGACGAGGGCCGTTACGGCGGTGCGGACGTCGTCCGGCACCACCGGCTCGACGCGCGCGCCGATAGCCTTGTGGCCGCCGGCCAGTGCAGAAGACAGCGACAGAAGTCCGGTTGCGACCAGGGCCAGGCGCCAGGCGCCGCGTAGCCGGAAGGAATCGGGGTGTGCCATCACGAGTACCTTTTCTGCTGACTGCTGCGCCGACCGGAGTGCCGGCGCGGTGAGTATAGTCCGACCCGGTCAGCGAGCGGTTTCGCTACCATGGGCCGCAACATGAAACACCTCAGCGTGGTCACGATGCTGGTCTGCATGACGCTTGCCAGCTGCGGCAAGGCGCCGGCACCCGATGCCGGCTGGTCCCGCGTGACAGCAGCGGCCTTCGCAGCCGAACTGTCGGCCGGGAAGTCGCCCGGTGACCGCCCGCTCATGCTGGTGGACGTCCGTGAACCGGAGCTCTTCGCCGCAGGTCACATCCCGGGCGCCATCAACCTGCCCTGGCCGGGCGTCAAGGAAACCGCCGCCGCTCAACTGCCGAGGGGTCACGCCATCGTGATGATCTGCCACGGTGGACCGATGGGCGACGACGTTGCCGGGCGGCTGGCCGCGGCCGGGTTTACCGACGTGCGCAATCTCGAGGGCGGCATGCGGGCCTGGCGTGGGCCGCTGACGACCGGGCGGGTCGCGAAGTAGGCCGTCAGTCCGGCCAACAGCCATGGTCTTCACTGCGAGCAGTCACCCCGGGCCCAAGGCCCGCATCGGCCCCTTCCAGTTTGCGGACGGGTGGTCCCGGGGCAATGCCGCGACCGTGTGGGCCGCCTCCCTGTCCACCATCGGGCTCGCCGCCTTCATGAGCTTCATGCAGCCCTACCTGCTCGCCCAGATGCTGGACGTGCCGACGGGGCAGCAGGGACGGCTTACCGGCGGGCTCGGCGCCCTGCGCGAACTGGTCGCCATGCTCCTCGGTGGCTTCGTCGGCGCCTGGTCGGACCGGCTCGGGCGGCGCCCGATGTACGTGGCGGGGCTGGTGATCATGGGCCTGGGCCTCGCCGTGGTGCCCCTCGCCACCTCCATCCCGGAACTCGTCGCGTTCAGCCTGCTGTTCGCGGTGGGCGTGTCCATCGCCCCGCTGATGCTGAGCGCCTGCGTGGTGGATGCGATCCAGGAGCCCTGCCGCGGCCGCTGGCTCGCGTCCAACAACCTGCTGCAGGCCGTGGGCATCCTGCTCATGTCCCTGGTGCTGGCGAAGACGCCGCTCTGGTATGCCAACCTGGGCGCCAGCGAACAGGCCGCGGGCCGCTATGCGTTCTGGACCGCCGGCGCCATCTGCCTCGCCGTGGCGCTGGTCCTCTGGCTCGGGCTGCCGCGCACGGCGCCGAACCGGGAGCGGGCCCGGCAGGCCGGCGTGCTGCCCCAGATGGCCCGGGCCCTGGCCTACAGCCGGCAGAATCCCCGGCTGGCGCTGGCCTTCGCCGCCGCGTTCATCGGCCGCGGCGATTTCACGGTCATCGGCTACTTCTTCTCCCTGTGGGTCACCCAGGTCGGCATCGCCGAGGGGCTCACGGCGGGCCAGAGCCTGGCCCGCGCGGGCATGCTCTTCGGCATCATCCAGCTCGCCGCCGTCGCCTGGGCCTTCGCCATGGGCATGATCATGGATCGCGTCAACCGGGTGACCGGCATCGCCCTGGCCTTCGGTCTCGCGACGGTGGGCTACGCCGTGCTCGGCCAGGTGGGCGATCCCTTCGCGCCCGGCTTCTTCGGCATTGCGCTGCTGGTGGGCGCGGGCGAGAGCAGCGTGATCGTGGCCGCCGGCGCGCTCCTGGGGCAGGAGGCCCGCGTGGAGCACCGGGGCCCGGTGGTGGGCTTCTACTCCGCGCTGGGCGCCTGCGGGATCCTCTTCGCCACTGCGGTGGGTGGACTTCTATATGACCGCATCGGTCCCGCGGCGCCGTTCACCATGATGGCCATCCTGAACGCCGCGCTGCTGGTCGCCGCGCTGTTCCTGCGGCGACGGCAAGGTCCACCGTGACCTGACCGCGGCCGCCGCTACTCTGGTATCGTTTCGCGTAATCAGAACGCCTGCGCTACGGGGAGCTCCAATGACGAAAAGGCCCTGCCTGAATGTCCGGATGAGCGGATTGCTCACCGGAATCCTGTTGCTGGCGACGCCAGCATTTCTGGCGGTTGCAGCCGATGCCCCGGCGCGGACGGCAGAGGCCAGCGCTTCGGCAGCCATCTACGCCCAGGGAAAGCCCTGGGACCAGTTCCTGTCCGGCGCCAAGGTGCAGCGCGAGACCTGGCTGAAGAACGCCGGACGCGAAGTGCCGCCGGGCCTGGTGGAGCGCTTCAAGCGGGCCGGCGACGGCCTGCGCCTCCTGGTCATCACGGCAGACTGGTGCGGTGACTCGGTGCACAGCGTCCCCTACATTGTGACGCTCGCCTCGCGTGCCGGCGTCGAACTGCGCGTGGTCGATTTCAGGACCGGCAAGGCGATCATGGAGGCGCACCGTACGCCCGATGGCCGGGCGTCCACGCCGACCGTGGTCCTGCTGCGTGGCGATCAGGAAGTCGCGGCCTGGGTGGAGCGGCCGGCGACCTTGCAGTGGTGGTATCTCGGCATGACCGGCCAGATCAGCGACGAGGAGCGGCTGGAACGGAAGATGGCGTGGTACGAATGGAATCGCGGGGCCGATGCGCTGGCTGAGATCGTGGTGCTGGCGGAGCAGACGGCAAAGAAGAGTACCTAAGGGTGCTTGAGGGTTCGCGCCTGCCGCAAGTGTGATCCGTCTCACGGTGGGCGTAACCGCGCGCTCCTAAGCTCTGCCCCCGCCGTCGATGCGGGGCCCCGCACCATGCTCACTCCTTCCTCCCTGAGTGCCTTTGCCGCCATCGGCCTGGCGGTTGCGATCGCGTATCTGCTGGCATCCACTGTCTGTGCAGGCGTTCTTCTCGTCATGCGGTCGCGACGGGCGGCGAAGTCCCCACTGCACCACCAGCCGGCTGCCTTCGTCGTCCGGGAGATCGACAGCACCGATCGCCGCCTGGGGCGGCACCGTACCGCGGTGTTGCTCTTCTGTATCTGCGTTGGTCTCCTGGTGCTGTTTGGCCGTGAGGATGGCTGGCCTGCGCAGCCGACGTGGGGCTGGGCCACGATCGCCGTGCTCGCCAGTGTGGTCGGAGCGTTTGCCGCTGCCAAGGCCGTGCAACTGGTCCGATATCGCACTCGTCTGCGGTCGTTTCTGGATGCCGACCGGGCGGTGGCCCAGCGGCTCGATGAGGTTCGACTCCGGGGACATCGCGTCTTTCACGCCGTCCCGATCGGCGACGGCATCATTGACCACGTGGTCGTCGGCTCCATCGGCGTCTTCGCAGTCCAGGTGGTACTGCCGCCCCGACGCGGTGCCGTGACCGTGAGCCTGGCGCGCGGGTGCCTGACCTTCGGTCCCGATCACGGCGCGTTCGGGCTCCAGCCGGTCATCAAGGCCTGCGCCGGCCTCGCAAGGGAACTGGGCCGCACCGTCGGCCACCCGATCAAGATCGTGCCCACGCTGATCGTTCCGGGATGCAAGGTCGCAGCCTCGGATGAGGATCGATTCCTGCTGACCAACGAGCAGAATTGCGTGACGTTGGTCGGCTGGAAGGATTCCGCGGCTTACCTGATGGACGACGAGATCGCCCGGATCTCCCAGTGGCTGTCCGCCCGCTGCCGGCCCAGGCAGCAATTGGCCTGGCGCTTCCCGAAAGGGGCGCTCCACGCGTCTATCGCGCGGCCTCGCCTGTTGTAGCGGCAGGTCTCCAGCAGCTCAGAGGCCGGGAATCACCGGCAGTTGGACGTCCGGAACGAGCGGCCCTCCGAGCCAGAGCCATTGGGCAAGCCAGGCACTGCTGAGGCCAAGGAGCACGGTCAACGGCACGCCGACCCGCAGGAAGTCGCCGAAGCGATAGAAGCCGGCGACGGCCTCCTCAGCCGACAGGATGCCGGTGAGGGTGAGCGCCGCGAGGATGAGCATGGCGGTCACGTCCACCCGGAAGCGTTCCGTGACGAACAACACGAGTCCCGCCCCAAGGATAAGGAGGAAGATGACCTGCTGGATTTCCAAGAGCTTCTCGTGGAGCGGTGCTATAAGGCAGTGACGCTTCCGGCGCGGAAAGTGGACGAACGCCTAGGCTCGCTTGATCAGCCGCACGATGAAAATGAGCAATATGGCGCCAATGGTCGCAACGACCAGGCTGCCGAACAGACCACCCCAGGGCAATTGCAGGGTGTTAAACAGGAGTCCGCCGAGAATCGCGCCCAGCACACCTACCACGATGTCGCCGATGATGCCGAAGCCGCTGCCTTTCATGATCTGGCCAGCCAGCCACCCTGCCACCAGCCCGATCAGGATAAACCAGATGATTCCCATGATCCTTCCCTCCAAAGTGCAATACGGCCAAGAGTGTCATCGACCGGCAAGGCGCTCTCGCAACAATAGTGGCAATCGGGTGCAAAGGTAAGTGGTTTCCATGAGCAATCGACAGCAGCGCCGGATACAGCGTGCCGCCTGCGTGGCAATGGTCCTTCTCGCGGGCTGCCAACCAGCCGAGGACGACAAGCCGGCGGCCAGCGGCTCGGAAGTCGTGGAGATGAAGGCGGAGGCACTGGAGCAGAACGCTGCGGCCGGTGGCGACAACAGGTTGCCGTCCCGCTCCGAGATCATCGGGAAGTCAGAAGTGCAGGCGGTCGATCCGGAGGGCAAGGAGCGGCTGGACGACGCAATCACGTGCCTTGCACGCACCATCTACTGGGAGGCCCGGGGCGAAGAGTCTGCCAGCATGGAGGCAGTCGCCAGTGTCGTCATGAACCGGCTGGGTCACGAAGGCTTTCCGGGCACGATTTGCGCCGTTGTCCGGCAAGGTAACGAGCAGGGTGCATGCCAGTTCTCATGGTGGTGCGATGGTCGTTCGGACCAGGCGAAGGAGGATGAGTCCTACGCGACCGCCAGGGAGATCGCGAGACGAGCGCTTAACCTTCAACTGGGGGATCGAACGCGGGGCGCACTGTATTTCCATCACCGGGGCGTAACGCCCGGTTGGGCCGCGGAGTACGTGAAGACCGTGGAGATCGGTGAGTTCGTCTTTTACAAGCCGCGCGGGCGTGATGCGAGATAGATAGTCAGTTCCGAGCCGATGTCCGTGAACAGTCCCACCTGTCTCGTCACCGGCGCCACCGACGGCATCGGCAGGGCCACCGCCCTGGCGCTGGCGGAGCGGGGCGCGCGGGTGATCCTCCACGGCCGCAATCCGGCCAAGCTCGAGGCCACCGTGGAGCAGTTCCGCGCCGCCACCGGCAACGAGTCGCTGCATCCCGTGCTGGCGGATTTCGCGTCCCTTGACCAGGTGGCTGCGCTCGGCCAGCGGGTGCGCTCGGACTTCCCCGGACTCAATGTGCTGATCAACAACGCGGGGCTCCTCACCGATCACTGGCAGCGGAGCGCGGACGGGTTCGAGATGACGTTTGCGGTGAATTACCTGGCGCCGTTCCTGCTGACGCAGAGCCTGCTGGACACCGTCAGGGCCAACGTGCCGGGGCGCATCGTGAATGTTGCGTCCACGGCGCTGGGCGGCGGCAGGGTCGATTTCGGGAATCGGCAGCTCGAGCGCGCCTTCGACGGCTGGCAGGCCTATGCCAACACCAAGCTGATGAACGTGCTGTTCAGTCATCACCTGGCGGGCCGGCTGGCGGGCAGCGGGGTGGTGAGCAACGCCCTCTGCCCGGGGCTGATTGACACGAACTTCTTTCACACCAACGCGATCTTTGCCGGTGGTGGCTACGAGCGCCTGAAACCCGCCATGCGGTCGCCGGCCGAGGGCGCCATGCTGCCCCTGTACCTGGCGGCCGACCCGGCGGCGGAAGGGATCAACGGTGCCTTCTACGTTCGCCAGGGCCGCGACGGCCGGCGCGCCGTGGCGCTGGACTGGGACCAGACCGCGGCGGCGGAATTGTGGGCGCAGAGCCGGGCCGCCGTGGAGCGCTGGCTGATGCCCGCGTCCCGACCCTGCTGACGTCGCCTACTTCAGGAAATTGAACGGCATCCGGAACGTGATGTCGGTGTCGGGTGCATCGTCCGTGGCGCCGATGCCGATGGCCAGGTTGAACGGCTGGCCATTGCCGAGATTCAGCGAGTAGCCAATCAGGAACTTGCCGATGGTGACGTCCGAGCCCGCGATCTTGGGCGCCGAGGCGAGTTCGATCCTGGTCTCGTCATAGAGATCCAGGGAGTAGCTCAGGCTGAACGAGGAGCGCTCGTTCAGCGAGAAGCCCATGCCGACGTTGAATCGCACGGCGTCGCCGGGATCGACGTCCCCGAAGGGTATCGGTTGGCCCGGCTCGCCGGTACTGCCCCGGCCACCCTTGTCGTCCTCCAGCGTCCACAGGTAGCCCAGATTGCCGAAAAACACCACCGGGTCGCTGGGGTAGAGGAAGGTGACGCTGGGATTGACGCTCCAGAACCCGGAGCCGGTGGCCAGTTCCCTGGGGTTGTCCGGCTCGCCGGCGAGACTGGCCTCGGTAGCCAGTTCGAACGGGTCGGTGCCGGTGTCCGACTTCACCCGCAGGTTGCCGGTGAAGAAGGGCAGACTCGGGTTGTTGCGCGGGAACTGGTAGCGCACGCCGAACTCGACGTCACCGAAATCGCTGGCATCGCTGGTGAACACCTCTTCCTCGATCGAGTCGGTGAGGAATTCCCGGGTGCGGGTGCTGTCGTCGCGGACCACCCAGGGTGCCCGCAGCTCCACCTCCAGCCGGTTGGTGAGGCCGTAGCGCGTGGTCAGGTTGCCGATGTAGGTGTCGCGATCCGCCTCGACGATATCGATGACGCCGATCAGGAGCGCCGGCAGGATGGTGAAGCCCTCGATGGAGAGGCGATTGTAGGACGCGTAGATGTACTGGAACGAGGGTTCCAGCACGAGCCGGCCCTTTGGCGTGAGCACGCCGCCGACGTCCGGACTGACCCGCGGCAGCTCGGGCCGCCTGGCTTCGGCTGCCTCCTTCTCGGCCTTCTGCTCGGCGCCGACCTGGGCCGGGGCGCCGCTGGTGTCCTGGCCGCCCCGATAACTGTCCAGATCGCTGGCCTCGGCGAGCAGCCGCTCCAGCTCCCGGCGTTGTGACTCGACGGCCGAAACCTTTTCCATGAGCAGGCGGTACTGCTCGTCGATCTCCGCCATTTTCTTCTGCAGCTCGGTCGCGGCGGCCAGCGCGGCGGCCCGCCCGTCGCCGGCCCCATCACCGGCCGGCTCGCCAGCCGGGTCGCCGGCCAGCGCGGTTCCACCGAGAGTGGCGAGGAGGCCAATGACCAGCAGCATCGCGCACCGTCCTGGTCGGGACGCGATGGTCCCGGATTCGGGAAGCTCGTGCATCAGGGTTGCCGGGCCAGGCTGTCGCTGACGATCTCTGACAACTGGAGCCCCTGCGTGACGGTGGCAATGTTCTGCAACGAGATGTCCAGCACCGTCTCGTTGGCAATGGCCTGATTGTCCAGGGTGTTCTGGATGATCGTGGCCACGGCCGGTGACATGGCGCCAAGGGTGTCCATGGCGATGAAGTTACCACTACCGTTCTGGATAATCACCGGGTCCAGCGCCTGCTGGGCGACACCGGCACCCACCGTGGCGGCCAGGTCGTTCAGGTACATGGCGCTGCTGAACTGCTCGATGCCGTTGACGCTGGTGGTGCGTGTGATGCCGATGGCGATGGCGTAGTCCTCGCCCAGGTTGATGCCGCCGCGCATTTCGCCCAGCACCTGGTGATCAACCGCGGCCAGTTGCGCCATGGGTCCGGCTACGTCCGTGCCCTCGGGGGCCGGCTGCTGTTTCTGCCGCAGCCGATTGGCGCTGACCTTGTTGAGTTCCTCCAGCATCTTGCGGACCTCAGCCTGTTGGTCGGCGATGGCCTTGCGCTGCCTGTCGATCTCGGCCCGCTGCCGGTTGATCTCGCCGAGTTCCGCCGCGAGGGCCTGTCCCTGGTCCAGGAACTCACGCTGCTGCTGCTCCAGGAGGCGCTTTTGCCGGGCCATCTCGGCCAGTTGCCGGTCGATCTCCGGCTGCCTGCCGGCGCGCGCCTGCAGGGCGCTTCGCTGCTCTTCGGCCCGTTCAACGGCCGCGGCCAGCGCGGCCTGTTGCCGGGCGAGCTCGCGACCCTGGCCAGCCAGCGCCTCCCGCTGGCTGTCGATGGCGGCGAGTTGCACGGCGAGTTGCCCGTTGTGCTTCACGAACAGTTCCTGCTGCCGCGCCAGTGCCTCCCGCTGCGTGGCCAGGGCCCCGGTCTCGGCGCTCACGGACGCCTTGAGTTGCCGGAACTCAGCCAGCGCCTCCTCGATCCGCTGCGCATCGCTGGTGGGTCCCAGGCTGGCCACGATGTCCTGCCGGGACTGCCAGGCCACGAACGCAGCTCCGCCCAGCAGGGGCACCAGGACCGCCAGCGCGATGCGGGTCAGCCTGCGCCGGCGGCGCAACTGGCGGCCAATGGGCGCGTACTGCGCCACCAGCGCATCAATGTCGCTGCTGCTGACCACGTCGGCCGGATTTGGCTGGTCGCTCATGACGGCGCTCAGAACTCACCGAAGCCCGGCAGGGATATGGTGACGCTGGCGAGGCTTTCCTCGGCCAGGGCAAGGCCCAGCGGCGCGCGCGGTATGCGGGTCCACTCGGCCAGGGTATTGAAAGTGCGGCCGCCAACTTCAGCCTTGTTGCGGATGATGAACAGGATCCCGTTGTCCCAGGCAGCCAGGAACTCCTGTCTGGTCATCTTGCGGAGCCCGAGGGCCGGGTCGCCCAGCAGCACCTCGTCGTCCCTGACGCCCTTGACCACGACGAAGTGCCGGTAGCCGCGGACGCTGATCAGCGCGATTGCCGGCACCTTGGCCTCGCCGAGCGTGTCCAGAGTAGCCTTGTAGCCGTCGGCCTCGTAGCCGGCGCTTTCGAGGAAATTCTTCATGTCCAGCAGCGAGAAACCGACCTTGGAGATCTTTTCCTGGTCGCCCCGCGCGTACATCCAGCGAAACGCCTCTTGCTCGTCGGTGTCCTCGTCGTAGTGGAAAGTCAGCAGCGTGGCGAGGGCGGCCGAACCGCAGCTGAAGTCGAACTGCTGCCGCACGACGCGATCGAACTTGCGTTCCTGGATGCTGCGGATGGGGACGTTGCTGATGCCTTCGGCTCCCTGGAGCCAGACGTTGCCACCCGCCGCGAAGTCGGCGACCAGCAGTGAAGCGAGCAGGGAGGCCAGCCGGGGAGTGACGTGCTTTCCGGCGAACCGCGGGGCGAAGCCCCGGGGAGAGTGCAGCATGTGGGTGACAACGTCCATGCGCTGGCTTGATGCCTTGTGGTTCTGCCTACAGGCTACTCCGGCCCGCCACCCACCGTCCACCTGACATCCTGTCAGGGATCGAGCGAGACATTGATTATTGTTGAATTCTGGATCAGTACGTTGTTCCCGGTGTTTTGTATGGCCGTCGCAAACCCGGCCGCACCGGCGAAAGCGTTGTCGGAAATGGAGTTGTTGCCGGTCGTGTTCCCTGTGGCGATGTTGCCCTGGACGACGCCATCCACGTCCTGCTCGTTGAGAACGATCGAGCCCAACTCGATGCGCGCCATCGCGCTCTGGTCGCCGAGCTGGCTCTCCGGGATGGCGGTGGCCGTGCCCAGCGCTGCCAGCGTGGCCGATTCCGCCGGGGCGGGCATTTCCGCTGGTGCCAGGGCCTGCTCCACGACCGCCAGGACCGGATCCAGTCGTGGCTCATCCGCCAGAGACAGGCCGGCGGCAGCGGTCAGGGCAAGGACGCTTGCCCCGCAGGCAGCAGCCTTCCGAACAGCTGAGAAGTGTGGCGATCGATCCATGGTGACGTAATGCCTGGCCTTGGGTCAGTGGACTGACCGGGTGGGAATCGATTAGGCATCCCACCCGGTCAGTTGCAGTCAAATAGCACTCTGGTTCCCGCTGTCGCCAGACCTAGAGCGCCTCCAGGTTCGCCTGAACGCTCACGTTCTGCTGGATCTGGCTGTTGGCGCCGGCGTTCTGGCCCACCACGTTGATACCGGCAGCGTCATTGAAGCTGTCGGTGATGGTGTTGGTGGTGTTGACCTCCGCGCCGTCCGCATTCACGGTGACGCTGTTGGACGACACGCTCGCCTCCAGGACCGAGACGTTGGCGACGATCGGCCCGAGCGTCACGCTGTTGTCAACCGTCGCGGTGCCGCCGTTATTGGCAGCTGCGGAGTCCGAGCTGGCACTGGACGAGCTGTTGTCGGAGTTGTCGCTGTTGTCGGAGTTGTCGCTGCTGTCAACGGTCGACGTGCTGCCGCCACTGGCTGCGGCGGAGTAGCCGTCAGCAGACGCTTCGGACTCCTCCGAGTTGTCGCTGTTGTCCACCGACGCGGTGCCACCGTTGTTGCCGGCAGCGCCATTGCCAGATACCGACGCGGAGCTGTTGTCGGAATTGTCCGAATTATCGCTGTTGTCGGAGTTATCCGAGCTGTCGTTGCCGTTGCCGTTCAGCGAGTCGTTGACAGTCACCGCCACGGCATCATCCGAGGCAGACGAACTGCCGTTGTCGGATGACACGTCATTGTTGGTGCTGTTGTTCGAGCTGTCGCTGTTGTCAACGGTGGCCGTGCTGCCATTGTTTGCCACGGCCGACTCGCCGCTGCCGCTGACCGAGCTGGTGTCGCTGTTATCGCTGTTGTCGGTTTCGGCGGTGCTGCCGTTATTGGCCGATGCAGCGTTGACACTGGCATCCGAGCTGCTGGCATTGCTGTTGTCGGAATTATCCGAGCTGTCGTTGCCATTGCCGTTCAGCGAGTCGTTGACCGTGACGGCCAGCGCATCGTCCGACGCAGAAGACGCCCCGTTGTCAGCGGTCACCTGGTTGTTCTCGCTGTTATCGGAGTTGTTGCTGTTGTCGGAGTTGTCGCTGTTGTCGCTGTTGTCGGCGTTGTCAACCGTGGAAGTGCTGCCGTTGTTCGCGGCAGCGCTGCTGCTGGAGGCGTCAGCCGAGCTGTTGTCCGACGTGTCGGAGTAGGTCGAGTTATCGCTGTTGTCGCTGTTGTCGGAGTTATCGGAGCTGTCGTTGCCGTTGCCATTCAGGGCATTGGAGACAGCCACCGAGGTGGAGCTGTCGCTGGCCGCGGCGCTTTGCCCGGACGCATCCGAACTGGCGTTGTCGGAGTTGTCGGAGTTGTTGGAGTTGTCGGAGTTGTCGGAGTTGTCGGAGCTGTCATTCCCGTTGTCGTTCAGGGAATCGGCCACCGTAATAGCAGTTGACTCCTCGGCTGCCGAGGCGCCGCTATTGTCGGACGTCGCGGTGCTGGCTTCGCTGTTGTCGGAGTTGTTGGAGTTGTCGGAGTTGTCGGAGTTGTCGCTGTTGTCCGAGTTGTCCGAGCTGTCGTTACCGTTGTTGTTGACCGAATCAGCAACCGTCACGGCGGTCGAGTCGTCAGCCGCCGAGGCGCCACTGGTATCCGACGTGGCGTCAGTGCTCGCGCTGTTATTCGAACTGTCGCTGTTGTTGCTCGAGTCCGTGTAACTGGAGTTGTCACTGTTGTTGCTGGCGTCACTGCTGGTGGTGGCAGTGCTGTCATCGTTGGCAAGCGCCGATCCGCCAGTAGCGCTGTTGGCGTCGTTGCTGTCATCGGCCCAGGCGGACCCGAAGGCCAGCAGCAGGCCGAGGGCAACGGTCAGCGCCTTTTTCTGTGAGGTCGTGTTCATCTCGTCTACTCCCCTTAGGATGCGTGTTATCAATTCTGTGTGGTGTTGGTGCCGGCGCGGTTACTCGCCGCCGCCACTGGTCAGATTCGCCTCGACACTGACGTTCTGGTCAACCAGGCTGTTCGCGCCGACGTTCTGGGCGCCGACATTAATGCCAGCCACCCCGTTGAAGGCTGAGCCGATGTCATTGGCCCCCGTCAGTTCGGCTTCACCGCCGTTGATCTCGGTGGTGTTGTTGGCGACGCTCGAGTCCAGCACGTTCACGTTCACGGCGACTCCGGCCAGGCTGATGCTGTTGTCCGCCGATGCCGAGCTGTCCGCGCCGTTGGCAGAGGCGGACCCGTCGGAGGCGCTGGCGCTGCTGTTGTCACTGTTATCGCTGTTGTCGGAGTTGTCGCTGCTATCCACGCTGGCCGTGCTGTCGGCCGTCGCGGCTGCGGAGCCGCCCGAGGCCTCCGCCTCCTGGCTGATGCTGTTGTCGCTGTTGTTCGCGGTGGCCGTACCGCCATTGTTGGCCGCGGCGCCGCCCGAACCACCCCGGCCACCACCGGACTCACGGTCCTCGTAGCCGTTGCTGTAGCCACCACCAACCGAGGCCGAGCTGTTATCGGAGTTGTCCGAGTTGTCGGAATTGTTCGAGTTGTTGGAGCTGTCGTTGAGGTTGTCGTTGCCGGAGTTGTTGGACGTTACGGCAACAGCGTCGTCTGAGGCCGAGGACGAGCCGTTGTTGGACGTCACGTTGTTGTTCTGGCTGTTGTCTGAGCTGTCGGAATTGTCCGCCGTGGCTTCGCTGTCGTTATTTGCCGCCGCGGCCTGGTCGCTCCCGGAGACCGAGCTGTCATTCGAGTTGTCACTGTTGTCAACCGTCGCCGTGCTGTCGTTGTTGGCGGCGGCAGCCCCGTCCGATGCGCTCGACGAACTGTCGTTGGCGTTGTAGCTGTTGTCGGAACTGTCGTTCAGGTTGTCGTTGCCGGTCCCGTTGACCGTGATGGCGACAGCTTCGTCCGACGCGGCAGAGGCTCCGTTGTCGCCGCTGACCGTGTTGGTCTGCGCGTTGTTGGAGTTGTCGCTGTTGTCCGAGTTGTCGCTGTTGTTCGAATTGTCGCTGTTGTCGGCCGAGGCGGTGCTTTCGTTGTTGGCTGCGGCGCTGCCGTTCGAGCTGCCATAGCCGCCGCCGTACTCACCGGCCGGGGCGGACCAGCCACCGCCACCAGCCGATGCGGAACTGTTGTCGGCATCTTCGGTGGTGGTCGAGTTGTCGGAGTTGTCGGAGTTGTCGGAATTGTTCGAGCTGTCATTCAGATTGTCATTGCCGACGTCCGTAACGGCAACGGCGACACTGTCGTCGGTGGCGGCGGCTGAACCGGCATCGGCGCTCGCGTCACGGGTGCTGCTGTTATCCGAGTTGTCGCTGTTGTCGCTGTTGTTGGAGTTGTCGGAGCTGTCGTTCAGGTTCCCGTTGCCGGTGCCCGTCACCGCAACCGCGGTGCTGTCCTCGGTGGCCGACGCCGAACTGTTATTCGACGTTGCGTCGGTAGTCTCGCTGTTGTCCGAGTTGTCGCTGTTATCCGCGTTATTGGAGTTGTCGCTGTTGTCCGAGTTGTCGGACGTGTCGTTCAGGTTGTCATTGCCTGAACCGACCACGGCGACGGAGGTGCTTTCATCGGTGGCCGAGGCAGAGTTGGCGGTCGATGTCGCGGTAGTGGTTTCACTGTTGTCGGAGCTGTCACTGTTGTCAGCTTCGTTCAGGGATACGGAATTGTCGGAATTGTCCGACGTATCCGAGGACACGCTGGCCGCCGAGCCATCGTTGGCCTGGGCGGATCCGTCAGCGGTCGTGTTCTCGTCGTTTGATTGCGGGTCCGCGTAGGCCGCTATCGGGGCGGCGATGAGGGCCGATGTGGTGGCAATGGCCAGTAGCCGGGTCAGTTTGTCGAGATTCATGATTCAGATCCCCTTAGGTAAGCAATTCGTTGCTGATTCGTGGCGCGTCGCGCTGGGTGAGCCAACCGGCATGTCCGTCCGTATCGTGTCCCGCGGGAACGCCTGATCTTTTTCTACGGACGCAAAGTGTCACGTTTCAGTCAGCCGCCACAATTCCCGTGTTGATAGTGCCCTTTGTGATATCCCCGAACTGCTACTGCCGAATGGGGTCCCTGATCTGGGTACCCAGAAGTGGGGTATTGCACTCTCTCCCGGAGTCAGGCGCGTTCCGGGGAGCGGGTGTGTACATAAGGTGGTTCCGGGGGTTGCAGCGATTGTGCTCGGGGGACGCGGGGGCATATAGTTAATGGACAATAAAGAAGGGCCGGGCCGGAGCAGCCTGGTCATTGAATCAAACGGGTAGTCGCCCGGAAGAGCGACGCCGTTCGTTGCGACCCACAGGCTGCCTATTCGCCCGGAAACCCGGGCAATCGGGGGATCTATGTCGACCGTGACAGCGCGCCCTTTGGCCAGAGCAGTCCGGGGATGGCCCGGAAACTGATCGCGTGGTGCGGGAGATGGGCGACACCGCTCTTGAGCGGGACAGCCTGCTGACCAGGATTCTGCGCCGTCGCCGCCGGCCCTTGTTGCTGGTCATCGATAGTGACGGTGAGCTGCTCTTTTCCTCCGTACCCGAGAGTGCCCCAGCCAGCGAGCAGCGCCTGCTCGGCCAGGCGCTCGCTGAAGCGCGCAGGCTGTTCCAGTGGCAGGATACGTTGGAGAGCGGCGAAGACGACTGCACGCGTTCCGTCATTGACGGCCAGGGGCAGCGGTCGGTGCTCGTTGCATTGGGCAACGAGTTCTTCAGCCTGCGCGTCATGCGACTGCACGGCGCCGATGACGAGTCGGATCAGGAGCAGTTTGCGGCGCTGGTGGAGCCCATCGTCGAGCCCCTCGCGAAGGATGTTGATTTCGAGCGAGTGAAGCAGAAGTACCGGCTGTCCAACCGGGAAGGACACGTACTCGAAGCGCTGATGACCGGCCAGAAGGACAAGGAAATTGCCCAGCGCACCGGCCTGACCACCGGGACGGTTCGTTCCTACCTCAAGTCCATTCGCGCGAAGCTCGGGGTAACCACCCGCACCGCGATCGTCAATGTCGTGCACGAGTTTGGTTCGGAGGAGCACAGTTCGAACCGGTAAGACGCCGTGACTGTGCAGAAGAAAGGCAATTTGGAGCCGGAGTACCGTCGTATGGACAGGAAGATCAGGAGTCAGCACACGGATGTGCGGGAATTCGTGGCCGAGGATGATCCCACCGGCGAGGCACCGATACTCGACCCCGGTCTGGTCGCCAGCCAGGTGGCCGGCCCGGTCGCTGACGACGGTGTGGTTGATCCTAACGTTCTGGCACTGCGCCGGGTGGACGCCGAGGTCCGCCGCCTCATGGAGAACTGGGTTGAGCTCGAGAACCAGCTCAAAGACCGCGACAGCGAGATCTGGCGACTGCGGGACTGGGCCGGCGGCCTGGAGGAGGACCTGCGGGCAACGCGTCAGGAGCTGGCGGTAGCGCGGACGGATTGCGAACGCCTGCGAGGCGAGGTGATTGACCGGAGCGCCGAAGTCGAGAGCCGGCGCCACCAGGCCGACGCACGCAGCGCGGAAGCGGAGAGCTTGCGGACGGAGCTTGGTGCCGCCCAGGGGCGGCTCGATGAGGTGACCGCCGAAGTGCGGCTTGGCAGGGAAAGCACCGAGCAACTCACAGGCCGGCTCGCGGAACATCGTGACGCGCTGGTGGGTATGGCTGCGCAACTCCGTCAGGCCGAAAAGTCCAGCCAGGGGCTCGATAGCGAGAAAGCTGAACTCGCAGCCCGCATTGCTGACGCCGAGCAGCGCTTCGCAGACCTGGCCAGCCGGTACCAGGATTCCGAGGCGGCCAGGCGGCAGGCGGAGAAGGACGTCCCCGCCGCCGAGCGACGCGCCAGGGACCTGGAAGGCGAGCTGGCAAGGGCGCGCGAGAGCGCGGCAAACATCGAGCGCAAGCTGGAAGAGAAGGCGGCGGTAATCCGGTCCCTGGAGGCAGCTTCGCGCGAGCACGAGCAGGCGCGGACCAGCCTGACGGGGCAGATCCGCAAGGCAGAAGCAGCGCTGAGCGCCGCCCAGCGCGAAGCCGAGGCGGCGGGCTCGGCAAGGCTTGCCGAGTTGCAGGGCCAGGTCGATACCGAGCGTGACCGGGCTGTGGCCCTGGTGGGCGAGATCAAGGCCAGGGAGCAAACCATCGACCAGCTCCAGACCGCTCTCGATGGTCAGCGCCAAAAGACCGAGCGGGCCGAGAACTCCGGTTCCCGTACCGAGGAGTTGCTGCAGGAGGCTCGTGCCCGCGTCGCTGCCCTGGGGCAGGTGGAGGAGCAGACCGCCAGCCTGCGCGACGCGCTGGCTGCCGCGGAGGCTGCTGGCCGGGCGGCCGGAGCAGAGCGGGCGAAGTTGCTCGACCAGATCGCCGGGCGCGATGCCGTCGCCGATGACCTGCGACAGCGCATCGGTGACCTGGAAGCCGACCGCGAACAACTCCTCGCCCGTATGCAGGAAATGCGCGACAAGGCGGCGGCCGTGGATTCCGAGTTCCAGGCCAAGCGCAAGGCCATCGCCGTGCTGGGCGACGAGATCGACCGGCTTGCCCTGATCCAGGCCAACGTGCGCAGGCTGGACAGCATGATGAGCCAGCAGCTATCGAGCAAGGTTCCGGCGCCATCAGCCGCTGAGAAGCCACGCAATGACCGCCTCATCGTCTGGCTCGACGGCTCCAAGGCCATGAAATTTCCGCTCTACAAGCCGAACATGGTGATCGGCCGGTCCAAGGACAGCGATATCCGCGTCACCGGCGGTCGCACCAGTCGCCGCCACGCCCACATCTTTGTCGAGGGTGACGCGGTCGTTATCGAAGACCTGGGAAGCCTCAACGGACTGACGGTGAATGACGAGTCCGTGCGCCGGAAGCAGCTGCATGACGGAGACATCCTGGATGTCGGCGGCGCGCGCCTGCGCTACATGGATCTGGACGAGAGAGTCGCCGCCCACGCCAGCGCAGTACGGGCCACCAACTGAAGGCCGGGACAACTAACCCCGACGATCGACGGAGCCTCTCAGCCGTGCCGGCGAGGTGAGTTGGAACATCCGCTAGACTGAGTGATCGTCTGCTCCGGATACCAGCTGCCCGTGCGCATCCTGCTTGCCCCGATGGAGGGGCTCCTCGACCACCTGTTGCGCGATACGCTGACGCAACCAGCCAATGGTGCGACTGAAGGCAGTGGCATCGATGCCTGCGTGACTGAATTTATCCGCATAACCAGCACGCTGTTGCCGGCCGACAGGTTCCATCGTGTGGTTCCGGAACTCCGGAACCGAGGCTGCACGCCATCAGGGGTGCCGGTGCGCGTGCAGTTCCTCGGCTCCGATCCGGTGTGCATGGCGGAGAACGCCGCCCACGCCGCGACCCTCGGTGCCCTGGGCGTAGACCTCAATTTTGGCTGCCCGGCCAAGCTCGTCAATCGCCACGGCGGCGGCGCCGCGCTGTTGAGGGACCCGGATCTGATGCGCGCCATCGTCCGAGCCGTCCGTCAGGCCGTGCCGGCGGGAATCCCCGTCACCGCGAAGATGCGCCTGGGCTACGACACGCCCGAACGGCGCCCTGGAGTGCGCCCAGGCACTCGCCGACGGCGGTGCTGCCGAGATCGTCGTCCACGCCCGCACCAGGGCCGACGGCTACCGGCCACCCGCGTACTGGGAGTGGATCGCCAGCATCCGTGAGCACGTGCGCATCCCGGTGATCGCCAATGGGGAGATCTGGAGCGTCGAGGATGCGCGCCGGTGCCGCGCCATCTCCGGCTGTGACGACGTCATGCTGGGCCGGGGAGCCGTGGCGAATCCGGCGCTGGCGCTCATGATCCGCGGGGACCGCGACGCGCGCTTTGCGTGGCCGGAGATGCGGGCGATGCTCCGGCAATTCTGGGCTGCTCTCGCGCTGCACATGCCCGAGCGCCATCGCCACGGCCGCATGAAGCAGTGGCTGCTGCATCTGGCGCGGCACTATCCCGAGGCGCAGGACCAGTTCGGGCTGATCCGGCGGCTGGTCAGGCCGGATGACATCGGCCGGGCACTATTCCCGGAAGCTGCTGCATGTCGGGACCCGAGCTGGTAGCCACGGCGAGCAGTGCCTCGCGATCGGTTACGCGCAGCCGCCGGGGCGACGTGGCTACCCAGCCGCGGCCCTGCCAGTCACTGAGATGGTGATTGACCACCTGCCGCGAGACGAAGACGAACTTGGCCAGCTCAGCCTGGGTGATCTCGAGGCAGCTCTTGCCGGTCGGGTCTACACCGGTCAGCTCGAGCACCCGGTGAGCCAGCCGCGCCGGGATGTCCCGCTGGGCATACTCACCCACGATCAGCCGGGTCACGTCCCGCTGGCGCCGGCAGAAAACGGCCAGCAAGCCGAGTGACAGAAGCGGCTCGGCCGCGATGAGTCGCAGGAACTGGTCGCGGCAGAGGACGAAAACCTCGGCGGCTGGCGCCGCGCGCGCGGTGGCGCACCGCAGGAGGCCGTCGATGCCGGAAATCAGGCCGAAGATCCTGCCGGAGCCGTAGGCGTCGAGAAGGATCTCCTCGTTGGTGGACGTCCGGGCACTGATCTGGACCTGTCCCGAAATCACGCCGTAGATGGCGTCGGCGGGATCGCCCTCCGCGAAAACCGTTGCGCCCTGGTCGTAGCTGCGGCGCGCCGCCAGCTGGGCTACCCGGTCGATGCCGCCACTGTCGAGGTGCCGCAGCAGTTCGTTGTTCTGGAAGACAGTCCTGGCCGCGCTTTTCATTGGCACCATCCTTGGTTACCGACCTGCGCCCGGTCACGGCTAGCTTGCCACAGGTCCCGGGACCTGTCCGTTCGAGGCCACAGCCGGGCCCGTCCGTGTCCGGAGGCTGACACAGGCGCGGCAGCGGAGCCCGCGCCGCGTGTCATCCGGATGACATGAGGCCGGGAAAACCTGTGGTTTTTTGGCCAAATCCCGCCATTTCGCGCGCCGCTGTCCGTGCCATGACACCGGGGGGCTGGCCTGTGGAGCAGGCTCGGTCCCGTGTCCGGAGCGGCTTGCCGGGGACAACAGCAACAAGACTGTCCAAGAAAAACCATAAGGAGAGCAGCCATGAGCAAGGGAATACTCTGCGTCACCGCCATGATCGGCACTGGCCTGATGGCCATGGTCACGCTGGCCCGGCGGATACCGACGTACTGCTGGCCCGGGTCGGCCAGTTCCAGCTGGACAACGGCGAGAGCAAGACCATGCGGGGGCGCGCCGCCACCAAGGCCTACAGGGTCTGCATGGAGGAGGGGCGTGGTGCGGCGTCGCTCAAGGTGACGTACGACGGCAAGGAGGCCCTCGTGGCACCCGGCGAGTGCCAGCTGATCGAGGCCGCGATGATCAAGCTCGCCAGCGCCGCCCGGCTGCCGGAGGGCATGACGCTGATCGGCAGCATCGGCTCCGGCAGCGGGAAGAGCTACAAGACGGACGTCAGCCTGGCCCAGGCCGCCCGCAGCGAGTAGTGCCGGTCACGGCAGCGGCGGGTGCGCGCCGCTGCCGTGCTGCTTGCACCGGCATTTAACCTATTCCAGTTCGCTCCCCCACTGAGGCACTGATCACAGTCCACGCCGCGCCCGCCTGACAGGATGCGATGGCCAGCGGGCACTGGCATGGGCAATCCGGGGAACGTGGATGGCGTTTGTCATTCTCTCGGCGGGAAACCTCGCCGCGTCGCGCGTGCGGACGGCGACGACACGAAGCATTGCGCTGGGCGTTGGCGTGCTTCTGCTCGTGACCCTCGCGAGTGGCGTCGCCGGCGGGCTGGCCCTGGGCTATCACCTGGCCGGCGTCACCGCCGCGAGTCCACCGCCCGATCAGACTGGCCCGGACAACCAGGCACTCATCGACCGGATCGGTACCCTGTCTGCCCGCCTCCTGCGCCTCGAGAGCGAGGCACTGACGCTGGCGCAGCGGGTCGGCCTGACGGACGAGGCGGAGGAACGGCTCAAGCCCGCCGCGGGAGAGAGCGGGTCCGAGCCGAGCGGCGGCCCGCTACTCGAGGCCGTCGACTCCTCCGATGTGCTGGTCCAGTCCGACATCCACGCCGGCCTGGCCCGGCTCGAAAGCGCCCTGGACAGTCTCGACGCCTCCCTGGCACTCGTCGGCCGGCGCACCACCGACAGTGACCTGGCCGAGATGGCCTGGCCGAGCCGCTATCCCATCGCCGGGGCACGCATCAGCTCGCGCTTTGGCAACCGGCGTGATCCCTTCACTCGCCGCCTGGCCCGGCACACCGGCGTGGACATGCCGGCGCCCCGGGGCACCCCGATCGTCGCGAGCGCGGGCGGTACCGTGCGCTTCGCCGGCTACCGGCGCGCCTACGGCAATTCGGTCGAGATCGATCACGGCGATGGCCTGACTACGCGCTATGCCCACGCCAGCCAGTTGCTGGTGCGGAAGGGCCAGGTCGTATTGCCGGAGCAGCCCATTGCCACGGTGGGCTCCACCGGCCGCTCGACGGGGCCGCACCTGCACTTCGAGGTGCTCAGGCAGGGCAGGCCGGTCGAGCCCTTGGGCTACCTGGGACGCCGGGCTCCGTGATCCAGTCCGACACGCATCGCCTGACCCGCGCCAGCCTGGAGCTCAGCTCCCTGGATGAGCGCCGGCGCCGGACCGCCACTTTCGTGACGGTCGTCGTCACGCTCCTGCTGGCGGGGAGCGGGGCGCTTTACCTGCGCGATGGCGGCGCATCGCCCTTCGTACCAGCGGGCACCGCCACGGCGCAGGAGAACGCTGCGCTCCGTGCCGATGTCCAGCGCCTGCGAACTGAGCTGGACATGGAGAAGGCAACCCGCGCCGAACTCAACCGGCAGACCGTCGAGCTGCACGCCGAGATCAACGAACTCACCAACCGGCTTGAATTCCTCGCGGCCCGGGACGGCCGCGTGGACCAGCCCCGCTGACCAGAGGAGGGCACAGCATGTTCCGCAGGAAGCACAACAAGTCCATCGAGGTCACCAAGCTCTCCAGCCTGGTCGCCGACAACATGGCGATTACCGGGGACGTGATGTTCTCCGCCGGCCTGCGGGTCGATGGCCGCATCCAGGGCAACGTGGTCAGCGAGCAGGGGGGGCACGGCCTTCTGGTGCTGAGCGAGAAGGGCACCATCCATGGCTCGGTCAAGGCCTGGGACGCCGTCATCAACGGCACGATCACCGGCGACCTGGAGGTCGAGCACTTCCTGGAGCTCCAGGCCAATGCCCGGGTGACCGGCAACATCACCTACCGGCAGATGCAGCTGGAATGCGGGGCGGCCGTCGAGGGCAAGCTGGTGTGCGCGGGCGGGGAGGCCGCCGCTGCGCTGGTGGCAGCGCCCGCAGCGCCGAAGCGCGGCGCGGGACTCGAACAATGTGGTGGAGCTGCCGGGTCCGCCGCACGTCTCAGTCGTCAACTCCTAGCCATCGCCCGTCAGGCTCGCCCGGCGCATCTTCGCCGGGATTAAGTTGTATCTCGCCGGTCCGGCGCTGTGCCGTGGCATAGTGACGTACGTTTCATCACCGGCAAGAACCATGTCTATCCCGCGCACCGCCCCTGCCGCCGCCCTCGCCCTGCTTCTGGTTTCCGGCGGCGCCTCCGCCGCGCAGGTGCTGGTCACCGTCACCGGCACGCTCAGTGTCGGGACTGACCATTACTCGAACACGTGGCCCACGGTCCTGCCCACCATGGGAGGCGCCTCATCCATCGTCGGCCAGTCGTTCACGGCCCGCATCGTCTACGAGACGAATGCCCTGACGCCCGCGCGGAATTCCTACGAGGCTATCCCGGCCTGGGGCGACTACTGGGAGAACACGACCAACGGCGGCAACTCGCAGGCCTACGAGTCCTTCGTCGTCAGCAGCGACATCACGATCTATGGCCAGACCATCGCCATGGACACGACCTGGAGCAGCAGGCTCGAGGCGAACGACACGGCTGGCACCGACCGGTTCAGCCTGACGGGTGGCGACCTCCACGCCCCGGCGGGCGATACCGTGGACAACGAGTTCATCAGCCTCTACGTCGACAAGGCGGGTGCGTTCCCGGTGCCCTTCGTCGCCAACGTGGCGCCGGTCAACCCGCTGTCGCTGGTCCTGTCGGCGGGCGGTGGCAGCGCCTGGCTCGAGTTCAAGCTCTACGATTACCCGACCTGCGAGACGATCAGCACGACCTTTTCCCTGCCTGGCACGCGCAACTGCCCGGTTGGCCGCTTTACCGACTCCGCGACCCACTGGGTGGATGGCTACGGCGCCGTGTCGTCCGTGACCATTGCCTCCGTAGTGCCCGTCCCGGCCGCCGCGTGGCTGTTCGGTTCGGCGCTGGGCGTCATGGGCTGGCTGCGCCGACGGCGCTGAACGACTCCCTTCGGGGGGCGGGGCAGGATCGCCGCAGGGGCGTGGTATACGATCCGTCCCGATGCTGCCCCAGATCGCACCCCGCGACGACGCGGACCTCCGCCGCCAGGAGCTTGCCGACCGGGGCTGGACCCAGCTGCCCGGCTTCCTCGACAAGGGCGCGGCCGAGGCGCTGCACGCGACGCTGGCCCAGGTGGTGGACTGGCGCTTCGTGCTCAATCACCAGGGCCGTCACCACGACGTGCATCCCCTGCAGGTGGCGGCCATCGATGCCGCCGCCCGCGAGGCCATCGCCTCCGGCATCGCCGCGGGCGCGCAGCGCGGCTTCCAGTACGCCTACGACAACTATCCCATCGGCGACATCGCTGCCGGCGGCGGCGAGCTGCCGCCGCTGATTGCCGGCGTGCACGACCTGATCACCGGTGGGCCGTTTGCCCGCTTCCTCCGGGAACTGACGGGCGACGCGCGCATCGCCAGCGCGGACCTCCAGGCCACGCGTTACCGGCCCGGCCATTTCCTGACGACCCACGACGACCACGTGGACGGCAAGGACCGCCTGTACGCCTACGTCCTCGGGCTCACGAAGAACTGGCGCCCCGAGTTCGGCGGCCTGCTGCTGTTGCATGATGCAGCGGGACATATCGAGCGTGGCCTGACGCCGGGTTTCAACGTGCTCAACATCTTCCGGGTGCCGCATCCTCACTCGGTCAGCCAGGTGGCCAGTTTCGCGCCGGGGTTTCGCTATTCGCTCACCGGCTGGCTCAAGGCCCGGAGGGTGAGCGCATCGACCGCAGAATGACGCCGCTGCTGACGCTGCCGCTGCAACGAGGCGCTGCGAAGCGCAGCGTTCGCGGGCGAGCCCACCGCCAGCTGTTCGCTGGACCTGGGGCGAACGACCACGAGTGTCGGCCTGCACGCCGGCGGCTGGACCCACGAGGGCCGGCACTTTCCCTGGCTCGAGAACTGCAAGGACCGCACCATCTACTACTGGGATGGCGCGGAGTTCCAGGCCGTGTCGCGCTTCGTGACGCGCTGATCAAGCTGGTGCCCACGGAGTGGGGCCCGCCGACCTTCGAGATCGACGGCATCAAGATGCTGGTCACCGCGAAGGTCTCGCCCTGGGAGGACGCGCGGCACAAGGTCGGCCTGGTCGAGCCGCGGGGCAAGGTGATCCTGGACACCTGCGGCGGGCTCGGCTACTTCGCGGCCTGGTGCCTGGCAGGCGGAGCGTCCCGGGTGTTGTCCTGGGAGAAGAATCCCGACGTGCTCTGGCTGCGCAGCCTGAACCCCTGGTCGCCCGAGGGCAGCGGGGCGAACTGCTCCGGACTGGAACTCACCCGGGGCGACATCAGTGCGGCGATCGCGGCGCTGCCGGGCAGACTCGGTGGATGCCGTGCTCCACGACCCGCCCCGTTTCGGCATCGCCGGGGAGCTCTATTCCCAGGCCTTCTACGACCAGCTGGCGCGGGTGCTCCGGCGCCGGGGCCGGCTGTTCCACTACACCGGCACGCCGAACCGGCTGACCAGCGGGCGCGACGTGCCGGGCGAGGTGGCGAAACGCCTGCGGGCGGCCGGATTTGCCACGGAACTGAGCGGCGACGGCGTGCTGGCGGTGAGGCAATAGCCAGGCCGGGGCCGGCGCCCCGGGGATCTCCGGTTGACGCGGCCCCCCGCTTAGACTAGCGTGCGCGGGCAATCTTCGATTTTGGCCCTGCCTCGTCCACAGCATCCCGTCCGGGATACTCAAACCTAGTAGTCACCCAAAAACCGCAGGTTGTCCGACGTCCCGCGCTCGTCGCAGGGACACGGCAGTGTCTATCTTTAGACGTTTTATCGTTAATCTTTAAGAGGTGCTTACCAAATGGCTACCGGTACTGTTAAGTGGTTCAACGCCCAGAAGGGCTATGGTTTCATTCAGCCGTCGGATGGTTCGAAGGACGTTTTCGTCCACGTGACCGCCGTCCAGGCCGCCGGCCTCGCGACCCTCAATGAGGGCCAGAGCGTGACTTTCGAAGTCACCAACGAGCGCGGCAAGCCTTCGGCAGCGAACCTGCGCGCTGCCTGATCAGATCAATCTGATCAACGCAACGTGACGACCACGAAGCCCCGGCTGGTCCGGGGCTTCGTTTTTTTGGGGATCTTGTGCACCATTCGGTGATGGCGCAGATGGAAACCCGCTCCCTCGGCCGGTCCGGCCTGCAGGTGTCCCTCGTGGGACTCGGCTGCATGAATTTCGGGGCGATGAACGACCAGGCCCAGGCCACCGCGATCGTCAATCGCGCGCTCGAGCTGGGCGTGAACTTCTTCGATACCGCGGACGTCTACGGCAACCGTGGCGCGTCGGAGGAGTACCTCGGCAAGGCGCTCGGCCCGCGCCGGCGGGAGGTCATCGTCGCGACGAAGTTCGCCGGCCCCATGTCCGCCGACCAGGCCTGGATGCAGGGCGGCTCCCGCCGCTGGATCATGCAGGCGGTGGAGGGCAGCCTGCGGCGGCTCGGTAGCGACTACATCGACCTCTACCAGATGCACCGTGCTGACACAGCCGTGCCCGTCGAGGAGACACTGCGCGCGCTGGATGACCTCGTCCGCCAGGGCAAGGTGCGCTACCTCGGGTGCTCCAACTTCGCTGCCTGGCAGATCGCCGACGCGGCCTGGACTGCCCGGGAACAGCACCTGAGCCCCTTCATTTCCGCGCAGAACCGCTACAGCGTGCTGAGCCGGGACCTGGAGAAGGAGGTCCTGCCCGCCGTCACGCACTTCGGGCTCGGCATCCTGCCGTACTTCCCGCTCGAGAGCGGGCTGTTGTCGGGCAAGTACCTGCCAGGCCGGGATTTCCCGGCGGACTCCCGGCTTGCCAAGTGGGGCGCGTGGGCGGCCGGTGCCTTTGCATCCCCCGAAAAGCTGGACAGGGTTGCGAAGCTGGTCGGGCTTTGCGAGCGCCATGGCCACAGCCTGTTGCAGCTGGCCATGGGCTGGCTCGCGGGCCAGCCGGCAGTGTCCAGCGTCATCGCGGGCGTGACGACCGTCGCGCAGCTCGAGCAGAATGTGAGTGCGGCGGCGTGGCGGATCCCGGCCGAGGAACTCGCCGAGATCGACAGGATCTGCCCGCCGCCGGAGGGCGGCTTTCCCGGGCCACGGCGCTAGGCTGCCGGGAACGCCGGGGTGCCACCGGAGCCGGGGGCTCTGGCTGGCAATCGTCGAGGAACCGGATCGGGGGGATTACCGCCATGCGCGCACGACGCCGTTGCACTGACATCATGACTGCCACCCTGGCCCTGCTGTTCTCCGGGGCCGTGTCCGCCGCCGGGGAGGGTGTGCGCGGCGACCGACCACTCGCAGCACCAGGGCCACGAGGGTCACCAGATGACCCACGAGCAGATCGAGATCCTCAAGTCGAAGATCGAGCTGTACCGGCCCTACACCGACGAGCAGATCAACGCGGCCATGTCGCGCATGTACGAGGCGCAGGAATACCTGAGTCCGCCGGCAGTCCGCAACGAGATCGGCATCCTCGGCCTGGGACACGGCTACAAGGCCGAGGGCGACGCGCTCTTCAAGCGCGGCTACGCGGGCGTTGCCGGGGTATACCCGACGGCCGTCGGCCTGGGCATGACGATGATGGACTCCGCCCATATCCAGACTGCCGTGGACCAGCTCGAGGCCGCGGGAGCGAAGACGATCGTCGTGCTGCCAACGGAAGTCGGTGACAACACCTCGCTGATCCGCCAGTGGAACTATGCCTTCGGGCTCAGCGACAAGTCCTCCTACCTTGACGTGCCGCGGATCAGGAGCGAGGCGCGGATCGTGGTGGCCCGGACGCCGACGACCAGCCCTCTGGTGACACAGATCCTGGCGGACTACGTCAGGGGCGCCAGCAGGAATCCCGCCGGCGAGGTGGTCGTGATGATCGCCCACGGGCCGGAAGACCCGGCCGACAACGAGAAGGAGCTGGCGAACCTGGCCACTCACGCCGCTGGCATCAAGGCCGCAACGGGCGTCGCGGACGTGAGGTACGGCACCCTGCAGGACGATGCGCCGCCGGAGATCCGCCAGAAGAACGTGGACCGCATGCGCGAGTGGATTGCCGGAGCCACGGCGTCCGGCAGGAAGGTCATTGTGGTGCCGGTGGTCATCGTGAGCCGCAGCGGTGTGTCGGGGCGCATCGCCAAGGACCTGGCGGGCCTGGAGTACGTCAGCACCGAGAAGGGCATCGCCGAGCACGCGCTCTTTGACCAGTGGATACGGGAAACCGTGGCGGCGGCGACGAAGCCGTCTGGCGAGGGTTGAGCGTGGCTGCAGCACCTGCCCCGACGAGCCCCGCCCCCTGTGCGGGCGACCTGAGTCCGGTGGAAGCCTGGGAGCGTCTCCAGTCCGACCCGACTGCCATCCTGGTGGACGTGCGCACCCGGATCGAACTGGCGCTGACCGGCGGCCCCGACCTGGCGCCACTCGCGCGGGAGCCGCTCTTCGTGGAGTGGATGACCCAGCAGGGCCGGAATCCGGAGTTCATGCCGGAACTCCGGCGGCTGCTCGCCGGGCGCGCCGCCGGGCCCGACACGCCGATCCTGTTCCTTTGCCGGACGGCGGGCCGTTCGCGCATGGCCGCGGGCGAGCTCACGGCCGAGGGGTTCCGGGCCTGCTACAACATCAGCGAGGGCTTCGAGGGCGCGCTCGACGAGCACGGGCATCGCAATTCCGGCAGTGGCTGGAAGGCCCGTGGCCTGCCCTGGCGGCAGACCTGAGCGCGTCAGTCGTCGGCGATCGTCACCAGCTTGACCCGTCCCGACGCGCCCCGCCGGATCGACACCCGCGACTTCGGCTGACCGAACTGCCGGGCCACCAGGGCGATGAGTTCCGCATTGGCCTTGCCGTCCACGGGCGGCGCCTTGAGCGTCGCGAGCCAGGTGCCGTCGGCGAGCTGCTCCAGCGCGCTCGCCCTGGCGTTCGGCTTCACCTTGACCTGGATCGTCTTCAGCGTGCCGCGGCCTGCTGTTGTTGCCGCACCTGGCAGCGGCCCAGGATTTCCCGCTTCTCGGGTTCCGTCGCCGTGCCCCAGGCCGACAGCTCCGCGCGCGTGCGGAAACACCCGAAGCACAGGCCGTCGCCGCCGATGCAGCAGATGCCGACGCAGGGGCTGGGGACCGGCGCATCCGGCAGGTTGGACTCGAGGGTCATCGGAGATTCCCGCGTACTGACGCTGTACAGTTGAATTATGACCCAGTGGCTTCTCTATGGCGTCAACGGCTACACCGGGCGACTGATGGCCGTCGAGGCGGTGCGCCGCGGCCTGCAACCCGTGCTGGGAGGCCGCAATGCCGGAGCGCTGCGTGTGCTCGGTGAGGAGCTTGACCTGCCGGTCCGGGTCTTCGATCTCGCCGACTCCATTGCCCTCGGCACCGCGCTGAAGGACGTGTCCCTCGTGCTCCACTGCGCCGGGCCGTTCTCGGCCACCTGCGCGCCCATGCTGGAGGGCTGCCTCGCGGCCGGCGCCCATTACGTCGACATCACCGGCGAGATCGACGTCTTCGCCCACTGCCACGCGCAGGATTCACGGGCGAGGGCGCGCGGCATCGTGGTGCTGCCGGGCGCCGGCTTCGACGTGGTGCCCACCGACTGCGTCGCCGGCCTGCTCAAGCGCGGGCTGCCCGACGCCACGTCGCTGGTGCTCGGCTTCGAGGCCGGTGGGGGTGCGAGCCCCGGCACGACGAAGACCGGTGTGGAGGGGCTGGCGCGGGGCGGCCGTGTGCGGCGCAATGGCAAGCTCGTGGCCGTCCCGCTCGCGTACAAGACCCGCACCTTCGACCACGACGGCCGGTCCCGGACCGCCATGACCATTCCCTGGGGCGATCTCTACACGGCCTGGGTGTCCACGGGCATACCGGACTATCGAGACCTACCTGGTCGCCTCGCCCCGGGCGATCGCTGCCGCGCGCCGCGCTGAACTGGCTGCGGCCATTGCTGGCCTTGCCCCCAGTGGTGCGTTACCTGCAGCGGCGCGTGGGCGCTCGCGTGCAGGGGCCGTCGGCGGAGACCCGCCACCGCACGCGGTCCCGGATCTGGGGCGAGGCGCGCAATGCCCGGGGTGAGGAGCGCCGGGTGGAGATCGACACGCCGAACGGCTATGACCTCACCGTCACCGCCGCTCTGGGCATCGTCCAGCGCCTGCTCGGCGCAGAGCTTCCCGGCGGCTACTACACGCCCGCGATGCTGATGGGCGCTGACTACGTGCTGTCGCTACCGGGAGTCAAAGCCGTAGGAGCGCCTTCAGGCGCGACCCCCTCCGGCAATCGATTCTCGCGGAGGGGGTCGCGCCTGAAGGCGCTCCTACGGCGCGGGGCAGGCGATCGTGATGTCCGGCGGGGCAGCGCACGCGATTCGCGCGCTTGCCCTTCCGGAAGCTGAAGATGTGCACCTGCCGGGCCTCGAACACGGGGATGTAGAGCTCCGCCATGCCGTCCTTGCCGGGCCGGTCGTAGCGCCAGGCCAGGCCGCCGATGGTCGAGATCACCTCGCCCTTCGGGTCCAGCGCGATCGTCTGGGTGGTGTTCGCGCCGTAGTGCTCGTTGATGTCGAAGATGGTGACGGACTCATAGCGCCAGTCGTCCTGCCGGCTGCTGGCGGGTTTCAGCACCCAGACCTTCGATGCCTCGTCGCCGCCCACGACGATCCAGGGCTTTGTGCTCTCCTCGAGCTTTCGCGCCGGCCAGAAGGCGATGGCCCGGTTCGGCGCCAGGCGGCCCGGCCCGCGCACCGGCTTCGGGAAGGTGGGGTTCGGCCGGATGTTGTCCTTGAGGATGTGGGTGCTCCAGTCCTCGTCGAACAGCCTGCCGCTGGCCGGCTGCTCCAGCGCGATGACTCGCCCGGGTATGACGTCCTGCGTGACGTCGAAGCAGCCGTCGCCCTGGTGATTGCTGGTCAGGATCTCGAGGCGGCCGTCGCCGTTCAGGTCCTCCGGCTCCACGGCGAAGGGCCGTCCCTGGCCGGTCATGATCGTCTTGCGGCGGAGCGGCCGGCGTTCGGGGTCCACGTCCTTCCACTGGCCGCCGGCCGGCGCGCCGAACACCGTGATGTGGTCGCTGGTGAAGAAGTGCGTGGCGATGATCTCGGGAACGCCGTCCCCGTCCAGGTCGGACAGCGCCATGTTCACTTCGGGACCGTTGGTCTCGGCGGGCAGGCCGACCAGCACGCGGATCTCCCAGGGCACGTCCGGCTTCAGCGCCGCGCCCGGATTGCGGAACCAGACCAGCTCGCCCACCGGCGGGCACTGGTACATGAAGGGCATCAGGTTGGCGCGCGCCGTGATCAGGTCCTTGAGACCGTCGCCGTCCATGTCGTGGAACAGGGCCTGGTGGTAGAACCAGCGGTCGTTGCGGACCTGGCCGGGCTCCTTGCCGGCGGAGCAGTCCGGCGTGCCGGTGCCGGCCTCGACCACCACGTACTCGGTCCGCTTGCGGATCGTCCACGTTCACGAGCGTGATGCGGCCGGGCTTCGGCGTGGCGAGGAAGCCGCCCGGGACGACCACGGCCGCGAAGGGCACCACGCCCTCGGGCACCCGGCCCGACTCGTTGGGCCAGACGTGCCGGAAGGGCTCGCCGGCCCGGTCGGTGAGGACCTCCAGTTCCTTGCGGGCGTCGAAGGTGGCCGGATTGACGCTGGCCAGGTCCGGAATCCACGCGGTGAGGTCCCGCTCGAAGACGCGGGTGACCTTCTCGCCGGCCGGGTCCTTCTCCACGTTGAAGAAGCTCGACATCAGCAGGGCATCGCGGGTTTCGGTGCCGTTGCCCGTCGGGAACGCCGCCACCTGGAGAAAGGCGGGATTGAAGGGCAGGTTGATGATGCCCTTGCGGTAGAGGGGTACGCAGGCTTCGCCACCGGTGGCGGTGGAGCCGGCGGCCAGCGTGCAGGCCAGGGCCAGGGGGAGAGCTACGAGGCGGGAGGGGGGCAGGCGGTGCATCGCGGGCGGTCTCCGGGCGGGAACCAGCCGTGAGTCTATTGCAGGGCTGCCGGAATCACGACGTGCTTTGCCGGTCTTGTTCGCAGCGCGACCGGGGCCCAAAAAGAAGCGCCCCGCACGAGGCGGGGCGCCGGAGTCACGTAATGCGGTTAGGCTTAGAGGAGGTCGCTGAAGGACCAGCGGACGTCGAAGCGGATCGAGTCGGAGCCGGAGGTGTAGGCGAAGCTACCGCCGGGCGCACCGTTCAGCGTAACGGTCACACCGGTGGACAGCTGCGGCATCCAGTTGTAGCGGCCGCCGAGTTCCACCGTCGTATCGTTGTAGTCGATGCTGTCGGAAGAGAAGAAGCTGCCTTCCGTGTCGCCGTTGACGTACCAGACCTCCGAAAACACCTCCGCCTTGTCGGAGATGGCGTGCCGCAGGCCGAGGCCCACGCCGAAGCCGTCGGTGCCGCCGCTGAAGCCTTCGGCGCCGTCCAGGTCGTAGTCGAAGTAGGTGACATCGCCGACCAGCTGGGTGTTCGGCGTCAGCTGCGGGTGGGCACCCACGATCAGCTGGTAGCCGTCGAAGTCCAGGTCGCCGTCGTTGCCCTGCTCGGAGGTGCCGTCCGTGTACTGCAGGGAGGCGTGCCACATATCAGCAAAGCCAATGCTGGCCTTGAGGTCACCGGCATCCGTCTCGAAGTCGTCGACGCCGTCCGCCATCGAATAGCCGATCTCGCCGTAGGTCCACGGCAGCTCGGCCTGTGCCACGGCGCTGCCCAGCAGGGCGGCCGCTGAAAGAAGTGCAATCCCCATACCCTTGGTCTTCATTAGTCGTCTCCTTGCTTATGTGTCGCGACAATAGTCTTCAGTGGAACCGGGGTGGCCATTGCGCAAGGACCACCTCGGGGCGCGTAGTTTAGTCGCAACGAGGTTGGGTTTCTTTACTAAATTCTTGCTGGAAGCCGCGGAAATGGCTGATTCCTGTCCGGATGTGCTGTTGCCCTAGGGCAACGAGGCTATTGGGAGTGGATCTGTAGCATCACATATGTGGTAACTAGACCCATATACACCAGATCAGGTGGTCAGGCCCCGGGAGCCAGCATCTCCCGGTGCCAGCGCCGGAAGGCGACGGCCGGTGCGTCCGTGGCGACGGAAATCTCGCTGGAGTCGTCAACCGGACCCGTCTGGGACTCCACCACCACCCGGTCTTCGTCCAGGATGGTGTTGTCAATCGTGGCGGCCCGGGCGCTCCAGGCCGCCGCGTCGGCCCCGGGCGGCAGGCGGCGCACGGTCATCACCCGGGTGTGGGTGGCGGACACCGGAATCGAGAAGACGTGGAGCTTCGCCTCGCCGCTGCCGCCGAAGTGCAGCACCGACAGGTTCGGCCGGTACCAGTCCACGCGGAAGCCCTGCCGCCGGCTGCCGAAGTAGTTCAGGGTACTGAAGCCCCAGGGCTGGTCGTCCACCTCCACCGTGGCGATGGCGCCGCCCTCGGCGTGCTCGTGGGTCCAGGCGCCGATGGTGTCCCGGTGCAGGTAGGACGGGTGGGCGAAGTCGATGAAGTTCTCCACCGCCCGCGTCCAGTGGGCGTTCCAGTGCTGGCAGTAGGTGCCGAACTGGCGGGGCGGGCCCTGCAGGGAGGAGGGTAGTTCGGGCAGGCTGGGAGCGGGCTCGTCCTGCAGCGCGCCGGTGTAGATCCACAGCGCCCCGGCCAGTTCGACGACCGGCACGGCCGTCGCCCGGATCGAGCCCACCGCCTTCGCGGTCAGCTCGTTCAGCGGTACGCGGGTGCAGACGCCATCGCCCCGGAACCGCCAGCCGTGATAGCGGCACTGGAGATTGCCGTCGTCCGTCACCGTGCCGAGGGAGAGGGCCGCGCCCCGGTGGGGGCACCTGTCCAGCAGGGCGTGCCACTGGCCATCACTGCCCCGGAAAACCACCAGCTTCTCACCGGCGATCTCCACCGCCTGTGGATTCTGCATGAGCTCGACCAGCGGCAGGACCGGGGTCCATTGCCGCCGCAGGAGCGGAAACAGCGGGGTGTTGCTCAGCCGGTGGCCTTCACGGCGCGCACCGGGGTGCTGCCGGTTTCCACGGGCGAGGCCGGCACCAGCGGGACCGATTCGAGTACCCAGCCCCGGGTTTCGCGCCGGGCGGGGGACGGGATGGCATACACCATGTCGCCCCGCTCGGCGGCCTTGCGGAGTGCGTCGGTGTCGATGCGCCAGCCCCGGCGGGTCCACTCGTCCAGGCTGTCCCGGTACAGGTAGATCACCTTGTCGGCGGGCATCAGCAGCTCCCGGGCGCGGGAGGGCGGCGTCTTCACGGGCTTCAGCTTCTCGATCACCACGCGGTCCTGCTCGGCGATGGCGAAGTTGCGCTTGTTGACGATTTTGTCCACCCACGTCGGGAGAAGCACGTTCCGCAGGCAGATCAGGAAGATCTTCGTGTGGTACTCGTCGATCGGTGTCTCGAAGATGTACTGGTGGATCCAGCGCGTCGGCGTGAGGTGAATCTTCGTCCACATGTTGCTGGGGCCCACGTGGCCCGAGCCGGCCTCGAGGTCGCCGTCGTAGTTGCGGGCCCAGCGCATGACGGGGTTCTTGATGGGTGGCGCCTGGAAATTCAGCATGAAGCCGAAGCCCCAGGGTGTGGTCTCGATCGTCGGGTCGCCGACCTTGTAGTCATCCTTCTCGCCCGAATAGCCGTGGGTCGGGTGGACGAATTCGTTGTGGGCCGGGTCGAGGCCGTTCTCGATGTTGCGCTCGTAGTTGGACTCCCAGGCGTAGTCCACGATCGTGTGGCGCCAGCCCGGCTGGCCGTACTCGGGCACCTCGAGGATCGGCGGGCGCTCTGCCGCGGGCAGGTCGCCCAGGAAGACGTGGATGAGGCCGTAGCGCTCCTCGACCGGGTAGGCGTCGATGCGGCCCCGCTGGGGCACGCGGTTCTCGCTGCCGGGACCGAGGGACGGGATCTTGCGGACCTGCCCTTCGCCGTTGAAGTGCCAGCCGTGATAGGGGCAGGTGACGCAGTCGCCCTTCACCTTGCCTTCGGACAGCGAGGCGCCCCGGTGGATGCAGGTGTCGCTGAGCGCGTGGGCCTGGCCCTTGCTGTCGCGGAACAGGACGATGTCGTGACCGAGCATGCGCACCTTCCGGGGCGCAGTGGTCAGGTTGTGGCTCCAGGCGGCGGCGTACCAGAAGTTGATGTACATGGATGGCAATTTCCGGCGGGGGACGTTGGGAATTTCGCCCGGCGGCGGGCCCGGATTCACGGTAGGAGCGGCTTTAGCCGCGACCCAAGATGCCGGAAAGGAGGTCCCGCAGGAAAACTCAGCGCAGGAACAGCTGGGCAATCCCGACGCCAACCGTGATACCACCGCCGCCGAAGATGACCAGCTCGTACCACCGGGCCTTCTTGGCGGTGAGCAAGGCCTCGGCGGCGGCTTGCACAGCCTCAGCCGTGGCCTGCCGGGTCTGGGCCAGCTTCAGCTCGATGTCGATGAGCTGTTCGACGTTCATGGCGGAAATATAGCACCGGGATCGCGCGGTCGCGCAGCGCGAAACCGGGCAAATTGGTGACATTTTTAGGGTCGCGCCTGAAGGCGCTCCTACGGGGTTTACGCGCGGTCCTTCATCTCCTCGAGCTCGAGCCAGCGGGCCGTGACCTGCTCGTGCTCCGCCTGCTTCGTGCGCAGGGCGTCCAGCACCGGCACGGTCTCGTGCCAGGCCTTGTCATAGAAGCCCTTCGCGGCGGTCTGGCGCTCCAGCGCCTTGATCTCGGCCTCCAGCGCCTCGATCCGCGGCGGCAGGGAGTCCAGTTCCCGCTGGTCCTTGTAGCTCAGCCGGCGGGCCTGGCGTGCGGCCTGCTTGCGCTTCTCCGAGGCCGTGACCGGTGGCTCGATGCCCTTCTGGGCATGGGGATTGTCGGTCTCGGCCAGTGGCCGGCCCTGGCGGAGCCAGTCGGTATAGCCGCCCACGTAGCGCTCGATGTGGCCGTTGGGCTCGAAGGCGAACACGCTGGTGACGACCGAGTCGAGGAACATGCGGTCGTGGCTGACGACGATCAGGGTGCCCTTGTACTCGTCCAGCCGGTCCTCGAGCACCTCGAGGGTCTCCACGTCCAGGTCGTTGGTGGGCTCGTCGAGGATCAGGAAGTTGGAGGGCCTGGTGAACAGCCGCGCCAGGATCACCCGGTTGCGCTCGCCGCCGGACAGCGACTTCACCGGTGTCATCGCCCGCTTGGCGCTGAACAGGAAGCCGCGGAGGTAGCCGATGACGTGCCGGTCGTGGCCGTTGATCTTCACGTAGTCGCTGCCGTTGCCCACGATGTAGGCCACGCTCCTCTCCGGGTCGAGCGTCTCGCGCAACTGGCCGAAGTAGCCGATCTCCAGCGCCGTGCCCTGCTTGATCATGCCCTCGCGCGGCGTGAGTTCGCCGAGCAGGAGGCGCAGGAGCGTGCTCTTGCCCACGCCGTTGTTGCCGAGCAGGCCGATCCGGTCGCCGCGCATGATCTTGCAGGAGAAGTCCTTGATGAGTTCCTCGCCGCGGTAGCCGTGGGTGACGTGCTTCGCTTCGATGACCTTGCGGCCCGACTGCTCCGCCGTCTCGATGGAGATCTGCGCCCGGTTCAGCGGCGATAGCCGGTCTGCGTACTCCTGGCGCAGGCCTTCCAGGCGCCGCACGCGGTTCTGGTTCCGGTGCCGCCGGGCCTTCACGCCCTGGCGGATCCAGATTTCCTCCTCGTCCAGCTTCTTGTCGAAGAGCTTGTTGGCCGTGGCCTCGTCCTCGAGCATCTTCTCCTTGCGCTCCAGGTACTCGTCGTAGCTGCCCGGGAAGCTGAGCAGCCGGCCCCGGTCGAGTTCGCAGATGCGCGTCGCGAGCTTGTCGAGGAAGGCCCGGTCGTGGGTGATGAACAGCACCGCCCCCTGCCAGGAGCGGATGCGGTTCTCCAGCCACTGGATCGTGACGATGTCCAGGTGGTTGGTGGGCTCGTCGAGGAGCAGCAGGTCGGGCTTGCTGATCAGCGCCTTCGCGAGGCCCACGCGCCGGCGCCAGCCGCCGGACAGCTCGCCGATGGGCTGGTCGGGCGGCAGCATCATCTCGGTCATCATGAGCTCGACCCGCTGGTCGATGCGCCAGCCGTCCAGTTCGTCGATGCGGTGCTGCAGGTCGTCGAGGCGCTTGAGGCCCGCCTTGTCGAGCTGCTGGTGCGCCAGGCGTTCGTACTCGCTCACCAGGGCCCGGAGATCCGCGAGCCCGTCGGCCACGACTTCCCGCACGGTGGCATCCAGCGTTTCCGGCAGTTCCTGCTCGAGGGTGCTCATCACCAGCCCGTTGCGGTACTGGATCAGGCCGCTGTCCGGCTGCACGATGCCGGTGATCAGGCGGAAGAGGGAGGTCTTGCCGGTGCCATTGCGGCCGATCAGGCACACGCGCTCGCCCGGGTCGATCTCGAAATCGGTGTGGACCAGGAGCTTCTGCTCGCCGTAGGCGAGCGAAACGTCATTGAGGCGGACGAGGGACATGGTGCGCGGGGGTGGCTTCCGAAAATGTGGCGCGCATTATACTGGCGCGGCGAGGCACCGGGTTTGGCATCTGGGCATTTGCGCGGCCCTGCCGCGCAAATGCCCAGATGCCAAACCCGGTGCCTCTGGAAAGTAACCTATGGTCCGTTTTGACAAGAACTCGACCGCGGAGCAGGTCACTGCCGGGCTGGACCTGGCCGGCCGGACGGCGCTCGTCACCGGTGCCACCTCCGGCATCGGGCTGGAAACGGCGCGGGTGCTGGCTCTCCGCGGGGCCCACGTGCTGGTCACCGGGCGCACCCTCGACAAGGCCCGGGCGGCCTGCGCCGCGATCCCCGGCCGGGCCACCCCCCTGGCCTGCGAGCTTACGGACTTCGACAACGTGGCCGAGTGCGCCGCCCGGGTGAACCAGCTGGGCGTGCCCCTCGACGTGCTGATCTGCAACGCGGGCATCATGGCGCCGCCGAAGCTGGAGCTGGTGCGCGGCCTCGAGAAGCAGTTCGTCGCCAATCACCTCGGGCACTTCCTGCTGGTCAGCCGGTTGCTCGACACCGTCCGGGCCGCCCCCGCGGGACGGGTGGTGATGGTGAGCAGCAGCGCCCACAAGTGGGCGCCAACCGGCGGGGTCGCCTTCAACAACCTGACGGGCGACAAGGGTTATGACCCGCGGGTGTTCTACGGCCAGTCGAAGCTCGCCAACGCCCTGGTGGCCCGCGAGCTGGCGAGGCGGCTTGCGGGCACCACGACCACTGCCAACGCGGCGCACCCCGGCCTGATCATCACCAACATCATCCGCTACATCCCCCGATGGCAGCAGCTGCTGGCGCCGCTGATCGGGCCGTTGCTCCGTTCACGGATCAAGACGACGGCACAGGGCGCGGCCACCACCTGCTATGTCGCTGCGCATCCGGAAGTGGCCGACGTCAGCGGCCGCTACTTCGCCGACTGCACCGTGGCGACGCCGGAGAAGGCGATGGAAGACGACGCGCTCGCGGCGCGGCTGTGGTCGGAGTCGGAGAGCCTCGTGAGGAGCTGGCTGTGATCAGGAAGCTGCTCTGTTGTGCCGTTCTTGCCCTGACCGCTGCCGCTGTCGACGCGGCTCCCGTGCCGGAAGCCGGGCGCGTGCCCATCGATCTCCGCCGCACCACCCTGATCGTGCGGGACATGGAGAATTCGCTGCGCTTCTACCGGGACGCGCTGGGCCTGAAGGTGGTCTACGACAACATCATCCGCACGCCCCGCACAGCGGCCAGTGACGAGGCCGCCCAGCGCTCCCTGCGGCTCGTCTTCGTACAGGCGAATGACGATTTCATCGGCATCATCGGCCTGATCGAGTACCGGAAGCCCCTGAAGCAGCCGCCCGCCGTGGTGCCCGACGCCTTCAGCATCGGCACCAACGTGCTGCTGTTCAACGCGAAGGACCTGGATGGCACCTTCGCGAAGGCCCGCGCCGTGCCCGGCGTGACCATCGTGGAGGAGCCGGTGGAGACCACCTACCCGGGCTACGACGGCAAGCCGCCGATCCCGGTGCGCGTGAGCACCCTGCGCGACCCGGACGGCTTCACCATCGAGCTGAACCAGCTCCTCGTCGACAAGGTCCGCTAACCCCACCCGTAGGAGCGGCTTCAGCCGCGACCCCCATGAACCCCACCGACGAACTGATCGCCGACACCCTCCGCCGCGTGAAGACCATCGCGATCGTCGGCGCCTCGAACAAGCCCCACCGCGCCTCCCACGGCGTCATGCGCTTCCTGCAGGGCCGCGGCTACCGCTGCATCCCCGTCAACCCGACGCTGGCCGGCCAGACCCTGCTTGGTGAGACCGTCCATGCCGATCTCGACTCCATCACCGAGCGCGTGGACATGGTGGACGTCTTCCGCAACCCGGCGGACGCGGGCCTCGTGGTGGACGAGGCCATCGCCATCGGCGCGAAGGTGGTGTGGATGCAGCTCGGCGTGATCAACCCGGAGGCGGCGGAGCGGGCCTGCGCGGCGGGCCTCACGGTGATCATGGACCGGTGCCCGGCGATCGAGATACCGCGGCTGGGGTTGTAGGAGCGCCGACCGGCGCGACGGGTCGCGGCTGAAGCCGCTCCTACGCTCAGTATCCCCGCGCGGTGTCGACTACCGACAGCAGTCGTTCCCCCGCCACATAGCGTCGGGTGTTTTCCTGGGCGAGGAGAAACACCCGCGCAAAGACCCGGTCGGACGTGGCCGCCACATGGGGCGTGATGATCACGTTCGGCAGCTGCCAGAGCGGGTGGTCGGCCGGCAGGGGCTCCGGCTCTGTCACGTCCAGGCCGGCGCCGGCAAGCTGACCTGATTTCAGTGCGGCCACCAGATCGTCCTGCACGACACTCTTGCCGCGGCCCACGTTGATGAAGTAGCCGCCCGGCTTCATGGCGGAGAAGAACTTCGCGTCGAACAGGTTCAGCGTGGCCGGCAGCAGGGGTGTGCAGTTCACCACCACGTCGGCCTGGCCGGCGAGCTTCAGGAGTTCGTCGGGTTTGCCCACGTAGTCGACGAAGGAGGGCTTCTCCGCATCAGAAGCGCGGGTCGCGATCACCCGCATGCCGAGACCACTGGCACGCTCGGCCAGCTCCGTGCCGATGCCGCCGAGGCCCACCACGAGCATCGTGCGGCCCTTCAGCTCCCACAGCGACTGCATGGGGAATGCCGACGGGTCCCACCGGGCCTTACTCTGCTGCGGCAGCCAGGTATTGAGACCCCGCGTGAAGGCGAGCAGCATCGCCAGCGCGTGCTCGGCGATCTCCGGGCCGGAGATCCGCTGCATGTTGGTGACGACGATGCCCCGCTTGCGGACCTCCGGAATCGCCGAGCACGGTCCTGCGCCGGCGGTGAACAGCTGGATCCAGCGCAGCCGCTTCCCTGCGGCGACGATGTCGGGCTCGCAGAAGCCGATCAGCGCGTCCGCGTCGGCGATCAGGGCCAGCGCAGCAGCCTCGTCCTTCGCGGCGACGAACTCGACACCGGGGGCCACCTGCTGGAAGCCGGCCAGGCGGGCGGGGGACTCGGCGCGGACCACGATGCGGTCGGGCTTGCTCCAGCCCTTCGTCTCGCGGACGGGGAGGTCTGCTTCCTTCAGGTTGAGCTCGGCGATCATGCTGGCGACGGCCGGATTGATTTCATTCAACTGATCTGCGGCAAAAGCTGCAACAGGAACCGCCGCCACCAGCGCGGTCCAGGCCAGAAGAAGGGATCTTGCGGTCACGGTCGCGCTCCTTCGATCAGTTCCAGCCACTCGCCGGCGCTGCCTTCGATCACGCCGGTACGTCGCCCGCCGTACGGTAATCCCTCGACCCGGCGGGGTGTAGCGCGCATCGGCACCGGCACGTCGTCCAGGTCACGCACGAGGAAGGTCACCATCGACATTCCCGGAGGCAGGTGCCCGTCGCGTCCCTGACGCGGCTGGACAACCGGCGGGTACTGGTCCATCTCCACCAGGAAGCTGCGGCCCGGGATCCGCGCGATCGACGTGGGGAACACGGTCGTGTCGGGCACGCCGCAGCCGTGGGCAAGTATGGTGTTGATGAACGGCATCCGGTCCATGATCCGGTGCCCGAGCGTGCCGCCGTAGAATGCGTGCAGCCGGTCCGACGACGGCCCGCCGACGGTGACGATGAACACCCGGTCCACCGGGGAGCGGGCGCCGTGCAGGCCGTAGCGGCTGCCGCCCGGCAGGATGCGCGTGAAGTAGATCAGCTCGCCGGACGGACCCACCACCTGCATTGCGCGGGGCGCCCGCGGCCGGGGATAGAGATCGCCCGGGCCGCCGAGCACGGCGAAGGGCGAGCCGCGAAACCGGCGGGCGAGGGCGTCCACGTCCAGCACCAGCAACT
Organism: uncultured Gammaproteobacteria bacterium; assembly: GCA_963790015.1. Taxonomy (GTDB): domain Bacteria; phylum Pseudomonadota; class Gammaproteobacteria; order Steroidobacterales; genus SHZI01. The sequence continues at coordinate 70,287 of CAWBMW010000026.1, forward strand.
CGGTGGCGTTCCAGCCGAAGGTCATGGGCGGGCCGTAGCCCCCGGGGTCGGTCGTCGCGACGAAGCGTATATAAGAGTCCTGGCCACTGGCGGGCTCGAGCGTGCAGTAGCGCTGGCCCGCGGCGGCGGGAGCGTTCCAGGCGGCACAGAGGTCCGCCCCCAGTTCGCCGCGCGCCACGACCCGGTAGCCCAGGTACTGGGTCCAGGCGGCGACGACCGCATCGAGATCCGGCACGCAGTGGGTGACGATCGAGATGTGCCGGAGCAGCTTGGCGCGCTCCTCGAGCCCGGAGTACTCGGTGGCGGCCTCGACGCCGCCGACGGTCGCGTTCACGGTCTCATACCCTGGGAGGATCCCAGCGCAGCGGCTCTTCGTCCATCAGCGCGATCTGCTCGCGCAGCGCCAGCACGTGCTCGTCCCAGTAGCGGCGGCCGCCGAACCAGGGAAAGGCGACCTGGAAGGCCGGGTCTTCCCAGCGGCGAGCCAGCCACGCGGCGTAATGCATGATGCGCAGCGTGCGCAGGGCCTCGATCAGGTTCAGCTCGGCGCCGTCGAACTCCCGGAACTCGGTGTAGCCCGCCAGCAGTTCGGCGAGTTGCGGCGTCTGCTCGCGGCGGTCGCCGGACAGGAACATCCACAGGTCCTGCACCGCCGGTCCCGTGCAGGTGTCGTCGAAGTCCACGATGTGCAGGATCTGGTCAAGCACCAGCACGTTGCCGGGGTGGAAATCGCCGTGCAGGCGCAGCTCCCGGTGATCGCCCGCCCGGTCGTAACACTGCTCGACGCGATCGAGCGCGGCATCGCAGACGCTCTCGTAGGCGGGGCGGATGTCGTCGGGGATGAAGCCGGCGTCGAGCAGGTATTCCCGCGACGTCTCGCCGAACGAGTGCACCGAGAGGTGTGGCCGATGCTGGAAACTGGCGCGCTGGCCGCACAGGTGGATGCGGGCCACGAAGCGGCCCAGCTGGCGCAGCAGCAGCAGGTCGTCGAGCTCCGGCGCGCGGCCGCCGAAGCAGGGGTAGACGGCGAAGCGGAACGCGCCCCGGTGATGGAGCGTCCTGCCGTCCCGGTCGAAGGGCGCGGCCACGGGAATTTCCTCGGCGGCGAGCTCCAGGGTGAAGTCGTGCTCCTCCTGGATGGCCGCGTCGGACCAGCGGCCGGGGCGGTAGAACTTGGGGACCACCGGCGGCCCGTCCTCGATGCCGACCCGGTACACCCGGTTCTCGTAGCTGTTCAGGGTCAGCAGGCGGCCGTCGCAACGGAAGCCGAGGCTTTCCACCGAGGACAGGATGTCGTCGGGCGACAGGTCCTGGTAGGCGAGGGTGTCTTCGGCGGTATTCACGGTGCTGCCCGCGACGGTGCTGCCCGCGGCCGCACTAGCCGAGCACCTCGAAGAACTCCAGCCACACGCCGTCTGGCGAGCACACCGGTGCGAGGCGCACGCGGCCGTAGGGCTCGAGGGCCAGTTCCGTCACCGGGCGGGCGGGGAGGATGCCCTGGCCGCGCAGGCGGTCCAGGTGCGCCGCGAGGTCCGTGACGCCAAAGCGCAGGGCCATGGCACCGAGATTCGGCGGCTTGGCGCGCTCCGAGAAATCCCGTCCAGGCTGAGCGCCGTCCCAGCCGATGAGCTCGATGGACCCGAGGTTCTCGCCCTGCGGGTGCACGATCACCGTCCTGATCGCCTTCACGCCGCGGAATGCCGCGAGGTCGGCCAGCAGCGTCAGCCCGGGGTTGTCGCCCTGCCACTCGACCTCCATCCAGGGCTTGAAGCCGAGTTTCCCGACGAAGAATTCCCGGGCCCTGTCGAAGTCGCGGACGATGATGGCGGCATTGAAGACGTGGGTGAGCTTCGGCGCGGGTATCGCGAGCGGAGGTTTCAGCTGCTCGATGATGGACAGCACCATGCCGTCGGGTCCGTGCTGGTGAACCTCGTTCACGGCCAGTTCGCCGAAGTCGAAGCCGTGGACGCCGCGCACGGTGGGCCAGCCGGCATTGCCCAGGGCGCGGGAGAGCGCGGCATCGTCGGTGGAGCGCGTGTAGAGCAGCCACAGGCCGCCGGCTTCCCACGGGCGGGCATCGAGCGGGCGGATGGGCTGCTGGGGCACGTCGCTGATGCGCGTGAAGCGCAGGTAGCCGTAGGGCATGGACGGCACGTGGAGCAGCTGTTCCTCGATCCGCGCCCCCGGCTTCAGCCCCCATGCCCTGGGCAGTTCCGGGGCGCCCGGACCGGCATGGAGCAGCTCCCAGCCCCCGGCCGTCAGGAGGCCGTCAACCTTGCCGAAATGACTGACACTCACGACCACTTCGGCGAAGCCGGTGTAGCCGTCCCGGGTTGGGTTGTTGCCGTTCGCCGCCATGCCGGGGATGGTAGCAATATCAGCCTGGCAAGTACGGCCGAGCAGGTCGGTCTGCTATCCTTTGCGCCCGATTTCCGTGGACGCATGCCGATGGCCGAGCAACCTCTCGATCTCGAACTGAAGATGGAGGAGAACGACCTCTATCAGGAAGAAATCTTCACCGACCGCAGGGTCGGCACGATCCAGCGCCTCACGCCCATCGACCGTACCGGCAAGCCCGATCCTGCCCGACCGGTGCTCTACGTCGGGCAGACGCAGCTGATGTCCCGCATGGGCGCGTTGCCCCTCAGTTTCGAGATTCCCGGCGACTCGCTGGAGCAGGCGGTGCAGAATTTCCCCACCGCGGCCAACGGCGCACTGGTCGAGACCATGCAGAAGCTCGAGGACATGCGCCGCGAGCAGGCGTCCTCGCTCATCGTCCCGGATGCGGCGGGCGGCTTTGGCGGCGGCGGCGGCCTTGGCGGTGGCGGCGTGCCGGGCGGCGGCCGCATTCGCCTGTAGGAGCGCCGACCGGCGGCGGTAGGAGCGCCTTCAGGCGCGATCGGTGTCTGTCGCGCCGGTCGGCGCTCCTACCGGTCCGGTAACTTTCCTGCCCAGCTGTCGGGCGCCCCAGCGGAGCATTCGCACGTGCTGGGCAAAGCGGCGGCAGGCGCCGCAGATCGCCAGGTGCAGCCGCACCCGCAGTCGTTCACTCACCGACAGCCGTGCATCCATGGCGCGGGAGACCAGCGCCGAGATATCCCGACAGGTAGCCAGCTTCAGCTCCTTTCCGACATCCAGCCCCGCTCCACGCACTGGCGCAGGCGCAGCCGGGCCCGGTGCATGAGCACCCAGTAGTTGGACTGGCTCAGGCCCAGATCCTTACAGATGTGCCTCGGGTTCGAGTTCCATGATTTCCCGGAGGGCAAAGACCCGCCCGGACTGGCCCGCCAGGCCCTTGAGGCAGGCCTCGAGCACGGCCAGGAAGTCCTCCTGCCGGAGGCTGCCCTCGGGATCGGACCAGACGGCCGGCTGCATTGCCCAGTGACCGTCGCGGGCGAAGAGCCTGTCGAGCAGGTCCGCGTCGCCGCCCCGTCCGGGTCGTCGCCGGCGCCGCTCACCGGCAGCGGCGTCTCCCGGGTCATGCGCCGGTAGTGGTCGATGATCTGGCGCTTCAGGATGCCGATGAGCCAGGTGGTCGGCGACGCATCACCCCGAAAGCTGTCCAGGGACTGGAGCGCGGCGACCAGCGTGTTCTGGACCAGGTCCTCCGCGACGGCGGTCTCACGGACCTGGAGTGTCGCGTAGCGCAGGAGCGCCGGCCGGTGGCCGGGCAGCTCATCGGCCGTCAGGCCGGCTGGGCGGGATGCCCGGGATTCACTCATGCGCGCCCCGCGCGGCGGGGTTGGGCGCCGCGTTGATGCAGTATAGCTGCCGGTTCACCAGTCCAGCCGCGGGGCGAAGCGCCATGGTTCACAGCATCCACCACCTGAACTTCATCGTCCGCGACCTGGACGCGGCGATCCCGGCCTGGGAGCGCCTGCTGGGCCTGACTGTTGCCCGGCGGGACGAACTCCCGGAGCGCGGCGCGATCGCGGCCCGCTTCCGTCTCGGTGACACCTGGCTGGTCCTGGTTCAGCCGACCCGTGACGACTCGGTGCCCGGCCGCTTCCTGGCCGCCCGCGGGGAAGGCTTCTTCCTGCTGTCCCTCGGCGTCGAGTCCCTGGCCGACGAGTTGCAGCGCCTCGGTGCCGACGCCTTTTCCAGCCCGGTACGGACCGGCGCGGACGGGTGGCAGGTGCGGGACCTGGACGCGGCGCTGGCCAATCGCGTCCAGCTGCAGTTCACGGAGCGGTAGGCGCGCCTTCAGGCGCGACGGATACTGGTTCGCGCCTGAAGGCGCTCCTACCGGCGCTCCTACAGGCCCAGCTTCGCCAGCTGCAGGGCCGCGGCCCGCGTACGCGCCGCCTCGTATTCCGCCGCGAGCGCGGGACGCGCGGCGTCCAGCGGCGGCTGTTCCCACAGCCGGTCGAAGAGGGGTGACGTGCGCATCCGGCCGTAGGGCTGCAGGCCCCGGCGGCGGATGTCCCGGAGCAGCGTCGCGGCGCCCTGCTCGTCACCGCTCAGCATCGCGATGGCAATCTCCGCCGTGCCGAACCAGGCGTCGTTCCAGCCCAGCGCGCGCAACCGCTCGATCTCCCGGCGCGCAGCCGTGATCGCGGCAGGCAGGCCCGCGGCGTCCGCCCGGGCCTGGCTTTCCAGCGCGTAGGCGAGCGCCACCAGGCGCAGGGCCGGCGTGTCGTCCTCGCAGATTACCGGCAGGGTCTCGTTGGCCGCCGTCCGGAAGTGCTTCTGTGCCGCCGCCGGCCTGTCGTCCAGCAGTTCGGCGATGCCCAGCCACAGGCCGGTCCATTGCCGCGAGCAACCCTGGAAGGGAGCGGGAATCTCCGCGACCACCGCCGGACTGACCAGTTCCGACGCCACCCGGCGCAGCGTGGCGGCATCGCGACGCCCGACGGCCAGGCTCGCTTCCAGGAACAGGCGCCGGGGCAGATCCATGGTGCCGCGATTCCCGGCAATCATCCGGCCGGCCTCGTCGAAGCGCTGCAGGTAGATCAGCGCCTCGATCACGGCATCGTTGAGGTAGGGCGCGGTGTCGACGCTGCCCGCGCGCCCGACCGCCAGGGCCAGCACCTCGTCGTAGCTGCCCCGCTCGAGGCTCACGTGCCAGAGAATCTTCTGCAGCTTCTCGTTGGGCGACAAGGTCAGCAGGCGCTGGCCTTCCTCCCGCGCGCGATCGAGGTTGCCGAGTGCGATGAGGGACGACAGGTAATTGACCTGCACTGCCGGGTTCAGCGGGTCGAGCTGGAGGGCGATCGCGAACGACTGGGCCGCCCGGGTCGCATCGCCCTGGCCGAGCCAGAGGACGCCGAGCCACATCTGGCCCGTGGCGTAGCCGGGCTGCAGGCTGACGGCCTTCTGGTACTCGGCCCGGGCGCCCTGCGGATCGCCATTGCGCATCAGCACCATGCCGAGCGAGGCGTGGGCTTCCGCCAGGTCGGGGTCCAGGTCGAGCGCCTGCAACGCGTACTGGCGCGCCTTCGGCGTGACCTCAGCCAGGGACCGGTCCCCGTAGTCGTGCAGCAGCGACCAGGCGTCCGCCAGGCCCGAGTAGGCGAGGGCGTAATCCGGATCGCGGACGAGGGCCTGCTCGAAGTGGCCGATGGAGCGCTCGATGCTCTCCCGGGTGCGCTGGTTCCAGTAGTAGCGGCCCAGCAGGTAGGCGTCGTGGGCCTGCTCGTTGCCCGTCGCCGCGGCCGTCGGACCCTCACCCGCCGCAATGGAGGGGGAGATCTGCCGGATGAGGGCGTCGGCCACCTCCGTCTGCAGTGAGAGCTTGTTGGTGACGGGTCGCTCGAAGCTCGAGGCCCAGATGGGGTAGCCGGTGCGGCCGTCCGTCAGCTGGGTCGTCACGCGGAGCTTGGCGTCCGCGATGCGCACGGTGCCTTCGAGCAGCGCCTCCACGTTCAGTTGCCGGGCGATCTCCCGCACGTCCATCGGCCTGTCGCGGAAGGCCACGGACGAGGTCCGCGCCGCCACCCTGAGGCCACTGACGCCGATCAGGGCGTTGCGGATGTCCTCGGCGAGTCCGTCGCTGAAGTACTCGTGCTCCGGATTGCCGCTGAGGTTGACGAGTGGCAGGACCGCGACGGAGCGGATCCTCGGGCCCGTATCCGGTGGCGCGGCGGCCGTGGCCACCGGATCGTTTTCCGTATCCACCACGACCTTGACGCCGTCGTCCCCGCCGAAAATCACGGCGAGGCCCACCACCGTCACGATGATCAGGCCGATCCCGAGGAGGGCGGAGCGCACCAGGTTCCGGGCCGTGCTGGCGGTCTGGCGGGCCGCCCGCGCGGCACCGTCCACGGCCCGCTGGACGGGTGTCGGTGCAGTGACTGGCGTTGCCGCCGTCAATTGCGGCGGGAGCGGGTGCCGCGGCCGGTGCCGGCCCGCTGCCCAGGGGTTCCACGGGGACCAGCAGGCTGTAGCCGCGCTTGGGGATGGTCCGGATGAAGCGCCGGTCGCGGCCGGTGTCCCGCAGGACGGTGCGCAACTCGGAGATGCAGCGGGTGACCACGTCATCGGTCACCACGACGCCCCGCCAGACGTCATCCAGCAGCATCTCCCGGGTGACGACCTCGCCGGGGTGCCGCGCCAGGCACACCAGCACGTCCATCACCTTGGGCTCGATGTGCACCCGGTGGCTGCCCTGGGCGATGACCCCCTGGAGTGGGTGCACGTCCCAGTCGCCCACCCGGAAGCCGCGGCGGAGGGTGGCTTCGGCGGTCGGGTCGGGAGGGGGGCTGCCGGCTGTCATCGGGTGCGCGGAGGGCCTCGGGAGGGACGCGCAACTGTACCCCCGGGACGCCTGGCGGGACCAGCGTCCCGGAGGTCGCAAGTGCCTGAATTTCCGGGGCCCGAATATTTCCCGAAGGTTCCGGGAGCATAAGTGAGACAAGCCTCGGGATAAGTCCGCGAAGCCTCGGGATTCCGCCCCCCGACGTGCCGAGACTCCCTCACCCATCAGTCACGCGATGGGAGAGGCAACGTGCAGCGCAAGACAGTGTTCCTGATGCTGGTCCTGATCTGGGGGCACTCAGCGGCATGGCCCCGGCAGCCGGCGCCCCCGCCGGGGGTGCGGCGCCCTCGGTGGTTGCCTACGCGTTCGGAACTCGACGCCGTGATTGCGGCCAGCGCCGCCGTCAACGCCCGGTCCATCCGGGAGGACCGGGAGTTCCTCGGGGCGGTGCTGCGCCGGGGTGACGACTTCCACTACTCCGTCGTTCCCGGGCATGCCGGCGCGGACCGGATCCGGGCCCGGCTCACCGTTCCGGACGGCTTCGAGCTGGTCGCGCTCTGGCACACCCACGGTGCGGCGGCTCCCGAGCGCCGGTACTTCTCCATCGTGGATGCGAACCTGGTGGCCCGCACGGGGAAGCCGCTCTACCTGGCTGACTACACGGGGGCCCTCCGGGTGCTGACGCCCGGCGCACCCCGGCTCTCGGCCATCGCGGCCCGCCAGCTGGGCCTGCCCGGCCGCTCCGGCTTCGCGCGGGGCGAGCAGCTCCGCCGGCTTGACGGTGAACCGGTGCACATTCCGACGCGGACCGACTCCGCCCTGGCCGTCAGCAACTGACAATTCTTGTCCCCGGCCTTTACATAAGGACGCTGCTACCGCGCCGGGCTGTGACCGGGTAGCGCTGGCATGACCCTTGCTACTCCCTGGGTGTCGGGAGGAGCAACAGGCCATGACAGTCCAGGTAATTCGGGATCACGACACGACCTGCGCGGGCGGGGACTTCCTGCGGGTGTACTGCCAGCGGCGCGACGGGTCGCCGGCAACGTTCGCCACGATCGAGCGGGTGTTCGGCGGGGAGATCCGCACGCGAACCTGGCACTTCCGCACCCTGCTCAGCAACGAGCCCATGGACGAGCAGATCGCCACCCAGTTCGCGGCGGCCTACGCGGAGCGCAAGAACATCCCGGTCGTCTACGTCGAGGTGGTGTAGGAGCGTCAGAGGCGACCGGGTTTGGCCTCTGGGCGATTTGCGCCGCTGGGCGGCGCAAATGCCGAGAGGTCGCGCCTCAAGGCGCTCCTAAGGCTTCCGGAAGAGCATGAAGTGCTGCTGCGGTAGCACGTCCTTCGTTTCGACCCACTCGAGGCCGACCGCCGTCATCTCCTTGCGGGCCTGGGCCTGGGTCATCTTGTGCAGTTCGAGGATCGGCACGGACGGGTCCTCGCCCCGGTACTCGATCAGCACCACGCGGCCGCCGCTCCTGAGTCCCCGGACGATGCCCGTCATGACTTCCCGCGGGTGGGAGAACTCGTGGTAGGCGTCCACCATCAGTACCAGGTCCACACCGCCAGCCGGTAGTCCCGGGTCCGTCTCCGTGGCGAGGATGGGCTCCACGTTCCGGATACCGGCGGCCCGGCTCCGGTCGGCGACGATGTCGAGCATCTCCTGCTGGATGTCCACGGCGAGCACCCGGCCGCCGGGCACCCGGGCCGCGATCGGCAGGCTGAAGTAGCCGGTGCCGGCGCCGATGTCGGCAACCACGTCGTCGGCTGCCAGCGGCAGGTTGTCCAGCAGCAGGTCCGTGCGTTCCTCCGCCTCCCGCGTGGGCCGCTCGAGCCAGCCGGCGCCCGGGTGCCCCATCACGAAGGAGATCTCCCGGCCCAGGTAGACCTTGCCGATGCCGTCGGGGCTGGCGTCGGTCAGCGTGTAGACGCCGGTGGAGTCGCCGGCGACCGGTGCGGACGCGGGTTCCCTGGCGCAGGCGGGGAGGGCCAGGCTGATGGTCAGCAGCAGGGCGGTCAGACCCGGCGGGACGGGCAGGGCAGGGTTCTGAATGATGCGGTGCACGGGGCGTCCTCGGTTCAGTGAACGGGCGTTCCGGTGACTTCGCTGTCGCGGCAGCCTCCGGATGCGGCATCGGACCGCAGGGCTACCTTTGCGTGCCGGTTGCCCTAGTATTCAGGCGGACCCGTGTAAGGTTTCCACCGTCCGGCCGATCCAATCGGCAAGCCTCAGCGATATGACCAGAACGATAAGACCAACACCACAATCACCACCACAAGGAGAGACGATCCCATGAAGTCCAATTCGATCCTGTTGTCCACCGCCATCGGCACCCTGCTTGCCTTCGGCAGCGTCACTGCCCAGGCCGCCGCCCACGAAGGGGCTGGCGCTGCCAAGGAGAAGTGCTTCGGTGTCGCCAAGGCCGGCGAGAACGGCTGCGCCGCCAACGGCCACTCCTGCCAGGGTCAGGCCAAGGTGGATAACGATCCCACCGAGTGGAAGAACGTCGGCAAGGGCGAGTGCGAAAAAATGGGCGGCTCCCTGACCGCCGGCAAGAAGGCTTCCTGAGTGACTCCGGCATCGGCGACGATGCCACCGACGGCCTCCCGGCCGGTTCCGGCGCAAGCCGGAATCGGCCTGCGGAGCGCCCACCACACTGAATTCCTGGCCCGCCGGCCCCCGATTGCCTGGGTCGAGGTCCACAGCGAGAACTTCTTTGCCGACGGCGGGCGCCAGTTGCAGGTGCTCGATGCCGTCCGGCGTGACTATGGGTTGAGCCTGCACGGTGTCGGCCTGTCCCTCGGTGGCACCGACCCGCTCGATGCCGACCACCTGCGGCGGCTGAAGCGCCTCGTGCAACGGGCCGAGCCCGCGCTGGTATCCGAGCACGTCTCCTGGAGTGCCGCAGACGGCATCTTCCTGAACGACCTGCTGCCGCTGCCCTGCACCGAGGCCGCACTCAGTCACACGGCCGCGCGGGTCGCGGCCGTGCAGGATTACCTCGGGCGGCAGATCCTGGTCGAGAACGTCTCCAGCTACCTCCAGTTCGAGGGGGCGGAGATGACGGAGTGGGAGTTTCTCGTGCAGCTCGCGCGGCGGGCCGGCTGCAGGATCCTGCTCGACGTGAACAACATCTACGTGAGCGCGGTCAACCACGGGTTCGACGCGCAGGAATACCTGCAGGCCGTGCCTGCCGAACTCGTCGGCGAGATCCACCTGGCCGGCCACACGGTGGCGGACGACATCCTGATCGACACGCACAGTGCGCCGGTGACCAGGGCCGTGTGGGCGCTGTACCGGGACGCGCTGGGACGCCTTGGCCCCGTGCCGACCCTGATCGAGTGGGACGCGGAACTGCCCACGCTCGACCGGCTGCTGGCGGAGGCCGCGACGGCCGAGGCGCACGCCGCCCTGGTGGCCGGGGACGGGCCGGAGCGGGTCGTGCCCTCGTCGCCTGAACCCGCGCTGCAGGACGCCCTCCGGGATCTGCAGCAGCAGTTCGTCCGCGAGGTGCTCTACCGGGATGCGGCCGCGCTGCGCTCCCGCATCCTGGACGGGGCCCCCGGGGTCGATCGGCGCCTCGGCATCTACCGCACCAACGCCCGGGAGAACTTTGCGCTCGCGCTCGAGGCGGCCTTCCCGCTGCTCCTCCGCTGCGTCGGCCCGGAAGAATTCCGCCGGCTGGCCTGGACCTACCAGCGTGCCTGTCCCGTCTCCGGCCGGCAACCTGTTGCATGCTGGCCGGCGCCTGCCGGCGTTCCTGGCCGAGCACCTCCGTGGCACCGTCGATGAGTACCAGATCGACGTGGCGCGGCTCGAGTGGCAGGTCCAGGAGTCCATGGTCGCCGCGGATGGCGATGAGGCCGTGGACCTTGCCGCGCTGGCGGCGGTGCCCCCCGGGCGCCAGGCCGGGATCCGCTTCCGGTTGCACCCGTCAGTGCGCCTGCTGCGGACGGACCATGGCGTCTTCGCCCTGTGGGAGGCCCTTCAGTCCCGTCAGCCGGTGCCGCCGGCCCGCCGGGAGCCGGAGTGCCTGCTGGTTCTGCGGCGCGCCGCCGGCGTCGAATTGCAGCGCCTGCCGGGCACGGACCTTGCGTGGCTCGAAGCACTCCAGGCGGGTGCCACGCTGGGGGCCGCGGCCGGGGCGTTGCCCGCCGCGGAGCAGGACTCGCTCGGCGTGCTGCTGGTTCGCTGGGTCACAGCCGGCGTCGTGACCTCCTTCGACTGACCCGGTGTCGCTCGCGCGCCTCGCTGCAGTAGGATGACTGGCTGTGGATGCCAGCCCCGTTGTCACTGCCGAGGACCAGCGCCTCGCCGAGGAGTTCCCGCCGGGCCAGGGCTGGAAGAAGTGGGGGCCGTACCTGGCGAGCGCCAGTGGGGCACGGTGCGCGAGGACTACAGCCCGGACGGCACGGCCTGGGAGTACTTCCCGCACGAGCACGCGCGCAGCCGCGCCTACCGCTGGGGCGAGGACGGCATCGCCGGGCATCTGCGACCGGGACCAGCAGCCTGTGCCTGTCGCTCGGCGCTGTGGAACGGCCGCGATCCGATCCTCAAGGAGCGCCTCTTCGGCCTGACCAACGGCGAGGGCAATCACGGCGAGGACGTGAAGGAGCTCTACTACTACCTCGACGCCACGCCGACCCATTCCTACCTGAAGATGCTCTACAAGTACCCGCAGGCGGAGTTTCCCTACGAGCGGCTGGTGCGAGGAGAACCGGCGGCGCGGGACGCGGCCAGCCCGAGTTCGAGCTGATCGACACGGGCGTCTTCGACGACGACCGCTACTTCGACGTGTTCGTCGAGTACGCCAAGGCCGGTCCCGACGACATCCTGATGCGGGTCACCGCGCACAATCGCGGGCCCGGAGCCGGCGCCGCTGCACCTCCTGCCGCAGCTCTGGTTCCGCAACACCTGGTCGCTGGAGCGCGGGTGCGCGCGAAGCCGCAGCTGCTGCGACGTGGACGAGGCGCGACGGTGCTCGCGCGAGCACGCGGCGCTCGGCGCCTACCGCCTCTATGCTGCGACGGCGCGCCCGAGCTGCTGTTCACGCGACAACGAGACGAACGTCCGCGCGGCTGTACGGCGTCGGACGACGCCGGGCTACTTCAAGGACGCCTTCCACGAGCTACGTCGTCGACGGCGACGCGCGGCGCGGTGAATCCCGGCGCGACCGGGCACCAAGGCGGCGGCGCTGGTACCAGCGTCAGGTCGCCGGCCGGCGGCAGCCGCGACGATCCGCCTGCGGCTGTGCCGGACGCCGGCGTCGCCGACCCGTTCGGCGACTTCGACGCGATCTTCGCGCGGCGCCGGCGCGAGGCCGACGAGTTCTACGCCGCGCTCCAGCACGGCATCGCCGACGCGGACGCCCGCCGCGTGCAGCGCCAGGCCTTCGCCGGCATGATCTGGACCAAGCAGTTCTACTACTACGACGTGCCCGAGTGGCTGAACGGCGACCCGGCGCAGCCGCCGCCGCCGGCCGAGCCGCAAGCACGGCCGCAACTGGGAGTGGCAGCACCTCAACAACGCCGACATCATCTCCATGCCGGACAAGTGGGAGTATCCCTGGTACGCCGCCTGGGACCTGGCGTTCCACTGCATCCCGCTCGCGCTGATCGACCCGGAGTTCGCCAAGGCGCCAGCTCGTGCTGCTCACGCGCGAGTGGTACATGCACCCGAACGGCCAGATGCCGGCCTACGAGTGGGCCTTCGGCGACGTCAACCCGCCGGTGCACGCCTGGGCGGCGTGGCGCGTGTTCCAGATCGACCGCAAGCAGCGGCGGCGACGGCGGCGACCTCGCGTTCCTCGAGCGCGTCTTCCACAAGCTGCTGCTCAACTTCACCTGGTGGGTCAACCGCAAGGACGCCGAGGGCCGCAACATCTTCCAGGGCGGCTTCCTCGGGCTCGACAACATCGGCGTGTTCGACCGCAGCGCGCCGCTGCCCGACCGGCGGGCACATCGACCAGGCCGACGGCACCAGCTGGATGGCCATGTACTGCCTGAACCTGATGCGGATCGCGCTGGAGCTGGCCCAGCACAACCACGTCTACGAGGACATCGCCACCAAGTTCTTCGAGCACTTCCTGCACATCGCCGAGGCGATGACCAACATCGGCGAGGACGGGCATCGGCCTCTGGGACGAGCGAGGACAAGTTCTACTACGACGTGCTGCACACTGCCGGACGGCCGCACCGATGCCGCTCAAGGTGCGCTCGATGGTCGGGCTGATCCCGCTGTTCGCCGTCGAGACGCTCGAGCCGGAGCTGCTCGAGAAGCTGCCCGGGCTTCACGCAGCGGCTGAAGTGGTTCCTCGAACTACCGGCCCGACCTGGCGCCGCTGGTGTCGCACTGGGACGGAGCCGGGCACGGGCGAGCGGCGGCTGCTGTCGCTGCTGCGCGGCCACCGCATGAAGTGCGCTGCTGCGGCGCATGCTGGACGAGACGGAGTTCCTGTCCGACTACGGCGTGCGCGCGCTGTCCCGGTACCACGCGGAGCACCCCTACGTGTTCCGCGTCGACGGCACGGAGCTGTCGCGTGGGCTACCAGCCGGCGCGAGTCGGACACGGGACTGTTCGGCGGCAACTCCAACTGGCGCGGGCCGATCTGGTTTCCCGTGAACTACCTGATCATCGAGTCGCTGCAGAAGTTCCACCACTACTACGGCGACGACTTCAAGGTGGAGTGCCCGACCGGCTCCGGGCCGCTACCTCACCATCAACGAGGTCGCCGACGAACTGACCCGCCGCCTGACGCGGCTCTTCCTGCGCGGACGCGGACGGGCAGGCGGCCCGTCTTCGGCGCAGCAGCCGAAACTCCAGACCGATCCGCACTTCCGGGACTACATGCTGTTCTACGAGTACTTCCACGGCGACACCGGCCGCGGCGTCGGCGCCTCGCACCAGACCGGCTGGACCGGCCTGGTCGCCAAGCTGCTGCAGCCCCGCCGCCCGGCGGGGTAGGAGCGCCTTCAGGCGCGACGGGATGTTCCCTGGTCGCTGAGACGCTCCCGCCGGGAACATCCCGTCGCGCCTGAAGGCGCTCCTACGGCCCGGCACCTTTCGCGACGAATTCGGCGACGCCGGTAGCGACGTACTGCACGCCGATGCAGACGAGGAGGAAGCCCATGATGCCCTTCAGCGAGGCGATGCCGTCGTCACCGAGCAGGGCGAGCACCCGCCGCGAGGCCCGCAGGATCAGGAACGCGGACAGGGCCACGGTCAGGATCACCAGCGCGGCGGTCGCATAGCCGATGGCCTGGTCCGCGGGGGTCGTCGCGGACGCGATCTCGGTGAAGCCGGTAATGACGACGGACATGGAGCCGGGCCCGGACAGGGTGGGTATGGCCAGGGGCACCAGCGACGGGTCCCGGCGCCGCGCCGCGTGGGTCTCCGGCCCCGGCTGATGGGCATCCTCGTGCTCGAACAGCAGGCGGAACCCCAGGAACGCGATGATCATGCCGCCGGCCACCCGCAGGGCGGCAAGCGAGATGGAGAAGAACTCGAGCACGAGGGCGCCGGCGGCCAGGCAGACCAGCAGCACCACGCCGGAGTTCACCGCCGCGCGCCGGGCGATGGCCGACTGGTCCCGGTCGGACATGCCGGTGGTCAGGGTGAGGAAAAGTGGCACTGCCGCCGGCGGGTTCATCATGGCGAAGAGGGTGACGAGCCCCGACAGATAGACTTCCAGCCATGATTGCAGCAGGCCCACGCTTGCATGGTACCCGTAGGAGCGCCTTGAGGCGCGACTGGCAACGGATCGCGACAGGTCGCGCCTCAAGGCGCTCCTACACGTCGTAGTCGTCGAAGTCCTCGAGTGCCTTGCGCAGCGCCCGGCGCTCCCGGGCTTCCTCGATCTTGCGGGCCGCAATCAGGTGGAAACCCGGCCGGGGGGTCGGCACCGCGGACGGCTGCTGGAACTCAGCCGCCGATTCCTCGGCCTCCGCTGCCTCTTCCGGGTTTTCCCACTGAAAGTCGCCAGAGTCTGCTTCGCGCTTCGCCATCACGGATGATCCTGTGACCAGCAGTTCCGGGCGAAAGATATTTCAATCAGGCCCCAAGTCAAGCGGCAGGTGGTCAGGGCCGCCGGTCGCCGCGCCCGGGCTGGCGGAGGTGGGCATAATTGGGCCGGACAAAAGGGGGCCAACCGGCCCAGGCTGAAAGCGATGCAGCGCGACCCCGACCGTTGAACCGCCTTTGGTTGAATTCTCCGGTCCTGAACCTTATCGTCCCCACGGATTCGTCCGCTACACGTTTCGAGGAGCCCGCATGCCCACGCTGATCGAGAAGCATCTTGCCTACGTCGACAACGCCACGGTCACGGCCGAGAAGCGCCAGCAGAAGTTGTGGAAGGCCGTGACGGCCAAACGCGGCAAGGGTGGCATCCTCCCGCTCACCGATCCCGTGCTCGACGAGTACATCCAGGCGGTCCGCATGACGGCCTCGCTGATGATCGACATCGAGATGGTGCGGGACGAGTACCTCGCCGAAAAGGCTGGCCAGCGCCGCAAGGCCGGCCGCGCCAAGGCAACGAAGACCGGCCCGCGCACTAAGGCTGGCAGGAAGCGCTAGGGCCGGCCCGCAGCCGCCCGCCTCAGGCGGCGGCCTGGCTGGCCAGGCGCTTGTTCAGGCGCAGCGCCGTCGGAATGAACAGCGCCAGCGCGGCCAGGCAGCAGACGATCGCCACGGTATTGGCCGGGCCAAAGCCCTGGCCCGTCAGGAACTGGCCGGCAATGACCGGCCCCAGGAAGAACCCGCCGATCTGCGCGGTGGGAATCAGCAGGCTGACCTTGCCCGTGTTGTCGCTGAGCGCGATCGTGCCCATCAGGTAGGGGCCCGTCAGGTTCCAGAAGATCTGGAACACGGCGGCCGTGACGGCGAACTGCAGGAAGCTCATCTGCCCCTGCAGCAGGGCGATCATGGCCACCTGCACCAGCAGCGCCACGGTAACGGGAATGATCCGGCCGATCCGGTCCGCCAGCCAGGAGGCTGCCAGGGCGCCCAGCGTCGCGACACCGGTGGAGATGCCCAGCGCCACGCCCACCTGGGCCGGATCGATGCCCGCGGAGCTGCCGATGAGCTTGACGAAGGCCCAGATGGCGCCGAGGCCCGTGCACCAGATCAGCATCACAGCCAGGGCGACGAAGGCGGGCCCGGCCGAACCGCCGGCGCCGGCCGCCGCGGTGTGATGGCCCGCGGCAGCTGCGGGCTGCTGGATCCACGCGGTGGTGAGGAGGGTCAGGGCGGCGAGGCCCGCCAGCGGCAGGAGCACGCCGCCGATGCCGGCGTCTCTCGGGAGCGGCAGCAACAGGAAGCACAGCACGCCGAGCACGACCTGGGCGGCTATCAGGAACGCGAAGTTACGTTCCTTCTGTGACGTGCCGCTGATGATGCCCATGGCGAGGGCAAACGCCGTGCCCTGGCCGAAGAAGCCGACGGCAAAGCGCAGCGCCGTCAGGGCGCCGGCGGTCGTCTGGTAACTCGAGACGACGTTGCCCGCAATCACCACCAGGAGCGCGACGATCGCGGCCGTGCGCCAGCGGACCCGTCCCATCCAGAGGGTCGCCGCCACGGGCCCGAGCGCGGTGCCGAGTGCCTCGACCGCGAAGATCTGGCCGGCCGCGTCGGCCGGGAGGCCCAGCGAGCCGACGAGCACTTCCGTCATGATCGGGCCCGCCATGATGGCGAAGACCCCGACACAGCTCAGCAGGATGGCGGCAGCAATGGTGGTCGGCTTGTCAGCGGACATGCGTGGAGTTCCCGAACGAGGAAGGATGGGGCGCTACTCTAACGCGTAGGAGCGCCTTCAGGCGCGACCGGGGGACTCCCCGGTCGCGCCTGAAGGCGCTCCTACGCCCGCCTCACCCGCCGCGGCACGCCCGGACCGGAGCTGCCGGTCCAGGCCATAGAACAGGAGGGCGACGGCGCTCAGCAACGAGGCGACCGCGGGGATCAGGACGGCCGCCAGGACGATACCGCGATCGCCGCCGGCGGCGCTGAGCACGAGGCCGAGCAGGAACGGGCCGGTGGCCGACGCCAGCTTCTCAGCCATGCTGTACACGGCGGAGAACATGGCCTCGCGCCGGAGTCCGGTGCGCGCGAAGTCGTGTTCGATCGTGTCCGGAAGCATCGCCTGGGCGGCCAGCGTGAGGCCGCCCGTGGCCATGCCGGTAAGGAAGCCCCGGGCGATGAACAGGCTGTTCGCCTCACCGGCAGCGGCGAAGAGCCAGGACAACAGCACCGGGAGGTAGCAGGCCACGGCCGCGAGGTACGTCGCCCGCTTGCCGGCGCGCCGGCTGACGGTGAGCCAGACCGGCATCGAGAGGATGCTGCCGGCCGCCGAGGCCAGTACGAAGCCGCCCATGGCGGATTCGGGCCGGTCGAGGACGGCGGTAACCAGGAACGCCAGCGAGCTCATGGACACCGCCGCGCCCACCAGGTGACAGAACTTGGAGATGATCAGCGTGATGAACGGCCGGTTGCCGAGGGCGGAGCGCCAGCCGGGCGCCTTGTGTCCGACCCCTGCCGCGGGCCTCGTTCCCCGCGCACCCCGCGTGCCGGCAAAGCAGCCGAGCATGGCGCCCAGGATGATTGCGCCCATGACCCAGCTCATGCGCGCGTAGCCGCCCGGCCCGCCACCGAAGGCACCCACGAGGACGGGCGCCAGCGCGCCGCCGGCCAGAATGCCCAGCGTGAGGCAGATGGTGCGGGCCGACATCAGGCGCGAGCGGTCGTGGTAATCGCTGGTCATCTCGGCGGGCATCGCGAGGTAGGGGATGCCGAACAGGGTGTAGCCCGTGGCGTAGAGCAGGAGGGCGCCCACGGCTGCGACCAGCAGCCCGGGACCCGCTGCGGCGGGCGGATTGAACAGCAGCACGAACGCGACGGCGCTCACCAGGGCGCCTGCCAGCAGCCAGGGCCGCCGCCGGCCCCAGCGGCTTTCCGTCCGGTCGCTGAGCCAGCCCATCAGCGGGTCTGTGGCAATGTCATAGACCTTGGCGACCAGGATCAGTGAGCCCGCCAGGGCCGGGTCCAGGCCCAGCACCTTGCTCAGATAGAAGAGGGCGAGGAACGAGACGCCGTTGTGGAGCGCGGAGGCGCCAAGGGAACCGATGCCCCAGCCCCACACCAGGCTGGCAGGCAGCCGCGGGGGCCGGCCGTGGGCCACGGCGTCATCCAGGGCATCCAGGGACATTCTCGCCGTGCTCCAGGGCTGGTCGGTCCGTTGATCCTGCCCAAACTCCCGACTAGTCTCCAGCCATGGAGACGCAGCTCATCACTACGGACCACGACGAGAGGGCGCGGGAGCGCTTCGTGCTGGCCCTGAATGGCTGGGTGCAGGCCGGCCTGGCGGCCGGCAGCCAGCAGGTTTGCGCCAAAGTCGCCTTGCCGGAACTCGGCATTGCCGCGTCGGCCCCGCTGTCCGGCCGGGACCGCCAGGCCCTGCGCCGGCGCATGGAGCGGGAGCCACTCCACCAGTACTGGCTGGCGATGATGCAGGTCTGGCAGGACCTGCTCTGGCGCTACGTGGGCCAGTCCGTGGACCGGCAGCTGCCGGTCCTGATCGACGCCTGCCGGCCGCGGCCCGGCGATCGGGGCACCCTCGAGCTCGATCCCACCCTGCAACTGCCCCGCTACCAGGCAGCCGTGGACAATCACTCCCTCCCCGGCGGTTATCACGCCGAGGTCCGCGACGACGACGTGCGCCAGGGCGCGATCTACGCCCAGGCGGCCAACGCCTACCTGCTCAACCGCACCGGCGCCCGCCACGATTATCGGGGCCAGACCGTGATTGCCCACCTGCTGGGCCGCTGGCCGGCGCTGGCGACGGAGAGCGGTGCGCCGCGCCGGATCCTCGACCTGGGTTGCCTCGTCGGTGCCAGTACGCTCGCCTATGCCGAACAGTTCCCGGGCGCCGAGATCCACGCGGTGGACACCTCCGCGCCCGCCCTGCGCTTCGCCCATGGGCTCGCCGAGCGCCGCGGCCTCGCCGTGCACTACCACCAGCAGGATGCCGAGCACCTCGCCTTCCCCGCTGACAGCTTCGACATGGTCGTGTCCCACGCGCTGCTGCACGAGACGTCCCAGCCAGCGGTGAAGGCCATCCTCCGTGAATGCTGCCGCGTCCTGCGCCCCGGCGGCGTCACGGCCCACGCGGAGGTGCCGGCGCGGGTGGAGGTGATGTCGCCCTGGGAGCAGCTCCGGAGCGGCTACGAAGGCTGGTACAACCAGGAGCCCTTCTGGAACGCGCTGACGGAGCTCGACCTGGCCGGCATCGCGACGGCCGCGGGCTTCGCCGAAGTGGCTCAGGGCTTCCAGCAGACGGCGACGGACGGCCGGCGGGATGCAGTTGTGAAGCGCTTCGTCCCGGTGGCGCAGGGGACGATGGACCTGGGCAACTGGTTCCTGATGTCCGCGCGCAAGCCGGGTGGCGCGGCATGACGGATGACGGCAACAAGGATCGCTCCCGCGACCGGGTCGAGTACGTCCAGTCCGGCCGGCCGAAGTTCTTCGCCGATCCCGTCAACGACCAGCTGCTCGCCATGATCACCGCCCTGCTCGGCGAGGTCTGCGTGCTTCGCGAGCGACTCGACACCGTGGAGCGCCTGGCCGAGCAGCGCGGCCTCTGGCGGCGGGACGACGTGGACCGGTACGAGCCGGACCCGGCGGCCGATCAGGCGCGGGACGAGCTGCGCCAGGGCGCGCTGGCGCGCGTATTCTCCGTGCTGAATGAAGAGATCGCGCGCCTCAGGCATTCGTCAGTTCGTGAATCCGGCGATACCTAGCCTTGTCGCGGTTGGCCTCGCGGGGCTGCTGCTCGCAGCAGCCCCGGGCCAGGCTGCAGACTGCGCGGCGCTGCTGAAGCAGTCCTTCGCCACCCTGCCGGACGCGCCCACGACGGTCAGCACTGCGGTGGACGTGCCCGCGTCCGCCGATCTCCCGGCCCATTGCCAGGTGCGGGGTTTCGTCGCGCCCCAGGTGCGCTTCGAGGTGCGCCTGCCCCGCGACTGGAACGGCAAGTTCCTCCATCAGGGCTGCGGCGGCCTGTGCGGCGACGTGCAGCCGGCCACCTGTGACGACGCACTGGCCCGCCGCTACGCCATCGCGGTCACCGACATGGGGCACCAGGGCCAGCCCTGGCAGTCCGCCTGGGCCTTCAACAACCTGCCGGCAGAGATCGACTTCGCCTACCGGGCGACCCACGTGGTCACCGTGGCCGCGAAGGCGATCGTTGCCCGGCACTACGGACGCCCCGCGAGCCGCTCCTACTTTCGCGGCTGCTCCACCGGCGGGCGCCAGGGCCTCGTGGAGGCGCAGCGCTTCCCCGCCGACTTCGACGGCATCATCGCCGGCGCGCCGGTGCTCGACGAGACCGGCGTGGCGGGACTGCACCTCATGTGGAGCGGCCAGGCGAACCTGGACGCGGAGGGCAGGCCGCTGCTCGAGCCGGTGCACGTGGAGTTGCTGCACGCGGCGGTGCTGAAGGCCTGCGACGGCCAGGACGGGCGCCGGGACGGCATCCTCGACGATCCGCGCCGGTGCACGTTCGATCCCGCGGCGCTGGCCTGCCCGGGAGAGGCGGCGGCATCCACCTGCCTGACCGCCGGGCAGCAGGCTGCGGCGCGCCGGATCTACGCCGGTGCCACCAACTCCCGCGGCGAGAAGCTCTTCGCCGGCGGCATGTCCCGGGGCTCCGAGTACGAATGGGTGCCGAACTTCGTCGGCCGCAACGGTCCCGCCGTGTTCGCGCCGGGCGGCCCTATCCGCGAGCTGTACCAGTACCTGATGTTCATGCCGGATCCGGGTCCCAACGCGCCGGTCACCACCTTCGACTTCGACACGGACCCGCCCCGGCTCGCTCTGATGGAGACGCTCTACACCGCGCAGAACCCGGACCTTGCCGCGTTCCGCGACCGCGGCGGCAAGCTGATCCTCTACCACGGCTGGGACGACGCGGAGATTCCGCCGGCGCTGATGCTCCGCTACGTCGACCGGCTGCAGGCGACCATGGGCGGGCCCGGGCCCACGCGCGACTTCGCCCGCCTCTTCATGCTGCCCGGCGTGGCTCACTGCCGCCGGGGCCCGGGCGCCGACACGGCCGACTGGCTGGCCTATCTGGAACGCTGGGTGGAGCAGGGCGAGGCGCCCGACGCGGTGGACACCTACCACCTGACGACGGCGCAGAACTACCTGGGTCTGCCCAGGCCGCGCTTCCCGCTGCCGCCGGCGGACTACGACCGGGTGAAGGTCCTGAAGCCCTGGTAGGAGCGCCTTCAGGCGCGACCCGCAATCCGCGACCCGCCGAATGCCGTCAGCACCAACCTCGCTATACTTCGCCGGGACGCTGCTGTGCCTGCCCGCGGGTGCGCGGCACACTTTCACGACGTGGCAGGGAGGGATGCCCGATGGAGGCGGTCTACTTTACGCTGGTGGCGATCCTTCTCTATCTTGTGGCGGACCAGGCGCTCGGGAGCCATCGAGTCCGCGCTGGGCCACTCGCTGGAATACCGCTCGGTGGTGTTCTTCGCCATCCTGCTGGCACTGGCACTGGGGACGTTTGCCATCATCCGCGGCCTTGGGCTCTGATTCGCCGTCCCGGAAATACGTATATCTGCCTATGCCGGGAATTGCCGCCCGCAGCTGATTTTGATTCACACTAGCGCCTGATTTTTCCGGCGCGACAGACTGAGGAAACACCATGTCGGAGACAGACACTTCAGATACCAAAGCAAGCACGCCGGAGGCCGGGAACGAGCGTGTGCCGGCCATGCAGCGCGTGCTCGACAACCCCTTCCTGCTGCTGTTCCTCGGCGTCACCATGCCCACCGTCCTCTACATCATCTGGGGGATCATGGAACTGGTGCAAATCCCGGTTGCCCCCCCGTAGGACTGAAGGAAGATCCCCATGGCAATTACGTCTCCGGCCAACCGGTTGTGGTGGAAAGAACCTATCCACCGCATTGAACTCACCTGGATCATCATCGCGTTCCTGTGGGGCCTGGTGATGTTCTTCACGATGGTGTACTGGCACATGGTAGGTGACCAGAACCTCGCGAATACCACCTACAGGACCACTCCCCAGGCGTTTACGGCGAAAGCCGAGGCGATGGTGCAGCAGTACAAGGTGCGGGAGGAGTTCGGCATCCCGGTCGTGCGTCCGCCCCCGGGGAGCGACGTCTATCTCGTCGCCAGGATCTGGCAGTGGTGGCCCATTCTGGAACTCGAGAAGGGCCAGAGCTACCGGATGCACCTGAGTTCCGTGGACTACCTGCACGGCTTTTCCGTGCAACCGGTAAACATCAACATCCAGGTGCATCCCGGTTATGAGCACGTGTTCACGATGACTCCGACCACGTCGGGGCAGTTCGGCGTCATTTGCAACGAGTTCTGCGGCGTCGGCCATCACACGATGGCGAGTCGCATGTACATCGTTGATTCCAATTAGTATTTGAAGGAGCAGACGGTGGCAGCCCCGACCATTTTTCGCACCTGTCCCACCACCGGGCTCAAGGTGGATCTCGCCGCGCAATCGCTGATCAAGGCCAACGTCGTTGCGGCCGTGGTCTTCCTGGCCATCGGCGGGCTCTTTGGCCTCAGCGTGGCACTGACCCGCTGGCCGGACGTCCACCTGCTGCCGCTCGACTGGTTCTACCTGGCGCTGACGGCCCACGGACTGGACGTGCTTCTCTGCTGGATCATCTTCTTCGAGGTGGCGGTGCTGTACTTCGCCTCGGCGATCCTGCTGAACTGCCGGCTGGCGGCGCCACGCATTGCCTGGGCCGCCTTTGCATTGATGGTGGGCGGCGCCGTGCTGGTCAATATCACGGTGCTCCAGGGCGAGTCCTCGGTGATGTTCACGTCCTACGTGCCGATGAAGGCTGCGCCCAATTTCTACCTGGGGCTGATCCTGTTCGCGGTTGGCGCCCTGATCGCCTGCGGTAACTTCTTTGGCACCCTCGTCATTGCGAAGGAAGAACGAACCTATGAGGGATCCGTTCCGCTGGTGACCTTCGGCGCGATCACGGCGGCCATCATCGCCGTGTTCACCCTCGCCTCGGGCGCGGTCATCCTCATCCCCACCTGGCTGTGGTCGATCGGCTATATCAGCCACATCGATTCGGTGACCTACAGGCTTGTCTGGTGGGCGATGGGGCACTCCTCGCAGCAGATCAACGTGTCGGCGCATGTTTCGATCTGGTACGCCATCGCCGCCCTCGTGCTGGGAGCCAAGCCGCTCTCCGAGAAGGCGAGCCGCCTGGCATTCTTCCTGTACATCCTGTTCCTGCAGCTGGCGAGCGCCCACCATCTGCTGGTGGATCCCGGCGTGAGCTCCGAGTGGAAGATCTTCAACACGAGCTATGCGATGTATCTCGCCGTGCTGGGCAGCATGATCCATGCACTCACGGTGCCCGGCACCATTGAAGCGGCGCAACGCAAGCGCGGCTTCAACAAGGGCATGTTCGAATGGCTGCGCAAGGCCCCCTGGGGCAACCCGGCCTTCTCCGGCATGTTCATGTCCGTGGTGATGTTTGGCTTCCTGGGCGGCATTTCCGGCGTGGTGATGGGCACGGAGCAGATCAATCTGATCATCCACAACACGATTTATGTGCCGGGCCACTTCCACGCCACGGTGGTGGCGGGCACGACGCTCACTTTCATGGCAGTGACCTATCTGCTGATCCCGCTGGTCCTGCAACGGGAGATCATGTTTCCCCGGCTCGCGAAGTATCAGACCTACGTGTTTGCCATCGGGGTGAGCGGAATCTCGCTCTTCATGATGGGAGCGGGGACCCTGGGCATTCCGCGGCGTGTCTGGGACGTGACGATGTCCGACGCCATATTTCCGTACCAGTTCCCGGCGGCGGCCTTCCTGATGCTCACGCTCAACGGTATCTTTGCCATCATGGCGGCTGTGGGCGGCGTCATGTACGTCGTGAACGTCGTCGCGTCCACGTTCTGGGGCAGGAAGACGGCCGACGCGCCCAAGACCCAGAAGGCTTCGCCGCCACTCGCCGCACCGGCCAGGGTCGCCGTCGGCACCTACGGCAGTGCCGAGACGCTCTACATCCCCGGCACCATCGTCCTGCTCGGCATCTTCTTCATTTCTTTCGTGCTGTACTACTACGTGAACTGGAAGTACCTGGCGGAAGTCTGGCCGCTGCGGTAGGCGTGCATGGCTGAACCGTGCATGACTGAACAAGGCGCCGCTGTCCTGCCTGCTGCCGGGCGCGTCACCGCGCCCGTCTCCGTGCCCGTCTCCGTGCTCGGGCAGGCCCGGCTGGCCTTCACGGTCTTCAAGCCGCGCATAGCCCTGGAAATCACGCTGACGGCCATCGCCGGCGCCGCGGTGACGCCGGGTCCGGGCCTTTCCGCCGGTGAGTTGCTCGCGCTCGCGGTAGCCGTGTTCCTGTCGGCGGGGGCGGCCGGCGCCTACAACCAGGTGATGGAGCAGGACGTGGACGTGCGGATGGCGCGCACCCGCCTGCGTCCCTTCGTCACCGGCAGGCTCACGCCGGGCCCGCTGTGGCTGGTTGCGATTGCTGCGATAGTCGTGCTGGCGGTGGGCCTTGCAGCCGCGGCCCTGAACACCATGGTGGCCGTCCAGGTCTTCCTCGGGGCCTTCACCTACGGCTACATCTACACCAGCTGGCTGAAGCGTCGCACCTGGCTCAACATCGTCATCGGGGGCCTCGCTGGCAGCTTTGCTGCCCTGGCGGGTTCGGCGGCCGTGGATCCGACGCTGCCTGCCGTTGCGTGGGTGTTCGCCGCGGCGCTTTTCTTCTGGACGCCACCGCATTTCTGGAGCCTGGCGTACTACAACAAGCGGGACTACGAGCGGGCCGGCATTCCCATGCTGCCCAACCTGTTGCCGGATCGGGTCATGGCGGGCGTCATCCTTGCGCATACCGTGGTCCTGGTGGCGCTCACGCTGCTGCCGCCGCTGCTGGCCACCGGCTGGCTCTATGGCGTCTGCGCCGTGATCGGTGGCGCTCACTTCATCAAGACGAGCGCCACGTTCGTGCGCTCACCGACCCGGGCCAACGCCTACGCCAATTTCCATGCCTCCCTCTGGCAACTGGGTCTGCTGCTTGCCGGCGCCATCGGGAGCGGCCTCGTCGCTGACTGGTTCGCGGTTTAGGCCATGCGCCGTGACAGTTTTAACCGGCGCCAAATGCCCCGGATGTGGCCACACCTGTTGCTGCCGGGCCTGCTGGCCCTGGCCGGCGCAATCCCGAGCGCGGTTGCCGATCCCATCGATCCGGACGAGGCGTTCCGCCTGAGCCAGGCAGCCGTCGGCCGGACCATCGGTGATTACCGGTTCACCGACCAGGACAAGCGCCCGCTGGACCTAGCCGCGCTGCGCGGCCGGCCCCTCATCGTCAGTTACATCTACACGAGCTGCGCCTTCGTGTGCCCCACACTGACCATGAGCCTGGCGCGATCGGTCGAGATGGCGCGGGAGGTACTGGGGCCAGACAGCTTCACGGTGGTCAGCCTGGGCTTCGACACCCGCGTGGATACCCCTGAGCAGATGCGGCAATACGCTGCCGAACGCGGCATCTCGGTGCCGGGCTGGTACTTTGCCAGCGGTGACGAGGCCACCGTCGCCCGCTTCGCCAAGGACGTGGGCTTCTCCTACGCGCCGCTGGCGGGCGGCTTTGACCACCTGGCGCAGGTTACAATCATCGACGCTGACGGCCGGGTCTATCGCCAGGTTTACGGCCCGGACTTTGGCCCGCCGATGATCGTCGATCCTCTCAAGAGGCTTGCGTTGGGCATCACCACGCCCGAACGTCCCGTGGCTGATTTCCTCAACAAAGTTCGGTTGATATGCACTTCTTACGATCCCAAGAGCGGGCGCTACCAGTTCGACTACTCCCTTTTTCTCGAGATTGGCATCGGGCTGACCTGCACCATCGGCTTCGCCGTGTTCGCGGTGCGCGCCTGGCGCCAGGGCCGTGCCTCATCCAGCCAGCGGGCCCGGGCCGGCAGCTGACCACCCGCCGGGGCCGCCCATGCAGTGGCTGAAGTCGGTCATTCGCGCCTGCCTGGAGTGGCTGGAGAGCGGGCTCGACCGCATCTGCGGGCCCACCCTCAACCCGCTGACGCAGCTCGGTGCGCTCGGCTGGTTCCAGTTCTGGCTGATCGCCGCCAGCGGCATCTACCTGTTCATATTCTTCGACACGGGCGTCACCCAGGCCTATAGCTCCATCGAGGCCATCTCCACCAACCAGTGGTGGGCGGGCGGCATCCTGCGCAGCATTCACCGGTATGCCTCCGACGGCCTCGTGCTGGTCACGTTCGTGCACATGCTGCGCGAGTTCGCGATGGACCGGATGCGCGGCCGACGGTGGTTCGCCTGGGTGACGGGGCTCATCCTGATCGGCTTCATCTACGTCTGCGGCATCACCGGCTACTGGATGGTCTGGGACCAGCTGGCCCAGTATGTCGCGATGAGCACGTCCCGGTGGCTGGACGCGCTGCCGATATTTGCCGAGCCCATCTCGAGGAACTTCCTCAGCAACGCGGAGCTGAGCGGCCGGTTCTTCACGCTCATGGTGTTCCTGCACATCGCTGCGCCGCTATTGATGCTGCTGTTCATGTGGGTGCACATCCAGCGCTACAACTACGCGCTGGTGAACCCGGCGCTGAAGCTCATGATCGGCACGGGCGCCGGCTTCCTGCTGCTGTCCCTGGTGAGCCCGGCGCTCAGCCAGGCGCCCGCCAACCTCGACCAGGTCGCCGCCACGGTTGGCCTGGACTGGTTCTACCTGGCCTTCTATCCGCTGATGGACCGGATCGGCGCCACCGGCCTGTGGTGGCTGGTGCTGGCGGTGTTCGGGGTGCTGATGGCACTGCCGTGGCTGCCCCGCCTGCGCGAGCCGCCCCCCGCCGTCGTCCATCTGGACCACTGCAACGGCTGTTCCCGCTGCTTTGACGACTGCCCCTTCGGCGCCATCACCATGGCTCCCCGCACCGACGGGGCCGCCTATTCCGCGGAGGCGGTCGTGGATGCCGACCTCTGCGTCCGCTGCGGCATCTGCGTGGGCGCCTGTCCGACGGCCACGCCGTTTCGCCGGGCCACGGCCCTGGTGCCGGGCATCGAGCTGCCGGAGTTCAACCTCGAGGCGCTGCGTGACCAGGTGACGGCTGTTGCCGGGACCCTCACCGGCGAAGCGCGGATCCTCGTCTTCAAGTGCCCGCACGGCGCGGCCGTCACGCCGCCGGCCGGCGCCTCCGTGGGCATCATCGAGGTGCCGTGCACCGGCATGGTGCCGCCGCCGTTCATCGATTTCGTGGTCTCGCGCCGGCTGGCCGATGGCGCCATGCTGGCAGGCTGCCGCGAATCTGACTGCTACGAGCGCCTCGGCGTGCGCTGGACGGAGCAGCGTATCGCCGGCGAGCGCGACCCGTATCTGCGGGACCGGGTGCCGCGCGACCGGGTCGCCGTCTCGTGGGCTGGTCCCGGACAAGGGGCCGACCGGGCCCGGGCGCTGGCCGGCTTCGCCGGCGCACTCATCAGCCCGAAGGCAGCCGTACAACCGGGCGAGTCCGCACCGCCGCGGGCCGCCTGGCGTCAGGCACTGGCGCGCCCTGCGGCCCCGGTCCGCTACGCCGCCCTGGCTGTGATGTTGAGTGCGGTGATCGTGCTGCTCGCCTTCTTCTCCAACCGGCCCACCGTCCGGCTGCGGGCCGACACGGACGCCATCGTCACGCTGAGCTTCAGCCACGCCGGACGCAACCGGCAGGAGTGCCGGCGGTTCAGCGCGGAGGAGACGGCAAAGCTCGAGCCCAACATGCGGCAGGTGGGGGGCGACTGTCCCCGCGGCCGCTGGCCGGTGTACATGGAACTCGATCTCGACGGCCGCGTGGTCTACGCGGGCACCCGCCAGCCGGCGGGTCTCTGGAAGGATGGCCCCTCGACCCTGTTCGCCCGCTTCCAGGTGCCCGCCGGAACACAGCGGGCGCGGGTGGCCATGCGGGACAGCGGGCGCGAGAGCGGGTTTGACGCCAGCGCCAGCGCCGACCTGGACCTGGCGCCCGGCCAGAACCTGGTCATCGAGTTCAAGCAGCCGGGCGGCTTCACCTTCAAGTAGCAGTGGGCAAGTAGAAGCGGGGGATGGTTTCATGACCTACATCGAATGGCGGCCGTCTTTTGCAACCGGCATCCCGGACGTCGACCACGAGCACCAGGAGATGATCGAGTGGATCAATCGCACGCTGGCCGCCTGCGGCCAGGCCAAGGATCAGTCCGGCGGCGCGAAGGACACCGTCACCGACCTGCTGGGGGAGATCTACGCCCGGATCTCGGCGCACTTCGCCCTGGAGGAGCACGTGATGAAGTCCCGCCGCTACGACCAGTTCGCCGAGCACAAGCGGGACCATGAGCGCCTGCTCGACGAAATACGGGACATGATGGACGAGCACGAGGCCGGCAGCCTGGTGATCGAGGAGCGCCTGGCCTCGCGCCTGGCCCCCTGGTTCGGGGAGCACTTCAGGCTGCAGGATGCGCGTTTCCACAACGCCGGCCTGTCCGGCAGCTGACGGGGCGCCAGTAGGTAGCTGTACGGATGGCCGGCCATGGCCTGGCTGGTAGCATCTCGTCCGTTAAGGCTCCAACGCTGTGAAGGAAAATCGATGACTGACACGAACATGACGAGACGGGGTTTCGTGGGCGCCGCCGCGGTGGCGATCCCGGTGGCCGCAATCTTCGGCAGCCGCGAGGCTGCGGCCCAGGCCACCCTGCCGAAGCTCAGCCTGACCGATCCCGTCGCCAAGGCGCTCCTGTACACGGAGAACGCCGCGACGGTGGACAAGGCCAAGGCCCCGACGTTCAAGCCCGGCAGCAACTGCCTCAATTGCGCGCAGATCCAGGGCACCAGCGGCGACTGGCGTCGGCTGCACGGCCTTCCCCGGCAAGCTGGTGGCCGCCAAGGGCTGGTGCAGCGCCTGGGTCGAGAAGAAGGCCTGAGCAGCGCTCGTCGCGCCGGCTTGATGGCGGGCGTTGCGGTCGTCGCCGGTACGCTCGGACTGGCTGTCGCCAGGTTTCTCCCGGGTGGAGCGGCCGGCCGCAGACGCTCCCGCAGCCACCGCTGTCGCGCGACCGCGGATCACCGGTGAGTTCGAACTGCTCGACACGGCGGGCAACGCGGTCCGGTGGGCCGATATGTCCGGCCGGTGGCAACTGGTGTTCTTCGGCTTCACCCAGTGTCCCGAGGCGTGCCCGACGACCCTCAGGAATGCAGTGCAGGCCCTGGCCGAGCCGGGGCTGGACGGGAAGGACCTGCGCGTCCTTTTCATTTCGGTGGACCCCGGGCGGGACACGGCCCAGGTCGTCCGGGAGTACGTCGGGAATTTCGGCGCTGGCGTCACGGGCCTGACCGGTGATCCAGCCGGCATCGCCGCGGCGGCGGCGGCCTTCGGCGTCTACTTCGAGAAGATGCCGGCGATGGCGGATGGCGGGTACATGGTGAACCATACCGCCAGCCTGTTCCTGCTGGGACCGACGGACGAGATCCTCGAGACGATTCCCTACGGCGCCACCGCCCCGGAGATAGCGGACGCCGTGAAACGCCATCTCTAGTCGCGGTTCATCTCCGCGGCATCTGCGGTTCCGCTGTTTTGATCCTGGTCAAGGCCGGTCAGCGGTAGCACTGTATAAGCGGGTGATTGCGGCAATCGGAGTGAATCGATGAGCTCTGCTTCAGCTGGCCGGTGGCACCTCAAGGGGCGCCAGTTGCTGCCCATCGTCCAGGGAGGCATGGGCGTGGGCGTGTCCGCCCACCGGCTCGCCGGCACAGTGGCGCGCGCAGGTGCGGTGGGCACGGTGGCGAGCATCGACCTCCGGCACCATCACCCGGATCTCCTCGAGATGACCGCCGGGACGCGTGACAAGGATGCTATCGACCGCGCCAACCTGATCGCGCTCGATCGCGAGGTGACCAGGGCGCTGGCGCTCTCGGAAGGGCACGGCGCGATAGCCGTGAACGTGATGAAAGCAGTGAGCCAGCATGCCGCCTACGTTCGCCAGGCCTGCGCCAGCGGCGCCCACGCCATCGTGATGGGGGCGGGACTGCCGTTCGACCTTCCCGAGATGGTGGCCGGCTATCCCGATGTGGCGCTGATCCCGATCCTGTCGGACGCGCGCGGCGTCCAGATCGTGGTGAAGAAGTGGATGCGCAAGAACCGCCTGCCCGATGCCATCGTCATCGAACATCCGCGCTACGCGGGCGGGCACGTGGGGGCGCCGAGGCTCGAGGAGATCGCCGATCCGCGCTTCGATTTTGCGTTGGTGCTGGAGGCCGTGCAGGCCTCCTTCCGGGAGCTCGGCATCGAGCGTGAACGCATCCCGCTGATCGTGGGGGGCGGCGTCCACACCCATGAGCAGGTGGTCGAGCTGCTGGCGCTCGGTGCCTCGGCGGTGCAGCTCGGCACGGCATTTGCGGTGACCGAGGAGGGCGACGCGCACCCGAACTTCAAGAAGGTCCTGGCCGAGGCGAAGCCCGAGGATATCGTGACATTCATCAGTGTGGCCGGGCTTCCGGCGCGCGCCGTCGCCACGCCCTGGCTGAAGAACTACCTGAAGCGCGAAGCGAAGCTCCAGTCGCAATGCCAAGGACGACCCGAGGCGCTGCGTGCCGGGCTTCGAGTGCCTTACCGTCTGCGGCCTGCGCAGCGGGATCGCGAAGTTCGGCCAGTTCTGCATCGAGCGGCGCCTGGCCGACGCGCTCAAGGGCGACGTGAAGAAGGGGTTGTTCTTTCGCGGTTCCGAGAAGCTGCCGTTCGGTGCCGCGATCCGGCCCGTCGCGGACCTCATCGAGTACCTGCTCAGCGGGCGGATGCCGGCCGATTTCGTTCCGCGTTGAGGCTCCCCTCAGCTGAAGTGCGGCATGACGTGCTTCTTTATCGTCCGCAACGCATCGAACGGGTCATTGAAGACGCGTAGCGCAAGATCGGTGAGCCCGGTGCGCTCCATTTCCCGGTAGCGTTCAACCTCCCGGTCGATGTCGCTGAAGTCACCCGACGAACTGACGGCGTCGATCAGCCGTTGCACCAGGCCAGGCGGCACTCCCCTGATCTCGCCTGTGCCGGTGACCCCGGCCATCAGGAAGTTCCGGTAGTTGTCCCGGACCAGCTGTGCGTCATCCTTGTCCAGCAGATGATCGAGGCCGATCTGCGGCGGGATCACCTCGGCACGGGCGAACAGCCCGACCCGCGCCTCATGCAGCGACGCCGCCCGGTCCTGCTTGATGTGCCAGGCCCAGAAATTGCCGATGCGAAAGTCGTCCGCCGGGTATTGGCGTTTCACGAGCCCGGCCTTGATGGTCGCCATGACTTCAGGCAACCGGCCGGCTGTGACGTCGCCCACCTGCACGCCATCGGCAACACGCCCGCCCATGCGCAGCATCTGGGGGCCCATGGAGCAGGTGATGATCCGCGGCCGTGGGAACGTCACGTGGCGCAGCCTGAACGGCTGCCTGACGCTGAACACCTCGCCCTCGTAGCCCCGGTAGAACTCGCCGGTGGACATCCGGTAGATGATTTCCGCGGCCTCGCGTACCCCGCGCACGATACGCATGCCCCTGAAATCCAGGTTCTCGTCCTTCGCGCGTCCGGTCGTGGCGAGCGCCATGGCCCCGCCGCCGCCGAGGCCGATGACGGCGCGGCCCCGGGCCAGCTCGTTCAGGCTGATGATCGAGTAGGCGATCCGGACCGGGTGCATCTCGTACGGGCTGAGCGCCAGGACGCCAAGCCTGATCCGGTTCGTTGCCAGCGCCGCCTGCGACAACCCGATGAACGGGTCCCAGCCGTTGGGCAGGTTCGAGTGCCAGAGTGTGCGCACACCGGCCCTTTCCGCCTCGACGGCGAACTCGGCGACCTGCTGCGGGTGCATGTCGCAGCCGATGATGATTTCAATGTCCATGGTTCTCCGCGGGAGGCAGGCCGCGTCTAGCCGTACGGCAGCATGGGTCCCGCGAGACTCTGGAGGCGGTCCGCGTCGAGCAGCCGGACGGACCGGCGGCTGACGGCGATGATCTGGTCCTCCCGCAACTGCGTCAGCACCCGGCTGACGGTTTCCGGTGCCAGCCGCAGGTGATTGGCGATGTCTTCCCGGGACATGACCAGGTCGAACTCGGTGCCGGACTGGCCCTGGGCCCGGAGCCGGCCCGACACGCTGAGGAAGAACGCCGCCACCCGCACGACGGCATTGTGGTCGCCCGTCAGGCGGCCGGTGTAGAGGGCCGAGCGACTGGCTATGCGCAGCAGGCCGAGGACCAGCTCCGGAAATGTCTGGGCCAGGCGCAAGATCTCCCTGAAGGAGAGGTAGCAAACGATGGCCGGTGCGACGGCGATGGCGTTGCCCGCGTGCCGCTCCTGGTAGATCGCCGCGAAGCCGAGAATCTCGCCCGGCAGGTGAAAATTGAGGATGTGCTCGCCGCCGTCCGCGTCGAGGACGGTGCTCTTGAGGCAGCCCGAGCGCACGGCAAACAGCGAGGAAAAGTCGTCACCGACGTGAAACAGGTACTGGCCGGGCTGAAGGGCTCTCTGCCGGGAGACCATACCCTCGATCAGCGGGACCTGGTCGGGACGAACGTTGGCGGGCAGGCAGACTCGCGCAACCGGGCACTGGCTGCAGGGCACGATGCTGTCGGCCTCGGTGTCGCCGCGGCGGGGACCGCGTCCGCTGGCCGGCCCTGGGCTCCCGTGTCCGGACTCGCGCATGGGCATGAAACACCTTCTTCGCGCGATGCTAACCGACCGGCCGGAACCGTGCCAGCGGGTGCCTGCGCACCCGCTGGCACATCGCCTCGTCAGTCAGCCGGGCGCTTCGCCGCCGGTTTCAGCGGCACCGTCTTGTGCACCCAGTTCGTCGGGTCCTCCC
The DNA here is from genome assembly GCA_963790015.1 of uncultured Gammaproteobacteria bacterium. Classification (GTDB taxonomy): domain Bacteria; phylum Pseudomonadota; class Gammaproteobacteria; order Steroidobacterales; genus SHZI01. The sequence goes on from CAWBMW010000026.1 coordinate 102,870, forward strand.
GGCGGGCCGGGGACGGAATCACCAGCATTTCGGTCTGGCTGCGGCGCTCGTACTCGTCCATGTCGATCTCGTAGCCCTGGCCAGCCCACTTCCAGCAGCGTTTGCGGAAAGTCGTCTCCATGCTGTCGGTCTCGACGAGGAACTCATCGGACAGTCGAGAGGGCGTGATGGGCGGCTTGAGATCCTCCACCACCGACAGGTCTTCGACCACGGCGAGCTGGATACCCGCCATGCGCTCGGCATCGAACTGCGGCTCCTTGAGGTAGTTACGGGCCTGCCAGCCGATGGCGCGACTCAGCTTCTGGTCCACCGGCGTGCGCGCGGTGAAGTTGATCTGGCTCATGCCTTCCTTGAACGTGGGCTGGATCCGGTGACACAGGCCCACGATGCTGAACTCGAGGGCAACGCTCGTGTCCAGGCGCTCGGTGCCCAGCAGCTTGGCCATTTCTCCGGTCTTCTGGTCGGGCTTCGGCGCCGGCTTGCGGCGGCTGACGCTGGCGCCCCACTCGGTTTCCTTGATGGGGAAGTTCTCCAGCTTCGGCGTGCGCTTGGCGCCGAACTGCCGATGCACGAAATTGGTGTGCGCGGTATCGAGGGAGTTCTCCTCGAAGCGCATCCAGTTGGTCTTGGCCTCGAAATTGTAGGCAATGCGATGCCAGCCAACCGGGTCGTCGTATTCGGGGAACAGGTCCGGGATGCGCGGCCGGTCCTTCTCGGGGAGATCGCCCAGGAAGACCCACACCCAGCCGTACTTCTCCTGGGTGGGATAGGTGTCGACCCGGACCCGCTTCGGCACTGTGGCATCCGGGCCCATGGATGGAATCAACGTGCACCGGCCACTGCCGTCGAACTCCCAGCCGTGGTAGGGGCACACGACGTTGCAGTCGTGCATCTCGCCCTTGCCGAGCGACGCGCCGCGATGGCAGCACACGTCGCTCAGGCAGGCCGCCACACCCTTCGCATCCCGGAACAGCACGAAGTCACAGGCCAGCATGCGCACCTTCAGGGGCTTGTCCCGGCTCACGGCGGAGGCGGCTGCCGCGACGTACCAGTTATTGATCAGCATGATTATCGCTCCTTGTCACCCATCAATCGCTTCGTCAGTTTCCTGACTTGGGGCCACGGTACGCTCGTCCGCCGGAACGAGTCCCTGATGTACATCAGCTCGAGAGGCCGCTCAAAGCTCGCGCCAGCGGTTGCTGGCATACACGCTGTTGAAGGCCCAAAGACCGGGATTGAGGCTGAGCGGTATGTGGAACAGCCAGCCCCACCGCCTCCGCGTCAGCACCCCGTAGCTGGCAATGCCGATCACCGCCACGTAAGCCAGCACGATGGGGAACCAGTCCTGGTAGAAGCCGGCCATGATCAGCACCCCGGCGACCACGCCCACCAGGATCCCGCCAAGGATGCCGCTGTAGCCGAGGAAGTAGCCCCAGGTGTACGGCAACACCTCCGGCGCCTGCTCGACGAGCTGGTCGTTCTTCCGTTTCGCCAGCAGGAGGCTCGCGGCACCGCACAGGAAGAGGAGGATGGCCGGCACGGCCACGCTGGCCATCACGAGAATGTTCACGGGTGCACTCCGGGCAAGGTTATGCCGAGTATCCCAGAAGCCCTTCGCCAATGAAGTACGTGGATTCCGCAGGAATCGTCGGCGGGAAGACGACGGTACGGTCGCCCGACGGGTGCCGGCACCTGCGTATACTCGAAGCCGCGATGGACACGCTGGTCATTGTGATCTCGATTGGCCTGGCGCTGGGCTACGTGCTCGGCTATCGGGTCGGCCGGGCGATCTTTTTCAGGGTCGGTGGCCCCTTCGCGCGCCGCCCGCTCATCGTCAGCTTTGTCGTGGCCGGGAGCTTCCTCTACCTGGTGCCAGCCACCATGTTCATGGTCCTTGGTGCCAGGAACCTGGGCCTGGACCCGGCGGGCCCCTTGCGCTCGGGTTCGCCCCTGGTGATGGCAGCCGTCGTCCTCGGTATCGCGCTGATCATCGGGAGCGGGCTGGCGCTGGCCGTGGGTTGCAGCACCGTGTGCGGACGATTCATCGAGGAAGTGCGGTGGTCCCGGGGCCGCCCCCTCGACGACGATTGACCAGACGACGATTGAAGGGACCGCACCGAATGCAAACGGACGTCATCCTCGAAGCCGACCTCACCCCGTCCCAGGTCGCCGAGCTCGCGCAGCTCGCCGAGGGCTACGGCATCCGCGGGGTCTGGACGCAGAACTACGCCAGCGGCCGCGACCCCTTCCTGTGCCTGATGCCGGCGGCCGCGGCCACGAAGAAGATCATGCTCGGCGCCGTCGTGATCAGCCCCTACGAGATGCACCCGCTGAAGATCGCCAACGCGGTCTCCACGCTCAATGAGTACGCCAACGGCCGTGGCATGGTGGTCATCGGCGGCGGCGGCGAATGGCCCGGTGTCCTTGGCGTGAAGTACGGCAAGCGCGTCACCGGCTGCGGTGAAGCGGTCGCCATGGTCAAGCGCGCGGTGGCCGGCCAGGTAGTCCAGTGGGACGGCAAGGTCTACAAGGCCCGCTACTTCCGCTCGGCCTGGGTCAAGGGCACGCCACCCATCATCTACGCGGGCGCAACCGGCCCGAAGATGATGGACATGGCCACGCACTTTGCCGACGGCACGATGCTGAGCGACATGATCCTGCCGATGCTGCCGAGGACCATGGGCTACGTGCGGGAGGGGCTCGCGAAGTACGGCCGGGACCCTGCCACCTTCCGTGTGAACAACTTCTGCGCCTTCCACGTCAAGGACGACCGCGAGGCGTCCTTCGCGGAGGCGCGCCGGGAGCTGATGCTGCGGGGCTGGCTCGAGGAGGCCTGGTACGAGCCCTTCCTGACGAAGGATGAAGCGACGCTCGTGCGGCACGAACAAGACGGCCTTCCTCACGGCGTTCCGCACCAAGAGTGGCGACATCCAGGGCGTCCCGCCGGAAATCTGCGCCAAGCTCGTGGAGGGCCTCAGCCTGGCCGGGGATCTCCGCGACCTGGACCGGCACGCCGAGCGGCTGAAGACCTTTGCGGCGGCCGGCATGACCGAGAATGCGCTCCGCCTGCACGACGACCCGGCCCGGGCCATTCACATCATCGGCAAGGAACTCATGCCACGCCTGCGTGCCTAGCGCACGGCAGGCGCTACCTGCGTTGCCACCAGCCGGATTGCCGCCTCCGGATCGCCGTAGAGGCGCAGGCTGATTTCCGTCACACCGGCGTCGCGGAATGCCAGCAGCTCGTCGATGATCGCCGTGAGATCGCTGCTCGCACCCGTGAGCGTCAGGCCGTCCACGAGCGCGTCCAGGATCTTCTGCGGTACGACGTTTGCGGGGTCTTCGCCCTGCTGGTAAGCCAGCGCAAGGCCTGGCAGGTTCTTTGCGATCAGGTCGCAGGCGGCGGCGTCGACGAAGGGCGCGATTCGGGACTGTTCCCAGATGCCGCGGACCCAGAGCTTGCGGCGGGCTTCGGCGTAGGCGGCCGTGCGGTCGGGTTTGACGTGCCAGGCGAGGAGGTTGTTGATCGCGAGGTCGCGGCTGAAGCCGCTCCTACGGTGGGGCCAGTCCCTCGTGCAGGATCGCGACGGTCGCTGCGATGTGGTGGAGCGAGATGTCGGAGAGCATCACGCCGTCGGCCAGTTCGGCGGCGAGCTTCAGCATCCGTGGGCGGTTGGCGGCCACGTACAGTCGGGGTGCGGGCGCGGTGGCCCAGTCCGGCAGGTAGTTCTGCACCTGGAATAGCTCGCCATCGAAGTTGAGTGGCGTCGTCGGTGACACCGCGCGCAGGAACTCCACGCACTCCCGGACGCCCTGCACCATGCGCGGGTGCGTCGCGCGGCGGTCGGGCTTCAGGCCCATGCCGATCATGGTCCCGCCACCACCGCCGACCACGAGGTTTGCACGGCCGCCCGACAGTTCATTGAGGGTCAGCACCGCGTTGGCCATCTTCAGCGGGTGCAGCTCGAACGGGCTGATGGCCACCGGCCCCATGCGGATCGTGCGCGATTCCCGGGCCAGCAGCGAGAAGGCCAGGAAGGGATCCCGCGCGGAGAGGATGTTGGGCGCCCAGACAGCCTCAAAGCCCAGCTGTTCGGCGAGGCGTCCCAGGTCCCGGAAGCGCTCGGGGGAGTCTGGCTCGAGGATGAAGTGGATGCGCATCAGGTCATGTGCATCAGTACTTCTCGAAGTGGGGCAGCACGTTCTCCGCGACGATCTTGAGGCCGGCCATGGGCTCGTCGAAGAGCCGGATGGAGAGTTCCGTGAGCCCGGCCTTCTCGAAGACCCGGAAGCGCTCGATCTGGTGGTCGATGTCGCCCATGTCGCCGGCGGAAGCGCAGGCGGCAATCAGGCGGTTGACGATGGACTCGGGGACGTCCTCGATCTTGCCGGAGCGGGTCCAGAAGGCCTTGGCGAAGTTCTGCCACTTGTCGATGACCAGCTGGCGCTCCTCGGCGGTGACGTAGGGCTCCATGTCGTACTTGGGCGGCAGCAGCTCGCCACGGAAGACCAGTTCGCGCCGGGCTTCGTACATGGACTTCTCCCGGTCGGCCTTGATGTGCCAGGCCCAGAAATTGCCGATCCGGAAGTCCTCCGCGGGCGTCGTGCGGGCCGCGAGGCCGGCGCGCAGGTGCTCCATGTGGTGACCGATCTTCTCGGGGGTGACGTCGCTCATCTGGGTGCCGTCGGCGATCTTGCCGGCCAGCTCCAGCATCTTCGGGCCCGTGGAGCAGGTAAAGACGCCCGGCTTCGGCGCCTTGGCCCAGCCGCTCTTCAGCGGGCGCGAGAGCTTGAAGAGTTCGCCCGGGTAGCCCTGCACGAACTTGCCCGACGTCACCTGCTTGACCATCTCGACGCACTCGCGCACGCCGCGGAGCATCCGCTGGGCCTTCGGGTCCATCTTGATGCCGGTGGCGCCCATCACTGAGCCGCCACCGCCGATGGCGACGACGGCACGGCCGTTGCTGATCTCGTTCAGGGTGAGAATGGCGTTGGCAATCTTCAGCGGGTGCATCTCGTAGGGGCTGACGGCGAGGACGCCGAGCTTGATCTTCTTCGTGGCGAGCGCCGCCGGGACCAGGGCCACGAAGGCGTCGGGGTTCTGGTGGTAGTTGGAGTGCCACAGCGTGCGGAAGCCGTAGTTCTCGGCGGCCACGGCGATCTCCGCCACCTGCGCCGCGGTGAGATCAGGCTCGAGAATGATGTCGATTTGCATAGGAGAGGTACCGGACCTTAGTTTCGTTAGTTATTGTGCCGCGTCAGAATAACTAAGTAACCGGTGTCCGGTACCTTTTCGGTGGTTTTCTGCGCGGGAGCGCCACCCCATGAACATTGATGTCGTGCTGAACGCGCTGTCCACCCCGGACGAACTGGCCCGGCTGGCGGTGCAGGCCGAGGCGGCCGGCGTGGGCGCCGTCTGGACGGCCAGCTACCTGGCGTCCCGGGATCCCTGGTCGAACCTGGTGGCGGCGGCGCAGGCCACGACCCGCATCGAACTCGGTGCCATTGCGGTGAATCCCTACGACACCCACCCTGTCCGCATCGCCACGGGCCTGCTCACGCTGAACGAGTACGCGGGCGGCCGTGCCCGCATCGTCGTGGGCGGCGGCGGTGAGGCCCTGCAGGCCCTCGGCATCAAACCGGAGCGGCGCGTCCGGGCCGTGGGTGAGTGCGTGCAGATCCTGAAGGGCGTCACGCCGGGGACGCCTTTCTCCTTCGCCGGGCAGGTGCACCGGGTGAACGGCTACAACCCGTTCTGGGCCAGGGCGCCGAAGCCGCCCGTCTACGTGGCCGTGAACAAGCCCCAGATGCTCCGCATGGCCGCGCGCTTCGGCGACGGGATCATGCTGTCGGACCTCACGCCGCCGATCTGCGTCGAGCGCATCGGCTGGGTCCGGGACCATCTCCGGGAATTCGGTCGTGCCGCCGAACCGTTCCGCTACTACAACTTCGTGGCCTGGCACGTCTACGCCGACCGGCAGCGCGCGATGCGGGAGGCCAGGATGTGGCTGGGCTACCGGGGACTCTTCCGCCGCTGGGTGCTCAACACCTTCATGACCGACGCCGAGTACGACGTGATCGAGTCCCACAAGGCCGAAATCTACGGCATGGTGCCCAGGAAGGCCTGGTCCGTGCCCGGCGTGCCGGATGCGCTGCTGGATTCCTGCGTCAGCAACCTGACCCTCGCTGGCACCCCGGCGGATATCCCGCGCTTCGTCGCCCACCTGCGGAAGATGCGGGATGCCGGCTGCACGGACATCGTGCTCGAGCTCCACGACGAGCCTGCAGAGGGCATCCGGCTGATCGGCGAGCACGTCATTCCCGTCCTCAAGGCGTAGGAGCGGCTTCAGCCGCGACCGGGTATTTCCCGGCAGGCGCGTCTCAGCGCCAGAGGGAAATACCCGGTCGCGGCTGAAGCCGCTCCTACGCCTTGTCGCGGAAGATGAAGAAGGCGGCGCCGGCCAGGCACAGCGCCGCCCACAGGTAGTTCAGCGTCAGCTTCTCGCGCATGTAGAGCAGCGCGAAGGGCACGAAGACGCTAAGCGTGATGATCTCCTGCAGGATCTTCAGCTGCCCGAGGCTCATGACCTGGTAGCCCACCCGGTTCGCGGGAACCTGCAGCAGGTACTCGAACAGCGCGATACCCCAGCTGACGAAGGCCGCGACGAGCCAGGGCCGGTCCGACAGGTTCCTGAGGTGTGCGTACCAGGCGAAGGTCATGAAGACGTTGCTGCAAATGAGCAGCAGGATCGACGTGACGAACGGGTTCATCGCGCGGCAGGAGCGGCTTCAGCCGCTCCTGCCGTCGGAAGAAGCTGTTTGTAAAGGCCGTGCAGTTCACCCCCGTGGTTCGCGGGCTGCTCGGTCAGCACCGTGATCTGGTCGCTCTGCCGGTACACGCGCTGCTGCCAGGGACTGAGCCGGTGGTAATAGCGGTAGACCATGGCGCGAGTTTAGCCGACGATGTGCCACTGCGCTTTACGGTGAGGTGATGAATGAACCTGACGCTCTATACCAGCCTCGGCTCGGGCAACGCCTACAAGGTGGAGCTCTTCCTGCGCCTGCTGCGGCTGCCCTACGAAACCCGGGCCGTGAACCTGCGGACCAACGAACACCTGAGCACGGCGTTCCTTGCGCGCAACCGCTTCGGCCAGATCCCGGTGCTGGTGGACGGCGACGTGGTGCTCACCGATTCCCACGCGATCCTGCTCTACCTGGCCGGCCGTTACGCGGAGTACACCTCCCACGCCTGGGCGCCGCTGGATCCCCTGTGCCTGGCCCGCGTGGTGCGCTGGTTGTCGGTGTCCGCCAACGAGATCCAGAACGGCCTGGCGATGCCCCGCGCCATCAAGTTGCTGGGCTGGCCGCTGGACTACACCCAGGCCGTGCGGGCCGGCTACCGGATCCTCAAGATCATGGACGACCACCTGGCCGACCGGGAGTGGCTGGCCCTGAAGCACGCCACCATCGCCGACCTGGCCTGCTACCCCTACGTGGCGCTGGCCGCGGAGGGCGGCGTGGATACGTCGTCCTTCGGCCATGTCCGCCGCTGGCTCGACAGCGTCGAGGCGATCCCGGGCTTCTGGCCCATGCCGCGGATCCCGGGCCTGCCGGCGGTGCCGCTGGTGCCGGTGCCGGTGGCGTAGGAGCGGCTTCAGCCGCGACCGGGTTTTTCCCCGGTCGCGGCTGAAGCCGCTCCTACGCCATACCTAGAATCGCGATGTCGTCAGCTTCACGTCCGCCTGGGCAAAAGCCTTGCGCTGGCGCTCGGCGAAGCCGGCGGCTTCACCGGCCCGGCCCTGCGCCTCGAGGGCCTTCTGCACGCCCAGCAGCGAGTAGCCATTTTCCCGGTAGTAGGCGAGGTCCTGCCAGTAGACGGTCTCCGCCTCCTGGGGCAGGCCAGCCTCCAGGAGCACGGCGCCCAGGTAGTGACGGACCGGGAAGTACCAGTCCGGCGGCTCGTTGTACATGAGGCTGTCCTGGAGCAGCACGGCCCGCTGGAGCCGCGCGATGGCCTCGTCGTAGCGTTTGCCGCCCGCGGCGATCTCCCCGGCCAGGATCTGCTCGGCGATGGTGATCAGCTTCAGCGTGGGGGCGAAGGCCGTGTACTTGTCCTTCAGTCCGGGTTCGAGGGCAATGGCCCGGAGCGCCGCCAGCTCCGTGACTGCCAGCGCGGACTTGCCGCTGTGCTGGAACGCGAGCCCGCGCCCGTAGTGCCACAGCGCGGTCATCAGGCGCGCCTGGGCTGGGGGCTGCGGCTCCTTAAGCACCTCGTCCCACTGGCCGAAGCGGACCAGCACGAAGAACGGTTGCAGCTCGAACACCTCGGGGAGGCCGAAGACGTCGGGCTCGGGGTGTGAATGGCCCGGCGAGCTTGCGGGCATCGGCCAGCGCGACGGCGCTGCGGCCCTCGAACATGGCGGCCCACACCTGGAAATGCACGTTGTGGGGGTAGTAGAGCAGCGGGTAGATGCCCTGGGCGCGGCACTGTTCCAGGTAGGACTCGTCGGCCCGGGTCGCCTCCACGTTGACCGCGTAGGCGTCGGCGTATCGGCCCACGCGCATGTAGATGTGGGACGGCATGTGCACCAGGTGCCCTGCGCCGGGCATCAGTGGCTGCAGGCGGTCCGCGGCCGTCCTCGGCTCGTCCCGGGTCCTTGGCCTCGATGGCGTGGATGTAAAGATGCAGCGCGCCGGGGTGCTCCGGGTTTGCGGCCAGCACGGACTCCAGCGTGCGCAGGATGGTGGGCGTGTCCGGCCGCGGCTGCCCGTCCGGCAGCCAGTAGTTCCACGGGGAGGTATTCATCAGGGCGTCGGCGTGGAGCGTGGCGGCGCCCAGGTGTTCCGGGTGGGCGGCGGCGACCTTCGCCATCGCGTCCGCGTAGGCGCGGTCGAGGGTCGCCCGATCGGCCTTCGGGTCGTTGCTGTAGCGGGTGGCGAGGGCCTCGATCAGCGCCTGTTCCACGGGCGAAGCCTTGCCCTTGAGGCGCAACGCGCGCTGCGCGCTGTCCCAGGCCGGTGCGATGGCTTCGGGCTGCATCGGCAGGTTGAGGTTGGGGCCGAGCGCCAGCGCCTGGCCCCACCAGGCCATCGCGTTGTCGGGATCCAGGCGTGCGGATTCCCGGAACGCCCGCACGGCCTCGGGATGGTTGAAGGCGTAGACGAGGTTCATGCCCTGGGCGAAGAACGCCTGGGAGTCCGGGTTCTTCGTCGTCGTGACCGGGTGGTCCAGCTTGCCGAGGCCGGCGAGCCGGGGGGCGAGCGGCGTGGTGGCAGTGGCGGGGTCGCCGTCCAGGGCGCGGGGGTCCCAGAACTGGGCGGCCGCGGGCAAGGTCGCGAGCAGGGAACAGGCAAGGGCGAGAGAGCTGAGCACGATGGTGCGCATGTCACACACTCCTTTATGTTGTTGTCGCGCCTGAAGGCGCTCCTACAGGCGCTGCTACTTCTGGTGTTTCGCCTTCCACTCCGAATAGGGCATGCCGTAGATCCGTTCCCGGGCTGATTCGTCGCTGAGGGCGATGCCCTTCTCCTCGGCGGCTGCCCGATACCACTTGGCCAGGCAGTTGCGGCAGAAGCCGGCCAGGTTCATCAGGTCGATATTCTGCACCTCTTTGTGGGCATCGAGGTGCTGGAGCAGCCGCCGGAAGGCGGCTGCTTCGAGCTCGGTCTGCGTCTGTGTGTCCATAGTGTTGTCACCCGTAGGAGCGCCTTCAGGCGCGATGGGCATCGTCGCGCCTGAAGGCGCTCCTACAGGCGCCCCGCGGTCATTCCACTCTGAAGCACTTGTCCTCGGTCCGCGGGTTGCCGTCGGACGGGCACTGGATGTCCTCGCGGGCGATCCAGAGTGGCGTGCCGGCAACAATCAGCGTGTGCACCGACTTGTAGCCCTTCAGGCCGCCGATCGACAGGGCCGGCAGCGGGTTGATGATGAGGTCGGCCTTGCCGGCCTGGATGTCCTTGTCGCAGCCGGTGAGGTCGTTCAGGTATTTGGTGGACACGGTGTGCTGCGGGAAGAAGGCCCGGGCGGTCTGGGTGGCCAGCGGGTCCGGTGCAGATCCGCAGGCCCTTGCGCTTCGACAAATCGTCGACGGTGTTGATCTCCTTCGCCAGCGGGGATTTGGCCGGGATGTGGATGTACTGGCTGATGGCGCTCATGGTGCAGGTGAAGCGCCGGGAGGTCCGCCGGCGCATGCCCTGGGTGTCGCCACCCGTCGCGTTCAGCTGGCTGACGATGTCGGCCTTGCCTTCGACCACGAGCGAGGTGGAGGGCATGGGGCCTGGCGGCACGACGACGTTCTCGACCTTCAGGTTCACCTTGTAGTGGGCGTTGATCTCGTCGAGCACCGCCTGGAACTGGGCGTCGCTGATGGACGAGAAGAAGAAGGCGGTATCGTTCGGCGTGTTGGTCGTCGTCTGGACGACCTGCCGGATCGTGCCCCGGTCGAGAATCTCCTTGAGCAGGCCCACGGGCTTCTCCGGGAAGGGGGCGATGTCGGGCTGGGGCAGGCAGTCTGCCAGCGTCACCATGTAGGAGAGCGCGGCGCCCGGGTTGGAGGGCGGCTGACTGGCGAGGATCTGCCGGTCCTTGCCGCTCGCGACGACGCGGATCCACCCGGCGTCCAGGGCGTCCACGAGCTGCTGGCGGCCCTTGGCCACGTCGGGGTCTACCCTGGGTGCGGTCGCGCAACCGGAGGCGATGACTGCGGAGAGGCCGAGGGCCGTGGCGCGGGCCAGGTTCTGCATGTTCATGGGCGGGGAAGTCCTCAAACCGGGGAAAAGAAATCTATACCACGAACCCCGCAGCGTCTCGCGCCGAGGTGCGGTCGCGGCGGCGGTTGGCCAGTACGGTTGACCAGTCCAGGCCGCTAGTCGAGATGCAGGCGCGGCCCCCGGTGCTGGCCCGGAGTCCGGGGCTCTATCCCGGGCTTCAGGCGGCCGTCCGGGCCGTAGTCCTCGAGTTTCTGGAAGAACAGGGGCTGGTCGTGTTCGATGTGCAGCAGGCGCTGGCGGTACTCGGCCAGGATCGCCTCGCGGCGGCCCTGATCGACCCAGCGGACCGCGTGGGCCACGAAGGGCTTGAGCACGTCGTAGCCGCAGAGGGCGAGCACGCCGGCGTGGAGCGGCCAGAGCGTCCGTTCCAGGTCCCCGTTGCGGCCATCGGGCAGCGAGGAGGTGGGCGGGGCGCTGGTGGTGAAGGACAGCATGGCCCGCCGGCCCGTGAACACGCCCCGGTCCCAGGTGCGGCCGAAGTCGTAGGCCACGCCGTAGGCGAAGACCCGGTCGATCCAGCCCTTCAGCATCGCGGGCACGGAGTACCACCAGAAGGGGAACTGGAGCAGCAGGAAGTCGGCCGCCAGGAGCTTGTCGATCTCGGCCTGCACGTCGGGGGCGAAGCCCGCCGTGTGCGCGCGCATTGGCCTGCTCGGCGCCGAGGTCGAGCCGTGCCGGGTCGGCGCGGTGGGTGAAGTCGTGGGCGCCGGCCACGGGGTTGAAGCCCTGGGCATAGAGGTCGGACACGGTGACGGAGTGTCCCGCCGCGGTCAGTGTCTCCACCGCCAGGTCCTTCATCACGCCGTTGAAGGACGTCGGCTCCGGGTGGGCGTAGACGATCAGGACGCGCATGGGTAGTCGGCGTAGGAGCGGCTTCAGCCGCGACCGGCTACCGTCAGGCGGCTCATCGCGGAGGACGGTCGCTGCTGCAGCCGCGCCTCACTTTCAGGCGACCGGTGCCGGCTTCTGCTGCTTGGCGTAGTGCTCCAGGCTCGAGTGGCTCGGGCCGTAGTCTTCCGTTGGCGCCGACAGGATGTCCGGCTTGTGCTTCCTCGCGTAGTCGAGGATCACCTTGGGCAGCCGCTCGACGTTGTCGAAGGCCGTCATCGTCGAGGTGTACATGCAGTGACCCGGCGTCGTGGCCCATCAGCATCCAGGGCAGCCACGGCGTGACCCGGTGCCAGGTGCCGTGGAAGGGCACGGCGGTCAGCTTGGGGTTCTCCAGGTCCTTGCTTCGACACGAAGTAGCGCATCATCTCCGACACCTGCGCCGTCGGGCCGGCGGACTCGCGCGGCCACTTGTCCGGCTGCAGCGGGTTCGGGTAGTTGAGGTGCATGTCGGTGGACAGCACCAGGGTCTCGCCGTCCAGGTCCTGCCAGGGGAAGATCAGCGGGATCTTCGGCAGCTTGCTCTTGTCGCCGGGGAAGTCTTCCGGCGCCAGGATCAGCGTGTCGCTGATGGTGTAGTTGAAGGGGTCGTTGAAGACCTGCACGACCTTGACCTTCTCCTTGGTCCAGGGGTTCTCCCACTCCTCGATGATGTCGCCGGGCTGACCGAGGCGGTTGAGGTTCGTGTAGAAGATCACTTCCTTGTTCAGGCGCCGGATGTTGCCGTCGGGCAGGGGCACGAGCCGCGTGGCCAGGAAGGTCTGGAAGCCGAGGAGGGGCTTCAGCTTCTCGCCGGGCTTGACGCCCAGGATCACGCCGCTGCAGTGGCCGATGCGCTCCTTGCTGGAGTCCATGTCGGCCTGGATGCGGGCCCAGGCGTCCCGGTTCCACCGGGGATTCATGAAGTCGATCTTGGTCTCGAAGGGAATGATGGCCATCTTTCTGTGTTCCTTTGTCGGCCGGGCCGTGGTTTGGCCGGCTAGTCTAGCCGGAAGGGGAGCCAGCAGGTACGGTGGCGCCATGCGCAATCACAAGGTCGTGCTTACCCGTTCACTGGCTGGTGTGCCCGACGGCCGCCGATTTCCGGGTGGTGGATGAGCCACTGCCCGAGCCCGGGGACGGCCAGTTCCTGGTCCGGCACATCTACCTGTCCCTGGATCCCTACCAGCGTTCCGCCATGGCCGGCCGGCACATGACCGGCCGCCAGCCGCTCGGGGCCGGCGACATGCCCGCGGCCGAGACGCTGGGGCAGGTGCTCCGTTCCCGGCATCCGGACTTCGCCGAAGGCGAGTACGTGCGCCACTTCGGCGGCTGGCAGGAATACGGCCTGTCGACGGGTGAGCGGACCGAGCGCGTGGATCCGGCCCTCGCCCCGCTGTCCGCGTGGCTCGGGGTGCTGGGCATGCCCGGGCTCACGGCCTGGGCCAGCATCATCGAGCTGGCGGGCGTGCACGCGGACCAGACGGTGCTCGTGTCGGCGGCGCTGGGGCCCGTGGGTTCGATGGTCGGCCAGCTGGCGATGCTCCGCGGCGCGCAGGCCGTCGGCATCGCGGGCTCCGACGAAAAGTGCGGGATCGTCACCCGGGAATTCGGCTTTCGCGCCTGCGTGAATTACCGGCAGGACGGCTTCCTGGAGGCCCTGCGCGCGGCGCTGCCCGATGGCGCGGACATCTACCACGACAACGTGGGCGGCCAGATGCTGGCCGACGCCTTCTCGGTCCTCAGGATCAACGGCACCGTCATCCTCTGCGGCCTGATGGAGCGCTACAACGACCCGGCGAAGTCGAAGCCCCTCGATCTCGCGCTGCCCATCCTCAAACGGGCGGTCATGAAGGGCCTGGTGGTCTCGGACTTCGAGCACCGGCGGCCGGCCTTCGAGACGGCCGTGGCGGCCGGCATCCGGGACGGCCGGATCCGTTTCCGGGAGGACCGGGCCGAGGGCATCGCCCAGGCGGGGGCGCACTTTGCCCGCCTGATGCGGGGGGAGAACGTGGGGAAGGCCCTGGTGGTGCTGGGGCCGGAGGCAACGGGACCGGCTTGACGGTTGGGTTGCCTGTGGGGTAAAAAGACCCATATGTTAACCCTCGTCCTGAGTCAACCCGATTAATGGACAGCCCTGCCTCCCCCGGCTCCGTTGACCGTGCGGCCGTCGTGCAGACCTGCCGGGTACTGCTCCGGCCGATCGCCAGCCTGCTGCTCAAGTGCGGGATGACCTGGCGGGAGTTCGCCGAGGTGTCGAAAAGCGTCTTCGTCGCCGTCGCGAGCCAGGACTACGGCCTCAATGGCCGGCCCACCAATGTGTCCCGCGTGTCGATCCTGACCGGTGTCAGCCGCAAGGAGATCGCCCGGGTCCGCGCCCTGCTCGAGCAGGAGTCGGAGCCGCTGCCGAACAAGACCACCGATGCCACGCGCCTCCTGTCGGGCTGGCACCAGGACCCGGAGTTCCTCACCCCGGATGGCGAGCCCCGCGTGCTCCCGGCGGAGGGCGACGGGCGCCAGTTTCGCCAGCACTCTGGCAGCGTTACGGCGGCGACGTGCCGGTCACCAGCATGCGCAAGGAACTCGAGCGGGCCGGGGCCATCACGACCTTGCCGGACGGCACGCTGCGCGCGGAGCGCCGCTACTTCATGCCCCGGCGCTTCGATCCCGCAGTGGATCCTGAACGCGGGCAGCATGCTGCGGGACCTCGGTTCGAGCATCACGCACAACCTGGATGCTGGCGCCGAGCCGACGCATGGCGCGTGGTGACGCGCCCGCGCGGCGCTTCATCGGCCGCGCGACCAGCGACAGCGTGGATCCGGCGGCCCTGCCGGAGTTCGAGGCCTTCGTGGAGAAGAACGGCCAGGAATTCCTGGAGCGGATAGACAAGTGGTTGACCGAGCACGAAGCGAGGCCGGCGCCGGGCGCCGCGCGCAAGCAGATGCGGCTGGGTCTGGGCGTATTTCTGATTGCAGGCGAATAGAGCCAAGAGGATTGGTCATGCAGATGTTCAAACGTGGATTTGTCTCCGCCAGCCTCACCGGGCTGGTAATGGCCGTGGTCGTCGCCTGCGGCGGTGGTGGTGGCGGTGGAAGCTTCGCCGGCATCGACCGCCTGGGCGTCACGACCGGCACCATCAACGGTTTCGGCAGCATCATCGTGAATGGCGTCGAGTACGAGACCGACGGCACCGACGTTCGACATCGATGACGATCCCGCGGGGCAGCTCAGTCCGCCTGCAGGGTCGGCCAGGCAGGTGACGATCCAGCTGGACCCTGACGACGACGGCGTCACGCGCCGCGCGCAGATCGTCATCTACGACGACACGCGTGGAAGGGCCGATACGACGGCAGCATCGACCTGGCCAACCAGACCTTCGTGGTCCTCGGGCAGATGGTCATCGTCGACGCGGCCACCTCCTTCGCCTCACCGCTCGTTCGACCTGGACAGCCTGACGGACGGTGACTTCGTCGAGGTGAGCGGCCTGCTGGAGGATACCGACTCCGGGACCGGGGTGGCCCTGGTGATCCGGGCCACCCGCATCGAGCGCAAGGCCCCTGGCGGGGAGATCGAGATCCGCGGCGTCGTCACCGGCCCGGACGTGCGACCACCTTCGCCATCAACGGGCAGGTGGTCGACACGGCCACGGTCCCTGCCACGATCGATGCCCCGGAAGGCCAGATCAGCAACGGCGACTTCGTCGAGGCCAGGGGAACGACGCTGAATGGCAGCAACGAGCTCTTCGCGACCAAGGTCGAGCTCGAAGACGGGGCCGACCGGATCGGCTCTGAGCGCGATGAGGCGGAGGTCGAGGGCTACGTCACTGCCTTCGCCAGTGCCAGGCTCGATTCTCCGGTGTCGGGTGATACCGGTGTCAGAGCGCGTCGCCGCCGAGGGCGGAACCGTTGCGCTCGGCGCCAAGGTGCGGGTCGAGGGCGAGTTCAACGCCAGCGGCGTCATCGTGGCCAGCGAGGTCGAGGTTCGCGCTGGCGCCGATGGCTCGCCGGTGGACACCCGTGATCGCGGCCAACGTGGACTCGGTCAATGTGGCGGCCGGGCGAGCTGGTGATGCTCGGGCGTGACCGTGCGGGTGGACGCCGAACACCCGCCTCGAGGACCAGAGCGACGGCCGAAGTGCGCAACTTCTCCCTCGACGACCTCCGGGGTGGGGGCAATCCGGACTTCGTCGAGGTCCGTGGCATCATCCAGGGTAACGGCAGCATCCGTGCCACGCTCCTGCAGCGCCAGGAGCCGGATGAGCAGGGGCTGCTGCGGGGCCGCCTGACGGCGCTCGACGATCCGGACTTCACGCGTGCTCGGCGTACCGGTCTCGGACGGATGACGTTCACCACGTTCTTCGACGACGACGAGGCTGAGATTTCTGCGGCGGACTTCTTCGCTGGCGCAGCGTTGCGCCGGTGACGAAGTGCAGGTGAAGTTCCCGCTCAACGTCGCCGGGAGCCCGAGCACGCCGATCGTCGCGGAAGAAGTCGAGATCGAAGACTAGGCTGGAGACGTGCCGCGAAATGAAAACGGGGCGGTGCTCTGCACCGCCCCGTTTTCGTTCCAGCCCGGGCCTGCGTCTAGAACGCGTAGGCCACGTCGTAGTTGGTGTTGAGCGTGTAGGTGGTGGCCGTCGCGTTGCCCTGCACGGAGCCGCGGCTCGGGTTGCCGTCGTCGCCGCGGGCCTCGAGGATCTGCGTCACGTTGCCCTGCAGGGCGCCGAACACGATCACGTGGCCGCTCAGGTTGTACAGGCCCTGTTCGAAGCCGATCAGGCCGCCGAAGGCATGGGCCGGCTGCTGGTAGGACGCCGCCGTGCCGTCCACGGGGCCCTTCAGGAAGCCTGCGCCGCGCAGGTGCTTCCAGATCTTGCGGGCCTCCTGGGTGTTGTTGGTGCTGTTCCAGGCGCCGGCGATCACGCCATTGCCGTTGCCGTTGTCCGCGGCGGTCCAGGTGCCGGGGAAGCGGGTGGATGCCGAGGGGTCATCGCCGGGCAGCACGCCGTAGCGGTCCTGGTAGGCCAGGATGGCCGCGGTGATGCCTTTGTAGTCGTTCTCGACCTTGCTCACCTTGGCGTTGGTGATCATCTCCTGGCCCTTCAGCACGCCGCCGATGAGCAGGCCGATGATGACCAGAACGATGGCGATTTCGACGAGCGTGAAGCCCTGCTGCCGTGACTTGCTAACCATGCCGTGCTCCTGGGAAGTGTGAACACCGGAACCCCGCGCTCCGGCTGTGCCCGAAAAACCTGCGACGATAATGCGGGAGTGCTGCACGGCGTTCTGTAAAACGGGTCACAGAATCGCGGGATGATTCCCGGTCAGGGCAGGCGTCCCGCGCTGACCAGCTCGCCGTAGAACGCCGCCGGTGAGACCCACGTCACGATGTCGTCGAACTCGTTGCCGGCCTGGGCCCCCGGCGTGCGGCTGACGAACACCTCGTCGGCAGCCACCGGGTAGGTGACGCCCGAGGGGCCGCCACCCACGGTCGCGCCAAGGTTCTCCAGCTGGTCCGCAGACGTGGCCGTCGCCCAGTCCTTGCCCAGGGACACGAGGACCACCGGCGCGCTGCTCGTCAGGGTCGTGGCATTGCTCGCGCAGGCCGTCGCGCTCGAGCCCGTCGTGGTGGTGCAGACGTCCACGCTGGGGGCCAGGCTGGCCAGGGTCACGGCGCGCATCTCGCCCGGGCGCACGAAGTCCCAGTTGCCATTGCCATTGGCGTCGCTGTTCGTCACGGAGTAGCGGATCGGGCTGCCCCAGGCATCGAGCAGCAGCTTGTCCCGGTTCTGCGCCCCGGGCAGGCCCAGAGTCACCGCCGGCACGAAGCCGTGCTGGCGCGTGCAGCCGGTAGCAGTGGTGGCGGCAAGGCCGTCGCTGGCCGGCGTCGCGGGACAGGGCAGGGCATCGCGGGCCAGTGCGTAGCCCACCAGCGCCTGGCGGATCTGCTCGAGCTGCTGGCGCGTCGTGTCGATCTTCTGCTGATCCATGCGCGCGCTGAGCGGCATGATCAGGCCGCCCAGCAGGAGGCCCACGATCAGCAGGACAATCGCCAGTTCCAGCAGGCTGAAGCCGGCCTGTGCTCGTTGTTTCAACATGCCGTGACACTCAGGTTGGCGTCGATGCAGTAGAGGATGTCGTTGAAGGTCGCCGTCGCGGCGCCGGACTCGTAGTCGCCGGTGCCGGCCACGTTCGGGTGGTTGGCGGCGTTACGCCCCTCCAGGTAGTTGCCGATGCTGCCGCGGGCATCGGCATCCATCGGCGGCTCGTCGCGGGCCTGGCCGAGGGCCGCGAGCCGCGTCCCCGCGAACATCACCACGCCCGCCCACGCGCCCGCGCCGTTCACGGTCAGGCAGCTGGTGCAGGCGGTGGCCGGCGGGGCGTCGGGCCGGAAGTCCCAGGCCACGGCGTAGAACAGGTGATCCTTCCAGTTCTGCCACAGGACCGCCATTTCCGGCGTCCACTCCGGCACCGTCGCGGTGTTGCAGGCGGCCAGGACGCCGGTGGACGCATTGCCGGTCTGGGCATTGGAGTCATTCACGAGGTTGGCGACCCGGCCGCTGAGCTCGCCGACCGGCGTGTCGGTGTACTGGGCGGCCGTCCGGTACTCGACCAGGTCCACGGGTGCAGGCCAGGGAAGCCGCCGGTCATTGGGCGCCCCGGGATTGCGCTTGCCGTAGTCGGCGATGCACCGGGCGACTGCCAGCGTCAGGTCTCGCAGCGTCGCCTGCACGTCGGGCCGGCGCAGCAGCCGGTCCTGGATCTCGGCGCGGGTGATGAAGATCACCTGGTCGTTGATGGCCGTTGCGCCCGGGTCGGCCGTGATGACGTCGTCAACGGCGTCAGCTGCCAGGGAGACGTTGGCGTTGTTGATGCCGGATACGGAATCGTTATCCAGGTAATTGGCTGCGATGAAACTGCCGCCGCACTGGTTGACACCCGTGGGCAGTGTGGCGCGTATCTGGCCAGGCAGCGGCGCGCCGGGGGCGATGATGACGGCCACAGGCCGTTCTGACGCCGACGATCCTGCGATGACCGTCGTGCCATCGGCAGCCAGGACGCGAAACTGGCCGCTCGAGTCCTCGTTCAGCATCGCCGGCTTGGCAAGGTTGCCCGCCTTCCAGGAGCCCGAGACCCCGTACCAGAGGCACTCGCCGCCGCGCGTGCGGCCGGGGTCCAGGCCCAGCGTGCGCCACGGGAAGCGGCCCAGCGCGCTCCGGTGCTGGAGGCCGCACAGCAGCTCGTGGGCTTCGCCCTCGCTCAGCAGTCCGGTCGCATCGATGTCGGGGCAGGGCAGGAAGCCCAGCTCCCCGGGGTGCGCAGCATCCCAGGTGGTGGCGTAGCCCAGCAGCGCCTCCTTGGCCTCCGCCAGGAGTTCCGCGTTGGCCCGCGCCCGGCTGGCGCCGGGCAGCTGCGAGAAGAGATTGCGCGAGAAGAGCGCCACGCCGCCAAGGACCAGGAGCAGCAGCATGATCAGCAGCGCGGCGCCGCGCTGGCGGTTCGGGGCCCTCGTCTGCGGCGTGGTGAGCACGATGCCCCGTTCACGGCTTGTCGGCCGTGACCTCCGCCGGCTTCGGCGTAGCATCCGGGGGCGTGGCGTCCGGGGACTTTGCCGGAGCACCGCAGCCGTAGCAGTCGGCCACGCGCCCCGTCGCGGGCTCCCAGTACTGGCCCGGCTTCAGGCGCACGCTGCTGCCGTCGGCCCCGTCCTCGAGGGTCACGCGGTTGGACCGGTCGGGGCCCCGGCGCAGCCGGATGCGGGCGTCCGCCGCGCCGGTCCGTGCGCCGTTCACCCAGACCACGTCCGGACCCAGGCTGCGGCTGACGACGCCGTTCAACACCACCTGCCTGTCCACGGGGGCCGGCGGCGGACGGCTCCAGCCCGGCGGCATCCGCGGGCGTGGTGCCGCCGGTCTCACGGAGCGCATCGAGCGCGCGCCGCTGGTCCGGTGTCGTGAAGAGCCGGCCGAGGGGCTCCGCCGCGCTGGCGGGAAGCGCCGTGATGCCGAGCAGGCCGAGCAGGAACGCGCCGTGCACTGTCCGCATGGTCAGGACTCCGGGTTTGCCGCGGCGAGCGTCGATTCCCGCGGCATCGAGTACAGGTTCAGCTGGCAGCTGCCCGTGAGGTTGGCCTTGTCGGCCTGGGGCGCCGTGTCCGCCGCCAGCATCTCGAGGCTGCAGGACTGCACCTGCAGCAGCCCGGGCGCCTTGCGGAGCCGCGCCAGCAGCCGGAGCAGGTCGAGTTCGTGCACCAGGCCGAGCTGGAGGTCCATCTGGCTGACGAGTACCGGAGCAGTCACGCCCGGCACCAGCCAGGCCGCCTCGAAAGGCCGCTGTGCAGAGGTCGTGTACCGCAGGTACGGCAGTTGCAGCTCGCTGCCCGCGTCCCTCGTCGCCTGGATCCAGGCAAGGCGCTGTTCCGGTCCCACGACGCCGTTCGCGGAGAGCCGTGCGTAGAGCTGCGCGAAGTTCCGGCGGGCCTCGCGCCGCTCCGTAATTTCATTGCGCTCGGCCTCGAGGCTGGCAAGGGCCTGTTGCTCGGCCTGTAGCGTGGCGGCTGCACGGGAGTCGTACACCGTCATCGCGCCCCAGACGACGGTGCAGCCCAGGAGCAGCAGCACCGGCCCGAGCAGGCCCCGCCGGAGGTGCGTCCAGTCGACGTCACGCAGGGCCATGGTTCACCCGCAGCAGGACGTTGATCGTGAACGCCGCCTTGTCGGCCTTCAGGTTCGGCGTCATCTCGCCGGTGACGGTCGACCGCGGGCTGACGTCGAGGGGCTCCTTGCCCGCCTTCACGGCGATCACGCGCGGATCGGCTTGCAGCGACGCCATGAACGTGCGGACGCCCCGGAAGGCGAGGGGGTAGTTGCCGGCGAAGGGCTCGACGCGCCCACGAATGGTCAGGCGCACCCGCTGCTCCCCGGCGGTGCCGTCCTCTGCCTCGTCGGTCGGAGACACCGTCTCCGTGCCATCGCTTCCGCTGTCGTCCGCCACCGCGGCGACAGCCCGTACCGGCGACCAGTCGATGCCCTCGATCTGGACCTGCGGGTTGGCATCCACCGCGCTGCTGACCAGGCCGAGGATCTCGTCAGGCTCCACCGCGTGTTGCCGGAGCAACTGCCAGGCCGTGCCGATGCGCTGCATCTCCAGGGGGTCAGCGCCGTTCGGGCCATCGCCCGCCAGGCTGGCATTCAGCTGGCTGGTGACATCGCCGATCGACGCGCGGACGGCCGCGGTCTCGTTCGTGGCGCCGAGAATGTCGACGAAGTTCAGTCCGGAGCCCGTGAGTGCGCCGGCCGCCAGGGCGAGGCAGGCTGCCTTGCCGAAGACGCGCACCTGGTGCAGCAGGAAGTAGCGGCGCTCGGCCGGCGGCGCGAAGTTGCCTGCCGGCCGGTAGCGGCGCAGCAGCTCGACGAAGAGGAGGTCCGCATTGCCCGCCTGCAGGTCGTCCCGCGAGCCCGAGGCGCCGCGCGGCATCCGCCGGGTCCGGCACGTGCAGGCGGAAGCCCTCGTGACCCGTGCCCTCGGCACGGGCCCGCGCCGGGTTCACGCCCGGGCTCGCAGAGCAGGAGCACGTCGATCGGGTTGCTGGCGCTCGGGTGCGAAGGCGGCGTCGAAGTAGCGCACGCTCTCTTCGAGCTGTTTCGCCAGTCGCGCGAAGTCGCCAGGCGGCGCGGCCAGCGACCGGCGCATGACGCGGCTGCCAACCAGATCCCGGCCCCGGAAGAAGCTCAGGCGCAGGCTGCCCTCCCGCTGCCGGGACACCACCAGTGTGGCGTCGGCGGGGTTCGCCGGGCCGCAGCTTGTCCAGCAGCGGCCGGCTCAGCAGTGCCGGGCTGCACGACGGTCGATACCGGCAGCCGTGCCTCGGCCAGCAGTTCCTGCAGGGTGCGCAGGTGGTCGGCCTTCGACAGGCCGCTCAGCAGGATGCGGCTGGTCTGCGGGTCGTCGGGCAGGCGGCCCTGGACTGCCGCCGTCCGGTAGGCCGTCCGCGGGAACATCCGGGCGAGCTTCCGGGCGAGCATGGCATCCTGGTCGCGGCGCCCGAGCCGGGGCAGGGTGTCGCGGTTGTGCTCTTCCTCGAGGACGTCCACGACGATGGCCACGACGGCAGCGGGCGTCTGGCGCAGGCAGGTCACCAGCGCCGCCGGGTCGCCGTCCGGGAGTTCGTAGCCCGGACACCGGCACGTAGCTGCGTCCGGTCCCAGGTGTACAGCACCACGCCGGTGCCGGACAGGTAGATCACATGCTGGGGCTTCACGTCAGGTCGCTCCCAGGTTGCCGATCGTGTCGTAGATCGGGCCCGAGCACCGACAGCATCACCCAGCCGAGGATCAGGCCGAGGATCACGGTCATGGCGGGCTCGATCAGCGTCTGCAGCTTGTCCACTGCTTCCTCGACCTCGCGGTTGTAGAAGTAGGTGACGTTCTGCAGGGCCTCGTCGAGCTTGCCGATGTCCTCGCCCATCCTGACCATGCGCACCACGAGCGGCGGGAACAGCTGGGCCTTGCCGATGCCCGCGCTCAGGGAATTGCCCTCCGCCACGTAGCCCGAGACCTTGTCCAGGGCCTCGGCGATGACCATGTTGCCGGCCAGTTCCCGGGAGGTCTTCAGGGCTTCCACGATCGGGATGCCCGAGGCGTACATGATCTGGAAGTAGGTGACGAAGCGGCTCATGATGATCTTGCTGCAGGATCGGTCCGACCAGCCAAGCCCGGAGCTTGAAGGCGTCGAAGGCCCGCCGGCAGCGGATGTCGTTCTTCACCAGCCAGCGCGCGACGAGCGCGAGCGATCGACGGGCAGGGCGATCATCAGGTACCAGAACCCGACCACGAACTCCGACGTGGCGATCAGGGCCTTCGTGTGCAGCGGCATCTCCTGGCCCATGGTCTTCAGGAACTCGCTCATCTGCGGCACGACGTAGAGCATCAGGAAGAAGACGACGGCGGCCACCACGGTGCCGACGAAGGCCGGGTACATGGCCAGCTTCTTGGTCTGGGAGACGAGCTCGTCCTGCCACTTCAGCGTTTCCGTCATGCGCCCCAGCACCTGGGACAGCTCGCCGGATTTCTCCCCGGCGCGAACCAGCGCCACGAAGACCCGGTCGAAGGTGGACGGGAAGTCCGCCATCGCGTCGGACAGGCCCTTGCCGCCCTCGACGGCGAGGGAGATCGAGGCCAGCACGTTGCGGAAGGCGTCGTCGCCGGTGCTGTCCCGCAGGTCGCGCAGCGCGTCCAGGATGGGCAGCCCGGCGCGGTGCGCCTGCTCCAGGTGAAAGCAGAAATTGATCAGCTCGCGCCGGTCGATGCTCGTGCGCGCCGCACTTCTGCTGGCGGCTGCTGAGCGGCCGGCAGGTGATCAGTTGCAGGCCGATCTGCAGCAGCCGCGAGTCGAGCTCCGCCTCCGAGGCGGCGGCGAGCTCGCCACGCAGCAGGCGGCCGCTGCCGTCCACGGCGCGATAGGTGAAGGCATTCACAACGCCACCCCGAGTGCCCGCTCGGTCAGGTCGACGACGCGGGCGATCTCCTCGAGGCTGGTGTCCCCGGACAGCACCCGCCGGATGCCGTCGTCAGCAAGCGGGCGGAAGCCCTTCGCCGTGGCCAGGGTGTGCAACTCGCCAATCGAGCTGTTGCGCGCCAGGGCCTCGTTCATGTCCCGGTCGAAGCGGACGATCTCCATGATCGAGAGGCGGCCCCGGTAGCCGATGTGATTGCACTGCTCGCAGCCGACGCTGCGGCAGATCTTCACCTCGGTGCCGCCCGTGATCGCCATGAGCCGTCGCTCGATCTCGCTGGGCGCGTACTCGGCCTTGCAGTGCGGGCACAGGCGGCGGACGAGTCGCTGCGCGATGATGCCGATGATGTTGCCGGCCAGGATCCCGGGCTTCAGGCCGATGTCCAGCAGGCGCGGGATCGCGCCCAGCGCGGAATTGGTGTGCAGCGTCGTGTAGACCTGGTGCCCGGTCATCGCGGCGCGGAAGGCCATCTCGGCCGTGGCTTCGTCGCGGACCTCGCCGACCAGGATGATGTCCGGGTCCTGGCGCATCAGCGAGCGGATGCCGCTGGCGAAGTCCAGCTTGACGGCCTCGCCGAGCGAGGTCTGCCGGATCATGGGGAACGGGTATTCCACCGGGTCCTCGAGGGTCATGATGTTGACCGACTCGTCGTTCCGGTAGTTGAGGATCGAATAGAGCGTGGTCGTCTTGCCGCTGCCGGTCGGGCCCGTGACCAGGATCACGCCTTCCGGCCGGGCCATGAGCATCTTCAGGAGCGTCAGCAGGTCATCGGGCAGTCCCGAGCTTGTCCAGCGGCACGATGCCGGCCCGCCGGTCGAGGATGCGGAGCACGATGTTCTCGCCGTGGATCGTGGGCTGGGTAGCGACGCGGAAATCGACCGTCCGGCCGCCGACGGACAGCGAGATGCGCCCGTCCTGGGGCGCACGGGTCTCGGTGATGTCCATGCCGGACATGACCTTGATGCGCACGGCAATCGCCGCCCAGAATTTCTTGTGCACGGTCGAGACCTGGCGCAGCACGCCGTCGATCCGGTACCGGACGCGGATGAAGCCGTCCTCGGGCTCGAGGTGGATGTCCGAGCTGCGGCGCTTGACCGCGTCCGCAAGGAGGGCGTCCACGAGCCGCACCATGGGCTGGGTGACGTCGTCCCCGATGTTGGCCGGCAGCGGCGCCGCGGTCTCCGGTGAATCGATTTCCTGCAGGATGCCGGCGAGGGAGAACTCCTTGTCGTAGAAGTGCTCGATGGCCGCCTCGATCTCGGCCTCGCTTGCCAGGAGCGTCCGCACCTCGATATTGCCGCCCAGCAGGGCGGCCACCTGGTCCAGCGCGACGACGTCGAAGGTGTCCGCCATCGCCACGGTGAGGGCCCGGGCGACGGGATCGTAGGCGATGGGCAGCAGGCGGAAGCGGCGGGCCACGTCCTCCGGGAGGAGGGCGACGGCGTCGCTGTCGGGCACGACCTTGGCAAGGTCGATGCTCTCGACCCGCAGCATCTCGGCGAGCACGTCGCGCACGACGGATTCGCTCACCAGCCCCAGCCGCACCAGGATCTTGCCCAGGCGTTCGTTCTTCTGCTTCTGCTCGGTCAGTGCGACCCGCAGCTGGTCCCGGTTGATCAGGCCCTTCTCGACCAGGAATTCGCCGAGCTGCTTGCGCGGCGCGCGCCGCTCGCCCCGCGAAGGCAGCGGCGGGCTGGGCGTCGGCCGGCTTGCGGGAGATGGGCGTGGCCATGGCTTCAGGGCGCGGCGGACCGCAGGGTGGCGAGGCGTTCCCCGGCGGCGCCGGTGTTGAAGAGCGAGCTGGCTGTCGCGAGTTCGAGGGCGCGCTGGTAGTACGCCGTGGCCGGTGCCGACTGGCCCAACTGGTCCAGGCTCACGGCCAGGTTGTAGGCGTAGTCCGCATTGGCCGGTTCGTTGCGGACGGCGTCGAAGAAGGCCATCTGCGCGTCGGGCCAGCGGCCCTGGGCCACGTATTGCAGGCCAAGAGCGAAGTGCAGGTTGGCCGCGCCGGGCTGGTCGCGCAGCAGGCTCTTCAGCGTGCTCTCGTCGAGGTTGCGGGCGCCCGCTGCGGGCAGCGTGCTCATGGCACTGATCGCGGCGGCGTTCCTTGGCTCGGCCAGCAGGACGGCCTGGTAGAACTCCCGGGCCTCGTCGGTGCGCTGGCCGCGCGCCGCGAGCGCGCCCAGGCCGAGCAGGGCGTCCACGTTGCCGGGATCGGCCGCGCGGACCTCCCGGTAGAGTGCTTCGGCACGGGCGAAGTCCGCGGCCTGGAACGCCGCGAAGGCCTCGCTGAGCTTCGGGAAGACGGGATTCGTGGTCGTGCCCCGCACGATGCGGATCGGCTCGGCGGACGCTTCGACGTCGTCGCCCGAGGCCACTTCGGTCGCCGGGATATCGAACCAGGCCTCGTCGGCCTCGAGCGCCTCTGCCGCTGCCGGCCCCCGAGCCGCAACGGGCTTCGGTGCGGGCGCCGCCGGGGCTCCGGCCGTGAGGGGCCCGCCGCCGGGTCGCCCGGGACGGGCGCCGGATCGGCGCGTTCCACGGTGCCTGCGGTGCGGCGCCGTGAAGAGCGAGTCGTTGCCCGCCGACAATCCGGTCGTCTCGTTCAGCAGCCAGGTGGCCAGGCCGGCGCCGATCACTATTACGGCGAGGCCTGAGCCCAGCAGGATCGTGGTCCGGCGCGACCGCCATTGCAGGCGGCGGGCCATCAGCACCCGGGTGGCGTCGGCCGTCGGCGTGTCACGACTTGCCGGTCCGCCGAACGTGGCGAACGGGTCACTCGCCGGCGATGGTGGCGGCGACACGTCGTCGATCACGGGCTCTGCCGGGCCGTTGTCCACCGCCAGGCGCAGTTCGACCGTTGGCGCGGCGCTGTCTGCGCGCGGTTTCCGGCGCCGCGTCCTCCACGGCCCGGCTGTCCTTCCGGTGCAGGATGTCGAGAAGCGAGCTCACTGGCTGCCAGCCTCGCTCGCTACCGCACGCGCCGCAGCGGGCAGCGGCACGGCCGTGCTCGCCAGGCCTTCCTGGCCCACTCCGGCGCCCCGGATCACCGTGGGCCGGAGGAACAGCACCAGCTCGCTCTTCTTCACTTCGTCGTTGCGGAAGCTGAAGAGGTCGCCCACCAGCGGGATCCGGGAGAGGTACGGCACGCCGTCGGTCTGCTTGCTGGTCCGGTCCTGCATGAGGCCGCCGATGACCACGGTCTGGCCATCCGCAACTTCCAGCAGCGACTCGATCTCGCTGACGTGGAGCTGGGGCACCAGGTTGTCGAAGTCCGAGGGCGGGTCCGCGAGGCGCGGCGCCGGATCCACCACGAAGTCCAGGATCCGGGTCAGGGTCGGTCGCACATTCAGGCTCACGTTGCCGTTGTCGCTGATCTGGGGCGTTACGCTCATCACGAAGCCCACGGGTACGGTCTTGATCTCGCTGGTGACGATCGTGCGGGGCGCAATGCCCGGGCCCGTGCTCTCGATGGTCTCCGACGTGAGGGTGAAGTACACGAGCTCGTCCACGACCTTGAGCAGGGCCGTCTGGTTGTTCAGCGCCATGATGCGGGGCGTGGACAGCACCTTGGTGTCGCCGAACTGCGAAAGCAGCTTGACGGACGCGGCGAAGCCGCTGCCGTCCGCGTCGAAATTGTTGTAGGTCATGCCGAAGACCGGCGCAGTGGCCAGGTTGCCGCCGATGAGATCGCTGATGAACGACACGCCGTTATCGCCCAGCCCCCCCTCGGCAGACACCCGCGCCCAGTCGACGCCCGCCTGGTACTGGTCGTTCAGGTCGACCTCGACGACGGTGATTTCGATCAGGACCTGGCGTTTGGCGCCGGCAGACAACTGGTCCAGGTAGGCCTGGATCTGCTGGTGCTGGACCCCCGTTCCCCGCACGCTGACCAGGCCCGACATGGGGTTGATCACGACCGGGTCGTCGCCTTCAGCCTCGCCTTCCGCCGCCGAACCCCTGCCGGTGATCAGCTGGCGCAGGTTTCCGCCGAGCACCGGCCAGAACGAGTTGTCGGACAGGTTCTTGACGACGGTCGTGGAGCCATTGCTCCCGGACACTTCGCCGCCCCCGGACTCCTCGTCCTCGCCCACGCTGCCGCCCGCCGTCGCGATCTGCGTGGCCACAGTCACTTCGCCCTCGGTGGTCCGCGACAGGTTCACGTAGTCGACCCGGTAGCTTTGCCAGAAGGGAGCGTCGGGAATGACCACGAGCGTGCCGTTGTCCAGCGAGTAGCGGATGCTGGCCTGACGGCTGATGCGGTCGAGGATCTGGGGCAGCGTCTGGTCGATGGCATTGATGGTGACGTTGCCCTGCAGGTCGCCGGACACGTCGATGTTCACGCCCGCGTCCCGGGCCAGCGCGAACAGCACGTCCTTGACGGGCACGTCCGTGACGACGACCGAATAGGTCTCCTGGGTTGGGCGCGGCACTGGCGCCGGCGGCGCGGGGAGCTGGGTGACGGCGGGCGGCACTGCCCGGCGGCCCTCGATCGTCTTGAGGTGCTCCGGCGCCGGATCGAACTGCTGGACGGTGCCGCAGCCGGCCGCGAAAGCGGCGAGCGCCGAAGTGACTATCAAGAGTGCGCGGCGACGCGCGACGTTGCCTGTCATGACCTAAGCCCCTGCGCCCGTTAACTTAAGGCCCGGCTAGGATCAGGGTTTTATGTCTGGTGGGACGTGCGGGGGATCACAGTCCTGCAAGGATGGCGACGCCGCGACTGTGACGCAGTTCCGTAGGCGCTCCTACGGAAGCCGCCACGCGATCAGCGAGTCACCGATCTTGAACGCGTACTGCCACATGTGGCCGCCGGCGGCGACGGCCACGTACTGCTGGCCGTTCACCTGGTAGGTCATCGGCGTGGCCATGGCGGCGGTCGGCGTCGCGGTTTCCCAGAGCTGCTCGCCGGTTTCCACGTCGAAGGCGCGGAAGCGCTCGTCCATCGTGGCGCCGATGAAGACGAGCCCGCCGGCGGTGATGATCGGGCCGCCGGAGGTCGGCGTGCCCCACCGCAGGGGCAGGGGGAGCCGCACGAGCTTGTCGAGCACGCCCAGTGGCACGCGCCAGCGCGTCTTGCCGGTGGCGAGGTCGAGCGCCACCAGCTCGCCCCAGGGCGGCGGATTGCAGGGCGAGAACAGTGGCGACAACAGCGGCTTGAACACCTGCGCGTAGGGCGTGCCGTCCAGCCGGCCGGGAATTCCCATGAGGCCGGCCATCGGGTTGGCCAGCGTGGCGGGGTCCACCTCGTCGACGGGGATCAGTTGCGTGAAGGTGGCCGCCCGGTTGACCGGCACGATCAGCAGCTGGCGTTGCGGATCGAAGCCGCCGCCGCCCCAGTTGGTGACCGCCATGCCCGGGAAATTGACCGTGCCCTCGCGGCTGGGGGGCAGGTAGTACTCACCGTGGCGGGCGCCCTCGATCATCCGCCGGCACACGGCCCGGTCGAGGAAGGTGTAGCCCCAGGCGTCCTCGGGCCCGAGCCCGCCCGGTACGAGGGGCGGAATCGTCGCGGGAAACGGCTGCGTTGGTGAGAGCTGCTCGCCGGGGACGCCGCCGCCCGGCACCGGCCGTTCCTCGATGGGCAGCAGGGGCCTGCCCGTCGCCCGGTCGAAGGCAAACACGAGACCCATCTTGGTGAGCTGGACCACCGCGGGCACGGACTGCCCGTCGAGCGGTGAGGTCGAGCAGCATCGGCTGTGCGGGCAGGTCGATGTCCCAGACGTCGTGGTGCACCAGCTGGTAATGCCAGGCCACTTCGCCGGTCGAGGCATGCAGCGCCACGACCGAGTTGGCATAGCGGTTGTCGCCCGGCCGCGTGCCGCCGAAGAAGTCCGGCGCGGCGCTGGCCGTCGGGAGGAAGACCAGGTCCCGTGCGGCGTCATAGGACATGATGCTCCAGACGTTGGCGGCGCCTGTCGTGGCGAGCGCGTCTTCGGTCCAGCCGGCGGCCTGCGGGTCACCGGGATTCCGGGGTACGGGATCGAAGCTCCAGCGCAGGGCGCCGGTGCGGAGATCGAAGGCCCGGACCGCGCCGCTGGGCCCGTCATTGCGGCGGAACTTGGTGTTGTTCGCGGAGCCGACGATCACCACGGAACCTGCCACCGTGGGGGGCGAGGAGAACTGCACGTCGCCGTGCCGGAAGTTCACCGGGCGGCCGATGCGCTGCCCGCGGCCTTCCGCCTCGGCCAGGACGAGCGCCTTCACGTCGACCGTGCCGGCCTGGCCGAAGTCCTGGCAGGCCCGCCCGGTGCGGGCGTCCACCGCGACCAGCCGCAGGTCGCCCGTGCCCATGAACAGGCGGTGCGCGCAGGCGGCGGTCGGGGGCGCCTCGCCGTCACTCCAGTAGGCGATGCCCCGGCAGTTGTAGCGGGTGCCGACCGGGCCGAGTTCCAGCTTCGGGTCGAAGACCCAGCGCTCGGTGCCGGTGGCCGGGTCGAGCGCGATCGAGGCGGTTGAACGGGGTGCAGAAGACGAGGGATTGCCCGGCTGCCGGCGGCAACAGCAGGGGCGTGGCGTGGAAGCTGGCGAAGGCCTTGCGGTCGGGGTGCCGGTCGAGCTCGCCGGTGCGGTACTCCCAGGCCTTGACCAGCTTGCCGACGTTGCCGCGGTTGATCTGGTCGAGCGACGAGTAGTGGGAGCCGCCGGCATCACCGCCGTAGAAGGTCCAGTCGGCGGCTCGCCGGCATGGACTGCCGGAGAGGCGAGGACCAAGTAGGAGCGCCTTCAGGCGCGACCGACGTCAGGCATGTCGCGCCTGAAGGTCGCTCCTAAGGCGCTCCTACTGGCCGAAGCGGTAGCTGATGCCGAGGCCCAGCGTCCAGAAGTCGGCGCCGTCCATGTCGTACCAGTTGCCTTCGACGCGGACATCGAACTGCTCGGCGACGGCCATGTCGGCGCCCGCGCCGACCGTGAAGCCGTCCGCGCTCCGCGAACTGCCCGGGGCGCCGTCGAGCTCGAGGTCCTGGTCGAAATCGAAGAACCCCGCCTTGGCGAACATCTGGAAGCTCTCCGGCGAGAACGGCAGGTAGCCCACCACGTCGAAGGCGAGGCCATTGACGCTCAACGAGGCATCACCACCCGACTCGGCCGGCGCGGAGTCCTCGTCGAAGTCGCCGGTATTGAGCCAGGACATCTCGAAGGCCAGGATCCTGCCGAAGCGATACTGGCCCCAGCCCCTGAAGCCCACGGAACTGTCGTCAATCGCGCCGCCGTCCAGCTGGTAGTCGCCGAACAGCGCGGCGGCGCCCACCCGGAAGCCCGGGTCGGCGGGACCCGCGTGGGCAGGGAGAGCCAGGCCACCGGCCATGGTGCCGGCGATCGCCGTGGAGGCCAGCAACTGCCGGAGGCACGTCGGAAAGTGCTGCATGAACAGGGCTCCGTCTAGTTCGGCTTGTCGCAGTCGGTGCGCGTCAGAACCACGCGGCGGTTCTGAGCCCGGCCTTCTGCCGTGGTGTTGTCGGCGATCGGCTCGCTCTCGCCGGCGCCGGAGGCTGCCAGGCGGCCCACCGCAATGCCCTTGCCTTCCAGGTAGGTCGCCACCGCCTGGGCACGGCGCTCGGACAGGGCCTGGTTGTAGGCCTCGGGCCCGGTGCTGTCCGTGTGGCCGACCACCGTGCCGGAGACGAACTTCAGGCGCGTCAGGGTCTCGGCCACTTCGTCCAGGATCTCCTTGTCGCCGTCGGTCAGCTCGGCCGAATCTGGTCTTGAACTGCACCTGGCGGGTGATGTCGCAGGAGCAGCCCTGCGGGCCGACCCGATCGCCCTTCGGCGTGTCGGGGCACTGGTCCTGCGGATCGACGACGCCATCGCCATCGGTATCGGCCGGGCGGCGGGGGCGGCGGGGGCGCTGCAGCCACGACGGGTGCCACGACGGCAGCCACCGGTGCGACGGCCTTGGCCGGGCGGCCGAACAGGTACTCGAAGCCCAGGTTCAGGGACCAGAGGTCGCCATCGTCGATGTCGAACCAGTCAGCCTCGGCGCGGACGGCGAACTGGTCGCTGATCACGAAGCGGGACCCGGCGCCGAGCAGGAGACCGGAGGGTGAATTGCTGGCGACGACCAGGTCGTCGACGACCACTTCCTGGTCGAAGAAGTAGTAGCCCGCCTTGCCGTAGACTTCGAGGTCCTCGGTGGCCAGGGGCGCGTAGACCAGTCCCGAGACGCTGAAGCCGTCGATATCCGCCTTGGCATCGCCGCCCGGGTTGGGTGGGTCCAGGTCTTCCTCGAAATCACCGAAGTTGTGGTAGGCACCCTCGACACCGAAGAGCTTGTTGAAGCGGTAGCCGGTGAAGAGCTTGAACCCCGTGGAGGTATCGTCCAGGTTGCTGTCGTCGAACTGGTAGTCGCCGAAGACTGCGGCGATGCCTGCGTTCCAGACCGCCTCGTCATCGGCCGCCAGGGCAGAGGTGGCGGCCAGTCCCAGGACGATCGCCGTCAAACACCGTTTCATCACGCAGGCTCCTCAACAGTAGAGTTCGGGAAAACAAACCATCCAGGGAGGAGTGTGCACCGGTTGGCAGGCCAACGAACCCGGGTGTCGGCGCGTTGTCCCCGCAATGGACAGCAATTTTCTTTTGGAGAAGCCGCGGTTCGCCCCCCTGGACCGTACCGCGAAGCGCCTCAGGCCTTAGGGCCCTCGGCAGTATACGGCCGACCGCTATTGCGTCAACTTGAAGCGGCGCGCCTGTCTGCAGCCTGGCGCAGCACGTCCGCCCAGCTCGCTGGCGGCCCCGGCAGTGTCGATGCTCAGCGGCTCACCCGTCCCGGGCGGGTGGCGGTGGAGCAGCGCGTCCCTGAGCAGGGATTGCCACGTTCCGTTCGCACGCAGGTGGTCGACGACATCGCGGTGGATGCCCCGGTCGTCCAGATCGGGCTCCCCCGGCCGGATGCCGGCGTGGGCCCGTCGAAACCAGGGCGAATAGAGGCGCCCATCCCGGACCATGTGCCAGGCCTCGAGCAGATGCCCGCCCGACCAGACGGGCGCCAGGGCGGGCAGGCCGAGCTTCAGCCATTCGTCGGTGTCGGCAGCTGACCAGGACGGCGGCTGCAGGAGCAGGACGCCGGTGTCGGGCCCCAGCCGCCGGGCAAATTCGACTGGCCACCGGCGCGCTGGCGCCGATGGCACCACCACCACGGTGGTCCGGGCTGCGGCCACCTCGGGTGCCAGCGCCCCGGCCAGTTGCGCGACGACGCTGTCCAGCGTGGCACCCGGTTCAGCGGCCGCCGGCGGCGGGTCGCTGGCGCCGTGCCCGGGCAGGTCCGGGGCGAGCACCATCGGCGTGCCCGGCGAGCTCGTCGGCCAGCGCGCCGAGCGCCGCCGCCGAGCTGCCGGGTGCGTGCAGCAGGATCACGGTCGTTGCCTGCCGGCCGCGGTGACCGGCGGCGCGCACCGGCCTGTGCGGCAACACCGGATCTGCCGCCGGGGCGCACCGAGGTAGGCGCTGCTACCGGCCACGCGGGCCGGTCGGCTCCGCGGCCGCCGGTACGGCGGCGCGCGTATCGCCGGGATGGCTCTTCAGGTGCGCGAAGGCCCGGTCGAGAGCGGCGGCCGCGGTCCGCCGAAGTCTCCACCTGGACGCTGGCCGGAGCGGGCTCCGATCCGGGCCAGATGACCCGCCAGCGGGTCCCGCGCCGGGCGGTGACCAGCAGCGGCACGCGCAGCGCGGGCAGCCGGCGTTCCGCCCGGTCCACGAACGCGGCGCGCGTAGGCGACGTGGTAGCTGGTCGCCGGCGGCGAGGAACTCGAGGAGTCCCGAGTGCAGACGGTCGGCCGGCGGCACGTCGAAGTCCATGCGGGTGGCGGCCCGCCGGTCGTGCCAGGGGAAGAAGATGGCCTGCTCGCGCATCCGGGCCCAGAGCCAGGCCAGATGGCCGCCGTCCCAGCGCGGCACGAGCGGCGGGAGATAGTCGCGGAGGATCGCCTCGCGCTCGGCCTCGGTCAGCACCACGAGCCCGTTGGCGGCGACGGCCGCGACCCGGTCGGGGCGCGCCGTCCGCGAGCGCCGTGCCGATGCTGGCGCCGGTGTGGAAGCCGTAGATGCCGAAGCGGCCGAGGCCCAGCGCATCCGCGAACTCCAGCGTCGGCGCTGGCGAAGTCCTCCATGCTGGCGGTGGCGACGGGCTGTCCTCCGCGTTGCAGCGGCTGGGAGAAGCCGTAGCCGGGCGAGTCGGGCGCGATCAGCGTGAAGGCGTGGCCCCACGCCTCGATGAGCGGCTCCATTTCGCGGGAGGACTGGGGCGACTGGTGAAGCAGCAGTACGACGGGACCGCGGCCGCCGCGGCGGTAGTGCACCTGCCGGGTGCCGAAGGCGCCCTGACGGTGACGAAGCCACGGTGCAGGGTGGTGGTGTCGGGCGATGCTCGACATGCTGTCCTCACGGTATCCGGTCGGCGCTATCATGCCCGCGCAATCGTTCCCGCCGGTAGTGCCGGCACCACCCGACCAGGCGCAGCGCCATGCCGAACGACATCCCGCGTCCAGCGGAAGATCATCGGTCCGCGCCCTACGATCCGGTCGCCCGGCTGTTCCTGGCCCAGGACCGGCGGCCCGGCGCATCTCGCGGGCGTGGCGCCCGGCGAGCTCTCGCCGCTGCAGCGCGCGCTGCTGGTCATCGACGGCACGGTGACGAGCTTCCTGTCGGCCTGGGCGATGGAGCCCGTCATCGTCCGGCCCCTGGGCCAGCGTGCCGCCGTCCTTCCCGGGGATGCCGGGCCGGCCGGCGGGCAACCCCTCGCGCCCCCTGGCTCGACGCGCCGGCCGGTACGCCCGGTGATGGAGCGCGCCGTGCTGCTGGTGGGCGCCGACAGCCAGCGACTGTTTGCCTTTGCGGAGTCCGTGATCTGCACCGAGCGGCTGCCCGCCGCGCTGCGCGCCGGGCTGGAGTCCGGGCGGCCTGAGCCTTGGCCAGCTGCTGCTGATGCCCGGCTTCGAATCCCGGCGGGAGGGCCTGTGGTACGGCCGCGAGCGCCCCGCCACCCTGCCGCCCGCGGTGGCGGCGCTGACGCCCCCGGATTTCCTGACGCGCACCTACCGGGTGAGCGCGGCATCGCAGCCGCTCATGGTCATCACCGAGCGGTTTCCCTGGTCCCTCCGGGAGTAGGAGCGGCTTCAGCCGCGACCCCTTCTCCGTGGCCCGCGACAGACGTGTCCGACGTCAGCCCGGGTCTTCGGCCGCTGGCCGCGGGATGCACCACGGTCTGATCCGTGACGCCGACCCGGCGACTTGCGGTAGATTGCGCCCAACCCGTGCCACATCGAGCGAAATCCCCATGCGCGCGCTGCAACGACGACTGTCCGCGGCCCTCCTGATCCTCGCCCTGCCGGCGACGGCCGCCTTCGGCCAGGCCCGGGACGCGAGCTGGGCCCACTACGGCGGCGACGAGGGCGGCAGCCGCTTCTCGCCGCTGACCCAGATCAACCGGGACAACGTCGGCGAAGCTCGAGCTGGCCTGGCAGTACCGCACCGGCGCGGTGAAGGACAATCCCGACCTCAGGAAGTACATCGACTTCCAGAACACCCCGACGCTGCTGCCGCCCGCCGCCGGCGGTCATCTGGTCGTGTGCGATCCGTTCGGCAAGGTGATCGCCCTGGAGCCGGCCACCGGCACGCCGCGCTGGACGATGGATCCGAAGATCAACAAGACGCCCTATGCCGGGCGCTTCAAGTGCCGGGGTGTCGAGTACTGGGCCGACGACACCGCGGCACCCGATGCCGCCTGCGCCCACCGCCTGTTCCTGGCCACGGCCGACAAGCGCCTCATTGCGATGGACGCGCGGGACGGCAGGCGTTGCGCCGGCTTCGGCGTCAACGGCGAAGTCAATGTGGACACGCTGATCAAGGCCACGTTCCCGGCCGATGGCGTGCAGCTCACCCAGCTGGCATCGCCGCCGACCGCGATCAATGGCGTCGTCGCCGTCTCGTCGTTCGCCAACAAGTTCCGGAGTTCGAGTTCCGTGAACGGCGCGATCCGCGGCTTCGATGCGCGCACGGGCGCCCTGCGCTGGACCTTCGATCCGCTGGTGCGGGATGCGGCGACCGGCTTCGAGCCCACGCCGATCGAGGTGGGCGGCGGCAACACCTGGGTGCCCATGTCGGCCGACAGCGAGCGCGACCTGCTCTTCATCCCGACGGCGGCGCCGGCCCCCAACTACTGGGGCGCCCACCGCCCGGGCGACAACCGCTACGCCAACTCCATCAGTCGCCCTGCGCGGCACGACGGGCGAGGTGGTCTGGCACTTCCAGACCCTGCACCACGACGTGTGGGACCGGGACGTGGGCTCGCCGCCCATCCTCGTGGACATCCGCAAGGACGGCCGCACGATTCCCTCGGTGATCCAGCTGGTGAAGACCGGCATGGTGTTCGCCTTCGAACGGGAGACCGGTGAACCGCTGTTCCCGATCGAGGAACGGCCCGTGCCGACCGACACCGACATCGTCGGCGAGAAGCTGTCGCCCACCCAGCCGTTTCCCACGAAGCCACCGGTGCTCGTGCGCAACACCATCTCGCCGGATGACGCCTGGGGCTTCACGTTCCTCGACAAGAACGCCTGCCGGAAGAAGATCGAGTCCATGCGCCACGGCGGGCACTACGAGCCCATCACGACGAAGGGCACGATCATGTACCCGCAGATCGGCGGTGGTGCGAACTGGGGCGGCGGGGCCTTCGATCCCGCGCGCAACCTGCTGATCACGCCGGTGTCGCAGATTCCCTACTACGTCCAGTTCCTGCCCCGCGACCAGGTGGATCCCGGAGTACGCCAAGCTGCCGGAGGCCGGCGGCCCCATGCAGAAGCCCGGCTACCTGGGCGACACGCCCTACGGCGTGAAGCAGGGGCCGCTGATGTCGCCGTCCTTCACGCCCTGCACGCAAGCCGCCCTGGAACATGCTGGTGGCCGTGGACATGGCCGCGGGCGAGATCAAGTGGAAGATTCCCTTCGGCAAGCTCGACAAGCTGATGCCGGTGCCGATTCCGCTGGACCTGGGCGCGCCCACGGCCGGCGGGCCGATCATCACGGCGGGTGGCATCGTCTTCATCGGCGCCACGCCGGACAACCGCCTGCACGCCTACGACGTCGAGACCGGCGAGCTGCTGTGGGAGCACCGGGCGCCGACGTCCGCGATGTCCACGCCCATGACCTACGAGGCCGATGGCCGGCAGTTCGTGGTCTTCGCCGCCGGCGGCCACTCCTGGTACGACGCCAAGGGCATCGACGACTACGTGCTGGCCTACGCCCTGCCAGTCGCCGGGGACGCCAGGGCCGCGACCGAGTAGGCGGCAAGTGTGAAGCAGGCCGCGAATCGGGGCGGGCCGGCCCCGATTGAGAACTGGCGCATGGTTACCGCGGGCAGGCCGCGGCTAACCTCCGCGTTATGTTTGGCGGAACCCTGCTTTCGAACCTCTACATTGCCGCCGCGGCGGTGGCAGGCTTTGCCGCGGGTGCCATGCTCTCGCGGCTCCTGGGCAGCTTCGCCAATCGTCCCATGGGCAAGCGGGCCGACGACCTGCACCACCGGATCCGGGGCCTCGAGGCCGACCTGCGGGTCGCCCAGCGCACGGCTGACCAGGCCCGCACGGAGCGCGAGGCCCTCAGCGGCCGAGCTGGCCGGCACGGCCGCCGAGCTGGTCGCCCTGCGCGACAAGATCGTCCGGCAGCGATGAACTGCATCCGCAAGCTCAAGGCCGAAGTCCAGCACGAGTGCGGCAAGACCGCCCGCCTGCGCCAGGAGCTGGCCGACCGGGCCGAGGAGATGGTCCGCACCCACGTGCAGCTCCGTGACGTCCAGAACGAGCTGGGCGTCACCCAGGTTGGCTCCGACGTGGTGATGGACCAGATCACCCGGCTCGAGCGCGAACGCGACGACCTGAACACGATGGTGGAAACGCTCCGCAAGGAGATGGCGGGCCGGCAGCACACCCCGCTCAAGCTCGGCAGTTCCCCGGCCCTCGATCAGGGCGGCGACCTGCTCGTGGACTTCTGACCATGGCGTTTGCAGGCCTCATCTTCATCGGGCTGCTCTTTGGCGTCATCCTCGGTGGCGGCGTGGTCGCCTTCATCGTCGTGCGCGCGGGCGGGCCCCTGAAGGAAAGCCTGTTCGGCGACGACGCCCGCAAGCCGGCATTCAAGGGCGCGACCCCCGGGCCCGAAGCGACCCCCGAGCCCGACACGCGCCAGAAGGCGCTGCTTGAGGAGCTGCGCATCACCCAGAAACTGCTCGACCAGGGGCGTGGCGAGCGCGAGGAGCACGACAAGGCCGTGAAGGCCGCTGCCGAGGAGATGGCGGTGGTCCGTAACCAGATCGCCGACCGGGACGTGCGGATACAGGCCCTCGAGGCTTCGCTGCGCGAGGCCACGCTGCGGGTGGACAATGCCCTTGCCCAGCTGAGCGAGCGCACCGAGGAACTGGCGAAGGTCAGCCTCCAGCTGAAGGACGCGCGCATGGAGCTGGATGTCACCGAGTCCGGATCCACCGTGACCAGTTCCCAGATCTCCCAGCTCCAGCGGGAGCGAGACGAGCTTGCGGCGCTCGTTGAGCAGCTGCGCCCGCGGCGGCAGGTGAGCCGGCCCTTCGCATAAATCATTGAGGCATACTTCCCGCGGATGAATCGCGCCTAAAGGCGCTCCTACGGGACGGTGCCCTTGGCCATCGACTTCGGCTTTCCCATTCCCCAGGTGTTCCTCGACGGGCGGGCGGACCTGGACCTGGTCCGCCGCACCCTGGCGCTCGGTGAGCAGCTCGGCTTCCACAGCGCCTGGGTCCAGGACCAGGTGGCTGGCGACGTTCCCCTGCACGAATCGCTGACCCTGCTGTCCTATGCGGCCGCGCTCACGACGCGCGTGCGCCTCGGGGTGTCGGTGCTGGTGTTCCCCATCCGTAATCCCGTGCACGTGGCGAAGATCGTCAGCACACTGGACAACCTGAGCGCCGGCCGCATGATCCTCGGGATCGGCCTGGGGCACGTCATGGCCCCGGATTTCTTCCGCACTTATGGCGTCGACAACCGGGAGGCGGTGCGCCGCTTCAACGAAGGCGTCCGGGTGCTAAAGTCCCTGTGGACCGAGCCTGTGACGAACTTCGCTGGCGAGTTCTACCAGTTGCAGCGCGCCGGCATGTGGCCCAAGCCCGTGCAGAAGCCGCACGTGCCGCTCTGGTTCGGCGGGCAGCATCCCGATGCCCTGCGGCGCGCGGTTCGGCACGCCGATGGCTACACCTGCGCCGGGCCGAACACGACCGACGAGTTCGCCGGCTTCGTGGGCCAGATCCGGCAGTTCCTCGACGAAGAGGGTCGGGATCCCGCCACGTTGCCTCTGTCGAAGCGCGTCTATCTCGCCATCGACGACGACGAGGCGCGGGCCAAGCGGCGCCTCGATGAGTTCTTCGCCAGCCGCTATCCTTGGCAGATCCAGCGTAATCCGGACTTCGTGGCGGACATCTGCGTGTGGGGCCGCACGGCGCGGGTCGCAGCGGGCCTCGCCCGCGTTGCGCGCATCGGCGCCAGCACGATCATCACGAACCCGCTGTGGGACTTCGAGGAGCAGCTGGAAGCCCTCGCCTCCGAGGTCATACCCGCCGTCAGAGCCCTCCTGTAGGAGCGCCGACCGGCGCGACACCAGAACTATGGACATCGACGTCATCCTCGACACCCGCGCAAAGCCCCAGGAACTCGCAGAACTGGGCCGGCTCGCCGAGCGCTTCGGACTGAATGGCGTCTGGGTCTCCAGCCTGCTGGACTCCCGGGACCCGTTCGCCAACCTGGGGCAGCTGGCGCAGACCACGTCCCGGATCCGCCTCGGACCCATCGCCGTGAACCCGTTCGACACCCACCCGGTGAAGATCGCGTCCGCGCTCCTGACGCTGAACGAGATGGCCGCGGGGCGCGCGCAGATCGTGATTGGCGGCGGAGGGGAGGCGTTGCAGGCGCTCGGCATCCGTCCGGAACGGCGCGTGCGCGCGGTGCGCGAGTGCGTCGAGATCATCCGGGCCGCGGCGAGCGGGCAGCGCGTGAGCTACGCGGGGCAGCTGTTCCGGGTCGACAACCTGCAGCTGCGGTGGCTCGAGGCGCCGCCGCCGGCAATCCTGGTGGGCGCCAGCCAGCAACAGATGCTGCGCATGGCAGCCGGTTGCGCTGACGGCATCATGATGAGCGACATGCCGCCGGGGCCTGCGGCAGCGGCGATCGGGACGCTCGATGCCGCACTGGCGGAGGGCGGGCGACGCCGTCCCGGCTTTCGCACCACGGTGTTCACCGCGTGGCACGTGTACCCGGACCGGCAGCAGGCGTTGCGGGAGGGGCGGCGCTGGCTGCTTCTCCGCGGGATCTTCCGTCCCTGGCTGCTGGCGGAGTTCCTGTCTCCCGATGACGTGGCGCTGGTCATGGCGAGCCAGGCGGCGTTCGCCCGGGCCTTTGCCGCGGGCAGTCATCAGGTCGACGGTGTCCCGGACCGCGTGCTGGACGCGCTGGTGGAGAACGTCACCGTGGCAGGGACGCCAGACAATCTGGAGCCGGTGCTGGCAAAACTGCGGCACCTGAAAGCGGCGGGCCTGGGTGGCGTTGCCCTGCGCCTCTACGCCGACCCGGCAGCGTCGATCCGTCTGATCGGCGAGCGGATCGTTCCCAACTTGTAGGAGCGGCTTCAGCCGCGACCCGGGGAATTAGGGTCTCGACTGAATTCCCCGGTCGCGGCTGAAGCCGCTCCTACTCCACGGGCCGCTGGCGCAGCGACTTGGTGGTGCCGCGCTGCTTCTTCGCCTCGAGCCGGCGCTGGCGCGAGCCCTTCGTGGGCTTCGTCGCCACGCGGAAGCGCGGGACGTGGCTGGCGGCAGCGACCAGCTCGTTCAGGCGGGCGAGGGCGTCGTCGCGGTTCTGCTCCTGGTTCCGGAAGCGCTGGGCCTTGATGACCAGGATCCCGTCCCGGCTCAGCCGCCGGTCGTCCAGCGCGAGGATCCGGGCCTTGAGCGGCTCCGGCAGTGAGGAGGCCCGGACGTCGAAGCGCAGGTGGATGGCGCTCGCCACCTTGTTGACGTTCTGCCCGCCGGCGCCCTGGGCCCGGACGGCCGTCAATTCGACCTCTTCCGGCGGGACCGTGATGCGGGGTCGCTCATTTGACATCTGTGAAATTGTGCCGGAGTCCCACCCCTCTTAGAATGGGGCCTGAGCGTCACGCTCGTCCATGCCCCGGTGCCAACCATGAAGAACAACCGCCCGTCCCTGGCCGCGCTCCTCGTGCCCGTCACGCTCGGCATCCTCCTCCGGACGGAACTGGCGCAGGGCGAGCTGTCGCTGGACGCCGGTTTCGACACCGACGGCATCGCCCAGGTGGACTTCTCCACCGGAGCCGATACGGCGTCGGCCCTGGCCGAGCAGGCCGACGGTGCGCTGGTCGTCGTCGGCACCAGCCGGCAGGTGGTGGGTGCCGACACCCTCGACTACGTGGCCCTCACCCGTCTCGACGGCACCACCGGCGCGCTCGACGCCACGTTCGGCACCGGCGGCAAGATCAGCTTCCTGCCGGGCCTCAGCGCGACCAACGGGGGCGGCGGGGTTGGCCGGGCGGTGGCGATCCAGCCGCTCGACCAGAAGATCGTCGATCGCCGGCACGTGGCAGCCCGGTCCGACGGACCCGTCGCAGGTCTTTGTCGCGCGTTTCGACACGGCCGGCGCCCTCGATGCCACCTTCGGCACCGAACGGCGTCGCCCTGCTGACGCCGGTTGGCGTGACCAATCCGGCCGCCAACGCGCTGGGCCTGCGCAGCGACGGGAGCATCATCGTCGCGGGGGCGGGCACGGCGGACGACGCCGGCGTCGGCTTCATCGCCGGCCTCGACAGCAGCGGCAATCCCATCGCGGGCTTCACCAACACGGTGGTCCCGAATCCCCTGGCCCCGGTGGCCGAGCCAGATGTGGACGACTTCGGCTTCAGCGACCTGGCGATCCTGGCCGGCGACGCCATCCTTGCCGGCGGTGGTGGCGGCGACCTCACGCTGGCCGCTTTCACCAGCGCGGGAGTGCTGGACAGCAGCTTTGCCACGAACGGCATTGCCACCTTCAACTACTTCACCTTCGACACCGCGACCGGCCCCAGTCCGACGGACGACTCGATCACCGAGCTGGTGGTCCTCGGTGACGGCCGCATCCTGATCGCGGGAAGGCGGTTGCCGGCGGGACCCGGGGCATCCTGGGTCGCCTGACGGCGGCCGGCGCGCTGGATGCCAGCTTCGGGTCGGGTGGCTACGCGCCCCTGGCCGACCAGGCGTCGAACGGCGTGCCAACCGGGCTCGGCGTCCGTCCGTCGGGCGACATCGTCCTGAGCGGCTCCGGATTCAAGCCGGTTCAGGTGAGCCCGAATGGCATTGCGCAGAGCCAGGTCGCCGGCATCTTCGCCGTCGGCGTCAATGACCTCCTGGTCCTCGCCGGCGGCGACGTGGCGGTCGCGGGGCTGCGCATCGTTGCCGGCGACGACACCGCGTTCGCGGTCGCGCGCTTCACCGCCTCGGACCTGGTGGACGGCCCGGACACGGTCCCGGATCCGTTCGCCTTCACCACGCAGACCGGCCTCGAGACCGAGTTCATTGCCACGTCCAACGCGGTGCACGATCCAGGGCATCGATGCACCGGCGGCCGTCACG
This sequence comes from uncultured Gammaproteobacteria bacterium, assembly GCA_963790015.1. Classification (GTDB taxonomy): domain Bacteria; phylum Pseudomonadota; class Gammaproteobacteria; order Steroidobacterales; genus SHZI01. The sequence goes on from CAWBMW010000026.1 coordinate 144,649, forward strand.
ATCAGCGGCGGAGCGATTATTCGATGGGCTGCACCGTCGACTTCACGTCGGCACCGGGAACCATCAGCAACGGCGAGACCGTGTGCGTGCGGACGACCACGCCGACCGACGGCGACTCCGACAGCCGGGCTTTCCTGACGGTGGGCGGGGTGCAGGGCCAGTTCACCGTCATCACCGGGGACGCGGAGCCGGACGAGTTCACCTTCGTGAACCAGACCGGCGTCGCGCGTAATGCCCAGATCGTCTCGGCGCCGGTCACCCTCACGGGCTTCGCCATCCGCACCGACGTCAGCGTCTCGGCGGGGAGCCAGTTCTCGGTCGGTTGCGACGGCAGTTTCACGGTGTCGACCACCACGGTGGACCCCGGCGCGCAGATCTGCGTGCGGCACACCTCGGCGGCGACAGTCGGGTGGCACGACCATCACGACGCTCACGGTGGGGAAGGGCGCAACGGTCCAGGGCACCTTCACCAGCACCACGCGGCCCGCGCCCAGTTCACCTTCGTCGACCAGACCGGGGTGCGCCAGGTCGACCGTCATCGTCTCGGCGCCCGTCACGCTGACCGGCTTCACGACGCCGCCGCCATCACCGTGTCCGGCGGGGAGTACTCCGTGGGCTGCACGGGTTCGTTCACGTCGACCGCCGGGACGGTGACCGCCGGCGCGACCGTCTGCGTCCGCCACACCTCGTCCGCGGCGGGCGGTACGGCGACGAACACGGTGTTGACCGTCGGGGGTGCTCCGGGGGTGTCCGACACCTTCACCAGCACGACCGAGGGCGTGACGGACACGACTCCCGACGCTTTCAGCTTCCCGGCACAGACCAGCGTCCCCCTGGCGACAGTCGTTACTTCGGGTGTGATCACGATCGGTGGCTTCGACACGGCCACGGCCATCCGCGTGACGGGAGGAACCTATTCCAGGAACTGCGCCAGCAACGGGTTCACGTCCGCGTCGGGCACGCTGGCCCCCAATACCCCGGTCTGCGTGCGCCATACCTCGGCATCCGCCGGCTCCACGGTCACCAGCACGGTACTCACGGTGGGCGGCGTCAGCGGCACGTTCACCAGCACCACGCTGGCGGGCGACGCCGTGCCGGTTGCGTTCTCCTTCCCCAGCCAGACCGGGGTCGAGCTGGCTCACGGACATCACGTCGGCCCCGGTGACGATCATCGGCATCGACATCGCGAGCCCGGTGACGGTCACCGGCGGCGAGTACTCGATCGGCTGCACGGGCACCTTCACCAGCACCCAGGGCACCATCACCAACGGGCGGACAGTCTGCGTGCGGCACCGGTCGTCCTTCAACAGCAGCGAGGACGTCGAGACGGTGCTGACCATCGGCACGGAGAGCGGCAGCTTCACGAGCACGACGAGAATAGGCGACCAGTTGCCCGACGACTTCAGCTTCACCAGCCAGACGAATGTCGCACGGGACACGAGGGTCGTCTCGAATCCGATCACGATCACCGGCACCGATTCGAAGTCCGGCATCTTCCTCAGCGGCCCGACCGGCGAACTTCGGCGTCCCCCTGTACGGGTTCTCACGGGGTTGCACGGGCACGGACGTGGGAGCCGACGACGACCAGCTGCTGGACCCGGGCGAGACCATCTGCGTGTCCGTCCTGTCGGCGAACAGCGATCTCACGAGCGTCGTGGTCACCGTCACGATCGGCGGCAACGGGGTCGGCAACCGCAAGACGGAGACCTTCACGGTGACCACCGGCGAGACCGTGCCCGATGCTTTCACCTTCGAGGACCAGGTGGGCGTGCCGACGCTGACGACCGTCTCCGCGGCCCCGGTGACGATCACGGGGATCACCGGTCCGAGCCGGGTGACGATCAGCCGGAACGGTCAGTACCAGATCAACTGTACGGGCAGTTTCACCGCTGCTGTCGGCGTCGTCGAGAACGGCAACACTATCTGCGTGCGCCACGTGTCCGCCGCCAGCCTGTCGACCCAGACCGACACCGTGCTTACGGTTGGCGGTGTGAGCGACACGTTCACGAGCACCACGACGGCCGACCCCACGCCGCTGCCGGGTAGCAGCTCGATGGATGCCTGGTCGCTGTTGCTGCTGGCACCGCTCGCTGGCTACCGAAGGCGACGGCGCGCGGTGTAGGAGCGGCTTCAGCCGCGACTACCCGTTAGCGCCGTGGCACTTCTTGTATTTCCTGCCGCTGCCGCAGGAGCAGGGGTCGTTGCGCCCGGGCTTTGGGGTATCGCGGCGGTAGGTTCCCTCACCGGGCCATGGCCATGGTGATCGTGATTGCAGTCCGGGCCGTGGACGTGGCCGGCGCCCGGTCCGGCAGGCGCGGGTTCAGGTTTGCGTGGCATGGGCCTCGCCTCCCAGCAGGGCGCGAATCGCCGCGACGAAGTGCTCCTGGTCGCGCTCGCTGACCGGGCTGCCGCCGAGTTCGCTCCAGTCCGGGCCCGTCGTCGCTTTCTTCCAGCACCAGCCGGCCGTCCTTGCCGTTCCAGACCAGGCGCTGGCGCCGGCCGTCGCGGCCGAAGCGCACGAGCCAGCTGCCGTAGGCGCCCGCCGCCGCAATGTAGTCCTCGACCTCGCACCCGCAGCCGGCGCAGGCGCCGGTGACCGCCTCGGCAAAGGCCTCGGTGCTGGCCGCGTGTTCCACCGGGGTCATGGCCGCAGGCCGGCGGCCGATCCACATCACTTCATGTTCTGCCACTGCCGGGTTCCCTCCGGGCGCTTGCGCGGGAGGGCCGCATGTTAACCTCTTTCGCCGAGCATTGAGCCGATCCGGAGGTCCCATGCACGACGGCGTGACTATCTACGAACTGCTGCAGTTCCTGCACGTCTTCCTGTTCGTGTTCTGGCTGGGCCCCGACGTCGCCGTGTATGTCTGGAGTCGCAAGGCGGTGGAGGCGGGCGCCTCTGCGGAGCAGCGCATCGTCGCCGGCCAGATGATGACCCTGGTGGACTTCATCCCGCGGGCCGCCATCAGCCTCATGCTGACGGTGGGCGGCCTGCTGTCCGAGTACGTGGGGCTGGAGCACCCCTGGTGGCAGATGGCCGGGATCATCCTGCTCGGTCCCGTGTGGCTGGGCCTCGTCCTCGTCGGCATCGTCCGGGACCGCACGCCATTCGGAGCGACGGCCCAGAAAGCTGGAGTCCTGGCTGCGCTGGGTGCTGATCGTTGCCGTGCCGTTGTCGGTGGCCTACTCCACGATCACCGGCCGCCTGGCCATCGCGCCCTATGTGGGCGCCAAGCTGCTGCTGTTTGCCGCCATCCTGCTCTTCGGGCACCTGCTGCGGGCGCGGCTCGCGCCGCTCCGGCAGGGGCTTGTGGATCTCGCGGTTAGCGGGCCGTCGCCGGCGGTGGACGAGGCCATGCGGCGCAGCCTGGCCAGCAGCAGGCCCTACACGGTGGCGATCTGGGCAGCGATACTGATCGCCTCCTTCATGGGCGTGCTGAAGCCCGGGGTGCCGGTGGAAGGGTCGCCGGACAACACGATCCTGCGCTTCGACCAGAGCATCGGCGCCCCCAACAACTAACAAAACTAAGTGTCCGGTACCTTTTACGCTGCAAGAGACCGGCGCTTGGCCTCGATATTGCTTATCAGCTTCTCGAAGGGCTCGATGAACTTCTGGATGCCCTCGTTCTCCAGCTGCCAGGTCACCCGCTTCAGGTCGATGCCCAGGGACTTGAGGTCCTTCAGGACCTTGCGCGCCTGGGGCACGGCCCGCGGCAGCGTCTTGCCGGGCTTGCCGTGGTCGTCGAAGGCAGCGGCAGTGGCGGCCGGCATGGTGTTGACCGTGTGCGCGCCGATCAGCGGCTCCACGTACATGACGTCGCTGTAGGCCGGGTTCTTCGTGCCGGTGCTCGCCCAGAGCAGGCGCTGGGGCCGCGCGCCCGCGGCTTCGAGGGCCTTCCACCGGTCACTGCCGGCCATGCGCCTGAAGGCCGCGTAGGCGAGCTTGGCGTTGGCCACGGCCACCTGGCCCTGCAGGGACTTCGGGTGGGGCTCCAGCGCCGAGCTGCCGTCCGGGCGGATGCGGTGACCGAGCAGCTGGTCCACCAGCGTGTCGATGCGGCTCACGAAGAAGCTGGCGACGGAGGCGACGTTATCCAGCGGCTGGCCTGCCGCCTTCCGGCGCTCGAGCGCGCGGAACCAGCCTTCGGCGACGGCCTGGTAGGACTCGATGCTGAAGAGCAGGGTGACGTTGACGTTGATGCCCCGGAACAGCAGTTCCTCGGCGGCCGGCACGCCTTCCGCGGTGCCCGGGATCTTGATCATCAGGTTGGGGCGGCCGACCAGCTTCGCGAGATGCGTGCCTTCCGCGATGGAGCCTGTCCGTGTCGCGCGCCAGCAGGGGCGAGACCTCCAGGCTGACGTAGCCGTCGCACGCCGCCCGTTTCCTGGTGGACGGGCAGCAGGGCATCGCAGGCGTCGCGGATGTCCTGGCAGGTGAGGTCCTCGTAGATCTGCAGTGCAGACCGGCCACTGCGCGCGCCGCGGGCGATCTGCTCGTCGTAAGCGGCGCTGCCGCCGATGGCCTGGCCGAAGATGGCGGGGTTGGAGGTGATGCCGCGAAGGCCGGTGTCCCGGATCTTGCGCGGGAGGTCGCCGTTGCGGAGCAGGTCCCGGGAGAGATCGTCCATCCAGTAGCTCTGCCCGTAGTTGGCCAGTTTGCGCAGGCGGTTCATGTTGGCGCTCCAGTTCGGATGCGGGCCATTGAGAAGAGGGCGTCCGTGGCGCTACCTTAGCAAATGATGGATAACCGACCGCCTCGAGGCCCTCGAGATCAAGTGCGCGCACCTGGAACGGGCCATCCAGGAACTGAGTGACGTGGTGTACCGCCAGCAGCAGCAACTGGACCGGGTTCTCCAGCGCAACCAGGACCTCGCCCGCCAGGTCGAGGCGCTGGAAGCCGCCACGGAGGCGGCGGGCGACCCGCGGGCCGAGATCCCGCCCCATTACTAGGTCCGGAGAGCTGTCGTGCGGGTGATACCGGCCTGGCTCCGTGTCCTGGCGGGCCTCGTGGCTGCGGCAGCGGCCGTGGCCATCGTCCTGCTCATCCGCGGCGCTCCCGGCCAGGTCGTGGACGGTGCGAGTTTCGTGGGACTCGCCGCCCAGGCGCTCCTGTTCCTGGGTCTCGCCGTGTTGTTCGGCTACGTCGCCGCCACCGGTCTGCCGCCGGCCCACTGGTGGCGGAGCGCCGGGCAGCCCCTGTGGCCGCTGCAGCCGGAACTCCCGCTCACGCCGGACCTGCAGCGTTTCCTCGCGGAACTGCGGAAACGCCATCCGGGCATCCGGGAATGCTGGCTGCTCGACTCCGCGAGGCCCGGCGAATGGCGGCTGCTCGCGCTCGCCGACCCGCCCGTCATGGACGCGGTGCGCGGCGACTGGGACATCCGCCGCCGGGACGTGTCACCTCTACCTGCTGGACGAGTCGTCCCGGACGGTGGCGCTGGCCTGGGGCCGCTCCAGCCCCGTGGCATTCACGAGCTGGGACTGGGAGCCCCAGCGGGACGACCTGGCGGAATTCCGCTGCCCGCTGGCCGCCGACACCCGGCTCGCGACCCGTCTCTGGAGTTCGTGAGCGGCGCGCGCGTGACGGCTATACTGCCGCCCCGCCCACACACCCGATCCGCACCCGTGTTATTCAAGAACCTGATCCTCTATCGCCTGCCCAAGGCCTTCTCACTCGCCGCCTCCGACCTGGAAGCAGCGCTGGACCGCCGCCCGCTGCAGGCCTGCGGCAGCTTCGACATGCAGACACGCGGCTTCGTCGCCTGCGGCTACGAGCAGCGCACGCTCTACACGCAGGGCCACCAGCACCTCCTCTGCCTTGGCGTGGAGCAGAAGCTGCTGCCAGCCTCGATCATCAACCAGGTGGCGAAGGAGCGGGCGCTGGAGCTGGAGCAGCAGCAGGGCCATCCGGTCGGGCGGCGCCAGATGCGCGAGCTGAAGGCGCGGGTGGGTGACGAATTGCGCGCCCGGGCGCTGACGCGCCGGCGCATGACCTTCGCCTGGCTCGACCTGCCGGGCGGCTGGCTGGTGGTGAACACCGCCAGCAACAGCCGGGCCGAGGAACTGGTGGAGACCCTGCGTGACGCGCTCGGCACGCTGCCGGTCACGCCCTTCGACACCCAGCACGCGCCGGCCGGCAGCATGGCGGCCTGGCTCACGCACGGCGACGCGCCCGGCCGCTTCATGCTCGGCGAGGACCTGGAGCTCTCGGCGATCGACGGCAACGGCGCCACGATCCGCTACGCGCGCCACCCGCTGGAGACGGCCGAGGTCCGCAATCACCTGGCGTCGGGCAAGTCCCCCACCCGGCTCGGCCTCACGTGGAACGGCCGCATCGCCTTCCTGCTGCACCAGAACCTGCACGTGAAGCGCGTGCAGTTCCTCGACGTGTACAAGGACGACAACGGCAAGGGCGAGAATCCCCACGAGCAGTTCGACATCGATTTCGCCCTGATGACCGGGGAGCTGAGGCAACTGCTGGAGGAGCTCACCGCCATCCTGGGCGGCGAGCAGGTCGGGGATACGAAGAAGCCCGACCAGAAGGCGCCGCCGGAGAAGCAGGCGGCCTGAGATGCGGCCAGGCGTGGAGCCACTGCCGCGCAGTTTCTATGCCGGCGACACGACGACGGTGGCGAAGGGCCTGCTCGGCAAGCACGTCGTGCACGTGGCCGACGGCACGGAGCGCGTCGGCCGGATCGTCGAGGTGGAGGCGTATCTCGGCGCCCACGACCGGGCCGCACACTCCGCCAAGGGCCTGACGCCCCGCACCCGCGTCATGTTCGGGCCACCCGGCCATGCCTACGTCTACCTGATCTATGGAATGCACCACTGCCTGAACGTGGTGACCGAGCCCGAGGGCCACGGCGCGGCGGTGCTGATCCGCGCGCTGGAGCCGGTGCGGAACCTCGTCGGCAGGGCCAGCGGCCCCGGCCTCCTGTGCCGGGCTCTGGGCGTGGACCGCCGGCTGAACGGCGCCGACCTGCTGGGCGACACGCTCTGCATCACCGACCCGGATCCGGTTGAGTTCCGCATCGTGAAGCGGCCCCGCATCGGCGTGGACTACGCAGGCGCCTGGGCGCGACGGCTGCTCCGGTTCTACATCCGGGGCAATGCGTCGGTATCCCACCCTTGACCGTCCGGCTGCAGCGCCTCCGGACCCTGCGTGTCGACAGTCCGGGCGCACGGGGCCGCGGTGCATTCATCAGTGCCGCGAGCGGCCTCGTGGCCGTGGGCCGGTGGCTGTACGTCATCGCGGACGACGAACTGCACCTGGGCGTTTTTGCCGCCACCGGCGCCCGACCGGGAGCGCTCGTTCGCCTGTTGCCTGGGACCCTTCCCGGGAACAGAAAGAAGCGCAAGGCGCGGAAGGCGGATTTCGAGGTGCTGGTCCTGCTGCCCCGGTTCTCCGGATTCCCGCACGGGGCCTTGCTGGCCATGGGCTCCGGCTCGCGGCCCGGGCGGCGGCGCGGCGTGCTGGTGCCCCTCGATCAGGCCGGCGCCATCAGCGGCGCACCGCAGGCCATCGACCTGTCCGGCCTCTACAGGGCACTGGGCGACAAACTGGGTGAAGTAAACGTGGAGGGCGCCGTCGTTCTCGGCGCGCAGCTCTGCCTGCTGAATCGCGGCCACCCGCAACGGGGCGGCAGCGCCCTGGTCCGGCTGAGCCTCCGCGCCGCGCAGCGGTCCATCGCGCGGCACGGCGCCGTCGGGGCGCTCCGCTGCAGGGTGCGGCACTTCGACCTGGGGGAGGCCGATGGCGTGCCACTCGGATTCACGGACGGCACGGCGCTGCCGGATGGGCGTCTCGTCTTCTGCGCCGTTGCGGAACGCGCCGCTGACAGCTACCAGGATGGGCCCTGCGTCGCCGCCGCCGTCGGGGTGATCGGCGCCGACGGCAAGCTCGGGTGGGTTCGACGGCTCCACAGACCCTGGAAGGTGGAAGGCATCGCGGTCAGGCCCGATGGCCGCCTGCTGCTGGTTACGGATGCCGACGACGCCTGCGTGCCGGCGGGGTTGTATGCCGCCCGGCTTCCTGTCGGGCCGGTCAGGCCTCGAAGGCGGCCCAGCCGTCGCGGACTTTCACCTCGTCGATGAGTGTGCGGCGGTCCAGCCGCCCGTTCCGGAACCACTGCCAGACGCGGGCGCGATAGCGGCCGCAGTCGCTCAGCTGGATCATCTCGTAGACGTAGACGCCGGGCTCGTTCTGCCGCGTCCAGTACAGCATGCTCGTGCGTGCGAAGTCGTCGAGGGCGACGTCAGCGGCCCAGCCACGGATCAGCTCGCCTTGCCAGACCAGCCGGCCGTCCCGAATCAGCGCGGGAAAGTCCCGCGTTTCGGTGCGGCCGTCGTCCCAGGTGTAGTGGTTGGTCTGGTGATAGGTGCCCGGCTTGCCCGTTGGGAACCGGCAGAACAGGCGGGAGCGGTGCAGGTCCACCAGTACGCCGCTGGCGTCGTAGTAACGGTAGACGCCGTCCCACACGCCCTCGTGACGGGCAAGGGTGGCGATGGCGGACTTGAAGTCGAGAGGGGTGGCAGCTTGCATGGTGCAGGTCCTCGCTCGTGGCGGAGGACCGCAGGAAACCACGTCGCAACGTCGCCCGCGGTGACATTAGCCAGGCGGGTGATTTATGTCAGTGGGCTCGCTGCGTCACACCTGCTGGCGCCGGCGCAGCCACTCCTCGAAGGATCGCTGGCTCTCGCCGGACTGCCGGCCTTCCAGCAGTCCTTCGACACTGATGTCCTCGTCGAGCGCGGGCCAGTGGATGCCATGGCCGCGACCGATGAGTTGCCAGTCCTGGCGTTCTGCCTTCGTGCCGCGGAGGAGTCGCGGATACCAGGTCAGTGGTACGGTGATCGTACGGCCATCGTTCAGGTCGACGCTCATGCTGTCGTCCGAGAAGCGCACCCGGACAGCGTCTGCTTCCGGAGTCCTATGTGCGGAAGTACCCATGCCACTTCTCCAGCAGTATTTTTCGGCGTCCGGCGATGATACCGCGAAGCCGCCGAAGTTCGGGCGGACGGAAGCCACGGTTCCAGGCCAGTTCCGGTGGGCTCAGCCAGAACTTGGCCATGTCGGCGTCGCGTTGCACGTGTATGTGAGGTGGCTCGGTCCCGTCGGCTGCATAGAAGTACAGCCGGTAAGGGCCGACCCATAGGACGGTGGGCATGATTGACGCCGATGGCCGGGAGGGGACGTTGATACCCGTCTGGAAAGTCCGACTCCACTCGACAAACCACTTCATTCGCATAGTTACTTGCTGTCTGGCGCTATAGTTCCGCCATGCAGCACCCGACTACGCTCCGGCCCGGCTCCGCCCTCGGTGAACTCGAGGCGCTGAAGGCCGACTTCGGCGAGGGCTCCGCGGACCGCAAGGCCGGGCTCCTCCTCATCCTCGAAAAGGCGAGCCTGAAGTCGGCCGGGGAAGTCCAGCGCCTGCACGAGGTGGCGGCATTCCTCCGCGCCCATCCCGATGACCGGCAGGTCCTCGATGTCGTGGAGCGGCTGCTCGGCAACTTCGCCCGGCGCGCCGACCTGCGCCGCTTCCGCCGCCAGCTCGCGGACTCCGGCATCGCGGGCACGGCGCTGAACTACTCCTTCTATGGCGCGACCGCGCGCCGCCTGGCTGCCCGGTGGGGCAGGCACCTGCACGTGGACTGGCGCGAGTCCGGTTCCCAGGCCCGCCTGGAGGGGCGGCTGGCCCTGCTCGCGAGCTACGCCGAGACGCCGGGCCTGGACGAGCACTACCTGCCGCTGAGGGAGTGGGTGGCGCGCCTGAAGGGACCGCGCGAAACCGACGCACAGTTCCTGCTGCGGCGTCTCGGCCGGCTGGGCGCGAGCGAGGCGGAGCGCGACCTGCTCTACGACGAACTGGAGCTGGCGCTCACGCTGGAGCCCGGGCCGACGACGCCGTCGCGCACCACGGCTCACTTCCCCCGGCCGCGAATCCACTTCCAGACGGCCCCGCTCCGGCGCGCCCGGCCCGACATCCGCCGGGAGCTGGCGCGCAAGCCGCCGGTGATCCGCCCGGTCAGCGAGCGGGACGGCGCGGCGCTCATCGATCTCGCCCGCGATGCGATGCTGACCCGCTCCCGGGACCTGGACGCCTTCATCCACGGCGATCCCCGTGACGTGCGGCTGATCGATTGCGGCGATGGCCTGGAATTCGCCGTGATCGGCGTGATACCTGAGCGACGACTCATGCTGGAGTCGGTCTACGGTTTCCTCACGCTCCGGAACGGCGTGCCGATCGGCTACGTACTCACCAGCGCGTTGTTCGGCAGTTCGGAGATCGCCTACAACGTGTTTGATACCTGGCGTGGTGGTGAAGCGGGTTACGTGTACGGCCGGGTGCTGGCGATGACGCGGGCCGTGTTCGGCTCGCGGGACTTCACCATTTTTCCCTACCAACTGGGTGGCGACGGGAATTCGGAAGGCATCAAGTCGGGCGCCTGGTGGTTCTACCAGAAGCTGGGGTTCCGGCCGCGGGACCCGGCGGTCCTCGCCCTGATGGAGCAGGAGCTCGCCCGCATGGTGAAGGAGCCGGCATACCGCTCCGCGCCCGGGACGCTGAAGGCACTCGCCGCGGAGAACATGTACTGGTACTCCGGGCCGGCCCCGGGACGACGTGATCGGCATCCTGCCGCTCCACCGCGTCGGCCTCGCCATCACGGATTACCTCGCCGCGCGGTTCGGCTCGGACCGGTGAGCGGGGCGAAAGGATCTGCGCGGAGGAGGCCGCCCGGCGCTGCGGGGTCCGCGGCTGGCGGCGCTGGCCGGCGGCGGAACGACTGTGGTGGACGCGGTGGAGTCCGCTGGTGCTGCTGCTGCCGGGCGTGGAGGCCTGGTCGCCGGCGGAGAGGGCGGGTCTCGTGAAGGTCGTGCGGGCCAAGGGCGGGCGGCGGGAGACGGAGTTCGTGCGGCGTTTCGATGCGCACCGGGCGCTGCGCCGGGGGCTGCTGAGGCTGGTGGCGTCGGTGGCGGACTGACCGCGGGCTGCCCAGCGCCTACCTGTCAGCCAATGACCAGTTCAGGGTGACGCCAAAACCTCAACCCGCCAAGGCCTCCTCCAGTGATTGGGTCAGTTCCGGCGCCGCCGCCCGCAATTTGCCATCTTCGGTTACAAGTCGTTGCCCCAGTTGCCGGGCCGCCACCAGGAATCGCGCGTCGTAGGCGGAAACACCGCGCTCGACCGCGATGAGAAGCGCATCTGCATGGGCCACGCTGAGCAGCCGCGGCTCGAGCCGCCTGGTAGCGTCCTGCAGTACCAACAGGCCCTCGTCGACGGCCAGTTCCCCAATCCGCACGTAGCGGGTCAGCACGTTCGTGAGTTCGACGAGAGCGTGCGTCTCCGTGCACCAGTCCGGATCGCGGACGTACAGTTCGCGGGCAGCGAGTTGCCAGGGTGTCTGCCGAATCAGCAGCGCGATTACGATATTGGTGTCGACCAGGTACATCGGGGGTTCCGGTGTTCCCGTCAGTCACGGCCTTCGCGGATCGCCGCCTCGATGTCGTCGATGGTCTGTACCTTGCCGCTCCGCAGGCTGACGGGTTCCGGTAGCGGCAGTTGGCCGGCGCTCGCCACCAGGCCGGATTCCAGCAGCCGGATGGCCTCCTTGGTGACCGAGCGGCGATTGCGCTCAGCCAGGGCCTTCAGTCGTTCATGCAGCTGCCTCGGGGAGGTTCTTGATGACGAGAGTTGACATAATCAGGCTCGCCTCAGGGGGTAAAGTGGGAGCATAACGGTAGCATTATGCTTCCTTCAAGGGCCTGGCCGGCTTCGGCGTGGCGCTCGCGGTCTCGTGGGGGTAAATCCGTCAACTACGAACAAGAGACGACGGGTGAACCTCCGGAGACGGAAGAAATGCCGCCGCTAACGCCCTGCCCGATACTCCCGCGCACACTGAAACTGCAGCGCCTCCAGCGGCACCGCCTGGTAGCTCTGCTCGATCCGCGCCTCTGACGGCGTCCCGTAAAGCGTGGTTCGCTGCTCCGGCCGCCGCCCGATCCCCTCGATCAGCGCGTCCATCCTCTCCGGCTCCAGCTCCTGGCCGAAGCTCGCGCCGGCGGCCCGGGAGATGCTCTCGTTCATCAGCGTGCCGCCCAGGTCGTTGGCGCCGGCGTTGAGGATGCGGGCCGCGCCGGCTGTGCCGAGCTTCACCCAGCTCACCTGGATGTTCGTCAGCACCGGGCCGAGCACCAGTCGCGCGATCGGAGTGCATCAGCACCACTTCGCGCCAGGTCGGGCCGCGCCGGGCGAGGCCGCGGCGGTACATGGGCGCTTCCATGTGCACGAAGGGCAGGGGCACGAACTCGGTGAAGCCGCCGGTTTCCTGCTGCAGGTCGCGGATGCGCCAGCAGGTGCCGCGCCCAGTGCCGGGGCGTCTCCACGTGGCCGAACATGATCGTGGAGGTGGTGCGCAGCCCCAGCCCGTGGGCCGTGCGCATCACGTCGAGCCACTGCGCGGTGTTGACCTTGTCCGGGCAGATGAGCTTCCGCACCTCGTCGTCGAGGATCTCGGCGGCGGTGCCGGGCAGCGTGCCGAGGCCCGCGGCCTTCAGCTGCTTCAGGAAGGCTTCCAGCGTGATGCCCAGCGTCTTCGCGCCCTGGGTCACTTCCAGCGGGGAGAAGGCGTGCACGTGGATGTCCGGCGCGGCTTCCTTCACGGCGCGGAGCACGTCGAGATAGGTCTGGCCCGTGAACGCCGGGTGGATGCCGCCCTGCAGGCAGACTTCCGTCGCGCCCCGGCGCCAGGCTTCCTCCGTGCGCCGGGAGACTTCGGCCATGTCCAGCACGTAGGGCGCGCCGCGCAGGTCCTCGTCGGTCTTGCCCTTGGAGAAGGCGCAGAAGGTGCACTTGTAGGTGCAGAGGTTGGTGTAGTTGATGTTGCGGTTCACCACGTAGGTGACGGTGTCGCCGCAGGTTTCGCGGCGCAGGTCGTTGGCCAGGGCGGCGAGCTGGTGGAAGTCACGGCCGCGGAGGGCGAAGAGCTGCGGCGATATGTCGTTGCCTCGGTAGGCGCCTGTCAGGCGCGACGGCTGCCTCAGGCGCGAGACGCGTGATGGAAGATCTGTCGCGCCGGTGACGGCGCTCCTACGGGCGCCGCGACGCCGACCGGCGGCGACATGCCCGCACCGGCGCACCACCCGTCCGGTCGTGCCAGGCCCGACGCGTCCGCGTGGCGCAGGACCGCGGGTGCGATCTCCGGATGCAGCCACTCGCGGCGCTGCTCGATGTAGCGCGGATAGACCGTAAGGCGCGGCGTCAGCACCTTGCCGGCGGCATCGGTCTCCCGGGCCAATGCGGCCAGCTCGGGCCACGGCGACTCCGGGATTCACGTGATCCGGCGTGACGGGCGACACGCCGCCCCAGTCGTTGATGCCGGCGCCGATGAGTTCGTCCAGGCGGCCGGCGTTGAGGTTCGGCGGCGCCTGGATGCTCATGGCGGCGCCGAACAGGTGGCGGGCCATGGCGATGGTCCAGAGCAGTTCGTCGAAGGCCGGCTCGGGCACGTCCGCCATCGGTGTGCCGGGCTTGGGCACGAAATTCTGGATGATCAGTTCCTGCAGGTGGCCGAATTCCCGGTGCAGGTCCCGGAGCAGCAGCAGGGAGACCAGGCGCTCGTCCCGGGTCTCGCCGATGCCGATGAGCAGCCCGGAGGTGAGCGGCACCCTGGCTTCGCCCGCCGCGCGGATCGACGCGAGGCGCACCGCCGGCGCCTTGTCGGGCGAGCCGTAATGGGGACCGCCGCGTTCCGCGAGCCGCTCCGACGCGGACTCCAGCATGATGCCCATGGACGGCGCCACGGCGCGCAGCCGCCGGTAGTCCTCGACGGTGAGTACGCCGGGATTCAGGTGCGGCAGCAGGCCCGTCTCTTTCCGCACCAGCGCCGCCATGGCCAGCAGGTAGTCCACGGTGGTGGCGTAGCCAAGCTTCGCGAGCGCTTCCCGCGCCACCCGGTAGCGCAGCTCGGGCTTGTCGCCCAGCGTGAACAGCGCCTCGTGGCAACCGGCCGCCTGGCCGGCCCGGGCGATGGCGAGCACCTGCTCCGGCGCGAGGTAGGCCGTGGCGAGGCGCCGCGGGGTCTTCGCGTAGGTGCAGTAGTGGCAGACGTCCCGGCAGAGCTCGGTGAGCGGGATGAAGACCTTGCGGGAGTAGGTGACCAGTGTCCCGTGGCCCTGGTCCCGCAGCGCCGCGGCGCCGGCGAGCAGTTCACCGAGGGGGGCGGCTCCCAGCTGGCGGGCCGCGGCGAGGTCGGGATGGTCGTTCACGGTGCCATTCTGTACCCCCGGCGGCGTTCCAGAAAGGGCCACGGGCGCGATGGCCGTGGTCAGGACAGCGGCAGCATGGGCGCTTGCCCTGGCCCGGGCCCATAGGTAGTTCCCCTGAAGCCCCGGCGCCGGGCGAATTGTGACGATATGCCGCAGCGCCGGCAGGCGCATTCGTATCGCAGCCTCGGGAAATCGCCATGTACCAGCTCCGCCAGAACAAGACCGGACCGCTCAAGATGTTCCACGAGCTGTTCGGGGACCGGCTGTCCCACGACAATTTCATCCAGTTCTTCACCAACGGGGTGCGGAAGGGCACCAGCACCTACCTGCTGTCGGAGATCTACCAGGCTCCGAACCTGGCGGACGTGATCCTCGAGGAGTACGGCATCCGGGAGAAGCTGAAGGGCAACGTGATGCTGACGCTGCCGGATCCGGCCTACGACATTCCCATTTTCATGTTCCAGCTGGGCGGCAACGAGACCCAGAAGATCGCGCTCCTCGACATCAGCCCGACGCTCCCCAACGTGGACTACACGCCGCTGATCCCGACCTTCGAGAAGTATCGGGACATCCTCGGGGTGCCGCCGTCCAGGCTCGAGTGGGTGAACAAGATCTGTTCCCCCTACCTCCTGCACTGCCAGTACGACGTGCTGGACACCGAAAACTTCCTGAAGGCAACCCGGGAGTACCTCCAGATCTGGATCGAGCACTACTACCTGCCCGGCAAGCCCATCGGGCGGGAGGAGGACCGGGCTTACGCCCTCGACAGGATCTACCGGTTCAAGGAGATCCTGCACGCCAACGACCCGGCCTACGGCATCTTCACCAAGGCCTGGGGCAAGCCCGTGGCCGACGCGTTCTTCTACCTGGAGACCCAGAGCCATCCGGCGCTGCCACCGCCGGCGTGAGGCTCTGGCCCGGCCTTGCTGCAACGGCTAAGATGCGCCCGGGTTAGCGTGCGGACGGCACGACGCGGAATGCCTGGCAGGACTGCACAGCTTCGAGAGTTGATCGACACCGTCGCGCCCTGCTGGGCCGGTGAGGCCCTGGTGGCCCGGCGCTACTTCAGTAGCGGCCACCGTACCCCCGAGCGGGATATCCGCTGGATCGGCTTCCAGGTCTTCAAGGAATTCAACGGCGGCGGCGTCTACGGTGGCCCCGGCGCCACCGTCGCCAGCATCCTCGACGCCGCCAGCCGGCGCGCGGCGGCTGTCAACCTCGCCACGCCGCCCGCGGAAGTCACCCGGATCCTGGATGATCTCTCCTTCGCGGTGGACGAGCTGCGCCACATGGCCGAGTTCATGGGCCTCTACGCGCTGGCCGGCGGGGATCCGGCGCGCAGCCTCGACTCCCTCGGCGATCTCGCAAACGCGCGACGCCTCGCCGCGCTCCGCCATTCGCTTCGCGCCACCACCGTCGGCCGCACGGCCGTGGACCTCTCGGAGGGCGGCGGGCTCGGTCTCCAGTTCGGCATGCGCGCCCATTTCACGGACCACCCGCCGGCGAGCGAGGTGGACCGGGAAGTGGTGCGTTTGTCCGAGTCCATCCTGGCCGACGAGTCGTCTCACCTGCTGATGCGTTTCCGGGGCACGGAGGCGCTGGACGACGACGAGCGCACCTGGGCCGAGCTCACGGGCAACCTGCTCGCCATCTCCGTGCAGAAGCTGAAGGAGCGGAACGAGCAGTTCTCCTGCCCGCTGCCCGACGACGAACTGCTGGCGGTCACCACCGACCGGGCTCTGGGCCGGCAATACGTCAGCCGGAACCTCGGCTTCATCACGGCCGGACTCTGAGCGCGTGACGCTCCGCCTCGAGAGCCGGCCCAGCGCCACGGAGCCGGCCGGGCAGCCGCCCGGCGGGGCAATCGGCTTCGCGGCGCGCTGGTGCGCTGGCACGGGGCGCATGCCCGGCCGCCCCGCCACCATGGCCTTCGGCACCACCGACACGGCCCACGTGCTCATCGGCGAGCGGCGACGCCTGTCCCTGCGGCGCTACGCGGGCGAGGATTCCACGGCGGCGGCCCTGTGGGAGCGGCTGGCCCGCTTCTTCGACGTGCCCGGTTTCGTGGCCGGCTATCTCGGTTTCGACGCGGTGTGGCCCGACGACCTGGCCCGGGTCGGTGCGGCCTCGCCTGCGCTCCACCTGTTCGAGCCCGAGGCTGTGCTGCGCATCGACGCGGGTCCGCGCGGTCCCGCCCTCTGCACGGTGCTCCAGGACGGCCCGGTGCTGGCCGGCCTGATGCCCGGCGACGTGCCGGCCGGGGAGGTGCTGCCGCTCCGCCCGCTGGACCGGGATGCCCACACCTACCGGCGCGCGGTGAACCGGGTCCTGGACACGATCCGCAAGGGCCAGGCCCAGCGCCTCACGGTCGCCCGGCGCGTGGACCTGCCCGGTGACATCGACCTGCTCGCGTCCTTCGCGGTGCCGCCGGCGGAGGACGCCGCGGGCCTCGGCCGCAGCTACTACCTCCGCACCGACGGGCTGGAACTCGCGGGACACAGCCCGGAGCTCCTCGGTGCCGGCGACGAGCGCCAGTTCGCCTGTTACAAGCTCTCCGGCACCGGACCCCGCGCCACCGCCGCCGGCGAGGACGCGGCGCTGCGTGCCGCGCTGCTCGCCGACCCGAAGATCCTGGAGGAGCACGCGCTCTCCATCGCGGCGACCCGCGCGGCGCTGGCCGCGCTCGGCGCGGTGGAGGCGCGGACGATGAAAGTCCTGGAGCGCCGCGGCCTGCGTCACCTGCTCACGCCGCTGGCCGTGGAGTGCCGCCCGGGCACGCGCCTGGCCGACATCCTGCGGGCGCTGCTGCCCGCGGGGGCCCAGCCCCGGGACGCGGGCCTGCGCCTGCTGGCCGACCTGGAGCCCGCGAGTCGCGGCGCCTGGTACGGGCTCATCGGCCTGCGCCGGCCGGACGGCGGCTTCGAATTCTCCCAGGTGCTCCGCACGCTGTTCCGGGACGACGCCGGCGTGCACACCTGCGTGGGCGCGGCGGTGACCGGCGGCTCCACCGCCGAGGGCGAGTGCGAGGAGACCCGCCTCAAGCTGGACGACGTGACGGCGGTGCGCCCGCGGCAGCCAGCGCGAGGATCCGGTCGATCACCGCGTCCCGCCCGGCCATGACCTTCTCCTCGTAGCCCCGCGCCACGTCCAGCCGCGCCCGGAAACCCGCCCCGTCCGCGACGACCCGGTCCACTGCCGCCAGCACGCCGGCCTCGGTGGGGAGTTCGCGGGGAGCACCGACCAGCGGCACCGCGATGCCGAGCGCCTGGCACTTCGCCGCCAGCGCCGGCTGGTCCCAGAAGAACGGGCAGGACAGCATCGGCACCCGGTGCCAGATGGCCTCGTGGGTGGAGTTGAGGCCGTGGTGGGTGACGAAGAGGTCGGCCCGCGCCAGGACCGCGGCCTGGTCCACGTAGGGCTTCACGTGCACGTTCGGTGCCGCCAGCACTTCGGCCATATCCGGCGTGAGTGGCGCGCCGCCCAGGCTGATGACGGTTTCAGTGCCGGGCCGGCGGGCGAGGGCGCCGCTGATCACCCGCAGCGCGGCCAGGGCTTCGGCGGGGTAGGAGCGCCAGGTGACTGTGCCGAGCGAGACGTAGACATTGAAGTCTGCCGCCTTCGTGACCACGGCCGCAGGTGCCGGCGCGGCGTCCGGTGCCCGCACGGAGCCGAAGAAGGCCACCGGTTCGAAGGGCCCGCGCTCGCTAGGGGCGAGGAATTCCGGCGGCTCGCAGTACACGTTGAGGTGCGGGCTGAAGCCGCCCACGTAGCAGAAGGGCGAGGCGTCGGCGATGCCGTGCCGGTCGCGGAGCAGCTCGACTGCCGACCGGCAGCGGTCCGACACGACCACCCGGGGATCTGCAGCCAGGAGCGGCTGGAAGCGCTCCGGCGTGACGTTGTGGCCGGCGCACACGTTCACGGCGGGGATGCCGAGCTTCGCCGCGACGACCCGGCCGATCACGGCCTGGGTGTCGTGGATCACCAGTGCGGGCTTCGCGGCGGCCACCGTGCAGCGGTCACGTCATCAGCGTGGTGCCCGGCGAAGGTGACTGCCTGAACGCCCCGGGGGAAGGACTCCGGATCGCCGCCGTCGGCAGGACGGCCGGCGAACAGGTCTACGCACTCGCCACCGGCCAGGGCGACCTCGGGCGCGAAGCGCGGGTCGGTGTACACCACCGCCCGTGCGCCCCGGCGCACGACACCCTCGATCAGGGGTAGCAGCCGCCGGAAGTGGCCGTCGGCGCGCATGGAGAAGAAGGCGATCACGGAGGTTTGGGCCGTGACCTGGAGACCCTGAGTCATCCGGCGCTGCCGGCGCCGGGGTGAGGCGGGGTGCCTGCACGTGGCGGGGCACACATGGGTTCCCGGGAATTCACCCCAGGACTTCGGACAGCGACTGGGACAGGGCGGTAATGTCTCCGCTTCCAGGTGCCCGAGTCGGCGCCGAACCAGATTTCGCTGGATGGTCACGATCACGGGTTTGACCCGTGAGGGCTTCAGGAGCCGGCCCCGGCCCAGTCCGCAACGTCCACATCACCGAACTGCCTCGGCGCCGAGGTGCTGCTGGTGATGGCCATGAGGATGACATCAGGGCGAAACTGCTGATATCGGCTGGAACTCACGACGACCGCTGGACGGAGTTTCGTCGTGGACTGGTCCGTGTACGGAACACGCACCAGGACCACATCGCAGAATTCAAGCGTACTCACCCCCGCTAAAGCTGGTCGTACTCGGCATCCTCGTCGTTGTCCCAGACCGCACGTAGCGCAGGTTCGGCCAGGGCAGCGAAAGTCCCGGACGCCTGGGGTTCATGCCCGGCGCCACCCATCGAATGGACCAGGTGGGCGACTGCCGCCTGCTGATCGCGGGGGAGTCGCCGGAAGCGGCGGATGAACCGGAGGAGATCGGTCGAGGTCATGCGCGAATGGTAGGTAGAACGGACAGGTCGAGGCAAGCGCAGATTCTGCCGTTTCCTGCGGGATTCGGGAGGGGACTGGCTAACTGTGCGCCTCCATATAGGCCCGGAGGAGGGCATTCATCCGGGACTGGTACCCGGCGCCCTGGGCCCGGAACCACTCGACCACGTCGGAATCGATGCGCAGGGAGAGGAGTGCCTTGCGGGGGACCAGCTTCACGCCCTTGCGGGCCACGGCCCGGCCGAACATCTCCGGCGTCCACTCCGGCGCATCGCCGTCCCGGACGATATCGGGGTCCCTCCTGCGGCGAACCTTCTTCAGGTCAGTCCGCGATTTGCGAGAAGTAGAGGTGGCAGACGTGGTGGATGGAATTAACGTTGCGATAACCGGCGCTTGACGGCGACCGACCGGAGCGTCAGCGAAGGAAGGGAGGTGTCAAGCGACCGAGTTGATCGCCTAGTTAGACAGAAGTCTCGATTATTCCGGAGCATTGGGGCGAAGTAGCGAGGTAATAACTCGAAAAAATACTATTGCGCAAATGAGCAGGAGCGCGACCAGCCCCGCGACATAGCTAGCAGACGGCTTAAGTGCCGGAAGCCCGAATGCGCAGGAACTAAAACCGAAAGCGGCGATTGCGGCAAGACCAAAATTTACAGCATTCGATGGATTGTTGAACCCGGCATACTGCTTCATACGCTTCGTCCGCATCACCACCCCGGGCGCGAACAACACCAAGGTTCCGAATGCCGTCGCGGCAGAAAAACGCCACACCAAGTTCTCTACAAATCCGAATAGCGTCGGAATAAACGGGACAAGTGCCAACATTGCCGTGCAGAGACTAACGACCAGCATGTTTATCAAGCGGCCCGCATCCACCCGCGTTTCGTCGCGATGATTTCGGTCCCCTAAAGCGCTGGCAAGGCTTGCGAAGCCAGCGAATGCAATCGACAACTGGGCAATCACTAACAGCAGATCAAATTCGTTTGGTTCGAGCATTGCTTCTGCATCTGTCTAACTATATTTAGAGGACAAAGCCGCCCTAAAGAAAACCGACAATATCGTCCAATAACCTGATCGGGCGGCGCCAGGCGATTGATTCTCCTTCAGAAAGCTCCATCCCACGTCGGCTAATACACCGGCGGAATAGGGCGCGCCAGGGGCGCCCACTGTTTCATTGGAACAGGTTTGGGACCGGGCCACGGCAGCATCTCCCCGCCAGCAATTGGCCCAAGATACCGCCAATCCGGCGGCTTGCAACGCCGGTCAGCCGGCCTTCAACCGCTCGAGGATCCCGCTGGCCACCAGCCACGCCCGCGTTGCACAGGCGATCTTCTGCCCGGCCAGCCACCGCAGGTCCTCCGGGCTGTCCACGTCCCGGGCGAAGCCGGGGATTTTCATCACGCGCACCGGCAGCCCAGCGGCCTCCGCAGCCGCCCGGTGTCGCGCGGCGCTGTCCGGCCCGTAGAGGAAGGGGATGGCCGTGGGAGGGGAGAGCAGCAGGGCGTTCGTGCCGCCGTCTTCAGCAGCGGGGCAGATCGTGACGCCGGATTTGTGGTCCGCGAGCAGCGCCTGCAAGTCGCCGGCGGAGAGTGTGGGCAGGTCGGCGGGGACCACCAGCAGATGGCGCGCCCCGTGGTCCGCGAGTTCCCGGGCGACCCGGCCGAGCGCGGTCCGGTAGTCCTCGCCCGGGTGTTCGGCGTGCAGCGTCGCGTTGACCGCCGTCGCCAGCGGCCCGAGGCGGGGTTCGTCGCCCAGGATCGCGATGCCGGTGATGTCCGGGGCGGCGTTGAGCGCCATCAGCACGTCCCGCGCCATCTCCTCCGCCAGCCGCGCGCACTCGGCCCGCGTCAGCAGTCCTTCCAGCCGTGACTTGGCGGTGGCAAAGGACTTGATGGGCACCAGGGCCCAGGCAGCAGGCATGGCGCTAGCGCGGTGCCGCGAAGCCGAGGGCGAATTCGGCGAGGTGGATGCGGTCCTCGAGGGTGCTCATCACGGTGTGCGTGGCGCCCACGGCCAGTCCATCAGCGATCAGTGCATCGGCCTCCGCGCGGTCCGCGTCGTCGAGGATGAAGCCGTCGAGCAGGTCGCCGTAATGGGCGGCGATGGCGCCCGCCGACACGGTGATGCCCAGCTCGCCCATGATCTTGGCGGTGGGGCCCTTCAGCGCGCGGCCGCCCACGATCGGCGAGATGGCGATGACGGGCGCGGTGGTGGAGCGGAGCGCGGCGGCGAGCGAGGGTATCGCGAGGATCGGGTCGATGCTGAGCCAGGGATTCGACGGCGCGATGAAGATCGCGGCGAGATCGGGGTCGGTGAGCAGGCTGGCCAGCGCGGCGATCGGCGGCGCTTTCGTCGCGCCCTCGTAGCGGATGCCGCTGCACGACGGGTTCCGCGCGGCGCCGGACGAAGTAGTCCTGGAAGGCGAGAGTGCCGTCGCCGGAATCGATCACCGTGCGGACCGGCGTGTCCGACATGGGCAGCAGGTTCACGGCCGACGCCGAGCCGCGCGCAGAGGTGCCGGGTGACCTGGGTGAGCGTCAGCCCGCTGGCGAGCAGGCGCGTGCGCTCCAGGTGCGTGGCCAGGTCCCGGTCGCCGAGGCGGAACCAGGTTTCGGCGCCGAGGGCCTCGAGCCCCGCCATGCAGGACCAGGTTTCGTCTCTGCAGCCCCAGCCAGTGTCCTCGTTGACGAGTCCCGCCAGCGTGTACATCAGCGTGTCCAGGTCCGGCGAGATCGCGAGGCCCAGGTGCGTGAAGTCGTCGCCGGTGTTCGCGATGATCGTGAGCTGTTCGGGCTGGAGCACGCGGGACAGGCCCAGCGCGAACTTGGCGCCGCCGACGCCGCCGGACAGGACGACGTAGCGGGCCTGTCCGCCGGGCTCACCGGAACAGGTCCTCGTTGGGCGGCCGGAGCGCGTTGCGGGCCGTCTGGCCGGTATTGTCCGGATCGGCGCCGCCGCGGATCAGCACCAGCGGCGTGCCTTCCGCGGCTTCGCCCATCACCAGCACGGCGGCTGCGGCCAGGCTGTCCGCCACGGCCACTTCGCTCACCTGCAGCTGCCGGCCGAACAGGTCGCGCTGGCCGCGCAGGTCGTTGAGCGCCATCACGCCGGCGCAGCCGATGGCCGTGCCGACCGTGCCGAGGCGCCAGGCCCGGCCGATGCTGTCGGTGACGATCACGCCGAGCGGCACGCCGAAGTCTGCTTGCAGGCGCTCGCGCAGCCGCGCGGCCGACGCGTCGGGATCCTCGGGCAGCAGCAGCGCGGCGTCGTCGCTGCCCTGGAGGTTGGAGCGGTCGATGCCGGCGTTCGCGAGGATCACGCCGGTGTTGTGCTCGGTGATGATCACGCCCCGGGACACGCGGATGACGGCACGGGATTCCCGCAGGATCAGTTCGACGACACGGGGATCCTTGTCGGCCTGCCGGGCAATGTCCCGGGCCCGTTCCGAGGGTTCGACCGTGTCCAGGCGCACGATGCGGCCCTCCGCCTTCGACACCACCTTCTGGGCGACGGCGACCACGTCGCCGGCCCGGGGGATCTCGCCGGCGGCGCGCAGCGCCCCGGCAATCAGGCCCGCGAGATCCGCCCCCGGCTCGATGAGCGGGAAGCCCGGGATGCGGCTGAAGCGCAGGTCATTCACCGTCGCCGCTTCAGGCTGCGTCGTCCGGGATGCCGGTGATGCGCACGCCGGTGTGCACGCCGCCGTAGCGCTTGTTCATGAAGATGAGCACGGAGGTCAGGGCCTCGGCGGCGGCGGCATTCTCCAGCGAGCCGGCGTGCCAGGCCCGGAGTCCCGCGGCGCGCGCGAGGCCGACGACGACTTCCCGCGCGTCGGCCTTGTTGCCAACCACCAGCACGTCGCAGTCCAGGTCCTCATCGGTGTGCAGCGAGTCCGCGGACACGTTATGGAAGGCGGCGACGACGGACACCGTGTCGCCCGCCACCTGCTGGGCAATGGCGGCAGCGGAGCCTTCCGTCGGCAGCTGCACGCGGGCCACTCTTGGCGGCACCAGCGGCACCGTGGTGTCCACGAGGATCTTGCCGGCGAGGGCGGGCTGTATGCCTTCGAGCGTGGCGCGCTGCTGCGCGAAGGGCACGGTGAGCACGACCACGTCGCCGGCGCGGGCCGCGTCCAGGTTGCCCATGCCCTGCACGCGGCTATGGGGGTACGCCGCCCGCAGTTCCGCTGCCGCAGCTGCTGCCTTGTCCGCGTTGCGGGAGCCGATCACCACCGTGAGGCCGGCCTTCGCCCAGCGGCGCGCCAGCCCGCCACCGAGCGCGCCGGTGCCGCCCACGACGCTGATCACCATGTTGGTCGGGCTGTCACTGGCCATTGGGGGGTAGCTCCACGCTGCGGGATGAAAGCCGGCGAATGGTACTGGCCCGACTGCCGGGGGTACAGCCAGCAGCCCGGCCAGCGATTGCTGGCCACGATCAAGGGGCTGGTGCAGAATGCTCGCCCGCTCCCACAACTGAAGCAAAAGAACAAGCCCGGTCCGCCGCCAAGGCAGCCCCGGCGCACCTTATATATATGGAGATCTTCAAGGAGTTCATCTTCGAGGCCGCCCACCGGCTGCCCAACGTGCCCACCGGCCACAAGTGCAGCCGGCTGCACGGCCACTCCTGG
Source organism: uncultured Gammaproteobacteria bacterium (assembly GCA_963790015.1). Classification (GTDB taxonomy): domain Bacteria; phylum Pseudomonadota; class Gammaproteobacteria; order Steroidobacterales; genus SHZI01. The sequence continues at coordinate 168,458 of CAWBMW010000026.1, forward strand.
CGCGGCGCGATCTACGTCAGCGGCCCGGTGGACCCGCACACCGGCTGGATCATGGACTTCGCCGAGATCAAGCAGAAATTCCAGCCCATTTACGACGTGCTCGACCACCACTACCTGAACGAGGTGCCGGGCCTCGAGAATCCCACCAGCGAGATGGTGGCCCGCTGGATCTGGCAGCGGCTCAAGCCGGCGCTGCCGGCGCTGTCGAAGGTCATCGTGCACGAGACCTGCACCAGCGGCGCGATCTACCAGGGTGAAGACGAGCAGCCCGGCTGACGCCGCGAGCCCCGACCTGGCCCGTCCGGACCCGGCCGGCCAGGGGGAGGGCATGCGCGAGGCCCTGGCCGCCGCGCAGCGCGGGCAGCTTGCCGGCGAGCCACCGGTGGGCGCCTGCGTGGTCCAGGACGGCCGGGTCATCGCCAGTGCACACACCGCCGTGATCGGCGGGCCCGACGCCACCGCCCACGCGGAGATCCTCGCGCTGCGGGCCGCCTGCCAGCTACCTGCGGACGCCGTCGCTCACCGGCTGCGAGCTCTACGTGACCGTGGAGCCCTGCGCCATGTGCCTCGCCGCCATTCACTACGCCGGTATCGAGCGCGTCTGGTTCGGCGCCGGACTGGAAGCCATGCAGGCCGTGACCGGCCGGGAGCTTCGCGGCGCAGTACCAGACGGCATGACGCTCACGGGCGGACTCCTGGCCGAGGACTGCGGAGGCCTGCTGCGCGAGTGGGCGGCCGGCCGCAACCGCGGGCGGTAGCACGCCGATGGCCAGCACCCCCGCTGCCTACGACGCGATCGCGAAGGACTACCAGCGCACCAAGGCATCGCCGGTGCGGGCGGCGATCGAAACCTTCACGCTCAACGAGCTGCTCGGTGATTGCCGCGGCCTCGCCGTCCTGGACGCTGGCTGCGGCGACGGCTTCCACGCACGGCGCCTGATGGCTGCCGGCGCGGTGCGGGTCGCGGGCGTGGATGTGTCGCCGGCGATGATCGGGCTGGCGCGGGAGCAGGAGCGGGCGGAACCGCTCGGCATCCAGTATGCGTGCTGCGCCGTCGAGGACCTGCCCGACCTGCTGTGCGGTGCCGGGTTCGACGTGGTCCTGGCTTCGTACCTGCTCCACTACGCCCCGACGGTCGAGGTGCTGCAGCGGATGTGCCGGCGACTCGGCAACGCGTTGCGCGCCGGCGGCCGGCTCGTGGCGCTGACCGAGAACCCGGACCAGCAGCCGGAGGACTACGCAGGCTACGCTGCCTACGGCTTCGACAAGCAGGCGATGGAGGCCCGCCGCGAGGGTAGCCGCATCGCCTACGGCCTCGTGTCGGGCCGGCAGATCATCCGGCTCGAGACATTCTGGTACAGCCGGGCCACTTACGCGGCTGCGCTGGAGGCGGCTGGCTTCCACTCGATCGAGTGGCACCCGCTGCGGCTGGATCCGGCGGTGGAGTCGCCGGCGTTCTACGCGGCCTACGTGCGCAATCCGCCCGTGCTGGGCCTGACGGCAGTGAAGGCGGCGGCGTCGTGAGCGATCAGCAGCCACTGCGCGCGCCGGGGCGGCAGCGGCCGCCGTCAACCTGCCGCGGCGCTTCGAGCAGCTGGCGGAGGAGCGGCCCCGGGCCCCGCTGGTGGTCTACGGCGAATGGCGGCTCAGCTACCGGGACGTGAACGCCGCGGCCAACCGGCTTGCCCACCGGCTCATCGCCCTCGGCGTGACGCGCAACGTGGCCGTCGGGCTCTGCCTCGACCGGGGCCCCGACCTGCTCGTCGCGATCCTGGCGGTCCTGAAGGCCGGCGGCGCCTACGTGCCCCTGGACCCGCACTGGCCCGCGGACCGGCTGCGACGCATGCAGGCCGCCGCCGAGTCCGGCCGTGTTCGTCACGCGCACGGCGTTTCTCCCGCTCGTCACCGCCGATGAACACGACGCGGGCGTGCCCGTCGTCGACCTGGACCGGGACCAGGCCGGCCATCGCTGCCGGGAGCAGTGCGAATCCCGAAGTGCCGATCGAGGCGGGCCAGTGGTGCTACGTGCTGTTCACGTCCGGCTCCACCGGATCGCCAAAGGGGGTGCCGATCACGCACGGCAACCTTGCGGGGCTGTTTCCGCCGCTGACCGCCGCCCTCGGCTTTCGGGCCCGACGACGTGTGGACCTGGTTTCACTCGGCGTCCTTCGGCTTCTCGGTGTGGGAGCTCTTGGGCGCGCTGCTGCACGGGGGCTGCCTAGTCATCGTGCCGGAGCACATCCGCCAGGATCCCGCGGCGCTCGGCGAGCTGCATCGCCGACGAGGGCGTGACGGTGTTCAGCCAGACGCCGTCCGCCTATCGCCGGCTGCTCCACGACGAGCGCTTCCACGCGAGCGTCGCCGGCAGCCGGCTGCGCTACCTGGCGCTCTCCGGCGAGGCGATCCGCCGCGACGACATCGCCGGCTGGCTGGCGCGCGGCCACCGGGCCCGGCTCATCAACACCTACGCCATCACCGAGACGGCCGGCCAGCTCACACTGCGGATCTACGGCGCGGACGACGCCACGGAGGAGGGCGCGCGCAACCTGGGCCGGCCCCTGCCGGGCCGGGAGGTGCTCGTCCTGGACGCCGCGGGCCGCCCCGTTGCCGCGCGGCCGGCGCTGCCGGCGAGCTCTGGGTGGGCGGCGCCTGCGTCACGCCCGGCTACCTGGCCGCACCGGAGCTGGCCTCGCGCTTCAGCGAGCTGGCCGTGCCGGGCGCGGGCGTGCTGCGCGGCTACCGGACCGGCGACCGGGTGCGCCAGCTCGCCGACGGTTCGCTGGAGTACCTGGGCCGGGTCGATGCCCAGCTCAAGTTTCGCGGCTACCGCATCGAGCCCGGCGACATCGAGACGGCCTTGCGCGACCATCCCGGCGTGCGCGATGCCGCCGTCGCGCTTCCGGGCGGATGCGGCGGGCAACCAGCGCCTCACCGCCTATGTGGTCGGCCGGCGACGGCGCACTGCCGGAGTCCGTCGACGGCGGAGTTCTGGCCGTCCCTCGGCGCCTACGGCATCTACGACCAGTGGCTGTACGGCCTGATGAATGCGGAGCCGGTGCGCCTCGCGGCCTACCGCGCCGCCTTCGCGGCCGCGGTGCCGGGCAAGGTGGTGCTGGACATCGGCACCGGCGAGGACGCGGTGCTCGCCCGCCTCTGCGTCGAGGCCGGCGCGGCGCACGTCTACGCCGTGGAGGTGCTGGAGGGCGCCGCGCGGCGGGCGCGGGAGCTGGTCGCGAGCCTCGGCCTCACGGACCGCATCACGGTCGCTCCAGGGCGACATCGCCGGCGTGGAGCCTGCCGCGGCCGGTGGACGTCTGCACCCAGGGCATCATCGGCAACATCGGCAGCGCCGACGGGATCGCCCCGGTGTGGAACGCGGCGCGCCGTCACTTCGCGCCCGGCTGCGTGCCGGTGCCGGAGATCTGCACGACGCGCATCGCCGCGCTCGAGCTGCCGGCCAGCGGTTCGCAAGCGGACCCCGCTTCGGGCCGCTGGCCGCCGACTATGCCCGCCGGGTCTTCGCGTCCGTGGGCCAGCCCTTCGACCTGCGACTGTGCCTGCGGAACGTGGGTGACAGGCGACCTGCTGACCGATCCCGCGGACTTCGAGGTGCTCGACTTCCACGGTGAGCTCGCCGACGGACCCACGCCGGCAGCGCGGAGCTGGCCATCGCCCGCGACGGCCTCTTCGACGGCTGCCTGCTGTGGACCGTCGTGACGGCGGGCGCCGGCCAGTCCGTCGACTACTTCCGCGAGCAGCAGGCCTGGCTGCCGGTGTTCCTGCCGCTGGCGGACGAGCCGGTCGCCAGTGCGGCGGGGCGACCGGCTGCAACTGCAGTGGCGAGTGCCGGCCCGAGTCGGATCCGCTGTTTCCCGACTACGCCGTCGACGGCTCGGCTGGCCGGCGCCGACGGGACCGTGGACCTCAGCCACGTGACCCGCCACCGGGGCACGGTCGCCGGCGGCACCCGCCTGCACCGGCAGCTGCTGGCGCAACTGGAACGTCCCGCCGAGGAACAACTGTCGGTCACCGAACTGCGCCGCTGGCTCGAGGCGCGGGTGCCCGAGCACCTGGTGCCCCAGGGCTGGGTGTTCCTCCCCGAGCTGCCGCTCGGCCCGGGCGGCAAGCTCGACCGGGAGGCGCTGCCGGCGCCCGGTCGCGGCGCGGCCGCGGCTGGCCGGCCCGCCCGTGGCGCCCCGCACCGCGCCCGAGCGCGAACTGGCGAAACTCTGGACGGACGTGCTCGGCATCGAGGCGCCCGGCGTGGAGGACGACTTCTTCGAACTGGGCGGCGATTCCATCTCCGCCGTGCAGCTGACCACGCGCGTGCAGCGCTGGCTGGATGCGGGCGTGCCGCTGGCCGCGCTGTTCGAGGCGCCGACGATTGCCGGCCTGGCGCGTCACCTGGAAGCGCGCTTCCCCGACGCGCTGGCCGCAGCGCTGGCGCGTTCCGCGCCGGCGCCTCGCAGCGCCGCCGTCAGCGGCAGGCACGGGGCCGCTACGCGTCCCGCTCACCTTCAGCCAGCAGAGCCTCTGGTTCCTGGAATCGCTCTATCCGGGTGACACGAGCGCCAGCGAGCAGTTCGCCATCCGCCTCGCGTGGCAGCCTGGACCTGCCGGCGCTCGAGCGGGCGTGGCACGACCTCGTGCGCCGGCACCCGGTCCTGGCCGCGCGCGTCTCACTGGAGGGTGACGACGGCGTGGCAGGCCATCGGTGCCGAAGTCACGGCCGGGCTGAGTCAGTGAATGTCGATGGCAGCGAAGCGACGTCGACGTCATCGCCGAGGCGGCGCTGCGGGAACCCTTCGACCTTGCGACGGGCCCGCTGGTGCGCGCGGTGCTGTGCCGGGAATCTGCTGAAGCGCACGTCCTCATCGTCACGGCCCATCACATCGTGGCCGACGGCATGTCCGTGGCCGGTGCTGCAGGTCCGATCTCGCGCGGCTCTATGGCGGGGAGGAGCTGCCGCCGGCATCGTCCTACGCAGAACTGGCCGGGCAGCCTGCCTGGCAGCAGGGGCAGGACGGGGCGACCGACATCGACTGGTGGCGGCAGCGGCTCGCGGACCTTCCCCCGGCCCCGTTGCAGGAGCTGGTCGGCCGCCGCCCACGCCGCAACCATCGCCGCGGGTCTCGCGCCGGATCCCGTTCACGCTGGAGCCCGCGCTGGCGGACGGTCTGCGGCGCCTGGCGCGCGCAGGCAATGCGACGCCCTACATGGCGATGCTCGCCGCGTTCCGCACGCTGCTTGCGCGGCTGACGGGCCAGCGCGATCTCTGCATCGGCACGCCGATGACCCTGCGGGACACGCCCGAGCTGCGCGACGTGGTGGGCTGCCTCGTGAATCCGGTGGTGCTGCGGTCGACCGTGGACCTGGCCCGTTCCTTCCGGGATCAGCTCCAGGTGGAGCGCGCGGGCGCGCTGGACGCCTTCCAGCACCGGGCGGTGCCGTTCTCCCGGGTGGTGCAGGCGGTCGCGCCCGAGCGGCAGCTCGGCGTGCATCCCCTGTTCCAGATCCTGTTCTCCTGGGAGCCGGCGGTGCCCGCGGTGACTGCGTCGGATGGCGTCGAATTCGACATCCTCCCGCTCCCGGCGGCCCGCGCTTCCTACTTCGACCTGGAATGCTCCCTGCGGGACGAGGGGGAGGGCGCGGCGCTGTCGGGCTACTTCGCCTGGTCCACGACGGCCATCGAGGACTGGGTGGCGGAGCAGTTGCCCGCACGTTTGCGCACGCTGCTCGCCGATGTCGTCCTCCGGCCGGACGAGCCGCTGGAGCGCGCGGCCCTGCTGGACGCGGGCGAGCGCCGCCGCGTGGTCCTCGAGTGGAACGCGACGGCGGCGCCATTGCCGGCGGCGCGCAGCCTGCACGGGAGTTTCGTCGCCCAGGCGGCCCGGACCCCCGGCGCCGTCGCGATCCGTGCCGGTACGTCCGTGGTTCGCTACGGCGAGCTTGCCGACGCGAGCGCGGCGCTGGCGGCAGAGCTCATGCAGCGGGGAGTGCAGGGCCGCCACGTCGGCATCGCGCTCGGCCGGTCGCCCGACCTGGTCCTCGCCGTGCTCGCGGTGCTGCGGGCCGGGGGCACGGTGGTGCCGCTGGACCCGTCCTTCCCGCCGGCGCGCCTGGAGTTCATGGCGCGGGACGCGGACCTGGCGCTGCTGCTGGTCGGCGGCGCGTCGGGCGCGGCGGCCCGGCAGGCCGGCACGCCGCTGTTCGACCTGGATGCCTGGCCGCGGCCGGCGGCCGGTACGCCGCCACCGGTGGTGCTGCCTGAGGTCCCGGACGACGCGCCCGCGATGATGCTCTACACCTCCGGGTCGACGGGCCAGCCCAAGGGCGCGCGGACCACGCACCTCTGCGCGGTCAACCGCTGTCACTGGATGTGGGGCGCCTTCGGCTTCGGCGGCGACGAGGTCTTCGCGCTGCGTACGAGCCTCAACTTCATCGATGCCTGGTGGGAGATCTTCGGCGCCCTCGGGCACGGCGTGCCGCTGCAGGTCGTGCCGGACGACGTGGCCACCGATCCGCTCCGCCTGCCGGGGTTCCTGGCGGCGACGGGCGTGACGCAGCTGGTGCTCGTGCCCTCGTTCCTGCGCGCCATTCTCGAACAGCTGTCGGCCACGGGCGGGTCGCTGCCCGCGCTCCGCTGGTGCATCACCAGCGGCGAGCCGCTCACTCCCGGGCTCGTGGCCGACTGCCGGCGCCTGCTGCCCGGCATGACCGTGCTGAACACCTACGGCACCTCGGAGATCTGGGATGCGACGGCGTTCGACACCCGCGCAGCTCGCAGCCGGCGCGGTGCGCGTGCCCATCGGCAGGCCGGTGGCGAACACCCGCGTGTACGTGGTGGACCGGGCCGGAGAGATCCTGCCGCCCGGCATCCCCGGCGAGCTGCAGGTCGCGGGTCCCGGCGTCGGGCCGGGCTACTGGCAGAGGCCGGAACTGACGGCGGAGAAGTTCGGCTGTCTCGACTTGCCCGAGGTGCCGGCGGAACGCGTCTACCGCACCGGGGACCGGGCCCGCTTCCTGCCGGACGGCACGGTCGAGTGCCTCGGCCGTCTCGACGCGCAGTTCAAGCTGCGGGGACAGCGCATCGAACCGGCGGAGATCGAGCAGGCACTGGCCCGGCACCCCGCCGTGGCCGCGGCGGTCGCCGGACTCGTGGGGGAGGATGGCAGTGTCGTGCTGGCGGCCGGCGTGGTGCCGTCGCCCGGCTGGACGCCAACCGGGGGTGAGTCGCTGGCGGATGTCCTGCGCCGGCACCTGCAGGAATGCCTGCCCGCCTGGATGGTGCCCACGGCGTGGTGCGAGCTGCCGGCGCTGCCCCTCACCCCGACGGGCAAGGTGGACCGGCTTGGCGGCCTCGCCACTGCCATCGCGTCGCCGCGACCGTCCCGCGGCGTTTCCGCAGCCGTCGTCCCACGTACCGTCACGGAGCGGGCGCTGGCATCGTTGTGGTGCGCGCTGCTCGGCCTTCCCGCCGTTGGCGTCCATGACAACTTCTTCAATCTGGGCGGACACTCGCTGCTGGCAGCCCGGTTGCTGACCCGCATCCGCTCCGCATTCGGCGTGCAGCTGGAATTGCGCGCGCTCTTCGCGGCGCCGACGATTGCCGCACTGGCGGCGGCTCTCGATGCGCGTCTTGCTGACGGGCCCGCACCCGACGCCGGGCAGGGAGCGCCGTCGCCGGATGCAGTCACGCACTGCCCCGTGCTGTCCTTCGGGCAGGAGCGGCTCTGGTTCCTGGAGCAGCTCGACCCGGGCAGCCCGGCCTACAACGTGGCGTGGACGATCCACTGCACCGGTCCGCTGGACGTCCCGGCGCTCCGCGCCGCGCTCGACGGGCTGGTGGCGCGCCACCCGTCGCTGCGCACCCGGTTCCCGGCGGTGGACGGCCGCCCGGTGCCGGTGATCGATCCGCCCGCGCCGCTGCCGCTGCGACGTCGTGGACCTCAGCACCGGCGCGCGATCCGGTTCCGCTGCCCGCCGCTCCGGCCTCGCCCGCGAGCCCTTCGACCTGGAACGCGGTCCGCTCTTTCGCGCGACGCTGCTGAAGACGGGCGAGCTCGATCACCACCTGCTGCTCGTGGCCCAGCACATCGTGACCGACGCCACGTCGAATCACGTGCTGTTCGACGACCTCGCGGCGTTCCTCGACGGCAGTCCTGGCGCCGCGCCGCCGGTCACCTATGCGGAGTTTGCCCATCGCCAGCGCGCAGCAGGCCGCCGCGCCCCGGCAGCGCGCGGCGCTCGACTGGTGGCGCCGGCGGCTCGCCGGCGCGCCGCCCGCGCTCGAGCTGCCCACCGACCGGCCCCGCCCCGCGGAGCAGCGGTTCGCGGGCGCCTGGGTGCAGCGGGCGGTGCCGCCGGCGCTGGCAGCGGCCGTGCGACCGCCTCGCGACGGGAGCAGGCCTGCACGCCCTACATGGTGCTGCTGGCGGCGTTCAAGTCGCTGCTCCACCGGTATTCCGGCGCCGTCGACGTGCTGGTGGGCACGCCGGTGGAGGGCCGGCTCACCGCCGACGTGGAGCAGGTGGTCGGACTCTTCATCAACACGCTGGTGATGCGCACGGACCTCTCGGGCGATCCGGCCTTCGGCACGCTGCTCGCCCGCGTCCGCGAGACGACGCTCGATGCCCAGGCCCACCAGGAAGCGCCCTTCGAGCAGCTGGTGGAAGCGCTGGCGCCCGAGCGCTCCCTGTCCCGGAGCCCCGTGTTCCAGGTGATGTTCAACCTGGTCCGGCTCCCGGTGCGCAGCCGCCGGGCAGGCGGGCTGGAGCTGCGGGTCGACCGGCTGATCGACCAGGGCACCTCCAGCTTCGACCTGACGCTGACGGCAGCCGCGGACGATCACGGTCTCGCGCTGACCTTCGAGTACGCGACCGATCTCTTCGACGCGGGGACCGTGGAGCAACTCGCCGATGCCTACCTGTGCCTCCTGCAGGGCGCGGTGCGCGATCCTTCTGTCCCGCTGTCGCGGCTGCCGCTGCTGGATGCGGTTGCCCGCCGGCGCATCCTCGCCCTTGGCCAGTCTCCCGCGTCAACGGCGTCGGCCGTGCCGGTGCACCGGGCCGTCGCCGATGTCGCCCGGCGCTCGGCCGGTGCCGTCGCGGTCGAGCTGGACGGCGGCACGCTGACCTACGCGGAGCTCGAGGCGCGGGCCAACCGCCTCGCCCGCCACCTGCTGGGGCTTGGCCTGCGGTACCGGCGCGCGGGTCGGCATCTGCCTGCCCCGCACGCCGGACTACCTGGTCGCGGTGCTCGCGGTGCTCAAGGCCGGTGCCGCCTACGTGCCGCTCGATCCCGCCTATCCCGCGGAGCGGCTGGCCGGCATGGCGGCCGATGCAGAGCTTGCGGGGCTGGTGGTGAATGCGGCCACGCGCGACGCGCTCGCGCTGAAGGCCGTCCGCATCGATCTGGATGCGGACGAGGCCGCAATCGCGGTCCAGGCCGCCGCCGAGCCGGCCGTCGCCGTGCAGCCGGGCGATCCCGCCTACGTGCTGTACACCTCGGGATCCACCGGGCGGCCCAAGGGCGTGGTGGTCACGCACGGCAACCTGGCCGCCGCGCTCGCGGCCTGGCGGTCGGCCTACGACCTGCAGGCCGGGCGAGGCGCACCTGCAGATGGCCAGCGCCGCCTTCGACGTCTTCACCGGGGACTGGGTGCGCGCCCTCGGCACGGGCGGCCGCCTCGTGCTGTGCCCGCGGGACGTGCTGCTGGATCCGCCGGCGCTGCTTGCCCTCCTGCGGGCGGCGCGCATCCGCGTGGCGGAGTTCGTGCCGGCCATCGTGCGGCTGCTGCTCAGCCACTGCCGCGCCACTGGCGAGCGGTTGCCGGCGCTGCGCCTGCTGATCGTGGGTTCGGACACCTGGCACGGCAGCGAGCTCGCGGACCTCCGGTCCGTCGCGGCAACCGGGACGCGGCTGATCAATTCCTACGGCGTGGCCGAGGCCACCATCGACAGCACCTGGTTCGAGGCGGGCGCCGCGGACGTGGCGGGGCCCGTGCCGGTCGGCACGCCGTTCCCCGGCGTCTCCGTCTACGTGCTGGACGCGCAGGGGGAGCCCGTGCCGCGCGGCGTGCCCGGCGAGCTCTGCATCGGGGGCGCCGGCGTGGCGGCGGGCTACTGGAACGACGCGGACCTCACGGCGCGGAAGTTCCAGCCCGATCCGCACGCCACCGTGGCAGGCGCGCGGCTCTACCGCACCGGCGATCGCGCCCGCTGGAATTGCCGGGGCCAGCTGGAGCTGCTCGGCCGCAGCGACGCGCAGTTCAAGCTGCGGGGTTTCCGCATCGAGCCTGCCGAAGTGGAGGCCGCCATCGCGGCGCTGCCCGGCGTTGCGGCCGCCGCGGTGGGCCTGCAGGCACCGGCGGGCGACGAGCCACGCCTCGTCGCGTGGGTCGTGGCGGAGGATCGGGGCGAGCAGCCAGATGACTGGCAGCAGCGCCTGCGCCAGGTTCTGCCGGAGCACCTGGTGCCGTCCGTGTTCGTGATGCTGCCGTCGCTGCCGCTGACCCCGAACGGGAAGGTCGACCGCGCGGCGCTCGCCGCCGTAGGAGCGCCGATCCGGCGCGACCGCGGAAGATCCGCGGTCGCGCCTGAAGGCGCTCCTACGACACGATTCGAGGCAGTAATCTGCCGGCTCTTCGGCGAGGTGCTCGCCACCGGCGGCGTCGGCGTGGACACCGACTTCTTCCGGGCCGGCGGCCACTCGCTGCTGGCCACCCGGCTCGTGGCCCGGCTCCGGGAGGCGCTGCGGGCGGAGATCCCGCTGCGGATGATTTTCGAGGCACCGACGCCGCGGGGCCTGGCGGCGGCGCTCGGGCGTCGTGCGCAGAAGTCGCCCGCGTCTGCCGCCGGCATCGGCCCGCGCCCGCGTCCCCGGCGAACCGGTGCCGCTGTCCCCGATGCAGCAGCGCCTGTGGTTCCTCGAGCGGCTGCAGCCCGGCACCGCGGCCTATCACCTGCACTGGCTGCTCCGCCTGCGCGGCCCGCTGGACCTCCGCGCCCTCCAGGCCGCTGTGGACGCGGTGGTTGCCCGTCACGAGGTGCTGCGCACGGTGTTCGTCGAGCGCGCCGGCGTGCCGGGCCAGGTCATCGCCGCCGCAGCTGCGGATCCCGGTCGAGGTGCTGGACGCCGGCGATCCCGCGGCGCTCGCCGCCCGGCCCTTCGACCTGGCAACGGGGCCGCTGGTGCGGGTCGACGCTGCTCGGTGACGGTCCGCAGGACCACCGGCTGCTGATCGTCATCCACCACCTCGTCGCCGACGGCTGGTCCTTCGGCATCCTGGCCCGGGAACTGTCCGCGGCCTACAACGCCGCGCGACGGGGCGACGCGCGCAACGCTGCCCGCCTTGCCGCTGCAGTACGCGGACTACGCGCTGTGGCAGCAGGACGCGCTGGCGGACGGCCGCGTCGCGCAGCAGACTGACTTACTGGCGCGAGCGCGCTTGCCGGTGCCCCGCCGCTGCTCGAGCTGCCGGGTGCGACTGACCGCGACCCGACCGGACCGGCCGGCGCCAGCGGTGAATGGGCCGTGCGCACCGTGTCCCGCCGGGACGCTGTCAGGCCCTCCGGGACGCTGGCCGCGGCGGAGGGCTGCACGCTCTTCATGGTGCTGCTGGCCGCCTTCAAGGCGTTGCTCGGCGCGCCTCGCCGGCACGGCGGACGTCGTCGTCGGCACGCCGGTGGCCGGCCGCTCGCACCGGGCGCTGGAGGATCTCGTCGGCTTCTTCGTCAACACCCTGGTGCTGCGCACGGACCTGGGTGGCGAGCCCACGTTCCGGGAGCTGCTCCGGCGCGTGCGCCACACGAGCCTGCAGGCCTTCGAGCACGCCGACGTGCCCTTCGAGAAGCTCGTCGAGGAACTGAAGCCCGTCCGGTCGCTCGCGCACAGCCCGCTCGTGCAGGTGCTCTTCGCCCTGCACAACCAGCCCCGGCAGCCGCTGGAGCTGGAGGGGCTGGCAGGTGAGCGTCGAGACCGATCGCCAGCGACACGGTGAAGTTCGACCTGAACCTGCACGCGTCGGAGGAGGGCGGTGAGCTGCGCCTCGCGCTCGCCTGGCGCACCGGCCTGTATGGCGCAACGGCCATGCACGAGCCTGCTGGATCACTTCACGGACCTGCTCCGGCAGGCCGGTGCCACGCCGGACCTGCCACTGGCGGAGCTGTTGAGCGAAGTTCCGCAGCCGCCGCGCGGCGTACAGTTCGTGGCCCCCGCGACGACGTGCAGTCCGCGTTCCTGCCGGCGAGGGCCGGCTGGAACCTCACCGCCACCGAGGCGGCGCTGCTCGGCCTGTGGACCGCGCTGCTCGGCCGCGGGGACATCGGTCCCGACGACGACTTCTTCGCCCTCGGGGGGCACTCCCTGCTCGCCACGCGGCTCGTCGCCGCCGTCGCGGACCGCCTGGGTGTCGAGCTGCCGCTCATCAGCGTCTTCGAGGCGCCGACGATCCGCGCAGCTCGCGCGCTGCGTCGACGAGAGGCTGGCGGCTGCCGGCCCGGCCGTCGCCGCCATTCCCCGGCTGCCGCGCCGTCCCGACCAGGGTGACACCCGGTGAACGCGCAGCCCGGGCTGGCGGACGAGCCGCCCGTCGGAGCGCTACGTCTTTCCCGCGTCCTTCGCCCAGCAGCGGCTGTGGTTTCTCGAGCAGCTGGAGGGCACGGGCGCCGCCTGGAACGTGCGCCTGCCGGTGCGCCTCGCCGGCCCGCTCGATGTGGCGCTGCTCGAGCAGGGCGCTGGCCGTCGTCGTCGCGCGCCACGAGTCGTTGCGCACCACCTTCGGCATGCGCGGGGGCGAGATCGTGCAGTTCGTGGCGAGCAGCGTGCACGTGCCGCTCGACCGCGTGCCGATTGCCGCCGCCGGCTGACGAGGAACAGCTGCGCCAGTTGCTGGGCCGAGCTTGCGGGGCAGGCCTTCGACCTGCGGGAGGGGCCGCTGCTGCGGGCGTTCCTGGTGGAGGTCTCCGCCACCGACCACGTGCTGCTGCTCCTGGCCCACCACATCGTGTCGGATGCCTGGTCCTCCGGGATCCTGTTCCGGGACCTGGCCGCCGCCTACGACGCGCTCGCGCGTGGCCGGGCGCCGCAGCTGCCCGAACTGCCGGTGCAGTACGCGGATTTCGCCGTCTGGCAGAGGGACTGGCTGACCGGGCCCGAGCTGGAACGGCAGGTGGCGTTCTGGCGCGCGCACCTGGCCGGCGCCCCGGCGCTGCTGGATCTGCCGCTCGACCGCCCGCGGCCGCGGCTGCAGAGCTACCGGGGGAGCCGGGTGGGGCACGGCCTGCTCGCCGGAACTCACCGCCCGCCTCGGGCAGGTCGCGTCCGCCGAGGGCGTGACGCTCTTCATGCTGGTGTTCGCGGCCTTCAACGTGCTGCTGTCCCGCTGGTCCGGCCAGCAGGACATCGTGGTGGGCACGCCCATCGCGGGCCGGCGGCGCACCGAACTCGAGGGGCTCGTCGGCTTCTTTGCGAACACCCTGGCGCTGCGCACCCGCGTCGACGGCGCCCGCGCGTTCCGCGAGCTGCTGCGCGAGGTCCGGGCCACGGCCCTGGAGGCATTCGCGCACCAGGACCTGCCCTTCGAGAAGCTGGTGGAGGTCCTGAAGCCGCCGCGCAACCTCGCGCACTCGCCCGTCTTCCAGGTGCTGTTCGTCCTGCAGAACGCGCCGTGGGAGGCGGAGCGCTTCGGTGACCTCCGCGTGTCGCCGGCCGAAATCGCGCCGGGCGACACGGCCCGTTTCGATCTCTCCGTCTCCGCCGCCGAGTTCGAGGGCCGCCTCTGGCTCGGGCTGGAGTACAGCACCGACCTTTTCGACGGTGCGACCATCGCGCGGCTCGCGGCGGGCTTCGAGGCCCTGCTGGAAGCCATCGTCGCGGAGCCCGGCGCTGTCATCGCGACACTGCCGGTCCAGGCGGAGGCCGACCGGGAGCGGCAGCTCCGCGCGTGGCAGCCGGCGCCATCACCGGTGCCCGGTCTCCTCGGGATGTTTGCCAGCCAGGTCCGGCGGACGCCCGAGGCCATCGCCGTCGAGTGCGCGGGTGTCCGCCTCACCTATGCCGCCCTCGACGCCCGCGCCGGCGACATCGCCACGCTGCTCCTGGACGCGGGCATGACCGCCGACGTCCCCGTCGCGATCTGCATGGAACGTTCGCCGGACATGCTCGCCGCCGTTCTTGGTGTGCTGCGCGCGGGCGGCCACTACCTGCCCCTGGACCCCGCCCACCCGCCGGCGCGCCGCGCCTTCGTGCTGCGGGACTCCGGCGCCCGGCTGCTGCTCACCTCCGCCGGCCAGGTGCTCGATGTTGCTGCCGTAGGAGCGGCTTCAGCCGCGACCCGTTTCCCGCTCGAGACTCGCGGACTCGATTCTCGCGGGAAACGGGTCGCGGCTGAAGCCGCTCCTACGGCGGACGGCGATTCACCCGCGTATCTGATCTACACCTCCGGCTCCACCGGCCAGCCGAAGGGCGTCGTCGTGCCCCGCAGTGCCGTCGCGAACTTCCTCGCCAGCATGGCCGCCGCGCCGGGGCTCGGGGCCGGCGACCGGCTGCTTGCCGTCACCACGCTGGCCTTCGACATCGCGGTGCTGGAGCTGCTCCTGCCGCTCACCGTGGGCGCGGCCACCGTGATCGCCAGGTCGGAGCAGGTGCGGGATCCGCGGCAGCTCATGGAGCTGCTGGACGGTGCGGGCATCACGGTCATGCAGGCCACGCCGGCGCTGTGGCGTAACCTCATCACCGCCGGGTGGCGGGGCCGGCCGGGGCTCCGGCTGTTCTGCGGCGGCGAGGCACTGGACCGGGAGCTGGCGGTGCAGCTGCTCGCCCGTGGCGACGAGCTGTGGAACCTCTACGGGCCCACGGAGACCACGATCTGGTCCTGCGTGGAGCGCGTGGCTGACGAGCCCGGTCCCGTGAGCATCGGCCGGCCCATCGCGAACACGCGGTGCTACGTGCTCGACGACCGGCTTCAGCCGGTGCCGATCGGCGCGCGCGGCGAGCTGTGGATCGGTGGCGCGGGCGTGGCGCTCGGCTATCACGCACGGCCGGAGCTGACCGCCGAACGCTTCGTGCCCGATCCCTTCCTGCCCGGCCGCCTGTACCGCACCGGCGACCGGGCGCGGTGGCGTGCCGACGGCCGGCTCGAGGTGCTCGGCCGCACGGACTTCCAGCTGAAGCTGCGCGGCTTCCGCCTCGAGCCGGGCGAGATCGAGTCGGCGCTGCTGGCCCTGCCCGGCGTCACCGCCGCGGTCGTCGTCCTGCGGGAGATCGCGGGCGATGCGCGGCTGGTGGCCTACCTGGTCCCGCGGGATCAGCCCGTGCCCGACGAGATCCTGCTGGCGGCACTGCGCCAGTCGCTGCCGGCCTACATGGTGCCGTCGCTGCTCGTCTGGCTGGCGGCCCTGCCGCTCACGCCCAACGGGAAGATCGACCGCGCCGCGCTGCCGTCTCCCGACGACGTAGGAGCGCCTTCAGGCGCGACACCGTGGACACCGGTGTCGCGCCTGAAGGCGCTCCTACGGCGTCGGAGTTCGCGCTGCTGCGGATCTTCCGCGAGCTGCTGGGCGTGCCCGTCGGCCCGGACGACGACTTCTTCGCGCGGGGCGGGCACTCGCTGCTCGCCACGCGCCTGGTGGCCCGCGTCGAGGCGGAGCTGGAGGCCACGCTGCCGCTGCGCGCCGTGTTCGAGACGCCGACGGTGCGGGGGCTGGCGGCGCTGCTGCCGGCGGTGTCGCCGGTAGGAGCGGCTTCAGCCGCGACCTCTCACGTCGATGATCGGTCGCGGCTGAAGCCGCTCCTACCGGAGACCACCGCGCCGCTGTCCCTCGTCCAGCAGCGCCTCTGGTTCCTCGACCGGCTCCAGCCCGGCAATTCCGCCTATCACCTGGCCTGGGCCTTCGAGCTGCGCGGCGAGCTCGACCAGCCTGCGCTGCAGGCGGCGCTCGACGAACTGGCCGCCCGCCACGGGAGCCTGCGCACCTGCTTCCGCGACCGGGATGGCGAGCCCGAGCAGGTGGTCGGCCCGCCGGCGGGCCTGCCGTTGCAGGTGGTGACGGCGGAGCCGTCGCTGGTGGCGGCGCGGGCCGGTGACTTCGCGGCGCTGCCGTTCAGCCTGGACTCGGGGCCGCTCGTGCGGGCGCTGCTCGTGGGCAGCGGGCCGGGTCTCCACACCCTGGTGCTGGTCGTCCACCACATCGTGGCGGACGGCTGGTCGTTCGGCGTGCTCAGCCGGGAGCTCGCAGGGCTCTACGGAGCCGCCCGGCGGGGCGAGAAGGCCGAGCTGCCCGCGCTCCCGACGGACTACGCCGCCTACGCCCGCGAGCAGCGCCGCGCGCTCGCCGGCGGCGAGCTCGCCCGGCAGCTCGCCTGGTGGCAGGAGCAGTTGCGGGGTGCGCCGCCGTTTCTCGAACTGCCCACGGACCGGCCCCGGGCCGCCGTCGCGTCCTGGCGTGGCGCGCGGCTGTCGCGCACGCTGCCCGCCGGACTGCAGGCGGACCTGGCTGCCCTGGCACGGGCCGAGGGCTGCACGCTCTTCATGGTCCTGCTGGCGGCCTTCGACCTGCTCCTGGCCCGGCAGGCCGGCGCGGAGGACGTGCTGGTTGGCACGCCGATCGCCGGCCGCCCCCGGTCGGAGCTGGAGGGCCTCGTCGGCTTCTTCGTGAACACGCTCGTCCTCCGCACCGACCTGCGCGGCAATCCGACGGTGCGGGAGCTGCTCGGCCGCGTCCGCCACATGACGCTCGATGCCTACGAGCACGCCGAGGTGCCCTTCGAGCTCCTGGTGGAGGCCCTGCAGCCCCCGCGCAGCACGAACCGCACGCCGCTCTTCCAGGTGCTGTTCAACCTGCACAGCGAGCCGGTTGCGCCGCTCGAACTGGAGGGCCTCGACGTCCGGCCCGTGCCGATCCCGCGGCAGACGGCGAAGTTCGACCTCAGCGTCTCGCTGGCGGAAACCCGCGCGGGACTGGCGGTGACGATCGAGTACAGCACCGACCTCTTCCTGCCGGCGTCCATCGAGCGCCTCCTCGCGGACTACGCGGCAGTGCTGTCCGCCTTCGTCGCGGCTCCCGGCGTGCGGCTGGCGGAACTGCCGTTCGCCGCCGCCGGGCCCGAGCCCCGGATCGTCGTGGCACCGCCTTCGGCAGAGACCCTGTGCGCCGCGTTCGCCCGGCAGGTGACGGCCCGGCCTTCGGCGCTCGCGGTGAGCGCGCCCGCGACCGGGGCCTGCCCGGCCGTGGACTGGAGCTACCAGGCGCTGGCGGGGGAGGCCGCCGCCGTCGCCGCGGCGCTGGTCCGCCAGGGCGTGCGGCCCGGCGACCGGGTCGGACTCTGGTTCGGCCAGGGCGCGGGCCAGGTGGCCGGAATCCTTGGCGTGCTGCAGGCCGGTGCGGTCTACCTGCCGCTGGACCCGCTGGCGCCGCCGGCGCGGCTCGAGCGGATCGTCCGGGACGCGGGCGTGCGCGTCGCCGTCACGGACCTGTCGGCGCCGGACTGGCCCGAGGCGCTCGCGGGCATCGCGCTGCTCCGGCGGGAGCAGCTGCCGGCCGCGTCCGCTCCGCCGTCGCCCGCGGATCCGGACGCGCTCGCCTACCTCCTCTACACCTCCGGCAGCACGGGCACTCCCAAGGGCGTGCCCCAGACCCACCGCAACGTCCTGCACTTCGTGCGCGCCTGGGCCGGCAACCTCGGGCTCGCAGCGGATGACCGGCTCAGCCTGTTCTCCACCTACGGCTACGACGCGGCCGTGCAGGACATCTTCGGCGCACTGCTCACCGGCGCGTCGGTGTGTCCCCTGGACGTGCGCCGGCTCGACCGGGAGACCCTGCTCGATCGCATCGCGGACCGGGGCCTCACCGTGCTGCACGGGACCCCGACCGTGTACCGCTACCTGTTCGGCGGCCACGTGGCCTGCCGGCAGGACCTGTCCCGCGTCCGGCTGATCGTCCTGGGCGGGGAGGTGGCGCGTCGGGCGGACTTCGAGCTGTTCCGCGCCCGCTTCCGCCGGGGCGCGCGCTTCGTCAATGGCTACGGGCTCACGGAGGCCACCGCCGTCACCCAGTGGTTTGCCGATCACGACACGCATCCGCGGGGCCAGCAGCTGCCCATCGGCCGGCCGTTGCTGCCGGCGGTTGAGGGGCAACGTCTCCTGCTGCTGGATGAGGCGGGCGATCCGGCGCCGATCGTGGGCGAAATCGTCATCGAGAGCCCGCACGTGACGCCGGGGTACTGGAGAGGACCGGTAGGAGCGCCTTCAGGCGCGACCGAAATGGGGTCAGACTGCAATTCGGTCGCGGCTGAAGCCGCTCCTACCGTTCCCCGTCGCTTCCACACCGGCGATATCGCGCGCTACCTGCCGGATGGCGACCTGGTCTTCGTCGGCCGCCGGGACGAGCGGGTGAAGGTCGGCGGCATCCGCGTCGAGCCGGGCGACATCGAGGCGGCATTGCGCACCCATCCCGCCATCGTGGAGGCGGTCGTGCTGCCTCTGGAGGACGTGCCCGGCGAGATCGTGCTGGTGGCGTACTTCACGCGCGGCCGGGGACGCGCCGTGCCGGGCACCGCCGCGCTTCGCGCACAGCTCGCAAAGCTGTTGCCCGCCGCGCTGATCCCCGCGCGCTTCACCGCCTGCGACGCGCTGCCCCGCCTGCCCAATGGCAAGGTCGATCGCCGGGCACTGGCCTCCGTAGGAGCGCCTTCAGGCGCGACCTCCCTCCCGCTCGAGACTCGCGGACTCGATTCTCGCGGGAGGGAGGTCGCGCCTGAAGGCGCTCCTACGGAGACTGACCAGGTCGAGTCGACCCTGCGCGAGATCTGGCGGACCCTGCTCAAGCGCGACGCCGTGGGCCTGGACGAGGACTTCTTCCTGCTGGGCGGCCACTCGCTGCTGGCCACCCGCCTGGTGGCCCGGATCCGGGACCGGCTGGGCGTGGAACTGCCCCTGATCCGGGTCTTCGAGGCACCCACGATCCGGGGCCTGGCCCGCTTCCTGCGCCCGGGAGGAATCCGGATGCCGTCCCCGGACGATTACTCAGCCGGGGGGCAGGCTTCCCAATAACCTCCCAAGGTCAGAAACCGGGGCCACGGCCCTCCGACCCATTACAATCCGACCCGCGGACAAGGCGCGGCCGGACCTGACATGAGGTGCATCATGAGCAGCAAGATCCGGACCGTATCGCGGGCCGCGGGCAAAGAAACCACAGGAGCCGGCGCAGTGTCGAATCCCAATCCCAGCCATGGCGTCGCCAGACTTCCCGTGTCCGAGCAGGACGAGAAGCGGGCCATCGACACGATGACCGACCGCTTCAGGGACATCATCACGCTGCTCGGCGAGGACGTGCAGCGCGAGGGCCTGGTGAAGACGCCCGAGCGGGCGGCCAAGGCCTTCTGGTTCCTGACGCGCGGCTACCGGCAGGACATCGGCACCCTCATCAACGAGGCCGTGTTCACCAGCGACACCGACGAGATGGTGATCGTGCGCAACATCGAGATGTACTCGATGTGCGAGCACCACATGCTGCCGTTCATCGGCAAGTGCAACGTGGCCTACCTGCCGAACGGCAAGGTGCTGGGCCTGTCGAAGATCGCCCGCATCGTGGACTTCTTCGCCCGTCGCCTGCAGATCCAGGAAGTCCTCACGAAGCAGATCGCGGAGTGCGTGCAGTCAGCCATCGGCGGCAAGGGCGTCGGCGTGGTCATCGAGGCCCAGCACATGTGCATGATGATGCGGGGAGTCGAGAAGCAGAACTCAGTCATGACCACCTCCTGCATGCTCGGCAACTTCCGGTCGCATCCCGCAGACGCGGAACGAGTTCCTGAGGTTGCTGGGGAACTGAGGCCCGGGGCTGTAATCGGCGGGGTCAGGCCGCAGCTGCCTTACCCCATCGCGCCGATGGCCCAGATCAGTCCTGTGCATGGCCGGGGTGTCGCTGCGTGACCAGCACGCCGGTTTCCGGCTCCACACGACGCAATCGCCGGCAAAGGCCCAATTTATGGCAAGTCAGGACCTCTAGGCCGGGGCACCTGGGTGTAGATTGATGGAAATCAATCGGAGAGCACCCATGCCGACTGCCGGAAAGCTCCTGGCAATATCCATCCTCGTCGTCCTCGCCCTGACAACGACGCCCGCCCGGGCCGTGACCGTCATCCTCAACCTGGAGATCCGGGTCGTGGAACATCTGGTCGGTGATGGCCTGGGTTTCGCGGCCGGGGTATCGGAGCCGGGGTTCGTGCCCTTCACGGTGCACGGCTCGGTGCAGTTCGATGCCGACGTCCGGGAGATTGTTGGCGACGATGGGGATCTAACGTTGGGCTTCGTGGGCAACAATGTGTTCACATCGCCGCTGACTGGGTTGCTTCCGTGGTCACCGCCATTTGCCACTCCCGCGTTGCTGGCCCGGGACCTGGCGATCTTCGAGAGCGGGGAAAGTATCGGGCGTTCGGCTGCGGGGTGGCAGCGATTCTACGAGTACTTCCCTGCGCCCGCCGGCGACTATCGCTACTTTGCGGCGCTCTACTCCAATCCGGATGGTTCGGAGCCTTTCGTCGACGCAGATCTCTCCTGGGGCACCGAAGAGTTTCTCTCCTACCTGGAGATGTTGCGCACCGAGCAGCGCATCCTCCTCTATGAGGAAGATGCCTGGATCTACGATGGTGTCGCCGGCGTGACGGTGGACCGCGACAAGTACACCGGCGAGGCGCGCATCACCAGCATTCAGGTGGTACCCGTCCCGCCGGCGGTACTTATGCTGGGCTCGGCGCTTACGGTGTTGGCGGGACTTCAACGTCGCACCCGGTGACCCGAGCGATGGTCGCGGCCGCCACGGTGCCACCCCGTCCGGTGCTGCGTCAGGCGGCGCTGATCTTCACGAGGGCGCCCCGGGACGCCGGGGCGGGCACCGGCTCGCCGTCCTTCACCATGGCGTCGATGTGCGGAGGTGCTGTCGGAGGGGTGGGCTGGGGCTGAGGCGCGCGGCGGTTAGCCAGGCCAATCAATGCCTTGCCAACGCGACGCCGCAAAATGCGGCGTCAAGTTCGGGATTTCGTCACGGCGATTGCATGCCGCAAATCCCGTCGCAAACGCGCCATTCTGCGATTGAGTCGCAACGGTGGTCGTCGCAGTCTGCACTCTATGCCGCGCACCCTGGAGCCGTTCGCCGATATCGCCGCATCCATCCGCGTCGTGCGTGGCATGCGTGTGCTGCTCGACGATGATCTGGCTCTGGTGTACGGGGTGACGACCAAACGGCTGAGAGAGCAGACGCGGCGGAACACGGATCGATTCCCCTCTGACTTCCTGATTCAGCTGTCGAGACAAGAGCTTGCAAGCTTGAAGATGCAAAATGAATCCTCAAGTTGGGGCGGACGTCGCAGCGCGCAGCTGGCGTTCACGGAACACGGCGCCATCATGGCCGCGACGGTGCTGAGCAGCCCGCGCGCCGTGCAGATGAGTGTGTATGTCGTTCGCGCCTTCGCGCGCCTCAGGCAGGTAGCCGCAACGCACTCGACGCTCGCGCAGGAGCTCGAGACATTGAAGCAGGCCGTCTCCCGTGCCACTCCGTCCTCCGCTGGTACGCACCAGCCAGCGCCAGTACCGTTCCATCCCCGAAAGCCGGCCCACTGATCTGCAGCCCGATCGGCAGGCCCGACCTGCTGAAGCCGCAATTAACGGAAACCGTCGGCAACCCGTAGATGTTGAACGGCGTGGTGTTCCGGGCCGACAGCGGCGGACCGCGGCGGGCGGGCGCTGCGCCCGCGTCGATGAGGGAGGGCAGGTCGGGCGTGGTGGGCGTCACCAGCACGTCCACCTCATCGAAGACCTGGCGGATCGCGTGCCGGGACAGGGCCAGCTGCCGGCGTGCCTCGGCGTAGCTGGCGGCGCTGATGCGCGCACCGGTCTCCACCAGCGCGCGGATGTTTGGCGAGAAGCCCTCCGGCGAGGCCGCGAGGGCCGGCGCCAGGTACGCGCCCGCCTCGACGAAGAGCAGCGACAGGTTCGGCACGGTTGGCAGCGTCACGTCCCGGGTGCCCGCCGTGATCTCCCGGAGCACGTTGATCGCGGCGTCGACCGCGGCGGCGATCTCCGGGTCCAGGTCATCGAAGTAGACATCGCGGGGCAAACCGATGCGCAGGCGGCGGGTGCTCCGGTCCAGTGCTTCCACGTAGTCCTCGGGCGGCGACTCCACGCTGGCCGGGTCCAGCGGATCGAAGCCCGCGATCGCCTGCAGGAGCAGGGCGGCGTCCTCCGCGGTCCGCGCCATCGGGCCCACGTGGTCCAGGGACCAGGACAGCGGGATCACGCCGCGGGCGCTGACCAGCCCGTAGGTGGGCTTGAGACCCGTGATGCCGCACCAGGCGGCGGGCTGGCGGATGGAGCCGCCGGTGTCGGTACCGAGCGCGCCGTAGCAGAGGCCCGCCGCGACCGCGGCCGCCGGGCCCGCCCGACGAGCCGCCCGCCACGTACGCATGCCCCCAGGGATTCTTCACGGCGCCGAAGTAGCCGCTGGTGGACGTCACGCCGTAGGCGCACTCGTCCATGTTGAGCTTGCCGAGCAGGATGGCGCCGGACGCCGCCAGGCGCCGCACCACCTCGGCGTCGGCGGCGGGGATGCGCTCTGCGAAGCCCTTTGCGGCCGCCGTGGTCCGGATGCCGGCCGTGTCGATGTTGTCCTTCAGCGCGATGGGGATGCCGTGCAACGGACCGCGGCGCTTCCCGCGCGACAGTTCCCGTTCCCGCTCACGGGCCTGCGCCAGGGCCTGCTCCGGAACCAGGGTGATGAACGTGTTCAGCCGCGGATCGACTGTGGCGATGCGGTCCAGGCAGGCGCGGGCCAGGTCGACGGGCGACAGGTCCTTGCGCCGCAGGGCCGCCGCCGCCTGCTGAAGCGACAGGCCGGTCACGTCGGTCGTTGCGGCCGGAGCCTTCGCGGCTGCCAGCAAGGCAGCCGTGGCCAGGCCGGTCCGCAGGAAGTCCCGTCGATTGATCACGGCAACTCGCTTCGCGGTCAACGGGGCAGCACCACCAGCTCCGTCATCATGCCCAGCTCGGCGTGATTGAAGATGTGGCAGTGAATGAACCAGCGCCCCACCGCGCCGCCGGGGGTCCGGCGATCGGGTCCCGTGCGGTCGTCCAGGCGGACCCGCACCACGACGGAGCGCAGGTCGGGAATATCGATGCTGTCCACGAACTCGTTGTAGTCGTACTCATGGACCGTCTTGCCCGCGGTATCGAGCAGCCGCAGCGGCTGGAACGAGAAGCCGTGCAGGTGCAGTGGGTGGTGCTGCTGGGTACCGTTGCGGAAGGTGAGTTCCAGCAGGTCGCCCACCCGGGCGTAGCGGCTGCTCGGCACGTGGGGAATCTTGCGGTAGTCGAGGTCCGTGCCGTCCGGTCCCCCCGCGCCGTGCAGCACCGTGGCATGCACGCCATCGATGGATTCGCGGAGGCCCAGCACGGTCAGCAGCAGCTCCTCGCTGGCCGTGCCCGGCCGGGGTGGTGAGAGCGTTGCCGGATCCAGAAGATGTGCCGTCACCGGCAGGGAACGGAGGCTCTCGATCGGGGCATTGATGGCGGGGTGCATCCGGAGGGGGTCGCCGGCGGCGAGCCTCGCACGCTTCCCGTCACCAGCACGGCCGCCGATAGCAAAATGTGCGACTGGCACCGACGGCAGGGCGCCGTAGCCGTAGGGGTACTCGTTGGTGCCGTAGTGGCTGAAGTCCTCCGTCCAGAGCGTGAGGACGTCGCCCTTCGCCGCAGCCGGCATGACGATCACCACGTCGGCCCGCTCGGAGGGCGCCAGCACCAGTTCGCCGCGGTCGTACTTGAGGTCCACCTGGCCGGCGGTGCCGCCCTCGACGCGCACCCGGTCCAGGAGGCCGCCCTGGCCGCCCACCCGGAGGATCGGCACCAGCGCGCCCTTGGCATCCGTGAGGCGCAGGCGGAAGAAGCGGCTGACTGCGGCATTCACGAGGCGCAGGCGAACCGCGTCACCGGCTTGCACCGGCCAGGCGGCGTCACGGTCGGTGAGGGTGCCTGGCGCATCCGGCGAGCCGGCGCGCGCCGCCGCAACCCGGCCGTTGACCAGCACCAGCTGGCCTTCGTTGACACGGCACTTCGGCTTGACGCCGCATTTCATGGACGGCTGCACGTTCGGCACGGAGCCTGCGGGGAGCGGCCCGCCGCCGAGCGCCATGCCGTGCTCGTCCCGCGGGTCCTCGCAGAGGTCCCGGGGCGTGGGCCAGGCGGTGTGCCCCGGGAAACTGCCGAGTCCGGCGCGGGTGAACGACCAGGGCAGCGCGGGGTCGGCGGGAAAGGTCGCGGCGTCATTGCGGCCCGGCGCCTTGCAGACCGTGGTGTCGGCCAGCACCAGGGTACGGGTCAGTGCCGCGGCAGGCAGCACCCGGCGGCGCACCAGCGTCGCATCGCTGTCGTCCGTGACGATGAAGGCGCCGTACAGCCCCTTGAACTCCGGGTTGGTCGGCGCCCGGTGCGAGTGGTACCAGAACACCCCGGCCCGGGGCACGATGAAGTCGTAGGTGAAGGACTCGCCCTTGCGCAGCGGGTTCTGGGTCAGCGTTGTGCCGTCGCTGGCGTTGTGCAGCTCGATGCCGTGCCAGTGGACCATCAGCGGTTCGTCGATCCGGTTGGTGAAGTGCACGATCACCCGGTCACCCACCCGCGCCCGGAACTCCGGGCCTGGCGTGCCGCCGTTGAAGGTGTACATCCGGGCCGTGAGGCCGCGGCCGTCCAGGTCCACGTCGCGCTCCTCGGCCACGAGGGTCGTCTCGATGATGCGCGGGTCGGGATGAGAGTCGACGACCGGACGGAGGACGGCGGGTCCGGCAGCAAGCATGGCGCTGCCGCGAGCACGCAGGCGAGCAGTAGCGCTGCCGTAGGAGCGGCTTCAGCCGCGACCGGATCTTCCCTTGGTCGGAGCGCTCCCGGGAGATCCGGTCGCGGCTGAAGCCGCTCCTACGGCACGAAGCGCGGAGCCAGTTCATCGCGGTCCGGCTCCCGCGACCGGCTCGAGCTGCAGGTAGCCGCCCTGCCAGGAGTTGTCCTCGCCCGCCGGCACCTGGAAGGCGGGCGGGCCGCCCTGGATGTAGTACTCGTTGGTCCAGAAGCCCCGGACGAACCGGATGCGTTGCCGGCTGTCGGTGCTGACCTTGAGCAGCAGGTTGTCCAGGCCGGGGTCCTCCTTGTCGCTGCCCCAGGCGACGTTGGCGTGCAGGCATTCCTTGCCCCCGAATTCGTCGGCGCAGGAGTAGCCCTCGAACTCGGCGGTGGTGGTGGCGCCGGGGTTGCCGCCGCCCCACACGGTGGCGCGCTCCACGCCGATGCCGTCGGCCGGGGGGCCGGCCCAGATGCCCTCGCCGGAAGGGCCGTCGGTGGTCCTGGGCGCGAGTGCGCTGGTGTAGCAATCGGCGGGATCGTCCCTGCGGCACAGGAGCGTGGGGAAGCCCCGCTTGCCGATCACGTAGTCGAAGCCGCCGGCGTCGTTGCGGGTGGCGAAACTGACCGCGGTCGGCGCGAGCGTGTGGCGTATGGCCTGCCACTTCTCCACGAGGCGCGGCGGGCGGCCCGCCTGGGAATTGATGTTGCTCACCACGCTGCGCGCCGCCGGGCCCACGACCAGCAGGCCACTGATCAGGTCGTCACTGCCGTCCGGGGTGCCTCTGTCGTCAATCGTAAGCGTCCCGGTCATGGCCGGCCGGATGCGGTCGTCGCCGGGCTTCGGCGCGTACCCCGGCACCGCGTGCGGGCTGTCGGGCGCGAAATACACGGGATTCACCGTCGGGCCGACCCAGGGCAGTTCCTGGCCGCCGATGACCGGACGG
Organism: uncultured Gammaproteobacteria bacterium; assembly: GCA_963790015.1. Classification (GTDB taxonomy): domain Bacteria; phylum Pseudomonadota; class Gammaproteobacteria; order Steroidobacterales; genus SHZI01. The sequence continues at coordinate 194,285 of CAWBMW010000026.1, forward strand.
GAGCGACCGTAGGAGCAGTCCGCGAGATAGAAGAACAGCGAGACCTGGATGCAGGCGTTGTCCTGGCTGTTGTTGAAGGTGCCGGTCAGCGCCGTGGTGGTTGCCCCGTGGGTCGGGATCGCCGCGGCTGTGAGGAGCACTGGGATGAGAAAGCTGAACCTGAACCTGGGCATGGTGCGTGCTTCCGGGCTGGTGGCGGACCTGCGACCCGATTGTACCCAGCGGATTGTCCCTATTGCCTTGCCATCGGCACGGCCCCTACACTTTAGGCGTCATTCATGCACTGGAGTTCGTCATGAGCGCAGTTCGACTGTTGGCGGCGGGCACCATCCTGTCGGCAGCCCTGGTCTCCGCACCGGCCTTCGCCGGTGCCGACAGCGGGTTCTACATCGGGGCCGGCGTTGGCCAGGCCTCGGTCGGCGACATTGACGACGTCGAGGACGTTGGCGACATCGATTTCGACGGTGACGACACCGGTTACAAGGTGATCGCCGGCTACAACTTCGGCATCATTCCGCTGATCGATCTGGCCGTGGAGGGCGCCTACGTGGACTTCGGCAAGCCCGAAGACGGCCTCGTCGAGGTGGACGCGAATGCCTTTGCGGCCTTTGGCCTCGCGGGCGTGAACCTGGGACCCGTCGGCATCTTCGCCAAGGCGGGCATGTTCAGCTGGGATGCGGACGCCAGCTTCGACGGCGACTCCTTCAGCGACGATGGCACGGACCCGGCCTACGGCGTCGGCGCCCGCTTCCAGATCGCGTCCTTCCAGATCCGCGCCGAATACGAGTACTTCGATGCGGACCCGGCCGCCCTGGACCTGATCTCGGCCAGCCTGCTCTACACGTTCTGAGCCGCTCACACTGACCGGAGGCCCGGCGACTAGGGTTGCCGGGCCTCTTTCCGTTTCATGGCCAGGTACTCGTCCTGCTCGAGTTCGTGCAGCTGGACCGCGTAGCGTTCAACGCCCGCGTACCACCCGGACAGCCGCGTCTCGAGCCGCTCCGCCGGCGGTGCCGAGAGCGCCGCCAGGTAGGCCTCGATGGCCAGGTGGTAGCGCATCGTGTTGCGTTCCACGACGCCCCGGGTGCCGCCCCCGTACACGGGCTGGCCGTCCGGCCTTCTGCCAACAATGGTGAAGCCCACCTTGTCACGCCCGATCGTCGCCAGGTAGAACTCCATAGCCATGCTGGCTGCCTTGCCGTAGGCGTAGGAGTAAGACAGGTGCACGAAGCTGCGCCCGGCATCGAGCGCCACCACCTCGAGATCGATGCGGTAACGGCTGGTTCCCATCGGCCCCTCGTCGGCATTCAAGGTCGCGTGCAGGTATTCCGGCCCGGTCGAGGCCACCCTGAAGAGGAACTCCAGGGGGTAGGCGTCGGCCAGCGGCCTGTCGTGCTTGCGGCCGATGTTCAGGCGGAGCGCGTCGGCTGCCGGCGGCCTGGACGCGCGGCAGCTCTTCACGTTCTGGTGCAGGATCAGGATGTCGCACCAGTACTTCACGTCCTGCAGCGCCGGGCCGGCAACGGCAAAGGGAAAGTCGACGGTCGCGTAGACGTCGCTCCGCAGTTTCCCGGACTTGTCGCTGGATTCCAGGTAGAGGGGCTGACCGAACTGGTTGCTGGCCAGTTGTGGGCGGAGCTCCGCGTAGCGGGCTTTCAGGGCAGCCGCATCCTGGGCTTCTGCGGCGGTGATGCCACCGACGATGCAGAGCAGGGCGAGGGCAAGGCGGGCTGAGCCGGTCACAGCCAGTACTCCCACATCCGGCCGATCAGCTCCTTGAACCGCACGTCGACCGGACGCCGCTTCCATTTCGCGAGCGTGACTTCGTCCGACTTCTTGAGGTCGGCGAGGAATGCGGCCCGCATCCTGTCGCCGAATCCGGTGCCGAGCACCACGGCGTTGACCTCCTCGTTGTGCAGGAAGCTGCGCCAGTCCAGGTTGGTCGAGCCCACCGTGGACCAGACGCCGTCGATGACGGCGGCCTTGACGTGCAGGAGCGCTTCCTGGCGCTCGTAGATCTTCACGCCGGCCTTCAGCAGTTCGGTGTAGTTGGCCCGACCGGCGTGGAACACCAGCCACGAGTCCGTGCTGCTGGGGAGCACCAGCCTGACGTCGACGCCCCGCGCAACCGCCTCTTCCAGTGCGGTCACCAGCTGGGGGTCGGGCACGAAGTAGGCATTGGTGATCCAGATCTCCGTCTCGGCGCTGCGCAGAGCCGAGATCAGCGTGGCGTAGATCAGGCTGTAGGGCTCGTCGGGTGAGCTGCCGATGATGCGCACCACCTCCTTGCCTGCGGGCTCCGGCGCCGGAAAGTAGTTGCGCGGCGCCAGCGGCTCGCCTTTCTGCTTTTCCCAGGTCTCGATGAAGAGCTTCTGCACTTCGGCGACCACGGGCCCCTCGATCTGCAGGTCCGTGTCGCGCCAGGGCAGCGTGCCGTCGGGGCGAACCTTCGAGCGACTGGCTGAACGAGCCGCCCGAATAGACGCTGCTGATGTTGATGCCGCCGAGGAACGCGACCTTGCCGTCGACGACCAGCAGCTTGCGGTGATCGCGCTCGTTCACATCCCAGCCCGCTGCCATGGTGGCCAGGGGATTGACCGGATTGAACTCCAGCACGTTGATGCCGGCGTCGGCGAGGCGGGTGAAGAACTCCGACCGGCGTGCCCATCGTGCCCACGCTGTCGCGGATCAGGTTCACCTGCACCCCGGCCTGCTGCTTCGCGATCAGGGCCGTCGGCGAAGCGCTGGCCCACATCATCGTCCTCGAAGATGTAGGTCTCCATGTTGATGTGGTCGCGCGGCCGCATCGATCGCGGCCATCATCGCCTGGTAGGTGGTGGGGCCGTCCTGCAGCAGCGTGACCTGGTTGCCGGCGGTGAGCGGGCTGCCGGCGATCTCCTCCTCGACGGCCAGGTGGATGTCGAAGATGTTCGTCTCTTCGCCGCCGGCCTTGAGCCGGTCGACGATGGCCTTGCTGCGGGCGGCGGAGAGGGGGCCCTGCGCCCCGTCGACCTGCACCGGCGTCCTGGGGCGTGCGCCATGTCCGGCACGATGGTCGGGAGGGTGCTGCAGCTGGCCAGCGCCACGAGGCATGCCAGTGCAGGCACGCCCGCCGGGCTGGCTTGCCGCTGCTGTGGAGTGTTGCGCTCAGCGTGACTATTCCGTCCCGACAGAGGTGGGAATGTTGATGGTAATGCCGCTCAGCTTCGGTGCGGTGCCGCGCTTAGGGCACCGGCGTGTCCGCCACCCCGGCCGCCGCCACCTCGTGATGCAGCTGCCGCTCCCGCCAGATCAGGTACAGGCCGCAGGCGATCACCAGGCCTGCCGCCACCCAGATGCGGCTGGCCGGCCAGGCATTCCAGAAGACCCAGTCGATGGCGACCGCCCACAGCATCGCCGTGTACTCGAAGGGTGCGACGACCGAGGCGGGTGCGTTGCGGAACGCCTCCGTGATGAAGTGCTGGCCGAGGGCGCCGCACACGCCGAGCAGGGCCAGCCAGGGCCAGTGGTCGGCGCGGATCGGCACCCAGTTGGGGATGGACAGCAGCCCGGCGAAGAGCGTCAGCAGCACCAGGAACCAGAACACCAGCGACACGGTGCTCTCGGTCTTCGTCATCACCCGCACCGACACCGATGCAAACGCATAGGCAACGGCGGCGGCGAGCGCGCCGGTCGCCCCGTAGATGTTCAGCGCCGACCCGCCCGGCTGGAGCATCCAGAGCACGCCTGACAGCCCCACGCCGATGGCTGCCCAGCGACGCCAGTCCACGTGTTCCTTCAGGAGCGGGACGGCGACCGCGGTCACGATCAGCGGCGCGATGAAGAAGATGGCGTAGGCGTCCGCCAGCGACAGCACGCTGACGGCGGCGACGAAGCCCCACAGCATGACCAGCGCCAGCACGCCACGCACCAGGTGCAACTCCCAGCGCACCACCTTCAGCTCGCGCCAGCGGCGCGTCACCGCGACGGACGCGAGCACGAACGGGAGCGAGGAGGCGCCGCGCAGGGCGCCCACCTGCAGGGCGGGATAGCTCGTGGACAGCACCTTCAGCACCGCGTCCATGCCGGCGAAGCAGGCGACTGCCACCAGCATGAAGCCTATGCCGCGGAGTGTGGTGTGCTGCATAAGACGATTGTAGGAGCGCCTTTAGGCGCGATACCATGGTGATCGCGCCTAAAGGCGCTCCTACGGGCTCAAGGCAGCGCCCGGATGATCATGTTCGGCAGGATCGCGTCGTCCCAGTCCTGCCGCATCGGGCCGGTGTGGACGATCACGAGCTGCTTCGACGGCACGATGTAGACGCGCTGCCCGCCGAAGCCGTCGAAGTAGATCAGGTCCGGGGCCGCGAAGGGCTCGGAGTGGAAGGCGGTCGCCGACGATTTGGAGTTGTAGCGCCGGTTCTTCTCCCATTGCGTGCCGAGCCAGGTGAAGTAGCCGTAGTTGGGGTTCGTGGGGGAGGGCGTGATCACATCCTTCATCCATTGGGCCGGCACGACCTGCCGGTCGCCCACCCGGCCGCCGTCCAGGTGCAGGAGGCCGAGGCGCAGCCAGCTGCGTGCCGGCGCGTCGAGGCAGCAGAAGGTGACCGGGATGCCTGTGCTGCTCGGAGTCGATCAGCACCTTGCCCTCGGCCTCGCTCACCTGCTGCCACAGGTTCTCGGCCAGGTACTGGCTGTAGGGCTTGCCGCTGACGCGCTGGATGAGGATGCCCAGCACCTGCGGATTGATGTTGTTGTACTCGAAGCTGCTCGCCACCGGGCCCGACGATGCCCCGGCTGAAGGTGAACTGCGCCAGGTCGCCGCCCATCGTCATCTGGAGCAGGCCGGTGAAACCGGGGAAATCGATGCCGCTCGCCTGCTGCAGCATCTGGCGGATCGTGATCTTGCTCCGCTCGTCGCCGGCCCACTCCTCGATGTAGGTGGCGGCCGTGTCGTCCACCGACTTGATGAGGCCCTGGTCGATGGCGATGCCGACCAGCAGCGCCAGCACGGACTTGTGCATGGACTGGGTGGACGTGATGGAGTTGGCGTCATGCCCCGGGTAGTAGTGCTCCAGCTGCAAAGCGCCGCCCTGCCAGACGAGCAGGGCGTGGGACTCCATCGTGGCGCCCCAGGCGACGACCTTCGCCAGGGCGTCAGCCGGAATGGTGCGCTGGCTCTCCGTCAGCGACGACCAGCGCCGGCACGGTCCCGCCGGCGACCGTCTGCCGGGGGCCCTGGTCTCCGCCGAAGGCGAGGCCGACGAGCCGTGTGGTCAGCGTCGGCTGCGCAATGAAGGCGCCGGCGAGGGCGAGGACGATGAGGGCCAGCAGGCCCTGGAACAGGCGTTTGATGAAGCGCATCGGCGGGATCCCGGTCAGGCGGAATAGCGCCACCATGATACGGAGAAATGGGGACAGATTTATTTTCCCGGGACTATAGTCCCGGGAAAATAAATCTGTCCCCATTTCTCCGGTCGCGCCTGAAGGCGCTCCTACGCTCTGACGCGATTCCAGGCGTCCAGCGCGGCGATCTTGTAGGCCTCGGCGAAGGTGGGGTAGTTGAACACGGCGCCCACGAAGTACTCCAGGGTGCCGCCGTGGGCCAGGACCGCCTGGCCGATGTGGATCAGCTCCGTGGCCCCTTCGCCCACGATGTGGGCACCCAGCAGCTTGTGGTCCTTGAGGCCGAAGAGCAGTTTCAGCAGGCCTTCCTGGACGCCCTGGATCTGGCCGCGGGCGGTCTCGCGCATCCGCGCCACGCCGGTTTCGTAGGGAATTCCTTCCTTGCGCAGCTGCTGCTCGGTCTTCCCCACGACGCTGATCTCGGGCACCGAATAGATGCCGAGCGGGAAGTACTCGGTCGCGCCCTCTTCGCTGGCGGCGAAGGCGTGGCAGGCGGCGAGCCGGCCCTGTTCCGCGGAGGTGGAAGCGAGCGCCGGAAACCCGATCACGTCGCCCACGGCATAGATGTGGGGCACCGCGGTCTGGTAGGTGAGCTCGACCGTAAGCCGGCCGCGGTTGTCCGCCGCCAGTCCCGCCTTGTCCAGGTCCAGGTCGGCGGTGGCGCCCATGCGCCCCGAGGCGGCCATCAGCAGGTCGCTGCAGATCCTCTTGCCACTCTTCAAGTGCGTCACGACGCGGCCGTCGGGGGCCTTCTCGACGCGCTCCACGTCCTCGCCGAGGCGCAACTGGATGCCGCGGGACTGGAGGTCGTGCTTGAACTCGTCCACGATGTCCCCGTCAACGAAGTCCAGGATCGTGTCGCGGGAATCGATGAGTGTGATCCGGGCATCGAGGGCGCTGAAGATCGTGGCGTACTCGACGCCGATGACGCCGGCACCGATCACGACCATGGACCGCGGAATTGTCTTGATCTGCAGCAGGCCGTCGCTGTCGATGATCGTCTCGTCGTCGAAGGGGATGTTCGACGGCCGGTGTGGCACCGTGCCGGTGGCAATCACGATGGCCTTGGCCCGGTAGTCGGCGGTGTGCCCCGTCGCATTGGTCACCTGCACGGTGTGCGGATCCAGGAACTTCGCGAGCCCGCTGATGACCTGCACCCCGTTCCGCGACAGCTGGTGCTGGATGATCTCGATCTCGTGACGGACGGTGATGTGCAGCCGCTCGAGCAGGTCCCCCGCCGTGATATCCGCCTTGACCCGGTGACTGCGGCCGTAGATGCCCTTTTCCCGCCAGCCGCACAGGTAAAGCACGGCCTCGCGCAGCGTCTTGCTGGGAATCGTGCCCGTGTGGGCGGTCACGCCGCCGACGATCTCCCGGCGCTCGATGACGGCGGCCCGCTTGCCCAGCTTAGCTGCCTGGATGGCGGCCCGCTGGCCGCCGGGTCCGCTGCCGATGACCAGCAGGTCGAAGGTTTCCATGAAGACATGTCCCGGAGAAGTGCTCTGCTGTATCGGTCCGATCGACCGGATCTTGAACGGGACACGGCCCGGGCGTGACGCAGTGCCCGGTCCCGGCTAGCCTCTGGCCCATGCACAAGCGCCCGCTGCTCACCTACATCGCCCTGGCCTACCTGTGGACCTGGGTCACGGTCCTCCCCCTGCTCCTGCAGAAGCGCGGGCTGGTGGACCTGGGCCTCCCGGACGCCTGGGAAGCCGTGGGCGCCTTTGGGCCCCTCGTCGCCGCCTGGCTGGTAGTCCGGCGCACCGAGGGTCCGGCGGGCCTCGCCGCCTTCTGGCGCAGCCTGACGAACTGGCGCCTGGGTGCGGGCGCCTGGTCCCTGACGCTCCTGTCGCCATTGGCCTTCCTGGCGCTGGCTGCGGCGCTGGTGACCGTCCAGACGGGCGCGGCACCGTCCCTGGAGGCGCTCGCCACAGGTCGGCTCGGCCCGCTCCACGCGGTGGTGGACCTGGTGCTCGTCGGCGCCGTCCTGCAGGCCCTGGGGGAGGAGCCGGGCTGGCGGGGCTACCTGCTGCCGAAGATGCTCGGGCGCTTCCGCCGGCTGCCGGCCACGTTGCTGCTGTTTCCCGTCTGGTGGCTTTGGCACCTGCCCTTCTTCCTCGGCCGCCCCGAATTCGGCCTGCCCCAGTTCCTCGGCTTCGGGCTGGGCATCCTCTCGGCGTCCATCTGGCTCACCTTCCTCTGGGAGCGGACCCGCAGCGCGCTCGTGGCGGTGGTGTGGCACGCCGTGCTGAACGTCACGCGGGGTATCGCCCTCGGCTTCTCCACCGGGATGTTCCTGGCCTACGGGATGGTCGTCGCCGTGGGTGCGCTGGGCATCGTTGCCTGGTGGCTGGTAAGGCGGGGCTTTGCGGATGATCGCGGGCTGAGGATAGGATGATGCGCATGGCTACCGAAGAGCAGGTTCTGCCCGCCGCGCACTACGACGGGACGGAATCCGCCGCCGCAGTGGTCGAGCAGTACTGGGCGCTGATGGCCACCAACGATTTCAACGCTGTTGGCGTGATTCTCGCTGACGACTTCGTGCTGGAGTGGCCCCAGTCGAATGAGCGCATCCGTGGTCGGGAGAACTACGCGGCCATGAATGCGGCCTATCCGGCCGCGGGTCGCTGGGAGTTCCAGGTGCACCGAATCGTCGGCGGCGACGGGCAGGCCGTGTCGGACGTGACGGTGACGGACGGTTCCCGGCTCGACAGGTCAATTTCATTCTTTTCAGTTGCTTATGGAAAGATCCTCCGTATCGTCGAGTTCTGGCCCGAGCCCTATCCGGCGCCGGAACACCGGCGCCGCTTCGTGGAGTCCCGCGAATGACCCGTGAGCTCATCGGTCCCCAGTCCATCGCGACCAGCCGTGCGATCAGCAGTACTCTCGAGGACACGGCCCCCGCCGACAACTTCCGCAACCTGTTTGAAGTGCCGGTGCTGTTCTTCGCCGTGTGCCTGACGCTACTGAGCCTTGACCGGGTGATTCCCGCGCAGCTCGCGTTCCAGCTGTGAGCGAGTCCACAACCACTGAGGAGCTTGCCCGGCGCGTGCTGGCGCTCGCGGGTGGCGCCACCGGGTCGGCCGGGATCACGGTCATGCTTGCCGAGCCGGGGCACGTGCATCTGGGGATCGACCGGCGCGACGACCTCCTGCAGTTCAAGGGCTACTTTCACGGTGGCGTAATCAGCGGGCTCGCCGACCTGGCGGCGGGCGGCGCGGTGACGACCATGCTGCCGCCCGGGCGGGGAGTGGTGACGATCAGCCTGCACGTGAACTTCCTGGCGCCAGCCAGGGGTGAGCGCCTCGTGGCCAGGGGCAGCGTGGTGAAGGTCGGGAGCACGGTCGGGGTTGCCAGCGTCGACGTGGTCGCGGTTGAATCCGGGCACGAACGGCTCTGTTCGACGGCGACGGTGACCTTCCGCGTGGTGTCCGCCGGCTAGCAGCGAACAACCGTAACGTCAAAGCGGGCATCATCAGCTGGCGATTCTGGTGCGGGTACATGATGAATTCGTGGCGCTGGGAAAAGTTTCGGCAGGCCACTGCCGTGCTCGCGGCAGTGTGGGCCGCAGGTGCCTGCACCAGCGCGGGTGATTCACTGTCCTTCCGGGAAGGCCAGCGGCCGATGCTCGTGCCGGAGCCGGGTGCGGGTTTTGAGGTGCAGGTCCTGCTGGCGACCGGTGACGAGGTCGGGACCTACCGCCCGCCCGGCGTGCTGGACGGCATGGTGGCCTTCGCGAGTGACGACGATGCCGACGCCGTTGAGCTGTTCGTAACCCACGAGCTCGAGGCCGGCGAGGGCCCGCGCTACCGGCTGGCCAATGGCACGGAGCTCACGGGCTCCCGGATCACCCGCTTCCGGATGGACCGGAACACGCGACGCATCACGTCAGCGGGCGTGGCGTACCGGGAAGTCCGGGATCGGTCCGGCCGCGTCGTCACCGATCCGGCCCAGCTCAATGAGCAGGGCGGCCGGGGCACTGCCGGCCTGGAGTCCTTTTGCTCCGCGTCGGGGTGGTCTGCCGGCGAGTACGGCTTCGTGGATCGCCTCGTTCTGGCCCACGAGGAAGTCACCCGGAGCGAAGGCCATCCCCACGGCGGCACGATCTTCGCGCTCGACGTGTCCGGCGAGGCGTTGTGGGCGCTGCCCGAGCTCGGTCGCGGGTCCTGGGAAAACAGCGCGGCCGTCAGCACGCCCGATGGGGACCGGCCGGACGGGCACGTGGCCCTGCTCCTGGGCGACGACCTGGAGTTCGGTCGCGCGCCGCTCTACCTGTGGATCGGCCGGAAGGTCCCTGGCGGCAGTTTCACTGAACGGAACGGTCTCGCCCGCGGCCGGCTGCACGTGTGGGTGGCCGACGGCGGTGACCGCACCCCGCAGCAGTGGTCGGGCGCAGGCACGCTGAGAAGCGGGCGGTTCGTGCCGTTGCCGGCCCGAACCGCCGATGGCCGGCCGACAGCCGTGACGGATGACGCCGGCTACTTCGACGATCCGGAACTCCGCCGGCGCGCGGAGGCGCTCGGCGCGTTCATGTTCTCGCGGCCGGAGGACCTGCACACAAACCCGCGCCGTGGCACGCAGGTCGTGTTCGCGTCCACCGGTCATGGTGGCCAGTTTCCAGCGGACGATTGGGGCGATGTGTACCTGATCGACGTGAGGTTCGGACGGGATGCGGACGGTGGGCTGGAGGCTGCGGCGGAACTCAGGCTGTTTTATGACGGCGATGAGTCCGCCGACCGCGGACTCCGCAGCCCCGACAACCTGGTTTGGTCCAGCAACGGATGGATCTACGTTCAGGAAGACCGGGCCACGAAGCTCGCCCGATTCGGCGCCGAGTCAGGGCGCGAAGCATCCGTGTGGGCACTGGACCCGGCGGGTGCCGAGCCGCCGAGCCGGATTGCCGTGATCGATCGTCGCGTCGTGCCCGCGGGGAGTACCGACAGCAAGGCCGGTGAACTCGGGGCCTGGGAGTCATCCGGCATCGTGGACGTGACCCGGTTGTTCGGTGGCAAACCCGGGGAAGTCCTGTTGCTTGCCAATGTCCAGGCGCACGGGGTGACCGACGGTCCCATCGGCGGCCCCCACGGACTGGTGGAAGCCAGCCAGCTCCTGCTGCTCTTCAAAGGTGCTGGAGAGGCACCTGAGAACCAGGAACAGCCAAACAACTAAATAACTAAGTGTCCGGTACCTTTCGCAATTGCAGCGGCGAGGGCGTGGAGGTCGTCGTCGGTGTGGGCGGTGGAGAGGAAGCCCACTTCGTAGGGGCTCGGCGGCAGGTAGAGGCCTTCTGCGAGCAGCGCGTGGAAGAAGGGCGGGAAGCGGGTCACGGCTGCTGCCGACAGGCCTGCCGGCGTGCGGATGGGGCCGTCGGCCGGCCCGCCGTCCAGCACGATCCAGAAGAGCGAGCCGACGCGCTGCAGCCGCACGCCCGGCACGTCCCGGAGCAGGTCGTCCAGCATCCGCCCGCTGTCCTCGAGTGCGAGATAGGCCGTGCCATCGGCGAGTTGCCTGAGCGTCGCGAGCCCCGCCGCCATCGCCACCGGGTTCGCGGCCAGTGTGCCGGCCTGGTACACGGGTCCGAGTGGCGCGACGAGCTCGAGCACTTCGCGCCGGCCGCCATAGGCGCCCACCGGGAAAGCCGCCGCCGATGATCTTGCCGTAGGTCACCAGGTCGGGACGGATGCCGGTGATCTCGGCCATCCCGCCGAAGGCCGTGCGAAACCCGGTGATCACCTCGTCGAAGATCAGCAGTGTGCCGTGCTGCTGGCACTGCCACGCCAGCGCGTCGAGGAAATCCTGCCGCTGGGGCAGCAGCCCGTGATTGGCCGGCAGCGGCTCGATGATCGCGGCCGCAAGGTCCTTGCCGCGGGCCGCGAACAGGCCCTCCAGGGCCCCGATGTCGTCCAGCGGCAGCGACCAGCGTGTCGGCAGCGACGCCGGCCGTGACGCCCGCGCTGTCCGCCACGCCGCCGACGCCCGCGGCGGCCAGCCCGGAGCCGGCGCGGATCAGCATCGAGTCCACGTGCCCGTGGTAGCAGCCGTCGAACTTCAGCACCACCGACCGGCCGGTGGCGGCCCGGGCGAGGCGGAGGGCGGACATCACGGCCTCGGTGCCCGAGTTCACGAAGCGCAGCCGCTCGACCCAGGGCAGGCGCCCGGTGATCAACTCCGCCAGCTCCAGCGAGCCTGCTTCCGCGGTGCCGTAGCTCCAGCCGCGGTCTGCCGCGTCCTTCACGGCCCTCAGCACCAGCGGATGCGCATGCCCGAGGATCAGCGGGCCGAAGGCCATGCAGAAGTCCACGTAGTGCCGGCCGTCCACGTCCGTGAGCCGGCTGCCCCGTGCGGTGCTGATGAACACCGGCGTGCCGCCGACCCGGCCGAACGCGCGGACCGGCGAATGCACGCCGCCCGGCGTCACGGCCAGCGCCCGCGCGAACAGGTCGGCCGAGCGGGTCACGGCGTGCCTGCTTCCCGCGCGATGTACGACGGCGCGCGTCGCGCCGCGTAACTGATGATCATCCGCGCGCCGGCCCGGACGAAGGCCGTCCAGGTTTCCAGCTGCGCGCGAACCGGATCGGCGAGACCCTGCGCGGCCAGCAGGTCGATGCCCGCCTGCTCGCCGCTGGTCTGGTACACCGCCCAGGGCAGCGGGATGCGCCGCGGACAGGCTGCGCGAGGACGTCGAGGTAGGGCAGGCCCGGCTTGACCATCAGGATGTCGGCGCCCTCGGCCGCGTCCCGTTCGGCCGCCAGCAACGCATCGTCGGGCCGGCCCGGATCGATCTGGTAGGTGGCCCGGTCCTTCAGCGCGTTGGTCTTGTCCGGCGCGGAGTCGGCCGCGAGCCTGAACGGGCCGTAGAACGCCGAGTGGAACTTGGCGGCGTAGCTCATCAGCGCCCGGCGCTGGAAGCCGGCGCTGTCGAGCACGGTGCGGATCGCTGCCACCCGGCCGTCCTGCATGTCGCTGGGCGCGACGCAGTCCGCCCCCGCGTGGGCGAACTGCAACGCTGCCTGGGCGAGTGCAGCCACGGTGACGTCGTTGTCCAGATGGTTCCGGTCGTCCGCCAGGATGCCGCAGTGGCCATGGGTGGTGTAGGAGCAGAGGCACACGTCGGCGGCTACCCACACGGCATCGCCGAAGCGGCCTTTGATGTCGGCGAGGCGCGCGCTGGTGAAGGCCTGGGAGAAGTCCCGCTCGCGCTTGTCCGCGGGCACGCCGAACAGCAGGAACTTGCTGATGCCCTGCTCGAGATCGGACTCGATCTGCCGCAGGAGGGTCGTTGGCGTCTCGCGCCACACGTCCTGAAGCCCCGGCACCGCCTCGCGCGCCGCGAGCCCCTCGACGACGAACAGCGGCTGGATGAATTGCTCCGGGTGCAGCCGCACCGAGCGCGTCAGCTCCCGGATGTGCCGGTTGTCCCGGTTGCGCCGCAGGCGGACGGGCCCGTTCATGAGTGGAGCCACCGCTGCCACTCGCGGCCGTTCGGGAACGGCTGCGCGTCGGCACCGGCCGCGCGCAGCGCCCGCAGGGTCTTGCCAGCGCCGCAGGCATGGTGGGCGCCGGCTGGCAGTGAAGTGCGAAGCGCGTGGAACTGCTCGGCGCTGCTCCAGTAGAAGTGGGTGGCCTTCGCGGCCGACTCGCGCAGGCTGCGCAGTACGCCGGCGTCGGCGGGCGGGAGGATGTCATAGGTGGCGACGACGTTGCCGATTCCCGACTCGCGCCAGCCGGGCACGGCCCAGCGATAGGTCAGTGCCGTCCAGTCCCGGAGCGGCGGCAGACCGAGCACCGGGCATTCGAGCGTGGACCGCACCTCGTCAAAGCCCAGGTTGTCGCCGCAGCCTTCCACCCACAGGCCCCGGGCGGCGAGCCGGCGCCAGCTTTCCACGCCGCTCACCCAGAGGCGGGCGTCGGGCGGGATCGCATGGTGCTGGAGCGCGTGCCAGTACGCGGCGAACACGGCGGCCTCCGGCCCGAGCTCTCGCCAGCTGCTGGCAGCGGCCCCGACGGACTGCCGCGAGCAGGCCCGCTGCCAGGCGATGCCATCGAAGCCGGTGGCGCCCTGCGGTGCCGGTGGGCAGTTCCAGTCGAGCCGTTCGATCAGCCCTGACTTTGTGGTGCCGCGCACGAAGCAGACGGGCCCCAGCTCCCCGTGCCCGATCGCGGTGATGCCCAGCGCGGGGTGGTCTGCGGCGTCGCTGCCGGCGAGGGCAGCCGCCTCCACCGCCATGAGCTCTGCCGTTGCCGGGTCGTGCAGTCCGCGCAGGAGGTCGAGCGACGACTCGTCGCCGGCACGGCACTCGACGGCCAGCACGCCCTGGCCCGCCGCCGCCGGGCACTTCGTGAGCGGCAGCACCATCCAGCGCATGGCAGTGAGCAGTGGCGCGACGGCGGCGCGTCCGGCGGGATCGCTCCACAACCGCGCAAGGCCCGCGAGGGCCAGCACGACGCCATCGAGCGCGTCCGGTCCGTTGCGCGGCAGCTGCAGCCGTGCAAGGCGCGCATCCACGGCGCCGCGCACCGGCACGAACTCCACGACTGGCGGTCGGTTCGCGGCCGGCAAGGCCCAGGCGAGGAAGTCCGCCACGTTGCCCTGGCGGCGGAGCGACGATGAGCCCACCCGCAGTGCTTCGCCGGCCGCAAGTCGCGCAGGCGCGTCCCGGCGCCAGACGATCACGTCCCGCGGATTCTCCCGGGACGGCAGCGCCGCACGCACGATGCCGGCGTGACGGACCGCGGGCAGGTCCTTCAGCGAGTGCACGCAGAAATCCACGTCGCCGGCGAGCAGTGCCTCGTCCAGTTCAGCCGAGAAGAAGTCCGGGTCCCGGACGTCCTGCAAGGGCACGCCCAGATTGCGGTCCCCCCGGGTGCTGACGGTCATGAGGTCCACGGGCCGATCCGGATGCAACCGCTGGAGTGCCGATGCGACCAGCCGGCTCTGCGCCATCGCCAGCAGCGACCCGCGGGTGCCGAGCCTCAGACGCTGCATGCTCTCAGCCGCGGCCCTGCCACGCGCTCCTCGACCAGAGCCGCGCAGCCGAGGGCCGCCGCTGCCAGTTGCCGTCGGCGTTGCTGCTCCCGCTCTCCCGCGAGGGCGAACACGTGGTCCAGGTCGAAGCTCGTCGTGATGGGGCTCCAGGCCAGGGAGTCCGTGCGCCTCCGGCCCAGGTGCACGAGGCCCCGCGGCGCGTGCTGCAAGAGCCGGTCGCGCCAGGCTGAGTCGTGCGCCGCATCTCCCGGAGTCGTGAAGACGAGGTCGGTGGCCCAGGCCGCCGCGGCGTCGGCCTCGTCGCTGGCAAACCAGCGGCAGACGCCGGTCAGGGGCGCCCTGGCCAGCGGGTTGGGGGAACGGTGATTCCAGACGCCCACGTCCCAGGCGCGGAACAGCGGCAGCATGGAGCGCGCGAGATCGCCGGTACCCACGAACAGCACGCGGGCGTCACGCTCGGAGCGCCAGCAGTTCGCGCACGAGGCTGCCGTAGGAACCGCCGGCAACGCCCTGGAGGTGCCTGGCGCGCAGCGCGCGCGTGTCGGCCTGCAGCGCCTGGACGACGGGCTGCAGGCGTGAGCAGTCCTCCGCCGGCAATGCCGCTGCTGCCTGGTCCCAGGCCCGCCGGAATTGCCCGAACACGTTCGTCTCACCGGGCACGGCGCTGCGCAGGCCGCTGGCGACTTCCAGGAGGAGCCGGTAGGCGGCCGCCCCGGTGCTGAGTTCACCGGCAGTCCCCGCCGCCGGGATCGGCCGCGGCCCCAGGCCGAAAGCGAGTTGCCGGAGGCAGGTGTCGAGAACCACTGCGGTGGCGCGCAGTTCCGTGGCAGTCTCCTCGGGCATGCGGGGTCCGGGCCAGTGCAGGCACCAGAGCCGGGCGATGAGTGCGTTCACCGTGGGAGTCATCGCGGGCGATCAGGCGGACTTGCCGCCCTCGAGGCCGGCGAGCCACTCGTCGTCCGAGCCCTCGGGCACTTCCTGGAAGAGGAAGGTCGACAGGTAGCGCTCGCCGGTGTCGGGCAGCATCACGAGGATGGAGGACCCGGCCGGCGCCTTCTCCGCCACCTTGAGCGCCGGCAGCCAGCGTCGCGCCGGAGGACAGGCCGACGAAGATGCCTTCCTCCCGGGCGAGGCGCAGCGCGTTCGTCCTTGCCTTCGTCGTCGGTGACCGTGACGAGCTCGTCGTAGACCTTCGGGTTCAGCACGTCCGGCAGGAAGTCCGGCGTCCAGCCCTGGATCTTGTGGGGCTTCCACTCCTGCCCGCCGAGCAGCGATGCGCCGGCCGGCTCGGTGGCGACGATCCGGACCTCCGGCCGCGCGGCCTTGAGCACTTCGCCGGCGCCGGTCAGCGTGCCGCCGGTGCCCCAGCCGGTGACCCAGAAGTCGAGGCGTCGGCCGGCGAAGTCCAGCAGGATCTCCGGGCCCGTCGTCTGGCGGTGATAGGCGGGATTCGCCGGATTCTCGAACTGTCGCGCGAGGAACCAGCCGTGCTTGTGGGCCAGCTCCTCGGCGTAGCGGACCATGCCCGAGCCGCGCTCGGCCGCCGGCGTGAGGATCACCTTCGCGCCGAAGGCGCGCATGATCTTGCGGCGCTCGATCGAGAACGTCTCGACCATCGTCGCGACGAAGGGGTAGCCCCTGGCCGCGCAGACCATCGCGAGCGCGATGCCGGTGTTGCCCGAGGTGGCCTCGACGACGGTCTGGCCGGGCTTGAGCACGCCGCGCCGCTCGGCGTCGGTGATGATCGCGAGGGCCAGGCGGTCCTTCACCGAGCCGGCGGGATTGAAGGCCTCGACCTTCACGTACATCTCGACGTGCTTCGGCGCGATGCGGTTCAGCCGCACCACCGGCGTGCGGCCGATGGTTTCCAGGATGTTGTCGTAGATCATCGGGGTGCTCCTGACGTTGGTGCATTGTAGGCCGCGCCGCCCGCGGCGGGTCGAAACCAGTCCAGTCGCTCACGCAGTGCGACGACGTCGCCCACGTAGAGAATCGCCGGCGACGATACTCCCGCGGCAGCGGCGTTGGCGGCGATGTCGCCGAGGGTGCCGGTCACCACGCGCTGGTCATCGCGTCGTGCCGCCCATGACCACCGCTGCCGGCGTGCCGGCGGGCCGCCCGTGACGGCACAGCGCGTCGCTCACCGCCGCGAGGCGCCGCCCCGACATGTACACGACCAGCGTCTGCCCCAGGGCGGCGAGCGCCTGCCAGTCCGGTTCCTCGACGGCCGTTTCCGCATCCGCAATATCCGCACCGGTGCCCCGATGCGCCGTCACGAAGGTCACGGCGTGCGCCACATGGCGGTGCGTGAGCGGAATTCCCGCGTAGGCGCCGCAGCCGCTGGCGGCGGTCACGCCCGGGATCACCCGGAACGGCAGGCCTGCCGCTGCCAGCGCCAGCGCTTCCTCGCTGCCGCGGCCGAACACGTACGGGTCGCCGCCCTTCAGCCGGCAGACGCGCTGCCCGGCGCGCACGCGGGCGAGGAGCAGTGCGTTGATCTCGGCCTGGGACGTGGACGCACCGCCGCCGGTCTTGCCGACGTCGATGAGTTCCGCATCCCGGCGGGCGAAGGCGAGGAGGGCGGGTGCCACGAGCCGGTCGTGCAGCACCACGTCGGCGTGCTGGAGGCAGTGCAGGCCGGTCGCGGTGATGAGGCCCGGATCGCCGGGACCGGCGCCCACGATCCAGGCTTCCCCGGTTGCCGCAGCCCGGGTCGCCCGATTGGCGGAGGAGGCGCAGCAGGGCTTCGTCAGCCTCCGCCGTGCGTCCGTCGAGCACGGCCTGGGCCGGTCCCGGCCGTGCGTCCAGCACGCCGGCCAGCACGTCCTCCCACAGTCGGCGCCGGGCCGTCACGTCGGGCAGCGCCTCCTTCACGCGCTCGCGCCAGCCGCCGGCCCAGCCGGCCAGTGCCGCGAGACGCGCCGGCAGCCAGCGCTCCAGCCGCTGGCCGCACGAGCCGCGCCAGCACCGGTGCCTGGCCGCCGCTGGAGACGGCGATGAGGAGCGGCGACCGGTCGACCACCGACGGGCTGATGTAGGTGGAGATGGCAGGGTCGTCCACCACGTTGCAGAGACGCAGCGCCGCGCGTGCGGTGGCGGCGACCGCGCGATTCACGGCCCGGTCACCGGTGGCCGCGATGACGAGCAGCTGCAGGGGCACCAGCGCGGGATCGAAAGGCCGCCGTGCGACCTCGATGCGGCCGTCTGCCCGGGCCGCCTCCAGCGCGGGCGACAGCTCGGGGGCATTGACGGTCACCCTCGCGCCCGCGGCCAGCAGCTGCAGCGCCTTGCGCTCGGCGACAGCGCCGCCGCCCACCACGAGGCAGGGCTGTCCGGTCAGGGACGCGAAGACGGGCAGGTACTGCATGGGCTGGAAACTGGCTGGCAAGGTGGCGGCCGGGAACCGGGCGGAACGGGGCCACGATAGCCCCCTGTCGGTCAGGAAAAAAATAGAGGATTGACAGGCTCTTGTAACTTCTGGCTATATAGGGCCACGTATGACCTTGCAACAGCTCAAGTATCTGGTGGCCATCGCCGACAGCGGTCTGAACATCACCGCGGCCGCGGAGCGCCTATACACCAGCCAGCCCGGCATCAGCAAGCAGCTCAAGCTGCTGGAACAGGAGCTCGGCGTCCAGCTCTTCACCCGCAAGGGCAAGAGCCTGGCCGCCATCACCCCCGCCGGCCGGGACGTCATCGCCCGCGCCCGGCGGATCATGCGCGAGGCGGAGAACATCCGGAACCTCGCCAGCGACCTCTCCGGCGAGCAGGAAGGCACGCTGTCCATCGGCACCACGCACACCCAGGCGCGCCACGTGCTGCCGGACGTGATCAAGGAGTTCCGGGAGCGGTACCCCAAGATCAACCTGGAGCTGCACCAGGGCACGTCGGAGCAGATTGCGGAGCTGGTGGCTGCCAACCGGGTGGATTTCGCGATTGCCACCGGCTCGCGCCAGCTGTTCCCGGGCCTCGTCCTCTTGCCCTGCTTCCGGTGGGACCGGATCATCCTCGTGCCGAACGGCCACCCGCTCACTGAAGTGAAGGAGGGGGGCGTGCAGCGCCTGACGCTGCCGGTGCTGGCCGGCTACCCGCTGGTGACCTACGTCTTCGGCACCACCGGTGAGTCGTCACTGAAGAAGGCCTTCGCGGAACAGGGACTGGAGCCCAACGTGGTGTTCACCGCGCGGGACGCGGACATCATCAAGACCTACGTGCGGATGGGCATGGGCGTGGGCATCGTGGCGCCCATGGCCTACGAGTGCCAGGACCAGAAGGACCTCAGCCGCAATTTCCGCCGAGGGCCTGTTTCCCCGTGTGACCACCTGGCTGGGCTTCCGGCGGGATTCCGTCCTGCGCCGGTACATGGTGGATTTCGTCGCGCTCTTCGCGCCGCACCTGACGCCGCAACTCACCCGCAAGGCCGCCCAGCTCACGACACAGGCCGAAGTTGACGCGCTGTTTGACGAGGATGTGTTGCCGCTGAAGGTCGGCTGCGAAGATGCCGTCTGCCGAAGTGGCGTAGGAGCGCCTTCAGGCGCGACCGGTGCTTCGGCTCCGGCTCGCTGGCCAGGACGGGCCGGTCGCGCCTGAAGGCGCTCCTACAGCCCCGACAGGTCGATGTCGTGCAGGCCGCACTCGCGCTTCAGGCCGAAGAAGCGGGTCTCTTCTTCTGTCTTCACCGCGTGGATCGGTTTGGTGGTGTGGACGTCGCCCACCGAGACGTAACCCTGCTCCCAGAGCGGGTGATAGGGCAGTTCGTTCTGCTTTAGGTAACGGAAGACGTCCCGGTCCGTCCAGTCGGCGATGGGGTGGACCTTCCAGCGTTCGCTGCCGACCGGGCCCTGGGCATTGAGGAAGGGCACGTTGGCCCGGCTCGAGGACTGGGAGCGGCGCAGGCCCGCGAACCAGCTGCCGACGCCCAGTTCCCGGAGCGCCCGCTCCATGGGCTCCACCTTGTTTTCCCGGTTGTAGAGCTCGATGCCGGCGAGGCCCTGCTGCCAGCGCCTGCCATGGCGGGCCTCCTGCCAGGCCGGGCTCCGGTGATTCCGGTAGACCTTCAGGTTCAGGTTGAGACGGTCGGACAGGGCATCCACAAACTGGTAGGTTTCGGCGAAGAGGTAGCCCGTGTCGATGAAGACCACCGGGATGTCCGGCCGCTGCCGGGTTACCAGGTGCAGCAGCACCGCGGCCTGGATGCCGAAGCTGGAGGTCAGGACGTGATTGCCGGGCAGGTGCTCGAGGGCCCAGGCGACTCTCTCGGCGGCCGGCAGGCCGGCGAAGAGCCCGTTCCCGTGGGCCACGGCGTGCTCGCGGGTCTCGACCTCGTCGAACAGCACCGTCGGGCCGTTGACCGCACCGATGTCGAGGTCGGAGAGAATGAGGTTGGCGGCTGCGGACACGGGCTGCTCCTGGAACTGACGGTCGATCGCGTGGGATGCAAGCTAACTGGCCGCCACCGGCGACGGAACGACGTTGTTGTTATCCATGCATAACCGGCACGTATAACGGCGCCGGTGCGCCGGGATGCGCCTTAGGCCCAATCCAGGTTATTGATGCCGCTGGCTTATTGGAGGTCGACCATGTCTGCCCAGGTTACCCGTCGCGCCCTGGTCCTCGGCTCCTCGGTGGTGGCTGCCACGGCCGCTGATGCGCAGCCGTTCCGGATCCGCCGCAGAACCGGTGGCGCCCGTATCGGTGGCGCCGTCCGGCGGCGGACTCGCCCGCCTGATCGCCAACGAGAATCCCTATGGCCCCGCGGCCAGTGCCCGGCGCGCCGTGACCGAGGCGCTGGCCACCGCCTGGCAGTACCCGATGGGCCATGACCAGCCACTGAAGAAGCTGATCGCCGAGCGGGAGGGGCTGACGACGGCGCACATCATGCTGGGGGACGGCTCCGGCGAGATCCTGCGGATCGCCGGCCTGGTCTACGGCATGGGGGGTCGCGACGTGGTGGCGGCCAGGCCGACCTTCGGGTTCCTGCAGGACTATGCCCGGCAGCTCGGTGCGACCGTCACCGAGGTCCCGCTCGACGAGAACCTGCGGCATGACCTCAAGGGCCTCGCGGCCGCCGTCACCGGCAGGACGGGGCTGCTGTACGTCTGCAATCCCAACAACCCCACGGGCACGCTGGTCCCCGGGACCGAGCTGCGCCCGTTCCTGAAGGACATGGCCGGCCGCACCACGGTGCTGGTGGACGAGGCCTATCTGGACCTGTGGGAAGACTGGCCCGCCCACACGGCGACCGAGCGGGTGCGCGCCGGCGACCCGGTGATCGTCACCCGCACGTTCTCCAAACTCCACGGCATGGCGGGTCTGCGCGTCGGCTATGCCCTGGCGCCGCCCGACATCATCCAGCGGCTGGAAAAGCACCGCATGACCCTGCTCGGGTGCGCCGGGGTCGCCGCTGCCACGGCAAGCTACCAGGACCTCGAGTTCCAGGCGTTTTCCCGGGCCCGACTGCAGGAGGGCCTGGCGATCACCACCGGGGCCCTCCGGGAACTGAAGCTGCGTCACGTGGCGGAGGGGCGGGGCAATTTCGTCTTTTTCGACACGGGCGGCCCCCTGGCGGACTTCAGTGCGGCCATGCGGCGCGCCGGCTACCTGGTCGGCCGGCCCTTTCCCCCCTACGACTCCTGGTGCCGGGTGAGCATGGGGACCGTGGAGCAGATGCGCGGCTTCGCCGAGGCGCTACGGGGTTACTTTTGAGAGGCACCTCTGGGCTACAATTTGCCGCCGCAGCCTTTGGCTGCGGCCCCCGGGCTTCCTAACCATCACCAAGGGTCCTGATCTTGGAGACTCTCCGCCTCGTCTACCACGCCGGCAAGGTGCGGCTTGGCTTCCTCATCATGGCCTGCGCCCTGGCCGGCCTGGCCGTCAGCCCGGGCGGTGAACTGGCCGCCTGGCAGGTGCTGGTGCTCGGCGTCGCCACGCTGCTCTCGTCCGCCGCCGCCGGTGCGTTCAACCAGTTGTGGGAGCGGGACCTGGACCGGGGCATGAAGCGCACCCGGGAACGGCCCTTTGCCACCGGGCGTTTTGCCGCCACGGGTGCCTGGTATGCCGGCATCGTGCTGGTCGTCCTGCTCTCGGTCGTCGCCACCGCGCTGGCCACGAACGTTACCGCGGCGCTGTACATCTTCCTCGGTGCCTTTACCTACGGCGTGGTCTACACGGTCTGGCTCAAGCGCCGCACCTGGCTCAATATCGTGATCGGCGGCCTGGCGGGCAGCTTCGCCGTCATGGCGGGCGCCGCGGCGGTCAATGCGGAGCTCGAGCCGGCGCCGCTGATCCTCGCCATCGTTCTCTTCCTGTGGACGCCGCCCCACTTCTGGGCGCTGGCCTTCGCCTGCAAGAAGGACTACCAGGCGGCCGGCGTGCCCATGCTGCCGGTCGTCGTCAGCGACGAGCTCTCCACCCGCGCCATTCTCGGCCAGGCGATCGCGCTCGTGGTGCTGTCCGTCGTGCCCTTCTGGTACGGGATGAGCTGGATCTACCTGGCCAGCGCCATCGGCGGCGGCGTGTTCTTCCTGCTGGCGAGCTGGCGGCTGGTTCTCGCTCCCACGATTCCGCAGGCCTGGCGCACCTTCGCCGCCTCCATCGTGCAACTTGGCATCCTGCTGACGGGCGCGATCTTCGACAACCTGCTGCTCGGCTAGGCTCGCAAACCGGCGTTCTCTTCGGAATCCACGTATTTTCAGGATCGTCTGCGGCTGCGACGCTCCCCCAAAGAGCAGTTGGAAAGTTGGCCCATGTCCGCCGCGACCAAGAAATCCCAATACACGATTGCCAGAGTCCTGCACTGGGCAGCAGGCATCATCATCATCTTCAACTTGTTGTCCGGATGGAGGCTCGGCGGCTTTCCCCTGGAGACCAAGCAGATGCTCCTGATGATCCACTCCGGCGTGGGTACGGTGATTTTCCTCGTCATGCTGTTCCGCTGGTGGTGGCGCAGAACCAATAAGCTCTATGTCCCGCCCCGGTGGTGGAAGCGGCCTTCCATGCTTCTCCAGTGGGTCTTGTACCCGTTGACCTTGCTGCAGGCAGTGATTGGCGTGACGCTGGCGGGCTTCATCGACTACGAAGTCGTTGCGTTCGGCTTCATTCCCTACTCGGATATCGCCACGGACAATGAGGGCTTGCAGGCATTTTTCCTGCAACTGCACGCCATAAACGCCTGGCTGCTCATCGTGCTGATCGTTGCGCACTTCATCGAGAGATGGCGGATGATCTTCATTGACGACGTCAAGCCGGCGAGCGTGCAGGAACCAGCCAGCCGCCCTGACCCACCGGCTTCCGCCGGGCTCGCCATCCGCCAGGCCCGCTAGGGACAAACCCTTATAGCCCGGTCACCTGCGCTGCCTTACAAATCCAGGTCTGGGACGCACACCGGGTATGCCGGGTGTCCAAAGGGAGCTGGATATGTTGAATCACGCGGTTGCGCAGACTCCCGTCGGCGAGAAACTCCGCCACCCGCAGGACGTGCCGGGCGTCGATCCGGCGCGGTCCCAGTGCCGCAACTGCGCGCTGGCGATGCAGTGCCTGCCCGCCAGGCTCGACTCAACCAATGTCCAGAAATTCGAGGGTGCCGTGAGTCGTTCCCGGGCGCTTCGCGCCGGCGAGCACCTGTTCCGGATGGGCGATCCGTTCCGCTCGGTATTCGTGGTGCATGCCGGCAGCTTCAAGAGCTGCGCGGTGGATGCCGAGGGGCGGGAGCACATTGGCGCCTTCCACTTCCAGGGTGACATCATGGGCATGGATGCCGTCTACCCGGAAAGGCACGTGTCGAGCGCTATCGCCCTGGCCAGCGCGAGCGTCTGCATTCTGCCCTACCCGGCACTGCTGGCGCTCCTCCACGAGTTTCCCGAGGTCCAGGGGCAGATGCTCCGGATGCTGAGCCGCGACATGCTCGGCAACTCCAGCATGGCGGGCGATTTCACCGCGGAGGAGCGGACTGCCGCGTTCCTCGTCATGGTCGCGGCGCGCCAGCACCAGAGGTCCCGGCAGTTCGCTGACCTCGACCTGGCAATGACCCGCCAGGACATCGCCAATTTCCTCCGCCTGGCCCCGGAGACCGTGAGCCGGATCCTGGCGCGGTTCCAGAAGAGTGGCCTCGTCAAGGCCGATCGCAGGCACATTAGGCTGCTCGACCCCGCCGGCCTCGAGGAACTGGCCTCCTGCATGAATCCGTATACGCGCTGCGGGTAGCGGCGCAACCCTGCGGCGTGTCGACGCTGCCGCCGATCGGGGCGGTGACGGGAATCCCTGTTTCATGAACTTCGACATCGTGATCGTCGGCGCCGGACCGGCCGGCCTGAGCTTTGCCCGGTCCCTGGCAGGCAGTGGACTGACGCTGGCGCTGGTCGAGCCCCAGGCGGCGGCCAGCCTGGAAAACCCGCCCTTCGACGGCCGCGAGATCGCGCTCACCCACCACAGCGCCCATCTGCTGCGGCAACTGGGCCTCTGGGAGCGCATACCGTCCGACTCGATCCACGTCCTTCGTGACGCGCAGGTGCTGGACGGTGACGCACTGCCCGGCATGCGGCTCGACCATGCGGACGGCACCCGGCCGCAACTGGGCTTCCTGATCGCCAACCACCTGATCCGGCGTGCCGCCTTCGCGGCGATTGCCCATCAGGACGGGTTGAGCCTGATGTGCGGACAGCGCGTTATCGGCGTCGACCCGGGCCGCGACCGGTCACGGGTGAGTCTCTCGGGCGGCCAGACCCTGACGGCCAGACTGGTGGTCGCGGCGGACAGCCGCTTTTCCGAGACCCGCCGCTCGATGGGCATTCCCGCGGACAGCCACGACTTCGGCCGTACGATGCTGGTCTGCCGCATGAACCACGAACAACCCCATCACCAGGTCGCCTGGGAATGGTTCGGCTACGGTCAGACGCTCGCCCTGCTGCCCCTGGCGGAGCACCAGTCTTCGGTGGTCGTCACGCTGCCGCCGGGCGACATCCAGGGCCTGATGGCGGCGCCGGACACCGAGTTCGCCGCCGCGATGGAGAACCGCTTCCAGAGGCGGCTGGGCAACATGAGCCTCGCCAGCACGCGGCACGCCTATCCGCTGGTCGGGGTGTATCCGCGGCGCTTCGTGGCCGAGCGCTTTGCGCTGGTCGGCGATGCCGCCGTCGGCATGCACCCGGTGACCGCGCACGGCTTCAACTTCGGGTTGCTGGGCCAGGACCTCCTGGGCCGGGCGATCCGTCACGCGCAGGCAGGCCATACGGACCTCGGTAACCCGCGGCATCTCGCGCGTTACGCGGGTGATCTGCGGCGCGCGACCCGCCCGCTGTACCTGGCGACCAGCGCCATCACCCGCCTGTACACCGACGACAGCCGCCCCGCACGCCTGCTGCGCCGGGCTGCCCTGTCGGCCGGTGCCGCGCTCCCACCCCTGCAGCGAGCCCTGGTTCACAGCCTGACCCAGGCCGGGGACAGCCGTTCGGCGACCTACCCGCTGCTGGGCCTGCTCCGCGCCCTGCTGCCCTGATCCCCGGCTTGTCCCGCTGCCGTTGACGGCATGTTGCCGGCCAGACTGGTCGGGCTTGCCTCTGCCCAGGCCCCCAAAAGAACCGGGCCCTGCCAGGGTTATTCAACTTGGTTGAATAACCCCGAACAGGGCCCGGCCGTAGACTCCTAGCTTAGTGGAGGATCAGACCTTCGGCTCCTCCTGCGCGGCCCACTCCTTGCCGTATTCCTTGCCGTATTCCTTCTGGTAGTCAGCCCACTCGTTGGACTCGACATCCACCTCGCTCCTGAGGCGGAGGCCGCGGGACACCACGAACTAGATCAGGGGCAGCAGGCCACCGAAGACGAACACCGCCCCGCCAATCGTGCGCAGGTAGGTCAGGGTCACGAAGACCGGTCCCTTGATGACCTCGGTGGACCGTGCATACCAGAGCCCTTCCGTCACGACGAGCCAGATCTGGTACAGGCCGACCGGGAACAGATCCAGGAACATCATCAGGCCGATGCCGATGTTCAGGGACCAGAACGACGTCCGGACCAGCTTCTCGCTCCAGGCTTCCTTCTTGAACAGGTGCTGGCAGCAGAACAGCAGGCCGGCCAGCGCGATGTTGCCCTTCACCCCGAACATGGCGGCATGAGCGTGGTTGCCGGTCATGTAGGTGGCGTGCTCGTAGTAGTTCACGAGCGGCAGGGTGATCAGCGAGCCAAAGACGCCTGCGCCAAAGATGTTCCAGAAGTTGACGGCCAGGATGAACAGCCAGACGCCCTCCATGACGACGACCTGCTTGCCCTGGACGACGAAGTTGTTGGCCCGTCCGCCTTCCTGCCGCATCTGCCATGCATCCAGGGTCAGCAGCAGCAGTGGCAATACCTGCAGGGTGGAGAACACGCTGCCGACAGCGATGATCCCGGTGGGCTTGGCAATCCAGTAGAAGTTATGGGAAATGCCATTCACCGCGGTGACGAGGAACAGCATCACGGCCAGGAAGATGATCCGCTCTGCCATCAGTCGCGTGACCAGGCCCATCTGGACGAGGAGGTAGGCCACGATGACCGTGGTGAACACCTCGAAGGTGACCTCGACCCACATGTGGACGACCATCCAGCGCCAGTAGTCGGAGATGGCGAAGTTGTCGTCCGGGCCCATCAGGATCCCGAAGAACAGGAACAGCACCATCACGCCGCTGCCCCAGAGCAGCCAGGCGGGCACCGACCAGAAGTTCTTCTTGCTCAGCCAGGGCTTTACGCCCCGGTAGATGATGAGGATCCACAGGGTGAAGCCCGCCAGCAGGAGCAGCTGGAAGAACCGGCCCAGCTCGATGAACTCCCAGCCCTGGCTGCCGAACCAGTAGGACAGTTCATCGCTGATCCAGCCCCGCTGGCCGACGTAGATGCCCGTGACGGCGCCAACAGCCACGACGCAGGCCACGAAGAACAGCAGGTTGATCAGGAACTGCTGGCCCTTCGGGACCTTCGTGAGCCGGGGCAGGAAGAAGATCGTGTAACCCACCCAGCACATGAAGAACCAGAAGATCTGCAGCAGCGTGTGGTAGCTGCGGGACACGGTGAACGGGATCATGTCATTGAGGTTGATCCCGAACGGACGGATGAAGTCCGTCGCGCTGATGATGCCCGCGAGCACCTGAATGCCGAACACCAGGATGGCCAGCAGGAAGAACTTGTAAGTGGATCGCTGGGTGGGGCGAACGTAGCCGTTCTCCAGGTCCGACGTCGTGAGCGCATGCCCATTGGTGCCCCCGGATGACTCGAAGACGTCAACCGGCTGCTCCTTCATCTGGCCGTAGACGTAGAGGACCACGCTGATCCCGATCCACAGCGCGAAGATCGAAACGAACGTCCAGATGAACGTGGCGCTGGTGGCGGTATTGCCGGCCTCCGGATCGAAGGGCCAGTTGTGGGTGTAGCTGTAGGTTTCCCCGGGCCGGTTCGCCGCCGAGACCCAGCCTCCCCAGAAGAAGAAGGCAGTCACCGCCCGCAGGTTGTCCGTGCCCGACACCTGGTTCTGCGGATCCATCCTGTCCGGATAGGTCGCATCCGTGAACATCCGGGTGTAGTGCGTGTAGAGCTGGTTAATGGCGAAGATCTGCGCCTCGTTGAGCACGATATGACCAGCCGCCTCGTCATAGGTGTTCGTATGGAGCTCACGGATGATCCGGGCCCCGATGGCGTCCATTTCATAGCCGGTCAGGGTATCCGACCCGGTCTTGGCCTTCTCCTTCGCCTCGTAGAAGGCGCGCATGGCCACGACCGTCCGGTGCAGGGCATCGGTGCTGAAATCCGGGCCCCGGTCTGCACCGTCACCCCAGAATGACCCGTAACCCATCAGGCCCCTGAGGTGGAATACTTCCTTGCCGCGCTTGATCTGCTCCGCGGAAAGCACTATTTCACCGGTGGGCGAAACGAAATTCACCAGTGGCGGAGCGCCCGAATAGGTTTCGGTGCCCAGGTAAACCAGGCCCGCGATACTGATCACCGAGACGATCAGGAAATGCGTAAACCAGTTCTTCTTGTTCAAGAGCCACATGGCGAGATTTGTGGCGCCCGAGGCTTCGACGGACTTCGTGTTCATGATCTACGGCTCCTCTGATAACGGTCGCTAAAACGCAATTAGGAATTCGGCATTGGGCTCTAGGGTGCCCGCCATTCCTTGGCCGCGACTTGATCTGCATCAAGTGAGGACCCGTACAGGCCCCTGACTCCATAAGGGATTTAACCTATGTTTCCGGCCGTCGCGGGTTTCCCGCCTGGCCGGCATCTCTTGACCCGGGGGGCAATCTCTCAAGAATCTGGGATCGAAACGGCACCGGGCAGGTCGATCGGACCCGATGGCTGACCGGGAGGGCAACGAGGACGAAATGAAGGGCAGTTTTTTCTCCCGGTTCAGACCGGATCCCAAGGATGTTCAGGCGGACGGGCCTCGCGAGTCGCACTTCAGAACCGGTCAGGTGGAGTTCAGGGGGAACTACAAGGACGGCGAACTGGATGGCCTTCAGGAGTGGTTTCACCGCAACGGCCAGGTACGGGAACGACAAGCCTATGCCGGCGGAAGGAAGGATGGGCCCTGGGAGATGTTCCACGACAATGGCCAGTTGCGATCCAGAGGAACATTTGTCGACGGCAAGCGGACTGGCCCCTTCGAGGTCCTGTACAGCAACGGCCAGAGGCGATCGAGAGGGACCCACAAGGACGATGAGCGGGATGGTCCGTACGAGTCGTACTACGACAACGGTCAACTGGAGTCCGTGGGCGCGTTCGCGGCCGGGAAGAAGGCAGGTCCCTGGGAATCGTTTCACGTGAACGGTCAGCTGGCGCTCAGGGGGACCTACAAGGAGGGCCTTGCGGATGGCCTCCTGGAGTGGTTTTACGACAATGGACGCCTGAAAGTGCGCGAGCACTACAGGGACGGAAAGCGTGATGGACTCTACGAGTCCTACGATGAGGAAGGCCGGTTGAAGACCCGGGGAGCCTTCAGGAACGGTGTCGTGGCCGGTCCCTACGAGTTGTACGATGCGGATGGCAAGGTGAGGGAAGTGGGGACCTTCAAGGACGGAGCTGCCAGTTAGCGATGTGAGTGCGACATGATCAAGCTCATCTTTTTCATCCGGGAGGTGCTTTCGGGTCCCAAGGAATCGGACGGCCCGTCCCAGTGGTTCAACAAGTACGGTGAATTGCAGGCCAAGGGTGGCTACAAGGGCGGCAAGCAGCACGGCCCCTGGGAGGTCTACCACGAGACCGGTCATCTGGCTTTCAAGGGAACCTTCAAGGACGGCGAGCGAGACGGTCCCTGGGAGCTGTACTACGAGGACGGCCGGGTGAAGATCAAGGGGAACTCCCGGGAGGGCCGGCCCGATGGCCGATTCGAGCGGTACTACGACAACGGACAATTGTGGGAACGGCTGACCTACAAGGACGGCGAGCCCGAGGGTCCGTTCGAGAAGTTCTACGAATCCGGCCGCGTGTGCACCAAGGGGCACTACAAGGACGGCAAACCGGACGGCTTCTGGGAGTACTACTACGTCAGCGGCAAGCTGAAAAGAAGAGGGGGCTTCAAGGACCGGGAGAGAGACGGTCTGTGGGAGTACTTCGATGAGAATGGCCAGCTGAAGAACAGCCGAAGCTTCTGAATTCAGCCCCCGGGCCCGGGGCTTCTAGCGTTCGAGCAGTCGCCGCTTGTTGAGGACGCCGTCCCATTCCTCGGCGTCGGGCGGCGGCGGCTTGCCCTTGGGCAGCCTCGGCCAGGCGGCCGACAGTTCGGCGTTCAGCTGGATGAAGGGCCGCTGGTCCCTGGGCACATCCCGCTCCTCCACGATGGCACCGACGATGCAGGCCGGCACGCAGATGGCGCAATCGATGCACTCATCCGGGTTGATCACCAGGAAATTGGGGCCTTCGTGAAAGCTGTCAACCGGACAGACATCTGCGCAATACGTGTGCTTGCAGTTGATGCAGTTTTCAGTGACGACGAATGGCATGGCTCTTTACCCTGTACCCTGGATTCATGGCCGATTGTCGGTTCGCAGTGACAACGACTGGCGATCGTGCCTGGGAGCGCCCAGGTACCCCGTGCATGCTCCCAGGGCGGCCACGACGCTTACCGTCACGGTGATGATGACGACCAGGCTCAGGGAAACGAGCGGATAGGCGCCGGCCTCGCCCAGGCCCAGGGCACTGGAAGCCAGCCGGGCGAAACGCCCTGCCACATCGCCACCGCCCACGATCATGGTCAGGAAGATCGAGGGCGCCAGGGCGATGGCACCGAACACGGCGCCCGCCACCTTCATGCTCCTGCGCTGCGCGTCGTTCGCGGCCCACCGGTTGGCCAGTGACGCCAGCAGCCGCTGCGCGACAAAAAAGGCCAGCACCGCTCCGGTGCAATACCCGATGATGATGGCCAGAACCATCTATCCCGCCTTCGGCTCGCCCCACTTGGGCAAGGTTCCCTTGGCCCACAGGCTCAACTTCCCGAGCAGGTAGACCGCTGCTGAGAATCCGGCCCAGACAGCGAGGGCAGTCAAGGTGGTTTTCACGCGTTGTCCGGTCAGGTACCGCTCGTAGTCGCTGACGGATCGGACGATGACATGCTGGTGAAAATTCAGGGAGCGGATCGAGTAGCAGGCCAGGTTCGGCTCCGGGTATTTGTCGGGAAATACCCCCTCTGGCATGTCGCGCCATGCCTGGCAATCGGGCGAGGCGAGATCCGCGATCACCCCCGGATCACGCTGTGGCCACACGGTGGCCGTGAACGAAGCGGTTGACCCCAGGAACACCACGACGAAAAGAGCCCAGAGGCGTTGCGGCGGAGTTAGCTTGTTCATCATGCTGTTCCTGCCCTGAATCTTCCAGGGATTTCCGGATGTTGAGGTTGAGCCGATGATCCAACCGGCGGGGCCTGCTGGCTATAGGGACATCCCGCAAGCGGTTGATCAGGCGTCAGTCGCACGTGCCGGCCTGAGCACGGCCGGCAGCAGCTGTAGGGCACCGAGCCCGAAAGCGATCGCCCATGCGGCCGCCGAGAGCCACAGCAAGAGGTTGCGATGGTCGGGCAATACCCAGCCACCGCCGACGCGCAGGAGGACGGCCAGCGCCATGATGAGCTGCAGGAGCTGCAGCCAGCGCGTGGCGGCCAGCGGCTCGCTGGCCCGCTGGCGCGCCACCCGGAGCACCATCACCAGCGTCACCGTGCCGATGCCGCCCGCCGCGAGCGCGTGGAGCGTGCCTGAATCCGGCAGGCTGATCACCGCCAGCCTCTCGAGCCCGATCAGTGCGAGGCCCGTCGCGAGCCACAGAAACCCGAGGTGCAGTGGCCAGACCTCCGGATCGTGCAGCACGCCGCCGAAGTGCCAGTCCCTCATCCGCAGCACGATGATCATTGCGATTGCCAGCGACACGAGGCCCGCGGCCTGCGGCTGACCGGACCCGTCCAGCACCATGAAGGCCACCATGCCCAGTGCGGTGGCGGCCTCGAGTACCGGACGTGGAGGAATCCGGACGTAGTGCCCCTGGGAGCGCAGTGCGCCGACGGTGGCGGTGGACACCGCCCGGCCCCCCATCACCATGATGAGCAGGGCGACCACATATACCGATAGCACGACGGCGCTGCGTTCCGGCGGCGGCAGCAGGCCAAGCTCGGTCGCATAGCTGCCCACGCCGGCGAAGCCCAGCGCCGTCACGATGAGGGGAAAGGCAAGATTGCGGGCCCGTTTGACGGCCAGAAAACGCCGCGTGCCAAGCACCGCGAGCGCGGCAGGAAACGCCCCGCCAATCAACAGTGCCAGCCGTGGGTCGAGGCCTGCCGGCGGTGCCAGCCACAGCAGCCGGCCCGCGAGCCAGAGCAGCCAGAGCAGGAACACCAGCGGCGCGGCCATCGCCTGCAGCAGGTAGCCGGCGATGACCGCGAAGCTGTAGCCGAACAGCATTTCCTGCCCGTGCCAGGCGGCGGAGACGCTGACAGGCCAGTCAACCAACCCGTGGCGCAGCGCCAGCCAGGCGAGCACGTTGACCGGCGCGAGAAGCAAAGCTGAGGGAAAGAACAGCCGCCACGGAGCGATTTGTCGCTGCAATTCCAATACCCGGCGCGTTGCGGCGCCCTGGAGCGGGAGTGCAACTGTAGGCACGGCGGTCACGGCAGTCCAGCGTGGGTCGCCCGTCGCATAGGTGAAATCCACGATCTCCGGACTGCCGTTTTCGGTGCCGGATCCTGATTTAGATCAAGTTGCATGCCCCGTGAAGGAGGAGCATCAAAATCGTCTTTTCCCTCAATTGCGAGACATATCATGTACATCAATTTCTGGTATCCGATCATAAGAAGCGAGGATCTCGCTGGCGATGCCCCCGAGCGGGTGAAAGTCCTGGGCTGTAACCTGGTTGCGTTCCGGGACCAGGAGGGCAAGGCCCGGGTCCTGAGCGACACCTGCACCCACCGCGGTGCCTCGCTGGGTGGCGCCTGGTCCAACGTCGGCAAGCCGCGCATTGTCAATGGCTGTGTCGTCTGCCCGTACCACGGCTGGGAGTTCGGCGGCGATGGGGAATGCAAGAACATTCCGTCCATCGGCTACGGCACCAAGGTGCCGCCCCGGGCGAAGGTCGATTCCTACCCGGTCCAGGAAAAGTACGGCATCGTGTTCGCCTTCCTGGGCGATGCCCCGGAAGACAAGCGGCCGCCGTTGCTGAACATCGAGGAATACGGGCAGCCGGGCTGGCGGGCCAATTCGGTGCTGGTTCTCGACGTGGACTATTACTACGAGCGGTCCATCGAGAACGGCCTCGACCCGGCGCACAACGAGTTCGTGCATCCGACCCACGGCCACCAGGGCACCAATCGTGACACCTACCGCACGAAGGACTACGAGACGACGGATCACCGCCAGGGCTGGGGCTTCTGGTTCATGCACCAGTTCGATTCCCCGCCCCTGCCCCAGAAGGGTCACGTGACGGCCCAGACGGAAGGCACGCCCTGGGGCCAGTCGAAGGTGAAAAGGACTGACATCCTCGCGGGTGGCGGCACCTACGGTCCCAATATCATGCCCACCTACATCAATATCAGCGAAGACAAGAGTTTCCGGCAGTATTTCTTCGAGCAACCGGTGGATGAGACCAAGACGAAGATCTTCTTCCTGAATATGCGGAACTTCATCCTGGAGCCGGAGAACGACGGTCCGATCCATGCCCGCAACAAGGTCATCGCCGGGCAGGACATCCAGATTCTGGTGGACCTCATGCCCAAGCTGACCCCGCTCAGCCGTACCCGGGAAGTGCTGATGCCGGCGGACAAGGCCATCGCCGCCTATCGCGACTGGCTCAAGAAGTTCGATGACATGGGCTGGCGGATCAACTGGAAGGAGTTCCAGGCCCGCCAGGGTATCGATAAGGCCTATGCCATTCCGTCCCCGTCCCGGCGCACGAGCGGTAACTGGGTTCTCGATCCGGTGCCGCTGCTGAAGAGCAGGAAGGAGCGCGAGGAGCAGGATCAGGACTCGGCTGCGGCCTAGCCGTCCGGAAACTGTAGTTAGAGAGTAGCGAGACAAGGGGCTGGTGTTGGCTTGTCGGCGACCGATTGGACGCTGACAAGCTGGCACCGGCCCCGACTTTAATGAGCGACCAGAGCCAGACCGTCTTCAAGCGCCTGTACCGCGCCGCGCAGCGCCCGGAGGATCTGCCCTGGCATCATGCGGAGCCACCCGCGCTGCTGGCAGAGGCGCTGGACGCCGGTCGCGAGCCCGGCACGGCGCTGGACGTGGGCTGCGGCGCCGGCACCTATTCCATGTACATGGCCCGGCGCGGCTACCGCGTCACGGGCGTGGATTTCATGCCCGAGGCCGTCGAGCTCCTGCGCCGGCAGGCGGCAGACTCGGGATTGAAGGTCACGGCCATCCAGGCCGACATCCTGGTCTGGGCGCCGCCTCACGCCTGCGACGTGGTCCTCGACGTGGGTTGCCTGCACAGCCTCGGTACCGGGCGTCACCCGCTCTACAAGGCCCAGCTGCTGCGCTGGCTGTCGCCTGGCGGCGACTTCGTCCTCGTCCACTGCGGGCGGCGCGGCTGGTGGGACCAGTGGCCCATCGGGCCCGACCGGGTATCCCGCGAGGTGCTCGTCCGGTTGTTTGCCCCCGAACTGGTGCTCCAGGCTTACCGCCCCGAAGTGCTCACCGGCATGCCGCTCTTCATGGGCCGCAGCGCGCTGGTCGGCCGCTACTGGTTTCGCCGCGCGATGTGATCAGACGCCGCGCACGCCCGGCGCCGCCGCCGGGCTACTGCTTGTTCCGCTCCTTGTTGAAGGCCTCGAGGAAGGCCACGTCGACCTGCGCGATGCCCTTCTTCTTCGCGGCCGCGATGATCTGTTCCAGGGCCCCCTGCAGGAAGGGGCGGGGCACGCCGGTCAGGGTGGCGCAGGCCGGGTCCGTGAAGCGCACGGTCTCGTCGAGCCGGTTTGCCAGGTAGATCACGGACTGGACCTCGATGCCCGGCACCTTCGGCGGCTGGACGGCGAAGGGCTTCTGGTGCTCGGCGAACCAGAATTCACCCTTGGCACGAAAACCCATGAATATTGGCATGCTCGGGAAGTTGCGGCCCTCCTCGACGCCCTCCCGGAAGTGGCGCTTGAGGAAGATGTTGTCGATGCGCAGGACGAACTTTCCCGCGGTGTAGTCGCGCACGCCGTCGACGGCCATCGACAGGTCGATCGAGTCGTCCCACGTGCATTCGATGACCTGGAACGCCTCGCCGACGATCCGGGGGACGTCACGGTTGCTGCGGTTGCCCTCGATGGGGGAGTACTGCAGCGTGAAGGGGCTTGCCTTGCGCTTCGCCTCCGCGGACTGGCCCGGGTACCCCTGGCGGGCCACGGCCTCGAGGCCCTCCCGGTCGAACTCGAGGTAGTTCAGGGCGCAGCGACGGGTGCGCCGGATGTTGGCCGCGGTCGCGCTGGTCCCCCGGCTGATCAACATCATCGCGTAGGGCTCGGTGATGTTGAACGGGAAGCACAGTGCGTGCGGGCCGATGCCGGTGGTGCCGTCTTCGTTGACGGTAGTGACCAGGGCAAAGGACATGGGCACGAAGGCGCAGCTTTGATAGAAATTGTCCCGGGCGCCGATGCGCACGAAATCGGGGCTGGCGGCTCCTGCGTCGTCGGCTGGTTGCTGCGGCATGCCTGTTCCTTTACCTGATGGGCGCTGGCGAATCCCGTGGCGAAACCCCGGATGCTAAAGTCTAGGGACATGCTCGGGGGCCATCTTGATTTGTGTCAGGAGGACAGGTCCCCGAACGCACCTTCCGGAGTACCGTGCAGATGACCGACTTGCTCTATCGGAAGCCATTTCCAGGGCTCGTGGCCTTCACCGTCGCCTTCCTCAGCCAATGGCTCGGCCATGGGGCCTGGGCCTTCATCCGCGGCGTGTTCGGTGAGTACCAGCAAGTCGCGAGCCTTGCGGTGGGGGCCATCGGTGCCGGCCTGATCTGGGCAGGGCTGAAGCGGAGCGAGGTCCCGGCCACCTGGATGGGCTTCCTCGGCGCGCTGCTGGTCTGGGTGGGCTGGTTCGAGTTCACCTTCGAGTTCTACGCGGGGATGTTCCGGATCCCCGAGTACACCAGCCCGACCGGCCTGCCGATCTTTGCGGGGGCCACCGTGCTCATGGCAACCATGCCGATCATGCTCGCCCTGTTCCTGCTCTACGGCGTGTTCAACCGGCAGACCAAGTGCAACCTGATCCGCTGGTTCCACCGCAACCTCGGCTTCAATCCGGGCCTGCCGACGCCCGACAACGGGCGCAGCTTCGCCCGGATCACGGCCCTCGAGACGTTGTTCGTGACCTGGTTCTGCTACGAGTTCTGGCTGTACGTGGGCTACATGTTCAGCAACAACGTGATCATGGTGGCCTACGTGGCCTGGACCGCCTGGGCCGGCTACATCCTCTGGAAGCTGCTCAAGATCCCCCGGGTCGGCCACGCGGTGCGCTATGGCATCCCGGTGGGCATCGTCGCCTGGGGCGTCGCCGAGATGCCGGCGCACTTCGGCCTGTACTCGGAGATCTGGCTGAAGCCCTTCGACTACCCGGTCACCAACAGCATCATGCTGCTGCTCTTCATGGCGGGAATGATCTACGTGGCGCGCCAGCCCCGGAAGCGATCGCCGGTGGAGGCGGCGGAACTTCTCTGACGCTCCACCCCCGCCCGCCGCCGGCGCCGCTTTACGCCGCGTTCCGGTTGTGGTTACCATCAGGCGCCGGTCCGCAACGGGGGTTGCGGGAGGCGCGTCCTTCGGGATCTCAGGGGGAGTTCAATGCGAGCAGTAAGGTTTAGCGGCACACGGGCTGCGGTTTCCGTCATGGGCGTGGCAATGGCGGCATTCACCGTCGATGCCCTGGCGGTGGATGAAATCATCGTCACCACCCGCAAGCGGGAGGAGAACCTTCAGACAGGTTCCGATCGCCGTTGCAGGCGATCACCGCCGAGGAGATCGAGCGCAGGGGCATCGTGACCCTGGGCGATGTCGTGGAACAGGCATCCAGCGTCATCCTTGACCAGGGCTTCGCACCGCAGGACCAGCGCATCACGATCCGCGGCCTGTCCCCGACCCGGGGCCGCCAGAACGTCGCCGTCCTGCAGGATGGCGTGGACGTCTCCAGCGAGGCCGGCTCCACCACGTCCGGTGGCTCCCTGCTGATCAATCCCCGGCTGTTCGACCTGGAACGGGTCGAGATCGTCAAGGGGCCCCAGATCGCCCTGTATGGCCGGTCGGCCTTCGCCGGCGCCATCAACTACATCACCCGCAAGCCGGGTGACGAGTTCCAGGCCCGGGCAGGCACCGACATCGGCTCCGATGGCCAGCTGGAACTGTCGGGCAGCGTCGATGGGCCGCATCACGGATGGCCTGAGCGCCGGCCTTTCCGGCATGGTCTGGAACCACGATGGCTTCCACGACAACACGCTCACGGGACAGACGACAGGCGAGTCGGAGGGCACGAGCATCGCCGGCACGGCGGTATGGAAGATCACCGAGGGCCTGACGGCAACGGGGCGCATCGAGAACCTGAACGACGAGTTTGGCGTCACGCCCTACGCGGTCATGCCGTTCAACACCGACTTCATAATACCGAGCAGCGCCCAGCAGCCCTTTGAGGGCTTTCCGCCATTGATCAGTCCGTCACTCGGCAGCGTTCCGGGTGTTTCCGGTGACGCCATGGATGGCGACGATCTGGTGCTCGCGCTGAGCGAGGACCCCCGCACCTGCGACGCCAGCATCCCGAATAACGGGAGGATCGGCTGCCGGAACTATGGCGGTACCGAGCGGGACATCACCCGCGGCACCCTGGACATCGAGTGGGATCTCGGCGCGGTCCTCCTGTCGTCCCTCACCCACTACGCCGATGCCAACACCAACCAGGCCGAAGGCTCCGAGGACGTGAGCACGAGCACCGCGCCGACGACCGGCGAGCTGTTCCTGGACCAGGACACGCACGCTGTTCAGCCAGGAATTCCGGATCGCCTCCAACGGTGAGGGCCGGCTGAGCTGGATGGCCGGCGGCCTCTTCTGGCAGGAAAAGGTGGATGTGATGGACGGCTCCCACACCTGCCTCAACTACACGGGCGTGTTCCTCGGTTTCCCGAACGGGCCCCAGCCCTGCGGCCCGGTGCTGGCGAATATCCTGCCGGGCGCCCGCTGGACGTGCCCGGTGACGGCCTTACCCCGCTGAACGCCGACCGCTGGAGCCGGGACACGGACCACTACTCCCTGTTCGGCCTGATCGAGTGGGAGTTCATCGACGACTTCAAGGTGACCCTCGAGGGCCGGCAGACCTGGGAAGACGTGACGGCCCTCGGTCCGGACCTGGACAACGGCCTCTGGGATCCGTCCGGCAACCTCTGCCTCTTCTTCGGCGCGCCGCCCTGCCCGCAGTCCGGCCCGGGCACCAGCGACGATCACGGGGCTCACGGCCGTCGCCGACGCCCGGGGTGGCGACGAGGACGACAGCTTCTTCGCCCCCAAGGTCACCGTGACCTGGACGCCGACCGACGACCAGCTCTACTACGTCTCCTGGGCCGAGTCCTTCAAGCCGAAGGGCATCAGCACGATCCTCGGCGGCACCGGTGCCTTCTACGACACGGCCTGCGGCCGCCGACGGTGGCCCCAGGCCGACCTGCACCGACCCCATCGAAGGCTTCCGCTTCGACCAGGAGAAGCTCGACAACTACGAGATTGGCGCCAAGACCAGCTGGCTGGACAACCGCCTCCGCCTGAACGGTGCGTTCTTCTTCCAGGACTTCAAGAACAAGCAGGTGTCCACCCAGGTGACCGATCCGCAACACGGGCGTGCTGTCGCCCGCGCATCCTGAACGCCGGCGCGGCCGAAGTGTGGGGCGCGGAGTTCGACGCGACCTGGCTGGCCACCGAGAACCTGACGCTGAACGCCGCGTACACCTGGCTCGACACGGAGTACACCGACTACAAGGCCAACACCACCGGCGTCGGCACGATCGCCTACGTCGGGCAACTGCACCATGGTCCTCAACCAGATCGACCTGAACGGCGACGGGGACTTCGCCGACCCCAACGAGACCTCCCGCTCCTGCCAGGTGAGCTACGACGGCAACGAACTCGAAGGCGCCCCGGAGCACGCCTGGGTGGGCGGCGCCCGCTGGCAGGCCAACCTGGTCGGCAACACGGACTACGTCGCTGGACGGCGACTTCCAGTACCAGTCCAGCCGCTACGCCAGCGACAAGAACCTGATGCAGTTCCCGGACTACTGGCTGTTCAACTTCCGCGCCGGCATCGTCAACGACACCTGGGACGTCCTGGTCTACGTGGACAACGCCTTCGATGACGACACCGTCAAGATCGGGCTTCGAGGACGGCTCCATTCCCACGTTCTTTGCGACCAACCGCTTCCTGAACCAGGGCACGCTGATCCTGCCGGATCCGCGCACCTACGGCCTGCGGCTGAACTACCGCTTCGGCGGGGAGTAGGAGCGGCCGCAGGAGCCAGGAGCAGCCGTGGAGCGCCTCAGGCGCGAACGCCAGATCAGGAAAGGCCCGCGCAATTGCTTGCGCGGGCCTTTCTTTTTTCAGAACGGGATTGCGCCGGGGTCGCGCCTGAAGGCGCTCCTACGGCCGCTCCTATGGCAGCGTCAGGACATCTCGCAGACCAGGATCTGCCGGGCCGTGATCGAGCCGATCAGCGAGCTTCTTGCCGTAGGTCACGCCCACGCTGCCGGCGGAGATCTGGTCGCCGGCGTTGAGGTAGATCTCGTCCACGGTCGCTGCGCCGCCGGTGCCCGGCCCGACCGGCGGCACCACCCGCAGCACCTGGGTGGGGGCGGGCGAGCCGTTGATGAAGTGCTGGATCAGCTTGACGGTGTTGGCGTGGCCGGTCACCCAGAGGCTGCCGTCAGCCGCCACGTCCACGTTGTCGGGGGAGGTGGGGACGCTGATGCGCGCCTTGTCGGTCACCGAGCCGTCGGCGGGATTGCGCTCGAGCACGCGCAGGCGCTGGCCCGCGGTCTCGGAGACGTAGAGCGTGTTGCCGTCCGCCGATACGTTGATGCCGCCGCCGGAGGCGATGTCGCCCGCGACGACCCGGGCGGTGCTGCCGTCGAAGTATGTGAGTGGTGACGCGCCGATGCCGAATTGTTGCAGGGCTCCCGCCATCCCGCCCTTCAGTGCCTTGTCGTTGGCCACGTAGAACTGGCGGGGGCCGACGGCGGCCATGTCGTTCGGCGAATTGAAGAGGGGGCTCGAGAACGTCTCCCGGTGCCTGAACGTGCCCGGCTCGACCTCGTCGAAGACCTCCACCAGCTCCGGCTCCGTGCCCCGGTTCAGCGGGTGGTTGATCACGAAGAGGCTGCGCCTGCCGGCCGGGTCCACGTAGAGGCTGAGGCCGTGGGTGCGCAGGTGGGCGGGCTTGTCCAGCAGGGCGTCCTCGATGGCCAGGGGCTGGCGGTTGAGGTCGAGGCGCATGATCGTGCCCTGGACGTTGGTGCCGTCGCCCTTGACCAGGGACTGCCGGTCCAGGTGGGAGATGTAGACGAAGCCCCGCTCCCGGTCCACGGTCATGTCCTCGGCGCTGGCAGCCAGGGGCAGCGACACGCAGTTGCCGGCGAAGTGGGGCTCGATCTTCCGGAAGGCTCCGCCGCGGTTCAGCACGTAGAGCGTGCCGAGGCCCGCCACGAGGACGAGGACGCCGATGATCTTGAGTAGTCGCTTGATGACGCGCATGGCCGCTCCGGGAAGGTGAGAGGGGTGCGACCTTAGTTTCAGGTACGGCCGCGGGTCAACAACTGTTGAGGCGGGATCACCAGTCGGATAGGGCGTGCTCCGGGTCTTGTTTCCGCGCCGGACACTGCGAGGATGGCCGGCGGTCTGTCCGCCCGGAAGGGGCACCGACATGACCGTAGCAACACGGCGGCCGCCAGGCCTCCCCGAGCGAAGCAGGGCTATCCGGATCGGACCCCTGCAGATGCGGGTCGGGGTTACCTACAAGCACGTCTGACGCTGTTCTTCGTCTCCTTCTTCGGCATTGCCATGATGAACTCGGTGGGCATCATGCAGGCCTACCTGTTCAACGAGATCCTGAAGATCCCGCCCGAACGAGCAGGGCTCACTGACCGGCAACCTGACGGTGCTGCAGGAGACTCGTCGTCCTGCTGCTGGTCGGCCTGGCCGGCGCGCTGTCGGACCGCGTCGGCCGGCCGCCGATCTTCGCCACCGGGTTCCTGCTGCTGGCCCTCGGCTATTGCCTGTACCCGCTGGCCAGCGGCGACCTGGAGACGTCAGCTGGGAACTGGTCATCTTCCGCCTGTTCATCGCCTCGGGCGTCTCCTGCGTCAACGTCATGCTGTGTCGGTCGCCAATGACTACCCGATCGAGCGGTCCCGGGCCAAGATGATCGCCGCCGTCTTCATCTTCAACGGCGTCGGCATCGCCAGTCCTGCCGCGGCTGATCGGCGGCCTGCCCAACCGCTTCATCGAGATGGGCATCGACCCCGTCTGGGCAGGCCGGTTCGCCTTCTGGTGCGTGACCGCCACTCTGCGTGACGCTGGCGCAGTGCTGTTCTGGGGGCTCAGGCCCGGCGCGCCCTCCCAGCTGGGGAAGCGGGAGCCGCTGCTGGCGACGCTGAAGATCGGCCTCGCCGCCGGCCGCAATGCCGCGCGTGGCCCTGGCCTACACGGCGGGCCTCGTGTCCCGGGCCGACCTGGCCGTCGTCAGCACCTTCCTGACCCTCTGGCTCGTGCAGGAAGGCATCGCCCAGGGCCTCACCACGGGCGAGGCCTTGAAGAAGGCCACGCTCTTCTACGTGATCATCCAGGCCATGGCGCGTGCCGTGGGCGCCGATCTTCGGCTGGCTCCTGGACCGGGTCGACCGGGTGGCCGGCCTGGCCGGCGCCATGATCCTCGCCGGCATCGGCTACTCGTCGCTCGGCATGCTGGAGAACCCGCTGGCAACGGGATGTACATCGCCGCCGCCTTCGTCGGGATGGGCGAGATGGCGGCCAACATTTCGGCCACCTCGCTCATCGGCAAGGAGGCGCCGGACCGGGGCAGGGGCGCCGTGCTCGGCCTCTACAGCTTCTCCGGGGCGCGTCGGCATCATGCTGGTGGCGCTGATCGGCGGCTGGCTGTTCGACAACTGGAAGCCCGTCGGGACCGTTCCTGCTAATGGCCGGGTCCAATGCGTGATGTTCACGCTGGCAGTCGTCACCTGGTTCGCCACCCGCGGCCGGCCGTGCCGGCCGCCGGGCCCCGGCGGCGGCCGAGGGTTGATATCATCACGGCTCAACCACCGATACTCGAGGACTCGATCCATGCAGACGACCCGCCGGGACTTGCTGAATTCCTTCGCCACCGTCGGCCCCATGGGGGCCCTGTCGCTGGCCATGCTGCAGGCCGGTCCGGCCGTCGCCGGCGAGCACAAGGGCACGGGCCAGGCCCCGGCGATGACCAGCCGCTACGGCAAGGGCCCGGCGCTGGAAGGTCCCTACCTGGACCTGCGCACCGGCAAGGGCAACAAGCTGGCCTACGCCCGCCTCCAGGGCGACCTGGACAACTCGAAGCAGAAGTACTTCTGGTTCAAGGGCTACGTCTCCGGCGTGCGTCCCGGCAAGAAGATCGACGACCTCTGCGGCGCCGAGGGCTTCGGCGCCATCCGCCTGAACGTGCTGCCCGACGGCTCCATCCAGCGCATGTGCCGCGAGATCATCGTCTACACCGACCCGCGGTCCGGCGACGTCCTCGAGGAGTGGAAGAACCCCTACCTCAACGAGACGGTGAAGGTGGTCCACGTGGACAACGACCCCTTCAACTACATGATCGAGGATTACTTCCCGGTGCCGCCGTCCTTCGGCGGCCTCAACAAGGAAGCGCCGCCGCCCCGGATTCCCTTCATCCTGCCCTGGTACCAGCACGGCGACTGGCTCGACATGGAGATCCACATCCACCTGGCCTACCCGAGCGCCCTGCAGCCGGCCAAGTGGCCGCGGGAATCGGCAGGCCCGATCGCCCAGGTCTCGGAGTTCTTCGCCCACCACGTCAAGGCGGCGGACATGCAGAACGAGAAGCTGACGACGCTGGATTACCGGGGTACCTGGAACCGCACCACGCCCTGGCTGCCCTGGATGCTGATGGGCCAGATGCCCGGCAACTGCCAGTACAGCTGCTTCATGGGCACCGCCACCGACCTCGAGCAGGTCCTGCACCGTCAGGTGCTGGATTACGCGGAGAAGAACTACCAGAAGTACTTCGACGCGCCGACCGAGTACACCGCCGTGCGCAGTCTCTCCAGCCTGGAGCACTACGCCGAGCGCGAGAAGCCCCAGCCGGCGAAGCCCTGAGGCAGATGTTCGCCCGTAGGAGCGCCTTCAGGCGCGATCGGTCTCGATCTCGCGATCGCGCCTGAAGGCGCTCCTACGGGGCCCAATTCCGCCGCCAGTAGGTGGTCGCCGCGGCAATCCCGCACCCGCCAGGCGTTCCCGAAGCCGTGGCCGTCCCCCACAATGGCGCCTGATTTAATCGGGGCTTCCTGCGCATGTCCGGCAAGTTTGGCGATCGGTTGATGTACATCGGCGGGCAGTTCGTGCCCGGCCACGGCGGCCAGTGGATCGAGTCCGTCAATCCGGGCACGGAAGAGGTCCACGGCCGGGTACCCGTTGGCACCGTCGAGGACGTGCACAAGGCGGTGCTGGCCGCCGAGGCGGCCCAGCCGGCCTGGGCGGAGACCACCATCTGGGAGCGGCGGGACCTGCTGCGCGAGCTCGGGGCCGCGATGAAGGCCCGGGCACCGGAGATCGTGCCGATGGAGGCCGCCGACACCGGCAACACCATCGGGAGCCTCGGCCGGGACGTGGAGGTGGCCGCCAACTACCTGGACCTCTTCTCGGGCTACGGTACGGAGCTGAAGGGCGACAGCGTCCCGGCCTCGAAGGACGGCATCCACTTCTCGATCCGCGAGCCCTACGGCGTGGTCGCCCGCATCGTCCCGTTCAATCATCCGTTCCTCTTCGCGGCCGCGCACCTGGCCGCCCCCCTGATGGCGGGCAACACGGTGATCGTCAAGACGCCGGAGACGAGCCCGCTGACCGGCACGCTGATGGGCGAGATCTGCCGCGACGTGCTGCCGCCCGGCGTGGTCAACATCGTGCACGGCCCGGGCCTGCCCACGGGCGACGCCCTGGTGCGCCACCCGAAGATCTGGCGCATCGGCTTCACCGGCTCCGTGCAGACCGGCCTCGCCATCCAGCGTTCCGCGGCCGAGGTGGCCGTCAAGCACATCTCGCTGGAGCTGGGCGGCAAGAACCCGATGATCGTCTGCCCGGACGCCGATCCGGCCACCGTCGCGAAGGCTGCCGTGGGCGGCATGAACTTCGCCTGGGCGGGCCAGTCCTGCGGCTCCAACAGCCGGCTGCTGGTTCACGAGTCCCTCTACGACGAGGTCGTCGCGCGGGTGGTGGCGCAGGTGTCTGCCATCAAGGTCGGCGATGCCCTCGATCCTGCTTCCCAGATGGGCCCGCTGAACTCCGTGGCTCACTACCAGCGGGTGCTGTCCTTCGTCGAATCCGCCCGGCAGGACGGGGCGAAGCTGCTCACGGGCGGCGAGCGCCCGGCGGGTGAGGCATTTCGCCGCGGCTACTGGCTCCGGCCGACCGTGTATGGTGACGTGACGATGAGCATGCGGGTGGCGCGCGAGGAGATCTTCGGGCCCATCCTCTCCATCCTGAAGTGGAAGACCCAGGAGGAAGCGATCGCGATGGCAAACGCGACTGAATACGGCCTGGGATCGGGCGTCTGGACCCATGACCTGAAGGTGGCCATGACCTTCGCCCGGGCGCTGCAGTCCGGCTTCGTCTGGATCAACACCACGGCACGCCATTTCGTCGGCACCCCGTTCGGCGGCTGGAAGAACAGCGGTCTCGGGCGCGAGGAATGCCTCG
This sequence comes from uncultured Gammaproteobacteria bacterium, assembly GCA_963790015.1. Lineage (GTDB taxonomy): Bacteria > Pseudomonadota > Gammaproteobacteria > Steroidobacterales > SHZI01. Next base: position 238,064 of record CAWBMW010000026.1, read on the forward strand.
AGGAATTGCTGAGTTATACCCATACCAAGGCAATTCATGTCTTTACCTGAATCGGCGGCGCCGTCATCCACGGGCATGGCCATCGCCCGGAAGTTCCTCTTCGTCGAACTGGCGGAGGGCATCAGCCGCACCAACTTCGGCACGCTGCTGTTTGGCGCCTTCACGGCCATCGGCCTGCTGGCCTTCATCGGCGTCGGCACGCCCTACGTGCTCAACGTCTACCTGAAGATCCCGGCCGGCGAGCAGGGCCAGATTTCCGGCGACCTGGCGGCCTGGACCGAGGTCGCCCTGCTGCTCGTCTTTGCGCCCGCAGGCATCCTGGCCGACCGCATCGGGCGACGACAGGTATTCGCCGTCGGCTTCGTGTTCATGGCGATTGCCTATGCCTTGTATCCCTTTGCCGATTCGGTGACGGAACTGACGGGCTACCGGGTCATCTACGCGCTCGGCATCGGACTCGCCACGGCCATGCTGCAGACGGTCGTGGCGGATTACCCGGCGAACGTTTCCCGGGGCAAGGCCACGGCACTCGTCGGCACCCTGAACGGGCTCGGCGTCATCGTCCTCACGATCGGGCTCGGCGGCCTGATGAGGACCTTCGTCCAGCGGGGTTCCACGCCCGAAATGGCGGGTTACATCACCCACTTCATCGTGGCGGGCCTCTGCTTCGTGTCCGCGGTCGTGGTGGCCACCGGGCTGAAGAAGGGCACGGCGGTCAACCGGGAGGAGCGCCTCCCGCTTCGCCAGCTCGTCACGAGCGGCTTCGCTGCGGCCCGCAATCCGCGCATCGCCCTGGCCTACGCCTGCGCCTTCATCGCCCGGGGTGACCTGGTGGTGATCGGGACCTTCGTCAATCTGTGGGGCACCAACGCGGCCATGGCCGCGGGCATGGACCCGGCGGCGGCCTCTGCGCAGGGGCGCCTCCTGTTCGCCGCGGCCACCGGGGCAGGACTCCTCTGGCTGCCGATCATGGGCTACATGCTGGACAAGGTGAACCGGGTGACCGGCACGATCATCTGCATGACGCTGGCGGCGCTGGGCTTCCTGTTCACCGACCTGGTGGATGACCCGCTGGACAAGAGGTCCCTGATCTTCTTCGTCCTGCTCGGCATCGGTCAGATCAGCGCGTTCGTCGGCGCCGCCACGCTGATCGGTCAGGAGGCGCCCAAGGAATCCCGCGGCGCCGTGGTGGGCCTGTTCAACATGTCGGGCGCGATCGGGATTCTGTTCTGCACCGCCATCGGCGGCCGGCTCTACGACGCCATCGGCCCCCACGCCGTGTTCGAGATGGTCGGCGGGATCACCGTCATCGTGGTGCTCTACGCCATCTGGGTGCGCTGGAAGGCGCCCGGGCCGATGACCAGCGGCGGCGGCTTCATGGGCGGCGCGCACTGAGTGTAGGAGCGCCTTCAGGCGCGACCGGGATTCCCCCGGCAGGAGCGTCTCAGCGACAGAGGGGGAATCCCGGTCGCGCCTGATCGGCGCTCCTACACCACAGTTTACGCGGCGACCTGGAACCCAGCGGCCGTGATGGCCTTCGCCAGCGCGGCCTGCTCGATCTGGGCCGGGTCGAACTCGACGGCGACCGTGCCGCTCGTGCGGTCGGCCTTGGCGGCGGTGACGCCCTTGTGGCTGGTCAGCGCGTTCTGCACGCTGCGTTCGCAGCCACCGCAGGTCATGCCCGATACCTTGAATTCGGTCTTCATCAGATTTCGTCCTCCGGTCATCATGGTTGGTTGATCACTTCCGTGGGCGCCAGCGGCGCAACAGCAGCGAGTTGGTGACCACGCTCACGCTGCTCATCGCCATCGCGGCGCCGGCGAGGGCCGGGCTCAGGTAGCCGAAGGCCGCGAGCGGAATGCCGATCACATTGTAAATGAAGGCCCAGAACAGGTTCTGCTTGATCTTGCGGAACGTGGCGCGGCTGGCGTCGATGGCCCCGGCCACCAGGCGCGGATCCGGGCGCATCAGGGTCACGCCGGCGGTTTCCATCGCGATGTCGGTGCCGGTGCCCATGGCGATGCCCACGTCGGCGGCCGCGAGGGCCGGCGCGTCGTTGATGCCGTCGCCCAGCATGCCGACCACCCGGCCGGCGGCGCGCAGTTGCTGGATGGCCTCGGCCTTGCCCTCGGGGCGGATGGCGCCCCGGGCCTCGTCCACGCCGGCTTCCCGGCCGACGGCGGCCGCCACGAGCTCCGCATCACCGGAAAGCATCAGGGTGCGCACGCCCATCCGGCGGAGGGCGGCCACGGCCTCGAGGGCTTCCGGCCGCAGCGGGTCGGCGATGGCGAGCACGCCCAGCACGCCGTCCCGGTCGGCCATGAAGACGGCGGTGCGGCCCTGGCGCTCCCAGTCCCTGACCCGTTCAGCGGCCGCGCCGATCGCGATGCCCTGCTCGTCGAGCAGCCGGGTGTTGCCGATGAAAATCTCGCGGCCGCCGACGGTGCCGCTCACGCCCCGGCCCGTGTGGCTCCTGAAATCCGTCACCGGGGAACGCGGCAGTTGCCTTTGCTCCGCTGCTTCCAGCATCGCCCGGGCCAGCGGATGCTCGCTGCCGTGCTGGACCGACGCGGCGAGCTGCACCAGCTCGTCGTCCGTGCCCCGCAGTGGGGCCGTGCCGACCAGCGTGGCCCGGCCCGCCGTGAGGGTGCCGGTCTTGTCGAAGACGATGGTGTCGAGCCGGTGGGCCCGCTCGAGGGACGCCACGTCCTTGATCAGGATGCCGGCCCGGGCGGCGGCGCCGGTGCCGGTCATGATGGCGGTCGGCGTGGCGAGGCCCAGCGCGCAGGGGCAGGCGATCACCAGCACCGCGACGGCCGAGATGAAGGCCTGCTCGAAGTTGCCGGTGACGGCGAACCAGCCGCTGAAGGTGATCACGGCGAGGGCCACGACGACCGGCACGAAGATGGCGCTGATCTGGTCCACGAGGCGCTGCACCGGCGCCTTGCCGCCCTGGGCGTTCTCCACGAGCCGGATGATGCGGGCCAGGGTGGAGTCGGCGCCCACGGCGGTGGCCCGGACTTCCAGCAGGCCGGTGCCGTTGATGGCGCCGCCCGTAACCTTGCTGCCCGGCTGCTTGTCCACGGGCAGGCTCTCGCCGGTGATCAGCGACTCGTCGAGCTCGCTGCGGCCGGCCAGGACCTCGCCGTCCACGGGGATGCGTTCGCCCGGGCGCACGATCACCAGGTCGCCGGCGCGCACTTCGTTGATGGGCATCTCCCGCTCCACGCCGTCGGCGCCGCGCAGCCGGGCCGTCTGGGGCCGCAGGTCCATGAGCTGCCGGATGGCGGCGGTCGTGCCGCGCTTGGCCTTCGACTCGAGGAACTTGCCGAGCAGGACCAGCGTGATGATGATCACCGAGGCCTCGAAGTACAGCTGGCCCATGGCGCCGTCGAGGCCCAGCGTGGCGAGCAGGTAGAGGCTGTAGCCGTAGGCCGCGGTCGTGCCCAGCACGACGAGCACGTCCATGTTGCCCGACCGGGCCTTGATGGCCTTCCAGGCCGACTTGTAGAACCGGGCGCCGATGACGAACTGCACGGGCGTCGCGAGCAGCAGCTCCACCCAGGCCGGCAGGTGCCAGTGCAGGTTGAAGGACATGGCGCCCATCTGGACCAGCAGGGGCGTGGCGAAGGCCGCCGAGATCAGCAGGAGCGTGAGTTCCCGCCGCAGCTGCGCCTGGTCCCGCTGGCGGTGCTCTTCCTCGGCCTGGGCCTGGGAGGCCGCCGGCGACTCGATCCGCGCGCCGTAGCCGGCCTTCGTCACCGCTTCCGCCAGCTCGGAGAGGCGGGCGGTGCCGGGGATCACGCGGATGTCGGCCCGCTCGATGGCGAGATTGACGTTGGCCTCGATGACGCCCGGCACCTGGCGCAGGGCCTTTTCCACGCGCGTCGAGCAGGCGCTGCAGGTCATGCCCTCGATGGGAAAGGAGAAGGTCTCGGTGGGGACCTCGAAGCCGGCCTTGACGATGGCGTCGGCGATGGCGGGGACGGCCAGGGTGGCCGGGTCGTAGGCAACGTCGGCGCGCTCGACGGCAAAGTTCACCGCCGCGGAGCCCACGCCGGGCACCAGGCCCAGGGCCTTCTCGAGACGGGTGGCGCAGGCGCTGCAGGTCATGCCGCGCACCGGCAGGTCCACCCGCGCGAGTCCCTCACCGGCGGACCGGGTCCTGGCTGGGACGGTGGCGGTGGCCTCGGCGGGAATGACGCTCACTCGGCAGACCTCTGGTTGGGGCGCGGGGCGGGTATCGACCGGTGATGGTAGCCCCCGCCACCGGGGGCGGCAATTTCACGAGCGCGGGGCCGTCGGCACAAAATGGTGGCGAAAGTGTCCCATTTCAATCCGCGACATTACGTCACACCGGCCGATGGCCGGTGGCCGGCGGATCAGGCCAGGACGGCGATCATCCGTTGCCGCAGGGCCTCATCCGGCAGCCGGCCCATCCCGCCAGCCAGGTTATCCCGCATGTTCCTGACGCTGGTGGTCGCCGGAATCACGCAGGTGACGGCCGGGTGGGCGACGATGAACTTCATGAAGAACTGGCCCCAGGACGTGCAGTCGAACTCGGCCGCCCAGGGCTGCCGGGGCCGCGAGCTGGGCCAGGAATGTCCTGCGGTCGGTCAAGAACGTTCTCCTTCGACTAACGCGAAGGCAGCACCGTGCGTCGGCGCCGCGCCTGGAACAACCGCACGAACTCACCAAATACCGCGTCGCCCAGCTCGCGGGAGCGGGGCGATGTGCGCGGGTGTTTCCCGGGCAATGACCCCGGGATCGATCACGCCCCGCAGCCCGTCCAGCTCCCGCTGATTCGACGGCGCGCGCAGCCAGCGGTGGACCATCGGTTCGTCCACCTCCAGGTGGAACTGCAGCCCGTAGGCGTTGTGCCCGAAGCGGAAGGCCTGGTGGGAGCAGGCGGTGGACGTGGCCAGGTGCACGGCGCCGTGGGGAATGGCGAAGGTGTCGCCGTGCCACTGGAAGATCTTCTCGCTCGTGCCGAAGTGCTGGAACAGCGGATCGCTCCGGCCCTCGTCCGTGGGCGCCACGTCGTACCAGCCGATCTCCTTCGTGTGGTGCCTGTCGACCGGCGCACCCAGGGCCCGGGCGAGCAGCTGGGAACCCAGGCAGATGCCGAGCACGGGCTTGCCGTCGCGCACCGCAGCCTGGATGGCCGCCACTTCGGTCGCCAGGTGGCGGTGGCGCGTGACCTGGTCGCAGTTCATCGGCCCGCCCAGCACGATCAGTCCGTGATAACGGTCCAGGTCGGGCACGGCATCCGGGTGACGGCCGAAGTTGACGTAGCGGATGCGGAAGCCGTGCTCCCGGAGCAGCGGGTCGAGGGTCCCGAGGATTTCGTGGGGGACGTGCTGGAAGACGAGGAGGCGGCGCATGGGGAGATTGTAGTCAGTCGCGCCTGAAGGCGCTCCTACAGGAGCTGGAAGTGGTCGGCGTCGAGATAGGCCGGAAATTTTTCGCGGTAGCGCTGCAGAGGCGTCGAGGCCCAGCGTGACCGTGCAGTGGCCCGGCGCTTCACCCAGGTTCGCCAGGGTCTGGCCCAGGTAGTCGTGGAGGCCGCTGTCGCCCGGCGTAGGCGACGCCCTTGCCATCGGTGCCGACGCGGTTCACGCCGGCGACATAGCACTGGTTCTCGACGGCCCGCGCCGGCAGCAGCGACTGCCAGGCGCTGCGGCGGGCGGCGGGCCAGTTGGCGACGTAGAGCAGCAGGTCGAAGGCGTTGGCGCCCCGGCTCCAGACGGGAAAGCGCAGGTCGTAGCAGACCAGCGGGCAGATGCGCCAGCCCTTAGGCGTGACGATCTCCCGGCGGTCGCCGGCGGTGAAATGCTCGTGCTCGCCGGCCATGCGGAACAGGTGGCGCTTGTCGTAGTGGACGAGCCGGCCATCGGGCGGCATCCACACGCAGCGGTTGTAGAACCGGCCGGCCTCCTCGACGATGAGGCTGCCGCAGAGCGTGACGTTCAGTTCCCGCGCGAGCCCGGCCATCCATGCCACCGTGGGCCCGGCCATGGTCTCGGCCTGACCACGCACGTCCATCGTGAAGCCGGTGGTGAACATCTCCGGCAGCACCACGAGGTCCGCCGGCTCGGGCAGGCCGCGCAGCAGCTCGCCGAAGTGCGCACCGGTTCGCGGCGGGCTCGTGCCAGGCCAGCGCGGTCTGGAGCAGCGTGACGGTCAGATCCTGCACAGGATCTCCGCGGCCCGCTCCAGCGTGGCCCCGTCCTTGGCGAAGCAGAAGCGGAGCAGCGGCCTCGCGAGCGGCTCGCGCGCAGAACACCGACACCGGGAATGCAGGCCACGCCGGCCTCGGTCGTCAGGCGACGCGCGAAGTCCACGTCGCCTCGTCGGTGATGGCGCTGTAGTCGAGCAGCTGGAAGTAGGTGCCGGCGGACGGGCGTCAGCCGGAAGCGGGAGGCGCTCGAGCAGCGCGCAGAAGCGGTCGCGCTTCGCCTGGTAGAAGGCCGGGCAGATCCAGGTAGTGGCCGGGATCGCTCTCCAGGAAGTCGGCCAGCGCCCACTGCATCGGCGTCACGACGCAGAACTGCACGAACTGGTGCACCCGGCGGAATTCCCGGGTGAGCGCCGCGGGCGCGACGCAGTAGCCGATCTTCCAGCCGGTGGCGTGGTAGGTCTTGCCGAAGGAGGACACCACCAGGCTCCGCTCGGCCAGCTCCGGGTAGCGCAGCAGGCTCTCGTGGCGGCGGCCGTCGAAGATGATGTGCTCGTAGACCTCGTCACCGAGCAGCAGGATGCGGGAGTCGCGGACCAGTTCGGCCAGCGCCGCCATGTCCGCCGCCGACAGCACCGCGCCGGTCGGGTTGTGCGGCGAGTTCAGGATCAGCAGGCGCGTGCGTGGCGTGATGGCGGCCCGCACCCGGTCCCAGTCCACGCTGAAGTCCGGCTGGCGGAGCGGCACGTGGACCGGCGCGACCGCCGGCGAGGCGGATGGCCGGGTCGTAGGAGTCGTAGGCCGGGTCGAGGCACGAGCACCTCGTCGCCCGGCTGGACGACGGCCTCGATCGCGCAGAACAGCGCCTCGGTGGCGCCCGACGTGACGGTGACTTCGGAGTCGGGATCGACCGACCGGCCGTAGAGCGCCAGGCTCTTTCGCGCAATCTGCTCGCGCAGGGCCGGCAGCCCGCTCATGGGCGCGTACTGGTTGTGGCCGGCCCGCAGGTGGTGACTGACCCGGTCGAGCAGCCCGGCGGGCGCGGGGAAGTCGGGAAAGCCCTGGGACAGGTTGATGGCGCCGTGCTCGGCGGCCAGCTGGGACATGACCGTGAAGATCGTGGTGCCGACGTCCGGGAGTTTGCTGGGGGCGGAGTGGAAGGGGGGCGGCATCGGTCCGGTGACGGAAATTTGGCGTTTTGTTTGACTTCGGTCGCGGCGCACCCCGATCATAGCGCCAACGTTCCCGGGGTACCCGATCCAGACGCATGAATGCCACTGTAGAAGCGCTCGCTACCGCGCCAGCACCCCCGACCGCGCGTCCGCCTACTTCCCGACCGGCCACAGCACCCGGATGAGCAGCGTCCGGCGCCTCATCGAGCAGGTCGCGGCCTTCCAGACCAGCGTCCTGATCACCGGGGAGTCCGGTACCGGCAAGGAGTGGGCGGCGCGCTACGTCCACGAATTGTCCCCGCGGGCCGACAAGGCCTTCGTGCCCGTGAACTGCGGCGCGATCCCGGCGGAACTGCTGGAGAGCGAGCTGTTCGGGCACGAGAAGGGCGCTTTCACCGGCGCGATCTCCACCCGCGTCGGCCGGTTCGAGGCCGCGGAGGGCGGCACGCTGTTCCTCGACGAGATCGGCGACATGAGCCTGCCGATGCAGGTGAAGCTGCTGCGCGTCCTCCAGGAGCGGATCTACGAGCGGGTGGGCAGCAACCGGCCCCGGCCCTGCGACGTGCGCATCATCGCCGCGACCCACCGGAACCTGGAGACCGCGATCCGCGAAGGCAACTTCCGCGAGGACCTCTATTACCGGCTCAACGTCTTCCCGATCGAGCTGCCGCCCCTGCGGGAGCGGCTCGAGGACCTGTCGGACCTGATCGGCAACATCCTGGAGCGGTGCCGGGCCACCGGCCTGTCGCCCGTCCACATGACGCCGGGCGCGGTGCGGATCCTCAAGCACTACGGCTGGCCCGGCAACATCCGGGAGCTCGCCAACCTGCTCGAGCGCCTCTGCGTCCTTTATCCCGACGGTGGCGTGGACATTCCCCAGCTGCCCACGCGGTACACGGCGGCCGCCCCCCTGCGGGAAACCGACCGCCAGGAAGTGGCCGCAACGCGTGCATCAGGCCCGCAGCCCCAGGACATCGAGTTCCCGGCGGAGGGCCTGCCGCTGAAGGACTACCTGGAACAGATCGAGATGGCGCTCATTCGCCGCGCCCTGCACGACGCCAACGGCGTCATCGCCCACGCCGCCGAGAAGCTCCAGGTCCGGCGCACGACGCTCGCCGAAAAGATGAAGCGCTACGGTATTTGAAGAAAAGGGGACAGATTTATTTCTCGGGGCGGGGCCGCCCCAAGAAATAAATCTGTCCCCTTTCCTTCAGGCGGCCTGGATCTTGTCGTAGCAGGTGTACCGGTCCCGGCCGTTGCGCTTCGAGTGGTACAGCGCCGAGTCGGCCGCCGCCAGCAGCGCCTTCGGGCTGTCGAACTTGTTGTGCGAGTCGCAGGTCGCGATGCCGAGCGACAGGGTGATGCCGACGCGCTTGCCGTCGGCCGTCTGGGCCGTCCGCTTGCGGGCCTCCTCGCAGACGCGCACGCCCACGGCGTCCGCCTTGCCGGCGTCCACGCCGGGTAGCAGCAGCACGAACTCGTCGCCGCCGAAGCGGGCCACGATGTCCGAATCCCGGAGGGTGTCGCGGAGCAGCTGCGAGACGGTCTGCAGGACCGCGTCGCCAGCCTGGTGGCCAAAGCTGTCATTGACCTGCTTGAACTTGTCCAGGTCGACGAAGACCACGGACAGCGGCCAGCCGTGCTTCGACGCGGTGTCGAACTCCCGGGCAAGGGATTCCTCGAAGTAGCGGCGGTTGTGCGCGTTGGTCAGGGGGTCGCGAATGTTCTCGACCTTGAGCTCGGAGTTCTCTTCCTCGAGCTGCTGCTTGCTCTTCTCCAGGTCCTTGTTCATGTCGATCTGGCGCAGGTTGTGGACCATCAGGGTCTCGCGCGCCGCGTCGGTGATGTCCTGCAGCTGGGCCGCATCGTAGAGCTCCATCTGGAACAGCTCCTCGGCGACCGGCAGCTGCTCACGCACCAGTTCGAACATCTCGCCCAGCCGGTTCGGCTGGATGCCGAGGTACTTGTGGGCCTGCTGGCCCACGCGGCGCAGGGTGACGTCGTTCCGGGTGCCCAGCCACACGTCGCTCAGCTCGCCGGACATCGCGACTGCGCGGACGAACGGCTTGTCCTCGATCTTCTCGACGCCGGCGGCGCTCGGGTCGTGGCTGTGCTGCACCGCCTGGACCAGGTTGGTCGGCATGTTCCAGATGCCAAGCAGCGCGGCGCCGATGGCCCGGTGGTCGGTGCCGATGCAGTTCTGCTCGTGCTGGCAGATGCGCGGATGCTCGATCTTGAACGGGGCGATGCCCTCGTAGACCTCGGGCCAGAGCTTGAAGACCACCAGCATGCCGAGGTCCTGGAGGAGCGACGCCAGGAAGATTTCCTCCGCGTCGCGCCGGCCGAGTTCGCTGGCCAGCAGCTTGCCCCAGGCGGCCGACAGCACGGTGCGGCGCCAGTAGGCCTGGAAGTCGAACCCCTCCGTGGACGTCTTCTCTCAGCGCCTGCACGAGCGTGAAGCTGAGCGCGAGCGTCAGCGTGGCGTTGAGCCCGAGGGTGATGAGGGCCTGGCGGAGATTGGCGCTCTGGCGCCGCCGGGCATACATGGCCGAGTTGGCGATGCGCATCACCTTCGCGGCGATCGCCGGATCCGCGCTGACGGCGTCGGCGACCTTGCCCAGGTCGATGTCCGGGTTCTGCGCGAGCTGCAGCACCTGCATCGCCACGGGTGGCGGGGTCGGGAAGTTCGTGCACGTCCGCAGACGTTGCATGATGTGTTCGGGCATCTGGCTCATCGTCGTCACTCCCGGTCAGCGTTCTTGTGGTTGGATCTGATCAATGCACGTCCGCGGGCTGGTCGCCGCCCGGGGTGCGTCCGTAAAGGGTCTGGACCAGGTGCGCTTCGCCCTGGCTGAGGCCGCAGGTGTCGACCAGCTGGCGCGTGGTGGCGCCGTGCTTCGACAGGGCGATCGCCTGGCGGAGGCCGCTGCGCGAGTTGCCGGCCGACAGCGAATCCTGGCGTGACGTCAGCAGGTCGACACGGTGGCGAAGCTGGGCGGTCTCGCTCGTGGCATCGGCCAGCAGCAGTTCAGTGGCCTGCAGGCGCTGGCAGATTTCGTCGAGCTGGCTGCCGGGAGCAACCTCGGCGCCGGGCCGGGCCGTCAGCCGGCGCGCCAGCCAGGCGAGGGCCAGGAGGCAGGGCACGGCCGCCAGGCCTGCCGCCACCGACGCGGGCGTGGCCGCGGGCAGGTAGATGCTGTTGACGAGGCCGGCCGCGCCGGCCAGGACCGCATCCAGTGCGGGCAACCCCAGGTTATCGAGTGCGGGCATGGTCATTTCCCCTAGGCGAGTTCATCGATGATGTGGGTACGACCGTCCGGGTCCTGCCCGGGCGGGTGTTTCTGGTCACGGGTCTGCTGGTCCTGCCCGGGGTTCCGCTGCTTCGGGTCCTTTGGGCGCCGCTTGTCCTCGACGCGGCGGACCCAGTTGGCGGGCACCGTCGGATTCACGTGGTCGACGGGCTTCATCCGGTGACCTCCGTCGTGAGAGGGCTTTCGGCCACCGGCTCCGCCGTCACCGCCGGGGCGAGGCCGCCCGGCATGGGATCGCCTGCGGCCGGCGGCGCGCCCAGGATGACGAGGGCCACGCGGCGGTTGCGGTTGCGGCCATCCGGCGTGGCGTTGTCCGCCAGCGGCTGGTTCTCGCCCATCCCGGCCACCACCATCCGGCTCGCCGTGATCCCGCGCTGCTCGAACAGCCGGACGATCCGCGAAGCGCGGGCCGCCGACAGCTCCCAGTTGGAGGGGAACTGGGCCGTCTTGATCGGCCGGTTGTCGGTGTGCCCCTCGATCCGGATGGGGTAGGGACGCTCGGCCAGTATCGCGGCCAGCCTCTCCAGGATCTCCACCGCCGCGGTTTCGATCTCGGCGCTGCCGCTCGGGAACAGGATGTCGGTCTTGATCTCCACCTCGACCCAGGAGGGCGCGCGCTGGACGCGGATCATGTCCTGGTCGATGAGGACCTGCATGGCGTTCTGCAGGTCCTCCGTCATCTGGCGCAGCTGCAGCTGCAGGGCCTCGTCCTCGCTGGCTTTCTTCTCGGCCTCGACCTCGACCGGATCCGGGAACTTGATGGCCTGGTTCGGCTTGATCCCTGCCACGGTGTCATCGCCCTTGGCCTTGGCGGGCTTGTCGCCGACCGGCACCGGCTCCATGGTCCGTGGCGTGCCGCGGAAGGCGGCCGTCAGCGAGTCGGACAGCACCCGGTACTTGCCTTCGTTGACCGAGGACACGGCGTACATCACCACGAAGAAGGCGAGCAGGAGGGTCACGAGGTCGCCATAGGGGATGGCCCAGGCCTCGTGATTGACGTGTTCCTCGTGCTCGTGTTTGCGCGCCATGGCTCCGGATCCGGGCGTCAGCCCATGAACCCCTTCAGCTTGGACTCCAGGTTCCGCGGGTTTTCACCCTCGGCGATGGCGATGATCCCCTCGATGATCATCTCCTTCGAGTGCGTCTGCTTCTTGATGATGTCCTTGAGCTTGTTGGCCATCGGCAGGAAGAACAGGTTGGCGAGGCCGATGCCGTAGATCGTGGCGGTGAAGGCCGCGGCGATGCCGGGGCCGAGCTTGCTCGGGTCCGCCAGGTTCTTCATCACCGCGATCAGGCCCAGCACGGCGCCGATGATGCCGAGGGTCGGGGCATAGATGCCGAGTCCTTCGAAGACCTTCGCGCTCTGGGTCTCGGATTTCTCCTTGGCCTCGAGCTCGACCTCGAGCGCCTCGCGGATCTTGTCCGGCTCGGTGCCGTCGACCAGCATCTGCAGGGCTTTCCTCGCGAACGGGTCGGGCTCCGTTTCCAGCGCGGGCTCGAGGCCGAGCAGGCCCTGCTTGCGCGCTGTTTCGCTCCATTCCACCATCTTGGCGATCAGCTTCTCGGTGTCCTCCATCGGTGGCTTGAAGATCCACGGGACGATCTTCCAGGCCCGCATGAAGGTGGCCTTGGGCGTCTGGATCAGGATCGAGGCGAAGGTGCCCAGGAAGACGATGGTGAAGGCGGCGCCGTTGATCAGCGAGCCGACGCCGGCGCCCTTCAGGATGCTGCCGACGATGATGGCGAAGAACGCCAGGATGAAGCCGCCAACGCTCAGTGCGTCCATCGGCCCTCCCGCTGCAATTCAGGGTTGGGTGCCATGGCTAGCGGCTATTCACCGTGCTGGTCGCGACGACGTCGAGGACGGTGGCCCGCACGCGGGCCAGTGCCTGGCCGTGGATCTGGCAGACGCGGGACTCGGTCACGCCGAGGACCTCGCCGATCTCCTTCAGGTTCAGCTCTTCCTCGTAGTAGAGCGACATCACGAGCGCCTCCCGTTCCGGGAGTCCCCGGATCGCCGCCGCGAGGGCCTGGCGAAACTCGTCCGTCTCGAGTTCGGCGGAGGGCTCGGTATCGGGATCCCGGATCTGGTGCGCCGGCATGTCGCCGTCCTCTCCCTCCTGATCCAGGCTGAAGAGACGATGCGCTGCCGCAGACGTCACGATCCGGAAGTACTCCTCGAGGGGCACGCCGAGCTCGGCGGCGATTTCACGGGCGTCTGCCGGGTTGCCAGTCCTGTTTTCCACTGCCTGAATCGCCGCTGTCAGTTCCCGTTGCCTGCGATAGACCGAGCGAGGAGTCCAGTCGGTGTTCCGGACCTCGTCGAGCATCGCACCGCGCACGCGGATGCCCGCGTACGTCTCAAAACTTGCGCCCTTCGCCGGCGAGTAATTGCGCGCCGCTTCCAGCAGCGCGATCAGCCCCACCTGGATCAGGTCGTCCTGATCCACGCCCTCGGGCAGCCGGCCGCGCAGGTGGTTCGCAATTCGCTTCACGAGCGGCGCGTACTCCTGCACGAGGGCGTCGGGCGACTGCCCGGCAGCCGTGGCATACCGGTTCGCGGGGGTCATGCCGCGGCGTGCTCCCGGCCGGACGCGCCGCCGCCCCTCAGCAGCCGCTCGACGAAGAACTCGATGTTGCCCCGTGCCGCACGGGGTCCCTCCCAGTTATCGGCACGGTGGGCCAGCTTCTTGAGGGCGCCGGCCGCCAGGCTGGTTGGGAAGGCCGTCACAAATGGCGTCTGCAGCTGGACGGCCCGCCACACCCGGTCGTCGTAGGGGACGCTGCCGGCGTGGTCCAGGGTGACCTGCAGGAAGCGCTCGGAGACGCGCAGCAGCTTCTCGAAGAGGCTCCGCCCGTCGCCGCCCTGGTGGGTCATGTTCGTGATGATCCGGAAACGGGACACGTTGTGTTCCGTGCTGAGCACCTTGATCAGCGCGTAGGCGTCCGTGATGGAGGTCGGCTCGTCGCAGACCACGACGAGCACTTCGTTCGCGGCCGAGCAGAAGCGCAGCACGCCGTCCGAGATGCCGGCGGCCGTGTCGATCAGCAGCGCGTCGAGGTCCTCGGTGAGTTCGCTGAAGGCGTGGATGATGCCGGCGTGCTGGGCGGGCGTGAGGTTGGCCATCTCCGCCAGCCCCGAGGCGCCCGGGATGACGCGGACACCGGCCGGGCCGGTGACGATGATGTCCTGCAGCCGGCGCTCCCCGCCGACCACGTCCGCCAGTGAATGGGAGGGCTGCAGTCCCAGCAGCACGTCCACGTTGGCCAGACCCAGGTCCGCGTCCAGCAGCATCACCCGGCGGCCGAGCATGCACATGGCGATGGCCAGGTTCGCGCAGATGTTCGTCTTGCCAACGCCGCCCTTGCCGCCGGTGACGGCGAGCACCTTGACGGGTTTCGGGTTCCGCTGGCGCCGGAGGCCTTCTGCCTGGTCGGTCACGTTCTGGCCTTCAGGCGCAAGCATGGTTCGCAACCTCCGAGAAATTCCGCGCGAGAGTGTCGGCATCGACCACCCGGCTGTCGCGCCGCATGAGCTCGACTGCCATCTTGGCGAGCCAGGACTGGCGATTGCGCATCAGGTGCAAGTCCTCGGGCACGCGCTGGCCGTTCGCCACGTAGGCGAGCGGCAGGCCGGACCGGATCAGGACCGAGAGGGCGCCCCCAAGCGACGTGGCCTCGTCGGTCTTGGTCAGGATGCACCCCGCCGGCCGGGCCGTCCGGAACACGTCCACAATTTCCTGCATGGCACCGGAGGCCGTGGTGGCCGGGAGGGCGAGGAGGGTGGAGACCCCCACGTCCGGGCTGGCCAGGCGGGCCAGCTGCTCGGGCAGCCGTGGATCCCGCTGGCTCATGCCGGCGGTGTCGATCAGGACGAGCCGGCGGTTCTCCAGGGCGGCCAGGGCCTCGGTCAGGCTCTGGGCATCCGTCGCCGAGGCGACGCTCACCCCCATGATCTGGCCGAAGGTCTCGAGCTGCTCCCGGGCCGCTACCCGGAAGGTGTCCGTGGTGACCAGGCCGACTGCCTCCGGGCCGAACTGGAGGGCGGCCCGGGCCGCGAGCTTGGCAATGGAGGTGGTCTTCCCCACCCCCGTGGGACCGATGACGGCATACACGCCGCCGTCCGCCACCACGTCACAGGCGGCGATGGGCAACTGCTCCACCAGCGTGCGCAGGCCCGCGGTCCAGCCGCCGACCGGGTGATCGGTAGTCGCGCGGTTGGCCAGCAGCCGGGCGACATCAGGGTCCAGACCCAGCTGGGTGTAGTGGCGGAGCAGCGTCGCCATGGCCGGCGACTGCCGTGAATTCTCGTCCCAGAGGAGCCGGCCCAGCTGCGCCTCGAGCAGCGAGCGGATCGAGCGCATCTCTTCGCGCATCTCGTCGAGCTCGCTCGCGGTGGCCGCATTGGGCGCGCGCGGCGGCTGGTACCAGCCGCCGTTGATCGAGCTGCCCTGATCGATGCGGACGGCCGGTCCGTCGTCGGCCGCCTGGGCCGGTCGTGGCGCATAGCCGCGCGCTGTGTAGGTCGTCGCCGCCTCGAGGGTCTCCACCCCGGACTCGTCGACGGCAGCCGAGATCTCGACGCCCGTGGCGTTGCGCGCCGTTTCGAGGATCACGGCGTCGGCGCCGAGCGCCTCCCGGACCTGGCGCATGGCGTCCCGCATGTCGGTGCCGGTGAATCGTCTGATCTTCATCGTCTCTTCTCTCCCTTGAGCTCAGGTGCCGACAGCGGCGATCAACCGCACGCGCTTGCTGTCCGGAACTTCGTTGTAGGCCAGTACCCGCAGCGTGGGCACTGCAAACCGCAGGAACCGCGCCAGCCAGGGACGGAGCGTTGGCGCCACCAGCAGGACCGCCGGCTGGCCGGCAACTTCCTGACGGTGGGCCGTCTCCGCCAGCTGGGCCTGGAGCCTTTCGGCCAGCGTGGGCTCGATTCCAGCCGTTTCCGCGCCTCCCTTGAGGGCTTCTTGCAAGATCTGTTCCAGGCGCGGGTCCAGGGTGATGACGGGCAATTCGTCGCTGCCGGCGCTGGCCCGCTGGACGATGGTGCGCCCCAGGGCCACCCGGACCGAGCTGGTGAGTGCGTCGGGGTCCTGGGTGGACCTGGCCGTGCTCGGCAAGGGCCTGGCAGATGGCGCGCATGTTGGTGACGGGAATCTGTTCCCGGAGCAGTTCCTGGAGCACCCGGACCACCACGGACAGGGAAACGGTCTTGGGCACCAGCTCCTCGATCAGCTTCGGGGCCTGCTTGCCCAGGCGGTCCAGCAGTTCCTGGGCTTCCTGGTGGCCAAAGATCTCGTGGGCGTGCTCGTGGAGCACCTTCGACAGGTGGGTGGCGATGACCGTGGGCACGTCCACGACGGTGTAGCCCCGGGCCTGGGCCTCTTCCCGCTGCCCGGGCTCGATCCACACGGCCTCGAGGCCATAGGCCGGGTCCTTCGTCGGCACGCCGTTGATCCGTTGCTCGATGTGGCCCGGGTTGATGGCCAGCTCCCGGTCGAGCTGCACTTCGCCCGTGGCGACGCCTGAGCCCATGACGGAGATCCGGTAGCCGCTCGCGGGCAGGTCCAGGTCGTCGCGGATCCGCACGGGCGACACGAGGAAGCCCAGCTCGTCGGAAAGGCGCTTGCGCACGCCCTTGATCCGCCGCATCAGCTCGCCATCCTGCTGGCGGTCCACCAGCGGGATCAGCCGGTAGCCCACGTCGAGCCCGATCGCGTCCGTCTCGAGCACGTCGGTCCAGGACAGGTCCCGGTTGGCCTCCTTGTCCACCACGTCCGGCACGACCATGTTGTCGGTGACCGTGGCTTCCGCCTCCCGGCGCCGCTCCATCAGCCACGCGCCGCCGGCGCACACGCCGGCCATCAGCAGGAAGGCCACGTTGGGCATGCCCGGCACGATGCCCAGCAGGCCGAGGAGGACCGCCACCACGCGCAGCACACGCTTGTCGCCCAGCAATTGGGAGAACAGCTGCTTGCCCATGTCCTCGGAGCGGGACATGCGGGTCACGATCACGGCGACCGCCACCGCGAGCAGCAGCGAGGGGATCTGGGCCACGAGGCCGTCGCCGATGGTGAGCAGGGCGTAGGTCTCGCGCCGCCTGGCCCACGTCCATGTCGTGCTGGAGGACGCCGATCAGCATGCCGCCGATCAGGTTGATGAAAAGGATCAGAAGGCCGGCGACGGCGTCGCCGCGCACGAACTTGCTGGCGCCGTCCATGGAGCCGTAGAAGTCCGCTTCCATGCGCACTTCGGCGCGCCGCGCGACGGCTTCCTGCTGGGTGATGATGCCGGCGTTGAGGTCCGCGTCGATGGCCATCTGCTTGCCGGGCATGGAATCCAGGGTGAACCGGGCGCTGACTTCCGAGACGCGGCCGGCGCCCTTGGTCACCACGACGAAGTTGACGATGACGAGGATCGCGAACACCACGATGCCCACGGCGTAGTTGCCGCCGATGACGAACTCGCCGAAGGCCTCGATCACCTTGCCGGCGGAGTCCGTGCCGGTGTGGCCGTGCAGGAGCACGACCCGGGTGGACGCCACGTTCAGGGCCAGGCGGAGCAGGGTGGCCAGCAGCAGGACCGTGGGGAACGCCGCCAGGTCCAGCGGGCGCATCACGTAGACGACGGCCAGGATCACGACCAGCGAGATGCAGATGTTGAACGTGAAGAGCGCGTCCAGCACCAGGGGCGGCATGGGCAGCACGATCATCGCGAGCATCGCGAGGACGACCAGGGGGAGACCTGCCGCCAGCATCACCGTGCTGCGCATCACGCCGAGGAAGTTGGTGCCTTGAGTTGCCATCGTTCAGGTTCCTATCGTCGGCGGCGCCGCCGCTGCGGCCCGCTGGCCAGTTTCTCGTCCACCTCGACCGCCGGGCGCTCGGGCCACGGGCCGCCACGCTCGCGCACGACCTTCAGCCGGTACACGTAGGTCAGCACCTGGGCCACGGCGAGGTACAGCTGGGACGGGATTTCCTGCCCCAGGTCGGTCGTCCAGTAGAGGGCCCGGGCGAGCAGGGGCGACTCGAAGAGGGCGACCTTGTTCTCCGTCGCAATCTCCCTGATCCGCGCCGCGGTCTGGTCGGCGCCCTTGGCCAGCACGACGGGGGCGCGCATCCGGCTGTCGTCGTAGCGGAGCGCCACGGCGAAGTGGGTCGGGTTGGTGATCACCACGTCCGCCAGCGGCACGCTCTCGAGCATCCGCCGGCGGGCCACTTCCTGCTGCATCTGCCGGACTTTGCTGCGCACCTCGGGGTTGCCCTCGGACTCCTTGAGCTCGTCCTCGATTTCCTTGCGCGTCATCTTCAGCTTCCGGGCGTGGGCCCAGAGCTGGTAGGGCGCGTCGATGGCGGCGATCAGGAGCAGGGCGCCGCTGCCGATCGCGAGGGTCAGGAGCGTCAGGGACAGGGAGCTGCCCATGGCCTGGATGAGCGGCTGGTCGCTGAGGCCGAGCAGCTGGTCCATGGTGCCCAGGAGCAGGGCCACGGTGGCGAGGACGATGAATCCGGCCTTGGCGAGCGCCTTCAGCACCTCCACCAGGCTGTTGAGGCTGAACATCCGGCCGATGCCGGCGACCGGATCGAGGCGCTCGAACTTGAAGGCCAGCGGGGCCGGCGTGAAGATCCAGCCGCCAATGGCGATGGTGCCGAGGAATGCCGCCGCGACCAGCGACACGAACAGGGGCGTGCAGGCGTCGAGCGCCGCGAGCAGGGACCGGCCGAGCGCTTCGGTCATGAAGGCCGGATCATCCAGCGCCGCGCGGTCGATCGTCAGGGCGCTCGTCATCATCCCGCGCATGCTGGTGCCGAGCTGCTCGCCATTGGAGTAGAGGACCAGCGCGCCCGTCATGAGCACGGCCGCCATGCTGAGCTCCCGGGAGCGGGGGATGTCGCCCTTCCGGCGCGCGTCATCCAGGCGCTTCGGTGTGGCCTGTTCGGTGCGGTCTTCCTGGCGGGTATCGGCCATGGCCGGCTAACTCCCCAGCATCCGCGTCAGGAGGTCGAAGGCTTCGGTCATCTGCCCTTCCCAGACCGGTCCCTGGGTCCGGATGGACAGCACGAGGATGAACAGCCCGAGCAGGATCGTGATGGGGAAGCCCACGGCGA
This sequence comes from uncultured Gammaproteobacteria bacterium, assembly GCA_963790015.1. Lineage (GTDB taxonomy): Bacteria > Pseudomonadota > Gammaproteobacteria > Steroidobacterales > SHZI01. The sequence continues at coordinate 256,833 of CAWBMW010000026.1, forward strand.
AGAGGTTCAGCGTGGGCGCCGCCCGGCTGATCACGCCGAAGGCGACGTTGACCATGAGGATGGCGATCACCGAGGGCAGCGCCAGCTGGACGGCGCCGGCGAACATGACGGCGCCGAAGTCCGCGATCACCCGGGCATCGCCGGGGCTCAGGCCGCCGGAGCCGATGGGCACGGCGGAGAAGCTCTGCGCCAGGAGCGCAATGAGGGAGAGGTGGGCGTTCGTGGCCAGCAGGAGCAGTGAGGACACGACGATGTAGAAGCGGCCCAGCAGGGGCATGCCGCCGTTCTGGGGATCCACCACCGTCGCGAAGGAGAGGCCCATGCCCGTGGAGATCAGCTGGCCGGCGAGCAACGCCGCCTCCGTGGCCAGGCGCAGCACGAAGCCGATCGCGAGGCCGACGATGAGCTCCTGGGTGATGGCGAGCAGGCCTGCGCCGCTGAGGGGCTCGAGCGCCGGTGGTGGTCCCGCCGTCGGGAGCAGTGCCAGCGACAGCACCAGCGCCATGGCCAGCCGGATCCGGCGCGGCACGTACATGGCGCCGAGCAGCGGCGCCAGCATCACGACGCCGCCGACCCGGAGCGCGGTCCAGAGGATCGCGAACAGGCCGTCAGCCAGCTGCACCGTGGTGGTCATGAGGCGATCAGCCGAGCATGGCCGGGATGTTGGTGAAGAGGGTCCGGGTGTAGCCGATGATCAGCTGCAGCATCCACGGACCCGTGATGAGCAGCGTCAGCACCAGTGCCAGCAGCTTCGGGATGAAGGACAGGGTCATTTCGTTGATCTGGGTCGCGGCCTGGAGGACGCCGACGAGCACGCCGGTGATCAGGGTCACCAGCAGCAGCGGGGCGGCGAGCAGCGCGGTCAGGGTGAGCGACTCGCTGGCAATGGTCAGGACGGTTTCCGGTGTCATGCGCCCGCCCCTCAGTTGTGCGGGACGAAGCTGGAGGCAAGGGTGCCGACGATCAGGCCCCAGCCATCCACCAGCACGAACAGCATGATCTTGAAGGGCAGCGAGATGAGCATCGGCGACAGCATCATCATGCCCATGGACATCAGCACGCTGGAGACCACCAGGTCGATCACCAGGAACGGAATGAAGGTCAGGAAGCCGATCTGGAACGCGGTCTTGAGCTCGCTGGTGAGGAAGCTCGGCAGCAGCACGGTGAGCGGCACGTCCTCGGGCTTCTCGAAGCCTTCCTTGCCGGCCAGGCCGGCGAACAGCGCCAGGTCGGGCTCGCGGGTCTGGCTCAGCATGAAGTCACGCATCGGCCCCTGGGCCTTGTCGGCGGCCTCGGGCAGTTCGAGCGTGCCGGCGAGGTAGGGCTGCAGGGCGTCCTGGTTCACCCGCTCGAGAACCGGGGCCATGATGAAGAAGGTCAGGAACAGGGCGAGGCCCACCAGCACCTGGTTCGGCGGCGTCTGGGGCATGCCGATCGCCTGGCGCAGGATGGCCAGCACGATCACGATGCGGGTGAAGGACGTTGCAGCCAGCAGCAGGGACGGCAGCAGCGTCAGCGCCGTCATCAGCATCAGGATCTGGATGCTGACCGACCAGGTCTTGCCGCCGGCGGGATTGTCGACGAGGGAGAGGGCCGGGATCACCGGCGCCGCCGCCTGGACGATGAAGGGCGCCAGGGTGAGCAGCAGCAGGGCGCCGGCCCGCGCGATCACGGCAGTACGTGCGGTCATGGGTTCTTGTCCAGGTAGTTGGAGAACGGGCCGGTCTCGCTGTCGTTCGGGTTCTGGTTGAGCACGTGCAGGGTCCGCATTCCCGAGGGGCTCACGCCTACCAGGACCTGGTCGCCGCCAACGCGGATGAGCACGACCCGCTCCCGGGCGCCGAGGGACAGGCCGCTGACCACCTCGATGAGGCCGCCCCGCATCCCCGCGCCGACGCGGAACCGCCGTGATACCCAGGCCGTCGCGCCCAGCAGCGCCAGCACGACCGCCAGGCCGAGCACCATGCGGATGGCGGCCGAGGTGAGGTCGCCGGTGGGCAGCCCGCCGGTCGCCACGCTCATGGGCGCGCCATCGGCCAGCGCCGCCGCTGGCACGAGTAGAGAGGCACCAGCAGAGGGGCGACCAGCAGCCGGGACAGAAGGTCGTGCTTGCGCATCGCCGGACCCACCCTTACGCCGGGGTGCGCTTGGCGGGCGGCAGGACGTCCGTGAGCCGGATGCCGAACTTGTCGTTGACGATCACGATCTCGCCGTGCGCCACGAGCGCGCCGTTGACCAGCACGTCGAGCGGTTCGCCCGCGTTACGGTCCAGTTCCACCACCGAGCCCTGGGTCAGGCGCAGCAGCTTGCCGACGCTCATCTGCGCCCGGCCGACTTCCAGCGACAGCGTCACCGGCACGTCGAGGATGACTTCGATGTTCGCGCGCACTTCCGCGCCGGCCGGGTTGCCCGTTCCGGCAAGCTCGTCGAGCGCCGGAGCCTGGAAGGGCTGTGGCGTCCCCGGCCGGCCGGCGGCGCCCTCAGCTGTTTTCGCCTCGTCCATACTTCTCTCCTACCGTGATTCGATTGGCGGGCTTGGTGACCCGCACCGCGTTGCGTCCCTGGAACATGCCGAAGGTGCCCTCCACCAGCGGGGTGTCGCCGGCGTAGAGGATCACTGCGGGCAGCAGGTCCGTCGGAATGATGTCGCCGGGCTTGGCCTGGGTCAGGTCGCGCAGGCTGATCTCGGTGCGGGCGACGACGGCCCGCAGGGACACTCGTGCGTCCTGCACATCGGCCTTGAGGCGGTTGCTCCAGCGGCGTGAATCCGCCTCCGCCTGGTCGGCCTGGCCGGCGTCGCGCAGGTGCCGGATCGGCTCCATCAGCGCGTCCGGGAGCACGATCTCGAAGCGGAACTCCTGCCCGCTGAGCGTCAGGTCGAAGCCGGTGATGCACATGGAGTCCGAGCCCGCGGCAACCGCCGCGAAGATCGGGTTGATCTCGGACGCGCCCAGCTGGAAGTCCATCGCGACGAAGGGCTTCCAGGCGTCCCGCATGTCCTGCGTGACCGCGGTGACGAACTTGCGGACGAGCCGGGTCTCCATGGGTGTGAACTCGGAGTTGCCTTCCAGGCGGCGGCCCTTGCCATCGCCGCCGAAGAAGATGTCCACGAGGGTGAAGACGAAGCCGGCGTCGAGCGTGATGACGCCCTTGCAGTTGTGGGACCGGACCTCGAGCACGTTGAGGCTGGTCGGTACCGGCAGGCGCCGTGAGTAGAGCCCCCAGCGTTCCTCGCGCCAGGGGCGCGGGGTGATGTCCACCGACTGGCGGAAGAACTTCCGGGCGGTGAGCTTGAGCAGGCTCGTCATGCGCTCGGAGATGGACTCCAGCGCCGGCACCTTGTCCGACGCGATGCGTTCCCAGTGGTCGGCGTGGAGGTCCACGACCTGGCCTTCCGGCGCGCGGCCCTGCGGATCGCCCGACGTGCCGGGTTCACGCAGCGCCTGTGATTCCTCGTCCGACAGGATCTCTCGGGTGCTCATCGGGGACTCCGCCGCCTACTGCACGACGAAGCTGGTGAAGTAGAGGTCCTCGACCGTGCCGGGATGCTCGTCCTCATCCTCGCCTTCGGGCGGATTCGCCTTCATGATCTTCTGGACCTCGGCCAGGGCCTGGGCGCGGATCTTCTCCTTGTCCTCCCGGTTGGTCAGCGACCCGATCGGCTGTCCGCCGAGGAGCATCAGGAGATTGTTGCGGATGACCGGCATGTGGGTCTTCAGGGCGGCGATGACGTGCTCGTCCCGCGACATCAGCTCGACCGTGACCTGCAGGAAGCGGATCGAGCCCTTGTCCTCCAGACTGACCACCAGGGGCGGGTCCATCGGCATGTAGAGCGGCGGGCCCTTGGGCGCCTCGACCGCCTTGCCTTTCTTGTCCACCACGACTTCCGGGGCCGGGCAGTTGGGCGTCATCGAATTCAGGAGTTTGCAGCCCAGGATGGGGGCGGCGAGCTGGGTGGCGAGCAGCATGAGGAACAAGCCGATGACGGTGCCGACGGCCTTCAGCAGGCTCCCGGTCTTGGCGGCAGCGGCAACAGGGGCTTCCGCCTCGGCGGCAGCGGTCTCTTCAGTGGCCATGAGTGTCTGTCCGTGAACGTCCCGGAGACCTCAAAGCAAGAGTTGTGCCAGTCCGGCGGCCTCGAAAGAGTCAATGTAAATCAATGAGTTAAATAGATCTTTCGGGCAGTCAGATGGCGGGCGCCAATATCCTGTCGGGCGACGCCGCCAATGGCCAAGCGTTTGGCCGCGACCGGCAAAATTGCGCTCTGGCAGACTGCCGGCATGGTGTCTCTGCATGATCCGTGCCCGGCAGCGATTAGGCGTTCGGGCCGGGTTATGCACCGGCTGGCCGTGCCCCTGGTCCTGTTGGTAGCGGTCGCCCAGGCCGACCCCATCGACGACTTCATCCGGTCGCCCGGCTTGACAGGGGATCCCGTGCTGGCGGCGCGGATGTTCGCCTGGTGCTCAGCGCGGTACGAGTTCGGCGCGTGGCTCGAACGGACAGTCACCGGCCCCGACAACTTCAGGAGCCTGGGGCACGAGGACAAGGCCCTGGGGGCCCGGGCCGTGGGTGCCCACCGCCTGTACGCGGCCTGGGAGGCCAGCCTCGGGAACCGGTCCGCCGGGCCCGGAACACAGTCTCCCGACTTCTCGTACTACCTGACCGTGGTCGAAGGCATGGCCGTGGTGGACGGCAAGGACATCGACGGCCGACTGACGGAGGCGGCCGGCCAGCCTGAGCTGCTGAAGGCGATCGTTGCGTCAATCGACGCCGAGCACAAGCGCTGCATCACGGACGCCTTCGACTTACAGACTATTCAGGTCAGCCTGATGACGAGGGAAGCAGATCGCCGCGGCGAAGGACCGTCCCCGGATGGTTTCGCGACCCTCCCGACCCGACGCTTCCGGGCCGTGACGCGTCGAAACAATCGATACGTTTCGTGTGATTTCGCCTGGAATTGCGGCCGCTGCATCCAGTGCGGGACAGCCGTAAAACCGGGCTGCGGCGAGTGAATCCGGTCACAGAGCCCGGAAACCGGCGTTGACCCGGTCAGGTGCTTGGGATGACAATCTGACCAGTCTAGTCAGACTTATTCCGATTCGGAGAATCCTCCATGGCCCATTGGCAACTCCAGGATGCAAAGGCGCGTTTCAGCCAGTTGGTGAAAGCCGCACAGTCCGAGGGGCCGCAGGAGATCACCGTGCACGGCAAGCCCGCGGCCGTGCTGGTTTCCGCCGAGGAGTACCGGCGGCTGGCCGGTCCCCGGCTTTCATTCGTGGAGTTCATGCGGGCCTCACCGCTGGTCGGCGTGGATCTGGCCGTACGGCGTTCGCGCTCGACCAACCGCCGTATCCGGCTTTGACCTATCTACTCGACACCAACGTCGTCTCGGAACTGGCTCGCCCGAAGCCGGCCAGTGCCGTACTCCAGTGGCTGGACCAGGCCCCTTATCAGGCCATTCATCTCAGCGTCCTGACCCAAGGTGAACTGCGCCACGGGATCGAGCGGTTGCCGGAGGGTGCAAGGAAAGAGCGGCTGCGGGCCTGGCTCGAAAGGGACGTGCCCGCCTGGTTCGGCGAGCGGCTGCTCCCCGTGGATTCCGCGGTCGCGGGCCAGGCTGGGGCCGGCTTGCCGCCGGGTCCCGGCGTCCGTTGCCAACCATCGACAGCCTGCTGGCGGCGACGGCATTGCATCACGGACTGCGGCTGGTGACCCGGAACGTGACCGACTTTCAGTTCGCCGGCCTGACCGTCATCAATCCCTGGGGCCCGTAGGGTCAGCCCTCAGGCCCAACCTCACGCCCAGACGTCGAGCAGCCGCGCTGATGTTCGTGCCGCGATCCCGCCAGCCGGCTCCGCACCGGCACCAGGCCGGCCGCGCTGCCAGGTCGGAGCGTCATTCCACGCCTCCGCACCGCCGGTCATCCGCCGCTCCTGGCCGAAGCCGGAGTTGCCCGTCTGCCCGCCGCCCGCGTCCACCTGGGTGCGGGTGAGCTGGATGCCCTGATCGGCGAAGAGTTCACGGAGTCGCGGCAGGGAGCCCTCGATGGCGTCCCGGGCCTGGCTGGTCGTCGTGCCGAACCACACCTGGGCGTTGCCGTCCTCGATGCTGATTTCCACGTCGAGCTCGCCCAGGTGTTCCGGATGGAGCTTCAGGCGCGCCGAGTGCGCGCCGGGGCCGCCCAAGGTGAGGAGGCGGTCCGCGAGACCGCCGGCGAAGGCACCGGCGTCGCCCAGCGGTTGCAGCGGCGGGAGACTGGTGCTGCCGAGCCGGCCGAGCAGGGCGGCACTGCCGGCGTCAGTCGTGCCGGTCCCGGTCAGCGCTGACAACCCGGTCCCCGTGCTGCTGTCGTTGCTCGCGGCAAAGGCGGCGAGTTGCCCCGCGAGGAATTCGGTGCCGGCACCGGGCAGGCCGGAGCTCCGGAAGAGCAGATCAGGCGAGGTGTTGCGCAGCGCGACGACGTCGCCGCTGGCCAGTGCGCCGCCGGCAAGGCCATCACTGGCGACGGTGGCCCCGGTCAGCCCCGCGGATCCCACGGCCAGGGCCGGGTAGCCAGAACGCGCCGACGTTTCCGCGGCAGTTGAGGTCCCCGGGGTCAATGCGCGTTTGGCCAGCGTGGCGGCGGCGGCGCGTCCCGCATCGTCCGTGTTCAGGCCGGGCAACCCGGTTGCCGGCTCCAGCGGGCGACTGAGTGCCAGGTCCGCCAGGAAGATTCGCGGGCGGCTCGCGGCGGGCGGCATCGTTGCCGCATCGTTTGCCTGGTCCTGGGCATTGAGGCTGGACGTGGTGTCCGGTGAGGTCCGCGTGCCGGCCAGCTCCAGCGGCAATTCCTTGCCGGTCCCGGGCAGCGGGTTGCCGGCAGGCCTGCCGCTGGCGCCGTCGGCGAGTTCGCTGACGAGGGCTGGCAGTGCCGTCGCCGTGCCGGGCAGGGCCAGGACGCCTGGGCCGGCGGCGCTGGCATCGGGCTGCAGTTGGGCTTCCGTCAGCTCCGCGTAGGTCGGTGTACCCGCGCCGGTGCCGGGCCTTCCGGCAGGGGCTGGGCGCCCTGGAGGACGCCGGACAGCAGGGCGGCGAAGGGATTCGGCGCGCCATTCGACGCGCCAGTGGTCTCGCCCGTGCCCGGCCGGGGGGCCCGCGCCAGCCGCGGGCTTCAGCAGCTCGGGAGACGGGGCAACGTTAAGGCTGAGTTCGCTCACGGGAGTACATCAAGCAACCTCCGTGCCACGCGACTTCACACTTTGCGGCCGGCTCCGCCCCGGGAGTTGCCGATCTCGTCCAGGCGGATCTGTTCGCGCCGGTCCAGCCGTTCCCGCTCCTTCTCCGCCTGCCGTTCGCCGAGCTTCTCCAGGGAGCGGGTGCGGGCCCGGGCGGCGCGCCACTGCAGGGTCTGCTGCTCGACCTGCTGGCGCTGGGTCTCCACGGTCCCGCGCTGCTCGTCCACGGCGCTGCGCAGGCGCTCGAGGAAGCCCCGGCCGCTCTTCAGGCTGCCAATCGTCATGGACTGGGACTGGCCGTTGCCCTTGGCGTACTCGGCCAGGTAGCCGCGGATCTGCTGCAGGCGGCGTTCCTCGGTGTCGAGGGCCCGCAGGCGGTCGGCAAGGCGCCGGGCGTTCTCGCCCTCGGTGTGGCTGGCGAGGCGCTGCAGGGTCTCGATCCGGTTGCGCGTCTTCATGTCACGCCGGGGCACGGGCGCGGCCGTCCGCCGCGTCGGCGTTCACGAGGGTCTCGAGCTGGGCAATGCTTTCCTCGAAGCTCACGGGCAGCTCCGTCGGCTGGCGCAGGAAGGCCTCGATCCGCGGCCACAGCCGCACGGCGCGGTCGAGCTGCGGGTCGGACCCGGGGCGATAGGCGCCCACGGTGATCAGGTCCCGGTTGCGCATGTAGCAGGAGACGACTTCCCGGAACTTCTGCGCGGCCGCCAGGTGCTGGCGCGACGCGATCCGGCTCATGGACCGGCTGATCGACGACTCCACGTTGATCGGCGGGTAGATGCCGCTCTCGGCCATGTCCCGGGACAGCATGATGTGGCCATCGAGGATCGCGCGGGCCGCGTCCACGATCGGGTCGTTCTCGTCGTCGCCTTCCGCGAGCACCGTGTAGAAGGCGGTGATGGAGCCGCCGCCCACGTCGCCGGTGCCGGCGCGCTCGACCAGCTGCGGCAGCCGGGCGAAGACCGACGGCGGGTAGCCCTTGGTGGCCGGCGGTTCGCCGATGGCGAGGCCGATCTCCCGCTGGGCCTGGGCGAAGCGGGTCAGCGAGTCCATCAGCAGCAGCACCTGGCAGCCCTGGGCGCGGAAGTGCTCCGCGATCGCGGTGGCCCGCCAGGCGCCGTGGATGCGCAGCAGGGGTGAGCAGTCGGCTGGCGTCGCCACGACGATGGAGCGCGCGAGGCCGGCCTGGCCGAGGTTGTCCTCGACGAATTCCTTCACTTCGCGGCCGCGCTCGCCGATCAGCCCGACGACGATCACGTCGGCGCGGGTGTAGCGGGTCATCATGCCGAGCAGCGTGCTCTTGCCCACGCCGCTGCCGGCGAACAGGCCGAGGCGCTGGCCGCGGCCGGCCGTGAACAGCGCGTTGATCGACCGCACGCCCACGTCCAGCGGCTGGTGGATCGGCTGGCGGGCGAGGGGATTGATGGGCTCGGACTCGAGCCGGATCCGCGACTCGCAGTTGAGCGGGCCACGCCCGTCGAGCGGGTTGCCGGCGCCGTCGATCACGCGGCCGAGCAGGCCGTCGCCGACCGCGACCCGCGCGACCGACCGCTGGGGGATCACGCGGGCGTTCGGCATGACGCCGGCCAGGGTGCTGGTCGGCATGAGGAACAGCCGGTCGCCCGAGAAACCCACGACTTCAGCCTCGACGGGACTGCCACCGGTGCCCTCGATCACGCAGCGGGCACCGAGGGCGGCCTCGCAGCCGACGGCCTCGAGCGTCATGCCGGCCACCCGCGCCAGCTTGCCTTCGACCACGACGCCGGGATCCCGGGCAGCGGCCTGGTGCGCGGCCAGGCGCCGCGACCAGCGTTCACTGCGCTCGCTCGCCAGCCGGACGGCAGGGTGCTTACTCAGGCTGGTGATCTGGCTCGTCACGCTCGTCCTCCAGCAGCCGGGCAATCACTCGCGACAGCCGGGCATCCAGGCGCGCGTCGATGGTGGAGCGGGGCGAGGTGATCAGGCAGCCGCCGCGCTCGAGCAGGGGATCGGTTTCCAGGCGCCAGGCGCGGTCTCCCGCGGGGTCCGCCAGGCGCTCCCGGATGGCCTCCGCGTCGGCAGGGTGCAGGCGCACCACCACGTCGCCGGAGGCGAGGGGCAGCGCCGCCAGGCCCTCGCGGATGATGCCGATCAGGTGGCCGGGATCCTGGTGCATCTCGCGCCGGACGAGTTGCCGGGCCACGGCCTGGACCAGCGCCAGCAGTTCCGCCTCGACCCGGTGGTCCAGGTCCTCGAGGGGTCGCGCGAGGGCGTCGAGGATGGTCTCGACCGCCTCGATGCGCGCCGCAAGCTCGCGGGTGCCGGCTTCGAGGCCGGCCACGCGGCCCTGCTCGAAGCCCTTGTCCCAGGCCCGCTGCTGCACGGCCTGCACGTCGCTGTCGACACTGCGCCGGTAGCTGCCCGGCCCGCCGGGATTGGGGACCTCGGGTGCGCGCCAGGCAACCACCTGGGCGCTGCCGTCGCTGCCGCGGATGAGCTTAGACGAAGTCATCGCCGTTGCCCCCGAGGATGATCGTGCCCTCGTCGGCGAGCCGCCGCGCGACCGTCACGATCTCCTTCTGGGCAGCCTCCACCTCGGCGATCCGGACCGGGCCCTTCGCCTCGAGGTCGGAACGGAGCATCTCGCCCGCCCGCTTCGACATGTTCTTGAAGATCTTGTCCTGGAGCGCCTGGTCGGCGCCCTTGAGGGCGATCACCAGGATGTCGGTCGTCACCTCGCGCACCAGCGACTGGATGCCACGGTCGTCGACTGCCAGCAGGTTGTCGAAGACGAACATGTTCTCCTGGATCTCCTGGCTGAGGACGGCGTTCTCCTGGTTCAGGTTCTCGAGGATCTGGTGCTCGATGTCCTTGTCCACCATGTTCAGGATCTCGGCGGCGCTGCGCACGCCGCCCATGGCCGTGACCTTGAAGCCCGAGGACTGGGAAAAGCGCTGCTGCATCACCTCGTCGAGTTCCTGGATCGTGTGCTGCGGGATTTCCTCCATCCGCGCGATGCGGGTCACGACCTCCGTGGACAGGCGGACCGGCAGCTGGGAGATCACCTCGGCGGCCTTCTTCGAGTCGAGGCCGGCGAGGACCACGGCGATGACCTGGGGATGCTCGCGATGAATCACCTCGGTAACCTCCTTGGCCTCCATCAGCTGCAGCGAATCGAGGCCCCGGGGCTCGTCGTCGACGATGCGGTCGAGGACCTTGGCCGCCTTCTCCTCGCCGAGCGAGGTGGTCAGGAGGCGCTTCAGGAAGGTCGGCGAGCGGCCGACCAGCGGCGCGTCGCCTTCCACGTTGCTGGCGAACTGGCTGAGCACGGAGTCCGCCTGGCCGCGGCTCACCTTGCGCAGCGAGGCCATGGCCTTGCCGAGCCGCTGGACCTCGCTGACCGGCATGTGCTTCATGACCTCAGCGGCTTCCTTCTCGCTGAGCGACATCAGGAAGATGGCCGCGCGCTCGCTGCCGGAGAGGTCCTGTTGTTTCTCAGCCATCGGCCTGCACCCATGCCCTTACGATCTGCGCCACGCGCTCGGGATTCTTGTCGGCCAGCTGGCGGGCCACGCTGATCTTGTCGTCATAGCTCAGCGGGACGCGCTGCTCGGGCGGCAGTCCCATCCCGCCGCCGCCACCGCCACCGCCGCCGGCGTAGGCCGGCAGGCCCTGCTGGCCGCCGGCGCCGGCCGCGCTGCCGAGAGCGCGCAGCAGCGGGCGGACGAGCACCAGGGCCACCACCAGGATCAGGATGGCGGCGAGGCCCTGCTTGCCCAGCGACTGCACCGTCGGGCTCTGCAGCAGGCCGGGCTCCTCGGCCGCCTCGATGGGCGGGCTCTGGTAGAAGGGCATGCTGCTGACGCTGACGGTGTCGCCGCGGGCCTCGTCGTAGCCGACGGCGTCGCGCACGAGCTTCTGGATGGCCTCGAGCTCCTCCGGCGGGATCTTGACCGAGGTCACGGTGCCGTCCTCCCCGGTGATCCGCTTCTCGTCGATGAGCACGGCCACCGACAGGCGCGTGATGGAGCCCGTCGACTGCTTGGTGTGGCTCATCGTCCGGTCCATCTCGAAGTTCCGGGTGCGGCGCAACGACTCGTTCTCCGGCGTCGCCGGCACGGTGGCCGCGGCCTGGGCGTTCGCCGCATCGGGCGGCACAGCCGGGCTGGCGGCCGGCGTGGCATGTTGCCGTCGCATTGGCCGTCACTGGCGCGGGCGGCGGGGGCTGGTTGCTCAGCGCGCCCGGGATGCCGCCGGCCAGGCCGGCGCCGTTGTTCCGGTCTTCGGAGACCTGCTCGCTGCGGACGATGGTCTCCGGGTCATAGAGTTCCTGGGTTTCCTCGCGCTGGGTGAAGTCGAGGTCCGTCGTCACGGTGGTGCGCACGCGGCCGGCGCCGAGCATGGGCACCAGGAGGTTCTCGATGCGCGCGACGTAGCTTTCCTCGACCTTGCGCACGTAATCGAGCTGCCGGGCGCTGAGGCCGAGTTCGGAGACGTCGTCCGGGGAGTTCAGCAGCTTGCCGCTCTGGTCGACCACGGTCACCTGGTTCGGCTGCAGGTCGGGGATGCTGGACCCGACGAGGTGCACGATCGCGGCCACCTGGGCCTCGGTGAGCGACCGGCCGGCGTACAGCTGCAGGAGGACCGAGGCGCTGGGCTGCTGCTTCTTGCCCAGGAAGACGGTGGACTTCGGCACCGCCAGGTGCACGCGGGCGCTCTGCACCGGCTGGAGGCTGCCGATGGTCCGGCCCAGTTCGGTCTCCAGCGCGTGGTGGTAGCGGGCGCCCTCCATGAACTGGCTGGTGGAGAAGCCGTTGCCGCCCTCCATGATCTCGAGGCCAAAGCCCGAGCTCTTCGGCAGGCCCTGCTCCGCCAGCTTGAGGCGCGCCTGGTGCACGTGCTCCGCCGGCACCTTCACGGCACCGGTGTTGTCATCGAGCTGGTACGGGATGGACGCGCTGCTGAGGACGTTGATGACCTCGCTCGATTCCTTGTCCGAAATGTTGCTGAACAGGACCGTGTAGCCGGGATCCTGCATCCAGAACGCGGCTGTCACGCCCATCGAGATGCTGGCCGCGAGGCCGATGAGCACGAGCAGCTGGCGCATGCCGGGCATGCGCGTCAGCGGTGCGAAGGGGTTGGCGAATTGATTTTCTGCTGTAGCCATCAGTCACTCCTGGGGAAGATGCCGTCAGTCCCTGCGCGGGGCTAGATCGGCATGTTCATGATTTCCTGGTAGGCCTCGACCAGCTTGTTGCGCACCTGGGTCATGGCCGTGAACGACAGGCTGGCCTTCTGCATCGCCACCATCACCTCGGCGACGCTGGCGGTGCCGGCTCCCGTCTGGAAGTCCGTGATCAGGTTGGTGGCCACGGCCTGCTGCTCGTTCACCTTGCTGATGGACTGCGCGAGCACCTGGTTGAAGTTGTTGCCGCCCGCGGCTGGCACGCCGCCCGTCAGATTCGGCTCCGGCAGGCCCATCGAGCCCGAGAGCGCCCGCATCTGGGTGAGAACCTTGTTGATTTCCATGCTGCTCATGGGGGTCTAGGCTCCGAATGCCCGCGCCGTCTCCCGGCAGCGGGGTATGGGAATGCCCGCGCTGCGCAGGCGCGCGATCTTGTAGCGCAGGGTGCGGGGGCTGACGCCCAGCAGCTCGGCGGCCTTCTGCCGGCTGCCGGCCTTGTTGAGCGCGTCGACGATCAGGTGGCCCTCGACGGCGTGCAGGTTCTCCTGGAGCAGCGGTGGTATCGCGCCTGAAGGCGCTCCTACAGGCGCTCCGCAGGCGCTGCGGGGGCTGGTGCCGACGGCTCGAAGCGCAGGTCCCGGGGGCGGATAACATTGCCGCTGCAGAGGATGACGGCCCGCTGCAGCGTGTTCTGCAGCTCGCGGACGTTGCCAGGCCAGCGGTGGCTGTTGAGCGCGACGAGTGCATCGTCGGCCAGCACCGGCGCGGGGCGGTTGCCGCCCGCGGCCTTCTGCAGGAAGTACCGCGCCAGGGGCACGATGTCGGCAGGACGGTCGCGGAGGGGAGGCGTCGTCAGCGGGAAGACGCTCAGGCGGTAGTAGAGGTCCTCGCGGAAGCGGCCCGCCGCGACCTGCTCCCGCAGGTCCCGGTTGGTCGTCGCAATGACGCGGACGTCGAGGCGGATGGGCGCCCGTCCCCGATGCGTTCGACTTCCTTCTCCTGCAGGACGCGCAGCAGCTTGGCCTGCAGGCCGATGTCCATCTCGGTGATCTCGTCGAGGAGCAGCGTGCCGCCCTGGGCCTGCTCGAACTTGCCGGGCCGGCCTTCGTGCGGCGCCCGTGAACGCGCCCTTCTCGTGGCCGAAGAGCAGGGCCTCCAGCATGTTCTCCGGGATCGCCGCGCAGTTCAGTGCCACGAACGGCCCGTCCGCCCGCGGCGACAGGCGGTGCAGCAGGCGCGCCAGCACTTCCTTGCCGGTGCCGCTCTCGCCGCTGATCAGCACCGTCGTGTCCGACGGCGCGACGCGGCTGGCCAGGGTCACGAGTTCGACGCTGGCCGGATCGGCGATCACGAGATCGTGTGCGGAGCTGGTCGTGGCCGGAATCAGCTGGCGCAGCCGCTCGATGAGGGCCTGGGCCGCGAACGGCTTCACCAGGTAATCGCTGGCCCCCTCCAGCATGCAGCGCACGGCGTGCTCGATGCTGCCGTGGGCGGTGATGAGGAGCACCGGCAGGTGCGGGCGGATCTCCCGGATCGCCGTCAGGAGCGCGAAGCCGTCCATCGGCCGCATCTGGTAATCGGTGACGACGGCGCTGTAGTTCCCGGCCTGCAGGGCTTCCAGTGCGGCGGTGCCGTCGGCCGCGGTGACCACGGCGTACCCGGCCAGGCGCAGTGTCTCGGCCAGGGCTTCGCGCAGCGTGGCGTCGTCTTCGACGAGCAGGATGGGATGACCCGTGTTCATGCCGCCTGATGCTCCCGTAGATGCCCGACCCCGGCAGCCAGCGGCAGGCGCAGCACGAAGCGGGCGCCGGTGCCATCCGAGCTGTCCAGGCGAATGTCGCCGCCGTGGGCTTCCGCCACCGACCGGACGACGGCGAGGCCGAGGCCCGTGCCATCGGGACGCGACGTAAAGAAGGGTTCGAAGATTCGCTGGCGAAGGGCCGCGGGCACCCCCGGACCGTTGTCGGTGACGCGGATCTCAGCCATCTGCCCGTCGAGCCGGCTCTCCACGTCCACGGTGGCGTTCGGGCCGGCGGCCTGCAGGGCATTGGTGACGAGATTGAGCACGGCGCCCACCAGCGCTTCGCGGCTGCCACAGACCACCGCGGCGGGCGGCGTGGCGACGTTCAGTCGCTGGCCCTCCCGGACCAGGGCGGGCGTGGAGTTGGTCACGGCCATGGCGATGTCTGCCAGCGCCACCGGCGCGTTGCTGGCGGCGGCACCGCGCGCAAAGCCCAGCATGTCGCTGACCAGCTGTTCGAGATTGTGCAGGCAGCCGATGGCCCGGCCGAGGAGTTCGTCCCGGCGGTCCGGCGCGAGGCCGGCATTGGCCGCGTTGGAGGCGTAGAGCAGGGCGGAGGACAGCGGCGTGCGGATCTGGTGGGCGAGGGTCGCCGCCATTTCACCCAGCGCCACGAGGCGCTGGTGCCGTGTCAGGACCGCGTCGAGCTGGCGTTCCCGCACCGCTTGCCAGGCGGCATCGCGCTCCGCGGTCGTCGTCGCCAGTGTGTCCTTGAGGGCGGCGACCTCGGACTCGAGGCTGCCGTAGGCGGCCTCCAGCCAGCCGGACGCCGTGGTGAAGGCGGCGAAGGCGCTCGCCAGCTGGGCCTCGGGCGGGGTGCCGGAACCGGGAGCAGGGGTCGCGTCGCGCAGGGGGCTGCTGTCTTGCTGGGTGATCACGGAGGATCTATCAGCAAGAAGCGTGCCGGGCGCGATCAGGCCAATTAAAACATTGGGTTAGGCGAGAGTCTGCGATCCCCGGGGCAGGCGTGTCGAGGATTTGGCGCGGGCCCCGGGGGCCCGCCCGTCAGAATTTTGGCGCCCGGTGGATCCCGGTCTTGCTGAAGACGTCGGTGCCGCGGGCGATGGCGACCTGCCGCCGGTGCCTGCGGAAGACCAGCTTCTCGAGGCCGACGCTGACCAGGGGCGACAGGTGCTCGAACTTGGTGATCCGCCACTTGGTGCCGCTGCGCTCGACCGAGCTCACCACGCGGCCCGCCAGCCGGAACGGGATCGGCAGCAGGGGATTCGGATAGATCACGACCACGCCGCTGTCGCCGGTCCGTGCCTGCTCGGCGCAGGGCCCCGTCCATTCCAGTGAATCGGCGCGCAGGACGGTGTTGTGGCGCTTGGGCAGGCCCTGCTGCTGGCTCACCAGCCGCGTCACCAGCGACAGGAGAACGTCCACCTTGGCCTCCAGGTGCTGCAGCTCCTGGCCCTGACCCTTGGGATTCGGATCCGTGGACAATTCCTTCGGTGCCTCCTCGAAGAGGGAGAGCGCCTGGAGGGCCCGCGCCGTTTCCTGGTTGTAGTGCTCCAGCTCGGCCGGATCGGTGAGCGGCGAGGCTTCCCACACCAGAGGCAGGAAATCGTGCAGCGCGAGGCCGTCGAAGTCCGCGTCGTTCCGGGATTGGTTCATGGCGGTTTACTCCCCTGCAGTCTCGGCGACCCGGCGCGGGGCGCCGTCGGTATTCCGTTCGTAGGCCCGCACCGCACCGGGTGCGGCCTGCAGCTGGCGAGCCGCTGCCCACAGGGTGCGGCGCGCGTCGTGCAGGGCCGCGGACGTGCTGTCGGTGCGGGCGCGCAGCTGCTCCAGGATCGCGCGGGAGCTGCCGTCCCGGGCCACGTCCGGCTGTGTGGCAAACAGGTCGCGCAGCAGCTCGCGCCGCTCGAGATCGAGATCCGTGGCGCCCGCCCAGTCCGCGTCTGCCACGCGGGCCTCGATGGCGGTCGTCAGGGCCATGATCCGGTCCAGCAGGTTCATGCGGGGCCCCGGTCGGCTCCTGCGGTGGCAGCCGGCACGGCCCGCAGGTTGGGCGAGGCCATCATCTGCGCCCAGCCGCTGCGGATCTCGTCGAGCAGGTCGGCCACTTCGTCGAGCGGCCGCTGGTCGTTGCGCAGGTTCGCCTCGGTGAGGCGGCGGGTCATGTATTCGTAGAGGGCCCCGAGGTTGGCGGCGACTTCGCCGCCCCGCTCGTGGTCCAGGCAGGAGCGCAGGCCGTCGATCAGCCGCACCGCGCGGCCGAGCGCCTCGCCCTTCGGCGCCTGCTCGCCCCGCTGCATGTGGCCGCGGGCCGTGGCGATGCGGTCGAGGGCGCCCTGCATCATCCGCGCAATCAGCTGCAGCCGGTCGCCGGCGGACGCCGCCCCGTAGGCGTCGACGGTGCGGTACTGGTTCATCGGGTTGTTGCGGCCGTAGTTCATTGGTTGTGATCCCTGGAAAGGTGCCGCTAGCTGAGCTGCTGCGACAGGAACGAGCTGGTGTTCTTGAGCTGGCCGAGCAGGCGGTCCATGGCGTTGAACTGGTCGAGGAGCCGCGCCCGCACCCTTTCGATCCGCTCATCCAGCGTTTCCCGCTGGGACGTGATCGTCTTGAGCGTGGACTTCAGTGCGTCCTCCCGCGTGGTGATCGTGCTGCCGCTCCCGAGCGTCGCTTCGGCGATGTCCTCCAGCCGGGTCGCGAGACCACCGGTGCCCGAGAAGAGGGTACTGACGGCATCGAAGTCGGCGTCGATGGCGTCGCCCAGCTTGGTGGCGTCAACGACCAGCTTGCCGGTGGTCGGCCGTCGTCACGCCGATCGAGGCCAGGGTCGTGAATATGCCCGAGTCCAGCGACGAGCTGATCTCGCGCCGCAGCTGGTCGCGGATGCCGCGCACGGTCGCGTCGCCGAGCAGGGGGGCGGCGTCCCGCGTGTCGACGTTGTAGCGGGTCAGCTCGGTCACCGTGTCGATGAGCTTGTTGTACGCCGTGACGAAGCCGGCAACCGATGTCTTGGCGCCCTCCGGGTCGTACTCGATCGACAGGTCCAGCATCGTCCCAGGCCTGGCGCTCGCCAGGTTGATCGTCACGCCGTCGATCGCGTCGCTGATGGCATTGCTCGCGCTGGTCACGGGGAAGCCGTCGATCACGACATTGGCGTCCGCCGCGGCCTGGAGCTCCAGCATGGGATTGGCCGGCGCGCCGGCGGCGTAGGCGAGCGACGCCAGCCCGCCATCGCCGCCGCTGACCGCGATGGTGATGGCGTTGGCAGCGCCGGTCTCGGTGGCGGAGATGATCAGGTGCGCCCCGTCACTGGCATTGACGATCGTGGCCCGGACACCGGGATTGTCCGCCGATTCGTTGATCGCATCGCGGATGTCATTCAGCGAGTTGGCGGGCGTACTGATGAGGATGTTGGCCGTCTGGCCGTTGACGGTGATGGCCAGGGTTCCCGTGCCGATGGCCGAGGTGGCGTCCCCAAAGCCGATGGAACGCAGCCGCTGCGCCGAGGCCAGGTTCATGACCTCGACCGAATACGTACCCGGCAGAGAAGCGCTGTCGGCCGTGGCAGTGAAGACCTCGTCGTCCTCGACGGTGACGGTGCGGCCCTGGAAGGTGTCCGCGTCCGTCAGCTTGGCGACCGAGTCCTTGAACGTGGCCAGGGCGCTCTTGAACTTGCCGAGCGCGGAGAGTTCCTCGTTGGCCTTCGACTCGCGCTGGGTAAGACGGTTGGCCGCCGGTGCCCGCTCGGCCGAGACCAGCTGTTCCACGATCGAGTTGATGTCGAGGCCGGAACCGAGTCCGGTGGACGTCAGCGTTGCCATGGTGTGCGAGGGTCCGGTTCAGGTTGAGGCGATGGGTCCATGCCCATCTCGAAGCAAGATGCGTGCCATCACACCAGGTCGCTGATGATCCGGCCTCCGTTGGCGCCGATGGCCCGGGCCAGCTTGAGCATCTCTTCCCCGGGGATCTGCCGGATCACTTCCTGGGTTTCCGGGTTGACCACGCGGACGATCGTGCGCCCGCTGTCGGCGTCCACCTGGAACTGGAGCTGGCGCTGGGAGTCATTCAGGTAGCTCTGAATCTGCTGCACGGCCTGCGCGATCTGCTGGGGAGTCGGGGCCGGCTCGGCCTTTTCCGGCAACTTCTCGCCGCTTTTGGGCAAAGCCTTGCCGGTGCCCTGGTTGTCGGGCTTCCCGGCGCTGGCTGCCGCGGGTGCCGCGGCATTGCGTATGTTCAGACTGCTGTCCACTGCTCACCTCGCCTCGAGGCAGGTAGGAGCGGCTTCAGCCGCGAATCCATCTCAATTCAAGGCGGAAGGGTGGCCGGCTTTACGCCGGCCACCCAACCTTGGTCTTCGTCGCTTACCGGAACAGACCCAGCACGGTCTGGGGCGCGGCGTTGGCCTGGGCCAACACAGCGACGCCAGCCTGCTGCAGGATCTGCGCCCGGGTCAGAGCCGCCGTCTCGGCCGCGAAATCGGCGTCCTGAATGCGGCTGCGGGAAGCCGTGAGGTTCTCCGCGACGCTGCTCAGGTTCGAGATCGTGGATTCGAAGCGGTTCTGGATGGCGCCGAGCTGGCTCCGGAGCGAGGACACGGCGGTCAGTGCCGCGTCAGAGCGCTGGATGGCCGTATTGGCGTTCGCCACCGACGTCACGCTGACCGTGGAGAGGGTCGTCGTGTCGACGGCGATCGAGGTGCTGGCGAAGCCGATGTCCGCGTTCGCACCGCCCAGGGTGATGTTCTGGGCAGCCGACAGCGTGATCGTCCCGCGCAGCGTGCCTTCCTGGGCAGCCGCGATACCGGTACCGGCAAGCGTGGCGCCCGCGCCCTGGGTGATGGTCTCGGCAACCACCACGTTCCGGCCATCCGACGCGGTCAGCGTCAGCGTGGTGCCCGAAACGGCGGCGGAAACGCCCGTCTGCGCGGAGAACAGGTTGACCTGCGCGGCGACGTCCGAGGCCGTCAGCGAGGCGCCGATTGCCAGGTTGTCAGCGCCCGCGTAGATCGCCACGCCGTTGACCGTGAGGTTGTAGGTCGAGGTAGCGACGGCGTTGGTGATCGTCGAGAACGTGCCCGAAGAGACGTTGGTGGCCGTGGCGGTCAGGCCGGAGACACCGCCGGCGTTGATCGCGTTGACCTTCGCGAAGGCGCTGTCGGCGGTCTGCTGGACCTGGCTGCCGGCGGCGCTGGCGCCGATGGCAACCGCGGCACCCTGGCCGACGGCAATCGTCAGGCCGCCATCCGTGAGGGCGTTGGCCGTGACGGCGGTGCCGGTCGAGGTGGCGATCTGGCCGAGCTGGTCGGCGCGCACGCCCGTGGTCAGGTTGACGTTGATCGTCTCGCCGACGTTCGCACCGACCTGGAACTGGGCGGAGCCAAAGCTGCCGTCGAGGACCTTCTGGCCGTTGAACGAGGTCTGGGAGGCGATGCGGTTGATTTCCGCGATGCGCTGCTGCACTTCCTGGTCGAGGGCGGCGCGGTCAGACGCGGAGTTGGTCGCGTTGGCCGACTGCACTGCCAGCTCGCGGATGCGCTGCAGGTTGTTGCCAAGCTCGTCCAGGGCGGACTCGGCCGTCTGGGAGAGCGAGATGCCGTCGTTGGCGTTCCGGACAGCCTGGTTCAGGCCGCGGATCTGGGTGGTGAACCGGTCGGCGATGGCGAGACCCGCAGCGTCATCCTTGGCGCTGTTGATCCGGAGACCGGAGGAAAGCCGCTGCAAGGCAGTGGCCAGGGTGCTGTCCGAGCGCGACAGGTTGCGCTGCGCGTTCAGTGACAGCACGTTGGTATTTACGACACTAGGCATGATGCCCTCCTGAGATGTTTACCCGAATTCGCCGGCTTTCCTGGGGTCCACCCCAAGCCTTGGTGCGGAACCTTGCGAAGCTGTGCGGGGTTGGTATCGGCCTCGGGGGAGGGGACTTGACCGGGCGGGTGTGACGCCCGTCGCAGTTTGTTGTAGGAGCGGCTTCAGCCGCGACGCGGACTTGCGATGAATCCCGGTCGCGGCTGAAGCCGCTCCTACAGCACGTCGAAGAGGGAGAAGGACTGGGTCCGGGCGTAGGCCTTCTGGGCAGCCTCCAGGCTCGTGAGCTGCTGCTCGAGCCGGGATATCGCGGTCGCATAGTCGAGATCCTGGATCTTCGAGAGCGAGCTCTTCAGCTCCAGGGCCACGTCCGCGTTGTTGTCCAGCTGCCGGTC
Source organism: uncultured Gammaproteobacteria bacterium (assembly GCA_963790015.1). Lineage (GTDB taxonomy): Bacteria > Pseudomonadota > Gammaproteobacteria > Steroidobacterales > SHZI01. The sequence continues at coordinate 277,169 of CAWBMW010000026.1, forward strand.
GATGGTCGCGAGACGGGCCCCGACCTGGCTGCGGAAATTGCTGACGTGCTGCAGCGCCTGGTCCAGGTTCTGCAGGTTTGCGTTGATCTGGTTCTGGAACGTGGCGCGGCCTGCCGCGTTGCTGGTGTTCGTCCCCAGGGTGGCGATGAAGTCCTGCACCGTGCGGAAAACGTCCTGGAAGCGGGCGGGTGCGACCGTGAACTGGTCACCGGCGGCGGGCGTGCCCTGGAACTCGATGCTGGCGCCCTGGAAGCTGATCGTCTCGCCGGGTGCGTAGGTCCCGGACGCCACGACCACGCGCGCCGCTGCGCGCCTCCCAGGCCGTGGGCGAAGTGAATTCCAGCGTGTAGGTGCCGGCCACGAAGGGCGTGCCGTTGGTGACCGTGGCCGACGACCAGGACGCCGTGCCGGTGTTGCCGGCACTTGAGCCGACGGTGTAGGAGCCGTTGCCACTCGGGATCTGCATGAAGACGGCCGAACCCGGATCGCCCTCCTGGACGGTGCGGGCGTCGGCGACGCGCTGGGTGCGCACACCGCTGTCGCCGGCGTACTGCACGCTGCCCGAGAGGATGAAGGGCCGCGACTGCACGAGGTTGCCGGCAAACAGGTAGCGGCCCTCGCCGTCCTGGGCGTTGGCCGTGTTGAGCAGGCCCGTCAGCAGTTCCTGGGCCTCGGCCGCGATGGCACTGCGGCTCTCCGCAGTCTGCGTGCCACTTGCCGCCTGGATGGCCAGCTCCCGGACCCGGTTCAGGGCGTCGGTGGTCTGGGACAGCGAGCCTTCCTCCAGCGCCAGCCGGCGTCGCGCGGTCTCGGAGTTGGTTGCGAAGTTCTCGAGGCGGTCCAGCCCCTGTTGCAGCAGCAGTCCCTGGGCGGCGCCCGCGGGATCATCGGCCGCGGTGCTGATGCGCTTGCCGCTGCTCACCTGGTCCTGGATGGCCGCCAGCTCAGCCTGCTGGCGCTGGATCGAGGCCAGCCACTGGAGCTGGTAGACGTTGGATGCGATACGCATGCTCAGCGCGCCACGATCTGCAGGAGGTTCTGGAACAGGCTGTCGGCCACGCCGATCACCTTGCTGGCCGCCAGATACGCCTGCTGGTAGCGGAGCATGTTGGCCGCCTCCTCATCCAGGTTGACGCCCGAGATGTTCTGCACGTCGATCTCGGCCTGCTCGCGCAGTGCCTGCTGCACCTTGATCTCGTTGCTGGCCCGGTTGGCCGTTGCACCCACGGTCGCCACGATGTCGGCGCCCAGGTCCGAGATGGATTGCGTGCCGCCGGCGAAGAAGCCCTGCTGGTCCACGGAGGCCAGCGTCAGGACGTTGCTGTTGTCGCCGCTGCCCGCGGCGGCTGCGGCCACCGTGAACCGGTCATTCGTCTGGGGCTGGCCGGTGACCTGCACCGTCCAGCCGGCAAAGCTGATGTCGGCGCCGCTGGTGTACGGGAGCGGACCCACCAGGTCCAGGCCGCCGCCCGTGTACACCACGTAGGAGGTGGGTGAATCGAACACGATGCTGGCCGTCGCGAGCAGCTTGGGATCGGTGATGTCGGTCACCACCGGCGCGCTCACGGTCGCCTGGGAGGCATTGCCGGTGTTTATCCGCGACACCAGCGGCGCGGCGGCTGCTATCCCGGCCGGCGAGTCGAGTGCCACGCCAAAATCCCGCGTCGCGCGTGCCAGTGGCCGGACCAGGAAGCGGTCGCCCGCCGCGGCGCTGCCAGCTGCCGACACGGACAGGCCCGCGAAGACCAGCGGATCCGCCCCCGTGCCGGTGCCCGTTGCCGGCACCGCCACGCCGGTCTGGCGATCGGTCACGGACCAGGCGGTGCCGTTGAAGCGTAGCTCGTAGTCCCGACCGGCCAGCCCGCTGGCGTCGGCGATCACCGCCGACAGCACCGCACTGCCGGTGTTGGTGCCGGCTGCCGAGGTCACTGGTGTGGTCGTCGTGAAGAAGTCCCCGCCCAGGTTGCCTTCCAGGTCCATGCCCTGGCGATGCTGGGCGTTGAACGCATCGGCGAGCCCGACCGCGAGCTGGCCGAGGTCGCGCCGTGCGCCATCGAGGACGTCGTTGCGGAAGGCCAGCAGGCCGCCCACGACGCCGCCGTTGACCTTGGTCGAGATGTTCTGGACGGTTCCCCCGTTGTCCACCGCCAGCTGGAGGCGGGAGCCATCGTAGGTGTCGGGCACCGTCGTCATGCGCGCCGCACGGCTGCCGAGGACCAGCGACTGGCCGCTGCCCACCAGCACGTTCACGCTGCCGTCAGCCTGGCGGACCGTGGTGATGTCGATCTGGCTGCCAAGCGCCTTCAGCAGTTCGTCGCGCTTGTCGAGCAGGCTTGGCGCCGTGTTGCCGCCGGCGGACAGGACCTGGGCGTTGACGTCGGCGATCTGGCTGGCGAGCTGGTTGATGGTGTCGGCGGCGGTCTCGAGGCGGCCGTCAATCTCGTTGCCGATGCCGTTCAGCTGTGCATCCAGCTGCTGCAGGCGCGTCGCGAGGCTGTCCCCCTCCAGCAGCAGTTGCTGGCGCTGCGCGATGGACGTCGGGTCGCGCCCGACCGCTTCCACCTGGTCGAAGAAGCGCTGGACGGACACGCCAACCCCGGTCTCGGGATTGCCAAGGATGGTATCCAGGCGCGTGGCGAAGTCGCCGAAGGTGGCATAGCGCTGTTCCATGGAGGTGGAGGCGCGCAGGTTGTCCGTGAGGAACTGGTCGTACACACGGGACACGTCGGCGACGGCCACGCCGGCGCCAATCGTGATCCGGCCCAGCGGCGTGCCCGGCCGCTCGACGAAGTCGATCCGCTGGCGCACGTATCCCGCGGTATTCGCGTTCGCGATGTTGTTGCTCGTCGTCTGCAGCGCCCGTTGGGCGGCTATCAGCGCCGAGAGACCGTTTGAGATCGTTCCACTCATGTTCTGTCACCTGTCCGTGGCGGCACATTCACCCCGGAGTCAGGGGTAGGTCGGCACATCGCAGTCGTCCTTGAGCGCCTAGCCGGCGGGGTCCAGGATGGAACTGGCGACGATGCTGCGGATCTTTTCTGCATAACGCGGGTCGGTGGCATAGCCCGCCGACTGCAGACTTTCGGCGTAGGTGTCACTGCTGGCGCCGGCCCGCAGCGCATCGCTGTAGCGCGGGTTGCCCTGCAGGAACCGGACATAATCCTCGAACCCGGCGGCAAGATCGGGATAGGCGCGAAATTGCGCGCGCTGGGGTTTTGGTAAACCGCCTTCGTACTCGAGGGTCGTCACCGTCACCCGCTCGCCGGCCCAGCGCGAATCGGCCTTGATGCCGAACAGGTTGTTGCCGCTGACGCCGGCGTCGTCGCGGATCTGACGGCTGCCCCACCCGGTCTCGAGCGCCGCCTGCGCGACGATCGCCCTGGGGTTCACGCCGAGCTTCTCGCCCGCGCGCACGGCCAGGGGCCAGATCTCCCGGACGAAGTCCTCGCGGCTCCCCGGCCGGAAGTCGCTGCGGTTCGTGCTGGCGAGCGCCGGCATCGGCAGATTCGACGTTCAGCCTGGCATCCAGTGCGGCGGGGTCCGGTATCGAGAGCTCCGGACTGATGCCGCCCGCGAGTTCCGGCAGCGAGGCGCGACCAGCTGCGGGGAGGCGTTGCAGGAGCAGCGCGAGTGGCGCCGGGGTGCCGCCTGTCGCCGTTGCTTCCGCCGCACCCAGCTGGCGCACCATCAGGTCGCCGAGACCGAGGCCCTTGCCCTGGCTCATCTCCATGGCGATCTGCTTGTCGAACATCTCCTGGTAGGTGGTGTCCTTCTGCTCGCCGAGCACGGCGTTCGCGTCGCGCATGCTCTTCAGCATCATCTGCACGAACAGGGCCTCGAACTGCCGCGCGGCCTCCCGGGCGGCTTCCGGCGCTCCCGCGCCAGCCTCAGACTTGAGCTGAGAAAGGCCCTGGAAGTCGTTGAATGTATTTATGTTTGCGGTCATGACCGACGGGATCAGATCACGATGAGCTCGGCCCGGAGGGCGCCTGCTTCCCGCAGGGCCTCGAGGATCGCCACCAGGTCGCCTGGCGCGGCGCCCACCTGGTTCACGGCCTGCACGATGTCGTTCAGCTCGACCCCGGGCTTGAAGAGGAACATGCGGTTGTCGCCCTGGGTGACCTCGATGTTCGAATCGGGGGTGACCACCGTCTCGCCGTTCTCGCTGAAGGGCTGGGGCTGGCTCACGTTGAAGTCCTCGGTGATCGAGACGACCAGCGAGCCGTGGGACACCGCCGCCGGCGACACGTGGACGCTGGCGTTGATCACGACGGTGCCCGTGCGCGAATTGATGATCACGCGGGCGGCCGCCTCTCCGGGCGTCACTTCCAGGTTCTCCAGCGTGGAGATCAGCGAGATCCGGTCGGCCTGGGTGGCTGGCGCGCGGACCTGCACGGACATCGGGTCCTTGGCCTGGGCCGTGCCTGCGCCCAGCAGGCCGTTGATGGTCTCGGCGAGGCGCGTCGAGGTGGTGAAGTCCGGACGGTGCAGGTTGAGGGTGAGCAGCTCGGCGTCGCCGATGACCGTGGTCACCTCGCGCTCCACGGTGGCGCCGTTCGGGATGCGGCCAACGCTCGGCACGTTGATGGAGATCCGTGAGCCGTCCTCGCCGGACAGGCCCAGGCCACCCACCGCAAGATTGCCCTGGGCCATGGCGTAGACCTGGCCATCGAGGCCCTTCAGCGGCGTGATGAGCAGCGTGCCGCCACGCAGGCTCTTGGCATTCGCGATGGACGATACCGTGACATCGATCCGCTGCCCGGACTTGGCAAACGCCGGCAGGTCGGTGTGGACGGCCACCGCGGCAATGTTCTTGAGCTGCAGGTTGGTGCCCGGCGGGATGCTCACGCCGAGGCGTTCCAGCATGCTGATGAGGCTCTGCGTGGTGAACGGGGCCTGGGTCGTCTGGTCGCCGGTGCCGTCGAGACCGACGACCAGGCCGTAGCCGACGAGCTGGTTCTGCCGGACGCCGGCCACGGCTGCCAGGTCCTTGATGCGGTCGGCGCGGGCAGGCGCCATCTGCAGGGCCAGGACGAGCATGGCCCCCGCCAGCAGGAAAAGGGTGTGGCGGCGAATCTGTTCGCGTTGCTTGCGCATGGGTTCGGTCGTCCTCGTCTCGTTCAGCGTCAAAGTGGCCAGAACTTCATGAAGATGCGGGCCAGCAGGCCCGGCTGGTTCGCGTCCGCCAGGGTGCCCTTGCCGCTGTAGGTGATGCGCGCGTCGGCGACCTTGAAGGAGGGCACCGAGTTGTCGGCGCTGATGTCCACGGGCCGGACGATGCCGCTGATCTGCACGAACTCCTCGCCCTGGTTCAGCGTCAGCCACTTCTCGCCGCGCACGAACAGGTTGCCGTTCGGGTAGACCTCCGCCACCGTCACCGTGATGTTGCCCTCGAGCCGGTTGCTCTGGCTGCTGTTGCCTTCGCCCCCGAACTCCTGGTTGGTCTCCCACTCGTTGTTCAGGATCTCGTCGCCGTTCAGCGTGATCGGGCCACCCCCGAGGATCGGGAAGCCGGTGTCGATGCTGCTGTCCTTGCTGGCGTCGGTGCTGGCGCTCTTGGAGGCCTGCGTGCGCTCTGCCAGCCTGATCGTGACGGTGTCGCCGACCCGGCGGGCCTTGACGTCGTCGAACAGCGACAGGCCGAGGGCCGGCTGGTAGATCGTGCCGCTGGTGACCGGTGGCGGCACGTGCGCCGGTACCGGCGCTGGCGCGTAGGCGCCAGGCTGCGGGCTGAACGGCATCGTCGAGCAGGCGTTCAGGGCGAGCAGGGCGCTGGCGGCGACGCTGATGTCGCTTGTGCATGGCGATCACAGGTTGTTGTTCAGGTACTGGAGCATCTGGTCGCTGGTCGCGATGGCCTTGGAGTTCATCTCGTAGGCGCGCTGGGTCTCGATCATGCTCACGAGCTCCTCCACGACATTTACGTTGGAGCCTTCCAGCGAGCCCTGCACCAGGGTGCCGAGCCCGTCCAGGCCCGGATTCGCCACCTGGGGCGAGCCGCTGGCGGCGGTCTCGAGGTAGAGGTTCTGACCCTTCGGCTGGAGGCCGGCGGGATTGATGAAGTCCGCCAGCTGCAGCGTGCCGAGACTGGTCGGCGACGGTCTGGCCCTGCAACGTGGCCTCCACCGTGCCGTCCAGGCCGATCGTGATCGACTGGGCGTCACTCGGAATCGTGAGGGACGGCTGGATCTCGTAGCCGCTCGCGGTGACCAGGCGGCCCTCGGAGTCGACCTTGAAGGAGCCGTCGCGGCTGTAGGCGAGGGTGCCGTCCGGCTGCAGCACCTGGAAGAAGCCGCGGCCCTGGATCAGCACGTCCAGCGCGTTGTCCGGTCTGTTGCGCCGATGCCCTGGGTGAAGTTCTTCTCCGTCGCCACCACCCGCACGCCGGTGCCGGTGGACAGGCCTGTCGGACTCTCGGTGTTCTGCGGAGGTCGCACCGCCGGCCTGCGTGACGTTCTGGTACAGCAGGTCCTCGAACACGGCCCTGCCGCGCTTGAAGCCCGTGGTGTTGACGTTGGCGAGGTTGTTCGACACGACGGACATGCGCGTCTGCTGCGCGTCCAGTCCGGTCTTGGCTACCCACAATGCTTCCATGGTCGTTTCTCCTGGATCAATCGGTTGCGCGAATGGCCGTGCGTCAGCCGTTCATGCGGATGAGGCGTGCGCTGGCGCTGTCGAGTTCGTCAGCCGTGTTCATGGCTCGCACCTGCATCTCGTAGTGGCGGGACATCTCGATCATTTCCGCGAGGGCCTCTGCCGGGTTCACGTTGCTCGATTCCAGCTGGCCGCTGGCGACGCGGACCGAGGAGTCCGGGCGCCGCGGTGCTGCCATCACGCAGGTTGAACAGGCCATCGCCGCTGCGGACCAGCTCCGTCGCCGGCGGGTTCACCAGCCGGAGACGGTCGACCTGCACCAGGGTTTCCGCCGTCTGTCCCTGCGGGACGATCGAGATCTGGCCATCGTCGCCGATGAACAGTTTCTCGTAGGGCGGAAGGCTTATCGGGCCGCCGTTGCCGCGCACGGGCTGGCCCAGGGAGGTCTCGAGGATCCCGTTCGGGTTGACCCGCAGGTTGCCGTTGCGGGTGTAGGCGTCGTTGCCCTCCGCGTCCTGGACCACCAGCCAGCCCTCGCCCTGGATCGCGACGTCCAGGTCGCGGCCCGTCGCCTGGGCCTGGCCCTGGCGCGAGTTCCAGAGTTCCGGCTGCCGTACCGTGTTCACGCGGGTGGGCAGTCCGGCGCCGGGAATGGGCGCGCTGTCCAGGACGTTCCGCAGCGCGCGGAAGCCCGTGGTCGAGATGTTGGCCAGGTTGTGGCTGGTCGTGGCCTGAGCGCGCATGGCTTCGCGGGCGCCCGACATCGCCACATAGATGAGCTTGTCCATGTTGTGTTCACTCAGTCCTTAACGGTGCTTATCGGTTCAGGGGGCCCGCTTAGCGGATGTTGATGATGGTCTGCGCGAGGGTGTCCAGCGTCGAGATCACCTGCGCGTTGGCCTGGAAGAGCCGCTGCGACGTGATCAGCCGCACGAGCTGCTCGGTGAGGTCCACGTTGGACGACTCGAGCGCGCCCGACTGGAGGAGGCCGAAGTTGGACTCCGTCGCCTCGCCCCGCTGGGCTACGCCCGAGCCGAAGGTTTCCTGGAAGGAGGTGTCGCTGACCTTCTGCAGGCCCTCGGGGTTGGAGAAGTTGGCCAGCGCCACCTTGCCCAGGGTCTCCGACTGGCCGTTGGAGAAGCGCGCGAAGACGATCCCCGTCTGGTCGATCTCGATGCCGCGGAGGCGGCCCTCGGCCTGGCCGTCCGGGTTGATGCTGTTCACCGTGAAGTCGTCGCCGAACTGGGTGGTGTCACCCAGTTGCAGGCTGACCGTGAGTGCATTGGCGCCATTGGTGAGAGGCACCGTGCGGAAGGGATGTTGCCGCCGGGCGGGCGTTGCGATCGTGCCGGTTGAGTTGAAGGTGAATGGCTCACTGCCGCCGACCGCGGCGCCGTCGAGCGTCTGGTTGACAGTCCAGCCCGCCGGCTGTCCTCGTGAAGAAGTACGTGGCTGTGTGGGAAACGCCCGAGCGAGTCGAACAGGACCGTCGAGGTGCTGTGGTTGTAGGACAGCGGGTCGTTCGGGTCGAAGGGCGCGACGGTGGGCAGCGTGGCGTCGGCCGGCAGGTTGATGTTCATGTCGACCAGCGTGCTGGCCTCGGGGGGCGCGGTGTCTGCCGCGATGACCAGGTCGCTCAGCTGCGCCCTGGTTGAAGCCGCCCGTGCCGGGAACCGGCTCGTAGATCTGCAGGCGCTCGCCCTCGGCGTTCTGCACGATGCCGGTCGCGTCGAGGCCGAAGGCGCCGACCCGGGAGTAGAGCAGGCTGCCGTTGTCGCTGGTGATGAAGAAGCCGTTGCCGCTGATCGCCAGGTCGAGCTGGCGGGCCGTGATGTCGACGTTGCCCTGGGTGAACTCCTGGCGGACCTCCGTCAGGCGCACGCCGTTGCCGATGCCCACGGAGTCGCCCGAGAACACGTCGGCGAATTCGCCGCGCGAGCTCTTGAAGCCGGTGGTGTTGGCATTGGCGATGTTGTTGGACGTGATCTGCAGGTCCGTGGACGCTGCGTTGAGGCCGCTGAGTGCTATCTGGAATGACATTCTGGATCTCCTTACATGACTGCCTTGACCTGGGAGAGGCGCACGGTGGCGCCGCTGTCGGTCCGGATTTGTGAGCCGCTGCCGTCGCCCGCGAGCGTGACGCTCTCGACCTTCGACGCGAGGTAGGTGGTGAGTGCCGTGGCGCCGGCGGGGCTTTCGATCGCTGCCGTGAATTTGTAGCGGCCTGCCGGGGCCGGCTGGCCGTTGGCCAACGTCCCGTCCCAGCTGAAATTGCTGAGCCCGGCCTGCTGTGTGCCGAGCGGCAGTTCGCGCACCAGTTCGCCGGCATTGGTGTAGACGCGCACCACGGCGGAGGACGTGGCGTAGGGCAGCTCGACCGCGCCCGCGACTGGCTTCGTGCCCGAAAACGTTGCCGAGCTGGCCTCTGTCAGGACGGTCCGGCCGACCATCGAGGCGGCCTGCAGCGCCTGCCCGGAGTTGAAGGCGTCCGTCAGGCCCGCCGATGGACTTGGACATGTCGGCGATGCCGGAGACGGTGCTGAACTGGGCCATCTGGCCGATGAACTCGCCGTTCTCCATGGGCTTCAGCGGGTCCTGGTTCTGGAGCTGCGGTGATCATCAGCGCCAGGAAGTCCTCCTGGCCCAGCTCCTTCTTCGCCTTGTTCGCCGCTGACGACGCCAGCTGGAGGCCGGCGAGATCCAGGTCCGTATTCGTGCGAGGTGATGGAGGTCACGGGTTACTCCTTATTGGCCAAGGGACAAGGTCCGCAGCAGCAGTTCCTTGGACGTGTTGAGGACCTCGACGCTGTTCTGGTACGAGCGCGAGGCGGAAATCATGTTCACGAGCTCGTCCACCGGATTGACGTTGGACATGTAGACGAAGCCGTCCGCGTCGGCGAGCGGGTTGCCCGGGTCGTGGACCTTGGCCGGCGGCGCCGTGGTTTCCACCACGCCTGCGACCCGCACGCCCGCGCTGGCCGGATCCATCCCGGCCGAGTTGTCCATGACGGTCTGGAACACCGGCTGCCGGGAGCGGTAGGCGGTCTCGGCGCTGCTGGCCACCGTGTTGGCGTTCGCCAGGTTGCTGGCCGTGGTGTTCAGCCGGGCGGACTGGGCGCTCATGGCCGAGCCCGCGATGTCGAAGATTCTGAAGAGGCTCATGCTCAGCGACCTCCGGTGATGGCATCGCGCAGCCCGCGGATGCGGGATGACAGGAAGGTGAGGGTGGCCTGGTACCGCACCGCCGTTTCGGCGATGGCGGCGTTTTCCTTCTGGGAGTCGACGGTGTTGCCGTCCAGGCTGGGCTGGTCGGGCATGCGGTAGAGCGGATTGGTCGTGTTGGGTCCGGCGCCGCCGGCCTGGATATGTCCCGTGCGGGTGGCTGCCATCGGCAGGTCACCGCCGAGGGTTCCCGGCTGGCCGGCACTGGCCATGGCCGAACGGAAGTCGATGTCACGCGCCTTGTAGTTGGGCGTGTCCGCGTTGGCCACGTTGTCGGCCAGCAGCTCGAGACGCTGGTTCGCGAGGCCCAGCACCCGGGAGTGCAAGTCGAACTGGTCGTTGATGTTGAGTGCCATTACCTGTTTCCGCCGTGTGCCTGCCAGTCGTCGTGCCGCAGACCGGTCTATGCAAGCGACGTGCCAGCCGGCCATCGGGTCGGGCAGGTGCGTCGCCACGCCCCGGGAACGGCAAACGCTGGCCGCTGACACGGCAGTTCATTGCCGAAACGGCCGGCGGTGACCGCCGCGACGGCGGGCACGCTTCTTGCAAATCACCGGGCATGGATCCTCGAAACACATCGAACTGGCTTAGCGCGGTCGTGCTCCTGGGTGCGGGCGTGCTCGCTGCAACCGGCGCGCGGAGCGCGACGGAGTGGCACAGCCATGCGGCCATACGGGAAGCGGCGGAAGCGGCGGCCCGTCAGGCCCTGCCGGGGCCGGCGGACATCGTGGCCGACAGCCCCGATCCGCGCCTGCGCCTGGCGCAGTGCACGCAGCCGCTGGCGGCGAGCGTGCCCGCGAACGGGGTGCGATCCGCCCGCTTCACGGCCGAGGTTCGCTGCGAGGGGAGCGAGCCCTGGCGCCTGTACCTGCCCGTCCGGGTGACCTCGACCCGTCCGGTGGTGGTGGCGAGCCGGGCCCTGGCCCGTGACACGGTTTTGGCGCCCGGTGACGTCCGGTTGGCGGCGTCGTCGTCCGGTTCGCTGCCGGCGGGTTCGCTGCACGACCCGGGTCTGGCCGTGGGGCGGCGCCTGCGCCGGCCCGCGGATGAAGGCCAGGCCCTCACAGCAACCTTGCTGCAGGCTCCCACCCTGGTCCGGCGCGGCCAGCAGGTCAGCGTGGAGGCCCAGGCCGGCGGTCTCCAGGTCCGCATGGAGGGAGTTGCCCGGGGCGACGGGGCCCTGGGAGACATTATTGAGGTGGAAAACGGGGCTTCCGGGCGGATCGTCCAGGCAGTCGTCCGTTCTGCGAAGTCGGTCGAGGTGTTGCTGCGTTAGCACACCTATAGTCGGGCCCTCAAGTTCCCGGCGCGCGTGCCGACAGGAACCACAGGGCTAAATAGCAGGGCCCTGGTTCAGGTGCGGCTGCATGGTGGAGAGCGGGTAATGGCGGACAAGATTTCTGGCTACGGCAGGAACGGCGTTGACACAACGTCGACACGGTCCCGTGCATCCGTCCGGAACGAGCGGGCGGCCGACAGCGACAAGACGGAGGCCAGCGGCCGCAACGACGGTGCGGCCACCTCCAGCCAGGTTCGCCTGACCGACACCGCGGCCAGCCTCAAGCAGATCGAGACCCGGCTTGCAGACGTGCCGGATGTGGACCGGAAGCGGGTCGAAACCCTGCGCGAGCGTATCGAGTCGGGGGCCTACGAAGTGAATGCGGGCCGCCTCGCGGATCGCCTGCTTGCGTTCGAGCGGGACCTGGCTTGACGAGCCTCCAGGCATTGCTGGACCAGGAGGTCGACGCGCTGCGGGCGGTGCTCGCAACGCTCAAGGATGAACTGGCGGCATTGCACGAGCGCGCGCCCGAGGCGCTGCTCGCGGCGAGCAACGCCAAGGCCGAGGCGGTCGCGCGCGCCGCGCGCCTCGAGCAGCAGCGCCGGGACTATCTCGAGGCCAATCCGGGCCGGCCGGCCGCGCCGGAAAGCCGCCTCCTCAACGAACTGAAGAAACTCGCGGCGGAATGCCGCCAGCAGAACGACGCCAATGGCCTGCTGATCCGTGGCCAGCGGCGGCGTGTCGAGGGCTCGCTGAACCTACTCCGGGGTGGCAGCGCCACGCCGGATACCTACGGCCGGGATGGCGAGACCCGCCCGGTGCGCGGGCCGAAGACCCCGCTCGCGTCCTACTAAACCCCGGAATCTACTGCCCGATCACGCGGCTCACGGCCTCGATGTCCTTGCTGGCCGGCACGATCATGTCGAGGAACGGCTGGGTGCCGAAGCGCACGTTGCCGAGGATTTGGCGGGCCTCTTCCGCGCCGTCGGCACCCTGCTGGATCACCTGGTAGAGCTTCGCCGCGGCGAGCATGCGCGACAGCAGGGGCATCCCGGCAGGGTCGCCGTCCCGGAGGCCATCCTGGGTTTCCACGGCCTCGGCGAGCGTAGCCGGCATGCCCCAGTTCTCGAGGATTGCCCGTGCGATGGTCGGGTGCCAGTCCGCGATCGTGGCGGCCCAGTCGGCGCCGTCGCCCAGGCTCACTCCCTCCCGATGGGCCCGCGTCAGCACGTAGAGACTGCCCATCTGGTGGAAGAGGCCGGACGCCAGCGCCTCGTCGGGGCGCATGCCGTCGGTGCGGCGCGCGCCCACGTAGGCGATGGCCGCCACGCCGGTGCTGTCCTTCCAGATGCGATTGAGCTGGGGCCGGAGCGGCTTCAGCCATTCCTGCTGTTCCAGCTGGCGCATCGCAAAGGTCGTGGCGGTGCTGCGAACCAGGCTGAAGCCCAGCAGCGTGATGGCGGATTTCAGGTCGCTGATCGCCCGGTCGCCGGGGTTGAAGGCGGCAGAGTTGGCCAGGTGCAGCAGTCGCGCGCTGAGCGTCGGCTCGGCGCTAACCAGCCGGACGATGTCACGAACCGCGCAGTTGCTGTCGCCCAGGGTGCGATGGAGGCGCAGCACCACGTCCGGGAACCCGGGCAGTTCCAGGTCCTCGTACATGTCGGTGATCAGTTTCTGCAGGAAGCGGAACAGGTCCGCGTTCGGACCCTCGGCCCTGGCCGGCTGCGGGGACGACACGGCGTGGCGGGCCAGGACGGGCTGATCGGCGGACATGACGGGAGAGCGCTCCGGCGGCAGGGCGGGTGTAGATCGGATCCGCACAGCATCCGGCTCCGGCGAGCCGGATGCTGTGTCCCAGGTCTAGTTTGGCCAGCAGACCTGCGCTCGGGTCGAGCCTCAGTTGTGTCCGATCCCTTAAGCGGCGATTCAGTTGGCTGGCAGTAGCCTGCTTCCGTCGCCACCATCCGAGGAGACGTGAATATGTTGCAACGGAGAATGCTGGCTTCCGTGGCCCTGATGGGCTTGCTGGCAGGGGCCGCCGCGAACGCCGACGACCGCCGCTACTCCTCCGAGCCCCAGATCCGCCTGGGGTTCGACATCCTCTGGGGCGGCTACGGTCCGGTCTACGTCGCGCCGCCCCCGGTTGCTTACTACCCGCCCCGTTACGGCCCGCCCCGTTATGCCTACGATCATGCCTACGAGCGTGGCTACGAACGGGGCTACGACCAGGGCTACGGACGTGCCAAGTGGCGGGGCAAGGGTCACAACAGGCACCGCCACCACCAGCACGGCCACGACGACTGAAACAGCGCCACGCTGAGTTGGTGCCACGCTGAGTTGACCAGGGGAATCCCGGGACCGCACACCGGGGTTCTCCTTGCGGCGGTGGCACGGCAAGAACCCGGCCCGGTGTCGCGCGCGTGCGGGTACACTTCCCGCCATGCACGCGAGTTCTGCAGCGACGACGGGCTACCGGATGCCGGCGGAGTGGAGTCCGCACCAGGCCACCTGGTTCTCGTGGCCCCATAACCCCGACACCTGGACGGACTACCTGCCCGCGGTCGAGCGCATCCTGGCCGAGGCCGTCGCGGCGCTGGCGAAGGGCGAGCTGGTGCGCATCAACGTGCGCGATTCGGGCCATGGCTACCACGTGCAGAAGTTGCTGGCCGGCAAGGTGTCGCCCGAACGGGTCATCCTCCACCAGTTTCCGACCAACGACTCCTGGTGCCGGGACCACGGAGCGATCTTCGTCACCGGTCCTCCCGGCGCCGACCAGGGCCCGACCCTCAAGGCCCTGGACTTCGAGTACAACGCCTGGGGCGGCAAGTACCCCCCCTTCGACCTGGACAACGCCATTCCCCGGCGCATGGCGGCTGAACTCGGCGTGCCGTGCCAGAGCATCCCCATGGTGCTCGAAGGCGGGTCCATCGAGGTCAACGGGCGGGGCACCTTGCTGACCACCGAGCAGTGCCTGCTGAACCCCAACCGCAATCCCGCCCTCGGCCGGGAGCAGATCGAAGCCCGCCTCCGGGAGTTGCTCGGGGTGACCCAGATCGTCTGGCTGGGCGACGGCATCGTCGGCGACGACACCGACGGTCACATCGACGACCTCACGCGCTTCGTCGCGGAGGATCTGGTGGTGACGGTGGTCGAGCAGGATCCGGCGGACGAGAACTACGCCCCCCTGAGGGAGAATCGCGAGCGGCTGGCCGGCGTGCAGTTGCCGGATGGCCGGCCGCTGCGGGTCCTGGAGCTGCCGATGCCGGCGGCCCTCTACCGGGGCAACCACCGGTTGCCCGCAAGCTACGCGAACTTCTATGTGGGCAACCGCGTCGTGTTGCTGCCCACCTTCAATTGCCCGGCCGACGAGGAGGCGGCGGCCATCCTGGCCCGGTGCTTCCCCGGCCGGAAGATCGTCAGCCTCGACTGCCGGGACGTCGTGGTCGGGCTCGGCACGTTTCACTGCCTCACCCAGCAGGTTCCCGTCGCGCCGGAGTAGGAGCGCCTTCAGGCGCGACGGATGGCTCGCGCCTGAAGGCGCTCCTACTCCGGCGCGGTGAAATTCCTGTTGTTCCCCGGGCTGGTATTCCCTAAGCTTTCGCTGCCCCCCGAAGTGAAATCCCATGGCTGAAATCAGCAAGTTCGTCCATCACCATTACCGGCACTTCAACGCCGCGGCGCTCGTCGACGCGGCCGACGGCTACGTGCGGCACCTCGACAGCGGCGGCAAGATGTTCGTGACGCTCGCCGGCGCGATGAGCACGGCCGAGCTCGGCCTGTCGCTGGCCGAGATGATCCGCCAGGACAAGGTGCACGCGCATCTGCTGCACCGGCGCCAACCTCGAGGAGGACATCTTCAACCTCGTGGCGCACGACCACTACGTGCGCATCCCCAACTACCGCGACCTGACGCCGGACGACGAGCAGGCGCTGCTCGACCGGCACCTGAACCGCGTGACCGACACCTGCATTCCCGAGGAGGAGGCGATCCGGCGCATCGAGACGCGCGATGCTCGACGAGTGGACGGCGGCCGACACGGCGCGGCGAGCGCTACTTCCCGCACGAGTTCATCTACCGCGATCCTGCGCAGCGGGCAGCTCGAAGCAGTACTACCAGATCGACCCGAAGGACTCGCTGGCTGCTGGCCGCCTGCGAGAAGAACCTGCCGATCTTCGTGCCGGGCTGGGAGGACTCGACGCTCGGCAACATCTTCGCCGCGCCACGTGCATCGACGGGCGACGTCAAGAACGTGCACACGGTGCGCACCGGCATCGAGTACATGATGGAGCTGGCCGACTGGTACCAGGCCGACCGCCGAAGCACTCCGATCGGCTTCTTCCAGATCGGCGGCGGCATCGCCGGCGACTTCCCGATCTGCGTCGTGCCGATGCTGCACCAGGACCTGCAGACGCGAGGACATGCCGCTCTGGGGCTACTTCTGCCAGATCAGCGACTCGACCACGAGCTACGGCTCCTACTCCGGCGCCGTGCCGAACGAGAAGATCACCTGGGGCAAGCTCGGCGTCGACACGCCGAAGTTCATCATCGAGTCCGACGCGACGATCGTCGCGCCGCTGATCTTCGCCTGCGTGCTGGGCCAGTAGGCCGGCCCGCACCCTTTCTGTCTGACCTCGTCATTACATCTCTGAAGGAACGCCGTTGGCCGAAAGTGCAGTTTCCATAGCCCGTGACGCCGCCCTTGCCGCGGCCCGGGAGGTCCGCTGGACGCCCGGGGACTCCGCGGAGCTCTACCGGGTCGAGTCCTGGGGCGACTCCTTCTTCCGGATCAACGAGCAGGGTCACGCGGCCGTGCAGCCGTTTGGCGACGAGCGGCTGGCCATCGACTTCGTGAAGCTGGTCGAGGAGCTCGAGCGCCGCGCCATCTCGTTCCCCGTGCTGATCCGCTTCCAGGACGTGTTGCAGTCCCGGGTCCGCATGCTCAACGAGGCCTTCGGCGCGGCCATCGAGGAAGCGAACTACGGCAACCGCTACAACGGCGTCTACCCGATCAAGGTGAACCAGCTCCACGAGGTCGTCGAGGAGGTGCTCGAGGCCGGGCGGAAGTACGGCATGGGCCTGGAGTGCGGGTCCAAGGGTGAGCTGATCGCCTGCCTGCCGCACCTCACCGAAGAGGGGATGCTGCTCGTCTGCAACGGCGTCAAGGATCGCTCCATGCTGTCGCTGATCCTGTCGTCCCAGCGGCTGGGCCTGAACGTCATTCCGGTAATGGAGAAGTATTCCGAGTTCGAGTCGCTGCTGGCCCTTGCCGACGCCCAGGGCGTCACGCCGACGCTGGGCGTCCGGGTGCGGCTCGCCACCCGCGGCTCCGGGCGCTGGTCCGAGTCCGCTGGCGTCGCGCTCCAAGTTCGGCCTGTCCGTCCCGGAGCTGATGCGGCTGGTGGCGGAACTGGAACGCCGCGGGAAGCCGGAATCGCTGGCCCTCCTGCACTTCCACATCGGCAGCCAGATCATCGACATCCAGGTGCTCAAGCGGGCGCTCAAGGAGATGACCCAGATCTACGCGGCCCTGCACGGGCGCGGGGTCCCGGTGCGGTACATCGACGTTGGCGGCGGCCTGGGCGTCAGTTACGGCGCCGGGCACGCGCGCGGCGAGGCGGGCGTGAACTACGGCCTGCAGGAATACGCCAACGCGGTGGTGTTCGCCATCAAGGAAGTGTGCGATGCCCAGGAGGTGCCGACGCCGATCATCGTGTCGGAGAGCGGCCGGGCCATCACGGCGCATCACTCGGTGCTGCTGGTGCCGGTGCTCGAGGGCCACCGGCGCAGCGGTCCCGACCACGTGGAGCTGCCGGCCGAGCCGCACGCCGCCGTGGAGTCGCTGGCCAAGATCCTCGACAACGTGCGCAATCCCGACCGGGAACCCGAGGAGCTGATCGAGGCCTACCACGACATCGAGGAGATCCGGATCGAGGCGCGCACGCTGTTCAGCCTCGGCTACCTGGAGCTCGAGCAGCTGGCCACTGTCGAGGACCTCTACTGGTGCATCGCGCGGCACCTGCTGGGCCGCCTGCGGCCCGCCGAGATCGACCCGACGCCGGCCGAGGTGCTCGAGCTCGAGGAGAAGCTGACCGATCGCTACCTCTGCGACTTCTCGGTGTTCCAGTCCATGCTCGATCACTGGGCCATCGACCAGTCGTTTCCGATCATCCCGATCGACCGGCTGGACGAGAAGCCCGATCGCCGGGCGCTGCTGGTCGACCTCACCTGCGATTCCGACGGCAAGGTCAGCCACTACATCTCCGCGATGGAGGACAAGACCTTCCTGCCGGTGCATTCGCTGGAGGGGGACAAGCCCTACTACCTGGGCTTCTTCCTCATGGGCGCGTACCAGGACATCATGGGGGACACGCACAACCTGTTCGGCCGCGTGGCCGAGGTGCACGTGTATGCCGACGCGGAAGAGCAGGACAACTTCTGGATCGAGCGCGTCATTCCGGGCGCCGCCATCCACGAGATGCTGGCCCAGGTGCAGTACTTCCCCAATGACCTGAACCGGCGCATGAGCGAGATCGTGAAGCGCAAAATCGACGGCGGAGTGATCCGGCCCACCCAGGGCATGGAAATCCTCGGGCAGTACGTGGCCTGCTTCAACGACACCACCTACTGCGACGCCCGCCCGGCGCCGGTTGCGGTGCCTGCCGCGGCCGAGCGCGCGGCCAACGGAGAGCGCGCGGGATGAGCGGCGGCGTGCTGCCGACGGCCCTGATCCAGATGCGCTGCTCCGCCGACCCGGCGGACAACCTGGAGCGGGCCCTGGGCTTCACGCGCCAGGCGGCCGGCAATGGCGCGAAGCTGATCTGCCTCCCGGAGCTGTTCCGCAGCCGCTATTTCTGCCAGAGCGAGGACAGCGCCCACTTCGCGCTGGCCGAGCCCGTGCCCGGGCCCAGCACGGAGGCCTTCGCGACGATCGCCGCGGAATTCGACGCCACCATCGTCATCAGCCTCTTCGAGCGGCGCGCGCCGGGACTGTTCCACAACACGGCGGCGGTGCTCGACGGCCGCAAGGGCTACGCGGGCAAGTACCGGAAGATGCACATCCCGGACGATCCCCGCTACTACGAGAAGTACTACTTCACGCCCGGCGACCTGGGCTTCCGCTCCTTCGCCACCGGCGCCGGCAATCTCGGCGTGCTGGTCTGCTGGGACCAGTGGTACCCCGAGGCCGCGCGCCTGACTGCGCTGAAGGGCGCCGAGATCCTGATCTATCCCACCGCCATCGGCTGGCACCCGGAGGAAAAGGCGACCGTCGGCGAGCGGCAGCACGACGCCTGGGAACTCGCGCAGCGCGCCCACGCGGTGGCCAACGGCTGCTACGTGCTCTCCATCAACCGCACGGGCTTCGAGCCGGACCCCACCGGCACCGGCGGCATCGAGTTCTGGGGCCAGAGCTTCGCCGTGGCCCCGGACGGCGGCATCCTCGTCCGCGGCCCGGCCGACGCCGAGGCGATCCTGGAGCTCGAGCTGAAGACCGACGCCATCGAGGCCTTCCGGATCGGCTGGCCCTTCCTCCGCGACCGGCGCATCGACGCCTACGAGGACATCACCCGCCGCTTCAACGACGGGTAGGAGCGCCTTCAGGCGCGACGGGCATTTACGCAGCGAGCGTCTCAGCGAGCGAAGGAAATGCCCGTCGCGCCTGAAGGCGCTCCTACTCAGTGGGGCTCGCCGATGCCGTGGCGGCGGGAGAGGTAGCGCCCGATGTCGCCGGGGCTCTGCAGGAAGCGGCGGCCCTGGGCTTCCCGGACGTCCAGCCCGGCCAGCGCCTTGTCCGCCGCCGGGTCGGACCCGATCACGAGCGATGGCAGGCCCTGGTTCTCGGCACCGATGGCGGCGATGACCGCGGCACGGGGCCGTGGAAACGCCACATACTGCACGTCCAGCAGGCTGCGGAGGCGCGGGTAGAAGGCGAGCACGCCCTCCAGCGTCGCGCAGGCGGGGCAGTAGCAGGGGCCCGTGTCTCCGTCCTGGAAGTCCGGCTTGAGCAGAAACAGCTGGTCCTGTGTCGTGGGAGGGGTCATGGGCGGTCTCCTGGCGTGCCACGATTGATCCAGCGCTGAGATACCAGCGAAAGGCTAAAGATGCCAGCGCCAGTCATCGTGTGGTTCCGCCAGGACCTGCGGCTCGGGGACAACCCCGCACTGCAGGCCGCGCTCGACCTGGACCGCCCGATCGTGCCGGTCTACATCCGGGACGACGCCGCGGCGGGCCGCTGGCAGCCCGGGGGTGCGAGCCGGTGGTGGCTGCACGGGAGCCTCGGGTGCCTCGACGCCGATCTCCGGCGGCGCGGCTCGCGCCTCACGCTGCGGACGGGTGACTCCCTGGCCGTCCTCTCGGCGTTGATCCGCGACACTGGCGCCGAAGCGGTCCACTGGGCCCGGTGCTACGAGCCCGGGGAGGCCGCCCTGGAAGCCAGGCTGCGGGAGCAGCTCGGTGATATGGCGACCCTGCGCCGCTTCGGCGGCCGGCTCCTCTTCCAGCCCGAAGGCATTCGCACGGCCGCTGATCGCCCCTTTCAGGTGTTCACGCCGTTCTGGAGGGCTTGCCTCGCCGCGCCCGTCCCCCAGCCGCCTGTCGCCGCTCCCGACGACCTGCCTGCTCCGGCAACCTGGCCGGCCAGCGAGTCGCTTGCGGAGTGGGATCTCCTGCCAACAGCACCCGACTGGAGCGGCGGCCTGCGCGCGGCGTTCACGCCCGGCGAGGCGGCGGCCCTGGAGCGCGTCGAAGCCTTCCTCGACGGCGCGGTGCACCACTACCGCTCCGCGCGGGACCAGCCGGGCATCGCCGGCACGTCCCGGCTCTCGCCCCACCTGCACTTCGGCGAGATCAGCCCCCGCCAGGTCTGGCATGCCGTGCAGGCGAGCATGGCGGCCGGCGCGGCGCCGGAGGGCGAGGGCGCCGCCTTCCTGCGGGAGCTGGGCTGGCGGGAATTCTCCGCCCACCTCCTGTTCCACTGGCCGGACCTGCCCGACGAGCCGCTCCGCCGGGAGTTCGCGGACTTTCCCTGGGCGCCCGAACCGGCGCTGTTCACCGCCTGGTGCCGCGGCCGTACCGGCTATCCCCTCATCGACGCGGGCATGCGCGAGCTGTGGACGCACGGGCTGGATGCACAACCGGGTGCGCATGATCGTCGCGTCCTTCCTGGTGAAGGACCTGCTCGTGCCCTGGCAGGACGGCGAGGCCTGGTTCTGGGACACGCTGGTGGACGCCGACCTCGCGAACAACGCCGCCAGCTGGCAGTGGGTGGCCGGGTGCGGCGCGGATGCGGCACCGTACTTCCGCGTCTTCAATCCCGTCCTCCAGTCGCGGAAGTTCGATCCGGAGGGCCGCTACATCCGCCGCTGGGTGCCGGAGCTCGAGGCGCTGCCGGACAGGTTCCTGCACGCGCCCTGGGAGGCGCCGGAGCCGGTCCTGAAGGCCGCCGGCGTCCGGCTGGGCGCCGATTACCCCGCGCCGGTCGTGGACCACGCAGCCGCGCGGCAACGGGCGCTGGACGCCTTCGCCAGCCTGCGCCGCGAACGATCGGGTGCATAATCGGTGGCGTTACAAACTGAATCCGGAGCCGCCGCATGATTACCTACGTCGCCAGCCTCTTCGCCAAGCCGGGCCACGAGCTGGAGGTCACGAAGTTCTACCAGGATCTGGAGCCCCTGATGCGTGAGGCGCCCGGGTTCCGGGGCCGCAAGATCTTCCGGGCCCGTCCCGGCACCATGGAGGCCGAGGTCCGTCGCGTGACGCCGCCCGAGCAACTCAAGGGCCACGCCCACGAGGGCGGTCCGGAGGGCGTCCACTTCATCATGGTGGAGCAGTGGGACAGCGTCGCGCGACCGGGTGGCTTTTTCGATGGGCGTGGCGCGGGGGCGCAACAAGGATCTCTTCCCGCACCTGCTGCCCCAGCACTCCCACGAGTTCTACGAGGACGTGACGCCGGCGGCGTGACGGCACGCCGATGACCGGTCGTCGCCTGCGCACGGCAGTCGCCGCGGCCCTCTTCTCGGGATTGCTGGCATCCGCGCCGGGCGGGGCGATCGTCAACGGCGAGCCGCCGACCGACGCCGGGTTTGCGGCCGACTCGCCCTGGGCCGTGGTGCTCGTGCGGGATGACGGGCCCGGCATCTGCACGGGCAGCCTCATCGCACCGCGCTTCGTCCTCACCGCAGCCCACTGCGCCGGCGACGGTCTGACCGTCCTCTACGGCAACCGGTCCCGGGAGGGCGCGCGCCGCGTCCCCGTCCGGGAGGCCATCCGCCATCCGCAGTACACGCGCCAGCCGATAGCCTACGACCTGGGCCTGCTGCGCCTGGCGTACCCGCTGCGGGTGCGCCCGTTACCGATCGCGAGCCGGGTGGAAGCCTGGGACCTGGTGCGGCCCGGCGGCACCGCCACCATCCTCGGCTGGGGCGCCACCGTGACCGGCAACCGGCGGCCGGACCTCGTGCACCGTGCCGACATCCGCTTCACCGATCTGCGCATCGTGGGCACGCACATCGCCTACGACACACCCACGGGCGGTCCCTGCGGCGGGGACAGCGGCGGGCCGCTGCTCGTGACGGGTTACGACGGCCGGCCCGTCCTCGTGGGGGTGGCCAGCATCACGGACGGCAATCTCTGCGCGGCCGGCGGCGGCATTGCAGGCTACACCCACGTGGCGACGATGCTGGATTTCATCCGGGCCCACGTCCCGGACCTCCCGGCACGGCCCCCGCCTCTGGATTTTGGCCGTCCCGCGCCCGCTCGCCCGGGGCGACCTGGCGAATCCCAATAGGATCCGCCGCCGAACTGCAGTTGTCGAGGCAACGGTCTGGCCCGGCGCTTCGGGCACAATCACACCCATGGATCCGCAATTACTGCCAGCCCCCGACCGACTCGTCGCCGGATTGCTCGCTGCGGCCGAAGACTATGACTTTGCCGGGTGCGACCGCCTGTTCGCGGTCGCCGTGGCCGAGCTCGAGCCCCTGGTCCTGGTGCGCGACGTGACCGCGCCGGCGCTCCGCGAAGCCGGCAACCGCTGGCAACGGGGCGAGTGGTCCGTGGTCCAGGAGCACATGCTCTCGGGCGTGGTGCGGCGCCAGCTGTCCGCCGCGCTGGACCGCCACCTGAGCCACTCGGACGGGCCCACCATCCTGTTCACCACCCTGAGCGGCGAGCGGCACGAACTGGGCGGCCTGATGGGCGCGTTCCTGGCGGCCAGTCGCGGCTACCGCAGCATCTACCTCGGCCCCGACCTCCCGGCCGGCGACATCTGCACGTTCTGCTCGCGCCGGCCGGTCGACGCACTGGCGCTCAGCCTGGTGACCCAGCCCGACGTGAACGATGCCCGGGGGCAGCTGGATGAGCTCCGGAAGGGTGTGCCGGCCACCACCGAAATCTGGGTGGCCGGCCAGGCGGCCAACCTGCTGGCGCGGGATCACCTGCCCGAAGGCGTCGTGGCGATACCGGACCTGTCGGGATTCCTCGACAGGCTGGCAAGACTCAAGGCGAGGACCGCATGAAAATTTCCCGAGCCCGCATCGCGTGGGTAATTGCCATCGTCGCCGTCGCCGGCACGCTGCTCTGGTTCGTCCGGCGGCCGGGTCCGGCGGTGGTCACCGAGCCCGTTCGTCGTGACATCGTCGAGCTGGTGGTGGCCAGCGGCAGGCTGCAGGCGATCCGCGAGACCCAGGTGGGTGCCGAGGCGGCGGGCATCGTCGAGAGCCTCGCGGTGAACGAGGGCGCCGTCGTGCGCACGGGCGACCTGCTCGGCAAGCTGACTGTGGGTGAGACGGGCGCACGGCTAGCGGCGACCACTGCCGCGCTGGACGTGGCGGACAAGAACCTCCGCGCGGAGGAGGCCGCGCTGGAAAAGGCGCGCCAGGACCTTGCTCGCCTCGAGCCGCTGGCGGCCCGCAGGCAGGTCTCCACCGCCGAGCTGGAACGGGCGGCGGCCGATGCCCGGGTGCAGACGGCGCGCACCGAGGCCGCCCGCGCCCGGCGTCGCGAGGCCGCGGCCGAGGTGGAACGGGTCCGCCCCGAGTTCGGCCGTCGCGAAGTGCGCGCGCCCTTCAACGGGGTGATCACCGACCGGCTGGTCGAGCCGGGCACGCCCGTCTCCGCGGCCCAGGGCTGGTTCCGCATCTCCGAGATGGACGCGACCGAGATCGAGGTGGAGACCGACGAGAACAACCTGGGCAAGCTCAAGGTGGGCCAGCCGGTGGTGGCCTTCGTGCCGGCCTACCCCGACAAGCCCTTCCGCGGCACGCTCACCCAGGTCGGCCCGTTCGTGGACAGCGAGCGCGGCGTCGTGCGGCTCAAGATCACGCCGGAGGCGCTTCCGGACTTCGTCCTGCCCAACATGACGGTGGATGTGAGCATCGAGGTGCGGCGCGCCGACGATGCCCTGGCCCTGCCCGTGAGCGCGGTGGCGTTGCAGGCCAGCCCGCCGTTCGTCCTCGCCGTGGGTGAGGGCGGTGTGCTCGAACGGAGGCCCGTCCAGGTGATCGGGCGCAATCCGGACTGGGTCGCCGTTGAGGATCTGGCCGAGGGCACCACGGTGGTGCGCCAGATGGCGGGGCTGTCCCCGGGGCGCAAGGTGCGGCCGGTCGCGGGCCCGCCGGCGGAGGGCGGTGGCGGCGGGCCGCCGAAGAGCGCAGCCGCCGCGCGCCCATGACGACGTACTTCATACGCTCCGTCGCCTTCCGGCACCTCCGTTACAGCGTGGGCCAGTCGCTGCTGACGATCGGCGTGGTGGGCATCAGCGTGCTCCTGATCATCTACCTGCGCACGATCATCGGTGGCACGCAGCAGCGCATCACCCAGAACACCACGGGCGCGATCCCCCACATCACCGTGGAGCCGCCGGAGCGGACGCCGGTCGGCGCCTGGCAGCTCTCGAACCTCGAGATGGCGCCCAAGAACACCCTGTACGTGGGCGAGGTCGTGAACCTGCCCAAGGCCCGGGAGAGCATCGAGGACTGGCGGCTGTGGCTGCCGTCCCTGGATGCCGCCGATCCCACGGTGACCACGGTGTCGCCGCTCGTGTCCGGCCAGGCCTTCATGAACCGGGGCTCCCGCCGCCAGTCGGTGCGCGTGTCCGGCGTGATCCCCGAGCGGCACAACGGGGTCGTCGAGATCGAGGCCAACCTGCTGTCCGGCCGGTTCATCAGCATGTCCTCGGGCGAGCTCGTGCTGGGCCGGAAGCTGGCCCAGGATTTCGGCCTGAAGCTGCGGGACAAGGTGCGACTGGTGGGTCCGGAGGGCCTGACGCTGAACTTCACGGTGGCTGGCATCTACAACACCGGCTTCGGCCAGGTGGACGACGGCCAGGTCTTCGTCACGCTCCGGGACGGTCAGTCGCTGCTGGAACTTGGTGGCGCCATCAGTTCCTTCGGCATCAAGCTTGCGGATCTCTACGACGCGGAAGAAGTGGCCCGACGGATCGCGCCCGGGCTGCCCTTCAAGGTGCGGTCCTGGGTGATGGACAACCCGAACCTGTTCCGCACGCTGGATGCCCAGGGCCAGACCCGGGACCTGATCCTGATCATGACCACCATCGCGTCGGGATTTGGCATCGGCAGCATCCTGGTCATGGTGGTGACCAGCAAGTACCGGGAGATCGGCATCCTGAAGGCGATGGGCGCCACGCCCGGGGAGATCCAGAGCATCTTCGTGCTCGAGGGCCTGTTTCTCGCGGTCCTGGGCTGCCTGGCTGGCGTGCCGCTGGGGGTGCTCCTGCTGAAGGGGCTCGCCGCCATCCGTTCCGTGGGCCCGGATGGCCGCGTCGACGCGCCTTTCCTCATCGAGATCGATCCCATGCTCCTGCTGGGTGCCTCCGTCGTCGCCATCGTCACGGGCGCCGTCGCATCCTACTTCCCGGCCCGGCGGGCGGGGCAGGTGGATCCCATTCAGGTAATTCGGGGGAGCTGACTCCGGGATGATGATGGCGCAACCAGTCGTCGAGATCGACAAGGTCGGCAAGATCTACTACACGGGCGACGTGGAGACGCCGGTGCTGTTCGACCTGTCCTTCGCCATCGTGCCCGGCGAGTTCGTGGCCATCGTGGGCGGCAGCGGTTCCGGCAAGACGACCCTGCTGAACCTCATGGGCCTGCTCGACCGCCCGACGTCGGGCGTGATCCGTGTCGAGGGGAGGGAGGTCAGCAACCTGGACGAGCTGGGCCGCGCCCGCATGCGGCGCGACCGGCTCGGCTTCATCTTCCAGTTCCACTACCTGCTCCCGGAGTTCACCGTCCTCGAGAACGCGCTGATGCCCTGCCGGATGCGGGGCCGTGAGTTCGAGAAGTCCCGGGAAGCGCGCATGCGGGAGCTGCTCACCTGCGTCGGCCTCGAGGACAAGCTGAACGTCCGCCCGCCCCAGCTGTCCGGCGGCCAGCAGCAGCGCGTCGCGGTCGTGCGCTCGCTGGCCAATGATCCCGCGGTGGTCTTCGCCGACGAGCCCACCGGCAACCTGGACAGCAAGAGCGGCCGCATGGTGTTCGACCTGATGAAACGCCTGAGCCGAGAGTCGGGCACGGCCTTCGTGATGGTGACCCATGACGACAACTTCGCCCTCGAGGCCGATCGCGTCATCCGGATAAGGGATGGGAGAATTGGGGACATGCCTAATTTGGCACCGCAGAATTAGGCATGTCCCCATAGAATGGGGACATGCTCCTGCCCGAACACGACTTCATCAAGCCGCGCTCCCTCGCCGAGGGGCTGGCGGTGCTGCGGGATGCGCCACCGGGCGTGCGGCTGCTCGGCGGCGGGACCGACGTGGTGTTCAACATGCGCTGCCGGCTGATGACGCCGGACACCGTGCTGAGCCTCAAGGACATCCCTGAGCTGCAGGGTGTGGACGTCCTGCCCGACGGCAGCCTGCGTCTTGGCGCAGCCTCGCGCCTCACCGACCTCATCGCCGAGCCGGTCCTCCGCGAGCGCTACCCGGCACTGGTGAAGGCGTTCCGGGCGGTGGCCTCCCGGCACGTGCGTAACGTCGCCACGCTCGGCGGCAACCTCTGCCTCGACACCCGGTGCTGGTTCACCAACCAGACGAAGGAGTGGCGGGATGCGAAGGGCCCCTGCCTCAAGACCGGCAAGGACGTCTGCCACGCGATCCAGGGATCTCCCGTGTGTGTCGCGCTGAACAATGCCGATTCGCCGCCGGCGCTGATCGCCCTCGGTGCCACGGTCACGCTGGCCAGTACCCGCGGCGAGCGCACCATTCCGCTCGGTGACTTCTACCGGGACGACGGCATCCGGCACACCGTCCTCGAGCCCGACGAGATCCTGACGGAGGTCACCATCCCGCCTTGCACCGACCGCCTCGTCTTCCTCAAGGAGACCGCCAGGCAGGGCATGGACTTCTCCTACGGCACGATCGCCATCCGCGCCGATGGCCGGGGCGGGAGCGCGAGCCGCCTCCGCATCGTCCTCGGCTCGCTGACCACGTCGCCGCGCGATCTCGCTGCCGCCGCGGAGTGCCTGGTCACGCTTGGGCTCGGCGAGGACGGCCTGCACGCGGCCTCCGCCACGATCCGCGATGCACTCGGGCCGCTCACCAATCTCTATTCGCCGGCCGCCTACAAGCGCGAGCTGGCGCGCACCCTGCTGCGCAAGGCGGTCCTGGAACTCAGGGGGATGCCGGCATGAAGAAGGGCTTCATCACACTGGTCGTCAACGGGGACACCCACGAGGTGGCGGTCAGCTCCCAGCACACGCTGCTCGACGTCCTGCGCGGCAAGCTGAAGCTGATGGGCACGAAGGAGGGCTGCACCACCGGCTCGTGTGGCGTCTGCACCGTCAACAACGGTCGCGGCGAAGCGGTGCTGTCGTGCCTCACGCCCGCCCTGGAGTGGGACGGCCAGGCGATCACCACCATCGAGGGACTCGAGCAGAACGGGAAGCTGGCGCCCATCCAGCAGGCCTTCATCGACTACCACGCCGTACAGTGCGGCTTCTGCACGCCGGGCGTGATCATGTCCGCCCAGGCTGTGCTGAACCTGACGCCCACCCCGGGCGAGGACGACATCAACGACGGCCTGGCCGGCGTGATCTGCCGCTGCACAGGCCACATCAAGGTGAAGGAAGCGATCCGGCACGCGGGCGACTACGTCACCCCGCGGAAGGACTGACGGCATGAGCAACCCGGACGACCTCAGCGTCATCGGCCGCCGCCAGCCGCGCCTCGACGGGTTCGACAAGGTCTCCGGCCGGTCGGTGTTCACCGACGACATCGTGCTGCCGGGGATGCTCCACGGCCGCATCCTCCGCAGCCCGCACTCCCGCGCGCGCATCGTCTCCATCGACACGTCGAAGGCGCTCGCCCTGCCGGGCGTGAAGGCCGTGGTGACCAACGCCGACGCTCCTGACCTGCTGTTCTCCGACAAGCAGCCGCTGCTGGCGCAGGGCTTCGTGCACTACGTGGGCGAGGAGGTGGCCGCCGTGGCCGCCACCGACCCGCTGATCGCCGAGGCCGCCCTGGACCTGATCCACGTGGAGTACGAGGTGCTGCCCGCCGTCACGTCGCTGCGCAAGGCCATGCAGCCCGGCGCGCCCCAGCTCCACGAGTGGGCCCCGGGCAACGTGGCGCTGACCCACGAGAAGGATTTCGGCGACCCGGACGCCGCGTTCGCCGCGAGCGACCTGGTGATCACCGACGAGTTCCGCTCGCCGGTCCAGCACAACACGCTGGCGGAGCTGCACGTGGCGCTGGCGGACTTCACCAACCCCGCCAAGCTGCACATGTGGACGCCCACCCAGGGCGCCCCCATGTACCAGATGGCCCTGGCCAAGGCCTTCGGCCTGGAAACGAGCCAGGTGCGCATCGTCTACGGCAACGTGGGCGGCGCCTTCACGGGCCGGGGCCGCGCGAAGCCCCACCATTTCATCGCCGCGCTGCTGTCCCGGCACGCCGGCAAGCCCGTGAAGATCAAGGCGACGGGCGATGAGGAATTCATCATGTTCCGCGGCTCGGGCGAGACCCGGTACCGCTTCCGCACCGGTGTCACCCGGGACGGGAAGATCCGGGCGCTGGAAGCCGATGTGAGCTTCGACGCCGGCGCCCACGCCGAGTGGGCCATGATCCTCTGGCTCCCCGCCCCGTACCTCAACTGGCTCTACAAGGTGGACGCCGTCCGCTACAAGGGCCGCTTCATCTACACCAACACGGTGCCCAAGGGCTCCCACCACGGCGGCATCTTTGGCCGGCTGTCGGCGGGCTGGATGCAGCACCTGAATCACGTGGCGGAGGAGCTCGGCATGGATCCCGCCGCGTTCCATTTGAAGAACGCCATCGACCCGGGCCATCACGCGCTGGACGGGAGCGACTTCGCCTCCTGCGGCCTCAAGGAGTGCATCGACAAGGTGGTCGAGCGCTCCGGCTGGAAGGACAAGTACGGCAAGCTGCCCCCGTACCGGGGCATCGGCCTCGGCATCGGGGCCCAGGCCTCCGGCGGCAAGAACGCCGCCAACGACACCTCGGCCGCGATGCTCAGGGTGGCCGACGACGGCATCGTGACCCTCTACACGGGCATCCCGGACATGGGGCAGGGCTCCCACACGGTCATGGCGATGATCGCCGCCGAGGTGCTCGGCGTGGAGCCGGAGGACGTCCGCATCGTCGGCGGCGACTCGGACATCACGCCCTTCGACTGGGGTGCGTTTTCCCAGCGCGGCACGTTCACCACGGGCAACGCCGTGAAGGCGGCGGCGGAGGACGCGCGCGCCCAGCTCGCCGCGACGATCGCGCCCCTGCTCGGCGTCGCACCAGCCGACCTGGAGTTTGCCCACCGGCGCGTGTGGGTGCGGGGCGAAACGCCCAACGCGCACCGGCCGCTCCTTCAGTTTCCGCGAGGCCATCGGCCAGGCGTTCAACGGCGTCGAGGGCCGCTCGGTCATGGGCCGCGGCTTCTTCAACTCGCCGCGGCCGTCCGGCTCGCTGGCCTATTCCTTCGGCGCCCAGGTGGCCGAGGTGGAGGTGGACCCGGAATCCGGCGCCGTGAAGGTGCTGAAGGTCACGGCGGCCCACGACATCGGCCGCGCGCTGAATCCCCTGGCCGTCGAGGGCCAGCTGGACGGCCAGGTCTTTTCCGGCATGAGCCAGGTGCTCTATGAGGAGTGCCGCATGGACGGCGGCCAGATCCTCAACCCGTCCCGCCTCGAGTACAAGCTGCCCCGGACCTACGAGCTGCCCGAAGTGGAGTACATCCTCGTCGAGACCATCGATCCTTACGGTCCCTTTGGCGCGAAGGAAGTGGGCGAGGGGCCGATCGTGGTCACGATGGCGGCGGTGGCGAACGCCGTGGCCAATGCGGTGGGCGAGATGCTGCCGCAGATCCCGATGACGCCGTGGCGGCTGCTGCGGGTGATCCGGTACCGGAAGAAGCGGGCGGCGGCTGGCGGCTAGCGTACTGCGGGTGCGTCAATCCGGAAACAGAAGCAGCTTTGGCTCGATCCGGGCGATCTGGATGAAGTCGCCGTCCTCCTGCAGGAGTGCCTCCCCGGCTTCGATCGCGCAGCAGGCAATCAGGCAGTCGTTGCCGCTGCGGGGCGAACTCCCGCCCAGCGGCACCGCGCATAGAGGTGTGCGGCAGCGCGGGCCAGGTGCACGGGATCGGCAGGCATGAAGCGTGGCAGGGTCAGCAGGCTGCGTTCCAGGCGGAGGAAGCTTGCCGTATCCCGCGCGCCCGCAGCACTTCCATCAGCACGACATCAGGCAGGCGAATCGCTTCCCGCCGCGTCAGGGCGGACGCCAGCCGGGTCGCGGCCGGGGAACCGCTGCCGCGGAAGTGTGCAATCCAGGCGGAGCTGTCCACGATCACCGGCGCGGACTTCGTCGCCCACCCGCCTTTCCGGGGCGGTATGCCTTCGGGCGTTCGGCCACCCGCGCGGTGGGCCGGTCGCCTGACTTGGGGTCGTACTCCGGTGCAATGGTGTCGCTCCCACCCAGGCCCAGGAGTGCGTCGTAGTCCGGTTTGCGCACGTACTCGCGCAAGGCGATGTCGACGGTCTCGCGCATTGTGGCAGCTCCCGCTTTCTTCATAGCCATCGCGATCAGCTTCGGGTCGAGGACGATATTGGTGCGCATTCGTGGTACACCGTGAATGTGTACCGTGAGCATAGGTCCGGTGGCGTGACGCTGCAAGCGGCTACGCGTCTCAATAGCGCCCCGGGTACGACAGCGCGGTGACCAGGGTCTCCCGGTTGACCCGGGTCGTCACCGGCGCCACGAACACCCGGAACGCCGGATCAGCTCGTCCTGCCACCCCGCCATCAGCCCGGGCGGGATCTCCACCACCAGGTGCAGGTCGTTGCTCATCCAGCAATAGGCGTGAACCCACGCACGGGACTCCCGGAGCAGGGCGACATGATGAATGGCGCCGGTAAGCTGCAGGCGCGACGGCCTCGCCGCTTGCATGGAGCCATCCTGGCTCCCGGCGCCGCTGAAGTCAGGCCCGGAATCGAGCCCGTAGCCCGGGATTCAGCGCTTGACAGTCTTCCGCGGCGCTATCATGCGCGCTGTCTTCTTGTGAAGCCGGGATCCTGGAATGCGTGTACCAACGCGAATCGCGGCCTTCTGGGGCCTCGGTGCCTTCGCCACGACGACGATGCTGAACGGCGTCTCGATCGTCCTGCTGTTCTTTCTGGTCAATTTCGTGAAGATCGAGCCGGTGATTGCGGGCGGACTGCTGTTCGGCTCCAAGATGTTCGACGCGCTCATCGATCCGCCGATCGGCATGCTCAGCGACCGCACCGTGAGCCGCTTCGGGCGGCGCCGGCCCTGGCTGCTCGGCGCGTCCTTCTTCTGCGGCCTGTCGTTCGCGATGCTGTTCAACGTGCCGGCGGGCGCGAGCACGGCGGGCACCTACCTGTTCCTGTCCGGCTGGCTGTTCGTCTACACGGTGGCCTACGCCGTCTTCGCGGTGCCCTACCTGGCGATGCCGGGGGAGATGACGGACGACTACCACGAACGGTCGCGCCTGATGTCCTGGCGGACGGTGTTCATGACCTTCGGCAACCTGATGGGAGCGGCGGTGCCGCCCGTCATCGTGGCCGCGTTCGGCGGCGACCGCCCGGCCTACGGCCAGATGGGCCTTGTGATCGGCCTGGTGATCGGCGTTGCCATGTTCCTGACCTTCGTGGGGACCGCGGGCGCGGCCCAGCGGGACCCGGATCCCAGGCCGCCGTCGCTCATGGGGAACTTCCGCCTGCTGCGTGGCAACCTGCCGCTGCTGGTGCTGATGGGCACGAAGATCCTCCTGTACATCGGTCTCGCCGCCTTCAGCGCGGTGCTCCTGTTCTTCTTCTCGAGCCTGCTGAAGAAAAGTCCCGCGGCGGTCGGGCGCATTCTTCGGCGTGTTCTCCCTGGCCACCATCCTGTTCACCCCCGTCCAGCTGTGGGTGGGCCGACGGGTGGAGAAGCGCCGCGCGTACCTGGTGTGTATGGGCGCCTACTCCCTCGGGATGCTGTCCTGGCTGTTCGCGTCGCCCGCGGAGCCCGACCTGGCGCTCTACGCCCGGGCGTTATGGCTCGGCGCCTTCAATGCGGGCCTGTTCCTGTTCGGCTACTCCATGCTCGTGGACACCTACGCCTGGGACCATCAGGTGACCGGGCTGCGCCGCGAGGGGTTCCTGGCTTCGGCGATCAGCTTCGTCGAGAAGCTGTCCCTCGCCGTGGGTCCGCTGCTCATCGGCGCGCTGCTGTCCGCCATGGGCTTCGACAAGAGCCTGCCGCCCGGCGCGGACCAGTCGGCCGGCGCGGGCCAGGCGATGCTCATCGGCTTCGTGTGGATACCGGTGGGCACCCAGCTGCTCGCCATGCTGCTGCTCCGCTGGTACCGGCTGGAGCAGCGGGATCTGGTGGTGGCGGCGGTCCCGCAGGTGCGCCCGGAAAGCGGCTAACCTGTGGCGGAGGCCGCCCAGGCAGGGATTGCTTATGGGCCGGCTGGTCGCTGCTGTTTCTGCTTCCTGGCCACCGGCGGGCGGGCGTCCAGGCGTACTCCGGGGTGGCAGACGTCACCTTTGCCTGGGGCGAGAGCAGCCAATCCCGTCACCTGGAGCTGGCGGCTGCAGAACGCCCTCACGACGGTCTCCAACCAGACGTTGTTCAGTACCCTGGCGGGCAGCAACCAGGTCAGCTATTTCAATTCGGACTTCGCCACGGGTGCCGGTTGCACGGCGGCCGCGCCCGGTGGCGGCGACGTCACGTGGATTGCCCGGAAGTACGGCTGCCAATATCAGAACGGCAGTGGTCGGCTGGAATTCTTCCGCCCTGCCCGCGTCGCCAACCGACACGGGACCCGCCGGCGCCCAGGCGACCGGGACGCTGTACTTCACCGACACGACGCTCACCGGGCAGCTGGCCATCGGTGTGACCACCGACGAACCGACCGGAGGCACCGCCGACCTCCGTGGGCGACGGGGCCAGCTGCTTTCAATGTCAGGACCGAGGACACCTCGGTCTATGGCAACGCCTGGTACGGCGCCAGCACCGGTGCCACGCTGACCGTCGACCTGACGGGTACGTTCACCGCGGCGGGCTGGGAGATCACCGGCGGCACCGTGCGCTTCACCGACCCGGGCTTCCAGTGCCAGCAGGGCGGCATCGGCGGTAGCGCCGGCGGCGTCCTGTGCAGTCCCGATCTCGAGCCTGCCCGGCACCTACAGCGCCGACGGCTCGCACCTCAGCTTCGGCGTGGATCTGACGGCGGCGTGGCTCGGCAGCGCGATGGCGCGAGATCGAGATCTGGGACGAGACGGGCACGGGCCTGGTCGCCACACTGTCCGGGCGTCCTGGCCAGCCTGACGGTCGGCCCGGGCGGACGTGCTGACCACCACCACCGGCGAGTACCGCTCGGGCCGGGGCGACGGTGACACCTGCACGAGCAAGCTCCGCTGGAACGGCAGTCCGGCTCATCTGCGGCACCCTCACCGCCGGCGCGCTGCAGATCACCGGCACGGCGACGCCGGTGGACACCGAGCCGGACCCGTTCAACTTCCCGTCCGCGGGCGACGTGCCGCTGGGGACCCTGGTGACCTCGGACCCCGCCACGATCACGGGGATTGCCGCGCCAGCGCGCATCACCGTGGCGGGCGGCCTGTACTCCATCGACTGTACGGCCACCTATACCGCTGCCCCTGGCAACATTCCCGGCGGCTCGACGGTCTGTGTCCGCCACACCAGCTCGGCGAGCCCCGCCACCGACACGGTGACCACCCTGACCGTGGGCGGGGTTCCCGTTACGTTCACGAGCACCACGGTGCCGGCCGACACCACGCCGGAATCCTTTGTGTTTGCCGATCAGGTGGACGTAACGGCGGCCGCCCTGATCGTTTCGGCCCCCGTCACCATCACCGGCATCAACGGCGTGTCGCCCGTGTCGGTGGTTGGCGGCGAGTACTCAGTCGGCTGCAACGGGACCTACGGTGCGGCGCCGGGCAGTGTGGATTCCGGCCAGACGGTGTGCGTGCGGCACATGAGTTCGGCAGTGCCTCTCACGCCGACCGACACCACCCTGATCGTCGGCGGCATTTCGGACGTGTTCACCAGCACGACGGCCGCCGCCCCGCCGGACACGACGCCGGAACCGTTTGCCTTCGCCGACCGGGCCGACGTGCCGCTCGCGGTCACCGTCACGTCCGCCCCGGTCACCATCAGCGGGATCGACTCGCCGGCAGCCGTGTCCGTCACCGGCGGTGCCTACTCGGTGGGCTGCGCGGTTACCTACGTCACTACCCCCGGCATGGTCTCGAACGGTGAGTCAGTCTGCGTTCGCCACACCAGCTCGGCGGCGAACGCCACGGCGGTCAGTACGACGCTCACCGTCGATACCGTCTCCGCTGCCTTCAGCAGCACGACGGTGGACGCCATAATGCCGGACACGACGCCAGAGTCGTTTACGTTCGTGGACCGGAATGATGTGGCGCTGACTGTCCCCGTGATCTCGGCGCCGGTCACGATTACGGGGCTCACGGCCGTCGCGCCGGTCTCGGTGACCGGCGGCGATTACTCCATCGGCTGCACCGGACCATTCGTGCTCACGCCGGGCACCGTCGCCAACGACCAGACGATCTGCGTGCGGCACACGAGCGCGGCCGCCTACAGTGCCCAGACCAGTACCACGCTGACGGTTGGCGGCATCAGCGACGTCTTCACCAGCACCACGGTCGCCGCCGTGCCGTCCGACACGACGCCCGACGCCTTCGCCTTTGCCGGTCAGGCCGGCGTGGCCCTGTCCACGGCCGTGACGTCGGCGGCCGTCACAATCACTGGAATCGACGCGCCGGCGGCAGTCACCGTGACGGGTGGTGAATACTCCATCGGCTGCGCTGCCGGGTTCACGACTGCCGCGGGCATGATCACCGCTGGTCAGACCGTCTGCGTTCGCCACACCAGTTCCGCACTCAACGGCACCGCGACGAGCACGACGCTCACGGTGGGCGGCGTGAGTGACTCCTTCACCAGCACCACGGTGGTCGCCGATGGCGGCGGAGATAGTGGTGGCGGCGGCGGAGGCGGCGCCGTGGACTGGTGGCTGCTCGGCCTCCTGGCCGGACTGCCTGCCTGCCAGCGGCGGCGTCAGCCAGTCTTTCCGGGGTAATCCATGCTCGATCTCTTCGCCCTCTGCGTTTTCCTCGTGCTCGTCGTGCTGGGCGCCATCTGGTTCACCCGCTACCGCAGCCATCCCTGGGACATCTACTACCCGAAGCTCGCCTGGCTCCGGGCGGGAATGTACTTCTGCTGCTGCTACCTGCTGTCCTGGTGGACGGGCGCCATGGAGCTGCTGGTCACCAGCCCCATCGCCACGGCGGAGCAGCTGGCCGACAAGGGCTGGCTGCTCTTCACTGCCGGCGTGTACCTTTTCATCCTCGTGGCCTACAGCGGCGTGTGGTCGTACTTCACGCCGGTGTTCGAGCGGAAGAGCAATCGCCTCGCGTCGGCGGCGTTCGGCTTTCTCTGGGGCTCCAGCTCCGGGCAGCTGTTCCTGTCCATCTGGCTGCTCGTGGGCAGGCTCGGCATGCCGGAGTGGGGCACCTGGATCGTCACCTTCCTGATCCTCGGCGCCTGGCAGCCGAACTGGCACAACATCTACTGGGACCACTACATCGCGCCCGAGCACGACACGCCGATGACGCAGAAGATCAAGGCCCTGGGTTGCCACATCCCGAATCTCGCCATCGGCCTCACCCACCTGACGCTGTACGACAGTTATTTCGTCTTCGTCAGTGCCCAGGTCATCGCCTGCGTGTCGGCGGCGCTCGGCATGCGCTACCCGGCGCCCTGGGTTGCACCCAGCGCGCTCGACTACGCCCACCGGACCGACGCGAAACCGCCACGCTGCACCGGCTACATTCCGCAGGATCCGCTGACGGACAAGTACACGCCGTTCTATCCCGGGTGGCGCGGACCCCGTCGCCCGTAGGAGCGCCTTGAGGCGCGACCCGTGCCGCCAGTCAGGCCGCCAGTCAGGCGGCCAGTCAGGCCGGGAGCAGCAGCAGGCTTTCGAGCCGGCGCTTCCGCTCCGGCCAGTCCGGCAGCTGCTGGTCCATGAGCCGGTAGAAGTCGCGGCCATGCCCCCGGTGCTCCAGGTGGCACAGCTCGTGCACGACGACGTACTCGCTGCACTCGCGCGGCGCGCGGATCAGCGCGAGATTCAGGGTCATCCGGCTGGTGCTGGGCGGGCGGGCGCCCGGCCAGCGCAACGCGCCGCGACGGGCCGGACCGGCCAGCGAGCCCCAGCGCGACTTCATCTGCCGCACGGAGATCGTCGGGCGGGGATGGCCGCGGCCCAGGAACCAGTCGACGCGCTCGCTGAGGAGCGTCGCGAACAGTTCTCCCGCGCGGGCCCGGTACCAGGGCTCCAGCGCGCGGCGCACGCGGTCGGGACCCGAGCCCGGGGGGACGCCGACCCGCAGAGTGCCGGGGAGGCAGGTCACGGTCGGGCGTCCGGCGACGACGACCTCCAGCCGGTGGAACTCCCCGACGTAGGGGAGCAGGTCGCCGGTCACGTACGCGGGCGGAGGGGGCAGGGCCGCGGCAAAGCCCCGGAAGCGCTGCACGTGGCGCCCGATCCACGGGACGCGTTCGGCCAGCCGCGCCTCGATGAGTGCCCGCGGCCAGCCGGCCGGCGCGCGGACGATGACGCGCGGTTCCGGATGCACCTCGATGGCCAGGGTGCGCCGGCGCCGGGACAGCCGGATTTCGCAGGGCACCTGGTCGGTCCCGACGCGCAGCAGATCAGTGGTGGCTGGCATATGCCGGGAGATTGTAGGGACCGGGGAGGCCGGGCGACAATCGGCCCCCCGCCGCGAAGGTTGTTCAGCCCGGAGCCCTGCATGCACTCAAGTCTCGTCACCGACCTGCTACTGGACCGCCGCAGGGCGCTGAAGGCCGCCCTCGGCCTCGGTGTCGGTGCGGGGCTCGCCGGCTCGCTCGCACCCGCCGTGCTGGCCGCGGCCGGCGGCCAACCCACGAGCAGGTCCGGCGGGCTGAACTATGCCGACCCGGCCGACAACCTCTATGCCTTCGGCAAGCTCTGGTCCGGCTACGACCAGCCGGTGATCGGCGGCTTCCACGGCCTGATGTATCTCCGCATTCCCGGCAGGCGCATGGTGCCGGTATTCGGCTACACGGGCACCGGCGCGCTGCTGGCGCGCATCGACGAGAACAAGGACCTGTGGATCAAGTCCCGGGAGACCGGTTACTTCACCGACCTCCGCACCGGCGACATCCTCGAGACCTGGGCGAACCCGTTCACGGGAAAGACCGTGCCCGTCTACCACTTCTACAACGACCTGCTCGTGGGCAAGGTCGGCAAGGAGATCCCCAAGTTCTTCCTGGGCGCGGAGGGCGACAGCCCCACGCTGATGAACGAGGGCACCGCGTTCCCCGACGCCTCGGGCCGCTACCCCTTCATCCTGCCCTTCGAGACCTACGGGGACGACATGATGCTGTCCTGGGACTACACCCACGACTACACCAACCCGGTCACCCCGGAGGGCTGGCCGCGCTCGTCCACGGGCCCGCGCACGACGCCGTCGGAGCACTTCACCTTCAACTTCTCGAAGCGGGAGCTGGAGGACCGGAGCCTGCCCACCGTGCGCTTCACGGCCGGCTTCACGCGGCTGTCTGAGTGCTGGCCTTTCATGCAGATGGGCGGCACCGAGTTCGCCGGCGCCACGCTCTTCGGCCGCATGTTCAGCCACAAGGGCCTGAAGGGCCTCGACGACGTGCCGCCGAAGGTGCGGGTCTACATCGAGAAGCACGCGCCGGAATATCTCACCCTGCCGGATGGCTGGACCCCGGACAACTCCCGCGTGGACACCTGGAAGGCCTACGCCCAGGACATTCCCCCCGAGAATCCCGCGTACCCGTGGAAGCCGTCGGCCTTCAAGGTGCCCACCGGCAGCGGCCGCCGCGGGTAGGAGCGCGTTCACGCGCGACCCCTCTGTCCCCATGCGCATCGCCGACCTCAATGACCGCCTCCAGGCCGCCGGCGCGCGGCCCGTGCACGAGGCGCGGGTGCTGCGGGCGTGGCTGCGGGCTGTGCCCCTCGATGACGATGGCGCGACGCCGGAATTGCCGTCGCGCCTGAAGGCGCTCCTACCGGGGATATCCGCCGATCTGCGACGATCTGGCCCGCGTGCGCTCCGAACACACGGGCGCCGACGGCTCCAGCCGCCTGCTGCTGGACCTGGCGGACGGCCAGTCGGTGGAAACCGTGCTCCTGCCGCCCACCGGCGTGTGCGTCTCCACCCAGGTGGGTTGTGCGGTGGGCTGCACCTTCTGCATGACGGGCCGCGAGGGCCTGCTCCGGCAGCTCGGCAGCGCCGAGATCGTCGCCCAGGTGGTGCTGGCCCGGACGAGGCAGCCGGTCCGCAAGGTCGTGTTCAT
The DNA here is from genome assembly GCA_963790015.1 of uncultured Gammaproteobacteria bacterium. GTDB lineage: Bacteria > Pseudomonadota > Gammaproteobacteria > Steroidobacterales > SHZI01. The sequence continues at coordinate 315,152 of CAWBMW010000026.1, forward strand.
GGGCATGGGCGAGCCCGCCCACAACCTGGACAACGTGCTCGAGGCGATTCACCTGCTGGGCACCGCCGGCGACATCGGCCACAAGAACCTGGTGTTCTCCACCGTGGGCGACCGGCGGGTGTTCGAGCGGCTGCCCGAGGGTCCCGTGAAGCCGGCCCTGGCGCTCTCGCTGCACACCACCGACGCGGCACTTCGCGCCCGCCTGCTGCCGAAGGCGCCGCGGATCGACCCGGAGGAACTGGTGGAGCTCGGCGAGCGCTACGCGCGCGCCACGACCTACCCGATCCAGTACCAGTGGACGCTGCTGGCGGGCGTGAATGACAGCGACGAGGAGCTGGATCGCATCGTCGCCCTGCTGAAGGGCAAGTACGCCGTCATGAACTTCATTCCCTACAACACGGTGGACGGGCTCGACTACCAGCGGCCCGTCCTGGGAGCGCGCGGCGGCGATGGCGCGCTACCTGCAGCAGCGCGGCGTGCTGACCAAGCTGCGCCGGTCGGCGGGGCAGGACGTGGAGGGGGGTTGCGGGCAACTCAGGGCGCGGGCTCGATGAGCCGGGCCGCGTTGTTCCGCGGTGAGTTCACCGCGGTGCTGACGGTGTGGGCCAGCATCTGCTCCTCCGGGTAGGGCTGCAGGCAGGCGAGGGCGGCCGACTGCGCCGCCCGCGAGCCAGGCGGCGTGATCCTCCCGGCGCAGGATCGCCGGCATGCGGGCCTTGCTGTTGTGGATCTCCGCCATGAACGGATTGGCCGGCATGGTGATGATCGTGCAGGACTCGAGCACGCTGCCGTCCGCGGCCACCGAGGCGTCCCACAGTCCTGCGAGCCCGAACACCGGCTGGTCGGCCAGGTGGATGTACCAGGGCTGCTTGCCGGACTCGCGGACCTGCCACTCGTAGAAACCCGTCGCGGGCAGGATGCACCGCTGGCCCCGCTTCCAGGGCGTCCGGTACGTCGCGGCGGTGGCGATGGTCTCGACCCGTGCGTTGATGGTGCTCAGTTTCGGCGGGATCCCCTTCGCCCAGAAGGGCACGAGCCCCCAGCGGATGAGCTCGCAGGTGCGTTCGCCCTCCCGCTCCCGGACGACCGGCACGGCGGTGGTCGGCGCGACGTTGTAGCTTTCGAAGAGGGGCGGCGGGCGCGTGAGCGCCCAGTCCCGCTCCAGGGATGCGTCGATCTTGGAGACGTAGCGTCCGCACACGGTTGGAATTCCCCGGCCTTGGCCTGCGAAGTCGGGAGCATAATCGCTGTCATGATCCCAACTCTCACGCTCCTCCCCATCGGCCCTGACGGTACCATCCCCCAGCCCGGCCTGGTGGTGGCGGGAATCGCGGCGGCCGTCGCCGGGGCCACTGCCCGGATGTACCAGGTCACCGGCTTCAAGCCGCCCTGGACCGGCTACCTGGCTCTGTCCGGCGAGCAGCTCGTCGGCACCTGCGCCTTCAAGGCCGCACCGTCCGATGGCGCCGTCGAGGTCGCCTACTTCACGTTTCCCGGCCACGAAGGGCAGGGCATTGCCACCGCCATGGCCCGGCAGCTCATCGACATCGCCTACGCGGCCGACCGCTCCCTGAAGATCATCGCCCACACGCGACCGGAAAAGAACGCGGCCAGCGCCGTGCTCCAGAAGCTCGGCTTCCTCCTGCTCGGCGACTACGAGGATCCGGCGGACGGCACCGTGTGGGAATGGGAGTACATCCGCTAGCTGCCGGCTATTTCCCCGTCGCCGGATTGCGCGGCTTCGCGTTCTCGTACCGCCGGCCGTCCTTGTGCGCGTAGCCGCCCCGACCCTTGAGCGCGTGCAGGTCGATGTCCGGGTAATGGGCCTCGTCGTCTTCGCGGCGCGAGCCGATCTCGAGCACCAGGGCGTCACTGCCGGAGCGATTCTGGAGGTGATGCCCATTGGCCACGCCTGCCTTGAACCCCGCAGCGTCGCCGGCCCGAAGCAATGCCTCGCCCTGGTCCGTCACCAGCACGACCTCGCCGGCGACCACGTAGACGAACTCGTCCTCCCGGGTGTGCCAGTGCCGCTGGCTGGACCAGGTGCCCGGCGTCAGGCGCAGCAGGTTCACGCCGAACTGGGTCAGCCCGGCCGCGTCGCCCAGCACCTGCCGGACCCGGTCCCGGCAGGGGGTGTCGTAGGGCGGTGGGTAGCGCGTGCCGGAGACGGTGGTGGTCTTGTCGAGGTCGATTTTCATGGGGGCTGCCTGGGGTCGGAGGGCGTTCAGGGGCCAAGACTACCGTCGTTGTTGGGCCGGGGCTGAACCTTTCCTGAACAGACCCCACCCCCAGCCGGCCAGCGGGGTGCCCCGCAAGAAAGCCGGTTGGCTCCCCCGTCCAATTGGGTACACTCCCCGAAACCGGCGTCCAAAAATTCAGGCAACTCAAGCCTTAGGGAGACAGTCATGTTCGAACGCACTAAGAAGCCCGGCGAGTCCGTCGAGACCCCGACCAGTGCCTACCAGCCCCCCGTCAGCTCCCCGCCCGCGGACTCCGCGTCGCGGCCCGCTGCGGGCACGGCATCTCCCGCGGCGCGCGGGCGCACGACGGCCGTCATCGGCCCGTCCATCCAGATCGAGGGCACGCTGCGGGGCCAGGAAGATGTCTTCGTGGAAGGTGAAGTCACCGGGACGATCCAGCTCCAGAGCAACACCCTGACGATCGGCACGTCCGGCAAGATCAAGGCCGACGTGTACGCGCACACCGTGTTCGTCGAAGGCTCCATGGACGGCGACCTGTTCGGCTCCGAGCAGGTCATCATCCGCAAGAGCGCCAAGGTCCGCGGCAACATCACGTCGCCGCGGGTGACGCTGGAAGACGGCGCCGCGTTCAAGGGCTCCATCGAGATGGACCCGGAGTCGGTGAAGAGCGTCCTGGGATCTGTCGCCGGCGCGAATCGCGGTCCGGCTCCCGCGCGTCCCGCAGCCACGCCGCAGGCCGTGACCGGTTCCGCGCCGATCAGCAACGTGGGTGGCCAGTCGCGTTAACCAGGGCTCGTGGTGAGTATCCCCAACCGCGCTGCGAGGCTGCCAGCGGCGGAGCCGGTGCCCGTCAATGCACCGTTGTTCCGCCGGCTGGTGGACTCGCTGAGCGACGAGAAGCGCTGCGTCGTGCTCGACCTCGGACCCCCGCGGGCCGAGACCGTCGCGCTGCTGACGCCCTTTCGCTGCCGGCTGGACATCGCCGACCTGGCGGAGGGCCTGCAGGCTCTCGACCAGGAGCCGGACCCGGCGCTGCTCCGGGAGCGGGCGGAAGCCCTGCTGCCACCGCCCCGGCAGGAACCGGTCGACATCGTGCTCTGCTGGGACCTGCTCAATTACCTGCAGCGGCCGGCGATCGCCGCACTGATGACCTGCATTTCCGCCCGGATGCGGCCGGGCGCGTTCGCACACCTGCTGATCGTGTATTCGGGCACCACCATGCCGGCGCGGCCCAGCCGGTTCGCGCCGCTGCCGGACGGTCGGCTGATCGAGACGGCGACTACGGAGGCGCGGCGCAACGCGCCGCGCTATTCCCCCGAGGACCTGGGGAAGTGCCTGCGCGGCCTCCGGTCAGAGAGTGCCACCCTGCTCCGGAACGGGATGCAGGAGTTCCTGTTCAGGGCCTAGCGCCCCTTGGCGCGTTTCCCGACGTTCTCGCCAGATTTGCCGCTACCGTCCGTGTGTGTCGCGGCCGACTATGAGGCGTGTACTTCCGCATCACCGGCGAGTTGTTCCATGTCGAGACCATTGCCTCGGGGGCCGGCGTTCGTGTCCGGCGCCGGCTCTGCAAATTCTACGGTCGCGGGCGCTGGCGCAAGCGCAAGGGGCTGGCTGAGGTAACATTCATCGACGGAGTCGCCGCGCTCGCGGAACTGCACTGGTACGAGGCCGCGGGGATCGGCAAACGGGAAATCAAGCTGAAGCGGGTTATCTCGCAGGAACGTCATCATGGCCAAGGCAGCTAATTTGCTGGTGATCTGTATCGAGAATGCCGGGTACGAAGCATCCCTGGAGCGAAGGAAGCTCTATGAATGCATTCCCGATGCAGATGCCGCAAAACGAAAGCTGGTCCGGGTCATCGATGAATCCGGCGAGGACTATCTCTATCCCGCCAGCATGTTCTTCCCCGTGACCTTGCCGGAGACGGTGCGGCGGGCAGTCCTGAAGGCGGCTTGAGGCTTCTCAGCCGGCGGCTGGTGTGGTCGGGCGTTGCCAGCCCTGCCGCCGCCGGTACGTCAGCGACCGCCACACCCACTCGAACGGGCCGATCTGGTAGCGCTTGAGCCACCAGCTGCTCCAGGCCAGTTCCAGCGCCCAGATCGCCAGCACCACGCCGTAGAGCTGGAACCCCGTGACGCGTCCGTAAAGGCCCAGCCCGAACCCGTAGAAGATCAGGGCACAGAGGATGGACTGGGCCAGGTAGTTGGTCAGCGCCATGCGCCCGACGGCGGCCAGCGATCGCCGGATCGCGAGCCCGCCCGCCGAGTGGGAGAACCAGAGGATCAGTCCCAGGTAGCCGAGCGCCATGGCGAGGCGGCGCAGGTCGTAGGTCAGCTTGGTGACCTCGACGGCGACGGGGTGGAAGTCCGACGCGATGAGCGTGCTGGTCTGCCAGATCGCCAGTGGCAGGCCGATGATGAATCCGGCGGCACTCATCGCCGCGTACCGGGAGCGGGGCGCGGGTTGCGTGAGGATCCCCGAGCGGCACAGGACCATGCCCAGGATCATCATGGCGAGCGCGTCGAGGAGCCACCACTTCAGGCCCACGATGAGCTGCAGGATCAGGCTGACCTTCGCCTGGCGCACGACGATCTCCCCGAGGGAGCCCGACTGCATGGTGCGGATCTCGGCCGCCATTTCGTCGTCAGCCGGGTCCGGCCGTGCCTTCTTCAGTTCCTCCGCCCACTCCCCAGCGGCCGCGCCGCCGGCGTCCGCCCGGGCGGCAATCTCCAGCGCCTGCAGGCGACCGACCTCCAGGCCGCGCAGTACGGCGGGCACCACCAGCGCTGCGACCATGATGGCGAGCAGCACCGGTGTGCGCAGGTTGCGCAGCGGGAAGAGGCACAGCCCGGCCAGGCCGTAGACGAAGAGGATGTCGGCGGGCCACATGAAGAGGTAGGCGTTCACGAGGCCGAACGCGATCAGCACGAACGTGCGGCGGTACCAGGTGCCTCGCGCCGAGCCCGGCGGGCCCTCTTTCTCGAGCCGGGTCATCAGCAGCAGCGCGCCGGCGCCGAAGAGCAGTGACAGCAGGGTGCGCTGGCTGCCTTCGAAGAGCGTGTGGATCACCACCCAGGTGGCGACCGGCGCGCCGGGCCGGTCAGCGATGGCGACGGGATAGTCGAAGAAGGCCTGGGGCCCGGCGAAGGCCCAGATGTTCATGAGCAGGACGCCGAGCACCGCGATGCCCCGCGCCACGTCCAGCGCCTGGACCCGTTCCCTGGCCGGAACGGGCGCGGGAACGGGTCCGGGGATGGCGGCGACGGTCCCGGCCATCGGGCGCGTGCCGGGCTAGCGCGCCACCAGCTCGACGGTCGCCTTCTTCGCGGCGCCGGCGCTGGTCCAGCGCAGCTCGACCTTCTGGCCGGGCTCGAGGGTCTTCAGGATCTCGTTGAAGCCGCCCAGGTTGCTCACTGCCTTGCCGGCGATGTGCGTGAGGACGTCACCCTGCTTCATGCCTGCCTTGTCGGCAGGGGAGCCGGGTACTGCCCCGTCCAGCCGCAGCCCGGGGCCGGGATAAGCGAAGTCCGGCACGGCACCGACGGACACGCGGCGCGTCTGGGTGCCGGGCGCCGGTCCGGTGCCCGTGAGCGGCGTGGCGGCGTTGACGGCGAGGCGCTTGTCCGTGGACGCCAGGTAGTTGATCGCCTCCGTGGCCACCGTGGCCACGCGCACCATGCCGGCGCCGTCCACCTTGTCGGCGGTGTCGGAGGGCCGGTGGTAGTCGAAGCCGGCGCCCGCGAAGAGCTGCACGCCCGGCACGCCAGCCTCGATGAAGGCCCGCTGGTCCGAGGACTCGCTGGCGCCGGGAATGCTCTTCGTCGGTACGCCGGTGACGGCGGTGATGCCGCTGAACACGAAGGGCCATTCCCGCGCGCTCTCGGTGGCGATGACCGACACGGGGTTCGTGCCGAGGCGGCCGACCGTGTCCATGTTGATGACGCCGTAGATGCCGGACAGGGGCGCGGGCACCGGGTTCTTCACGTAGTGGCGGGAGCCGAGCAGCCCGGCTTCCTCGCCGGTGAAGGCCACGAAGACGATCGTGCGGGGCGGCGGCGGGCCGGCGGCCAGCGCCTTGGCCATCTCGATCAGCACGGCCACGCCGCTGGCGTTGTCGTCGGCGCCGGGATGCACCTTGCCGAGGCCATCCACCCGCGCGCCCGGCCAGCCGAGCCCGAGGTGATCGTAGTGGGCCGTCAGCAGCGCCACCTCGCCCTTGAACTTCGGATCAGCGCCCGGCAGCACGGCCACCACGTTCTGCAGGGTCCGCTCCTGCTTGTCGGCACCGCCCGTGGCCTTGAAGGCCTGGAAGTACGTGCCGTCGTCGCCGCCGGGCTTGAGGCCCGCCGCGGCGAACTGGTCGCGGATGTAGTCGCGGGAGGCCGCGAGGCCAGCGCTGCCGAAGCCGCGGCCCTGGCGCTCGGGTGCGGCCAGGTAGTTCACGTGGGCCAGCAGCTTGTCCGCTGCGTAGGCTGCCGGCGGCTCCGCCAGCGCGGCCCGCTTCGGCAGGGCCGAGAGGGCGAGCGGCGTGCCCTTCTTCTGCAGGTTCACGTTGAGGGGCGAGTCGGCCGTGGGCCACTCGCCCTTGGCCACGTTGGCCGGCTCGGTGCCGGCGAAGGCCAGCCAGGAGTACTTGCCGTAGTGGGGCAGCTTGCGGGCCAGGCCCGCCATCGCCTCGGCCGGGTCGGAGGTCACCCAGCCCACGGCCAGTTTCGGGTCATCCGGGTGACGGTGGGTGAGCACGTGGGAGTGGCCGGCGAAGGGCAGTTCCTTGTCGCCGATGCGCACGCCGCTGTCGGTGACCGTGAGGCCCAGGGAAGGCTCGCTGGCGTACAGCTTCGCCGCGAAGCGGTTCTGCCGGCCCAGGAGCCAGACGCTGCGGTCGGCGGGCAGCTTGCTGATTTCCTTGTCCGTCACGACCGTGATCTTGTTGGACGGGCTCTTCCAGGCGGCGAGCACGTCCCGCCACTTCTCCGTGTCGGCCGCCGGCTCGGCCGGCAGCACGGCGACGACGTCGCTGGCGCCGAAGAGCTGGCCGATGCTGGGTGCGGTTTCGCGGGGATCGAGGATGCGGAAGACGTCGAAGGCGGGATCGACGGAGACTGCCGTGGGCGCCGACGTGGTCTCGATACTGAAGTTCGTCACGGCGTCCTTGCTGCGGATCCTGGTGATCACGGGGCCCGTGGCGGTGCTCACGGCCACCGGCACCTCGATGTCGTAGGGCCCGGATTGCCGCTGGGTGACCACGCCCGTGACCGTGTACTGGTCACCCTTGCCGGCAACCTTCACGTCACTGACGGCCAGATTCGCGGCGCCGGTGCGGTTGACCCAGTCGTCGAAGAAGCGGGCCAGGTCCTGGCCGGTGGTCTTCTCGAAGGCGGTGCGGACGTTGGCGAAGCTGGCGCGGGTGCCCCGGTAGTCCTTGTAGAAGGTGCGGAGCGACTGGCGGAACAGGTCGTCGCCCACCAGTTGCCGGAGCTCGTGGAAGCCCATGAGGACCTTGCCGTAGCCGACCGCCTCGGTGGCGGCGCTGTGCCGGGAACGGAATTCCTTCAGCGGGAAGTCGCCGCTGGTACTGGCGAAGTCCCGGTACTTCTTCAGGACATCGCGGCGATATTCCGCACCGGAACCTTCAATCTCCTTCATGAGGTGGTCGGCGAGGTAGGCGGTGAGGCCCTCGGCACCAGTTGCCGGTGAGGTAGTCCACGTAGACCGAATTGCCCCACCAGTTGTGCAGGATCTCGTGGGGATAGGAGGAGGTGAGGATGAAGGGGAAGCGGATGATCTGGGGCCCGAGCAGCGTGTAGGACGGCATGCCGTAGCCGGTTTCCCAGAAGTTCTCGACGAGGGCGAACTTCTTGTAGGGGTACGCGCCGATCAGTTCGTTGTACATGCGCAGGTAGCGGCTGGTGGCGTCCAGGTACTTGCTGGCGAGGGCCGGGTCCGGCTTGCGGAGGAAGACCTGGGCCTCGGCCAGGCCGGCGCTGGCGGCGTAGGGCGTGAGCGGTCCGCCGGCGACGGAGATCTCGTCCACGGCGCTCGGGGTTTCCCAGCGGGCCATGCCGTCCGGGCCGGTGGAGACGCCATTGCCTGGCGCGATGATGTGCCAGCCCTCCGGCGTGTTGACGGTGAAGGAGTACGTGACGAGCTGGCCGGCCTGGTCGCCGGCGAGCTGCGGGTACCAGAGCGTGCTGCCGGCCAGGTAGATGCCTTCGGGGGAGACGATGCCCGGCGTCTCGGCGAAGCTGCGGGCGTACTCCTCGGGGCTGGCCGTGGGCGGGATGTCCACCAGGCCGGAGTATTCGATGCGGAAGCTGCTGCTGCCGGCCGGCAGTTTGACCCGGTAGCCGGCCACGCCACGCTTGTTGGCGAGCTCCTCGCTGGTGCCGTTGATGCCGGCGAAAGCCTTCGCGCTGGCGTCGGCGGCCAGTTTTTCCACGGGCGGCTCCGACGCGGTGACCTGGAAATTGGCGCCCAGCACGAAGTCCACCGTCCTGCCGGCCATGGCTGCCGGCAGCGTGACCTCGGCCACGGTGGTGAGGCGGTGGGTGGGCGGATCGATGGTGGAGGTCAGCTGGTAGGCGGGCCACTCGGCCGGAGTGGCGGCCGGAGTGGCGGCCGGAGCGGCCAGGCTCCAGATGAGGAGGGCGGCCAGGACGGGGAAGCGGGGGGCCATGCGAGTCTCCGGCAGAGCGGGAAACGGCGATTCTAAGCCCGGCCGACCCGGGAAAAGCCCCGCGGCCGGAGGCCTGCGGCATCGGGCCGCAGGCGGCCCGGGCGGGACAGCCAAATCAAGGCGTTATACAGTGAACCTGTGCACGCACTTCCCGAGCAGTTCGAAACCCGCCGACTGCGCCTTCGCGCGCCGATGCCGGCCGACGCCGACGCGATCTTTCGCGCCTACGCGCAGGATCCCGAGGTGTGCCGCTTCATGGTCTGGGCGCCCCACGATTCGGTCGCCGTGACCCGGGCGTTCATTGCCGAGAGCATCGAGCTGTGGAGCGCCGGCAGCACGTTGCGCTACGTGCTCGCTGAACCCGGCACGAATGAAGCGCTGGGAATGCTCGAGGCCCGCCTCGCCGACACCACCGTTGGCCTCGGCTACGTCCTCGCCCGCTCCCGGTGGGGCAGCGGCCTGATGCCCGAGGCCATCGGGGTCCTTGTGGCTGCGTGCCTCGCGCAGCCGGGGATCTTCCGCATCCAGGCGATCTGCGATGCCGATAACCATGCCTCCACCCGCGCACTGGAGAAATCGGGCTTCATCCGGGAGGGGCGGCTGGAGCGCTACGGGATTCACCCGAACATTTCGCCGGAGCCGCGGGCGGTGTTCATGTATGCGCGGGTTCGTTGACGGGAGGCTTGCCAGGCCATGACGACAGAAGCACAGCATCTGAGCGTGTCCATCGACTGCAAGCCGGCCCGGGCCTACGCCTGGCTCTCCGTCCCGGAGAACTTCCCGCAATGGGCCGCCGGCCTTGCCACGTCGCTACGGGAGGTGGACGGGGAGTGGGTGGCGGAGACGCCGTTCGGCGCCATGAAGATCCGGTTCTCGCCGCCGAACGAATTCGGCGTGCTGGACCACTGGGTCCACCCCGAGGTCGGCGGCGTGATCCACGTGCCGCTGCGGGTGGTGCCGAACGGCACCGGCTGCGAGCTGATCCTGACGCTGTTCCGCATGCCGGACATGACCGACGAGAAATTTGCGGCGGACGCGGAGCTGGTGCGGCGCGACCTGCGCTTTGCGAAGAAGCTGCTGGAGTATGGGCCCGGGAGGCGGCAGTGAGACGGTCCTCCCGGGGCCTGCTCGCGTAGGACGCGTCATGCGTGGACCGCAATGGCCAATTCGTGTGGGCAGCGGGTTGTGGCGTGCGCCCTGCTGGTTGCCGTCCTGGCCGTCGCGGCGCGCCCTGATGCCGCCGGCGCGGGCTGGATCTGCCAGGGTGCCGACGGCACCGTCGTCTCGGCGCACCCCGTCGAGGCCGACGCCCGGGCGAGCTGCCGGGACCGTGCCAGGCGGCGCCGGCGGCATCTTCATCGTGGTGCCAGCGTCTGCAACTGGCGTCCCGGTGACCGTCACGCGCGCCGTCGTCCTGAAGTCACCGGAGTGCCTCGCGCCCGGCCCGTGCCCGGCGGATCTGCCGCTGTCCGGCCGGCGGGGCAGCTGGTCCTGGGTGCCGCCGACCCGGCTCGAGAACGGCAACATCCGCACGGACCTGTCGCACTTCGCGATGTACCGGCAGGCGTTCGGCGGGCAACCGGAGCAGGTGGCCGAGATCAGCGCGAAGGTCACGAACGTGTTCTGGGGCATGGACACCCGCGACGCGAACGCCTGTTTCTGGATCGAGGCCGTGCGGGTGACGTCGGCGCCGATGCCGAGCGACCGGTCGAACAGGGTCTGCATCGACGCGGCTGGCCAGTTGTTGCCGCAGGCTTAACAATAAGTGCCGGGGCACGGACGTATCACCCGATCGGGTGATATCGGACCCTGCGCGACTCTGCTAGCGTAGGGGCTGTGAGCGTTTTCATGCCCGGTGTGCGGGATGTGAAAGCTAATAATAACAATAGGTTGTATAAATGACCTTCCGCACATTATTACTATGTCTGCTCATCCTTTCCGGCATTTCCGCCCCGGCTTCGGCTGTGGATCTGCTGGTGCCGGGCCAGTACGCGACCATTCAGGCGGCGATCGACGCCGCCGCGTCCGGCGACGTCGTGACCGTGGGCCCGGGCACCTACCGGGAACAGATCAACTTCAACGGCAAGGCCATTTCCGTCGTCAGCAGCGGCGGACCGGACGCGACGATCATCGATCCCGCGGGCAGCAACGCCGTCACCATGGGCCCTGACGGCACGATCTCGGGCTTCCTGATCCGCAACGGTGCCGCATCGTCGGGTGGCGGGATCGAGGTACGCAGCACCGGCTCCAGGATCATCGGCAACGTCTTCGAGAACAACGCTGGCGGCACCTACGGCTCGGCCATCGGCGGCAACGGCGCCAGTCCGACGATCGAGGGGAACGTATTCAGGAACAACAGCTGCGGCAACGATTACCTGTCGGGAGTGGTTGGCTTCGTCAACAGCTCCTCGCCCCGGATTGCCAACAACATCTTCGTCGATAACCCGTGCCGCGCGATCAACATGACGCTTCCGGAGGGCAACCGGCCCGTGGTGATCAACAACACCATGGTGCGCAATCGTGCGGGCATCCGGGTCGACCGCCGCGTGCCGTCCGGGCAGCAGATCTTTCGCAACAACGTCATCGTCGGTAATGAGATCGGCTTCGAGGTTGATTTCGGCTCGGAAGCCAACAACCCGGTCTGGGAGAACAATCTCGTCTACGGCAATGGCACTGACTATGACGTCGTCTCGGACCAGACCGGCACGGCCGGGAACATCTCCGCCGATCCGCTGTTCAGGGACGCCGCAGGGGATGACTTCCAGCTGATGTTCGGCTCACCCGCCATCGATTCGGCTTCGGCAACCGCCGCGCCACTCGCCGATTTTGCCGGCGACCCGCGCCCCGTTGACGGCGACGCCGACGGGACGGCGGCCTTCGACATGGGTGCCTACGAATTCAGCGGCGATGCCAGGGACGACACGGCCGCCACCGGCACGGGCATTCCCGTGACGATCGACGTGCTGGCCAACGACAACGGCTTTACCAGTCCCCTGGCCGTGACCATCGCCGACGGCCCGGCCCACGGCACGGCCAGCGTGAACGGCTCCCCGGGGGACCCGGCGGGCATCAGCATCGACTACTCGCCCGCCGCCGGCTTCAGCGGCGACGACTCCTTCACCTACACGGTGGACGACGGGGCCCGGGCGAAGACGGCCACGGTCCGCGTCATCGTCGGCGCATTTGCCAGGCCGGACAGCGCTGTGACCGGGCCTGCCACGCCGGTCTCCATTGACGTGCTGGCCAACGACACGGGCTTGCAGGACCCGGCCACCGTCACCGTGACCCTGGCCCCGGGGCATGGCATCGCGACGGTCACCGGGTCACCGGGGAGCAGGGCCGGCATCCGCATCAGCTATGCGCCCCTGGGCCTGTATGCCGGGCCGGATTCCTTCGAGTACCAGGTGAGCGACGGCACGGTAACCACGCGGGCCCTGGTCTCCGTGACCGTCCTGGCGTTTCAGGCGCGGGACGACAGGTTCGTGATCCTGAGGAGCGCGTGTTGCCAGACCCTCTACGTGGCGGCGAACGACCTGGGCTTCACCGATCCGGTGACCCTGTCCAGCGTCTCGCCAGCCAACAAGGGTGGCTACGTCTACGTCAACAACGCGCAGGGGCCGAAGAACCTGGTGTCCCTGTACTACAACCCGGATCCGCCCGACAGCAACCCGGCGGACTACACGGAGACCTTCAGCTACGAGGTCACGGACGGGGCGCGTACCGGCAGCGCCACGGTTGCCGTCGAGGTCGTGACGTTCCGGGCGCAGGATGACAGTGCGACGACGAACGTGGGCGACCCCGTGACGATCAACGTGGGCGCCAACGACATCGGTTTCGGCTATGCATCGACGGCGGGCATATTCAGCGCCGCCCTGCACGGCACGCTGGTGGTCAACGGGTCGCCGGGATCCCCGGGTTCCGTGAGCATCACCTATCAGCCGGACCCGGGGTTCAAGGGCGCCGACACGTTCCAGTACGCGCTGGACGACGGCACGCACCTGGGCATTGCGACTGTGACGGTCGGCGTCATCAATGATGCCGATCACGACGGCGTCGACGACGGCGGCGACAACTGCCTCGGCGTCAGTAACGGCAATCAGCGCGATACCGACGGGGACGGCTACGGCAACGCGTGCGACGGGGATCTGGACAACAGCGGCGCCGTCAACTTCGCCGACCTGGCACTCTTCCGCCAGCGGTTCGCGACGGCGGATCCCGATGCGGATTTCGATGGCAACGGCGTGGTGAACTTTGCGGACCTGGCAAAGTTCCGGAGCTTCTTCGGCAAGCCGCCGGGACCGTCCGGGCAGTAGCAGGCGCCGGCGAGCGGGACATTTTGTGGGGGACTTTGCAGTGAAAAAATCGGGACTTCTGGCGCTGGTGTTTCTGGTCGTGTCGGCGCCCGCGCTGGCGCGCAATGTGGTCCTGGTCGCCCACAACCTGCGCAGCGCCGCCGACGTCCTCAGCACGCTCTCCTGGAAGGCCTGCCCGGGCCCCACGTACGCCGCTCCCTGCGTCAACCCCAGCAATTCCTGGGTGCAGGCCAATGGCATCGCCGGTTCCACCGCCACCTGGGACTGGGATCCCAGCACCGGCGTGCTGACCGGCACGGGCCGGTACGAGGCGGCGACCTACATCAGCAGCAACACGTCCGGGTCGAGCATCCTGGGCGACAGGGTCGTGGACCTGCGCATCGACGCCGGCAGCTTCTCCACCACGGCCACGAGCTACGCGTGCGTGGAGGGCACCTTCGTCGCCAGCGTGGGCTCCAATGCCTGCGGCAATTACAGCCTTGGCGATGATGTCGTCAACGACAGCGTGATCGCCTACACCGTCGGCGGCGACGCAACGTGCGTGAGCCGCACACTGGGAGGCGACGACTACTCGACCGGGCTGGTGCGCGGCCTGACCGACAGGACTGCAGCCGGCGGTTGCGACAACACGGCTGGCGCCCTGGACCTCTGGACGATCGTGCAGGATGACGAGGTCGATGGCGGCACGCTGATCCTCTCCAACGGCCTGTGCCAGACCTGCGCCAACGTCAGCTACATGACCTTCCAGTATGTCGGGCCCGCTGGCGGCGCGGCGGCGCCGGACGCGACGTCGACGCTCATCGACACGCCGGTCAACATCGATGTGCTGGGCAACGACGGCGGGTTCACCGACCCGGTGACGGTGGTGGTGGCCACGGCGCCGGCGCACGGCAGTGTCTCGATCACCGGCTCGCCCGGCCCCCAGGCCGGCATCCTGGTGACCTACACGCCGGCCGCCGGGTTCCAGGGCGTGGATACCTTCGAGTACTCCGTCAGCGACGGCGGCGAGTCCGGCACGGCGAGCGTGTCCGTGAGCGTCGTGTCCGGGGCGCCCTCCAGTCCGTTCGCCGGTGACTGGCCCATGTTCCAGGCCAATCCGGCGCACACCGGGTACGTGCCCGGCGCGCTCAACCCCGGCCAGTTCGCGCTCCGCTGGCAGATCGATGCCGCCAATGGCCTCGGGCTCAATCCGGTGGCGGTGGGGGACGGCAAGGTCTTCGTCAGCGCCCCCGCGTACTTCGGCAACACCGGTCTCTATGCCTACGACGCCGGTTCCGGCGCGCCCCTCTGGAACAAGAGCTACTCCGACCTCTTCTCCGTGAATCCGCCGGCCTACGGCCACGGCCGGGTCTATCTCCAGACCGGGAAGGGCACCAGCTCATCCCAGCCCCTGCTGCGCGCCTACGATGCGACAACGGGCCAGGTGGCCTTCGAGTCAGTGTTCGGGGCGCAGTGGGAGAACTACCAGGCGCCGACCATCCTCGATGACGTCGTCTACGTGAACGGCGGCGCCTACGGCGGCATGTATGCCTTTGGCGCCAGCAATGGCGGTCAGAGGTGGTTCAATTCCTCCCTGGCCCAGGAGGACGGCTGGACGCCCGCCGTGGATGGCAGCTACGCGTACGCCTACCTCAACGGCGTCCTCTCCGTGGTGAACCGGACGTCGGGGACGACGGCATTCACGATCAATGGTCCCTCGAGCTACGGTGTGAGCGTTCCCGTGCTCGGTGGCGCGAACGACGTCATCGTGATCGCCAGCAGCCGGCTGATCCGGTTCGACACCGCCAGCCGCACCGTCGCCTGGGACAAGTCGGGAAGCTTCTCCGGCCAGCCCTCCGTCGCGAACGGGGTGATCTACGCCATCAACGGTGGCGCCCTCAATGCGCGGGCCCAGGCGGATGGTGCGCTGCTGTGGTCGTGGACCGCTCCCGGCGACACGCTCGCCGGCCCGATCCTCGTGACCGACACCCACGTCCTGGTCAGCGGCAACACCAAGACGTTCGCGGTCAACCTGGCCACCCGGGCCGGCGACTGGGACTATCCGGCGACGGGCGCCCTGGCCCTGGCGGACCATTCGATCTTCATCGCCTCGCCGAGCACCGGCAAGCTGACGGCCATCCGGGTGGGACCGCCCGGCGCCTACGACGACCAGGCCGTGGCCTACCTGTCGACGCCGGCGGCGATCGACGTCCTGAAGAACGACGACGGCTTCACGGCGCCGACGACCGTCAGCATCACGGCCGATCCGCAGAATGGCACGGCGGAGGTGACCGGTTCCCCGGGCGATCCCTCGACCCTGCGCGTCATCTACACGCCGGCCGACGGTTTCCAGGGCGTGGACACCTTCGAGTACACGGCCGGCGATGGCGGGGTGTCGGGCACCGCCACGGTGACCGTGGACGTGCGGGTGCCGCAGGCCATCGCGGACAACGTGGAGACCCGGCGCGACACGACGACGCTGATTGACGTCCTGAAGAACGATCTTGGCTTCACCGATCCGGTGACGGTGACCATCACCAGCCCCCCGCAGACCGGGTCGGCGGTGGTGACCAACTCGCCCGGCACCGGGGCCGCCGTCCGGATCAGCTACACGCCCCCCACGGGGTTCTCGGGCAACGTCAGCCTGCAATACCAGGTGAGCAACGGCATCAACACGGGCTCGGCCACCGTGGCGATCACCGTGCTGCCCTACAAGGCGAAGGACGACACGTACTACGTCCTCAGCAACAGCAGCAATTACTTCGCCGTGGCGGCCAACGACGTCGGCTTCCAGGACCCGGTGACGGTCCGCATCACCAACGGTCCCACCCAGGGCTCGTCCTTCGTCAGCGGTTCACCCGGCACCCGGTCGAACGTGAGGATCTACTACTCCGCCAACAACTCCAGCTACGTGGACACGCTGACCTACGAGATCAGCGACGGCAGCCGCACGGACACGGCAACCGTGACGTTCCGCGTGGTGCCCTATATCGCCCAGCCTGACCAGGCGACGACCGGCAAGGGCAATCCGGTCATCGTCTCCGTCACCCAGAACGACCTCGGCTTCACGTATCCGCGCACCGTCGGCCTGTACGCCAACCCGGTACACGGCACCGCGACGGTGTCGAACGACGACGATTACGCGCCGACCATCACCTACGTGCCGGCCCCCGGGTTCCTGGGCGACGATACCTTCCAGTACGCCATCGACGACGGCACGAACGTCGGGATCGCCACGGTCACCGTGCACGTGATCAACGACGCGGACAACGACCAGGTCGACGACGGCCTGGACAACTGCCTGGGCCTGGCCAACCCGGACCAGCGCGATGCGGACGGTGACGGTTACGGCAGCCTGTGCGACGCGGACTTCAACAACGACGGGCGCGTGAACTTCGCCGACCTGGCGATCTTCCGCTCGAAGTTCGCCAGTGGCGACCCGGCGCGGACCTGGACGGCAGCGGTGCGGTGAACTTCGCCGACCTGGCGCGCTTCAGCTCGCTCTTCGGCAAGCTGCCGGGGCCGTCGGCGCTGCGGCCTTGATGAGGTGGCCTTCGCCGGCTTGGTGATAGCTGCCTTGTCGTATGTGGCGCGCCAGGGCGGATGAATCTGGGCACTGGAAATCGATGGTGTCGCTCAGCGGATACGGGCACGATTTTGGCCGAGCAAGTCGACACAGGACTTCGCTGGCCTAAACCAGCCGAATTGAGTGAGGGCCGAAACCGTCAAATGCTGCAGTCGTAGGCCGGCAGGCACTTGTCCCTAGCGAGAGGCCTGTAGCACCAACCGGTCTCCTTTTACTACATCGATAGTGGTTGAGAAACTTCGATCGCCTTTGATTTGCGGATATACGGATTGGAACGATCGCATATTGATCACTTCGAGATCCCGGTGGTTAGCAATACTCCCAGATCGTCCAAAAACTGTGACCTCGCCCGAGGCCGGCGCATTCATTTCCGCAGAAACATAGTCCTCGGTCCGCTTTGAGCCGAGAAACTCCAGAGAAAACGTTTTGGAGCCCGTCCGTGACCACACGTAGAGTGGCTCAAAGAGGTTAGGGTCATATTGGTCAATAACTTCGTGCTTTAGGCCGTAAGCGACTAGCGAGCGAGGGTCTTTACAGCTGCCGCCGTGGTACAGGCGCGGAAGCGTTGGAAACTCCTGACTTTCCGAATCAACACCTTCAGTTGTGTTCAGAAGAGTCGCGACGAATCTGGGCGCTTGCTCCCAACCACAAATCTCGCCAGCCTGTGCGGGGTCCCACACCTCTCGCGAAAAGTTGGCAACTCCGCGCATTTCTTCCAGGCTGGTCCGCTCGGTCGGGCCATCGAGGACGAGCACCCTTCCATTCAAATCAGAAGCGATCAAGCCAGAAGCCGCAACACTTAGGCCGGATTCGTTTCCGACCTCATTCCAAAACGCACCCGGTGCAAGCCCGCGTTTGTAAACTACCAAAGTAGGCGCCAGAGCCGAAAGCCGTAGATCTGCCGTATCTCGCGGACCCCAGGCGGGCAAATCGAATCTTCCGTTCAGATCTGTCTGGACTTCGATGATCTGAAGCAACCCACTGGATTCATAGGGATTCGCTTCGTGAATGCTCCAATTGCCGCGTTTCTTGAGTTCCCACATTGCAACAACGATGGCACCGTCTACGGGAACTCCTGCTTCGTCGGTAACCCTCGCGGTCATTGCTGGAGAGCGATATGTGTTTTTGGGTCCGCAGCCAAGAACGAGGGCGATTAGGGCTAAAGCTGCGACACGATGCACGCACGAGGTCCATTCAACTAACGGGCGAGGAATCATTGCCTGGGTCCCAATTAGAAAAGGGCGCGGAGCACAAGCCCTGACGCATAGGATATGGCGCGCCCGGACTGATGAATCTGGGCGCTGGAGCATACCAATACGGATTCGCTAGCCCCGTCTATCGGGCATCATCGCGGTCGCGGCCGGACCTTGTCACGGCCCCTGGCCCGCCGGCCCTGGCGGCTGGCCGAGCATCTGCCGGAACAACGTCATGTCCTGGCCATTGACGTAGCCGTTGCAGTTGAGGTCGCCGATATTGAAGACGGGGCCCGGCGTGCCCGCACCGAGCAGGTTGCGCAGGATTACGCCATCCTGGGCATTGACCCAGCCGTCGTTAGTCAGGTCGCCGTCGCAGTGGTTGCCGTAACCGTCCCCGTCCGAGTCACACTGATCGGCGTTGGGGACGCGCGTGCAGTTATCCAGGGCGTCCGCTACCGCGTCGTCGTCGGAGTCCAGGCCTAGGGGTTCAGTCGCGCCGGAACGGACCAGGACGATTCGGGCAGGATAAGAGCTGGCGCTACTGAGGAAGCCGCGTCCAAGCGATCCGAGAGCGACGTAGTCCGGATCGACCGCCAGCTTGATGCGGAGGCCGAGATTCCGGCCCTTGTACGCATCGACGACGGCAGTCAGATCGAACGAGAAGCGCTCCCCGTCTGTGTTGTTGATGTCGGTTTCAAACTCGGCCACAGGCCATGAGGGGGCGTAGTAATCATCCGCATCCACCACGAGGTCGGCATCGTAATAGCTCAGCTCGTGCCTGTCCGGCGGCACGGGATTCGAGGTCCCACCGCCGCCTGTTCCCAACAGCAGCGTGGCAGAAACCAGGGTACCGTCGAAGTCGGGGATCAGGAATTCGAGAAAGCCGCGCCGAAATGTCCGGTTTGTGGGCGTGGTGCGGAAATAGGTCGACTGGACATCACTTCCCACCGGTGCCTTTTGCACACCCCCAGAGTCCGGCGAGCCGGCTACCGTTCCCGTTTCCCTGGGAACGATCGCATCGGCGACCACATATTGCGCCTGCGAGGCAGGGGCCTCCACCAGGCTGATCAGCACTGCCAGTGCGACGAGGAAGCGATGCCTTTGCATGGGGAGTTCCTTTCCCTAGGTTACGCTCTGATCCGATGGCGCGCCAGACTCTGAGCATACCAAGCGCAAGGCGGTAGTAGGAAAAGAAGGGATTGCGCGCCTGAAAAGGCCCTTCAGGGATTTCGGAGCGTTGGGGCAAGATAAAAGGCGCTACACGCGCCTGACCCAACGCTTTGTCTGCACGTCGGTTTTTCCAGCACGGAGAAATTCTTCGCCGTGCCTAAGGTTCTCGCCGATACGTTGCCAGTGTTGGGTTGTGCGCGTGCCGTCCCCTACAGGCTGCGCTGGAGCGAGTTTGCTGGGCGGGTGCCACGGCGGAGGATTCCTCCCCGGAGGAACCCGATGCCGACCCGGGGAAGGACTGCGCAGCCGACACACGTTGCGGTACGCTGGCGACAGGATCTCCAGCCGGACACGCTAACGGACGCCGAGGTCGACGTCCTGCGCCGCCACCTGGCCGAGCTGATGCGGGAGGTCCTGAGGCTCCAGGACACCAGCGAACCCACGGAGTGATGCCCCATGGCCGTTTCCCTTTACGCCCGGGTCTCCACGACCCGCCAGGCCGAACAGGACCTCTCGATCCCCGATCAGCTGCGCCAGCTCCGGGAGTGGTGCGCGGCAGGGTCAACTCATCGCGATGGAATACGTCGAACCCGGCGCGTCCGCCACGGACGACAAACGGCCGGTATTCCAGACCCTGATGGCGGACGCCCTGCGACCCCGCCACCGTTCGACACCATCGTCGTGCACAGCCTGTCGCGGTTCTTCCGGGACGGCATCACCTTCGGCCTCTACGAACGCAAGCTCCAGAAACACGGCGTCCAGGTCGTCTCGATCACCCAGCAGACCAGCGATGACGCCTCGGGACAGATGGTCCGGCGCATGATCTCCATGTTCGATGAGTACCAGAGCAGCGAGAACGCCAAGCACACGGGCCGGGCCATGCGGGAGAACGCCCGTCAGGGGTTCTTCAACGGGTCAGCAGCCCCGTTCGGCTACCAGGCTGTGGCCACGGAGCGCGCTCGGCAATCGCGGCCGCCGTAAGAAGCGCCTGGCGATTGATGAGGCGGAAGCGGTGACAGTCCGTCGGATCTACCAGCTGTACCTCGATGGACACGAAGGCCGTACCCTCGGCATCAAGGAAATCGCCAAGCACCTGAACGCTGCCGGCCAGACCATGCGAGGCCGACCCTGGGGCATCCAGAAGGTCCACAAGATCCTTTCCAGCCGGACCTATGCCGGTGAGTACCTCTTCAACGTCCGGGACTCCAGGACGCTCCAGAAGCGCGCACCGGCCGACTGGATCCGGGTGCCCGATCGACCCGATCATCGACGAAGCGACCTTCGAGCGCGTCCGGCAGCGGCGGCAGTCACGAGCGCCGACGGCGACGCCGCCACGCCGCGTGTCGTCCCCGACACTACTCACCGGCCTGCTTCGCTGCGGGCATTGCGGCGCGGGGATGACCCTGACCACCGGCAAGAGCGGCAAGTATCGGTATTACAAATGCACCACGCGGGTGAACAAGGGCGGCACGCTCTGCGAGAGCCGGAACCTGCCCATGGAGACGCGTGGATAACCTCGTGCTGAAACGACTCGCAGAACACGCCTTCACGCCGACCCGGCTGGGGTCTGCTGCTGCGGGAAGCCCGCCGCCAGCTGCAGGACCACAAGACTCGCGACCAGCGGGACCTGGTCCGGCTCCAGGGCGATCTGCGCAAGGCCGAGGAACGCCTGGGGCGGCTCTACGACGCCATCGAGCGCGGCACGGTGTCACTCGACGACACCTTCGAGCGGCGCATCGCGACGGCGGCGGAGCTGCGCGGGAGGCGATCCTTGGTCGAGATGGCAGGGCTACGGCGGATCCAGGCGCTACCCATCGAGCGGGTGCTGCCGAGCCAGGTCGAACGTGTTCAGCCGGGTGATCCGGGCAAAGCTGCAGGATCGCACCTGACCGCGTTTGCGAAGGACTACCTGCACGCCGTCGTGGACCGGATCACGGTGTACGAAGGCACGGCAACGATCTAGAGGCAGCAACGCGAAGCTGCTGCAGATGGCCGGCGGAACAAAAAAGGGCACCGATCAAGTGCCCTCTATGATGCGTGATTGGCGCGCCCGGAGAGATTCGAACTCCCGACCTTCTGGTTCGTAGCCAGACGCTCTATCCAGCTGAGCTACGGGCGCGTTGTTTCGTATGGGTAACGTGGATAGCGGGGCGGGAATTATAGGCAATCCGGGGGGGATGGGAAGCGGTAGACTCGAATGGAGCCAGAGAAAGTCGCGGCTGAAGCCGCTCCTACAGCAGGAAAGGACCCCCCAATGGCACCGAAGGTCGAGGAGGTCCGCGGCAAGCGGGCCGTGATCCGGTTCGAGGCCGGGAAATGCATCCATTCGCGCAACTGCGTCCTGGGTCGGCCGGACGTGTTCGTCCCCAACGTCCAGGGGGAGTGGATTTTCCCGGACCGGGCCACCCCCGAGGAGATCGCGGAGCTGGCCCACAACTGCCCCTCGGGCGCCATTCAATATGACCGGCTGGACGGCGCGCCGGGGGAGGCGGGGCCCGGCGTCAATACCCTGCACGTCCGGGAGAACGGGCCGCTGGCTATCCACGCCCCCCTGCAGATCGCCGGCCAGCCGGCCGGCTACCGGGCGACCCTCTGCCGCTGCGGGGCGTCGAAGAACAAGCCTTACTGCGACGGCAGCCACACGGCCGCGGGTTTTGTCGCGACGGGCGAGCCCGCCACCCAGGAGTCGAAGCCGCTGGCCGTCCGCAACGGCCCGGTGGCCCTGACGCCGATTCCCAACGGCCCGCTCCAGGCCAGGGGGCCGCTGGAGATCGTCAGCGGCACCGGGCGCACCATCAACAAGGTGGAGGAGACCTACCTCTGCCGGTGCGGGGCGTCGAAAAACAAGCCCTACTGCGACGGCAGCCACAAGGCGATCGGCTTCACGGCGCCTTAAGTGACCAGCCTGCTCACCCAGGTCGCGCTGTTCCTGGCGGCGACGGTGATCGCCGTGCCGCTGTTCCGGCGCTTCCGGCCTCAGCGCGGTGCTGGCCTATCTCGCCAGCGGCATGCTCATCGGCCCCTTCGGTCTCGGGCTCGTCGCCGACGTGGAGAGCATCCTGCACTTCGCCGAGTTCGGCGTGGTGCTGCTGCTCTTCGTCATCGGCCTCGAGCTGCAGCCCAGCCGGCTGCTGGCGCTGCGCCGGGTGGTCTTCGGCCTCGGCGGCGCGCAGGTGGTGGTCACCACGGCCGTGCTCGCGGGCGCTCGGCCTGCTGCTCGGGCTGCCGCTGCCGGCGGCGCTGGTGGCGGGCTTCGGGCTCAGCCTCTCGTCCACGCCCATGGTCCTGCAGCTGCTCGGCGGAGCGCGAGCGAGCTGCAGCGCCCAGCACGGCCGCGCGGCCTTCGGCATGCTGCTGTTCCAGGATCTCGCGGTGCTGCCGCTGCTGGCCGTGCTGCCGTTGCTGGGGTGGCGGCCGCGGCGATGGGAGCAGGCGGGCCTGAACCCGCTGCTGGCCATCGGCGCCGTGCGCGCTGATCGTCGTCGGCGGGCCGCTACGTGCTGCGGCCGGTCCTGCGCGTCGTGGCGCGAGACCCGCATCCCGGAGGTGTTCACCGCGGCCGCGCTGCTGGTGGTGATCGGCACCGCGCTGCTGGTGAATGCGGCGGGCCTGTCCATGGCGCTCGGCGCCTTCATCGCCGGCGTGCTGCTCGCCGACTCCGAGTACCGCCACGAGCTGGAGGCCGACCTCGAGCCCTTCAAGGGCCTGCTGCTCGGCCTGTTCTTCATCGCCGTCGGCATGTCGGTGAACCTGGGCCTGGTGGCGCGGCGCCGCTCACGGTGCTCGCCGTCACGGCCGGGCTGATGGCGGGGAAGGGGCTGGTGCTCTACGCGCTGGGCGCGGTCTGCGCCGGCGTCGTGGCGCGCCCAGGCCAGGTCGCTCGCGCTCGTGCCTGCTCGCCGGCGGCGAGTTCGCCTTCGTGCTCTTTCCCATCGCCGTGGACGCCGGGCTGATCGGCCGCGCCGCTGAGCGAGCTGCTGGTCCTCGCGGTGACGCTCTCGATGCTGCTCAGCCCGCTGCTGCTCATCGCCGACGACCGGCTGGTTCAGCAAGTGGTTCGCCGCCGCCGCGGCGCCGGCCTACGACCAGGTCGACGCCGGACGAGCACCGGGTGGTCATCGCCGGCTTCGGCCGCTTCGGCCAGATCGTGGCCCGCATCCTCCGCGCCCGGGGCATTCCCTTCACCGCGCTCGAGATCAGCCAGGTCCAGGTGGACTTCGTCCGGCGCTTCGGCAACCGGATCTTCTACGGCGACGCGTCCCGGCCGGAGATGCTCCGGGCCGCCCAGGTGGACAAGGCGGAGGTGCTGGTGATCGCGGTGGACGACCAGGACGCCTCGGTGCGGATCGCCGAGTTCGCCCGCCTGCACTTTCCCGACGTGAAGGTCTTTGCCCGGGTGCGCAACCGGCAGCACGCCTTCCGGATGATGGAGCTGGGGGTGCCCTACATCATGCGGGAGACCTACCTCTCGAGCCTGGACATGGCGGAGCAGGTGCTGGAGTGGCTGGGCGACGAGCCCGCCGCCGCCCGGCGCAGCGTGGCCCTGTTCCGGGCCCACGACGAGGCCACCCTGCACGACCAGTTCGCGATCCGGGACGACGACGACAAGTTCCTGGCCACCACCCGGGCGTCCGCGGCGCAGCTGGAGAGCCTCTTCGAGGCCGACCGTCAGGACGACCGTCCCCTGTAGGAGCGCCTTGAGGCGCGACCGGCGCGACCGCTTTCCGGTCGCGGCTGAAGCCGCTCCTACGGGGCAATTTCCAATCCGGGTAGACTGCGCGCCGCTCAGAACTATCTCCCGGAGAATCACCATGCTGCTGCTCACTGGCGTTACCGGCAAGACCGGCGGCGCGTCCGCCCAGGCCCTGTTGAAGAAGGGCATCAAGTTCCGCGCCATCGTCCGCAACGCCGAGAAGGCGGCGGCCCTGAAGGCCGCCGGCGTCGAGCTCGTGATCGGCGACGTGACCGACCGGGCCGTGCTGGAGAAGGCCATGACCGGCGTGGACAAGGTGCTGATGACCCTGCCGAACGGCGAGAAGCAGCTGGACCTGGAGAAGCAGTTCGTCGACGTGGCGAAGGCGGCGGCGTGAAGCACGTGGTGAAGATGTCCTCCATGGAGGCCGACGCCCACGGCCAAGGCGCCGATCCCGAAGATCCACTACGCGTCGGAGCAGTACATCTGCAGCAGTCCGGCCTCGCCTGGACGATGATCAAGCCCAACTTCTTCATGCAGAACTTCCTCGGCAGCGCCGGCACCATCAAGGAGCAGGGCAAGTTCTTCCTGCCGATGGGCGGCGGGCAAGACCGTGATGGCCGACACCCGGGACATCGGCGCCTGCGTCGCCGTCGTGCTGACGGCCCCGGGCCACGAGGGCAAGGCTTACGAGATCACGGGCCCCGAGGTGCTGAGTTTCACCGACGCCGCCGACCGCTTCAGCAAGGTCCTCGGCCGCAAGATCGAGTACGTCCACGTGCCGATGCCGGCCTACCGCCAGACGCTCGCCCGGTTCCTCACCAACGAGTGGCACCTGAACGCAGTCTGCGAGCTCTTCCAGGAGATCGCCGACGGCCAGGACCTGCACATCACCGACTCCGTGCAGAAGCTCACCGGCAAGCCGGCGACCTCCCTCGAGCAGTTCATCCGGGATCACCAGGCGGTCTTCACTCCGTAGAGCGGCGTAGGAGCGGCTTCAGCCGCGACCGGAAATGTCGGTCGCGGCTGAAGCCGCTCCTACTCTCTATCGACGGAGATGTCGGTGAGGCCGCCGTCTTCGTCCACCGAGTAGTTGACGAGGATCGGCGCGCAGCAGACGGCGCAGTCCTCCACGTAGGACTGGTCGCCCTCCGAGAGGTCCAGGACGAGCGTGATCGTCTCCCCACAGTGGGGGCACTGGACGGTGACTTCCTCGAGCATCTAGAACTGGTCCTTGCGGCGGCGGGTTTCGCCGAGCACGTCGGCGTCCGGGGCGGTGCTCATGCCCAGCGTCTGGCGGAGTTCCAGGCTCGCCGGCCGGAGGAACGGGTTGGTGGCCTTCTCCAGGCCGATGGTGCTGGGCACGGTGGGCCGGCTGGCCGCCCGCAGCACCGCGACTTCCGCGACCCGCGCCGCCAGCGCCGCGTTCCGCGGCTCCATCGTCACCGCGAACCGCCCGTTGCCCTGGGTGTACTCGTGGGCGCAGTACACCCGCACGTCGTCGGGCAGAGCCATGAGCTTCTGCAGGGATGCCCACATCTGGGCCGGCGTGCCCTCGAAGAGCCGCCCGCAGCCCAGGGAGAACAGCGTGTCGCCGACGAAGGCGGCCTGGTCGTCGTCGAACACGTAGCAGATGTGGCCGACGGTGTGGCCGGAGGTCTCGAGGATCCGGGCCTCGTGGGCTCCGAGGCTGAACCGGTCGCCTTCACCCACCAGCACGTCGATGCCCGGGATGCGCGCCGCATCCGCCCGGGAGCCCACGATCACGCACCCGTACTTCGCCTTCAGCGCCCGGTTGCCGCCCGCGTGGTCGAAGTGGTGGTGGGTGTTGAGGATGTAGTCGAGCGTCCAGCCGCGTTCGGTGAGCACGCGCTCGATGGCCACGGCGTCGGGGGTGTCGACGGAGGCCGTCAGGCCGGACGCGGGGTCGTGGATCAGGTAGCCGTAGTTGTCCTGGAGGCAGGGAATCTGGTGGATCTGCAGCGCGGCCACGGCAGCCTCATACCTCTTTGAGGCGGGGCATCAGCTCGGCAAGGTTGCAGGGCCGCGTGCGGTAGTCGAGCTGGGACGCGATCAGCTGGTCCCACCCGGTGGAGCAGGCATTGCTGGAACCGGGCAGGCAGAAGATGTACGTGCCGTTGGCCACGCCGGCCAGGCAGCGGGACGATAACGTCGATGTCCCGATGTCGTCCCAGGAGATCCGGCGGAACATCTCACCGAAGCCCTCGATCACCTTGTCCAGGAGCGGCTTGATCGCCTCCGGGGTGCCGTCCCGGCCCGTGACGCCCGTGCCGCCGGTGGTGATGACGACCTGGATGCCGGGGTCGGCGATCCAGGCAGAGACGGTGGCCCGGATGCGGTACATGTCGTCGGGTTCCAGCGCCCGGTCGCCGAGCAGGTGGCCGGCGTCTTCGAGCCGGCTGACCAGCAGGGCGCCGGACGTGTCCGTCTCGAACGTGCGGGTGTCGGAGACCGTGAGCACGGCGATGGAGAGGGGAAGAAATTCGCGGGGCTTGTCCATGCGCCGATCATACCCGTGAGGCGGCGTGACCGCTGCCGCCGGGACGACCCCTCAGGCCGCGTCGTCGCCGCCCGCGCGCCGGACCTGCTCCCGCAGGAACTCGGCAAAGTGCCGGCAGGCGTCCGTCACCGTGAAGATTCCCGCCAGCTTGCCGCGCCGCGTGACGATGGCCGAGCCCAGGTGGTGTTCCGCCATGTGGGCCAGGACGTCGTCGAGGCGCGCCTCCATGTCCACCATGTAGGCGTCCCTCACCATGGCGTCGGCCACCCGGGTCTCGTGCTCGTCCGGATTCGCGAAGTCGGGCCCGAGGATCAGCTTGATGTCCCGGTCGGACACGCTGCCGATGAGCTCGCCGGCCTCGGTTACTGGCAGGTGCCGGATGTGGTGCTCCCGCATGAAGGCGAGGGCATCGGCCACCGAGGCCCCGGCGTCCACGGAATAGGGAAACGGGGACATGACCGCCTTGATCGTGGGCATCCGCTTCATGCCCGCATGATAGCCGGGCCTCCCGGGTCGTGGGAGGCCGAATTGTGCCCCTCCGGGAAAGTACGGTAGTGTGGATTCCATGGCCGTTCCCACCCCCTTGCCGGACCTGCAGCCCTACTGGATGCCCTTCACGGCCAACCGGTACTTCAAGCAGCACCCGCTGCTGCTGGAGTCCGCCGCCGGGATGTACTACACCACCCGGGACGGCCAGAAGATCCTGGACGGCATCGCGGGCCTCTGGTGCGTCAACGCCGGCCACTGCCACCCGCGGATCGTGGCGGCCGTTCAGGAACAGGTGGGCCGGCTGGACTACGCCACGGCCTTCAACCTGGGCCACGCGGGCGCCTTCGAGCTGGCCTCTGAGCTGGTGAAGCTCGCGCCCGGCAACCTGGGCCACGCGTTCTTCGTCAATTCCGGTTCCGAGGCGGTGGACACCGCCCTGAAGATCGCGCTGGCCTACCACCGGGCCCGGGGCGAGGGGCAGCGCTTTCGCTTCATCGGCCGGGAGCGCGGCTACCACGGCGTCGGTTTCGGCGGTATCTCGGTTGGCGGCATGGTGGCGAACCGCAAGGTGTTCGCCAGCGCCATGCTGCCGGGGGTGGACCACCTGCCGCACACCCACGACCTGGCCCGCAACGCCTTCTCCCGGGGCCAGCCTGCCCACGGCGTGGAGCTGGCCGACGCGCTGGAGCGGCTCATCGCGCTCCACGACCCGAGCACGATCGCCGGCGTGATCATCGAGCCCGTGTCCGGGTCCGCCGGCGTGCTGCTGCCGCCGAAGGGCTACCTGGAGCGAATCCGCGCGATCTGCGACCGGCACAACCTGCTGCTGATCTTCGACGAGGTCATCACCGGCTTCGGGCGCACGGGCGCCGCCTTCGCGTCCCAGACCTTCGGCGTGCAGCCCGACCTGATGACCGTCGCCAAGGGCATCACCAGCGGCGTCGTGCCCATGGGCGCGGTGCTGGTGGACCGGCGCATCTACGAGGCCTGCGTTAGCGCCGGCGCCGGTCCCGAGCAGGCCATCGAGTTCTTTCACGGCTACACCTACTCCGGCCACCCGTTGGCCTGTGCGGCCGGGCTCGCGGCTATGGCCGTGTACCGGGAGGAGGGCCTGTTCGAGCGGGCCGCGGCGGTGGCGCCGACGTTTGCCGACGCGCTGCACGGCCTGAAGGGCTCGCCCCACGTCATCGACGTCCGGAACATCGGGCTCATGGGCGCCGTCGAGCTGGAACCCCGCAAGGACCAGCCGACCCTGCGGGCCCTCGACGTGTTCCGCCACTGCTTCGCCAGCGGCGTGCTCGTGCGCACCACGGGCGACACCATCGCCCTGACACCCCCACTGATCATCGACGAGGCCCAGATCGGGCAGATTGTCGACGCGCTGGGCAAGGCCCTGCGTGCAGTCGCCTGAAGGAGACTCCCATGCTGATCGGCGTTCCCACCGAGATCAAACAGGACGAGCACCGGGTCGGGCTCACGCCCACCAGCGTTCGCGAACTGACCTTCCACGGGCACCAGGTCCTGGTCCAGAGCAAGGCGGGCGCCGGCATCGGCGTGCGCGACCCGGACTACGAACGGGCGGGCGCCACCATCGTCGGGTCCGCCCGGGAGGTCTTCAGCCGCGCCGAGATGATCGTGAAGGTCAAGGAGCTCCTGCCCGAGGAGTTTCCCCTGCTGCGGGACGGGCAGGTGCTGTTCACCTACCTGCACCTGGCGCCGGATCCCAAGCAGACGGAGAGCCTGATCAAGTCGGGTGTCGTCGCCATCGCCTACGAGACCGTCACCGGACCCAACCGCAGCCTGCCGCTCCTGTCGCCCATGAGCGAGGTGGCCGGCCGCATGGCCGTGCAGGCGGGCGCGCACTGCCTGGAACGGGAGGCCGGCGGCGCCGGCATCCTGCTCGGCGGCGTGCCGGGCGTGAAGGCCGCCAACGTGGTCGTGCTCGGCGGCGGCGTGGTCGGCACCAACGCCATCCGCGTGGCCATGGGCATGGAGGCCCAGGTGACGGTCGTCGACCGCTCCCTGCCGCGCCTCAAGGAACTGGACTTCCAGTTCGGCGGCCGGCTGAACACCATCTATTCCACCGTCGAGGCCATCGAGCACTACGTGGCCGAGGCGGACCTGGTGATCGGCGCCGTGCTGGTGCCCGGCGCCGCGGCGCCCCGCCTCGTCAGCCGCGAGATGGTGCGGGAGATGCGCGACCGCTCGGTCGTCGTGGACGTGGCCATCGACCAGGGCGGCTGCTTCGAGACGGCCCGGGCGACGACGCACTCGAAGCCCACCTACGTGGAGGAGGGCGTGGTGCACTACTGCGTGGCGAACATGCCCGGCGCCGTGGCGCGCACCTCCACCTTCGCCCTCAACAACGCGACGCTGCCTTACGTGCTGGCCCTGGCCGACAAGGGCTACCGGCAGGCGCTGCTGGATGACCCTTACCTGCTGGAAGGCTTGAACATCCACCGGGGCAAGGTCACCTACGAGGCCGTGGCCACGGCGCTGGGCTATGAGTACGTCCCCGCGCGGCGGGTGCTCGGTACGTAGGAGCGCCTTCACGCGCGACCTTTCGCCTTCCCGGGGCCAAAGCCGCGGAAAAGCCCCTTGACGGCCATCAACCCGGTGCTGCTACAGTCCGGCCATGAGCACCGAACTCGAACGCATTGAGGCCGAAGCGCTGCAGCTCAGCGCCGGGGACCGGGAGCGCCTCATCGAGGCGCTGATCGAAAGCCTGGATCAGGCCGACAGCGCTACCGTTGGCGAATTCGGCGGCTTTGCCAGTGCCGAGATCCAGAAGTCCTGGCTGGAAGAGATTGACCGGCGCATCCAGCGGATTCGCGACGGTCAGAGTCAGCCGGTCCCCGTGGCTGAGGCATTTGCCAATATTCAGGAGAGGTTGAAGGTGGCTCGTGCGAATCGATCCCAGGGCACAGGATGATCTGGTCAGTGCTGCCGACCGCTACAATGGTCTGACGCCACGTGCCGGTGATCGCTTCCTTGTGGCGGTTCGACGAGCTGATCGACCAGATTGCGGTCTTTCCCAATGCCGGGCTATTGATCCGGCCCGGTGTGCGGCAGCGGCTGGTTCCCCGCTTTCCGTATTTTGTGGTCTACACGACGGATCCCACTAATCGCGTTGTGGTCGCGGTGGCGCATACCAGTCGGCTAGCAGAGTACTGGATCGAGCGCTGGGAAGTCCGGGAGCCGATCTACTGCCTACGGAAGAGCCTTGCTGCCTAGCCATTAGGTCTCGCGGTCGCGTCGGTCGCGCCTGAAGGCGCTCCTACCAGGCGTAGAACCGCGCGGTGTAGCCGGGCGCGAACTCCGACATTCCCCGCGGCAGCTCGACGAAGCCGTCGGTGCCGCCCAGCGCCACGAAATCCCCGGACGTGTTGGTGGGCTTCGGCGTCGCCAGGCACTCGCCGTCGGCGCCATAGCGGAGCGTTCACCGGCAGGAAGTAGGTGAGGTCCGGCTCGAAGCTCACGTGCCGGTCCAGACGCACGACGACGTCCGGGCGGGGAGCCGCGCCCAGCGCCGCCACCAGCGCGGGCGCCACGTAGCGCACCAGGCACACCAGGCTCGACACGGGATTGCCGGGCAGCGCGAACACGGGCTTGCCCGCCGGCGACACGCCGAACCAGAGTGGCAGGCCCGGCCGCTGCAGCACCTTGTGGAAGACCAGTTCCATGCCGAGTGCGAGCAGGACCTGCGGCACGTAGTCGAACTCGCCCATGGATACGCCGCCCGTGAGGATCAGCACATCCTGCTCGGCGAGCAGTTCGCCGAGTGCGGTCTCCAGCACGGCCCGGTCGTCGGGCAGGTGCAGCCGGTCGCAGTCGATGAAGCCCCGGCTGGCCAGCGCCGCCGCGATGGCCCGGTCGTTGGACGAGCGGATCTGCGTCGGGGCCGAGCGGCAGCCCGACGTCCACCAGCTCGTCGCCGGTGGACACGACCGTGATGGCGGGGCGGCGCGCGACCTCCACGGTGTCCGCGCCGCCGACCGTGAGGATCGCCATCTCCGGCGCGCCCAGCAGCGTGCCCGGGCGACAGCAGCGTCGCACCCTGCCGGTGGTCGGAGGCGCGCCGGTGGATGCACTGGCCGGCGGCGGGCTGGTAGCCCGCCTCGAGGGTGGCCGTCGCACCGTCCCGCGTGATGCGTTCCACCGGGACGACGGTGTCGGCGCCGGCGGGAAGCGCGGCGCCGGTCATGATGGCCACGCAGCTCTGCGCGTCAGGCAGCGTCAGCGGCGCGCTGCCCGCGCCCTGGGTGCCCGCCACGTTGAAGCGTGCGCAGGCCCGCGGCAAGATCCCGGTGCCGCAGGGCGATCCCGTCCATGGTGACCCGGTCGAAGGGCGGCTGGTCCCGCTCGGCGGTGATGGTCTGGCGGAGGATCTCGCCCTGGGCCGCGTCGAGGGGCACGCGCACCGTGCCCCAGTCCCGGAGACGCGCACGGATCAGCGCGTCGGCCTCGGCCACATCGATGCGCCGGCGGGCCCCGGTCATCGGCGGTGCCTCGCCGTGGCGTGGACCTGGCCCAGGATCGACAGCGCGATGGACTCGGGCGAGTCGGCGCCGATGTCCAGGCCGGCGGGGCCGTGCAATCGCCCGCGGAGGGAACCCGCGGCGTCACCCAGTTCCCGCAGCAGCCGGTCCCGCCGCCCGGGCGGCCCGAGGAGCCCTATATAAGGTATGGCGCAGGGCGCCAGCGCCGCGAGGTAGCTGCGGTCCGTGGCCAGGTGATGGCTCATCACGATTGCGGCGGCGAAGTGCGTGAGTGTGACCTGCGTCGCCAGCGTGTCCGCCGGCGCGCACACCCGCGCGTCCGCGACAGTGAAGGCAGGCCGCTCCAGGTACGCGGGCCGGTGATCCACCACGGTGATCCGCCAGCCCAGCAGGTCCGCCAGCGTCACGACGGGCGCGGCGTCGGGGCCGGCGCCGAGCACCAGCAGGCGGGGCAGGGGGCGCAGTTCCGTGCGCAGCACGTCGTCGGTGACGGGGCCCGTGGCGGCAAACAGCGTGTCGCCCACACGGAGTTCGCCCCGATCCGCCAGCACGATGGCGCAGGGGGCGGGTGCGTCGCCCCGCAGGAGGTCGGCGATGCGTGCGAAGGGCTCGTACTCCGCGTCGGGCGACAGCCGCTGCAGAAGGATGCGCAGCAGCCCGTCGCAGCCGATGCCGAGCCCGAACAGCTCCTCGTTCTCCCCGCGCAGGTCGTAGGTGACGACCCGGGCCTGGCCCGACGCGATCACCTCCCGGGCGTGGGCGGCGAGGTCGCCTTCCAGGCAGCCGCCACTGACCAGGCCCTGGTAGTCGCCCGAGTCGGCGATGAGCATGCGCTGGCCCGCCTTGGTGTAGGTGGAGCCGGCCGTGCCGACGACGGTGGCAAGGACCAGTGTGCGGCCCTCGCTCCGCCAGGCATCAAAACGCGTCAGCAGCGCCTTGTCGCTCATGCTTCGTCCGTCATGCGGAGCACGACCTTGCCCATGGCCTCATTGGCCTCGAGGAGGCGATGCGCCTCCACGGCCGATGCGAGGGGCAATACCTGCTGGATGACGGGCACGACCGAGCGTTGCTCGAGCAGCGGCCAGACCGCCTCGTGCAGGGCGCGCGCGATGCGGCCCTTCTCGGCCGGCGGCCGGTTGCGCAGCGTGGAGCCCGTCAGCGTGAGCCGCTTCAGGAACACCTGGCTGATGTTCAGCTCGCCCTTGGCGCCGGCAAGGGCGGCGATCCAGACGAGCCGGCCGTCCTCGCGCAGCAGCCGCAGGTTGTCCGGCAGGTAGGGCGCCGCCGACCATGTCCAGGATCACGTCCACGCCGCGCTTCTGCGTGGCGGCCTGGAGCACGTCGAGGAACTTGTGGGTGCGGTAGTTGATGGCGAGTTCCGCGCCGAGCCGGAAGCAGAGCGCGCACTTCTCGTCGCTGCCCGCCGTGGCGAAGACCCGGGCGCCGAAGGCGGCACCGAGCTGGATCGCCGTGGTGCCGATGCCGCTCGCCCCGCCGTGGACGAGCAGCGACTCGCCCCGCTGCAGCCGGCCCCGCTCGAAGACGTTGGTCCAGACCGTGAAGAAGGTTTCGGGGATGGCCGCGGCCTCCACGAGACTGAGACCCGCCGGCACCGGCAGGCACTGCACCGCGGGGGCCGTGCAGAATTCGGCGTAGCCGCCGCCCGCCACGA
This sequence comes from uncultured Gammaproteobacteria bacterium, assembly GCA_963790015.1. Taxonomy (GTDB): domain Bacteria; phylum Pseudomonadota; class Gammaproteobacteria; order Steroidobacterales; genus SHZI01. Next base: position 348,147 of record CAWBMW010000026.1, read on the forward strand.
GCGCGCACACCCGGTCGCCCACGGCCGGGCTCGTGACACCCCGGGCCGCGGCCACGACGGTGCCCGCCACCTCGAGGCCCGGCAGGTCGGACACGCCGGGCGGAGGCGGGTAGCCGCCGGCCCGCTGGAGGCAGTCGGGGCGGTTCACGCCCGCCGCTGCAACGCGGATCAGGACTTCGCCGAGCTGGAGCGCGGGCACGGGCCGGGTGCAGAGCCGCAGGACGTCCGGCGGCCCGGCCTCGGGAATTTCGACGGCCTGCATGGTCTTCGGCATCAGCGAAGTATATCGGCATGAGCGATGTCAATGCCGCGCCGGGGGCCTCTGCTACCATCGCCCCATGTCGGAAAAGGTCATCACGCTTCACCCCCGTGACGGGTTGCCGGACACGGGCATGGAAGACCGGCTGCACCGGCCGCTCCGGGACCTGCGCATCTCGGTCATGGACCGGTGCAACTTCCGTTGCCCCTACTGCATGCCGGAGGACAAGTACCACCCGGATTTCGAGTTCCTGAAGAGCAGCGAGCGCCTGTCCTTCGAGGAGATCCTGCGCCTGGCCCACATCTTCGCCGGGCTCGGCGTCCGCAAGCTGCGCATCACCGGCGGCGAGCCGCTGCTCCGGCCGAACATCGCGGAGCTGGTCGGCGACCTGTCCCGCGTGCCGGGCATCGACGACATCGCGCTCACCACCAACGGCATCCTCCTGGCCCAGCACGCCGCGGCGCTGAAGGCGGCGGGTCTGTCCCGGGTCACCGTGAGTCTCGACTCGCTCGACGACGCCGTGTTCCTGCGGATGAGCGGCGGCAGGGGCAGCAAGGCCCAGGTCCTCGAGGGCATCGACGAGGCGATCACCGCCGGCCTCACGCCCATCAAGGTGAACGCGGTGGTGAAGCGCGGCGTCAACGAGCACACCGTGGTGGACCTGGTGGAGCACTTCCGCGGCACCGGCGTGATCGTGCGCTTCATCGAGTACATGGACGTGGGCACCATCAACCACTGGCGGGCCAGCGACACGGTGCCGTCCCGGGAACTGCTGGCCATGCTCGCCGCCCGCTGGCCGCTGACGGCGGTGCGCCCGAATTACCACGGCGAGGTCGCGGAGCGGTACCGCTTCGACGACGGCGCCGGCGAGGTGGGCTTCATCTCCTCCGTGTCCGAGCCCTTCTGCGGCTCCTGCACCCGGGGCCGGCTCTCGTCCGATGGCCAGCTCTACACCTGCCTGTTCGCGTCCCGCGGTACCGACCTCAAGGGGCCGCTGCGGGCGGGCCTCGACGACGACCAGCTCCGCGCCCTGATCACCGGCGTGTGGACCCGCCGGGAGGATCGCTACAGCGAGCTGCGCGCGCAGAAGCCCGCCGGCGAGAAGGTGGAGATGTACTACATCGGCGGGTAGGAGCACCTGAGGAGCGCCTTCAGGCGCGACCGTGGCTGGTCGCGCCTGAAGGCGCTCCTACAGATGCTCCTGCATAATCCCCACCCATGAGCCGGCGAGATCCTCTGGCAGCCAGATGCGGAACGGGTCCGCCGCGCTCACCTGACCCGCTTCATCGACCGCGTCATCACCCGCCGCGGCGTGCCCGTCCCCGACTGCACCAGCCTCCACCGCTGGTCCGTGGAATCACCCGAGGCCTTCTGGGGCGATCTCGCCACGTTCTGCGACCTGCATTGGCGCCGATCTCCCGACGCGGTCCTCGCCGATGCCAACCGTAACCCCGGCACCCGCTGGTTCCCCGGCGGCACGCTGAACTTCGCCGAGAACCTGCTGCGCTTCCGGGACGATCACCCCGCACTCATCTGGCGGGACGAGGCGGGGAGTCGCGGCGAACTCAGCTACGCGGCAGCTCCACGAGCAGGTGGCACGCGCGGCCGCCGGCCTGCGCCGCCTCGGCGTCGGCCCCGGCGACCGGGTGGCGGCGTTCCTGCCCAACGGTCCGGAGGCGGTCATCGGCATGCTGGCGACGACCAGCCTCGGCGCGATCTGGTCCTCCTGCTCGCCGGACTTCGGCGCGGCGAGTGTCGTTGACCGGTTCGGGCAGATCGCGCCGAAGGTGCTGATCGCAACGAGCGGCTACGCCGTATGCCGGCAAGCGGATCGACACGACGGCCACGGTACAGCAGCTCACCGCGCAACTTCCGGGGCTCACTGCCGTCATCGGCGTCGGCAAGGTACCGGACACCCTCAGCTGGGAGGAACTCACCGCTGCCGTGGCGCCCCTGGAATTCACCCCGCTGCCCTTCGATCACCCCGTGTACATCCTCTACTCGTCGGGCACCACGGGCCCGCCCAAGGGCATCGTCCACGGCGCCGGCGGCACGCTGCTCCAGCACCTGAAGGAGCACCTGCTGCACACGGACTTGCACCGGGACGATCGCCTCTTCTACTTCACCACCTGCGGCTGGATGATGTGGAACTGGCTGGTGAGCGGCCTGGCGAGCGGCGCCACGCTGGTGCTCTACGACGGGTCGCCAACGCAACCGGACTACACAGCCCTCTGGAGGATGGCGGACGAGGAGGGCATCACGGTCTTCGGCACCAGCGCGCGTTACCTCGCGGGGCTCGCGAAGAGCGGAGTCCGGCCCCGGGACGCCTGCCGCCTGACGAGCGTGCGCACGGTCCTGTCCACCGGCTCCCCGCTTGCGCCCGAAACCTTCGACTACGTGTACGACGCGGTGAAGACCGACGTGCAACTGTCCTCCATCTCCGGCGGCACGGACATCGTCGCCTGCTTCGCCCTGGGCAACCCGCTGTTGCCCGTGCATCGGGGAGAGCTGCAGTGCGCGGCGCTGGGCATGGCCGTGGAGATCTTCGATCCGGATGGAAGGCCGATGGCGAGGGGCCGGGGCGAGCTGGTCTGCACCCGGCCATTTCCGTCCCAGCCCGTCGGCTTCTGGGCGGACGCGGACGGCGAGAAGTACCGGCGTGCCTACTTCGACGCGTTTTCCCGGCGTCTGGGCCCACGGCGACTACGCGGAGCGCACGGCCTCCGGCGGTTTCATCATCCACGGGCGCTCCGATGCGGTGCTCAATCCCGGCGGCGTGCGCATCGGCACGGCGGAGCTCTACCGGGCCGTCGAGGCCGTGCCGGAAGTGCTGGAGAGCCTGGCGGTCGGCCAGCGCTGGCAGGGCGACGAGCGGGTCGTGCTGTTCGTGGTGCTGGCCGCCGGCCGGGTGCTCGATGCGGAGCTCACGTGACCGGATCCGCAGGACGGTGCGGACGCGACTGTCGCCGCGCCACGTGCCCGCGAAGGTGCTGCAGGTTCCCGACCTGCCCCGGACCCGCAGCGGCAAGCTGTCGGAGCTGGCCGTCCGCGCGGTGGTGCACGGGGAACCGCCGGGGAACGCGGAGGCGCTGGCGAACCCGGAGGCCCTGGAGCACTTCCGGGATCGCCCTGAGCTGCGGCCCCGTAGGAGCGCCTTCAGGCGCGACCCGTCTGTCTGCTATACAGGCTTCCGGTCGCGGCTGAAGCCGCTCCTACAGGGAATGTCACCATGCGCTTCGTCTTCGTCACGCTCCTGCTGTTCCTCGGCACCGCCCACGCCGAGGACGCCAGCTTCCGCCTCGTCAGCCCCGACCTGGTGCCCGGCCAGGCGATCGGCCCGGCCCAGGTCTTCAACGGCTTCGGCTGTACCGGCGGCAACGTGTCGCCGGCCCTGAGCTGGCGCAACCCGCCGGCGGGCACGAAGAGCTTCGCGCTCATGGTCCACGACCCGGACGCGCCGACCGGCAGCGGCTGGTGGCACTGGGTGGTCTGGAACCTGCCGGCCGAACCTGCAGTCGCTCCGATCCCGCGCCGGTGATCCCCAGGCGGGCCTGCTGCCCGCCGGCGTCATGCAGGGCAACACCGACTTCGGCAGCCCCGGCTACGGCGGCCCCTGCCCGCCGCCCGGCGACAAGCCCCACCGCTACTACTTCCGCCTGCACGCGCTGAAGGTGGAAAAGCTCGACCTGCCGGCTAACGCCACCGCGGCCTTCGTGGGCTTCAACGTCAACGCCAACACCCTCGGCGTCGCGGAGCTGATGGCCACCTACGGCCGGTAATCGTGCCGTAGGAGCGGCTTCAGCCGCGACCCGCCAATGTGCCGCGCGTCACGGCGCGCCAGCGCCGGATGCCCGACCCTGCCACCCGGGCACAGGCGGGAGCGAGTGGATGGGCAGGATCCTTGCGATGTTGCTGCTGGCGGGCAGCACGATCCCGGCGCAGGCCGGTGATTTTTCACTGGGTGCCAGCGCCAGCACCCTCGGCTTCGGCGCCGAGGCGGGCTACGCGTTCAACGACCGCTTCGGCGTCCGCCTCGGTGGCTACGCTTTCTCCCTTGACCGGGACGGCGAGGAGAACGGCATTCAATACGAGGGCGAGCTGGACCTGTCCAACGTCGGCTTCTTCGTTGACTGGCATCCCTTCGCCGGCGTGTTCCGCGTCAGCGGCGGCTGGTTCGCCACGGACAACACCCTGGACGGCACGGGTGTGCCGGGGCCCGGTGGCACCTTCGACATCGGCGGTATCACGTTTACCGAGACCGAAGTCGGGACCCTCGGCGCGATGGCTGATCTGGGCACTTCGGCCCCGTTCCTCGGCGCCGGCTGGGTCTGGGGCCGCGACGGTGGCGGACTGGCCTGGAGCCTGGACCTGGGCATCCTCTTCCAGGACTCGCCGGACATCGAACTCACCTCCACCGGCGGCACGCTGAGCAGCGAGCCGGCGTTGCAGGCTGCGTTGCGGGAGGAAGAGGCCGAGCTGGAGGACGACTTCGACAACTATGACCTGTACCCGGTCATCAGCGTCGGGGTCAGCTGGCGGTTCTGAGGGTCGCGGCGGTCGCGCCTAAAGGCGCTCCTACTCGGTATAGTCGGGGCATGCCGTCCCCCGATTTCCACCCCGCCGTCGCCGGCTGGTTCAGCGACCGTTTCGGCGCGCCCACGCCCGTCGCAGGCCCGGGCCTGGCCCGCCATCCAGGCCGGTCGCCACACCCTGCTGGCCGCGCCCACGGGCTCGGGCAAGACCCTCGCCGCGTTCCTCGCCGCCATCGATGCGCTGGTGAAGGAAGGCGTCGCCCGGGGCGGCCTGCCCGACGAGACCCGCGTGCTCTACGTGTCGCCGCTGAAGGCGCTGTCGAACGACATCCGGAAGAACCTGGACGAGCCGCTGGCCGGCATCCGGGAGCGGTTCTCGGTGTTCGAGGACGTGGCCGATCCGCACGGCGGTGCGGACCGGCGACACGCCCCAGGTGGAGCGGGCGCGCATGCGACGGACCCCGCCGCACATCCTCGTCACCACGCCCGAGTCGCTGTTCATCCTGCTCACCTCCGTTTCCGGCCGCGAGATGCTGGCCACGGTCCGTACGGTGATCGTGGACGAGCTGCACGCGGTGGCCGACATCGAAGCGCGGCGCCCATCTGGCCCTGTCGCTCGAGCGGCTTGCGGCGCTGTGCCCGCAGGAGCCCGTGCGCATCGGCATCTCGGCCACCCAGAAGCCCATGGAGCGCATGGCGCGGGTTCCTGGTGGGCAACCGGGCTGCCGCCGGCGCGCCAGCCTGCGAGATCGTCGACGCCGGCTTCACCCGCCAGCGGGATCTCGCCATCGAACTGCCCGCGTCGCCGCTCACGCCGGTCATGGCCAACGAGGTGTGGGCGGAGATCTACGACCGGCTCGCCGAACTGGTGCGGGAGCACCGCACGACGCTCATCTTCGTCAACACGCGCCGGCTCGCCGAGCGGGCCGCGCGGCACCTGGCGGAGCGGCTCGGCGAGGAGCGCGGTCACGTGCCCACCACGGCAGCCTCGCGCGGGAGCATCGCCTCGACGCGGAGGAGCGCCTGAAGGCCGGCAAGCTGCAGGCGCTCGTGGCCACGGCCTCGCTCGAGCTCGGCATCGACATCGGCGACGTGGACCTCGTCTGCCAGATCGCGTCGCCGCAAGAGCATCGCCACCTTGCTGCAGCGGGTCGGCCGCTCCGGCCACGGCGTGGATCGCCTGCCCAAGGGCCGGCTGTTCCCGGTCTCCCGGGATGACCTGGTGGAATGCGCGGCGCTGCTGGATGCCGTGCGCCGCGGAGGAGCTGGACGCGATCCGGCTGCAGGGCGCCTCGCTGGACGCGCTCGCCCAGCAGATCGTGGCGGAGGTCGCGATGGCGCGAGTGGCGCGACGGACGACCTGTACGCGCTCGTCGCGCCGCGCCTGGCCCTACCGCGATCTCACCCGGAGCCGCCTTCGATTCGGTCGTGCACACGCTGGCCGACGGCTACAACACCTCGCCGCGGCCGGCGCGCGGCCCACCTCCACTACGACGCCGTGAACCAGCGGCTGCGGGCCCGGCCCGGCGCGCGGCTCACCGCCGTCACGAACGGCGGCACCATCCCGGACCAGTTCGACTACGACGTGGTGCTGCTGCCGGAGAACCTGCCCATCGGCACGCTCAACGAGGACTTCGCCTTCGAGAGCGTGCCCGGGCGACATCTTCCAGCTGGGCAACACCTCCTACCGGATCCGGAAGGTGGAGACCGGGCGCGTCTACGTGGAGGACGCCCACGGGCAGCCGCCGAACATCCCGTTCTGGTTCGGCGAGGCGCCCGGCCGCACCGACGAGCTCTCGGCCGCCGTCTCCCGGCTGCGCGAGCAGGTGGACCTGCGGCTCGCCGACGGCGAGGCGCGCCGTGCGCGACTGGCTCGAGTCGACGCTCGGCCTGCCACCCGCCGCCAGCGAGCAGCTCACCGCCTACCTGGCAACGGCCCGGGCCGCGCTCGGCGTGCTGCCCACGCGCCGCACGCTGATCTTCGAGCGCTTCTTCGACGAGGTGGGGGACACGCACCTCGTCATCCACTCGCCCTTCGGCTCGCGCCTCAACCGGGCCTGGGGCCTCGCGCTCCGCAAGCGCTTCTGCCGCCAGTTCAACTTCGAGCTGCAGGCCGCTGCGCTCGAGGACAGCATCGTGCTCTCGCTCGGGCCGACCCACAGCTTTCCGCTGGAGGAGATCCGGGGCTACCTGCGGGCCGAGACCGTGCGCGAGGTGCTGACGCAGGCGACCCTGCAGGCGCCCATGTTTCCCACGCGCTGGCGCTGGGTCGCGACCACCGCGCTCGCGATCCGGCGCTACCGCAACGGCCGCAAGGTGCCGCCCCAGTTCCAGCGCAGCGATTCCGACGACCTGCTGGCCCTGGTGTTCCCCGACCAGGTGGCCTGCGCGGAGAACATCGCCGGCGACCGGCAGGTGCCGGATCACCCGCTGGTCCACCAGACCCTCGACGACTGCCTCAACGAACTCATGGACGTGACCGGCCTCGAGGCGCTGCTCCGCGACCTCGCCGCCGGTCACGTGGAGATCCTCACGCGGGAGCTCACCACGCCGTCGCCGCTGGCCCAGGAAATCATCAGCGCCCGGCCCTACGCCTTCCTCGACGACGCGCCGGCCGAGGAGCGCCGCACCCTGGCGATCCGCACCCGGAACCTGCTCGACCCGGAGGAGGCCGCCACCATCGGCCGGCTCGACCCGGAGGCCATCCGCCAGGTGTGCCTCGAGGCGTGGCCGGAGGCGCGGACGCCGGACGAGCTGCACGACGGACTGACCCTGGCCGGGTTCCTCGCCGTGCCGGAGATCAGGCCCACCGACCGGCTCACCTGGCCGGCTCTGCTCGCGCCGCTCCTGGCGGAACGCCGGGCGACCGTCGTCGCCCCGCCCGGTGGCCAGCCCCTCTGGGTGAGCGCCGAGCGGCTCGCCCAGCTGCAGCTCGTCCGCCCCGACCTGCAGGCCGACCCGCCCATCGACGCGGCCCACGCCGGCCGGCGCAGCGACGCCGAGAGCCGGGAGCAGTCCCTGCGCGAGCTGCTGCGCAGCCGGCTGGAGACGCTGGGCCCGGTGACCGCGGCCGCGCTGGCCGCGCCGCTGGGCGTGGCCGTGGCGGATGCGGAGATCGCGTTGCTGGCGCTGGAGGTGCAGGGCCAGGCGATGCGGGGCCGCTTCAGCAGCCCGGCAACCGGGGAGGAGTGGTGCGACCGGCGCCTGCTGGCCCGCATCCACCGCTACACGCTGAAGACCCTGCGGCGCTCGGTGGAGCCGGTGAGCCCGGCCGCCTACATGCGCTTCCTGCTCTGCTGGCACCAGCTGGGTGACGAGCAGCCGGCGGGGCCCGATGCGTTGCGGCGGCGCTCTCGACCGCCTCGCGGGCTTCCCCGTGCCGGCCGCCGCCTGGGAGGCGAGCCTCCTGCCGGCGCGCGCTGCGGGATTTCCAGCCGGCCGCCCTGGACCAGCTGCTCGCCGGTGGCGAGTTCCTCTGGCTGCGTCCGCCGCCGGAGGCGGGCTCCCGCGCGCCAGGGTCCCATCCGCACGACGCCGATCCTTTTCATGGAGCGCCAGGACCTGGACTGGTGGCAGAGCCTCCTGCCCGCGGGCGCGCCCGCGGAGCCGCTGTCAGCCAATGCGGCGCCGGTCCACGCCGCACTGCTGCGCCAGGGGGCCATGTTCTTCACGGATCTCCAGCGCGCAGACGGGGTTGCCGGCCAATGCGGTGGAGGCAGGGCTCCGCGAGCTGATCGCCGCGGGGCTCGTGAGCGGCGACGGCTTTGCCGGACTGCGCACGCTGCTGGCTGCCGGCAGCGCTCCGTCGGGAAGCCGCCCGCCAGCCCTGGCGTCGTCCGCCCCCGCCGCCTGCCGGGCGCTGGTCGCTGGTCGTGGCCCCGTTTGCGGTGCCCGGCGATGCGGCCGGGAAGCACGGCGTACCGCGGTGGAGCGGACGGCGCGCCGTCCTGCTCGAGCGCTACGGCGTCGTGTTCCGGTCCGCCCTCGTGCGGGAGGCCGCGCTTGCTGCCGCCCTGGCGGGAACTGGTCCAGGCGCTGGCGACGGCTCGAGGCCCGCGGCGAGATCCGCGGCGGGCGCTTCGTGGCGGGCTTCGGCGGCGAGCAGTTCGCCCTGCCCGAGGCCGTCGACCGGCTGCGCGAGGTGCGCCACGCGGGCAACCAGGACAGCCAGGTGATCCTCTCGGCCGCCGATCCGCTGAACCTCACCGGCATCGTCACGCCCGGGGACAAGGTGCCGGCGCAGCTCCGGAACCGGGTGCTGTACCGGAACGGCGTGCCGGTGGCGGCCTGGCTGGGCGGGGAGTTCCGCTGGCTGGGCGCACCCGATGCGCAGGGTGAGTGGGCGGCCCGGAACGCGCTGGCGCGGGCCAGCGCGCCGTCCCGCTACGTCGAGGGCCCCGGCCTGGCGAGTTAGACTGCCAACCCGGGCTTGCGGAGAGAGTGATGCAGGAACTCAGTGACTGGCTCGCCGGCTGGCTGTCCTTCCTGGGCCCGGCACCCATCCTGCAGATCCTCGCGGCGGTCGCGGGCTTCCTGCTGCTGGCCGTGGCCGTGGATGTGGTGGCGGGCGTGCTGCTCCGGCGCGCGTTCCGCCAGTGGCCGGCCCAGTCGGGGGAGCAGCTGGTCCGGGCGGCGCGCCAGCCCGTGTTTTCGTCCATCCTCCTGCTCGGGCTGCTGATTGCGCTGTCGGCCTTCGAGCTCGGCGAGGGCGTCGAGCGGCGGCTGGACGCGCTCGTCGATACGCTGCTGATCCTGATCTGGGTGGTGTTCGGCGTCCGCGCCACCGGGGTCATCCTCGCGGGCCTCGGCCGCCGGCAGCCGCCGCCGGCCTTCGCCCAGCCCACCACGGCCACCCTGATGCGCAACACCATGGTGGTGGTGCTCGGGCTGGCGGGCATCTACGCCATCCTCCTGGCCTGGGACGTCAACGTCACGGGCCTCGTGGCCTCGGCCGGCATCCTCGGCCTGGCGCTGTCCTTCGCCGCCCAGGACACGCTGGGCAACCTCATCGCCGGCATCTCCATCCTCACCGACAAGCCCTACGGGATCGGTGACTACATCGTGCTCGACTCGGGCGAGCGGGGCGCCGTCACCCACATCGGCCTGCGCAGCACGCGCCTGCTCACCCGGGACGATGTGGAGGTGAGCATCCCGAACGGCGTGATGGGCAAGGCCAAGATCATCAACGAGTCGGGCAGCCCGTTGCGCAAGTACCGGTTGCGCGTGCCCATCGCCGTCGCCTACGGCTCAGACATCGATCACGTCATGCAACTGATGCTCAGGGCCGCCGACGGGCACCCGCAGGTCTGCCAGCAACCGGAGCCCCGGATGCGGCTGCGCCAGTTCGGCAGCTCCGGCCTCGAATTCGAGATGCTGTGCTGGATCCAGGACCCCGCCAACCGGGGCCTCGTCCTTCACGAGCTGAACTGCACGCTCTACCGGGCCTTCGGCCAGGAAGGCGTCGTGCTGGCGATCCCGCAGCAGGAGATCCACCTGCGCGACCCGGCGGCGGGCTCGATCGTGGAGGGCCCGCGCAGCTAGGGCGAGCCGGAGGGTGCGTGGCACCCGCCGCAGCCGGGGTCAGCGGCGTCGCAGTTCGCGAGCTCGCGGATCCAGGTGGAAATCAGGAGCGCACCGGCTGGATCTGCCAGGTTCGAGCCTGTCGGCGGCATGCCGTGCGCGTCCCGCCGCAGCATCCGTTGCAGGAGGATCGAGCGCGACGGACTGCCCGGTGCGATCAGCCGGGCATCCGCGATGCCGAGGTCACCGGCCTGGGGCGCCACGTCACAGGTGTTGGTGGAGGCCAGCCCCGGGGATTGCGTGTACCGGAGGTCCATGTCCACGCCCGTCGGGCCGTTGGGACGATGGCAGTTCGAGCAATTGGCGTGCAGATAGGCCCGCGCGCGCGGTTCGAGTGCCTCGGCGGGGTCTGCCGGCGGCGGCAGCCGCGGCGCGCTCGCGGGATCGATGCCCGCCGGCGTCAGCAGGCCGATGTGGTCCAGGGTTTCCAGCTGGTTTGCCAGGCGGCCCGTCACGGGATACAGCTGGTTGCCATTCAGCTGGCCCGACTCTGGGCTGAGGCTGATGCCCGCCGCCGCCGTGTGACACTGCTGGCACTGGCCCTCGCTCGGGTAGATCCAGTCCTGGCCATTGATGAACTTCGTCTTGCCGCCGCGGACGCGCGTCGCCTTGCTCGCCGTCGCATCCCACTCGTAGGTGTAGCCGGCCCAGGCGCCGTCCGGATGGCGCATCAGCAGGCGCGTCTCGACGGGCTGGCCGCCGAGTTCCATGGTCTTCATCAGCACCGAGCCCGGGGGGAACTGCCAGTCCGCGTCGGCACCCACCTGGATCGTGGCGCCATCCGGCACCGCCAGGTGCCGGGTCTTGGCGGCGCCATCGGACCAGAAGGGCGCGTTCACCGAGAATGGAATGGCCCCGCCGGATGGGAGGCGCGGGTTCGAGGGCATCACGCAGCCCGTAGCGGCGAGATCGTCCGGCACCACGTCGGTCAGGGTGGTGCCCGAGCCCTTCAGCCGCTGGAGACGCCCGGTGCTGTAGTCGCTGAAGTAGAGTTCGCCGTCGTGGCCCAGGCCGAAGCTCGAGATGCCGGCAGCCGTGTCCAGGAGCTGCTCGGCCTGGTAACCGCCGGCACCATCGTCCTGCAGCGCCCAGATCCGGCCGGACAGGAAATCACCGTAGACGTAGCGGCCGCGCAGTTCAGGGATCCCGTCACCGCGATAGACGTAGCCACCGGTGATCGAGCCGTTGCCGCCCGCATGCAGGTAATCGAACACGGGATCGACCAGGCCCGATGCCGGGCAACCGGCGGTGTTGTAGGTGGCTGAACCCTCGCGGCAGCGCCAGCCGTAATTGCCGCCGCGAGACACGCGGTTGATTTCCTCCCGCTCGTTCTGGCCCACGTCGGCAACCCACAACGCACCGGTGGTCACATCGAAGCTGAACCTCCAGGGATTGCGCAGGCCCCGGGCGAAGATTTCCGGGCACGCGGCCGCGTTCGCGTCAGCACCGCAACGGGGGTTGCCCGCGTAAGGGTTGTCGGGCGGGATGCCATAGCGGGTGGTGGGCCAGCCGGCACTGTCGTACGCGTCGATGCGCAGCATCTTGCCCAGCAGGCGGGTGGTGTTCTGGGCGTTGTCGTTGGGGTCCCCGCCGCTGCCACCATCCCCCGTGGAGATATACAGGTAGCCGTCCGCCCCGAATGCCAGGTCACCGCCATTGTGGTTGTCCCAGGGCTTGCTGATGGTCACCAGGGACTGCTCGGTCACGGTGACCGGCGTCGTGACGTTGTCGAGCAGGAGGCGCGACACCACGAGCTGCATGGGGCTGCCCGTGGTGTAGCTGACGAAGACTTCCCGACGGGCCGGGAATAGCGGGTGGAATGCCAGGCTCAGCAGCCCGCCCTCGGAGCTCGTGTTGACCTTCGCGCTGAAGTTCAGCCACGTGCTGACCGTCGCCGGCGTGTCCACGCGGAAGACCTTCACACGGCCGGTCTTCTCCAGCACGAACCAGCGGGCCGGGTCGTCCGGTGCCTGCAGCAGCTTGGTGGGCTGGGTGAAGGCGGGGGAAGCGGGAAACGGGTCCTCGACGGTCAGCCCTGCCGGTGCCGTCTGGGTGCCCGTGCCCGGGATCACCTGGACGCTCTCGAAGGTGCCGGTGGCCAGCGTGCCGTCCTTGTGGCTCGTTACCGCGAGTCCGGCGTGGATGGTGGCGGGAAGGGCCAGTGTCACGCTGTCGCGCAGGGTCCAGCTGTTGCCATCCAGCGAGACGTAGCCGCTGATGGCGTTGCCCCGGCGGCTGATCTTCAGCCAGCGGGGCAGGGAGGAAACCTTGTCGGCGCTGTTGGCGGGCGCGGCATTGCCGCCGGTGGTGGTGCGGTAGTGGAACGATGCGCCATTGCTGCCCGGGGTCATCATGATCAGGCCGAAGCGCGAGCCGGGAGCGAGCGACTCGCGGATCATCAGGCCGGCCTTCGCCCAGGCGTCGGTGTTCGTCACGCTGGTGACGCGGGCAACGACGTCGCCGTCGCCGGTCAGCAGGCGATGGACGAACCGGAACTCATCGGCCGTGCCCCAGATGTCGGCGCCGGACCCGCGCACGGTGAACCTGGTGCCCACGCGGGAGAAGGAGCCAGCCGCGTTGACGGCGCCGACGTCGGCGCTGAGCCAGTCGGCAGACACCGAGCCGGCGCCCGCGGCGCGGACGGGCGCCAGGCAGGTGGGATTGGGTGGCCGCGAGTCGAGGCCGGGCGCGGCGAGTACCGATCCGCTCAGAAGGACCAGCAACCACACTGAGGTGATGAACCGATTCACCATGGTTAAGCATAGATTTGCCTGCGTTCCGCTGTCTGTACGGTTTCCGTGCTTATGTAAACGACCGTCACCCGGGTGGGGGATGGTCACGCCCGCGACATTCGGCTAGATTCCGGTGGTCCGGCCAACAATTCGAACCGTCCGGGGGACTTCCATGGACCAGCGAACAAGACGCCGTGTGGCCTGTCTCTGGGCCGTTCTCGCGGCTGGCGCCGGGGTCCCGGCCGGTGCTGCCCTCAACACCTACGAGATCAACGGCACCTTCGGCAGCAACGAGCACGGCTGCACCCAGATCACCCTCCTGTTCGGCGGTTCCGACTGCACCTACGGGCGCAACCGGGCCGGCGCGTCCGGCACCTGGATCGGGCCCCTGTTCACCGGCGCGCATTACGTCCCGGGTGGCATCAGGGACGTGATCAGCTACGTCCCGACCTCGGGCGTGTTCGATGCCGGCACCGGGACCTTCGCCCTGGCGGCGGAGGACGGCAAGCTCGCCGCGCCGATCACCGGCACCTTCACCATCGACGACAACGGCACGCCGGGGAATCCCGCCGACGACCTGATCAGCGCCGGCTTCACGATCGGTGCCCTGGCCCGGAACATCGCCACCGGCGCGTCCACCCGGGCCGTGCAGCGCTGGACCAGCATGGACCACGTCATGGCGGCGACCCCGGTCAATGCCACCGCGAACGGTGGCCAACGGCGCCGGCGGCGTGGACTACGTCATCGGCAGCCGCGGCTTCCCGGCCCCGCTGTGCAGCGCGACCGACAACGCCGATTGCCTGTCCACATCGAACGCCTCCGCGGTGTTCACGGACTTCGACACCAACGACGTCGCGGTCAGCTTCTGGGCGCAGATTGCCGTCGGCGGCCTCGGCATCGAGCGCACCGGCCTGATGGGCGACCCGGCCTTCGTGCTCGTCCAGCCACCGCCCAACCCGCCCACCGGCAACGTGGGCGCGACCTCCACCGCGACCTTCACCGGCTATTCCTGCGACGACTCCCAGGCCAACGACCTGGACTGCACGTCCAACGCACTGGTCTGGCAATCGAACGGGCCGGGAACCGGGGGCGAGCCGGCCGGCTTCGACAACCTGGTCATGAAGATCTCGACCAATGCCACCGGCGAAATCACGTCGGGATTCGTCTACTGGACGGAGGAGTACTTCATCAACTTCGGTGGCCCGCCCGCGGGCTACGACAACTCCTGGCAGGGCGGCACGTTCTCCTTCACGGGCTCCGGCGGCACGCCGGCGGGGCCGGTCGCCGTCGATGACCAGTACACGGTGCCGCGGAACAGCCGGGGTTCCTCGCTGAACGTCATGCAGAACGACCAGGGCTTTGCCGGCTCCGTCACGGTGGCGATCACGGCGGCGCCACAGCACGGCACGGCCATCGTCACGGGTTCGCCCGGCGATCCGGCGCTGATCCGCGTGAATTACACGCCGGACGCTGATTACTCGGGCGCCGACACCTTCCAGTACTCCGCGAGCGATGGCGTCGACAGCGATGTGGCTGCCGTCGCCATCACCGTCGTCGCCCCCCAGGCCGTGGACGACACGGCGGAAGTGAAGAACGGCACGGCCGTCGCCATCCCGGTCCTGGCCAACGACTCCGGCTTTGCCAACCCGGTGACGGTTGCCGTGCTGACGCCGCCCAGCCACGGCTCCGCGACGGTCCTCAATTCACCCGGTAACGCCTCGGTAATCCGTATCAGCTACACGCCCGCGGCCGGCTATTCGGGACCCGACAGCCTCGTCTACCAGGTGACCGACGGGGTGAACACCGCCAGCGCGACGGTCAGCATCTCGGTACTGACGTTCAAGGCCAGGGATGACAGCTACGTCGTGCTAAGCAGCAGCGGCAGTGAGTACTTCTACGTCGTGACCAACGACATCGGCTTCAGGAACCCGGTGACACTCACGATCACGCAGTTCCCGACCGTCGGCAGTGCCCACGTGGACAACTCGCCGGGGCAGCAGGACAGCGTCCTGATCCACTACTTCCCGAACAGCTCCGGCAGTGCGGCCGAGTACACCGACACCATCCGCTACCAGGTTTCCGACGGGTTCAACACGGACACGGCCACCGTTACCATTCGCGTGGTGCCCTACGCCGCGCTGGATGATGCGGCGGTGACCGGTGTCGGGCAGGCCGTCACGGTGCTGGTGCAGGCCAATGACCTGGGTTTCGGCTCGCCGGCCACTCTCGGCATCTTCACCAATCCGCAGCACGGCACGGTCTCCGTCATCCCGCCGCCGCCCTACGATTATTACGGGCAGGGATCGATCACCTACCGGCCAAACCCGGGGTTCCTGGGCACCGACACCTTCGAGTACGCCGTGGACGACGGCACGCGCATCGACACCGCGCTCGTCACGATCAGCGTGTTCGTTGACGACGATGCCGACCTGGTGGACGACACCATGGACAACTGCCTCGGGGCCGCCAATACCAGCCAGCGCGACACCGATGGCGACGGCTACGGGAACTGGTGTGATGGCGACCTCAACAACGACGGCCGCACCAACTTCGCCGACCTTGCCAGCTTCCGCCTGAAGTTCGGGACGTCCGATCCCAACGGGGACCTGGATGGCAGTGGCGTCGTGAACTTCGCTGACCTGGCGCGATTCAAGGCCCTGTTCGGCGCGGCGCCGGGCCCGTCCGCCATCGGTCCCTGAGCGGCGACGCCGGGGCGTCTACCAGGGCAGCTTCGTGCCCTTGTTGTAGTCGAGGAACGTGCCCGACATGGCGGGCGTGTAGCTCTCGATGACGGCGATGGACTTCTCGGCGGATTCCCGCGCCGTGATCATCGGCACCGGCACGTTCTTGGCGAAGCCGGTGTCCACGATGCCGGGATTGATCATGCCGAAGATGAGCGCCTTGCGGTTGGGGTCCGGGTCCCGCTTGACCTCCTTCGACAGGGTGCGCATGGCCATGTTCAGCGCCGCCTTGCTGCTGCGGTAGAACACCTGCCCGCCGAAGGTCAGCTCGATGGAGCCGACGGCGCTCGACATGTTCATGATCTTCTTCTGGCGGCTGGCCGCCACGTTGTCCATGAAGGCCTCGGTCATGCGGAGCGGGCCCTTCAGGTTCACGTCGGCGACCTCGTCGTAGACGTCGAAATCGTAGGTGCCGTATTTCTGCGCCGTCGTGTCGCCGAGGATGCCGGCGTTGTTGATAAGGACGTCGATCGGCGTGCCCTCGTAGCGGGCGGCGAGGGCCCGGACGCTGCGGTCGCTGGTGACGTCGAGCTTCTCGATGCGCACGTTGTCCCAGGTGGCGGCCAGCTGCTGGAGGTCCGCGGACTCCTTCGGCTTGCGGGCGGTGGCGATCACCGTCCAGCCGCGTTCCGCATACTGCCGGGCCAGCTCGTAGCCAATGCCCCGGTTGGCGCCGGTGATCAGCACCGTGTAGGGGGAGGCATCGTCCACCGCCAGCGCGGGGCCTGCCGTCAGCGTGGCCAGGATGATCGAGGCCAGGAAAGTGCCGAACCGCATAAATATGTTCCCAAAATGCCCGTGCGAGCCTTAGGCTAGCAGCCTTTCAGGAGGCCACGCCATGTCTGCCAGTCCCATGCCCTCCAGCAATCTGCTGGCCGACCTCGCCGCCATCGTGGGCCAGGCCCACGTGCTCACCGGCGAGGCGGATCGCGATTTCTACGCGATGGACGTCTACAACCAGCTGAAGGTGCCTCTCGCCGTGGTGCAGCCCGGCACCATCGGGGAGCTGCAGAAGGTCGTGCGCACGGCCACGGGCAGTGGTGTGGCCGTGGTGCCGCGGGGGGGCGGCGCGTCCTACACCGACGGCTACCTGCCCACGGTGACCAACTCGATCCTCCTGGACACCGGGCGGCTGAACCGCATCGTCGAGCTCAACGACGGGGACATGTACGTCACCGTCGAGCCCGGCATCACCTGGAATGACCTCTGGCAGGCGCTCAAGGCGAAGGGCCTGCGCACGACCTTCTGGGGCCCGTTCTCCGGCATCAAGGCCACGGTGGGCGGCTCCATGTCCCAGAACAGCGCCAGCCTGGGCTCCGGCAACTACGGGGTGTCCGCCGACGCGGTGCTGGCCTTCGAGATCGTGCTGGCCAACGGCGAGATCCTGAAGACCGGGTCCCGTGCCGCGGCCAACGGCGCGCCGTTCTTCCGCTGGTACGGACCCGACCTGACGGGCCTCTTCACCGGCGATGCGGGCGCCCTCGGCGTGAAGGCCCGTATCACCCTGAAGCTCATCAAGAACCCGCCGTTCTTCGGCGCGGCGTCCTTCGGCTTCGAGGACTTCGAGAGCATGTCGCGGGGCATGGCGGCCGCGGCCCGGGAGGGCGTGACCGCCGACAACTTCGGGCTGGACCCGAAACTGCAGCAGGGGCAGCTCTCCAGCACCGACGCCAGTGATGCCATCGGCGCCGCCTGGGCCGTGGCGAAGACGTCCCGGAATCCCGTCGAGGCGGGCTTCAAGCTGCTCAAGATGGCCGCTGCCGGCAAGCGCTTCCTGGCCGGTCACAACTACTCGGCTCACTACACCGTCGAGGGCGTGTGCCAGGCGGAGGTCAACGCCAAGCTCGCGCTCGTCCGCCAGGCGATGGCGGGCGTCGGCACCGAGACCGCCAACACCATCCCGACGGTGATCCGGGCGATGCCCTTCATCCCGCTCTACCCGATCCTCGGACCCAAGGGCGAGCGCTGGGTGCCCCAGCACGGCATCCTGCCGTTCTCGAAGATGCCCGAGTTCCACCGGTCGCTGCAGAAGCTCTACGCGGACAATGCGGAGCGCATGCGGAAGGCGAAGGTGGACAAGGGCACCATGTACATGACCATCAACACCCACGCCTTCCTCTACGAGCCGGTGTTCTACTGGGAGGACAACCGCACCGCGTTCCACAAGCGGTTCCTGCCCGAGGAGTACCTCAAGATGCTTCCCGAGTACCCGGAGAACCTGGAGGGGCGGGCGCTGGTGCGTGAACTGCGGCAGAAGATCGCCGAGCTGTTCGCCGCCGCCGGCGCCGTGCACATGCAGGTCGGCAAGAGCTACCCCTACATGGTCGGCCGCGATCCGGAGGCAGCCCGCGCTGCTGCGCGAGCTGAAGAAGAGCGTGGACCCCCAGAACCTGATGAACCCGGGCGCCCTGCAGCTGTAGGAGCGCGTTCACGCGCGACCTGTCGCGGCTGAAGCCGCTCCTACGGGGTGTGTGCGCCGAAGTTCGCCCGGAACAGCAGGATGTCCTGCCCCAGGTTGGGTTGCTCCAGCCCCGCGTTGCTGAAATGCCGCCATTCCAGGGTCCAGCGCTCGCGGAGCCGCAGGCCCGCGGACAGGGAGAAGGTTAGCGCCGACGACACGTAGGGATTCGTGTCGCTGTTGGCGACGATGCCGATGCCCAGGACGGGCTGCACGGTGTTGCCCTCCCTGAAGAGGAACTTGCGCTGGACGCTCAGGTAGCCGTAGCTGGCCACGGGCCGCTCGGCCGCCGAGGCCAGCGTCACGCACTCGGGCCCGGCCGGGCCCGCGGTGCAGGTGTCCTGCAGGGTACGGACGTCTACCTGCTGTTCGGACACGTAGCCCAGCGCCGTTTCCCAGCGGGCCGTGGCCCGGGCGATTTCCAGCGCGCTGCCGTCCGAGCGGGTCGGTCCGGCGGCGATCTGCCAGGTGGCTGCAAGGCCATTGGTGGCGCCGAGGACGAGCGCGAGGAGGAGCGGGGCGGGGCGCATGCAGGGTCAGATCCCTGTTCTGGTTTGCCCCGAGTATCCACCGCCCCCGGCACCCGGGGGCGGCGATGGCACATAAGTCGCGACGGCGGCGGGATCAGCGGCTGGCGGTGGCCCTCGTGGCCGCACCCAGTCCGGTGACGAAGACCCGTTCGCCCTCCTGCTCCCAGGTGACGTAGACCGTGCCATCCGGCGCCACCGCGCTGGCAGGGTAGGCCGAGTTGCCGGCGGGCGTCGGGATTTCGACGGGCGCCGACAGGGCCGCGCCCTGGTCGCGGGACTCGGCCGTGTAAAGGCGGCGCGGGCCGCCGGTCTTCACGTCGGCTTTGGCCTGCCAGACGATGCGCAGCAGGCCGTCCGGGCCCACGGTCATCTCCGGGGCGTCGGAGTAGGGCGCGCCCGGGTGGACCAACCCGCTGCCGCTGAAGGTCCTGCCGCCGTCCGTCGATCGCGAGAAGTACACCCCTGCAGGTTCCGCACCACCGGTATAGGACGCGGCGTAGACGCGGGGACCGTCCACCGCCAGCTCCGTCGGCTTCAGCGGGCAGCCGTCGATCTTCCACTTGCCCAGCGGCAGGCGCGCTTCACTGGCGAATGTCCGGCCGGCGTCGGTCGAGCGGGCCACGGTGCTGTCGCGGCCATCCGCGTAGAGCTTCCGATACCCGAGGAACAGGGCATCGCCGCCGAAGGCGACGGTGAGCTGGCAGCAGGGACATACCGCGTCATTGCTGATGGCGGCCTGCTCTGCACTGAAGCTGCGGCCGTCGTCGGTGGAGATCGCCACGTGCGCGTTGGCGCCGTCGGCGGTCTTCCGCATGTCGCCGATATCCTGCCAGAGCGCGACCACGGTGCCGTCCGGCGCCACGCCCATGGTGCCGAAGGAGAACGTGGCCGACAGGCCCTCGCCGAGGATCTCGGTGCGGTCGAAGTCCGGTGGCCGGTTGATCGTCCGGGCCGCCTCGAAGGTGCGGCCGTCATCCGTGGACCGGGTGTACCGGGCGGTGACCACGTCGAGCTTCGTGACGGGCGACCGCTCGTTGCCCGGGAAGAACACGTGGATCGTGCCCGACTTGCTGACCGCGATCCGCGGCTTGCTCACGGCGAAGCCCCACACCGAGCCAGGTTCGTCGTTGACCCGGACCGGCTTCGACCAGGTGCGCCCGCCATCAGTCGAGCGGGTGAAGTGCAGGTCGGTGGCGGACCGGTGGCTGTGCTCACCGGGCTTGCGGGGCTTTTCCGCCGGGCGCTCGGCCGTCAGGCCCCGGTCGAGCCAGACCACGTTGATGGCGCCATCGGGCCCCACCGCGATCTCGGGACTGGTGGCGCGCCGGCCGACTTCGCTGACCTGTTGCCAGGGCGGGGCGGCCGCGTCGGCGGGAATGGCCAGGCCGGGCCAGGCCAGCGCAATCACCATCAGTAATGCTGCTGCGTGCTTCATGGTGTTACTCCACTTCCGCTACTCGAGACGCTCGCCGTCCCACTGGATGGTCTGGCCGCTCTGGTCCGGGGTGAGCTTGTCGATGACGCTGATCATGCCCCGGATGCTGTCCCCGGCGCTCACGGTGGACTGGCCCGGGTTGGCGGGTTCGCCGTGGGTCAGCACCCGGCCGGGATTGAGGGTGACGACCTTGATGCCCTGGTTCTTCCAGCGCAGCGCGATCTCCTGCTGGATCGCGTCGAGCGCCGCCTTGCTGGTCTTGTAGAGCGTGAAGCCGGGCACGGGAATGCCCCGCTTGCCCTTGCCCGTGGTCAGCGCCGCCATGACCTTGAGGTTGCCGGCCTTCACGTTGGGGTAGAACGCCTCCGAGACCTTGAGCGGGCCCATGGCGTTGGTGCGGTAGAAGCGGTCGAACTCGGCGTAGTCGATGGTGCCGACCATCTGGCCCTTGTCCGGCCCCTGCATCAGGCCCGCGTTGTTGATCAGCACGTCGATCGGCTGGCCGGCGTACTTCTTCGCCAGCATGTCGATCCCGGGGTGATCCAGGAGGTCCAGCTTCTCGACCCGGACATTCTCGTGGCCGGCGGCGAAGGCGTTGAGTTCGGCGGCCGCGGCGGGCTCCCGGGTGGTGGCGATCACCCGCCAGCCGAGCGCCTCGTACTGCTTCACGAACTCGAGGCCGATGCCGCGGTTGGCGCCGGTGATGAGCACCGTCCGCTCCGGGGCGGCGGCCAGCGTCCCGGCCAGCGGCAGTGCGACGAGCGCGGCAGCCACCAGCAGCCAGCGGCGTAGTGCATTGAAAGTCATGTTGCCTTCTCCAGGTAGGGCCGCGTGAGGTCTTCGGACACCGTCCACAGCTTCGCCGCCAGTTCGTCGTTCTCCATGTTGCCACCCGGCAGGAACGGATTGCAGTCCTTGAAGAAGTAGCCGCTGACGCCGGCAAGCTTCGGCCAGGTCGCCAGATACACCTGGGTCGAGGCCCCGGCCTCGACGCTCTTCATGAAGGTCCAGCCGAAGAGCTTCGCCGTGACGATCTGGTACCAGGGCAGGTAGCGGCCCAGGTTGGTCATGATGACGCCCGGCTGCAGGGCATTGGCGGTGACCCGCGTGTCCTCCATGCGGCGGGCCAGTTCGCGGACGAACAGGTAGTTGGCGAGCTTCGACTGCCCGTACGCCTTGCGCGGCTCGTAGTCCCTCTCGCCCGACAGGTTGTCGAACTCGATGCCCGCCGCCGGAGCCTGCTTGTAGGCGCCGCTCGACACGACGACGACCCTGCCCTGGGGCGCGGCTGTCAGTTGCGGGAGCAGGCGCCGGGTCAGCAGGAAGTGGCCCAGGTGATTGGTGACGAAGTGCCGCTCGATGCCATTGATCTGCTCGGCCGTCGGCACCTCCATCACGCCGGCGTTGCACAGCAGGATGTCCAGCGGGACGCCGAGGGCGGCCACCCGCGCCGCGCAGTCCACGACCGAGGCGAAGTCCGTCAGTTCCAGCGCCACGGGTGTCGTGTGTCCCTGCACGGACGCGCAGGCCTCGGTGGCCTTCTCCAGCGTGCGGGCCGTGCCGATCACGTGGGCGCCCCGCAGGGCCAGCACGCGCATGCTCTCGTAGCCGAGGCCGGAGTTGGCGCCGGTGACCAGCGCCGTCCTGCCGGAGAGGTCCATGCCCGCCGTGACTTCCTCCGCCGTGGAGTCCGCACCGAAGGGCCCGAGCGGCACGCCCTCCGGCCGGGCGACCTCGGCGCGGCCGCAGCCGGCGAGCGCGCTCGTGGTGACCAGGGCCGCGCCGCCCAGCAGGAGTTCACGTCTGTTGATGGTAGGAGCGGCTTCAGCCGCGACATCGTTCTTGCTGGCCGGATTGTCGCGCCTGAAGGCGCTCCTACGAGTAATCATGTGAGCAGGTACGGCCTCGTGAGCTCTTCGGACACCTGCCACAGCTTGGCCGCCAGCTCGTCGTTCTGCATCTGGCCGCCCGGCACCTCGGGATTGCAGTCGGCGAAGTAGTGTCCGCTGACCGTGGCCAGCCCGGGCGCCGTGGCCACGTAACAGGTGGTGGCCGTGCCGGCCTCGACGCTCTTCATGAAGGTCCAGCCGATCAGCTTCCCGGCGACCTGCTGCCACTGCGGGAAGCTGCGGCCCAGGTTGGTCATGATCACGCCGGGATGGACCGAGTTCGCCGTGGTCGTGGTGCCCGCGAGGTTCTTCGCGAGCTGGCGCACGTAGAGGTGATTGGCGAGCTTGGACTGGCCATACATCTTGTTGGGGTTGTAGTCCCGCTCGCCGGAGAGATTGTCGAACTCGATGCCGGCCTCGGGCGCCCACTGGTAGCCGCTGCTGGTGAGGACGACGACCCGCCCCTGGGGCGCCGCCTGCACCTGGGGCAGCAGCCGGTTGCCGACGATGAAGTGGCCCAGGTGATTGGTGACGAACTGCTTCTCCAGGCCGTACACCTGCTCCAGCTCGGGCAACGCCATGATCCCGGCATTCAGGATCAGCATGTCGATGGGCATGCCGAGCGCCTTCACCGCATCCGTGCCCCGGACGATCGACGGGAAGTCGGTGAGCTCGATGGCCACCGGCGTGGTGCGGCCCTGGATCCCCGCGCAGGCCTGCTCGGCCTTCTCCAGCGTGCGCGCCGCGCAGATGACGTGGGCGCCGCGCAGGGCCAGCACGCGCATCGTCTCGTAGCCCAGCCCCGAGTTGGCTCCCGTGACCAGCGCGGTCCTGCCCGTGAGGTTGATGCCTTCCACGACCTGCTCGGCAGTGGAATCCCCGCCGTAGGGCCCCAGCGGGACGCCCTCCGGCCGGACGATGGGCTGTTCTTCGCCGCCGCTGCAGGCGGCGAGGGCGGTGCCGGCGGCCAGCGCGGTGCCGCCCGCCAGGAGCTGGCGCCGGCTGACGGATTGCTCGAGTCGGTTCATGGGCTTGCTCATCCTGGGTACTGGGCGATGCCGGACAGGGATTCCTTCTGGCCGATGTTGTTCCGCGCCACGATGGCGGCGTCGGACAGGCGGATTTTGACAATGTCGCCGGTGAAAAAGTTGCCGATGATGGCGAACTGCCCGTCGGCGGACGAGTTGACGGCAGCCCAGCCCATGCCCTCCAGCGGGTAGTTGCGCAGCACGGCCCCGGTCTTCGGGTCCATGACGAGGAAGCCCTTGCCAGTGCTGATCAGCAGGCGCCCGTCCGGCGTGGCATTCATGACCAGGACCATGGGCACGTCCGGGTTGGTGGCGAAGTCCGCCAGGTCCGGCAGCTGCTTCCGGTTCTTCAGGTCGTACTGCATCACCCGCTTGCCCGTCTCGGAGACGAAGATCATGCGGGCATCGTCGTCGGCCAGCACGGTGCTGGTGACGGCGAGGAAGCCGAACATTCCGCCGTTGGCCTGGGTCGGGTACTCGTCGAGCAGCCTGCCGTCGGGGCTGTGCCGGAACACGTGGCCGTCGCCGATCACGTCGCGGCCCGGGAGGATCCGGAACTTCGTGGTCACCGAGGGGTGCCCCGTCTGGGTGCCCATCATGTGCTCGCCGAAGTACAGGCTGCCGTCCCTGCCGAAGGTCACGCTGGAGTACATGCGGTCGGAGAACGTTCGCACCGGCTTCTGCACGCCGGCTCGGGGTGATTTCGACGACGGCGGGCGTGAGTTGGGAGAAGGCCCACAGGGTCTTGTCCGGCGCGAAGGTCAGGCCGCCGACCTTGTGCCGGGTGCCGGTCAGGTAGAGCTCGCCCTTCGGCTGCAGGTTCTCGTCGTACTGGATGAGCCGGCCGGTGCCGCCGTGGTCGTCGGTCGGGGTTGTCCATCACGGTGGCGGCCACCAGGATGTCGCCCTTCGCGAAGGGCTTGACGGTGGTGACGTACTTCGTGCGCGTCGGCCTGGGCTGACGCCGGCGACCAGGAACAGGCCGGCGAGGAGTGTCGTGCAACTGCGGATCATGGTGTCTCCGGGATCACGGGGTCGAGTCGATGCTGCCGCCGGAGTTGTCACCGATCAGGTCGGCGGCAGCCGTGGAATACACGTTGCGCACGGCGCCGTTGTTGCGACCAATGAGCCCGCCGACGGCGTCCTTGCCGGTGACGGCGCCAGTGGCGAAGCTCGAGACGACGCGGCTCTGGGAATTGAAGCCCACGAGTCCGCCCACGTTCGTGCCGGTGCCCTGCACGTCGCCCGTGGCAAAGCTGTTCTCCACCAGGGCGTCGGTGTTCATGCCGACGAGGCCGCCGACGTTGTCGGCCCCGGCCACGACGCCGGTGGCGCGGCTGTTCAGGATCTTGCCCGTGGTGCTGAGGCCCACGAGCCCGCCGACGCCCTTGCCGGCGCTGACGCGCACGTCGGCGGAGCTGTCCCGCACGACGCCGTTCATGTCGCCGGCCAGGCCGCCGACGGCCGCCTGCCCGGACACCTCGCCGCGGACGTGGCAGTTGACCACCTGGCCCGCGTGCCCGCCGACGAGCCCGCCGTGGCCAGCCGGCCGACGACCGTCACGCTGGCACTGGCAGTCCGCGACGTAGCCGAAGTTGGAGCCCACCAGCGCGCCCACGCCGCCCCGTCCGGTGACCCTGGCGTTCTGCAGGGTCAGATTGCGGACCACACCCGTCTTGGCGAGGGTGCCGAACATGCCGACACCGCCCCCCTCCGGCTGGTCAACCGTCAGGTTGCGCAGCGTGTGGCCGTTGCCGTCCAGCGCGCCCGCGAAGCCGTACCTGTCGCGGGCGACCATGCAGTTCTTCTCGGGACCGCAGTTGCCGATCGGTGTCCAGATCCCGATACCGCCGAGGTCCAGGTCCTGCACCAGCTCGTAGCGGCGGGTGTTGCGGACCGCCAGGTCCAGCGTGGTTCGCTGGCCGTCGCCGGTGCCCAGGGTCTGGATCGCCTGCAGCTGCTGCACGTTGCAGATGGCGAACCAGCCATCGCCGTCAGCGTCCCGTGACGAACTCGCCGGCGTCCCGCGGGGCGGCGTCGTGGGCGTCGGCGAGGCCGTCGCCGTCGCGATCCCGGGTCAGGGAGCCTTTGCCCGGACAGGCAGCGAGTTCGACCGGCGAAGGCGCAGGCGCGCGGATGTCGGCGACGGAGCCTGCCGCATCGATGGTGCTGAGGCTGGCCGTCATGCCGCCGCCAGCTGCCGGCGCCGCGCGGTCACCAGCCAGGCCCCCGGTCAGGCCCTTCTGCGCGGCAAAGTACGCCGCCACGTCCTCCAGCTGCTGCCGGCTGAGGGTCTGCACCGCGCCGCCCATGATGGAGTCCGCCCGGGTGCCGGTCTGGTAGGCGAGCAACGCCTGTACCAGGTACTCCTGCGTGCTGGCCGCCGAGCACGGGAAAGGTGGGGGAGGGGCTGCTGCCGTCCGGACCGTGGCAGGCCGAGCAGGCCGCGGCGATCACGCGGCCGCGCTCCACGTCGCCCGCGGCCAGTGCAGCGGCCGATGCGAACGCGAGCGGGGTCAGCGCGGCGCAGGCCAGGGTGCGGGTAAGGATCTTCATGGCTGCTTCGCGTTGGCCCGGTCGAACTTTTCCTTGGCTTCCTTGGCCAGCTTCTCGAGGTCGGCGTTCTCGCCGAACTTGAGCGGGCGGTCGGTGTACATGCCCACCGAGGACCCCGAGGTACTGGTTGCCCGAGACCTGCTCGAGCACGAAGGCGCCAAAGTCGGCGTAGGTCATCATCGTGCCCTTGGGCGAGTTGGTGTTGACGGACAGCTTGTAGTCCTTCCGGGCCGGCTCCTCCACGAGGAACGGCGGCCGGAAGATCACGTACTCGAGGCCGCTTGCGCGAACCACGCCCTCCATGTCCTTCATGTTCTTGTACAGGTAGCGGGACTTCCACAGCCAGCCGAGCCGGAAGTCGCCGGGGGCGGGTTTCACGGTGGGGAATTCGTCTTCCACGCCCAAGGAACTGGCGACGAGCAGGCGCCGGTTACCCTTCTTCTTCATCGCGGCGATGATGTTGGCCGTGCCGGTGGTGAAGAGGTCGAAGGTGGGAGGGGTCTCCGCGGTGTCGGTGGGATCCACCCGGGGGCCGACCATCGAAATGACGACTTCCTTGCCGGTCATGGCGGCTTCCAGCGACGCCTGGTCGTAGACGTCGCCCTTCAGGAGCTTCAAGCGCGGATCCTTGATCGTCACATCCCCGGGGCGGCGGGCGATGCCGATGACCTCGTGGCCGGCGGCGAGTGCCTGCCGGATGATCTCGCTGGAGCTCTTTGCCGTGGCGCCGATGACGACGATGGGCGGGTTTGCCGGTGCCGCGTCCGGTCCAGCGCCGGGTAGCAGCGCGATGACCAGGGCGATGACGGTGGCGAGCAATGCACTGCGACGACTGCCAGTCGGGGACATCGGGAGGCTCCGTGTTGCCGGGCGAACGCTGGTGCTACTGTAGACCCCAGTCTGCGGCTTTGCACTCTTGGAGGAGACCGGAAACCATGGCGAATTCCACACCGCGGACGGCCCCCTGGTCGCTGCGCTCGGCGCTGGCGGGCTTCGCCGGCGGCGTTCTGGCCGTCGCCGCACTGACCGTCGTCGCCGAACAGACCTACACCTGGGGTGAGCAGTACCGGACCATCCCGGCCCACTACCAGAAGATGATCGACGACTCGGAGGTTGCCTTCACGAAGCGCGATGTCGAGGCCTCCGGCGCCGCGCTCACCGAGGACTTCAGCTGGTACACCGTGAAGGAGGACGGGCCGAAGGAGATGGTCCGGGGCCGGGAGGCCACCATGGCCCGCCTGAAGATGTTCTTCGAGTCGCCCATGTGGACCACGAACGACTCCGAGGTGCACCGCCTCGGCATGGTCGGCAACACGCTGGTCCAGGTCGAGATCGACACGCTCAACATGAACGGCAAGCCCGTGCGCCAGACCTCCCTGCACATCTACGAGTTCAGGGACGGCAAGCGCTGGCGGGAGTTCGCCTTCTACCCGACCGACCTGTAGGAGCGCCTTCAGGCGCGATCCCGGCGCGACCTCGGTTGTCATCAATCCGTAACTCTGCCCGGCAATCCTTCCGCTCATGACCGATCGCCAGTACCACGTCCTGTTCCTCTGCACCGGCAACTCCGCCCGCAGCATCCTCGCGGAGGCGCTGATCAATCACTGGGGGAAGGGCCGCTTCGTCGGCTACAGCGCCGGCAGCCGGCCCATGGGACGGGTCAATCCCGTGGCGCTCGAACTGCTGAAGCACATGCAGCTGCCGACCGAGGGCCTGCGCAGCAAGAGCTGGGACGAGTTCGCGGCGCCCGGGGCGCCGCAACTCGATTTCGTCTTCACCGTCTGCGACAACGCCGCCGGCGAGCAGTGCCCGTTCTGGCCCGGCCAGCCGATGACGGCGCACTGGGGCGTCGAGGATCCGGCGGCCGTGGAGGGCACCGACACCGAGAAGTGGCTGGCCTTCCGCAAGGCGTTTCGCGAGCTGGAGAACCGGATCAGGATCTTCGTGAACCTGAAGATCAGCTCGCTCGACCGCCTGTCACTGCAGAACCGCCTGCAGGAGATCGGCAAGACGCGGGTCGATGACGGCGACGCATCGTGACGGCCACCCAGACCGGCCCCGGCGGCTGTCGTTCCTCGACCGGTACCTGACGCTGTGGATCTTCGCCGCCATGGCGCTGGGCGTCGTGCTCGGCTCGGTCGTCGATGGCCTGCCCGGCGTTCATGGACAGCATGACGGTCGGTACGACCAACGTGCCGATCGCGATCGGGCTGATCGTGATGATGTATCCGCCGCTGGCGAAGGTGCGCTACGAGGAGCTGCCCGAGGTCTTCAGGGACACCCGCGTGCTGGCCCTGTCGCTCGTGCAGAACTGGATCATCGGCCCGGTGCTGATGTTCGCGCTCGCGGTGCTCTTCCTGCGGGACT
Source organism: uncultured Gammaproteobacteria bacterium (assembly GCA_963790015.1). Classification (GTDB taxonomy): domain Bacteria; phylum Pseudomonadota; class Gammaproteobacteria; order Steroidobacterales; genus SHZI01. The sequence continues at coordinate 376,254 of CAWBMW010000026.1, forward strand.
ATCCCGAGTACATGACCGGCCTGATCCTGATCGGGCTCGCCCGCTGCATCGCCATGGTGCTGGTCTGGAACCAGCTCGCCGGTGGCAGCAGCCAGTATGTGGCGGGCCTGGTGGCCTTCAACTCGATCTTCCAGATCCTCTTCTTCTCGGTCTATGCCTGGTTCTTCCTCACCGTGCTGCCGCCGCTGGTGGGGCTGGAGGGCAGCGTCATCGACGTGAGCCTCTGGACGGTCGCGCAATCCGTGCTGATCTATCTCGGCATCCCGTTCGTGGCGGGTTTCCTGACCCGGCTCGTGCTGATGCGGCGCAAGGGCACTGCCTGGTACGAGACGCGTCTTCCTGCCGCGGATCGGGCCCCTCACGCTGGTGGCGCTGCTGTTCACCATCGTCGCCATGTTCAGCCTCAAGGGCGGCATGGTGCTGCAGCTGCCCCTCGACGTGCTGCGCATCGCCATCCCGCTCACCATCTACTTCCTGGTCATGTTTGGCATCAGCTTCTGGATGGGGCGGTTGATCGAGGCCGACTATCCGCGCACGACGGCCATCGCCTTCACCGCGGCGAGCAACAACTTTGAACTGGCGATCGCCGTCGCCATCGCCACCTTCGGGCTGGCTTCGCCGATCGCTTTCGCCACCGTCATCGGCCCGCTGGTGGAGGTGCCGGTGCTGATCTCGCTCGTCAGCGTCGCGCTCTGGCTCCGCACGCGCTGGTTCCCGGCTGCCGTGGCCGGCAGGCCGGTGAGCTAGGCATCAGCACCAGCCCTCGACCTTCGCGCGGTTCGGCACGCCCCCCGCGTGGACCACCTGGCCGTCAATCACCACACCGGGCGTCGACATGACGCCGTAGCCGGCGATCTCCTGCATCTGCTCCACCTTCTCGAGCCGGATACCGGCGCCCCTGGCCTTCGCGACTTCTTCAATCAACTGGATCTGCTGCGGCACTTGCTGCAGCCGGTTCCGAGTACCTTGATCTCCTTCATGTCCGGACTCCTTGCAGGACTGCGTTGAACACATAGCCGACCAGCAGGATGCCGCCAGCCACGACCCCGACAAAGGTGGCGATCAGCCTTGGCTTCAGCACCTTGCGCAGGCTTACGACCTGCCGGGCAGTGAGAGCGGCGATGACGCTCATCATGAACGCGAGCGCGGTGCCAAGGGCTGCACCCTTGGCCAGCAGTGCCTCCACGATCGGAATGATGCCGGCGGCATTCGAGGTACATAGGCACTCCGATCAGCACGGCCAGGGGCACCGACCCACCAGGCCTCCCTACCCATCAGCCGTGCCATAAAATCCTCCGGCACGTAGCCGTGGATCCCGGCGCCGATGGCGATCCCGGCCACGACGTAGGGCCAGACCCGGCCCACGATGTCACGCACGGCCGCGATGCCGGCCTGCACTCCGATCTTCAACCGGCACACTGGACTCATCAGCAACTGCCGCTGCGCGGGGCAGGTCCCGCACCCAGTCCTCCAGGTGCCGCTGCATGCGCAGCCGGCCGATGATCCAGCCGGCAACGATGGCCACGGTCAGGCCGAGCGCCAGGTACAGCAGCGCGATGCGCCAGCCGAACAGGCCAAGAAGCAGCGCCAGGGCAACTTCGTTCACCATCGGTGCGGAGATCAGGAAGGAGAAGGTCACGCCGAGGGGTACGCCCGCCTGCACGAAGCCGATGAACAGGGGCACGGCGGAACAGGAGCAGAACGGCGTCACGCTGCCCAGCGATGCCGCGCCGACATTTGCCAGGCCTTCCGGCGGCCGGCGGCGCGGCGTTCGTTGGCGTCAACACGACGGTGAGCGCAAGGATTCGGCAGAAGAACTGGCGAGGTGCGTCAACCAGGGGCCGACCTGACCTCGGACCACGAGGTGCGGCCGGTTCGGGGTTGCCGGTGGACTGCCCGCTTCGGAGAGGCGCGTCCCGCTCGGACACTCGCCGGCGAAACGCCGGGCTCCGGGCCTGCGGGTCCCGCGCGGCGCGACCGTCCCGGGCCGCGGCCACCACTCGAGCTGGCCCAGGGTCCTGCCGAAGTATCCCGTCCACGCTTGCTCGTCCTGGCCAGCCCGGCAGGAGCCGTCCTCGTCGAGCACTTCCTGGGCCTTCGGGATGTGGATCATCGCCGACACGGGCAGGCAGCCGAGTTCCGAGAGGAAGGTCCGCATTCCCACGGCGGCGCGCGTGCCGCCCCACTGGCCCGCCGAGTACGTCACGATCGCGCTCGGCTTGAAGGCGAACAGGGAGCTGCCGAAGTGATTCAGCAGGTGGGCCAGCGCCGGGCTCATGGAGTGGTTGTACTCGGGACTGACCATCACGTAGCCATCGGCGTTGCCGATGCGCCTCGGCGAGCTGCGTCCAGCGCCGCCGGTGCCTCGCCGCGGCGAGTAGGCGAAGTGCGGCTTGAAGACCGGTGTGAAGCTCGTACGTCCAGGGGGTCGACGAGGTGCACTTCGGCACCACGGGCGCCGAGCCGCGCCACGCAGGCCCGGGCCACCCGCAGCCCGAGGCGCGCCGGGTAGGGCGGGCTGCTGTTCCGCGCGGAGCCGAGGAATACGAGGAAGGTCAGGTTCATGGGTGTGCCTGCACGCGATATCCGAAGTATAGCCACCCGGCCGGCCGTGGTAGCCTCATCCCATGAGCACTCGGCCTCACGACCACAGCCATGACCATGGCATGATCAGGGCATGACCACGGTCATCGGCCATGCTCACGGCCCGGTCGATGCGACGAGCCGGGCCTTCGCCATCGGCGTCACCCTGAACCTGGCCTTCGTGGCCGTCGAGGCCGGGTTCGGCCTGTGGGCGGATTCGCTGTCCCTGCTGGCCGACGCCGGGCACAACTTCAGCGACGTGCTGGGCCTGCTCGCGGCCTGGTGGGCCGTCAGCCTCGCCCGGCGTGCGCCCTCCGCGCGCTTCACCTACGGCTTGCGGGCGTCGACGATCATGGCCGCCTTCACCAACGCCATCCTGCTGGTCGTCGCGGTCGGCGGCATCTCCTGGGAGGCGATCCGCCGGCTGGCCGAGCCCGTGCCTGTCGGCGAGCTCACGATGATCAGCGTGGCGCTCGTGGGCGTGGTCATCAACGTGATAACCGCGGTCATGCTGAGCAAGGGCCGCCAGGACGACATGAACATGCGCGGGGCGTACCTGCACATGGTGGCGGACGCCGCCGTGTCCGTGGGCGTGGCGGTCGCCGGCGTCGGCATCATCCTGACGGGCTGGCTGTGGCTCGACCCCGTCGTGAGTCTGGTCATTGCCGCCGTCATCCTCGTGGGCACCTGGGGACTGTTCCAGGAGTCACTCCGGCTGTCCCTGCACGCCGTGCCCGCGGGGATCGACCTGGCCGTGGTCCGGAGTTACCTGCAGCAGCTGCCCGGCGTGCGGGAGGTGCACGACCTGCACGTGTGGGGCATGAGCACCACCGAAACCGCCCTGACGGCCCACCTGGTGATGGCAGGCGGCCACCCCGGCGACGATTTCCTCCGGCGCGTCGCCGGCGAACTCGAGGCGGAGTTCCGCATCGGCCATCCCACGCTGCAGATCGAGCTGGCTGATGGGGCGGGGAGTTGCCGGTTTGCGCCGGGGGATGTGGTTTGAGGCTGGGTCGCGGCTGAAGCCGCTCCTACTTGCGGGGCGTGCCCGGTGAGAAATCGATGCCCTGGGCCAGGGGCAGCGTCGCTCCGTAGTTGATCGTGACGGTCTGGCGGCGCATGTAGGCCTTCCAGGCGTCCGAGCCGGCCTCCCGGCCGCCGCCGGTCTCCTTCTCGCCACCGAAGGCCCCGCCGATCTCCGCGCCGGACGTGCCGATGTTCACGTTGGCGATCCCGCAGTCGCTGCCGGTGTGGCTGAGGAAGCGCTCGGCGTTCTGCAGGCGGTCGGTGAAGATCGCGGACGACAGACCCTGGGGCACGGCATTCTGCTTCGCGATGGCCTCGTCGAGGCTGGCGCACGGGATGACGTAGAGAATGGGCGCAAAGGTCTCGTGCTGGACGGCGGGCCACTCGTTCTCGGCCATGACGATGGTGGGCTCCACGAAGTTCCCGGGACCCTTGCGCACCTTGCCGCCGCAGAGCACGCGGGCGCCGTGCCCCTCCAGTTCCTTCAGCACCTGCTGGTAGCGCTCCACGGCGTGGGCGTCGATCAGCGGCCCCATCAGGGTCCCCGCCTTCAGCGGATCGCCGATCGGTACCTGCCGGTAGGCCGCGACCAGGCGGGCGGTGAGTTCGTCCAGCCGGCTCTGGTGCACCAGCAGCCGGCGGGTGGACGTGCAACGCTGGCCGGCGGTGCCGACGGCGCCGAAGAGGATCGCGGGAATCGCCAGGTCCAGGTTGGCGTGCTCGTCGACGATGATCGCGTTGTTGCCACCGAGTTCCAGCAGGCAGCGGCCGAAGCGCCGGGCCACCCGGGCCGCGACGCCGGCCCCCACCGCCGAGGAACCGGTAAAGGACATGAGGTCCACGCGCGCGTCGTCCACGAAGCGCGTGGCAAGCGCCACGTCGTCGGTGTTGAACAGGAAGAAGGCCGGGGGAAAGCCGTGCGCCTCGAGGGTGTCGTTGCACAGGCGTTGCACGGCAACGCTCGCCAGCGGCGCCTTCGGCGACGGCTTCCACACGGTCACGTTGCCGCACACGGCGGCGATGAACGCATTCCACGACCACACGGCAACCGGGAAGTTGAACGCGCTGATGACGCCCACGACGCCCACCGGGTGCCACTGCTCGTAGAGCCGGTGCAGCGCCCGCTCTGACGGCAGGGTCCTGCCGCCGAGCATGCGCGACAGGCCGACGGCGTAGTCGGCGATGTCGATCATCTCCTGGACTTCGCCGTCGCCCTCGGCCTTGATCTTGCCGACCTCCAGCGTGACGAGGCTGCCCAGCGCGTGCTTGTGCCGGCGGAGTGCCTCGCCCACCAGCCGCACGGCCTCGCCCCGGCGGGGCGCCGGCAGGTCGCGCCACGCCGCGCCGGCAATGACGGCGCTGCTGATGACCTGCTCGTAGTCCTGCTCGCTGGCCGCAGCCACACTGCCCAGGGTGCCGCCCGTGGCCGGGTTCAGCGAGTCGATCCGCTCGCGGCCCTTGGCCGGGTGCCAGCCGGACGCGGACAGCGTGCCGGGATTGAGGTCCGCGAGGCCCAGTGAGTCGAGGATGTCACGCATGGCCGCTCACTTCGTGCTGAGGCGCTGCTGGCCGCGGCTGCCCGCGGCGATGATCCGGGACGACACTTCCTTGCCGGCGCCGTCGCTGTAGTAGCGGCCGAAGCGGTTCGCCAGCACCTGGTTCAGGGGAAACTGCTCCTGGCGGACGAAGCCCCGGTACTGCTCCGGGTGGCGGAGCACGAGATCGAGCACGGCGCAGATGCCGCCGGCCGTCGTGATCTGGATCGCCGACCAGAGGCGGCCGCCGATCACCTGGGGGTAGACCTTGTTCACGTAGTTTTCCTCCCGGAGCTCGCCCTCCTGCAGGCCCGTCACGGCCGCGTACACGATCACCACGTCCTGCAGGGTCTGGGGCACCGAGTTCTCGAGGATCCGCTTCAGCGTGCCCCGGTCCTGGTTCAGTTTCAGGCCGTTCATGAGCAGGCGCATCTGGTCGCAGTGGCCGGGGTAGCGGATCGTCTTGTAGTCCATGGCCTCCACGCCGGAGCCAAAGCTGTCCGCCAGCGAACCGAGGCCACCGGAGGTGTTGAACGCTTCGTAAAGGGTGCCGTCGATCTCGATTTCCTCCAGGCCCTCGAGCGGCTGCACGTGCTGGGCCTCGCCATTGACGACGGACAGGCACAGGTTGCCGTACTCGTTGATGAGTCCCTCGGTGGACCAGGTCAGCGAATACTTGAGGACGTTGTTGGGGTGCTGGGGGAGGGCGCCCACGCGCAGCTTCACCGAGCGCACGCTCTGGAAGTGCCGGATCAGTTCCGCGGCGGCGATGCTGATGAAGCCCGGCGCCAGCCCGCACTGCGGGGCGAAGGCGGTATTGGCGCCGCTGGCAATGCCGAGCACCGCGGTGGCCGAGCGCACGTCTTCCGTCAGGTCGAAGTAGTGGCAGCCGGTGTCCCGGGCGGCCCGGGCCACGAGCTCGTTGCAATAGTAGGGCAGGCTCGAGACCACGGCATCGATCCGGTGGCTCCGTAGCGCCGCCTCCAGGTCCCCCAGGTGCGTGGCGTCGAGATCGAGGGCCTGGATGCCGCCGCCATCGCCGGCCTGGTGGTGGGCCGCGGCCACCTCGGCCGCCGCACCCGGCCGTGAATCGGCCAGCGTGACGGCGTAGTCGCCGGATTCCTCGAGGAGTCCCGCAATCAGGGACCCGATCTTGCCGGCGCCCAGGACCAGTACTCGATGCATGGCGACTCCTCACTCGGGATATGGCAGAGTGCCTGAAAAATCCGCCTGCGGGCGCAAAAAATCGGAGTGACAAGCGTTGACTGCCCCACTTTCCCGACGGTCATTCACTCTGACAGCCCTGGGCACTGGCACCGGCCTCCTGGCCCTCGGGGTCGCCAGCGATGCGCTGCCCCGGGTGGCCGGTTCGCTTCCGCCCCGGATGCCGGACCTCAGTCTCCCGGCGACGAACCTGCGCGCGCTCGTGCGGATGACGGCGAGCCTGGAGGAGCGCGACGTGCCCTGGTGGTACGACGGCACGATCTTCGGCGTGGTGCCCGGCGAGAATCCCCGGCCGCTCGTGAAGTTCGAGGGCATGGAGCTCTACTGGATGCAGCACCTGCCCGGTGGGGCCTACGAACTCACCGGCAACACCGTCACCTTCTTCCGCGACGTGAACACCGGGGCCATGCTGTCCGAGTTCCGCAACCCGTACACGAAGGCGACGAACGTCGTCCCGCCCGCCGTCCAGGGCGGCGGACCGGGGCGCGGGTTCAACTTCTCCGTGCAGGGCATCCGCTTCACCCGGCTCCTGGACCAGCTACCCGAGGATCCGCTCGTGCTCGACTGGAGTTTCGTGCGGGACATGGTCTGGCTGCACAACTGGACCCGCTACCCCCCCGGCCTGCCGCCACCGCGCTGGCAGCAGCAGACCATGTTCGCCAGCCAGAAGGATTTCCTCGACGACGGACTGGCCAGCATTCCGGCGGTCTTCGGCTCGACGGTCCACATGCCCTGGCTGAAGTGGCTCGACATGGGTGACCGTCCCGGCCACCTCGTCTGGCACGCGGGCGGCGCCAAGCTGAAGTCCATCGACGAACTGCCCGCCGAGTACCGGCGGCGGGCGGAGAGGGAGTTCCCGGCACTCTTGTCGGCCGATCCGGCGAAAGCCGCCAGTCGCGTCGTCAGTCCGGGGCACTGAACCAACCATTCGCGACGAGCAGAGGAACGTTCGACATGTGGCACACCAGCCTGACCGAGACCCTGGCCGACCGCCGCCAGGCCCTGCAGACTTTCTTTTCCTGGGGCGCCGTGGCCGCCGGGGCGGGCCTGGGCCTCGCGGCCTGCGACCGGGGCCCGCCGTCCGCAGGCGCCCCAGCTGCCGAGAGTAAAGATAAGCCTGGACAGAGAGTTAAGCTGGATTTCTCGAATCCGGCTGATAACCTGAAGGCCTTCATCAAGGTGACGGGCGACCTGGACCCGGCGGTGGAGACCGTGGGCTGGTTCGGTGGCGACATCTTTGCCGTGCTCGGGCCCGACCAGCCGCTGCGGAAGCTCGTCGGCGTCGAGGGCTTCGGCGTGCTGCGCGTGGCGCCCCAGCCGGACGGGAAATACCGGCTCTTCAACCGGGAGCTGGCCTATTACAAGGACCCGAAGACCGGCGAGTTCCTGGATGTCTGGACCAACCCGTTCACCAGCGAGCAGGTCCAGGTCAGTCCCATCCACAACAAGGTGGTGAACGCCGAGATCGCGCCGGTCATGAAGATGGACTTCGACGGCACCGCCGTCGAAGTGCCCTTCAGTCCCCCCTGGACCTTCTTCGACGACAAGGCCTTTTCCCTGTTCGAGGTGCACACGGCGTTCCCCAACCCCATGACCCCGGCGGCGTGGCCGCGGGAGTCGGCGGGCCCCGTCACGCGCATCAGCGAGATGTTCCAGCGCTTCACCAGCCTGTCCCAGCTGGAGGATCCCGCCCGTACCAACGCCGACTACACCGGCTCCTGGACGCGGCTCGGGCCCTGGCTGCCCTGGATGCTGCAGGGGCAGGCGCCGGGCCATCTGCTGTACCGCACGAACATGGACCGCACCGGCACGGCCGACCGGCTGCCGGCGGCCTTGCGGGCCCGGGCCGAGAAGCTCCACCCGGAGTTCTTCAGGGCGCCCGGCGACGAGACCTGGGGTGGCCCCAACGATTCCAGCTTCAGCGTGTTCATGGCGGAGAACAAGCCAAAGCCGGCGCTGTAGGAGCGCCTGTAGGAGCGGCGACCGCCGCGATTCAACCTTGCCGGATCAGGATTTGTGTCGCGGCTGAAGCCGCTCCTACAATACGGCGAATGATCAGCTTCACCCTCAACGGCGAGCCCATCCAGGTCGACGCCCCGGACGACATGCCCCTCCTGTGGGTGCTGCGGGACAAGCTCGGCCTGACCGGCACCAAGTACGGCTGCGGGATGGCGCTCTGCGGCGCCTGCACCGTGCACATCGACGGCTCCGCCGCGCGCTGCTGCGTGCTGCCGATCGCCGCCGTGGCGGGCCGGGACGTCACGACCATCGAGGGCCTCGGCACCGAGGCCGACCTGCACGCGGTCCAGCAGGCCTGGATCGACGAGCAGGTGCCCCAGTGCGGCTACTGCCAGCCGGGGATGATCATGGCCGTCGCCTCGTTCCTGAAGACGACTCCCGAGCCGGACGACGCGGCCATCAACGAGGCCATCACCAACATCTGCCGGTGCGGGACCTATCCCCGGATCCGCAAGGCGATCCACCGGGCCGCCGCGGCGCTCCGGGCTGGACCCGCGACTGCTTCCGGCGCCTGACCTTCCTTCACCCCGGTTCCTGCGAGTAGCCAGCATGCTGAACAGAGTCCGATTCGCCGTGTCTGCCCTGGCCCTTGGCCTGTTGATGACCGCCTGCGCCGAAGGTGGCGATGGCGCGCCCGCGGCGCCGGCGGCAACGGCGTCCGCGCCGGCAGCCGACCTGCAGACGCTGCTGGCTGCCGCGGATGCGGAGAAGGGCAAGGTGCTGTTCCTGCAGTGCCGGGCCTGCCACAGCCTCGAAGCGGGCGGCGCCAACAAGGTGGGACCGAACCTGCACGGCTTCCTGGGCCGCAAGGCGGGCCTCGCAGCCGGCTTCAGTTACTCGGAGGCCGTGAGCCAGTCCGGCGTCGTGTGGTCGGCCGAGACGCTCGACCAGTGGCTGGCGCGCCCGAGTGAGTTCCTGCCGGGCAACCGCATGGTGTTCGTCGGCATCCGCAAGCCCGAGGACCGGGCCAACCTCATCGCTTACCTCAAGCGCGAGACGGGCGCGCAGTAGGAGCGCCTTAAGGCGCGACGACTAATCGTTCGCGGCTAAAGCCGCTCCTACCTCGTTGTTGCGCGACAGGCGGTATCCCACGCCCCGCACCGTCTGGATGCACCGGTCATGGCCGGTCGGCTCCAGCGCCAGTCGCAGCCGCCTGACGTGCACGTCCACCGTCCGCTCGTCCACGTGGGCGTTGATGCGCCACACCCGGTCCACGATCTGCGCGCGGGACAGCACCCGCTCCGGGTGCGTCATGAACAGGTTCAGCAGCTTGAATTCGATGGGCCCGAGATGCACCGGCTGCTCGCCAGCCGTCACCCGCAGGCTGCGGATGTCGAGCCTTAGCCCCTCGAAGCGCCGCACGTCCTGGTCCGCCTCCCGGGGGTTGCCCACGCGGCGCAGCACGGCCTGCACCCGCGCCAGCAATTCGTCCCGCCCGAAGGGCTTCGTCACGTAGTCGTCGGCGCCCGCCTTGAGCCCGGCCACCCGGTCGCCCTCGTCGGCCTTGCCGCTGACCATGATGACGGGGATCCGCGCCGTCGCCTCCTCGGCGCGCCAGAGTCGCAGCAGCTTGATGCCGTCCATGTCCGGCAGCTGCCAGTCGAGCAGCACGAGGTCGGGCTGCTGGCGGCTGGCCTCGTCCAGCGCCGACATGGCGTCCGCCGTTTCGAAGGTTTCGTAGCCCGCGTTCGACAGCAGGAAGGAGAGCAGGCTGCGGAGGGGCTTGTGGTCCTCGACGATCAGGATCCTGCGGACGGCGGTCATCGGCTGGCGGCTCTCGTTCCTGCAACCGAAGGACTACAGCAGTGCCCCGTGAAAGTTTCGTGGCGTGAGTGTGACGGCTGTGTGAACGCCCAGGTCGGGTGGGGTTAACGCCACGCCGGGCAGTGTGGCGATTTGTTCATCCCGGCGTCATCGCGACGACGCGCTGGCCGCGTAGCTTGCCGCCTGTCGCCGCAGGCTGACAAACGAAAACAGGCAGCGACAACGTGGGGCGGAAGCACTTGGCAATGGCCTGGACTGCCGCCTTTATTCAAATACTGGAGGAAGAAATCCAATGCGAGTCTTGACCAAGAAGCTGGCGATAGCGTCTGCCCTGGCGCTGCTGGGAGCGACGGGCGCCCAGGCATCGATACTTTCCGGCACTGCGCCGGGCGGCTCCGAAGCCGTCGCGACGTTTGTCAACGCGAATGGTGATTCGATCAGCCTGGACCTGGGTGAGCAGGTTGCGGCCATCGAGGCGGGTGACAACTACGTGCTGGATGCCGCCGTCCTCAACTTCATCAGCGCTGCCGGCGGCGCCGCCAACGTCACCTTCGGCATCATCGCCGGCAGCAGCACCGCTCGCAGCTACCTGACGTCATCGGCCAGCACCACCTTTGCTGACGATGTGCAGGTGGCCGAGAGCGCCAAGAGCCTCTGGGCGTCGTCCCTGAACGGCCTCATCCAGAACCTGAACCAGGGTGATGCCACATCGACTGCCACCAACCTGAGCTACGGTCCCTTCCTTGCCGGCTCGGGTCGCCGAACTACCTGGACGGGTTGCACGACAATTGGCAGTCGGGTGACTTCCAGTTTTCCAACCTGGCGACCGGCACGGATCCGCTCTACCTCTACGCCGTCCAGTTCACCAGCGCCACGATCGGCCTCCGCAACTTCACGGCATTCAAGGACGGCCTCTTCGCGACGCTGAACCTGACGAGCAACCAGCTGCAGATCGGGCCCGTCGTTCCGGTGCCCGCGGCCCTCTGGCTGTTCGGCAGCGCCATCGGCCTGCTCGGCGTGATCCGCCGGCGCGCCGTGGTCGCCTGAGTATCCGGCCACACTGATCCAGAAATCCTCTTTGCACAAAAACGGAGAACTACCCATGCAACCCACCATCAAGCACGTCAGCGGCCCGCTCGCCGTGGCGCTTGCCGGCCTCTTCGCCGGCGCCGCCCAGGCCGCGATCCCCGCCGTCAGCGCCAGCTTCTATATTTCCGGCGCCTCGGCCGCCCGCGCCATCCCGCCCGCGATCGCCACCGAACTGTGCGACCCGGCCGTGAACGACCGGGCGGACTATATCGACAACGCGTCGTCCATCAACTACCGCGTCAACGTCTGCACCCTGAAGAACACCACCGCGGTCCCGACGGCGATCCGCGGCCTGAAGGTGGCGTTCTTACTCGCGCTCCCAGGGCGGCACCCTGTTCGGCATTCGCGGCGTCGCGATTCCCCAGGCCATCAAGTTCATCGACGGCAGCACCTGCCCGGCCGATGACCTCAACCCGGCCACGGAACAGCTCTGCCCGACCCTGACGGCCGATGCCGACTACATCGTGCCGGATGGCGTTGGCGACGGTCACGTGCCGGACTTCGGCCTGTCCGACGAAGAGCCGGTCTTCGGCTGCGAAGTGGCCAAGGAGAACGGCCCGGCCCAGTGCACGGCCCTGGAAGTGGCTGCACTGAAGACCGCCAAGGTCACCGCCGCGCCGGTCTACCAGCTGCCCTGGACGATCCAGGCCGGCCAGCAGCTCGGTGCCGAGCTCGGTGGCAACATCTCGTCCGTCGTCCTCTCGGGCATCTTCGCCGGTAACTACCAGTCCGTCGCCGACATCAAGTCGGCCATGGGCATCGCGCCGCTGGCGGGTGACGACACGGAAGGCCTGAAGATCTGCCGTCGCACCAACACCTCCGGCACCCAGGCGGGTCACTCACACCTCTGGCTGGGCTCCAACTACTGCGGCGCCAACACGAAGATCGCCTCCTTCGTGGACGAGGCCTTCGACGACAACAACGTCGCCAACGGCTGGCCGGTTAACTACGACGTGGTGGAGAACAGTTCCTCGAGCAACGTGGAGAATTGCGTGATCACCGTGGCCGACCAGGGCCGCTCGATCGGCATCAACTCCCTCGAGAACGCCCCGAAGCCCGGCGCTGTCAACCTGCAGATCGACGGCATCACGGCCAGCCAGCAGACGGCTGCCCTGGGTGCTTATCGCTGGTACGCGGAGTCCACCCTGAACTCCAACAGCGATGTCATCAACAACGTGGCGGCACTGAACGACTTCATCAACGCCGACCTGACCGCCCGGGCGACCACCACCCAGCGGAGCCAGTTCCGGACGCTGTTCCTCAGCAACGTCCGCAACCCGGCGAAGATCGTGGCGTCCGGACTGAACGGCATCAACGCGCTGCCGAACTTCTCGGTCCCGACCGATCCGTTCAACGCGGCCACCCCGGTCGGCTGGACCACGAAGAACGTGGGCGTCGGCGGCAGCAACTGCAAGGCCCCGCTGCCGGTCTTCCCGTAAGGCGTGCCGGCCTCGCGCCCCGGCGCGAGGAGGACTATCCCGGCCGGCGCCCGCAAGGGCGCCGGCTATTTTCCGGGGTAGGGGCAGGAGGGAATATGACGTTTCCTTCACATGAGTGTCACAAAAGTGTTGGTTTGGTCCGGTAGCCTGCTCGCAGGGTCCTCCGGGCCGATCCAAGAAAACAGACAAGGAACCGACTCCATGAACAAGCACCTCAAGCAGCTGGCGGCCGCCTCCGCGCTGGCGCTGATCGGCACGAACGCCGCCCAGGCTTCCATCATCACCCCCGGCACGGCCGGGTGGCTCCGAGGCCGTGGCGACCTTCGTCAACGGCAACGGCGACTCGATCAGCCTCGACCTGGGCAAGCAGATGGCTGCCATCGCGGATGGCGATAACTTCGCGCTCTCGGCTTCCATCAACAGCTTCATCACGGCTGCCGGTGGCGCCTCCGCCGTGACGTTCGGGATCATCGCCGGCGAAGTCGGCCCCCGCACTTACCTGACGTCGGCAGCCAGCGAAACCTTCGACCAGGATGTCCAGCTGGCCAATAGCGCCAAGGGCCTGTGGTCTTCGGTGGTCAACGGCCTGGTCGGCGACCTGAACCTGGGCGACGCGACCCCGACGACCGTCAACAACGCCTACGGTCCGTTCCTGGCCGGTTCGGGTTCGCCGAACTACCTGGATGGCCTCTACGACAACTGGCAGTCCGGCGACTTCGCATTCTCCAACCTCGTTGCCGGTGATGCCACGGGCTACCTCTTCAAGGTGGTCTTCAGCTCCGCGAACCTGGGCTTCGCGCCCATCGAGAGCCTTGGCCTGAAGTTCAACCTGGGAGCGAATGGCATCTCCGTGGCCAACGCCACCGTCGTGCCGGCACCCGCCGCCGTCTGGCTGCTGGGCACGGCGCTCGTGCCGCTGGCCCGCCGCGCCTGGCTGAAGTCCCGCGCTTCTGCCTAGCACTCCGCCCCGCAATGACCCGGACCGGCGCCTTCGGGCGCCGGTTCTTTTTCGGGGCCCCGGCTTAACGTCCCTGCAACGCGCCTGAAACATTCCGCCGCGACGATGGTCCGGCGGATTCCCTCCAGAACACCAAACCCGGTAGAGCAGGCCCAGACCAGCAATGACGAGCCGGATGTTGTCCTTTCTGCGCCTGGCAATGGCCATCGCCTGCCTCGCATCGCCGGTCGCCCGCGGCCAGGATGCGGCGGGCGGCGAGGCCAAGCCCCGTCTTCGACGTGTGGGAGTTCCGGGTGGAGGGCAACACCGTCCTCGACGCACTGACCATCGAGCGCGCCGTCTACCCGCAGCTCGGCCCCGGCCGGACCATCGACGACGTCAATGCTGCCCGGACCGCGCTGGAACAGGCCTACCGGGATGCCGGCTTTCCCACGGTCTTCGTCGATGTCCCGGAGCAGGACGTCGACGGCGGCCTCGTCCGTCTGGCCGTCACCGAGGGCAGGGTGTCCCGCCTGAAGATCACCGGTGCCCGGTACTTCAGCAACGGCTGGATCCGCGCGCAGCTGCCCGAGGCCACGCCCGGCACGATCCCGCGCATGGACACCTTCCAGGCGCAGCTGCGGGCCCTCAACGTCCGATCAGCCGATCGACTGCTGACCCCGGTGCTCCGTCCCGGCGCCGAACAGGGCACCGTCGAGATCGAGGTGAAGGTGGACGACCAGCTGCCGGTGAACGGCTCGCTGGAGATCAACAACCGCAACTCCGCCAACACGACCGACACCCGGATCGAAGCGGCCGTCCGCTACGACAACCTGTGGCAGCGCGATCACTCCTTCGGCCTGCAGTACCAGGTGGCGCCGGAGGACCGCGACGAGACCGAGGTGATCGCGGCGAGCTACGTCCTGCGGCCCAAGGCGAGCGGCAAGGCCTTCGCGTTCTACGGGCTGTCCAGCGACAGCGACATCGCCGTCGTCGGCGGCGACATCAGTTCCATCGGCAAGGGCGAGGTCTACGGTGCCCGGGCGATCCTGCCCCTCGAGGGCGGCGACGGTCTCTTCCACAGCCTGGTGCTCGGCGTGGACTACAAGGATTTCGACGAAACCATCGGCTTCAACGAGGAAGGCGAAGACGACATCGTCACGCCGATCACCTACCTGAACTGGTCCCTGGGCTGGAACGCCACGCTGCCCCGCGAGACCCGCACCCACACCTATGACCTGACGGCCAACGCCGGCATTCGCGGCCTTGGCAATGCCGATAACAAGTTTGTCGATGGCCAGGTAACGGGCGAATTTGCCGACAAACGTTACAAGGCCCGCCCCAACTACTTCTATGTGGAGGGCGGCTACGAGCTCATCCAGTCCCTGCCCTGGTGGGGCACCGCGCTGGCGCTCGACCTGCGCGGCCAGTGGACGCCCCAGGCACTGATCTCCAATGAGCAGTTCGCGACCGGTGGCCGGGACAGCGTGCGGGGCTACTACGAGGGCGAGATCCTCGGCGACTACGGGGTGCAGGCCTCGGCGGAGTGGCGCAGCCCGAACTTTGGCCCGCGGCTCTGGAAGCCGCTGGAGAATCTCTACGGCTATGGCTTCCTCGACAGCGCCCGCCTCCTGCTCAACGACCCGCTGCCGGACCAGGTTGATTCCGTAACCCTGCTGAGTGCCGGCGTCGGCCTGCGCCTGGCCGCTGATCCCCTCACGGCGGGCCTCGATCTCGCGATCCCGTTCAGGGACGGCCAGACCACCGAGGAGGGCGACGAACGGCTGCTGTTCTCGCTCCGCTATGGGTTCTGACCTGCAATCCCGGTTGTCCCTGAGTCTCGGCGTCGCGCTGTACTGCGTGCTCGCGGGCGCGCAGGTGCAGGCGGGCGGCCTGCCCGTGCCGTGCGCGGGTGGCAGCTGCGCCGGCGGTCCGGCCGTGTGGGTCACGCAGGGCGCGGCCACGTCAGTCATCAATCCCGCCGGCACGCAGCTGGACATCAACCAGACCACCGACAGGGCGGTGCTGAACTGGTCCGAGTTCAACGTGGACGCCGGCAACACGGTCAACTTCAACCAGCCTGGCAAGGGCTCCCTGGCCCTGAACAAGATCTTCCAGGGCGATCCCAGCCGGATCTTCGGCTCGGTGAACGCCAACGGCCAGATCTACCTCATCAACCAGAACGGCATCCTCTTCGGCAAGGGCTCCCAGGTGAACGTGGGGGCGTTGATCGCCTCGAGCCTCGCCATCGACCCCGATGCGGAGTCCGGCGGCATCCTGAACCCGACACTGCTGCGGCAGGACAAGCCGGCGTTCTCCGGCGACGGCCGCGTCTATGTCGTCGACGCCGATGGCCAGGTCGTCACGGGCCCTGACGGCCAGCCGATCCCGGTGAAGGTGGTGGTCGAGGAGGGCGCGAAGATCAGCTCGTCCGCGGCGGGCGGCGGCAGCATCGCGCTCCTGGGCCAGGACGTCGAGAACGCAGGCCAGGTCGAATCACCGTCGGGCCAGGTGATCCTGGCTGCCGGGCAGAAGGTCTACCTGCAGGCCAGCGAGAGCCCGGACCTTCGCGGCCTGCTCGTCGAGGTGGACGCCGGCGGCACCGCGTGGAACAAGGCGACGGGCCAGATCGCCAGCACGCTCGGCAACGTCTCCGTGGTCGGGCTGGCCGTGAACCAGGACGGCCGGGTGTCGGCGACGACCTCCGTGCAGAGCAACGGGTCGGTCCGGCTGCTCGCCCGGGACACGGTCGACGTGATCCAGGGCACCGGCACCCAGCCACCGGTTCTCAACACCACCCGCGCCGGGTCGGTGAGCTTCGGCGCTGGCAGCCTCACGGACGTCGGGATCGATGCCGCGACGGCTGACAAGACGGCCGTGGCCGACCAGGCGCAGCCGCTCTCGTCGGTTGAGATCGTCGGCCGCCAGGTCGACATGCAGTCCGGCAGCACGATCCGCGTGCCCGGCGGCTCCGTATCCATCACGGCCCTGCCGAATCCCAGCGAGCGGCCGTCCGGCGACACGCCGCTGGCGGAGGACACCGGATCCCGGATCCGCCTCGCCGCCGGCAGCCTGATTGACGTGGCCGGTTCCGAGGCGGAGGTGGACCTGGCCCGCAACCTGGTCGCCGTGGAGCTGCGCACCAATGAGCTCCGGGACTCGCCGGTCCAGCGGGACGGTGCGCTCCGCGGCGAGACGGTCTTCGTGGACTCGCGGGTCGGCACCCCGGTGGCCGACGTGTCCGGGGCGACGGCCGCCGTCCCCCAGGACGTGCGGGAGCGAACCGCGGCGGGCGGCACGGTCAGCCTGGTGTCCCGCGGCGACGTCGTGCTCGCCGAGGGCGCGACCATCGACGTCTCCGGTGGCGCCGTGAACTACCGGGGCGGCGTGCTGCAGACGAGCCGGGTGGTCACGGCCGACGGCAAGGCGGTGGACATCAGCCAGGCGGCCCCGGACCGCGTCTACCAGGGCGTGAGCAACCCCACGGTGGACGTGGTGTACGGTAAGTGGGGCGTGGTCGAGACCCGCGCCCTCTCCGGAATCGGCCTGTACCAGCCCGGCTACGTGGAAGGCCGCGATGCGGGGACCGTGCAGTTTGCCGCGCCCGGGCTCGTCGTGAACGGCGAACTCCTGGGCAACGTGCGCCCATCCGTCTTCCAGCGCACCCCGGAGACGCGGCCCCTGGGCGGCCGGCTCATTGTCGGCCTGCAGGACGGTTCGGGTCTCGACCTGCCGGACTATCGTGCGCCGTCGATCAACATCACGAACGACATCGTGCCGGTCACGGTGACGCCTGGCGAGCCTCTGCCCGATACCTGGCTGCAGCTCGAGCTGCCCACCCGTTATCTCACTGCCGGCGGCTTCACCCGGACCGAGTTGTACAGCAACGGAGTCATCAGCGTCGGCGCCGACGTGAACCTGGATCTGGCGGCCGGCAGCTCCCTGCGCCTGCAGGGGTCCGTCGTCGACGTAGCCGGCGACGTTTCGGCCGCTGGTGGCAGCGTTGCTTTCCGGTCGGTGCTCGTCAATCCCGCCGTCATTGCCTCGGGTACGCGCCGCCCCGGTGTGTTCGTGGCCGACGGCGTGGCAGTCGACGTAAGTGGCCGGTGGGTCAATGACCTGCCGCCGCTCGCCGGTGACGCGCGCCAGGACCCGCGCTTCATCGACGCCGGCCGCATCGACCTGCAGGTCTCTGCCCTGGGCGGTGAGCTCGCACTGGGCAATGACGTTCGGCTCCGCGCCGACGGCGGCGCCGCGCTGGGCACCGACGGCAGCCTGACCGCCGGGCGCGGTGGCGCCATCAGCCTGCAGGCGCTGGGACCCCAGGCGGCCTTCGCCACGGGCAGCGGACTGCAACTCTCCGCCTTTGCGCTCGGCAGCGGCGGCAGCCTGACCCTTGGGGCGAATCGCGTGCTCGTCGCGGGCAGTGGTCCGGCATTCACCACGGCCCAGCGGGCCGACCCGGTTGCTGCCGACAATCCGTTCACCGTGGCGACCGGGCTGTTCCAGGACGGCGGTTTCGCCAGTTTCCGACTCGTCGCGTCCGGTGGCCGGTCCGCCGATGCGGGCAGCGAGTCCTTCGAGCCGCTGTCCGTGGCGGCCGGCGCGGTGGTCGAACCGCGGGTCTCGCTGCTCTCGCTCGATCGCGGTTTCCGGTCGCAGCCGAGCGGCGCCGACCTGCGCGGGTTCTCCTCGGTGTTCCTGCCGACGCCCGACGTGCGGCCCGCGGCCAGCGTGGCGTTCGCGGTGACGCCGCACAGCCAGGTGACGCCGGCCACGGCCGGCGACCTGCTGCTCGCTGGCGGCAGCACGGTGCGGGTTGAGCCGACGGGCAAGGTGGAGTTCTCGGCCCCGAGCCGCATCCGGCTCGACGGTTCGGTGATCGCGCCCGGGGGCCAGATCGTTGCCAACCTGGGCAATCCCCCCGGGTCGCTGGAGCAGGGCTTCGATCCGGCCGTGGGCATCTTCGTGGGTGGCAGCGCCCTGCTCGATACGCGGGGCACTGCCATCCTGACACCGAATGCTCTCGGCACCCGCCAGGGGCGGGTGCTGGACGGCGGCAGCATCGCGCTGTCCGCCCTGAGGGGACGGGTCGAACTCGCCGCGGGCTCGGCACTGGACGTCTCCGGCACCATCACCGAGCTCGACCTGCCCACCGGCGAGACGGTGGGCGGCGAAGCGGTGCTCCAGCCGACGCTGGTCGCCAGCCGCGGGGGCTCGATAGACCTGGTGGCGCCCGAAGGCCTGCGCCTCGACGGCGCCCTGCGCGGGGCCAGCGGCGGGGTGAACGAGGAGGGCGGACGACTCGCCCTGGGCGTCAGCCGGCTCCGGGGCTTCAACGCCGGCGCTGAACTGCTGCCGACCTTCCCGACGGGGCCGCGGCAGATCGTGGTGACGGGTGCGCCCACCGGCGCGGACGGGAACGGCGTCGCCGAGTTCGACCCCGGCCGGGTCGCGGGAGGCGGCTTCGACAGCCTGACGCTCCAGGCGGACGACGAAATCCTCTTCGCGACCGACACGGTCCTGGGCGTGCGGAACCGGCTGGCCCTGGAGACGCCGAACCTGCGCGCCGGCGACATCGGCAGCGTCAGCCTCGCGGCCAACCATCTGGCCCTGGGCCCGCGCCTGCCGGCGTCGGCCGCGCCGGCTGCCGCCGCGGCGGGCCCCGCCCGCCTGCGGGCCGACGCGGGGCTGATCGAGGTCTTCGGCCGCTCGTCCCTGCAGGGCTTCGGTGACACCGTGCTCGCCGCGCGGACCGACATCCGCGCGACGGGCCTGCCGGTGTCCGCGGGCACCAGCCTGCCGGGCTCCCTGAGCGCCGCCGGCCGGCTGGAACTCGCGGCGGCCCAGGTCTACCCGACCACCTTCAGCGATTTCCGCGTCGACGTGACCGGCGCCGGTGCGACGCCGGGCGTCCTCGCGATCACCGGCAACGGCGCGACGCCGGGTGCGGTCCTCTCCGCGGCCGGCAAGCTGCGCCTCGCCGCCGACGAGATCGTCCAGGCCGGCGCCATCCGCGCGCCGCTCGGCCAGGTCGAGTTCATCGCCCGGGACAGCCTCACCCTCGCGGCCGGCAGCCTCACGTCCGTGTCGGCGGACGGCCAGCTGCTGCCCTTCGGGCGGGTCACCGGCGGCACCAGCTGGACCTACGAGTCCGTGCCCGGCATCACGCCCGACATCCCGGCGCCACCCGAGAAGCGCGTGCGCCTCGAAGGTGAGGCGATCAGCGTGGCGGATGGTGCGGTCGTGGACCTGTCCGGCGGCGGCGACCTCTACGCCTACGAGTTCCTGCCCGGTCCCGGCGGTTCCGTGGACGCACTCGCCCCGGGCGTCAACCCGAATCTCTACGCCGTGATTCCCGGCGGCAGTACGTTCGCCGCCTGGGACACCCAGGAATACCAGGGCTCCGGCCTGCAGCCCGGTGACAGCGTGCGCCTGGCCGGAGTCCCGGGTCTGCTGGCAGCCGGCGAGTACGCCCTGCTGCCGGCGCGCTATGCGCTGTTGCCCGGCGCCGTCCTCGTCGAAGTTGTGCCCGACGTCCAGGACCTGGGCCCGAACCAGGTGGCCGGCCTGCCGGACGGCACGCCGGTCGTGGCGGGCGTGCGCACCATCGCCGGGACCGCCATCGCCGACAGCCGGACCACCGGTTTCGCCATCCGGCCCGGCAGCTACGCCCGGCAGCTCGCCGAGTACCGGGACAGCTACGGCAACACCTTCTTCAGCGACAGGGCAGCCGCGCTGGACCAGCCGGCGCCGCCGGTCGCGCGGGACGCCGGCACCCTGCAGCTGCTGGTCGGCGACACGCTGGACCTGGGCGGCACGCTGCGGCTTGATGCCGACCAGGGCGACCCGGCGAAGCCGGAGGACGACGGTCGTGGCGGGCGCCTGGACCTCAGCGCGGCAAGCCTGCGGATCGTCGGGACCGTGAGCGGCATGGCGGAGGACGTCGTGGAAGTCGCCGCCAGCGTGCTGAACCGCATCGCCGCCGACAGCGTCCTCCTCGGTGGCACGCGCACCGTGCTGGCGGACCGCACGGAGATCGCGCCGGTGGCCGGCACGGTGGAGGTTGCCAGCGGCCTGGACCTGGCGGGCAGCGAGTACCTGCTCGTCGCCCGGGACCGGGTGACCATTGGCGACAACGCCAGCCTGCGGAGTACCGGCGAGGCCGCGAACGACGTGGGCGGCCCGCTGCTCGTCACCGGCACTGGCGGCAGCGCCCTGGTCCGGGTTTCGCGCAACGGCCCCGTGGAACTCGGGCGCGCGGCGGGCGCAACTGCTGCCGGTGACGTGTCCATCGGCGCCGGCGCGGTGCTGGGCGCCAACGGGTCCGTGACGGTGGATGCCGGCGGCACGGCGCGATCATTCGGCGGCTACGAGCTGGGCTCCGGCGCGGCGCTCGCCCTCGGCTCCCGGCTCATCGTCCTCGGCGCGGACCAGGCTGGCGTCGCCGACGGCCTGGCCCTGAACGACACGGCGCTGGCGGCGCTGGGCGCTGCGTCGCGGGTGGAACTGCGGGCGAGGGACGAACTGCGGGTGGCCGGCACAGTCAGCCTCGGTGGTGGCGCGCCGTCCAGCCGGATGAGCTCACGCTGGACACGCCCGTCATCCGGACCGCGGGCGAGAGCGCCACATTCTCCGCGGCCGCGCTGACGCTGCAGAATTCCGGTTCCGTTCTCGCGGGCGAGCCGGCAACCGGGGCCGGGACCCTCACCTTCAACGCCGGGAGCTTCGTCTTCGGCGGCGGGGACGTGGCCCTGGACGGCTTCGCCGCGGCCGGCGTGAACGCTGCCGGTGGCATTACCACGAGCGGCGAGTCCCGGCTCCGGTCGGGCGCCGATCTCGCCCTGTCGACGCCGTCCCTCAGTGGCGCTGCAGGGTCAGAGCTGCAGATCGTGGCGGCCGGCCGCGCGGTGCGGCTGTCGACGCCGGCGGCAACCGCCCCGGTAGTCGTCGCCGCCCCCGTCGGGGCCGCGCTGGACGTCAGCGCCGGGAGCATCGACGCCGACACCCGGCTCGTCTTCCCGGCGGGCCGCGTGCGGCTGGCAGCGGATGACAGCGTGCAGCTGGGCGTGAACGGCTCGATCGATGTCGCCGGCCGGCGGCTGAACCTGGCCGGAGCGGTGGTCGATGTCGCCGGGGGCGCCGTGGAAGTGGTGGGCCGCAATGGCGGCGTGAACTTCCTCGCCGGTTCCCGGGTGGACGTTTCGTCCGGCAATGGCTCGGCCGGTGCCGGCTCCCTCGGCGTTCTCGGCGGTGGCGTCGTCAGCCTGGCGGGCGACCTGGTCGGGACCGGGCCGGCCGCGGCGAGCAGCGGCAGCTTCGCGCTGACCGCCGGTTCGCTCGCCGGCTGGACGGCGCTCAACCGGGAGCTGAATGCCGGCGGCTTCAACTCGTGGCGCTCCATCGAGACGCTTGCCGGCGACCTGGCGGTCGACGCGGGCGAGACGGTCCAGGCTGAAAAGGTCACCCTGGCGGCGAGCGGCGGCAACCTCACGGTTGCCGGCCGGATCGATGCGCAGGCGGCAGGCGGCGGCACGGTTCTGCTGGCTGCCCGTGGCGATCTGACCGTGGCGAGCGGCGCGGAGATCGATGCTCGCGCCACGGCGGCGGGGCAGGGCGCCGGCCAGGTGACCGTCAGCAGCAGCGACGGCAACGTCAGCCTCCAGTCCGGCAGCCGGATCCGGCTGGATGGCTACAACGGTGAGGCCGGCGGCGAACTGCTCGTCAGGGCGGGTGCGACGGCCGACGATCTCCGCATCGCGGAGTTGGGCGCGTCGGTCGAGGGCGCGGTCCGGACGATACTGGCGCCGGTGCTGCGCTCTGGATCCGGTCGAGATCCTGGACGGCGTCGTCACGGAGTCCCTGCGCTCGCTGCTCGATGCGTTCATGGCGGTGGCGCCGGCCAACATCCGGAGCCGGCTCGGACTCGGACCGGACACGCTGATCCGCCCCGCGCTCGAGGTCGTGGCCGACAACGACCTGACCCTGGCCGAGGACTGGGACCTGGCGGCCTGGCGCTGGGAAGACCAGCCCGGCTACCTGACCCTGCGCGCACCGGGCAACCTGAGCCTCCAGGGGAACCTGTCCGACGGCTTCAGCCAGACCGGGATCGTCCTCGGGCAGCTCGCCGGCGACTCCTGGTCCTTCGAACTGGCGGCGGGCGCCGACGTGGCCAGCGTCCTGACCGGCGGCGTGCGCGGCCGCCTGCTCGACGCGCCGGCAGACCGGCTCCCTCGATATCGCCGACGGGCTGTTCATCCGCACGGGCACCGGCGACATCCGGCTCGCGGCGGCCAGGGACCTGTTCCTCGGCGGTCCGACGACCGCGATCTACACCGCGGGCGTTGCCGCGCGCCAGGCCATCAACGTCGGCACGTTCCGGGCGAACTGGTCCCGGGACGGCGGCGACATCAGCCTCGCGGCCGGACGGGATGTCAGCGCCGTGCTGCCGACCCAGGTCCTGAATGGCTGGACCGTGCGCGACCTCGGACTGCCAGCGGCCGTGCGCAGTGGGCGATCGACTACGACAAGCTTCCGGCAGGGCGTGGCGGCGCTGGCGGGCGGAGCCGTGGACGTGACGGCCGGACGGGACGTGCTCGAACCTGTCCGCGACCGTTGCCACCACGAGCGGTGACTGCCGGAAGCTCCGGGCACCTTCGACACCTGGGGCGGCGGCAGCCTGGATGTCGTGGCCGGACGGGACGTGCTGGGCGGGCACGTACTCGGTCTGGGAGGGCAATGGCACGCTGTCGGCCGGGCGGACCGTCGGCCTGGGCACTACAGCGGACCTTTCCCAGGAACTCGGGGTCACCATCGCGAGCGGTGCCGGCACCATGGCGGTGAACGCGCGCCAGGACCTGGACATCGGGCTCATCATCAATCCCACCGTGATTCCGGCGCGGGGCAGTCCCTCCT
The DNA here is from genome assembly GCA_963790015.1 of uncultured Gammaproteobacteria bacterium. Lineage (GTDB taxonomy): Bacteria > Pseudomonadota > Gammaproteobacteria > Steroidobacterales > SHZI01. The sequence continues at coordinate 399,785 of CAWBMW010000026.1, forward strand.
CCGTCTACTTCTACACCTACCTGCCGGATGACGCCCTGAACCTGACGTCGGTGGGCGGACGCCTGCGAATCCTCAACGACTTCGATGCCTTCGCAGTGAACATCGCCGCTGACGCGGAAAGTGGTTCCGATGCATCCCTGATCACGGCATACGGGATCGCCGCCCCGATCCTGCGGGCGTGGGCACCGAGTGGCGACTTCGAGCTGCCGCGGGCGCTCAGCCTGCTCCCGTCACCCAGCGGACAGGCCGAGATCATCGCCCGCGGGTCGGTCATCGCTGCGGACCGCAGCGTGCCCTTCGTCATGTCGGACGTGGACCCCGCCCAACTCCCGACGGCGGACGTTCCGGCCGGCGGCGGCGCGGCGGACCTCGTCGACAACGTGGTCCTGCCATCGAAGGATGTCATCCATGCCGGGGACGGGTCGCCGGCCCTGCTGATAGCCGCGGCCGGCGACATCCTCGGCGGTGCCTGGCAGTTCGCCAAGCATTTCCGGGCCATCGCTGGCGGTGATATCCGGGACCTGTCGCTGACCGGCCAGAATACCAGCGCGGGCCAGATCAGCCTGATCCAGGCGGGCCGGGACGTCGATCTCAACGCCCGCGACAATCCCCGCGAACTCGTCGGGCAACCGCATCGAGCTGAGTGGTCCCGGGCGGCTGCAGGTGCTCGCCGGACGCAACGTGAGCCTCGGTTTCTCCCGCGGCATCACCACGATCGGCAACACGGCGAACGCACAGCTGCCCGACGGCGGCGCCGCGCTCGACCTCTGGACCGGTACTTGGCGGCGACGCCTGACTACGCCGGCTTCAACGCGAAGTACTGGGACGAGCAGTACAGCGATGAGTTCGATCGCTACCTGGCTGGACCCGAGGGCGGGATGAGCCTGATCGAATACGTGGCGGGGGTCACCGGGCGCACGGACCTGACGACCGACAACGTCTGGGGCGGCCTACGCGGACCTCGACCAGGATGACCAGCAGGTCTACCTGGACACGCTCGATCCCGACCAGCAGATCACCTTCACGAGCTTCGTTGACCTGGTGGATTCGCTGGTGGCCTACACCAATACGGTCACCGGCCGCACCGACCTCACGCCGACGACCGCCGTGGCGGACTACCAGCTGCTCGGACACGGACGAGCAGCGGCCGCTGATCCAGGAGTTCTTCTTCCGGGAACTGCGGGATTCCGGCCGGTTCGCCAACCTGCCCCGGGGCGATTTCGGCTTCGACCGGGGCCAGGCCGCCGTCGGCGACGCTGTTCCCGGAGGAGGAGACCTTTGCCGGCGACCTCAGCCTGCTGTTCAGCCGCCTCTACACGCTGGACGGCGGCGACATCGGCCTGCTGGCGCCCGGCGGGCTGCTGAACGTCGGCCTGGCCCAGCCGCCCGCCAACCTGCCCGTTACCAAGCAGCCCTCCGACCTCGGCATCGTGGCCCAGGGTCGACAGGGCGGGTGCAGATCTTCTCCGACGGCGACGTGCTTGTGAACCAGTCACGGATCTTCACCCTCGCGGGCGGCGACATCCTGATCTGGTCGAGCAACGGCGACATCGACGCCGGCCGCGGCTCGAAGTCGGCGATCTCGGCGCCGCCGCCGGTGATCCGCGTGGACGCCAACGGCCAGGTCACCGTCGAGTTCTCCGACGCCATCGCCGGCAGCGGCATCCGCGGCATCCTGACCAGCGAGGACATCGAGCCCGGTGACGTGGACCTCGTCGCGCCGACCGGCGTGGTGAACGCGGGCGACGCCGGCATCGGCGCAGCCGGCAACCTGAACATCGCCGCGCCCCAGGTCGTCGGCCTCGACAACATCCAGGTGGGCGGCATATCCGCCGGCGTGCCCGCGGATTCGGGCGCCGCCGCCGGGCTGACCGGCGTATCGGGCCTGAGCTCGAGCGTGGCGAGTGCCGCCGGAGTCGGCGGCCGTGGCGGACGCCGAGGGTGATCCCGACGCGTCCCTGGCCGACGAGGCCCTCGGCTGGCTCGAGGTCTTCGTCGAGGGCTTCGGCGACGGTGAAGACGACGAGGACGAGCGCCGCCGGCGCGGCCAATAGTCCCCGGCGCGGACTGGCGGGACTTCGTCACAGGATCGTAACGTTCCTGTCACGCAACGTTCCTACTGTGCCGCTGGAATGAACCACCCCATTTGCGACCATCCCCGGAGCAGCATCTTGATCCGCCGCATTCTCCCTGCCCTCGTCCTTGCTCTGCTCCTGCCCCAGGCCGCCTGGGCCTGGTGGGACGACAACTGGGCGTTCCGCAAGCCGCTGACCCTCGACGCCACCGCCGCCGGCGCTGCCACGGGTGCCAGCCTCGCGGAGACGGCCGTCCTGATCCGCCTTCACGTCGGCAACTTCGGCTACTTCGCCGACGCCCAGCCGGACGGGGCCGACATCCGCTTCATCGCCGCCGATGACAAGACGCCACTCGCGTTCCACATCGAGTCCTGGGATGCGACGAGGGGCATGGCCTTCATCTGGGTCAAGGTACCTGTCCTCGCACCCGGGACCAGCGACACGATCTACATGTACTACGGCAACCCGGAGGCCCCGGCCGCCTCGGATTCCGGGGCAACCTTCGACGTCAACCAGGTCCTCGCCTGGCATTTCGCCGGCCTGCCGGTCCAGGACGCCACCAGCTACGCCAACCTGCCCGCGGCCGCCACCGCCGTGGCCAATCCGGGTTCGGTCATCGGCGCGGGCGTGCGCTTCGCTGGCGCCGAGAGCATCCAGCTCGCCGGGTCGTCCACCGTCCGTCTGTTGCCGGACCGGGGGCTCACCATCTCTGCCTGGGTCAATGTCCCCGACTCTCCCCAGGCTGATGCGGTGCTGGTGGAGCTTGCCGATCCGGCAGGGCCCTATGTCCGGCTGGGAATCGACGGGCTCGCGCCCTACGTCCGCGTGAATGATGGAATCGCGGCGGTGGAGACCGAGCGGGCGGCCTCGCTGCTACCGGGTAGCTGGGGCCTCGTCACCGTGGTGATCAGCACGAATCGTGTCGCGCTGTTCCTGGATGGGCGCGAGGTTTCCGGCATCGATTCCCAGTTCGCCGAGACCGGTGGCACACTGACTGTGGGTGCCAGCGCGGCCGGTGGCAGTTTTTTCACCGGGCAGCTGGATGAGTTGACGATTGCGAACACCGCGCGCTCCTCCGACTGGATCAAGGCCCAGTTTGCCAATCAGGGCCCGGACGACAAGCTGGTCCGCTACGGCGAGGACACCGCTAAGGAATCCGGCGCAGAGCCGTCCTATTTTCTCATAACCCTCAAGAACGTGACCCTCGACGGCTGGATCGTCATCGCCATCCTGGTGCTGATGTTCATCGCGAGCTGGATCATCATGATCACGAAGATCCTTACCTTGCGCCGGGTGAAGAAGGACAATCTGGCGTTCATGGCCGACTTCCGAGGGGTCGGGACGTCGAACCTGGCGAGCCTCGACGCTGATGAGGATCCGGCGGCCGGGGAGCACAACGTCCTCCAGGCGCTGTCGGGCTCCCACGATCACTACCAGAGTTCCACGATCTATCACCTCTACCACGCTGGTATCCAGCAGGTGCAGCTGCGCTTCGCCAACAGCGCCGGCGCGGCCCGCGCGGAGAGCCTGAGCATCCAGGCCCTGGATGCCATCCGCGCCACGATCGACGCCACCAACGTGCGTGAGACCCAGCGGCTCAACAGCCAGATGGTGCTGCTGACGCTCGCGATCGCCGGCGGCCCCTTCCTCGGACTGCTCGGCACCGTGGTGGGCGTGATGATCACCTTCGCAGCCATTGCCGCCACGGGTGACGTGAACGTGAACGCCATCGCGCCGGGCATCGCGGCCGCGCTGGCCGCCACGGTAGCCGGCCTGGCGGTCGCGATTCCGGCACTGTTTGGCTACAACTGGCTCGCCTCCCAGATCAAGGAAGTGGTGGCGGACAACCGCGTGTTCATCGACGAGTTCGTCACCAAGCTCGCCGAGCGCTACAGCTGAGCAAAGCACGATGGCCGAGATCCAGGAAGAAGGCGAACTCTACGACGAGGTGAACGTCGTCCCGATGCTTGACCTCGCCTACGTGCTCCTCGTGATCTTCATCATCCTGACGACGGCGACCGTGCAGGGCATCAAGGTGGACCTCCCGAAGGCCAGCGCCGCACCAAGCCTTGCGGAGCCCAAGACCAAGGCGGTCTCCATCACGGCCGACGGCACCATTTACCTCGATACCTACCCGGTGAGTCTCACTGAACTGGAGAGCCTGCTGCGCCAGTACCGGGCCGCCGATCCCGACCTGCCGGTGATCGTCAAGGCCGATTCCACGATCCCGTACCAGCGGGTGGTGGACGTTCTCGACCTGCTTGGGCGCCTCGAGATCACCCAGCTGGGTCTGGTGACCCAGCGGGTCGTCAAGTAGGCAGTCATGGCTGGTCCCGGGCAGAAGGATCAGGCGAGGCTGAAGGGCGGCAAGGCAGGTAGCGCCTGGCGCTCGTACCTGCCCATCGTCGCAATCTCGCTCGCCGTCATCGCCCTCGTGGGTGGCCTGGGCTGGCTGGTCGTCAGCGGCATGGACGACTCGGCCCAGCCAACGAAGAAGCTCATCCAGCAGGTGCAGATCATCCGGCCGCCACCCCCGCCGCCGGCCCCGCCACCCCCCCCGCCGGAGCCGGAGGAGGTGGACGTCCCCGAGCCGGAGGAGCCGGAACCCGAGGTCGCCGAGGCGGACCAGCCGCCGGCCGGTGACCAGCTGGGCCTGGATGCCGAGGGCGTGGCGGGCGCGGACGGCTTCGGGTTGCTCGGTCGCAAGGGCGGGCGGGACCTGCTCGGTGCCGGCAGCAGCGACCAGTACAGCTGGTACGGCCAGATCCTGAAGAGCGACCTGATCGACAAGCTGGCGGAGATTCGCGACATCCGCCGCGACCGGTATTCGGTGGTGGTGCGGCTCTGGCTCGCGCCGGACGGCCGCATCCAGAAATTCAAGGTGGTGACCTCGACGGGGGACGCGGCGCTGGACCGGGACCTGGTCGCCGCGCTGGAGTCCCTGGACCGGGTGTCGGAAATGCCGCCCGCCGGACTTCCACAGCCGGTGCGGCTGCGGATCGTCAGCCGCATCTGACCCGGACTCATTCAACCAACAGCAAACCGGATTCGACATGACCCTGAGAACCACATTCATCACCTGCTCGGCAATCGTCCTCTCGGTTGCCAGCCTCAATGCGGTGGCCCAGGAGGCTGCCGGTTCGGAAATGGCGGTCCTACGCAATACCGTCGTGAACCTGCTCGATGCGATGGTGAAGCAGGGCCTGATCTCGAAGGAGTCGGCCGAGAAGCTGGTCGCCGATGCCCAGAGCAAGGCGAATGCCGAGGCTGTCGCGCAGGCATCCTCGGCTGCGGCGGGTCCCGGCGACGTGCGCGTGACCTACGTTCCCCGGGTCGTGCAGGACGAAATCACCGCGCAGGTTAAACAGGACGTGCAGGCCGCCGTCGTCGCCGACGTGAAGAAGGCCGCGGTGGAGGAGGGCTGGGGTGTCCCGGCAGCCCTGCCGTCCTGGGTGCGGAATGCCCGCTGGTCCGGCGACATCCGGGTTCGCGGCGAGTACACGGCATTTGCCGACGGCAACCAGCCGTTCACGTACCTGGACTTCCAGGCAATCAACGACGCTGGCGGCATTGGGCGGGCGGGTTCTGACGCGTTCCTGAACACCACCGAGGACCAGAATCGCTACCAGCTGAAGTTGAACTTCGGTGCGCAGTTCGACCTGGACGACAACGCCTTGGCGTCAGTGCGGTTCGGCACCGGTAACCAGACCAACCCCGTGACGCGCAACCAGGCGCTCGGCGACTTCAACCGGACGTTCCCGCTCCTTCTCGAGGAGGCCTACCTCCGCCTCGGGACGTCGCCTGACGCGAGGAACCACCAGGTCCAGTTCTGGGCCGGGCGGACGCCAAACCCCATGCAGTCCACCGAGCTGGTCTGGGACAATGACGTCCGCTTCAACGGCTTCACGCTCCAGTACGCCTGGAACAATCCCAAAGTTACCGGCGAAGCGCGCCAGTGCCCGCGGGCTTCTTCGCCACCGCGGGCGCCTATCCCGTCCAGGAGATCGAGCTGTCCCAGGACGACAAGTGGCTGCTCGCGAGTCAGCTGGGCTATGAGTTCGACGTGCTGCCCGAGCTGCGGCTGAGCCTGGCGGCGGCGTACTACGACTATCTGAATATCGAGGGACAGCGCAACGACGCCGCAACCGACGGCCTGCTGGACTACACGGCGCCGGATTCCCTCCAGAAGGGCAACACCCTCTTCGACATCCGCAATGACACGGACCCCGACACGAACCTGTTCGCACTCGCGGCGGACTACAACCTGGTGGACATCAGCGCCGTGGCGGCCTGGACCCTGCAGCCCGATCTCGTGCTGGAAATGGCCGGCAACTACGTCACCAACGTGGGCTATGACGAGGGCGATGTGCTGAACCGCACGGGCGTCTTCGTGGCCGAGGAGGCCGACGCCTACCGGCTGGAGTTCCGCCTCGGCAATCCGGAGATTGCGCGGCCGCTGGCCTGGCGGGCCTTCGTTGCCTACCACTACGCAGAGAGAGACTCCCTGCTCGACGCCTTCACCGATTCCGACATCCATCGGGGCGGCACCGACGCAGAGGGCTACATCATCGGTGGCGAGCTGGGACTGACGGACAACACCTGGGCCCGGCTGCGTTACCTGTCCGCGGATGAGATCGACGGTCCCCCGCTGGGCATCGACGTGTTCCAGCTCGATCTCAACGGCAGGTTCTGAGGATCATCATGAGTTCACGGGTGGCAACGCTCATTCTGATGATGCTGGCTTCGGCAGCATCCGCGCAGGAGGCCCGTCGTCCCGCCAGCGATGCCAGCGCCCGCCTGCAGCAGCAGGTTCAGCAGCTGGCCGGCGAACGCACGGCCCTGCAGTCAGAGAATGCTCGGCTTAAGGAGCAGCTAGCGAAGCTCGAGAAGGAGGCCAAGGCGCTTGCCACCGACAAGGAGTCGCTCACGCGCCGGGCCGGAACGGCAGAGAGCAAGGTCAGCCGCGCCGAGGCGGGCCAGCAGTCTGTTGGTTCCCGGCTGGAAGCGACCGAGTCGCGACTGAACGAGGTAGTGGCCAAGTACAAGGAGCTTGCCGAGCAACTCCGCAAAGTCGAGACGGAGCGCAACGATCTGGCCCGGCAGGCGGCTGCGGATGGTCAGGGGCTCAAGGTCTGTGCCCAGAAGAACGTGCAGCTGGCCGGCATCGCCAACGAGGCGCTGGACCGCTACGAGAAGAAGGGTTGCTTCGGCGCCCTTGCCCAGGCCGAGCCCTTCACCGGCCTGAAGCGCATCGAGGTCGAGAATGCCGTGGAAGAGTACCGGCAGAAGGTCGACAGCCTGCAGGTGCCGGCGGCCGACGCGGCGGGCCGGTAGGAGCGCCTTTAGGCGCGACACCGACGGTCGCGCCTGAAGGCGCTCCTACTCGCTTTAAAATCAATAACCTGCAGGCTGTCATTAAAGCTTCAAGAGACTGTCAGGAATCTGTCAGCAGCGTCCCGGATGATGCGCCCGTCGGTACTACCGACGGAGGGTTGCACGGATGCTGGACTTCACTCTCCCCGCCGCGTTCGCGCGGCTCGACAGTCTGGAAGTGCGCCTGTGCCTGCCGGTGCACTCGGTGGCACGGTTTCCCCTGGTCCGGAACTACTTCGCGATCGTCAGTCGTCTGGGCGACGGCGTTGCCTGGTACGCGCTGCTGGCCGTATTGCCGCTGGTCACTGGTCCCGGCGCAATACTCCCCTGCCTGCAGATGGCCCTGACGGGACTCGCTGGTGTCGCAATCTACAAGCTGCTGAAGCACCGCCTGGTGCGCGAGCGGCCGTTTCACTCGCACCGCGGGGTCCGTGCGCTGGTTAACCCGCTCGACCGATACAGTTTCCCGTCGGGCCACACACTGCATGCCGTGAGCTTCACTGTGATGCTGGCCCACTACTATCCCGCAGCTGACATGGCTGGTGGTGCCCTTTGCGGCCAGCGTGGCGGTCTCGCGTGTCGTACTCGGGCTCCACTACCCGACGGACGTGCTGGCCGGCGGGCTGCTCGGCTGGTTGCTGGCGGCCGGAAGCCTCGCGCTCTTCGCAGCTCTGAGGTCCGTCAGGCGGCGAAGCGCTGCCAGGCCACCGTGCCCCACACCAGCGCGGCGAGCAGCAGGCTCAGGAACACGGCCGCAGAGCCCAGATCCTTGGCCTCGCCTGACAGCCGGTGCCGCTCATCGCTGATCCGGTCCACGGTGGCCTCCACGGCGGTGTTGAGGATCTCGACGATCATCACCACCAGCCAGGAGGCAACGAGCAGCAGCCGCTCCAGGGGCGACTGCCCGAGCCACAGGGCCACTGGCACGAGCACCACGGCCAGCAGGACTTCCTGGCGGAAGGCTTCCTCGCCGCGCCAGGCCACGGCGAGGCCCGCCGCCGAGTAGCCCGCGGCATCCACCAGTCGTCGCAGGCCGCGTTTACCTTGTTTCGCCATATCGTTGATTATCTTCCGGAAAAATGGATTGAAAGCCGCGGGCCGGGACGTTAGAACTCCCGATGCTAGACTGCCGCCGAAAGCCGGCAAAAGCATAGCCAATTATCCGGCCGGGCGACGATCGTGGCTTATCTCATCGGCACAGACGAACCCGCGGGCAAGGCTGTTCAGCGCGTGCTGCGCGAGCAGAACACCCGCATCCTGGCGTTGCTTTCCCAGTGGACGCTGGACCCGGCCGAGGCCATTCATCGTGCCCGGCAGGGCTGCAAGCGTGCCCGCGCGGTGGCCCAGCTGCTCAAGCCGGCCATGCCCTACGCGGCGTCGGTCGAGAACGCCTTCTATCGGGATATCCAGAAGCGCGTGGCCTACGCGCGCGATGCCGAAGCCCTCGTCGAGGCTCTCGACTATCTCGAGATCGGCGTCACGGAGCCCCACCTGGCAGAGTCCGTGGCCATGCTGCGGGAGTCCATGGCCGCCCGGGCAATCCGGGAACTGGAGGAGCACCGGGCGAGCCTTCGTGACCAGATAGAAGTGGCGTGCCAACTGCTGGGCGACGCTGAACGGCGGCTGGAACGGCTGCCCCTGACAGATCTGCGCCGCCGGGACCTGCGGCTCGGGGCAGGACTCAAGTGGGAACGGTGTGTTGCCGGATTTGCCTCACTGAGTGAGGCGTCCGCGGCGCCGGCATTCCACGCCTGGCGACGGCAGGTGAAGTACGCCGCCAACCAGACCCAGTTGCTGGCCAGCCTGGCGCCTGCGCGCGCCCTCACCATCGGCCCGCGGCTGCGCGAACTCGCCTCGCTCCTCGGTCACGCCCAGGACCTGGAACTCCTGGAGAACCTGCTCCGGCAGCAGCCCGACGCGCTGCGCATCGATACCCACGTGCAGCGCCTGCGGCAGCTCATCGCAACCTCCCTCGTCCAGCTGCGGCATCGGTCCCTGGAGGTCGGCGGCGAGCTCTTTGGTCCGGAGACGAGCTCGCCGGGCGAGGCGACGACCGCGCCCGTCATGGAACGGCAATATTCCGGTAATGGGGCTGCAACGCAGGCCCCGGACGATCCACGTTCCCGTGCAAGGCCCGTGATTCCTGATCGTGACCCGAATTCTGCTCGTCGACGGCAATACCGATGACCGTGATTGGGTCCGCGATCGCCTGAAGGCCGTCGGTCACGACGTCGTCTGCGCGAGTGATGCGATGACCGCCGTTGACCGGGTCGAGCAGCGGTCCTTTGACATGGTCGTGACGGAATGGATGTTGCGGGACATGTCCGGGCTGGAACTGGCCCACTACGTGAGAAGGCATGCCAATGGCCACCTGACCCGGGTGGTCATGCTCAGTGGACGCAACGACGCACTGGCCGTCGCGAATGCACTCGACAACGGCGTGGATGACTACCTGACGAAGCCCGTCCGCGAGGAGGAACTCCTGGCGCGGGTCAATGCCGCGCTCCGGCGCCCGGCGGCGCAATCCCGGGAGAGTGTCCTCGAGGTCGGGCCCATCCGGCTCGACAAGCTGAGCCACAAGGTCACCGTGGGTGTCCGCGAGCTCGACCTGGCGCCCGTCGAGTTCCGGCTGATGGCCTACTTCATGGAGAACCCCGGGCGGGTCCTGGCCCGGCGGCACCTCCTGGAGCACGTCTGGCGACGCCGGAACGGCATCGGGGAACGCACGGTCGACGTCCATGTCCGCCGGCTCCGGGCGGCTCTGGAGCCCCACTCCTGCGAGAACCTGCTCCAGACGGTCCGGGGCTTCGGTTACCGTTTCGGGTAATTCGGCCCCGGCCGGGCCCTCCCGGTGTCACAATCCTGCCCACCGCGGTTGAGGCCGTAACGGCTTTGTAATAAAAGCCTGTTGCAATACTCCGCAACACCATTGTGACGGAACATCATGAGCGCACGCAGGATTCTGGTGGTCGAGGACGAAGCGCCGATCCGGCAGATGATCGCCTTCAACCTGAGCCGGGCGGGATTCGAGGTGGAGGAGGCGGAGGATTGCTCGTCGGCCCGCCTGCGCATCGCCGACTCGCGCCCGGACCTGCTGCTGGTGGACTGGATGCTTCCCGACTCCAGCGGCCTCGAGTTGACCCGCACTCTCCGCCGGGAAGAGGCGAACCGCGAGATGCCCATCATCCTGCTCACCGCAAGGGCGGAGGAGCGCGACAAGATTCTCGGGCTGGACGGCGGTGCGGATGACTACATCACCAAGCCGTTCTCCCCGCGGGAACTCCTTTCCCGCATCAATGCCGTCCTGCGCCGCGCGGCGCCGCCATCCGACGAGCCGCTCGTGGCCGGTGATCTGCGCCTCGACCCCGTGAGCCACCGGGTCTTCGTCGGCGAGCGCGAGATCGGGCTCGGCCCCACCGAGTACCGGTTGCTGAAGTTCCTGATGGAGAACGCGGATCGCGTCTACAGCCGCACCCAGCTTCTCGACTCCGTCTGGGGCCAGAATGTCTATGTGGAGGAGCGCACGGTGGACGTGCATGTCCGCCGGCTGCGCAAGGTTCTCGAGGAATTCCACGTGGACCAGTACATACAGACGGTCAGGGGCGCCGGCTACCGCTTTTCCACGCGCTGAGCAATGCCAAAGGTCTGGACCTGGACCCTCTCGTGGTACGGCGGCGCTCTCGTCGCCGGCGGCCTCGTGGGCTATCTCTACGACAGGACGACTCTCGGCGTGCTGGTGGTTGGCCTCGGCCTGCTCGCCTGGCAGCTCTACAATCTTTACCGTCTCGAGCGCTGGCTGGCCACCGGTGAGATTACCGAGATACCCGACGGCGATGGCGTCTGGCCGCCGGTATTCGCCAAGATCCAGTTCATAAAGGGCAAGGTGAAGCGGCGGGGCAAGCGCTTCCGGAAGCTCGTCAAGGAACTCCGCGCGTCCACCGAGGCCTTTCCCGATGGTGGCGTGATCCTGAACTCCCGCCACGAGATCATCAATTACAACCAGGCGGCCAGGGTCCTGCTCGGCCTGAAGAATCGCAGGGACCGCGGCCAGCGCATCGAGAATCTCATGCGCTACCCGGACTTCGTGGACTACCTGAACAATCCGGGGGAGCGCCAGGCCGTGGACATTCCGTCACCAGCAGGTGGCGACACCTGGCTGTCGTGCCGGCTGATTCCCTACGGTCCGGAACAGATGCTCCTGCTGATCCGCGACGTCAGTCAGCGAGTGAAGATCGAGAAGGTCCGCCGCGATTTTGTCGCCAATGCCTCCCACGAGCTTCGCTCGCCGCTGACAGTGATCATGGGCTATCTGGATGCGCTGGCAGAAGATGACCGGATCCCCGACGGCTGGAAGCAGCCGATCAGCGTCATGCAGGACCAGTCGATACGCATGCGCCGCCTGGTCGAGGATCTGCTGCAGTTGTCCAAGCTGGAGTCCGGGCAGTCCGTGCCGAAGGATCATGTCGTTGACGTGGCGGCGATGATTGCTGCTGCCAGGAAGGAAGCGCTCGCCCTGCCGGAGCATCCGGACAGCATCGAGATCGAGCTGCAGAGTCCCGCGAACCTGCTCGGGGAGGAAACCGAGCTGCAGTCGGTCGTGTCTAACCTGGTCGCCAACGCCGTGCGCTACACGCCGCCGGAGGGCGAGATCACCATCCGCTGGACGGTGGATGCCGACGGTGGCCATCTCGCCGTGCAGGACACCGGTATCGGCATCGCCGAGGAGGACATCCCGCGGGTCACCGAGCGTTTCTACCGCGCAGATGGCGGACGGGCGCGCCAGCGTGGCGGGACCGGCCTTGGCCTGGCCATCGTCAAGTACGCGCTTCGCCGGCACGACGCGGAACTCGAAATACAGAGCCGGCTGGGGCAGGGAAGCACCTTCGTCTGCCATTTCCCCCGGGATCGCCTCGCCTTATCCTGATATTCTTCGACCCTTCCGAGCCCGACCTCGCGCCCGCAGGTCAAGGAGCGACACCATGGAATCTGAGAGCTTCAGTCACCACATTTCACGGCGCTTCAATGCAGAGCTCGAGCACCTGCGCAGCGAAGTGCTGCGCATGGGCGGCCTCGTCGAGCAACACCTGGACACCGCCGTCGAGGCCATCACGGCCGGCGACAGCGACATGGGACTCCGGGTCTCCAATGAAGACCACAAGATCAACAAGCTCGAGGTGACGATCGACGAGGAGTGCCGGAAGCTGCTCGCCACGCGCATGCCGGCCGCTGCCGACCTGCGCCTCATCGTGATGGTGATCAAGACGATCACGGACCTCGAGACGAGTGGGCGACGAGGCCGCGAAGATCGGCTACCTGGCCTCGCACCTGGCCACCGACCGGGAGCCCTATGCCTCCTACACGGAGCTGAAGGCGCTGGGCGAGCACGTCCAGGAGATGCTGCACGATGCCCTGGATGCGTTTTCCCGGATGGACGTGGACGACGCCCTCGCGGTCATCGAGGAGGACAAGCTGGTCGACGAGGAGTACGACCAGATCACGCGCCAGTGCATTTCCCTCATGATGGAGGATGCCCGGACCATCCGCCGTTTCATGGACGTGAGCTGGGTAGCCCGCGCGCTGGAGCGCATTGGCGACCATGCCAAGAACATCGCGGAGTACGTGGTTTACCTCGTCCATGGCCGGGATATCCGGCATACCGAGCGGGAAACGGTGCTCCAGGAGCTGGAGGCCGCCAAGGGTGACCGGCCGGCGTCTGGCTGACGCGGCGCACGGGGCTGAAATAATTCCTTAACATTCCGGACATAAGCTGCGACACGTTGAAGTCCTACCGTCCGATATCCTCCTGGAGGTCCACGTGAAGCACATTTCCCCGCTTACCCGCCTGTTGGCCGCGGCCATCCTGGCCAGCGCCACGGCCGGCCCGGCCCTGCCCAGGCCGCGCGCGATTACATCAGCATCGTCGGCTCTTCCACGGTCTACCCCTTCTCCACGGTGGTGGCCGAGCAGTTCGGCAAGACCAGCCAGTTCAAGACCCCGAAGGTCGAGTCCACCGGTTCCGGCGGCGGTATCAAGCTGTTCTGTGGCGGCGTGGGCGTCCAGCACCCCGACATCGCGAACAGTTCGCGGGCCATCAAGGCCACGGAACAGGCCGCGTGCGCGGCCAATGGCGTCAAGGAGATCGTCGAGGTCAAGATCGGCTACGACGGCATCGTGCTGGCCGAGTCCAAGGCAGCTACCGGCCTCCCTCTGACGTTGCGGGACATCTACCTGGCCCTGGCCAAGCAGGTCCCCAATCCCAACGGGAGCGAGACGCTGGTTCCCAATCCCTACAAGACCTGGCAGGACGTCAATCCGAAACTGGCGGCCCGGCCGATCGAGGTGCTGGGCCCGCCGCCGACCTCCGGCACCCGTGACGCCTTCGTCGAGCTGGCCATGGAGGGCGGATGCAAGACCATCCCCTGGATCAAGGCCATCAAGGACAAGGACGAGAACAAGTTCAAGCAGATCTGCTACACGATCCGCGAGGACGGCCGCTTCGTGGAGGCCGGTGAGAACGACAACCTGATCGTCCAGAAGCTCAAGGCCAACAAGAACGCGGTCGGCATCTTCGGCTTCAGTTTCCTGGAGCAGAACATGGACTCCGTCATGGGCTCGGTGGTCGATGGCCAGGCGCCAACGTTCGAGAACATCGCGAGCGGCAAGTACCCCGTGTCGCGGCCACTGTATTTTTACGTGAAGAAGGCCCACCTCGGTGCCATCCCGGGCATCAGGGAATTCGTCGCCGAGTTCACGAGCAAGAAGGCAATGGGCGACGAGGGCTACCTGGCCGACCGGGGCCTGGTGCCACTGCCGGCAGCCGAGTTCCAGGCAGTCGTCAAGCGGGTGGCTGCCATGGAGGCCATGCCGCCGGTCAAGTGACCGGTGCGGCTGTGCGCCGGCCGGGAGTGATTGAGTCGGGGCGGCGGCCTGCCAATGCGGGCCGCCGCCTTTCTGCCTGGAGAACGATGGTGACTTGCAGCCGATGCGCCTGACCACCTTGCTCCTGATCCTGACGGCGATGACCCTTGCCGCCTTCTTCCTGGGGCGGCGTCGTGCCGTGGCGATCGGCGGCGTGGGGCCAGCACGGCGCCTCCATTCCCTTCCGAAGTACTACGGCTATTACGCCTCCCTCTGGTGTCTGCTCCCGGGGCTCGTCCTGCTCCTGGCCTGGGCCGCGTTCAGCGATACGATAATCACCAGCAGGGTCGTGGACTCACTGCCCGACGTTCTCCGCAACCAGCCGGCAGCCCAGCTGAGCCTGACCCTCAACGATATCCGCAACCTGGCAGCCGGGCAGATGGTGGACGAAAGCCGCCGGGCCGAGTTCGCCGTGGCGGCGGAGCTGTACACCGAGCTGCGGATCGCGTCCCAGAGGATCCTGTCCGGGCTGATCATCGCGGTGTCGTTCATCGGGTTCGCCGTCGCGTGGAGCCGGCTTCGACCTCAATTTCGCGCCCGTAATCACGTGGAGCTGGCCATCAAGGTGGCGCTGATTGCGGCGTCCATGGTCGCGATCCTGACGACCCTGGGCATATTGCTGTCGGTGACGTTCGAGGCCATCAGGTTCTTCCAGCAGGTGCCTTTCTCGGATTTCCTCTTCGGCCTCACCTGGAGCCCGCAGACGGCGATCAGGGCCGATCAGGTGGGCTCCTCCGGCGCGTTCGGAGCGGTGCCGCTCTTCGCCGGGACCCTGCTGATATCCGGGATCGCCCTGTTCGTCGCCGTGCCCATCGGGCTCATGATCGCCATCTACCTGTCCGAGTACGCCAGGCCGGCGCTGCGCCGGGTGGTCAAGCCTGTGCTGGAAGTCCTGGCCGGTATCCCGACCGTCGTCTACGGCTACTTCGCCGCGCTGACAGTGGCTCCGGTCATCCGTGAGGTCGGGGCCGCTCTTGGGCTCGATGTGGCATCGGAGAGCGCCCTGGGGGCGGGCCTGGTCATGGGCGTCATGATCATTCCGTTCGTCTCGTCGCTGTCCGACGACGTGATCAATGCCGTGCCGCGTGCCATGCGCGAGGGGTCCTATGGCCTTGGCGCCACCAAGTCGGAGACGATCAAGCGGGTGATCCTGCCTGCCGCGCTGCCCGGGATCGTCGGCGGCGTCCTGCTGGCCGCATCCCGCGCGATCGGGGAAACCATGATCGTGGTCATGGCGGCAGGCCTGTCCGCCAACCTGACGGCGAATCCGCTCGAATCCGTCACGACGGTCACCGTGCAGATCGTCACCTTGCTCGTGGGTGACCAGGAATTCGACAGTCCGAAAACGCTGGCTGCATTCGCGCTGGGCCTCGTGCTGTTCGTCGTCACCCTGATCCTGAACATCATTGCCCTGCAGGTTGTGCGACGTTACCGGGAGCAGTACGACTGATGGCTGAGCCGCTTACTCCTGCCGAGACCCGCCGGCGCGTGGACGCCAGCCTGCGGCGGCGTTATCGCACCGAGAAATTGTTCCGTTTATACGGCCTGGTTTCCGTGCTGCTCGGCGTGGGCTTCCTGGTGATCCTGTTCACCACGATCATCGGCAACGGCTACGGTGCGTTCCGCCAGTCCTTTGTCCGCCTGGAAATCCAGTTCGATCCCGAGGTCATTGATCCCGCGGGTTCGCGTCACCCCGATGTGCTGGCGTCCGCGGACTACGCCCAACTGGTAAAGACGTCGCTGCGGCAGTTGTTTCCCGAAGCCGAGGACCGCGCATCCCGGCGCGACCTGAATGCCCTCGTCAGCTCGGGAGGCGCTTACGTCCTGCAGAAGATGGTTCTGGCCGATCCCGCCCTGCTGGGCCAGACCCGGGATCTCTGGCTGCCGGCGGATGACGAAGTGGACCTGTTCGTGAAGGGCAGCGTGCCGACCGGACCGGAGGGGGCGCAAGCGCAGCGGCTCAGCGACCAGCAGATCACCTGGATCGGCAAGCTCGAGGCCGCCGGCAGACTCGAGCAGCGGTTCAACACCACGTTCTTCACCGGTGGGGATTCCCGCGAGCCGGAACTGGCGGGGATCTGGGGCGCGACCAAGGGTTCCTTCTTCATGCTGCTGGTCACCCTGTTCCTGGCGTTCCCGCTCGGGGTTGCCGCCGCGATCTATCTCGAGGAGTTTGCTCCCCGCAGCTGGCTCGTCGACGTCATCGAAGTGAACATCAACAATCTTGCCGCCGTCCCGTCGATCGTGTTCGGCCTGCTTGGTCTCGCCGTATTCATCAATTTCTTCGGACTGCCGCGCTCGGCGCCACTCGTGGGTGGCCTGGTGCTGACGCTGATGACCCTGCCGGTCATCATCATTGCATCGCGGGCCGCGATAAAATCCGTGCCGCCATCCGTCCGGGAGGCCGCCCTGGGAGTGGGGGCCTCCAAGATGCAGATGGTGTTCCACCACGTCCTGCCCCTGGCGCTGCCCGGCATGCTCACCGGCGCCATCATTGGCATGGCGAGGGCCCTGGGCGAGTCGGCGCCGCTGCTCATGATCGGGATGGTGGCCTTCATCGTCGAGGTCCCGAGCGGCGCCCTGAGCCCCGCCACGGCCCTGCCGGTCCAGATCTACCTCTGGGCGGACAGCCCCGAGCGGGCCTTCGTGGAGCGAACCTCCGCGGCAATCATGGTGTTGCTTGCGTTCCTGCTGGTGATGAACGCAGCGGCCGTCTGGTTACGGAACCGTTTCGAGCAGCGCTGGTAGCGGTTAGCATGGGAGATTGCCGATAATGCTGCTGATGGACAAGCAAAGTGACAAGGGCTTCGTCGACCTGCGGGAACCTGCCGGGGCGCCAAAGGCTGCCGCTGATGTACCGGCGCCTCCCATGGTCATAGCGGATGCAGCCGAGACCGACCGCATCGCCGCGGACACCGTCGGTGACGTTACGGCGAAGGATGCGGTCATTCGCGTTCGCGGGGGCAACGTGCACTATGGCGAGACCCACGCTCTGCGGAACATCAGCCTCGACGTCGGCCGCAATGAAGTCATTGCGCTGATCGGTCCTTCCGGGTGCGGCAAGTCCACGTTCATTCGTTGCCTGAATCGCATGAATGACACCATCGAGTCGGCCAGGGTAACGGGTGACTTCCGCCTTGACGGTCAGGACATCTATGCCAGGGACACGGATGTCGTCATGCTTCGCGCACGCGTGGGCATGGTCTTCCAGAAGCCGAACCCATTCCCCAAGTCCATCTACGAGAACGTCGCCTACGGGCCGCGGATTCATGGCCTTGCCAGCAATCGCGCCGAGCTGGACGACATCGTCTACGGCAGCCTGGAAAGGGCGGGGCTCGTGAACGAAGTCAAGGACCGGCTCGATGAACCGGGCACCGGCCTTTCCGGCGGCCAGCAGCAACGTCTCTGCATCGCGCGGACGATCGCGGTGAATCCCGAGGTCATACTGATGGACGAGCCCTGCTCGGCACTCGACCCGATCGCCACCGCGCGCATCGAGGACCTCATCGACGAACTGTCCCAGAAGTACGCGATTGCCATCGTCACCCACTCGATGCAGCAGGCGGCGCGCGTGTCGAACCGCACGGCCTACTTCCACCTGGGCCGCCTCGTGGAGGTGGGCCCGACCGACAAGATCTTCACCAATCCCTCCCACAAGCTCACCGAAGACTACGTGACCGGCCGGTTCGGTTAGGTCCGCGAGCGGCGTCCCGACGCCGGTGGGCCGTTTCCGGCCCGGAGCATTACGAAGTCATTTCCGTATGGCTTCGATTTCATAATTCCGTAACACAATCGGTAGCAAACTGCGCCCGTCCGCCGCGATGCCATTGGCCCGTAGCGGTTGCCAACCAGACATCCACAGACGACGAGGACACACCATGAAACGTGCGGCATACACACTGGCCCTGGCACTCATCACGGGGCTGACGCTGAACGCGCCCGCGGCCGTTGCCGCCGTAACCGACGAGCAGGTGCAGAAGCTGATCGAACGGATCGAGGCCCAGGACCGGCGGATCGCGGAACTGGAAAAGGCCGCTCAGAAGCCCGCAACGGCGGCACCGGCGCCGACGGCTGCTGTAGCCGCTGTTCCGTCCCCGGCCGCACCGGCCAAGCCCTCGCCGTCCGCCTGGGCCGAGAAGGTGACTGTCCAGGGCGACTTCCGGTACCGGTACGAGAACATCGATCAGGAAACCGCGGACAGCGACCGCAATCGCCAGCGCATTCGCGCCCGCGCTGCGATCGTGGCCAAGCCCCAGGACAACCTGGAGGTCGGCTTCGGGCTCTCGACCAGCCAGGACGGCGATCCGGTCTCGAGCAACCAGACGATCGGCGACGGCGGGTCCCGCAAGGACATCTACCTGGACCTGGCCTACTTCAACTGGGCGGCGCTGGACGGGCTCAATGTCACGCGGCGGCAAGTACAAGAACTGGCCTCTACCGCCCCGGCAAGCACGCCTTGCTCTGGGACAGCGACTGGAATCCCGAGGGCTTCGGCGCCACCTACACGAAAGGACCGTTCTTCGGCAACGTCCTGGGGACCTGGCTCGAAAGTGACAGCAACAATACGGAGGAATTCACCGCAGGCCTCCAGGCTCGGCGTTGCGGTGCCGGTCAGCGAGGGTGTCAAGCTGACAGCCGGCGCTCGGCTACTTCGACTTCAGTACTGCGGGCAAGGGCTTCTTCTTCGGCGACGACGCGGACTTCTTCGGCAACAGCTTTGATCCGGTGACGAACGAATACCTGTTCAACTACGAGAGCTGGAGGTGTTTGCCGAAGCTGGGCTTCAAGGCCGTCGAGTCTGCCGATGAGCGTCTTCGCCGACTACGTGAACAACTCCGATGCGGACGAGTTCGACACCGGCTGGGCCGCGGGTCTCCTGGTCGGCGGCGCGAAGGCAAAGGGCACCTGGGAGGCGAGCTACGCCTACCAGGACCTGGAAGCCGATGCGGTGCTGGCGTCGCTGACGGACTCGGACTTCGGCGGTGGCGGCACCGACAACAGCGGCCACGTATTGCGCGGCGCCTACGCCCTCGGCGACAGGTGGAACCTGGCCTTCAGCTACTTCATCAACACGATCGACGAGAACGCGGGCAACGAGCAGGACTACGACCGTCTCCAGCTGGACATGAACTTCAAGTACTGATCGAGGCGCACGAAAAAGGGGGCGGCATCCGGCGGATGCCGCCCCCTTTTGTTTTCCGGGCAGGGCGACGTCAGGCGGCCCGTTGGCCGACGCCCCAGCCGCCGGCGTGGTAACCCTTTGGCAGGCCAGCCTGCGGGGTGAACCCGTACAGCTCGTCCGCCGGCAGGGCTTCCGTCAGTATCGACCGGACCTTCAGCAGCTTGTCGAGGTCGATCCCGGTCCTGAGGCCCATGGCGTCCAGCATGAAGACCAGGTCCTCGGTCACGATGTTGCCGCTGGCGCCCGGGGCATAGGGGCAGCCGCCGAGGCCACCCAGGGAGCTGTCCAGTGTCGTGATGCCTTCCTCCAGCGCCGCGAGCGCGTTGGCGAGGCCCAGCCCCCGGGTGTTGTGCAGGTGGACGCTGCTGAGCTTGTCCTTGCCCACTTCCTGGCGCACGAGGCGGATCAGCCGCCGGACCTGGGCCGGATTGGCATAGCCGGTGGTGTCGGAGAGGCCGATGTCATCGCAGCCGGCCTCCATCAGTGCCACGGCCAGTTCGACGACCTTGCTCTCGGGCACCGCGCCCTCGAGCGTGCAGCCGAAGGCGGTGGCTACGTTGCCCTCGAAGCCGGGGCGCTTGTCCGCCGGCATCGAGCGGAGCAGGCCGGCGATGCGGCGCACGTCTTCCAGCACCTCCGCGTGCGTCTTGCGCAGGTTCGCCTTGCTGTGGGTTTCGCTGGCCGAGAGCGGCAGCGCAATCTTGTGCGCGCCAGCGGCGATCGCGTCCTCAGCGCCCCGGAAGTTGGGCACCAGCGCGAGCACTGTCAGGCCCGGGATGGTCCGGGCGTAGGCGACGATCTCGGCGGCATCGGCCATCTGCGGGAGGATCTTCGCCGGCACGAAGGAGCAGACCTCGATTTCCCGGACACCTGCTGCGGCCTCCGCGGCGATCCAGGCCTTCTTGGCCGCGGTCGGCATGATGGACTTGATGCTCTGCAGGCCGTCCCGCGGACCCACTTCGCTGACGAGGACGTCGATATCGCGCACACCGGTCATCGGGGCTTCCTGCTGCCTGAAGGCCGATATTCTATATGGGGGCGGGGTGGGCGATAATCCACGATCAAGACGCCGGGTCACTCCAGGTGGCCCCGGCCGGGACGGCTTAACTAAAGGTAGCGCAATGGCAGGTCGACAGGGGTTGCCCCTCGCCGGGGTGCGGGTCATCGAGTTCACCCACATGGTCATGGGGCCCGCCGCGGGGCTCATCCTTGCGGACCTCGGCGCGGATGTGATCAAGATCGAGCCCGTGGACGGCGACAGCACCCGCCACCTGCCCGGGTCCGGGTCCGGCTACTTTCCCATGTACAACCGCAACAAGCGCAGCCTGTGCGTGGACCTGAAAGCCGATGACGGGCGGCAGGCTCGTGCTCCGGCTCATCCAGGATGCGGACGTCCTGATCGAGAACTTCCGGCCCGGCACGATGGACCGGCTGGGCTTCGGCTACGAGGCGCTCCGGGCAACCCACCCGCGGCTGATCTACTGCAGCGAGAAGGGCTTCCTGAGCGGTCCCTACGAGAACCGCACCGCCCTGGACGAGGTTGCCCAGATGATGGGTGGCCTGGCGTACATGACCGGCCCGCCGGGGCAGCCGCTGCGGGCCGGCACGTCGGTCATCGACGTGCAGGGCGGCATGTTCGGCGCCGTCGGCATCATCGCGGCCCTGCACCAGCGGCACACGACGGGACGTGGCCAGAACATCGTGGCGTCGCTCTACGAGAGCACCGTCTTCCTCGTGGGCCAGCACATGGCCCAGTACGCGGTGACCGGCAAGCCGGCCGCCCCGATGCCGGTGCGGGTTTCAGCCTGGGCCATCTACCAGGTCTTCGAGACCGGCGACGGGCAGCAGGTGTTCGTCGGCGTCGTGAGCGACAAGCAGTGGAAGGACTTCTGCGCGGCCTTCGAGCTGCACGAACTCGCCGGTGATCGCACTCTCGACACCAACAACGATCGCGTCGCCCACAAGGAACGGCTGGTGCCCATCATCAAGGCGGTTTTCCGGAAGTACACCAAGCAGGAGCTGATGGCCAAGCTCGAGAAGACGGGCCTGCCCTTCGCGCCGATCACGAAACCGGAAGAGCTGTTCGACGACCCGCACCTGGCTGCGAACCACGGCCTCGTGGAGCTCACGGTGACCGACGGCCCCCGGGCGGGCGCGAAGACCCGCCTGCCGGCACTGCCGCTCGAAATGGATGGCGCACGATTCGGCGTGCACCGGACGTCCCCCGGGCCGGCGAGCACACGCGGGAGATACTTACCCAGGCCGGCTACGCCACTGCCGAGATCGATGACCTCCTGTCGCGAAAGGTCATCGCAGCGCTGTAGGAGCGCCTTGAGGCGCGACGGGAATTTCCCTGGTCGGCTGAGACGTCTCGCGCCGGGAAATTCCCGTCGCGCCTGAAGGCGCTCCTACAGCGCTGTCGGCAGGTAGATCCAGGGGCGGCGGGTCCGGTCGCTGTCCCGGAACGCCAGGATCTCCGCATCGCGCTTCAGCGTCACGGCGATCGAGTCGAGGCCTTCCAGCAGCATCTCCCGGTCCGCGTCCGGCAGCGCGAACCGGTGCCGGCTCCCGTCGTGGGCCACGACGACGAGATTCGCCAGGTCCACCGTCACCTGGTGCCGGGCGGGGTCCGCTTCCACCTGGCGCGCCAGCACCTCGACAATCCCGTTGTCGAGAACCACCGGCACGATGCCGTTGCGCACGCAGTTGCCCTGGAAAATGGAGCCGAAGCTGGGCGCGATGACGGCGCGGATGCCCCACTCGTGGAGGGCCCAGACGGCGTGCTCCCGCGACGACCCGCAGCCGAAGTTCACGCCGGACAGCAGGATCCGGGCGCGCCGGTAGGGCTCCCGGTTGAGGATGAAGTCCGGGTTCTCCTCGCGACTGCCCGGCGACTGGTAGCGCCAGCCGGCGAACAGGCCCTCGGCAAGCCCGTCCTTGGACACGCGCTTCATCTCGCGGCTGGGAATGATCGCGTCCGTGTCGATGTTGATGCGCAGTAGCGGTGCCGCGATGGCCGTCAGCGTCGTGAACTTCTCCATGGAGCGCTCCGGATCAGGCCGCGGGCAGTTGACGCACGTCCGTCAGGACACCGGTGACGGCCGAGGCGGCCACGGTCGCCGGGCTGGCCAGGTGCGACCGCGTGCGCGGGCCCTGGCGGTTCTCGAAATTGCGGTTGGTGCTGGTCACCACGCGCTCCTCGAGGCCGAAGCTCTCGCCGCCGGCGTAGAAGCACATGGAGCAGCCGGATTCGCGCCACTCGAAGCCGGCGTCGCGGAAGACCTGGTCCAGGCCTTCCGCCTCGGCGGCCTTCTTCACCTGGCTCGAGCCGGGCACGCAGATGGCCTTGATGCCGGGCGCCACGTGCCGGCCGCGCAGTACACCGGCCGCCTCGCGGAGGTCGCTGAGCCGGCTGTTGGTGCAGGACCCGATGAAGGCCGCGCCGATGGGCAGGCCGGCCAGGGGAGTGCCCGGCGTGAGGCCCATGTACTGCAAGCGCCCGCTCGGCCGACTGGCGCCGGTTCGGATCGGCTTCCGCAGCCGGGTCCGGCACGACGCCGTCGATGCCGCCGCCGTGCTGCGGGCTGGTGCCCCAGGTGACCTGGGGCGCCAGCTCGCGGCAGTCCACCTCGAGTTCCCTGTCGAAGCTCGCATCCGGGTCCGACACCAGGGTGCGCCAGTGGGCCACGGCCTGGTCCCACTGCTCGGCGCGCGGGGCGAAGGGCCGGCCCCGGACGTACTCGAAGGTCAGTTCGTCCGGAGCGACGATGCCGGTCCAGGCGCCGAACTCGACCGCCATGTTGCACAGGGTCAGGCGGGCCTCCACGGGCAGCGCGCGGATCGCGCTGCCCGCGAACTCGATGGCGTAGCCCGCGCCGCCGGAGGCGCCGAAGCGGCTGATGAGGTGCAGGATCAGGTCCTTGGCATAGACGCGGTTCGCAGCCGGCCCTCGAACCGGATCCGCATCGGTTTGGCTTGCGCACGACGAGGGTCTTCGTCGCCAGCGCGTGCTCGCCCTCGGTCGAGCCGATGCCCCAGGCGAGCGCACCGAGACCGCCGAGCGTGCAGGTGTGGCTGTCCGGGCAGACGAGCGTGACGCCGGGAAGCGCGATGCCCTGCTCGGGCGAGACCACGTGCACGATGCCCTGGCGGTCGTCGCCCAGGTCGAAGAGGTGGATGCCGGCGGCCCGGGCCGACGCGCGGGTGCTGGTGATGAATTCCCGGCCGCCGGGCATGCGGGTGTCGTCGGTGCGTCCGGGCGTGGTGTCCACGATGTGATCCATCGTGCAGAACACCTGCTCGGGATGTCGCACCGTGCGGCCGGCCGCCTCCAGGCCCTTGAGGGCGACGCTGCCCGTGCGCTCGTGGAGGAAGATGCGGTCGATGAAGAGCAGGCTGGTGTCGTCGCCCAGGTCGGCGACGGTGTGCTCGTCCCAGAGCTTGTCGATGATCGTGCGGCCCATGGTGCCCTGATTGTCGTCCGGTCCGGTGCTGTGTGGCGTCACGTGGGAATTCTGCTGGATTCAGCGACGTCGAAGGCTGAAAATGCGGGCGCGATGATAGCAGTTCAGGGACGGCGGGTATGAGGGCTCTCGGCGTGGTGTGGGGTGTCGCCGGCGTATCGCCGCCGTGCTCGTCTACGCCGCGGCGAGCCTCGGCGGCCACGCCCTGCAGGCCCTGGCGGCGCGGCCTCGGTCCCCTGGAGTGGACCGTGCTGACGGTGAACACGGCCTTCATGGCCTGGGCCGAGGGCTACCGGGGATTCCAGCGGCGCTTCTCGCCCCGGGTCGCCGCCCGCGCGCTGAATCTCTACGAGGACCCGACGGCCACGCGCCTCCTGCTGGCACCGTTCTTCTGTGTGGGCTACTTCGGCGCCACGCGGCGCCTCCAGCGCACCGTCTGGCTCGGCACCGGGCTGATCATCCTGGCCGTCCTGGTCTTCAACCGGCTGGACCAGCCCTGGCGGGGAATTCTGGATGCCGGCGTGATGGTGGGCCTGATGTGGGGCACCGTGTCGCTGCTCTGGGCTTCCTGGGCCACGTTCCGCGAACGCCGCGCCATGGTCGGTGCCGAGGTGCCCGCTTCGGCAGGGCTATAATCTCCCGATGCTGTCCCACGTCGACGAGTCCAATCAGCCCACGATGGTGGATGTGAGCGGCAAGGCCGTCACCCGCCGGACCGCGCAGGCCCAGGCGCGGGTGATCCTGCCGCCGGCGGTGCGCGCCGCCTTCGCGGATGGCGAGATCCGGACCCCGAAGGGACCCGTGTTCCAGACGGCGATCATCGCCGGCACCATGGCCGCCAAGCGCACCCACGAGCTGATTCCCGTTCTGCCACCCGATCGGCCTGGATTCCTGCCGCATCGAGATTGCGCTCGATGCCGCCGGCGACGTCCTCGTCAATTGCACCACCCGGGTCGAGCACCGCACTGGCGTGGAGATGGAGGCGCTGACCGGCGCGTCCGTGGCCGCACTCACGATCTATGACATGTGCAAGGCCCTCTCCCACGACATCGTCATCGCCGACGTCCGGCTCATCACCAAGACCGGCGGCAAGAGCGATTTTGCGGTCGACCGTCCCGGTCCCGACGCCCCCGCGCTGACGCGCATGGCTGTCTCGCAGGCGCGCCCGCCGCTTCGGGGACTCGTCCTTGCCGGCGGGCAGAGCCTGCGCATGGGCGCAGGACAAGGCATCCCTGCTCGTCGGCGGGCGCACGCTGCTCGCCCGCAGCGTCGAGCTCCTGCAGCCGCTGGTGACGTCCGTGCACGTGGCGGTCCGGGCCGACCAGGCCAACGATCAGCTCCGGCGGCAATTCGCCGTCCTGATCGACGAGCCGGCGCTGGCCGGCCCGGCTGCCGCGCTGGCGGCCGCCTCGCGCCACGATCCGGCCTGTGCCTGGCTGGTCCTTGCCTGCGACATGCCCGCCGTCGAGCGGGGAGGGCTGGAGGCGTTGATTGCTGCCCGCGATCCGGCCCGGGGCGGCACTGCCTGGCGTGGCTCCGACGAGGACCTGCCCGAGCCGTTGTGCGCCATCTGGGAACCCGCTACGCTCGCTCGCCTCGCGGCAGCAGCCAGGAAGGCCGGCAACGGTCCCCCGGGCCCCAGCGTGAGCCCGCGGTCCCTGCTCGCTGCCGCTGATCCACTGCTGCTGAATCCGGCCCGGCCTGGCGGCGCTAAGTAGTGTCAATACGCCTGCCGACCTGCACCGTTACCTGGAACACACGCATGGCCACAAGCCGTAAGAAGCCTGCCCGCAAGCCTTCCCGCGACGACGCGGAGTCCGCGGTCCGCACCCTGCTGGCCTTCATTGGCGAGGATCCGCAGCGGAGCGGGCTGAAGCGCACGCCCGCCCGCTTCCTGGGCGCCTACGAGGACTGGTTTGCCGGCTACAGGGTCGATCCCTACGAGCTGCTGGGGACCTCCTTCCAGCAGGTCGAGCATTACGACCGGATCGTGGTGCTCGCCAACGTGAATTTCGAGTCCCACTGCGAGCACCACGTCGCCCCGGTGATCGGCCGCGCCCACGTGGCCTACCTGCCGGACCGCCGCCTCGCCGGCATCAGCAAGCTGGTGCGGGTCGTCGAGGCCTTCACCAGGCGGCTGATCGTGCAGGAGAAGGTCACGGCTGCCATCGCCCGGTGCATCCAGCAGGTGCTGGAGCCGCGCGGCGTGGCCGTCGTGATCGAGGCCCAGCACCACTGCCTGACCACCCGGGGCGTGCATCGGGACAATGTCTGGATGACGACCAGCGAGATGCTCGGCGCGTTCAAGGACGACGACCGCATCCGCGCGGAGTTTCTCGGCGCGATTGACCGGACCGGACGCTGATCGCAGCCATGACCAGGCTCATTTTTCGCTGCTGCCGCCGACGTCAAGGCCTATGAGGGCCGGGAAGTCGGCGTGTCCGACTGGATCCTGGTGGACCAGGACCGCATCAACCGCTTTGCCGATGCCACCGAGGACCACCAGTGGATCCACGTGGACGTGGAGCGCGCGAAGCGCGAGCTGCCCATAGGCACGACCATCGCCCACGGCTACCTGCTGATCTCGCTGATGCCGAAGCTCCTGGACACCTTCGTGGAGTTCCAGTGCCTGAAGCGCGTGATCAACTACGGTCTCAACGACGTCCGCTTCAAGAACATGGTTCCGGCCGGCAAGCGCGTCCGCATGCGCGGCAAGCTGAAGTCAGCCCGCCAGCGGGCCGGCGGGCTGCAGGTCATCCTGGAGAACACCATCGAGATCGAGGGCGAGACCAAGCCCGCCTGCATCAGCGAGACCCTGGTCCTGTACTTCTTCGAGAACTGACGCGGTAGGAGCGCCGACCGGCGCGACGGGATATTCCCTTGGTCGCTGAGACGCTCCCGCCGGAGCACCACGCAGATGTCGCTCATTCTTGAAAAAGCTTACGGTGGATGTATTCATGCGATGAGAGACGGTACCTTTGCCAGATACCTGGATCGTTCGAAATCCGACTGAATGAGTAACACGCCGAGTCGCCTCCCGGGAACGGAAGACCTCGGGTGCATCGGCCCGCATGCCAGATTGATGACCCGCCGCGGACAGACCCGCAGAGGCACGGGAACTCCTGGCTCCAAAGTACAAATCCAGTAGTCCCCCTCTTTCACAAATACAGTGTAATTCCGTCCAATATAAAGGGATCACCGAATTTCAATCCTGCCGGCATTCGCCTATATTTGCAATTGTGCTCACTTCCTCTCTCCTCTCACCGAGGCGGGGTTAACCCCTCCCTAACCCCGGCTTCATTCTCCTTTATCTGAAAGGGGAGAGAGTGGGGTGAGTGCAATTATCGAGTGAGGAGGCCGACATGGAAGGTTATGAGATCCTGATTATGATAGCGACCATTTTGCTGATCATGCTTGGCAGCAACTCTTCGAGCCAAGATGACGTGAATGCTTCCAAAGATGCCGGGCCTTACCAGGACTCTTTGAACATGGCTGATGATGACCCCAGACTTTGAGAAAACCACTGCTTCTGATGGATCGAGACTCCCTGACAGTTCCCCGTCCGTGTTTTTCGGAAGTACAGTCAAATCATCTATGCCCGTGTAAGATGTCTGTACCTGATTCTGTGCGGCTGATCGGCTGCGGCGCCGAGGCGATTCTTCCTGTCGGCCTCATATTCGGAGTAGTTCCCATCAAACCAGACAACGGTACTGTCGCCCTCGAAGGCCAGGATGTGAGTTGCAACCCTGTCGAGGAACCATCGATCATGACTGATCAGCACGGCGCAACCGGCGAAGTTCTCCAGAGCCTCCTCGAGGGCCCGGATCGTGTTGACGTCCAGGTCATTTGTCGGTTCGTCCAGGAGGATCACGTTTGCCCCCTCTTTCAGGATCCTGGCCAGATGAACTCTGTTTCGTTCGCCTCCCGAAAGCGTGCCGACCTTCTTTTGCTGGTCGGTTCCGGAGAAATTGAATCGTGCCACGTATGCACGGGAATTGACCTGCTTGCCGCCCAATGGGATGGTGTCCTTGCCATGTGAGATCACCTCCCAGATGGTCCTGTCCGGGTCCAGTACATTTCTCGACTCTGTTCCACGTAAGCCAGCTTCACGGTCTCTCCCCTTCGGATGGTGCCGGAGTCGGGCTGTTCCTCTCCGGTGATCAACCGGAAAAGAGTGGTTTTTCCTGCGCCGTTTGCACCAATGACTCCGACTATTCCACCTGGTGGGAGTGAAGCAGTCAAGCCTTCCACCAAAATGAGGTCCCCGTAGGCTTTTCTCAAGTTGGCGGCCTCTATCACCACGTCGCCCAGACGTGGCCCGGGAGGAAGTGTAGATTTCGAGCTCCTTCGCCCGTTTTTCGCTGTCCTGGGTCAGGAGGGTCTCATAGGACTTGATGCGTGCCTTGGACTTGGCATGACGGCCTTTGGGCGACATTCTGATCCACTCCAGTTCACGCTGAAGCGTTCTCTGGCGGTCGCTCTCAGTCTTTTCCTCCTGCTCGAGTCTTATCCGCTTTTGATCGAGCCAGGAAGAATAGTTCCCCTTCCAGGGAATTCCCTGTCCCCGATCCAGTTCGAGGATCCACCCCGCCACATTGTCCAGGAAGTATCGGTCATGGGTTACGGCGATTATGGTGCCGGAATACCGCTGCAGATGCTGCTCCAGCCAGGCGACGGATTCGGCATCCAGGTGATTGGTGGGCTCATCCAGGAGCAGAATATCCGGTTTCTGAAGGAGAAGTCGGCAGAGAGCGACACGACGCTTCTCTCCTCCGGAGAGCACGCTGACAGGCGTATCCCCTGCGGGGCAGCGCAAAGCATCCATCGCCATCTCCAGACGTGAGTCGAGGTCCCACGCATCGAGAGTGTCCAACTTCTCCTGTACCTCCCCTTGACGTTCGATCAGCTTTCCCATCTCCTCGTCCGACATGGGTTCGGCAAATTGTTCGTTGATGCGGTTGAATTCGCTGAGCAGATCGATGGTTTCATGCACCGCCTGTTCAACAATTTCGCGGACCGTTTTGGTTTCATCGAGTTTAGGCTCCTGTTCGAGAAATCCGATGCTATAGCCGGGAGACAGGATGGTCTGGCCGTTGAATTCCTTGTCCACTCCGGCGATTATGCGCAGAAGCGAGCTCTTTCCGGAGCCGTTCATGCCGAGTACCCCGATCTTGGCGCCGTAAAAGTATGAAAGATAGATATCCTTCAGAACAGGCTTCTTGTCGTAGATACTGCTGACACCAACCATCGAGTAGATGATTTTGTTCGGTTCGTTGCTCATTGAATTGCAAAACCTCCTCGATCTTTGTATGAATACACGGCGGTAATTCGAATTTCTCCAGTCTAGCCCGATTCAAAGGAGAAGCCAAAAGAATATTTGCAGACGTTGTGTTCGCCCTTTCCGAGGCATCACAAGGAAGGTGTTGATCACAAGCCAACGCTGGTTCATAGTAGACGCCCGGAAAAGGAAGCGTCGGGCGTCGGGATTCCCGCTCAACCCTGGAGACCTGGTGATTTGCGATTTTGCCATCCCCAAAACCCGTGTCATCAATATCGCCCACCGTGGCGCTCGGTCACTCGCTCCGGAGAATACGTTGGCGGCGGCCCGCAAGGCCCTTGACGCGGGCGCGGACATGTGGGAGCTTGACGTCTGCCTGAGTCGGGACGGTGAGCTCGTCGTGATTCACGACAGCACGTTGAAACGCACATCAAACGTGCAGGAGGTATTTCCCCTGCGACGCCCGTACCACGTCCATGATTTCACTCTCGAAGAGCTGCACCGGCTGGATTTCGGCTCATGGTATGTCAGGAAGACCCATTCGGGCAGATTGCGGCCAACGCTGTTTCGAAAACCGAAGCTCTGAGCTATACGGGCGAGCGGATACTCACCCTGCGGGAGGCCCTTGAGCTTTACCGGGGAAAACGGATGGCTCGTCAACATCGAGATCAAGGATTTCAGCGGCACCCCGGGCGATGAAACCGTCGTGCGGAGAGTCGCCGGTTTGATAGACGAGTTGAAAATGACGGATCGGGTACTTGTGTCATCTTTTAAACTTGGCTACCTGGAGCGCATCAAGGCGGCCAATCCCTCCATCGATACAGGCGCGCTTGCGAACCGACCTTCTCGGGACCCCTTCGCGCTGCTGCGCAGACTCGGGGCCATCTCTTATCACCCACGGCTCTCAGCGATCCGGCGGGGAGATATTGGCCTTTTGCGGGAAGAAGGGTATGATGTATTAGTCTGGGTGGTAAATGATGACAAAACCATGCGTGCTTTGATCAAAGCGGGTGTCAGGGGGATCATTACGGACTTCCCGCAGATTTTTGAGCTCGGTTCTCGCGGATTGCGGAGGAATATGCTCGACCCGGAGGACCGATGGATAAAGGAGTTCGAGAAGGAATATGGAAGGCATGCATTATGAGGGAATGATCATCACGGCCGCCCAGCGAAGCGGATAGCGTCCTCCTGCAGGTGACCGTCGGATGTTCTCACAATAAGTGCACTTTTTGTGGAACTTACAAAGGGGAGCGGTTCCGGATCAAGGATGAATCCATCATCGACCACGACATCCGGTTATGCGGCCGGAATCTTTCATTTCTGCGACGGGTTTTTTGACGGATGGTGATGCCCTGATTCTGCCTCAGCCCGAAACTGGTCCGGATCTTTGACCCGAATCCGGGAGGAAATGCCGTGGATCCAAAGGGTGGGGCTATACGGCAACGCCAAGAGCATCCTGCGGAAAAGTCCCGACGAGCTCGATGATTTTCGGGAATTGGGACTGGGCATTGTCTATCTGGGGGTTGAGAGCGGGGATGTTCAGACCTTGCAGTGAAATCAGGAAAGGGGTTTCCGTCAGAACGATTGGCGAGGCGGGAAGGCGCATCCGATCGGCGGGAATTGAAGCTTTCCGTCACGGTCCTTCTGGGTATCGCGGGATGGGAGCGGTCTCTGGTCCACGCGTCGGGCCACGGGCGAGATCCTCAGTCCGATGGACCCCAACTATGTGGGTGTTCTCACCCTGATGGTCCTGCCCAATACGGAGGTGGGCCAAAAGGCGCAGAGAGGGGCAATTCGAAGCTGCCGACCCTCACGGAGCTGCTACGGAGAGCTTCGAGAGATGCTCCTCACACCCGACATGACGCGGGGACTCTTCTTTTCGAATCACGCGTCCAACTATCTGCCGTTGAGGGTGAAGATGCCGGCCGACAAGGAAAAAGCGCTCAGACCATCGATGAAGCCATCCGCGGAAAGGTTTCCCTCAAACCGGAATGGCTGAGGTGTTGTGAATTCTGCCCCCACTTCAGTTTCGTTCGCAGGATTTCAAAGTAGTCGATGGTCGGGGTCTTGATCAACGGAGCGGGCTCGGAGCGTTAGAGATGATGATCTGGTCAGAAGGGGCCAGTTCGCAGCCCACCTGGCCGTCGCAGGTGAGGGTCACGTCCTTGGTGGGGTCCCGCAGTTCGACCTGAATCGTGACGTCGGCAGGGAGGATGATGGGTCGATTCGTCAAGAGTGAAGGAACAGATGGGGGTCAAGACAATGACGCGTGCGCGTGGATAAACGATGGGGCCTCCCGCTGAGAGGTTGTAGGCCGTCGAGCCCGTGGGCGTGGCAACGATGAGTCCGTCGGCACGGTAATGAGTGAGAAAACGGCCATCGATGGAAGTCTTGAGGTCGACAATGCGCGCCAGTGCCCCCTTGTTGATGACCGCATCGTTGAGGACGCTCTGCCGGAAGATCTCGGCACGATCACGACGTAGCGAACCTGCAGCCGCATGCGTTCCTCGATCTCAAGTCGCCCGTCCAGGATCGTCCTGGAGCTCCTGAAACACGCTTCGGTAGTGATTTCCGTGAGAAACCCGAGCCCCCCGAGGTTGATCCCGATGATGGGAGTGGAGCGGTTTTCCAGGGACCGGGCCACGCTGAGGAAGGTTCCGTCACCCCCCAGTACGATTACCACTTCGCAGCGCTCGGGGGATGTCCAGCGTCTCGTAGGAGTCGGCAGACGGCCGCGGAGTCATCGATGTTTTGCTGGCAGAAGACTTCGATGTGCCGGTTTTCCAGCCAGAGTTTGAGCTCGTTTGCCAGGTTGGCGGCTTCGAGTCGGCTGCGCTTGTAGATGATGGCAACATGATGCATGGCGACGGTCCTCCTCCTCGGATTCGGTGCGAAATCATAGGCGGAGCCGCTTCGGAAATGCAACGAAAAACATTGTCAAACTTTCATGATTGACATTACCCTATCGCGCGTGATGTCCCTGATAGGAAGAGAAGGGATAGATATGCATTCAAAGCAAGATTGGCCCAAGCTGGTCCCGCAGAGCATTCTGGTAGTGGACGACGAAGAACAGGTTTGCGATCTGCTTGCCGAGGCGCTGAGCTATATGGGCACATCAGGTCGAAACGGCGAAGGACGGCGTGGACGCCCTGGAGCAAGATGGAGCACGACGCCATTTGCCGTTGTGGTGACGGACATGGACATGCCGCGGATGGACGGCATGGAGCTTATCAAACATCTCGTTGAAGATCATAATGATATGGATATCATTGCCATTACCGGGTCACACCATGAAATACAAGTACACGGATGTGATCGCCGCGGGCGCCGCGGACTTCATCACCAAACCCTTTACCTTGAATGAGCTCGAAGCCAAGCTGAATCGGCTTATTCGAGAACGATGCCTGCGCCAGGAGCTGGAGCTCCTGGCAGTTCGAGATCCACTGACAGGCCTCTATAATCGCAGGTTTTTCAGAAAGTGGTCAGGAGAGGAAGTGGTTCGTGCCCTGCGATATGACCATCCGCTCTTCCTCTTCTTTTTCGATATCGATCATTTCAAGGCATACAACGATCAGAACGGCCATCAGGCCGGCGATGTCCTGTTGATTCAACTTGCGGAGGTCCTCAAGTCCTCCATTCGGGAGGACGTCGATACCGCCTTTCGATACGGAGGAGACGAATTTACTGTTTTGCTGCCGCACCTGCCGAAGCGAGCAGGCGGCAGTGGTCGCGGAGCGTATCCAACAGAATTACGGCGCGCTTGCATTGGAGCCCAACTTCCCTCTCCATCGGGGCGGCCGAGTTCGTGAAGCAGTACCGGCGACATCGAGGCGGATGTCGAGGACATGATTCGACGCGCGGATGCAGCACTGTACCATGTGAAACACATCTGGGCGGCAACGAAGTCTCCTTTGATCGGGACCTCACCGGTTGAGCCGCCCCGGGTCATCCCTTCCCGCCTTATTGCTTTTCCTGTCGTGTTCCATTTAGTTGTGCTTTGCTGATGATTTTCTCTTGACACTCCATATACGGTACTTTATATAGTCCACACTTCTCTAGGGAGAGTGATGGTAGTGTGTAACCAGTGGAGAATTCTTTAGAAATCAACTGACACGGTCATCTGCAGGTGGTGGAGGCTAGGATGATTCATCGGTTTGAGACCGAATCCAGCGGGTAGACCAAGGGTTGTAACTTTCTTATCGTGAAGGATTAATGAGCAGTCAGGAAACAAATGGTGAGCAGAGTTCCGCCCATATAAAGGAAGTGAGTCCATCAGATAGTTTGAATGGTAAAAGCGTGAAAGCCCTGCAGATGCTTTTGAAAGTCGCGCGGTGGCATCTCCAAGTGTTGGGCGGCAAGAGAACATTTTGAGTTGTGGAGAGGACCGAAGGTTCTCTAACGAAAGAATGGGAGGTGACTGCCATGGGCATGGGCAAACCCGAATTCGGTTTTGGGGTTCACTTGATGGTGGATGGGTACGGTTGTGATCGTTCCGGCCTTGAGGACATTAACTTGATTTACAACTTTCTGGATGAGTATCCCGCTCAGATGGAAATGACCAAGATCATGCCTCCTTACGTTTTCCGCTATAATGGGTCAGTGCCGGAGGATTGGGGGATTTCCGGGTTTCGTGCTCATCGCCGAGAGCCATATCAGCGTCCACACCTTTCCGGAAAAGCAGTATCTGAGTCTGGACATGTTTTCCTGCAAACCTTTCGACACGGACTTGGCGGTGGAGACGATCAAGAAGTATTTCAAGATTCAGAAGTACGAAATGAAGGTCCTGGATCGAGGTCAGGAATTTCCCAACACGATCCGTGAGTCCGCTCAGGTTGTCCGAATGGATCGGATGCTGATGCAAAGGTCCAGGTAGAGAGACCGTATGAGTGATCCGAAACAAAAATGGGGTCCAGGCCATCCACATGCTTGGACCCCATTCTTCGTTTTGGGGGCTTACATTTTGATGGACAACCTCTCCGCGGGTTGTTAACTTGGTATTATTTCGATAAAATAGAACAGCGTTGAGGCGCCGGGGACCCGAACCCCAGCTTGGACGAAACAGGCGGCAGATCCTTTTCTGAGATCCCTGGAGCCACTTTCAGCCATTCCCGCGAGATTTCACGTAGGGACCGGAGGGGCTGTAGTGTTCCAATTCGCATCTGTGCCAGTGGTTGAGCGTGCGAGGGGCTAAGACGGTTTATTGGGGTTTCACAGGAGCTTCTGAGGCACAAGTTTTTCCTATGGAAAGAGAATCGAAATTGGAAGAGGAGTCAGCCAAGGGTTTTCAGCATTGGCTCAGGATGTGCTTTCGTCGGCTTGCCGGCTCGAGGACACCGAGGATATTGAAAAAGAAATCGAGCAGTTGATTGATGAGGGAGAGCAGCGAGGGTTGATCTCCGAAGACGAAGGGGAGATGATCCAGGGCATCTTCTCCTTCCGGGACACCATCGCCCGAGAGATCATGGTGCCGCGAACCGACGCCGTTTATGCGCGCGTCGAGAGCCAGATCACCGATATCATCCAGTTGATCATTCAGAGCGGCCATTCGCGAATCCCCATCTATCAGGACAGCATCGACAACATCATCGGGACGCTTCACGCCAAGGACCTCCTCGAACTATTGGGGACAGGCAGGACCTCGATGTGCGCAGCATTGTGCGTCCGCCCTATTTCATCCCGGAAACCAAGAAGATCAGCGAGGTCCTGAAGGATCTGCGCGGACAACAAGTCCCACATGGCCATTGTGATTGACGAATATGGCGGGACGGCCGGCATTCTGACCCTTGAAGACATCATCGAGGAAATCATCGGCGAGATCATGGATGAGTACGATGCCGATGAGAAGCTCATCGTGGAGCATGAGGACGGGTCAATCTTCGGTGAATGCCCGGCTGGATGTGGAAGAACTGGAAGATTATCTCGATGTGGAATTGCCTGAAGGCAAGTTCGAGTCGGTGGGCGGATTTGTGATCAGTCTCCTGGGGAAGGTGCCGAGCGTTGATGAGAAGGTGCGCTACAAGAACCTCGAAATGGTGATTGAAGCGGCAAACAATCGGAAGATAGAAAAGATACGAATTCGCAGGATCGATACGGAAGCCGAGGAGCTCAAGTCCGCGGAAGAAGCTTTGTCCTAGACCATTGAGGGAGTGAGGTGTTGAGGAATTCGGGAAGGGGACGGGTTCTGCCGTGGTTTCCCATTCCTCAATTCCTGAATTCCGTTCATTCGAAAGCAAAGAATTGGAAAAAGATGTGGTCGGCTCTTCTTTTGAGCCTGTTGAGTGGTGTTTTGCTGACGGTGGGATTTCCCGCCCTGCAAATGTTCTATATCTCCTGGGTGGCTCTCATTCCGTTATTTCTTGCGTTGCGGAACAAAACCGGTAAGGAAGCCTTGTTCCTCGGTTATGTCTGCGGAATGGCACATTTTACCGACCACTCTCTACTGGATCCGGTATGTCATGTACCACTACGGCGGCTTGCCGTTGCCTGTGGCCGTTCTCGTCCTCCTCCTGCTCTGCTCTTATCTGGCCGTCTATCCCGCCTGTTTCGCGGTTTTCGCGCAGAGATGGGAAAAGCGTCCCGTCTCTGTGGGTGTTTGGACTGCCGGCGGCCTGGGTGACACTGGAATGGATTCGGGCTCATGCCGTGACCGGTTTCCCATGGGCGAACCTTGGCTACACTCAGACCCCGTTTACCACGCTGATTCAGTTGGCGGACGTCACGGGAGTCTATCGGCGTCAGCTGGCTGGTCGTCCTCGGCAACACGGTCCTTGTCGGCTTGTTTCACTCGCCGATCGCGTCCGTCTGGCTGGTCTTTCGGTCTTTGCTGGTTGTTTGCTTGGCGCGGTGATTCTACGGGATCGTGGCGTCTGGAGGTGATCAGGCATCTCGAGGACCAGGCGCCAACCATTGTCCGTGGCGGTCATTCAAGGGAACATCGACCAGAGCCACAAGTGGGACAAAGCCATTTCAGCAGGAGACCCTGAGGCGCTACAGGGAGCTTTCTCTTGCCGCGGCTAATCACAATCCGCGTCCCTGACCTGCTGGTTTGGCCGGAAACCTCGGTTCCTTTCTTCTATGGGATCGAGGAGGAACTCACCGTCCCAGCTGAACGCCATATTGCAGGAGATCGGCGAGCCGGTGCTTTTCGGGAGCCCTGCGGTGACAGTGGTGAATGGCAAGCCTCGAATGCAGAATCGGGCTTATCTCGTGGATGACAAGGGCAAACTCTGGGGGGGTATGCCAAGCAGCATCTCGTCCCGTTCGGAGAATATGTTCCGCTCCAGAAGCTCCTCGTTTTTCGTGAATCACCTGGTGGAGGCGGCCGGAGACTTCGTGCCGGGGCGCGATTCCACTCCTGTCACGTTGATGGCCAACGGTTCGGGGTGCTGATCTGCTACGAGGGCATCTTTCCCGACCTGTCGCGCCGCGCGGTCCGGGAGGGGGCCACGTGTCTCGTCAACATCACCAACGACGCCTGGTACGGCAGAACAGTCCGCCCCTTATCAGCATATGGAAATGGCCCGGTGGCGGGCCGTCGAGTTTCGTGTGCCACTGATCAGGGCTGCCAACACGGGAATCAGCACCATCGTGGATCGCCACGGGAAGTACTTTGCGGGACCATCCCGTTGGACGAATCCGGGCAGATGGTCTGCACGGTCCGCCCTTTCCACGTTCTCACTTTGTATGCCAGGTGGGGGGATCTTTTTCGCCTGGATCTGCGTCTTGATGACTGTTGGGGCGATTATTTTCGACAGGATCAAGAGGATGGACAGAATGAACGACAGCTTGAGACAGTAGAAAAGATTCCTGCAAATCCCTGCAATCCTGTTATCGCGTCAATAGAAAACTCGCCCGAGGGGCGCTATCCTCAAGGAAGGAGGATATCCTGATGAACGTAGACATTGCAGAACTCAAAGCGAAACTCAAAGAACTTTCCCAACGCTTCCAGAACCTCGGAGGATATCTTTGACATCGAAGGCAAAAAGAAGCGTTTCTCGGAACTGGAAAGGATTCTTCTGAAACCGGACTTCTGGGACAAACCCGAGGAGAGCAAGCATATCCTTAAAGAACGTTCCGACCTCAACGAGACAATACAGACCTGGCAGCGTTTCGCCGATGACCTCGAGGAAAGTGAGCTCATGATACACATGGCCCTCGAGGAGAACGACGAAGATGCTCTCAGGGAGGTCTTCCAGAAAGATCGAGGGCTTGAAGAAGGCCCTGCGCGAGCTCGAGCTTCGGCAGATGCTCAGCGATGAAAACGACAACGCCGGCGCCATCGTGAGCATCAATGCGGGGGCCGGAGGCACGGAAGCTCAGGACTGGACGGAAATGCTCCTGCGGATGTACCTGCGATGGTGCGAGAAAAGGAACTTCACGGTGCAGATGGTGGACATGCAGGAGGGGGAGGAGGCCGGCATCAAGAGCGCGACCTTTACGGTGGCCGGCGCCAACGCCTACGGGCTTCTCAAGGCGGAATCGGGAATCCACCGGCTGGTGAGGATCTCTCCTTTTGACGCCAGTGGTCGACGTCACACCTCCTTTGCGGCCGTTTTTGTCTATCCGGAAATGGACGAGACGATCGAAGTGGATATCAAGACAGTCGGACCTGCGCGTCGACACCTATCGGGCCAGCGGGGCGGGCGGGCAGCATGTGAACAAGACGCAGCTCCGCCGTCCGCATCACGCACCTGCCCACGGGATTGTCGTTGCGTGTCAGAACGAGAAATCGCAGCATCGCAATCGGGATATCGCCATGAAGATCCTGCGCGCCCGGCTTGTACGAACGAGAAAAGCGGGTCCAGCAGGAAAAGCTCCAGGAGATCCACGACAACCTGGACGATATCGCCTGGGGAAATCAAATCCGCTCCTACGTCATGCAGCCCTATCGCCTGGTCAAGGACCACCGAACGGGGCCGAAAAGGGAAATGTGGAAGGCGTGATGGACGGCGACCTGGATGAGTTCATCGAAGCCTATCTATTCAACCTGCTCAATGCGAAGGAACAGACCGCGGTCGTTTGAGTGCGGACCCTTTCTTGTTCGAAGATGTGACTCGGAAACTGCCTCGATGCAATTTCACGATGCAGCATCTGACCCCTGCGAACGCCTGCCACGGCATCCGCAAGATCGAGTGCTTCATAAGGTCGACCTGAGAGAATCACCCGATTTCGGTCGTAATGTCCGGAAAGAGCTTCGCCATGTTGTGGGACGGCATGGTCGGGAGACCATGCCGCAACGTGGATCAGGAGTTCATGCCGGCCTTCCTTTCGACACCGTACCCCCTTCTTGCCGCCCCTGGCACAAAATCGAGCTACAAAAAAAGCAAGGAAGTCTCCATTTTTGAAACTGATCGGTGCAAAATTGTATCGTTTTTGATGTCAAGCTGGCTCACACAACAATCTTGTCCATGCCGCGGCCTCGCTTTTGCTCTCTATCCGTACGCCCCCATTCTAAAATTATAATAATAATATCGGATAATTATAACAAAAGGAACCTCGCGTGCCTCACTCTGGCACGTCCCTTGGTATTACTGGGCTTACAAATTTGCAGGAAGTTGGAACGGATCCGGATGCGGAGAGTAAACGGGTGACTTGCTCCGGGCCGCGAGTTTCAGGGCTTCCTGCACCAGGGAATGCTCA
The DNA here is from genome assembly GCA_963790015.1 of uncultured Gammaproteobacteria bacterium. GTDB lineage: Bacteria > Pseudomonadota > Gammaproteobacteria > Steroidobacterales > SHZI01. Next base: position 438,713 of record CAWBMW010000026.1, read on the forward strand.
TTTCGCGGGAATAATGTCCATTTAGATTGATGAAGAACAGTAACAGCCAATCCTTTTAGGGGAGGAGAACCAATGATCAAGATCGAGGCCATAGTGAAGCCGTTCAGGCTCAACGAAATTCAGGAGGCCCTCCTGGCTTTGGGCGTCCAGGGAATGACGGTAACCGAGGTCAAAGGCTTTGGACGTTAGAAGGGACATGTGGAGTTTTACAGGGGCGCCGAGTACCAGGTGAATTTTGTGCCCCAAACTGAGCTTACGGTCGTGGTTCCGACAATCAGGCGGACCAGGTTGTGGATGCGATTCAAAAGGCCGCCTTCACGGGAAAAATCGGGGATGGGAAAATATTCATGTCACGTATCGATGATGTCATGCGTATTCGAACCAAGGAAACCGGGACCGAGGCGCTCTGATGCCTGAAGGTCCGTTTCATCCGGTGTGCACCTTCGGCAATCATTCATAAAAATTTGTCTTTTCGGGAGGCGATGCAATGTGCTTGTTGTCAATTTTGAGAGGAATCAAACGGAAAATACTGGGCGGGTCAAACCTGCAGAACATACTTCACGTGGGGTGGGTCCTCGCGGTTATTCTGGCGATGACCAAAGGGGTAGCTCTGGCTGAGGAAGCCGCACCGCCGAAGGTGGACGCGGGGGACACCGCCTGGCTGCTCACCTCCAGCGCCCTTGTCATGCTGATGACTCCGGGTCTCGCTCTGTTCTACGGAGGCATGGTCAGGCGCAAGAACGTCCTGGGAACGATCATGCACAGCTTCATAGCTTTAGGGATCATCACCATCCAGTGGGTCCTTTTCGGTTACAGCATCTGCTTTGGACCCGATGTCGGCCACCTCATCGGAAACCTGGACTGGATCGGCCTCAACGGGGTCGGGCTTGAGCCGAACGCCGATTACGCGGCCACGGTCCCACATCAGGCGTTCATGATTTTTCAAATGATGTTCGCCGTAATTACTCCTGCCCTCATTTCAGGAGCGATCGCCGAACGGTTCAAGTTCAAATCATACCTCGTCTTCATTACACTTTGGGCCATATTCGTGTATGACCCGATTGCCCACTGGGTATGGGGCGTCGGCGGCTGGATCAGGGAGCTGGGAGCACTCGATTTCGCCGGTGGTTTGGTGGTCCACATCAGTTCCGGAGTGTCCGCGTTGGCCGCTGTTCTCGTGGTTGGCAAGAGGAAAGGCTACGGAGTTGATCTCATGGCGCCTCATAATCTCACCATGACGATCGTCGGGGCGGCCCTGCTCTGGTTCGGATGGTTCGGATTCAACGGCGGCAGTGCACTGACATCGGGCGGTCTTGCAACTTCCGCCTTTGTAGTCACCCACATAGCGACTGCAGCCGCGGCCCTCTCCTGGATGTTCGTGGAATGGGCTCATAGAGGCAAACCGACCGCCCTGGGAGTGGCATCCGGCGCCGTCGCGGGACTTGTGGCCATCACACCCGGCTCCGGGTTTGTCGGTCCCATGGCATCGGTGGTCATCGGACTCGTGGCTGGTGGTTTGTGCTACGCCGCAATCAACCTCAAAACAAAACTCGGATACGATGATTCCCTCGATGTGGTTGGTGTTCATGGGGTTGGAGGCACCTGGGGAGCGCTGGCAACCGGATTGTTCGCTTCCAAGCTGATCAACTCCGCCGGAGCCGACGGGCTCTTCTTCGGTAACCCCGGCCAGTTGGGGACTCAGGCCATAAGCGTGGTGGTCGCCTGGGTGTATTCCTTCATCGTCACCTGGATCATCTTGAAAATAATCGATGCGACGATGGGTCTCAAGGTGGACCCGGAAGATGAATCCGAAGGCCTCGACCTGAGCCAGCATGGTGAAACCGGGTATATTTTCTAAGTACAGCTCGACACAATTAATCAGCATCTGCGTCATTTCTGAAAACATTCACGCAAGGACCGCGTAGGGAATCAGTTCGCAAGGAGATCCACTCCTGACGCCGTGACAAGCAAGAAGGCCACTCGGAGGTTGCGCGAGCAACCAAAGAGTGGCCATATTCTTTGGTGATCGAATTCGGTTGAGGGCTTTTCATCTGGACTAACAACGATTCGAACCTGTTGATCCCGTGCAGTTGCTCTGGAAACGATACATTCTTGTGCCTTTCTTTCCGCCTTGCTTTATCTTTTAGCGGGCGGGCAGTCTGCGGTGAGGGTCCAGGTAGCTCAGCATCTTCACACCTTAAATCAACCCGGGACCTTCATTTCAAATGGCCCTGCAAATGTGAATTGTTTTCGAAAACCAGGAAAATTTCCTGATAGACAATCTTATCAGAGTCAAGTATATCGATTACCAATCCGGTTCATCTCGTCTAATGAAACAGACAAGACAGATTTGGTATTTGTTCGATCAGCATTAAGCTGATTAATGCACCATCTGGTGGATTATTGTAGCCTTAATGGGGAGTTGTCCGACCGGCGGAGCGGACATACTTCATGGAAGCTCACAGGAATGCCACCGTTCTGATCGTTGATGACGACGAGGCATATTGCGCTTTGTTAGACGATCTGATCTCAGGATGGGGCTTAATCCCTGCCAGCGTTACAGACCCACATGCTGCCTTGAGAAACATTATAGACAACGATTATGATGTCATATTGCTGGATCTGATGATGCCCGGCGTGACCGGCTTCGACCTGATGCCCGAAATCATCGGTAGATATCCCGACGCAAAGATCATTATCATGACGGGCTTCGCTGACATGGATAATGCAATCAACGCCCTGAAGCTGGGCGCCTTCGATTTCCTGGCGAAGCCTGTCAAGGAAAACATTCTGTACCACACTATCCGTCAAGCTCTCGAAACGAGGCAGAAGGAACGCGATATTGCTGAACTGATGGTTGAATTGGACGCGAGCAAAGCCGAGCGCGCGGCACAAAAAAAGCAGCTGGAGTACCTCGACAATCAACTCATAGAGACCAATGAGGCGTTGTCTCTCCTGGCGCGCAATATCGACAGAGAACGGGACCAAATGGAGAAACGGATCGCGCAAAAACTGAGGTCCCTTATCATGCCTGGCATCGATAGGTTACGCAGGATTAAGGGCCTCTATCCGTACGCACCTGAATTGGACGCCGTTGCCGCCCTCGTGGAGGACATCACCAAGGATTTCAACATTGACGCAAAGATCGCCGCGCTCCTCTCTTCCGCCTGAGCTCAGGATCGCCTCTCTCATCAAGAGCGGCTTTAGCACTGAAGAGATAGCACAACAGTTGCACATAGCACCCAGCACGGTCAGGGCTCACCGGAAGAACATTCGGAAAAAACTGCGGATAGACAAGGAACCAATACAACCTCAGAATTTTCTGGAATCCAAGGCAGATCATTCAAGTATCGATTATAGGGTGACCGTACACGAGGAGATCAGAAGGACAAGGGCGCCAGCACCAGCCCTCATCTTCAAGAGTATCGAACGTAACGGCTACAGGTCGCTTGATCGGTCTATCTGCTCCCGCATTGGCATTTGCCTGCAACCGTTCAATGACAGGCTCAACTGAATGGCCTGGCTGTCGGAAAACCTTTCGAACCGTAGACCACACCTCCTGGTGCTGATTCCACCATAACCCGGCAAGGAATCGACACTCTCATCGTAGATCACCTTGCAAGGCACCCTTGAAAGATGAAGATCGTTCGCATTGGAGAAAATATCGACTTCCACGCAACCCGGATCGGTGCATGTATCGCGAGTGGAATACTCGAACGACAGGCCGTCCCTGCTGATGTCTCTTAACTTGCCAAGTTTGTTGAACTGAGGCCTGAAGACAAGAAATACTGTGTCGTGGACCTTGTAACGCTCAGACTTACGTCGATCCACTCCCCCGCTCGAGTTCGATGTAGGTTTTCCTCTTGTGATGTGAGAATAGTCCTCACGAGAAGCCCTTCCGGCACGGTAACCCAGAACGCGATGCCGCATACGCACTTCGGCCCAAATTAAACAGTAGCAACCTGAAACAAAGACCACGGAGACACTTTGTCTAGCCAATGTGCGTTCCTACCCCTATAGTCCTTTCGAGCACTTCTCTGTACCGGCCTTCACCGGGGTGGCGGTGTGCAATGTGAATCTATCTAGATGTTGATTCCGCATCTACCGCAAGCACAAACGCCGGATAATCCCTCTGCTGCTGACGCCTGACCTGGCTTGATCTTGATCGCTTACGCCGTTTCATGGCGTTAGCGGCAATGAGGAAAAGCGGCAGCCAGCCTGTTCTCTGGCGCCCTCCTGAAACTGCATTGGCGTTCAGCGCCCTTTGGGAAGGAATACCCTTTTGGCTATTGCGTACAGAAAATGAGACGATATCCTGAAACCCCTGTAGAGGAATCTCAAGGCATCAAACCCGGGTCGTCCGTCGAGCCGGCATCTGAGATCACTCTTTATGCGGTGAAGGCGATAAGTGCCGGCATTCTTGAGTCCCAAGAAACGATTCAAGGCCTTTATCCGACCCTTCTCGAGGGTGAAAACCCTGCCATTTCGTTCAACGGCTGTCACTCTGCCGATGACGCTTTCTGCGGGAATTATCCCTGCGATTCCACCGGCATCGCCCCTTTGAAGGATCCGGACCTCTCCGTTTTGCCTTGATACCTTGAGGACCCTGTGGGTCACGAAGACGTCCTGGCCTTTGAAAACAACAATGTCGAGGGGACTGATCCGGTTGCCGTTTATCGCTTCCGCGAGGATCCGGTCGTCAACCTCGAGAAGCGGGCGCATGCTCCCCGACAGAACACGAAACCACCCCAGACCCTTTTTCTGAAGAGCTCCTCTTGCACGTCCTGGACCAATCGGCTGTGTTCTTCCAGTGTCCTGCTCACTGCATTGCTCCCAGATGCATAGCAAATATCGAGCGTGGAGTTTTCACTCCGGCACCGCCATACAGTATTGATTACGAATTCCTTCAGCAATTAATTGCAAAGATCTTCCGATCGCAGCAGGAAAAGAAGAGGGTACATTCAATCCACTTAGTTCGCTGGGGAGGCAAGGATCCCATGGCGTAAGTTTCCTGCTCCAATTCACAGGATGTGATTTCGGGTCGATGTAAGCTTTCTTGCCTGGCCTTTTCTCGGATAGGCTCATGTGTTGTCCCTCCCTTCAATAGATAGTTTGTACTTCAGCCTCGCAACCTCGCAGGACGACTGCGAAGGACCCATCATATCCCCCGTCTCAAGGTAGCTAACCGCATGACAGCTGAACGCAGTTCGACTTGAACCGGCACTCACAACAATCCTTGAGGTCGGAAGGCTCAACCGCTCTGAAGTTCCCCCAACAGCCCATCGTTCCTTGTCTTTCCCATTGGCGGTCAGGGAGAGAATGAACGTAATCAACTTCGGGAAGGGAAGCTTGCAGTTGCGGGTAAAATCAGTGACCGATTGTCTGGCCCCGGGGTGAATATTTTTTGGGATCAGATTGAGAAAAGGTGTAATAAAAGTAGCATGTTGGCATGGTTTTTCATAGCAGGATCTGTGCCATGATGGTCAACTCCTTTGCAGATTTGTGTTGTAAACGAACGCCCTTATCTTCACATGGGGTACTATCTCACACATTTGCGGCGAGTGCAATGAAATTATCGTTCTATTTCAGCGTGTTAGGTCAATTTGCGGTGCACGCTTGTCCTTAATTCAACAGTATTGGCTCCAGGAGTCCGGTATATTTAGGATTATAGTAATGCTTGTCTGATTCCTTTCGTGGGTTTTCGATTCTCTGATTGCAACCTCGTATCCAAGGGCCTCACCGACTTGTTGGACCTTCTCGGCGAGCTCGTTCACCGTAAAAGTCTCCGTCAATTGGTTAAATACCCTGAGCTCTCCGGGCTGCGACGGTCCAATTGCCGATAGATAAACACATTGCAGAGTATCTTTAAGGTTTATGTACCCCCTGATTTGCCCACCATTCCCATATACCGTAAGCGGATACCCGACGATCGCCTGAACGATAAAACGGTTCAGGACTGTTCCGAAGATCTCGTCGTAATGAAAATTAGGCACAAGGCTTTTGTCTACATCCGCTTCCTCCGTAGACAGACCATACACAGGTCCTTGCATGAGATCCGTAACTCTGAGCCCCCAGGTTCTCACATAGAACCATAAGAGATCGGTATCCTGGATCTTGCTCGTATGGTAGAGAGAACTTGCCTGTCTGGGGAAAAGAAACTTGTCCTTTCGCCCTTTGTGTGCAATCTCTATCCACCCTTCCTCGATATCGATGTTTGGCGTGCCATATTCGCCCATGGTGCCGAGCTTCACGATTTGGCAGTCCGGACACGCCTCTTTTACGGCGTACGCAATATTTAGAGTGCTGATGAGATTGTTCTGAACAGTGAAGGCAGCCTTGCTTCTATCGAGCATGGAATAAGGAGCGGAAGGCTGTTCCGCGTAATGGACGACGCAATCGGGCAAATAGGCTTTGAAGAGGGAAACAAGAAAGTCATAATTCGTTACGTCCCCTATGCGGACATGGATACTTTTTCCGGTTTTCTCTTCCCATATTTTCGCCCGCTGAACCAGATTCGGGGTCGGGATCAGGGCTCGCAATCCAATTCGAGTGCCGCGCTTCGTCGAAAATAGTTGTCCACGGCGATGACTTCATGCGACCTTTTGGAGAAATACATTGCCGTCGGCCACCCTAAATAGCCGTCAGCACCCAGTATGAGCACTTTCATGTTATCGCCTTCCGTAAGCGAGTCTGAGCCCGGCGGCAAGTACCCGCTCCGGTGCGTGAAACACGGTAATCTCCTGCCCCAGGATGTTATTCACCAGTAGGTATTGTCTAATCTCAGGCACTGACAGTGCTTTCTCGTCTCTTGAAATGTAAGGGTTTTTGATTTTGTCGTTCACAACCGATGGATAACTGTAATTGATTTTGCCATAGCTATCCTTGAGCGCGGGCAGGATGGAAAATCAGGCTCTTCCGGCAAATGAGTACCTTTGGGGTTGCAGAAGGGAGGTGGACATGGCAGAACCCCTGTTGTTTGAGGCCAATCGAAGCAACAAGGAGGGAGCAGCCATGTCCACATCGATACTCTACCATGCTTTCGGAATAAAGGGCATTCACTATGAGTCCACCAGTTACGATAGGAGATGCCATCGTGATCGGCGCTCACCTGACGGACCAGCACATCAAGTGCCCTGAGTGCGCCCACAGAAAGGCTACCTTTAAGGGGCACAAACGCAGAAAGATTCTCCTGAGCCCCATGGGACGTAAGAGGTGTTACCTGGACCTGCTCTTTCACCGGTTGAGATGTCGTGAATGCGGGAAGATTTGGTGGCCTGGTCCCGATTTCCTCGATGGCAAGCATCGTTACGCCCGCTCCTTTGCTCTCACAGTTCTGGACCTGCTGAATTTTGGCACCATCAGTTCGGTCGCTCAATACCTGAGGGTGGGGTGGGATCTCATCAAGGAGATCCACAAGGCCAAGCTGAGTCGCGCCTACAAGACCATTCCCTTGCAGGAGATCAAGTACATGGGGATAGATGAGTTCAGCATCAAGAAAGGCCATGAGTACATGACCATCTTCACCGATCTTGAAACCGGCAGGATCATTCATGCCGTCGAGGGAAGAGCAAAGGCGGACATCCAACCCTTTCTCGAAAAACTCTGTAAAAGAGCCAAGAATCTCAAGGCCGTCGCCATGGACATGAGTGGCTCCTTACTACCATGCCGTTCGCGAAGCACTCCCCCGAGTGGACATCGTCTTCGATCACTACCATGTGGCGGCATTGGTCAACCAGGCCATTGATGAGCTCCGGCGAGAGCAGCAGAACGAACTCGACGAACTGGGCAAGAAAACCCTCAAAGGCAGCCGCTTCCTCCTTTTGAAAAACTACGACAACCTGAGACCCGATCGCAAGGAGCGCCTCCATAACTTGCTCTCCGCCAATGAAACCCTCTTCACTGCCCATTGTATGAAAGAGCAACTGAGACTCTTCTGGGAGCAACCCGATCCGGAGAGTGCTCGTCATTTCTTGGAGACCTGGTGTAAGGATGCCCGTGAGTCCGGAATCAAAGTGCTTGCCAGAGTCGGCAAGACCTATCGGCCTACCGCACGGGGCTGCTCAACTACTTCAAACACCGCATCAGCAATGCCATGACAGAAGGGCTCAACAACAAGATCAAGACCCTCAAAAGACAGGCTTATGGGTTCCGCGATATGGAGTACTTCATACTGCGACTCTACCACCTCCATACCCAGAGGTACTCATTATCCGGATGAACCGAAAAACATCTCCTCCAACTCGAGCGCCCTTTCGGTCTCCTCTTCCGTCATGAGCTCTTCATATAGCTTCTCTCCAGGCCGAGGGCCAATGTATTCAACCTACGGCTCCCGCTCATAAATCATGCTCAACTGTTGAATTAGTATTTAGAATGACCGCTTGGCCAATTTTTGAGTAAGGATTTACTACGACCCCATCAAAGATCACACTACCATCCCCGATCTCCGCAGGCTTATTTATAATAGCATCAGGAGAAATGATCATGGGCAAACTGAAACCCAGTTTAAGTAAATTATTATAAATAATTTTCCGTTTTTCCGAAATATTTATATTACCAACTCCGATCGCGGCAGCACATTTTTTATATTTTAAAATAATTGATGCCAGGGTATCATCATTCCCTAAATAATTTAATCCGCCAAGATCATTTTTTTCTTCAATATCGGTATATCCAATTATATTATACCCGCCCAGTTTTTGTACTGTGGAAATTAGTACTTTGGCGTGTCCGCCGCCGCCGATTACAATTAGATTAAACATTTTTTAATAACTCAATTATTCTAAGTATTTGTTTTTTTGTCAAATTGGTACTACATGGAAGATTAAGTGTCTCCCGGTGCATTTCATCAGCTTTTTCGATCATATAAGACTGACAGGTTTCATAAGGTTTTTGAAGGTGATTAAGATACCATAAAGGCCGAGACTGAATTTTATTTGCTAATAATAGTTGCATTACTTCATCTCGTGTTTTACCATATACTTTTTCATTGACCTTTAAGGCGTACATCCAGCAATTATTATCAGCGTAAGGAGGAATCGCTCCTAGAGCTAATCCTTTTATATTTTTAATATGATTCCTATAAGTAAAATAATTTTCTTTTTTAACCGTTAAATACTCTGTCAACAGTTCCATTTGAGCAACACCCAGAGCTGCTTGCATATTACTCAGACGATAGTTATAACCAATATCCTGATGGATATATCTTAGTTCATCGTCCTTTGCTTGAGTAGTAAGATACCTTCCTCTTTCAGCATATTCCGATCTGGAAGTCAGGATCATACCACCACCGCCTGAGGTTATAATCTTATTCCCATTGAATGATAGGCAACCAACATCACCGATTAATCCCGTATGTCTGGACGAATATTTTCCTTCAGTATACCTGGTTCCCAGACTTTCTGTGGCATCTTCAATAATCTTAATATTTTTTTCCAGACAGACTTCCACTAACTCGTTAAGATTGACCGCATTTCCAAAAACATGCACCGGAATGATTGCAGCAATTCTGGCACCTGTTTTATTATTATAAGTATTACCATTTTTAAAAGATGTTTCTTTCGAGATAAAATTTAATGTCTTTTCAACATCAAGATTATAATACTCATCACAATCCATGAATATCGGATTCGCATCCATATATCGGACGGTATTGACCGGGAGCGATAAAAGTTACCGTGGGTACAATAACCTCCTCGCCTTTCTTAACTCCGACTAATATAAGAGCAATATGCAAGGCCGAAGTCCCATTTACACAGGCAATGGAATATTTTGCACCTGTAAACTTGCATATCTCTTCTTCAAATTTTTTAACATAACTACCGGCAGACGAAACCCATTCGGTATCAAGACAATCTTTCACATATTTCCAGGCATTCCCTTTGATGGCAGGGACAGAAAGGGGTATGAATTCAGACATGATATAATTCAGATTTATAAAGATTTAAATTCTGTTTAAACCAATTTATAGTTTCTTCCAGACCGGCTTCCAGAGAATAGTGTTGTTTCCATTTAGTAAATTCCAATATCTTTTTATTGTCGCAGATCAACCTTTGTACTTCACTATGCTCAGGACGAATTCTTTGTTCGTCAGAAATAAGCCTATTTTTTTATTCATCAAATCAGCAATTTTAAATGCTAATTCTTTAATAGAAATTTCTATATTTGTTCCAATATTGGTAATCTCACCAACTAATGATTTAGAATTCATGATCTCGATAAAACCATTTACAGTATCTTTGACATAGGTCAGATCTCTGGTCGGTGTTATATTTCCTATTTTAATTTTTTTCCTTTCATTGAGAATCTGCACAATGATACTGGGAATTATTGCCCGGGCAGACTGTCTTGGTCCAAACACATTGAATGGCCTGACTATCTTGATTGGCATGTTAAAAGATGAGTAATAACTTATAGCCAATTGATCTGCAGCAATTTTCGATGCTGAATATGGTGATTGTCCTACCACTGGATGCCGTTCATCAATTGGAGTGTATTGCGCAGTTCCATATGTTTCACTGGTGGAAGTAATCAGGATATTCTTATCATCTAGTTTCTTTGCTGCCTGAAGAACATTAAATGTACCTTCGATATTGGTTCTGATATATGAACCAGGTGATATATATGAATATGGGATACCTATCAAAGCAGCCAGATGTATTACCACTTGGCAGTCCGACATTGCATCCAATACCGAGTCATAATCGCGGATATCTCCTGAGAAGACTTCAATTTTATCTTTAGCTCAGTCGCCTCAAGCCATCCCCAGGAATTCAGAGAATTATATCGAATAAAGGCTTTAATCTTATAGCCCAGTTCAAAGCACTTTTCGACTAAATGCGATCCAATAAATCCACCAGCACCGGTTATAAATATTTTATCCATATCTTCTTCAATTTTTAATTTATGTCTACAGGATTAAGTGAATAATTCCTCACATTTATCCAGTAGCCAAAACCCGGCGACGAAAATCATCCACATCAAATATTTTTTCTTTGATTTGATTTTCTGAGAATAATCCCCAATAATTATTGACGAAATTCAGAGTATCACTTCTTGTCTTAAGATACCAGGCGCATCTACAGAATACAATTGCTGGTTCAAGAAGATTATTATATTCAGCAGTAATTGATGCGCCTTCTATGAAAATAATTCCTATGTAGGATCTTTGCATCATGTTTTTCGTAAGATATGCCTCAGAGAATGCCCCCCGAAACCACCGGTATTAATTTCCATAGCGATACTGTCTTCAATGAAGATGTTTTTTTCAAAGTACGTATTTCTGCTGGAGAGAATAGAAATAGTATTAGATTGTATGAAATACGCATTACTGGTAATCCGGCAATTTGTAACTTTGGTATTTTTAATTCCAATTTCATTTTGATAAATACATTGTGTGAAATTTCTAAAGTATCATTTATGTTAAAATTTTCCACAGCGACATCGTTTTTTACAAACAGGGAATTTTCGATATACAGATTTTTTGATTTGTTGTAAATACCGTTCCTGCCGCCGGTAACAATTACCTGATCCAGATTCAGAGTCGCGAGCATCTCATTATTGAGTGTACTCCAGTTGTTCCCCCTGCTCCAAAGACCCTGATTTCCTGACCGTAAACTCCACTGAGCAGCAGACTTCCGGATACCTGCAGCGATCCGTTTTCCTGAAGTTGTACATAACTGCCCGGACCGATGCTTAAAGTCACCCCAGCCGCAATGGTTACATTCTTAAATACAATATACTCACCGATTAAATCAGTATCGCTACCCAACGGACCAGTCAGATATACTGCTTTTTTCATTTGACCAAGATCGATACCTGCGGCAGGTCGGATAATTAAAATAATACCTGAAACCAAAACTATCCTTCTCGGCAACAATATTATATTCCCCTTTGTTTATATCTTTTATCTGCCAGTTACCGTCTACATCAGAAGTTGTCGAGTATTGAACGGTTTCAGCAAAATGGTTGAATAACATTTCAGGAGTTACTTCCAGACCGATCGCCGGGTATTGATTATTCAAACGCAACAGAGCCGTATCCACAGTTACAGGCTTGTATAAACTGATCTTTACACCGCTGTAGTCAGTACGACCTGCTAATGTTATCATCCCGGATATACTGACTTTCTCATTGGCAGAAGAGGGATCTTTTGAACAGGTGAAGAATAAAGATGAAAGAATTAAAATTATATAAACAAAAGGCATAAAGGTTGGAGGTCTGCAGAAGCCAGGCCGGAGACCTGCCGCCAGGCAGGCACTCAGTGGGAAAGTCCCTGAGTCCCAAATTACATTTCTATCATTTACCTTCATAACCACACTCTTTATTCATGTACAAAATTTTCTGTAAATCAGATTGAAACAATGGTGATTCCAGCGATTATCAATAGGATACCCGATAGTTTAAACAACGATACACTTTCATGAAATATAATAATCGATAAAAATATTACCATGACATAAGTCATACTGTTTAAAAGCGGGAAAGCAAAACTCAGATTTAATCTGGTCAGCACATGATTATAAAAAATCACCGATAAACCAAAGCAAAGAATTGCTGCAATAAATAAGGGCTGCAGGTAGGTGGTTTTAATCTGCAGGATACTGACTTTCGTTAAACTGCCGCGCGTCACTGCATTATACTTCAACAGTACATGGGCCAGCGAGTTAAATAAAACACATCCACCAAGATAGAGCATTTGCTTCCACATGAAACAATCCTCATGAGTTAATGATTATCTGTAAATACTTTTAAAATCGGTTATCCAGGCGTCCAGTAAAGACAGTCTCCTTTTTAACCAGGAACCCATTACGCACTAATTCTTTATAACAAATTACTAAATTCTCTATCAAATAATCTGAACCGTTCTTTAACTTCAGATTCTGCAAATCATGACACATTTTGCGGTTATGAACATACCCTGGAATCTCATCATTAAAATCTCTGATTAAATTATGCAAATTTCTTTCCTGACTCACCGTCGGAGCATGAAACAAAATCCCCCAGTTATTGGCCCAGGCTATTCTCTGCGCAATAAAACTGCGCCAGATATCAGTCATCCGGAATGAACAAAAACTTGGCAGGTACATTAACACAAATGCCTCTTTAAACCAGGTGGTGTTCTGACTGTTAAACGGACACCAGGATTTACTGGATAGTACAATGCTCCCCTTCTTTTTAAAATTTTGCGGTAAAGGCAAAACTAACCGGTATATAGCATCCACATCCGGATTTTCATCGGCCAGACCCTGTTGTATCGGACATATCCAGGATCCCATTTTGTGCCGCCCGGCAGCGGGCAATCGATCATGAATCAGCATCCAAAGGAAATCCCCGCGGCCAGATATTGTTACGGCTGAAATATTTATACACGTTTACCCAGCCGCCCTGCGAAAGATTAAGAGTTTTTATATTCAACCGGCGGTCACGCCAGAAAGAATCCAGTGGAATGTTATCATCATCGGTCTCGATAATGATTTGTGCCCCGCGCTGCATAGCCAGCAGATAGCCAAGGTTTTTACGGGCATAGTGATTCTCCGGACATCTAGTCGGCAAAACTAAAACCGGACCGTTTTTGCTCTTCAATACTATAAAACCCGCATCCGGGTAAAGTGAAATTGGCCGGACTTTTACGATCACCGGCCAGGATAAAATCAACATCATGGCGGCGGCAGCCTGCGGCTAATAGTTTTAAAATCTTAGTGGGCTTTGCTATCGACGTTACTACCAGGCTTACATTTTTATTCATAACGGATCACCATCAATTTGACACAAAGCGCTGCCGGATTAAGCGAGCCAGATTCTTCAGGGCGTCCATGATGACTGAACCGCTGACCCTGGAACTTGTCGCCTGATAATGAATAGGAACTTCTGCAATTTTAAATTTATGACAATGAATCTTTAATTTCAGTTTGAAAAAAATTGCCCTTTGAGTTTATACCTTTATCCAAAACATAGTCCAGGCTCTGCCGGTTAAACAATTCATATCCACTGGTCATATCACTCAGCCTGGTACCCAGTAACAGTTGAATCAACTTGCTGCCGCCATAACTCAGAATAAACCGCGACAGCGGTGATTTTTCCATCCGGCCTCCCGGCGCGAAACGGCTGCCAAAGACACATTCATACCCTTCAGACATTTTATGGAATAATTTCGGCATATCTTCCGGCCGGTGACTGAACCCGGCATCGATTTCCAGGATCCAATCACTGTCGGACCGCAAGGCCTCCCGGTAACCTCTGACATAGGCATCTACCACATTTTTATTCTCGGGTGCATATATTACGGATAGTTCCGGTTTTGATTTCTGTAAATCCTGCAGCAGTTTCATGGTGTTATCCCGGCAGGCTTTATCCAGTATGACAAAAAATTTGACTTGTTTAAAACCGGTACAGCGATCCAGCACCGCCTGTACAAAGGGTACGGCATTCTTTTCTTCATTGGCCATCGGACATACCACCGCCAGTTTTATTGCCGACCATGGCGCAGCATTTTTTACGCTGGACACCGATCCGGTCATTTATGGCCACCCTGCAGCTGGCGGAACCAGTTGTAAGTATCGGTGATGCCATCCTTCAGGCTTTTCCTATACTTCCAACCCAGGGTAGTCAGTTTTGAAACATCCAGTAGTTTACGCGGCGTGCCGTCCGGCTTGGAACGATCAAATTTTAAATCTCCGGTATAACCGGTGATTTCTTTGATCAGCATGGCCAGATCTTTGATCGATATATCCTCCCCGGTCCCGATATTAATTATATCACTGTCATTGTATTTTTCCATCAAAAACAGACAGGCCTCTGCCAGATCATCGACATATAAAAATTCTCTTTTCGGTTCACCCGAACCCCAGATTTCCACGAACGGTTTTTTCCCGATCCTGGCATCATGAAATTTGCAGATCAGGGCTGGCAATACATGCGAAGTTTCCAGGTTAAAATTATCATAAGGACCATACAAATTGGTGGGCATGACCGAAATGAAATTGGTACCGTATTGGGCGTTATACGACTGACACATCTTGATGCCGGCAATCTTGGCAATGGCATATGGTTCATTGGTCAATTCCAGTAACCCGGTCAGCAGATATTCTTCCTTCATGGGTTGTGGGGCCTGTTTAGGATAGATACATGAACTGCCTAAAAACAATAACTTTTTAACGCCGTATTGATAAGCATAATGAATAACATTATTCTGAATCTGCAAATTTTCATAAATGAATTGGGCCCGATAGGTATTATTGGCCAGGATTCCACCCACCCTGGCTGCCGCCAGAAACACATATTCCGGTTTCTCCTGCCTGAAAATATTTTCTGCCGCATGTTGGTCTATTAAATTTAATTCCTCAAGCGGTTTAAGTAACAGATTTTTATATCCTGCTGCTGATAATCTGCGCCTGATCGCAGAACCCACCATACCCTGGTGACCGGCAATATATATTCTGGATTCTTTATTCATGTTTGATCTATCAGTATCCCCGTTTCTGTACTTTATCCCAATCAGCACCGACCATAATTTTTACCGACTCTTCGAATTTTGTCTGCGGTTCCCAACCCAGTTTTTCCCTGGCTTTGGAAGCATCGCCGATCAGGAGGTCCACTTCGGTTGGACGATAATATTTTGGATCCACTTCTACACGCGTTTTGCCTGTCTTTTTTTCAACCGCGATCTCTTTTTTACCTTTACCCGCCCATTCCAATTCCATATCCAGTTCTTTAAAAGCCAGTTGTACAAATTCTCTGACGCTGTGGGTCTCGCCGGTGGCAAATACAAAATCATCCGGTGCATTTTGCTGTAAGACCTGCCACATACCTTCAACAAACTCCGGGGCATAACCCCAGTCACGCTTGGCGTCATAATTTCCCAGCGAAATCTTTTCCTGAAGACCATATTTTATCCGGGTGGCCGCGCGGGTTATTTTTCTGGTGACAAAAGTTTCTCCGCGCCGGGGCGATTCATGATTGAACATGATACCGTTGCAGGCAAAAAGATTGTAGGCCTCACGGTAATTTATAATAATCCAGTAACCGTACAATTTGGCTACTCCATAGGGTGACCGTGGATAAAAAGGGGTCTTTTCATTTTGCGGAACCTGCTGAGCCTTACCAAACAATTCACTGGTAGAGGCCTGGTAAAATTTAGTTTTAATCCCTGTTTCTTTTATGGCATCAAGGAAACGTAGTGTGCCGATGGCATCCACTTCGGCTGTATATTCCGGGATCTCGAATGAAACTTTCACATGACTCTGGGCGCCCAGATTATAAATCTCGTCAGGTTTTATTTTTTCCAGCAAACGGTTTAAATTACTTGAATCGGTCAAATCTCCGTGATGCAAAAATAATCTGACATCGTGTACCTGCGGATCACTGAATAGGTGATCGATCCGGCCCGTATTGAATGAACTGCTGCGTCGTATTACTCCGTGGACTTCATACCCCTTCTCCAGCAGCAATTCTGTCAAATAGGAACCATCCTGTCCGGTTATACCGGTGATTAAAGCTTTTTTCATAATACCTATTTCAATAAAGATTAGAGATTGTAAAAAAAGAGACAAAGGTCGGAGACCTGGCACTAGACAGGTCGGAGATCTACCGTCAGGTAGAGACAGAGAGACAGAGTAGGAGCGCGTTGATACGCGCCCTTAAGTTCCTGAGTACCTGAGCAATGTGGTATGAATGGTATTTATTATTTTCATATTAGATCCTTCGTGTTTTTTTTCGGATGGGAATACCTTTTAATCCAATCCAGATCGGCCCAATCTTTTTTACGACCGGCTGCTTTTTTATTCCTGATCAGATCATCCTTACCGATAAAAGTAGTCGGTATTCCAAAGTAATTACCTGTGCTCTTATTTTTATACGCCTCTCCAAATTTGACTCCGCTTATATTAGTTATTAAATCGATACGTAATGGCGGATTATATGATTCAACGCGCTTTGCGTTTAATAATACGATAAACTTTTTGAAATCTTTTTGGATATTCACTGTGAAAGGCAAAATATTGCAGACGTATTGCTTCTAATATTTTTATTTTTTCATTTCCACTCAAACCCTGCCAGAATTCCATATCAGCTTTTTCTTCTTCGGCAAAGGAGTTGAATATACGGACAGTTTTTTCATGATATAATAAAAAGGCACTAAGGCACTATGGCACTTAGGCACTAAGCAAAAAAACAGCGTTTATTAATTTTTTCTATTAAACAGATTATGAATATTAAAACAAGCATATTTTTATGTAAAGAATCAATAATGATTTTATGTTTTTATATTTTTAAGTAAATTTCTAGTTTATATTTTCTCAGTGCCTCAGTGCCTCAGTGCCTCAGTGCCTCAGTGCCTCAGTGCCTCAGTGCCTCAGTGCCTCAGTGCCTCAGTGCCTCAGTGCCTCAGTGCCTCAGTGCCTCAGTGCCTCAGTGCCTCAGCGCCTTTCTTTTCGCCTTAGCAGTCCCTGCACCTGAATCAGACTAGCCAAATGCCTGGCCTGCTCGCGCTCCCTGATGCCGGCATCCATCAACAATGTAAGTTCAAATAGTTCCATGAACTCCCGCATTTTTCTGGCAATACTTTTTTCCCGGTTCCAGGTTCGTTCCCATTCGTTAAATTCCCGGAATTGTTCCCGTACAAAACTATAGTCTTGCTGCATCTCTGAGTTTTTCAATCTTATCCCGGATAGTCGAATCTGACAAAAATTCAGACAATTGTTTAATGTGAAATAAAATATATTCCCAGTCCAGTTCTTTTCCCATGGACTCAATTATACCTTCGATATCCATCCAGTCTCTGTCACGTGCCGAAATAGCTTTCTGTAGCAACAGGTCTTCAGCACTGGTGACATTAACTTCAACATTGAACACCGACTGTTTCTGACAGCGCTTTAATGCATCATGTTCATATTGCAATGAGGCTTTTATTAGATCAATCCGTACCGCGGCAATCTCAACCGGAATCACGCCGGTCTTCTGTAAAAATTGAAGAGGGTCCGCAGGTATTATTGAGGCTACGCTGGACAATTCTGAAAAAAATTCTGGTTGTTTACTTTCATTCAGTTCTATTTTTATATCAATATCGAAGGTTTGTCGCGGATTGCCATAGATACTATTTGCCAATCCGCCGATCAGCATGTAGTGTACCTGCTGTGATTCTAAAAAGTGGATTATTATTTTTAAAGCGTGGATTAGTGAATTCATGAATAGTGCCTTAGTCCCTTAGTCCCTAAGTATCTTGAGTCCCTTTGTATCATTGCATCCCTGCTTGTGCCTGGCAGCAGGTATTGCTCTTCTCTGCCTCCGATCCTTTTTCTTTCATCTTACTTCTTTAATCTTTAATCTTATAACGAAAGCGGAAGAGCAATCTTCTTCCCGGTCTGACTGGATTTATAGATGGCCAGGATCAACTCCAGTGATTTCCGCCCGGCCCGGCCGTCGGTATCCGGTTCCTTGATGCCGTCCAGCACATCGGCTACATTCTTATAATATCCCGCTATGGCCAAAACCGTAAACATTCGGCGGGGTATAGTTGCTCTCAAAAACCAGTTTATCATCATCGTCGTATTCGGCAAATTCCCATTTCTCGATTTTATTCACGGCAATGCCCCCTACCTTGACCGTCCCTTTTTCACCCAGTATAGTGATCGATCCTTCATAATTTTTAGGATAGGTCAGCATCGACACATTGATGGTGGCGATGACCCCGTTGCGAAAATGGACCAGGGCCGCGCCCATATCTTCGCTTTCGATCTTGCGGGCCATGGTGGCGGTCATACCCATCACGCTTTCCGCTTCGCCGATCAGCCACAGCAGACCGTCCACATAATGACTGGCCTGGTTGAGAAAGGCGCCGCCGTCGAATTCCCAGGTACCGCGCCACTTGGCCTGGTCGTAATAATCCTGCGGTCGCTGCCAGAAAACATTGACGGCGGCCTGATAGATTTTACCAAAACGGCCCTTGGCGATGGCCCGCTTCAGCAATTGCATGGTGGCATTCAGGCGGTTCTGCTTGACCACGAACAGGTACACGCCGCTCTGGTCACAGGCCTCGATCAGGCTGTCGGCATCCTTAAGCCGTGTGGCCAGCGGTTTTTCGCTCAGCACATGGATTTTCTTCTCGGCGGCCATGATACCGTGCTGGTGATGCAGCCCGCTGGGCGTGCAGATCGCCAGCAGGTCCGGTGGCTGAAGATTCCAGCATTTTTTTCAAATCGGTGAAGACCGGGACATTGAATTTCTGGCCGGGTTCAGCAGCCCGCTCTTTGACAATATCACACACTCCGGCTAACTCAAAACGCGTTTCTTCCTGAATTGCTTCAAAATGGTTCTTGGAAATTCGTCCGCAGCCGACTACACCGATTTTGTATTTCATGGAGTGCTACTCCAGAGTATAAAGAGACAAAGAGACAAAGAGATAAAGTGAAAGATTAAAAATATAAGATTAAAGATTAATGAAATTAATAAATTGCAAATGGCATTTTATTGATTTTCGGATTTTTGCACGAGTATGGCAGCCGAATATTTTTTGGATTTCTTCAATTTCCAAATTAACGCATCAAGTACTGCTGACATATTTTTTATCATCATGTTTAATTATTCTTTTATGATACGCAGACCAATAATAAGTCTCCCGTGATTCTCGCAGGCATATCTGGATTTTCTGCCTGAATTCAGCATAACTTGAAGTTGTGATTCCTCATAATTGGCCCCAACAGATGTTGCCGATCTGGATAATTGAATTCTAAAAACTTCATATTCTTAAAATAGGGAATATATTTCAGCAACTTTAAAGCACTTTACAGCAAAATTAAATAAACGCTTTCTTAAATCAATTACATAATCACTGTTTAGTGTCTTTAATTAACAGGTTGTCTTTTTTAAACTCTATCTTATATTCCAATCTTTAATTCTCTTTAGTCTCTTTTTAATCTTACTTCTTTAATCTTACTGTCTCTTTACTCTTTATATCTTTCTTCAAATTCCCCTCATCAATCTCCACCGATACTGATTGCATGATGCCGTCGATGGTGAGCACCAGGCGACTGCTCCCTTTGCGGCGTACGACAGTACCTTTCATCCCGGCCAGCGGACCGGCAATGACCTGGCCAGTTCGCCGGTGCGGATATAATTTTCCAGGCGCAGGGCTTCGGGGAATTCCAGCATCTTTTTCAATGACTCGATCTGCCAGTCGGGAACCACCGCCGGCTCGCCATGAAAGTTGACTATTTTGACCACACCGTCGGTCTGTAATACATCAAAGCGATATTTGTACTTGAAATTGCCGAAGATATAACTTTTAAACAGAGGTTCGTCGACCGTCTTTTTGCGATCCTTCCACTGACTGACCCGGGCGATCACCGGTAAATACACCTCCTGATTTTTCTCCAGCAGCAACTTGTTTACTTTTTTTTCATGTCGGGGTTTTGTGTATAGTGCGTACCATGGCATAATGTTTCGGTTCCTGTTCTGTAGTAGGTGTGATCGATATAGTCCCTTAGTTCCTTAGTACCTGAGTACCTGAGTAACCCACCCCTATGTCCCCTCCCTTATACATAAGGGAGGGGATTTAGGGGAGGTTCAATATATCATTCTGTTTGTTATAAACATTTGATGCCTGCGGCATTAGTACCTATTTGATCATAATGGATCACGGGTCCTGTCTGCGCCAGGTCTTCGACATGCCCGGGATGACAATGCGTGGTTGATTATTCAGATACTAAGGGACTCAGGTACATTTTACTTTGTCCCTTTGTCTCTCTGTCTCTATGTCTCTGGTATTTTACGCAGCTCCGCCCCGTCACTTACAGTAAGAAAAAAACTGCACCTTATAAATAAAACAAAAATTTCTGTTTACCCCCTGCCAGATTCAATGGAAAAGATAAATAATTCCCGTATTACCGGAAATTCTCTAATTACCCGGCAGACAGGTTAAAAGGGTCGAATTTTATATAATTATATTCGACCTATTTGACCACGTAATTTAGTAAAAATATTAGAGTTAATCAAAGGGTTCCTTAGTTCCTGAGTACCTGAGTTCCTAAGATCAATGAAAAAAAAGGCGCATTTTTATGCGCCCTTACGATATGCTTATTTGACTTCAGAGATTGCTTCGTCCCGATTAATCGGGACTCGCACGCAATGACCTTGTACTGTTATTCAGTACCTCAATGTATTCTGATCATGCGAGATCCCGGGTCAAGCCCGGGATGACAATTCATGGTTTCTTGCTCAAGGACCAGGGGACTCAGGTGCTCAGTGGGCAGGTACAAGACCTGCCGCTACTTTATCTTTATCCCTTTGTGCCTTTGTCCCTTTGTCTCTTTGTCCCTTTGCCCCTATGCTTTTACTATCTTCTCCCTGTTGGTCTTCACACCGGCTGTGGCGTTGCGGGTATCGACAACCAGTTTGGAATTCTGCACGATGAAGTCCCAGTCATATACGGAGTGATCGGTGGAGACCAGTACAAAATCGTATTTAGCCAGATTTTTTGCGGTCAGGTCAACACTTTTACGTTTAATATCGTACATACGCATGGCCGGTAATTCCGGGATATAGGGATCGTTATAATCAACTTCTGCCCCATGTTCCAGCAGGATTTCCATCAGTTTAAAGGAAGGGGATTCCCGCGGATCGTCGATATCTTTTTTATACGCCGCACCCAGTACCAGAGATTTGCACCCTTTCAGACTTTTACTGCGTTCGTTCAGGGCTTCCATCACTTTTGATATTACCCAGAAGGGCATGGAGGTATTGACTTCGCCGGCCAGTTCGATAAAACGGGTGTTCATTTCGAATTCCCGTGCTTTCCAGGTCAGGTAAAACGGATCTATCGGGATGCAATGCCCGCCCAGTCCGGGTCCGGGATAAAACGGCATATAGCCGAACGGTTTGGTTTTAGCAGCAGCGATGACTTCCCAGACATCGATACCCATGCGGTCAAAGATCATCTTCAATTCATTGACCAGGGCAATATTTACACTGCGGAAAATATTTTCCAGCAGTTTGGTAGCCTCGGCAGCCTGACTGCTGGAGACCGGCACGGTCTTGACAATCACCTGGTCATAAAGGGTTTTAGTCAATTGACGGGCTGTTTCAGTATTGGCCCCGATGACTTTAGGAATGGTGCGGGTATTAAAATTGGGATTGTTCGGATCCTCGCGTTCGGGTGAAAAGGCGACCCAGAAATCCTTGTCCCCTTTTAATCCGGATTTCTCCAGTATAGGTTTCATGCATTCTTCGGTGGTTCCGGGGTAAGTTGAACTTTCCAGCACGACCAGTTGTCCCTTGCGGATATGTTTGGCCAGAGCTTCCGAGGTATTTACGATAAAACTCATATCCGGCTCGCGATGCTTGGTTAAAGGGGTGGGTACACAAATCAGGATGCAGTCAACTTCTTTTATACGTGCGAAATCAGCCGTGGCAGTAAACAACTTGCTGTCGACCACTTTTTTAATCCGCTCGGCTGAAATATGCTTGATATAGGATTGGCCTTTGTTCAAAAGTACCACTTTTCGTTCATCGATATCAAAACCGATGGTTTTAAATCCCTGTTCCACAAACTCCATCAATAACGGCAGGCCTACGTAACCCAGACCAACTACTCCGATTACCGCTTCGTGCTTCTCAATACGCTTCAACAAATCCATTTGAACTCCTTTGAATATAATGCTAATTTTATGATTTATGTTTTATAGTACCTTAGTACCTTAGTGCCTTAGTGTCCCTTTGTCCCTTAGTGCCTTTGTCCCTTTGTCCCTTTGTCCCTTATTTTTCTAAATTTAAAAATATATCAGCACTCAGGAAATCCAATTGTGCTCGTAATCACTAGCTCAGGGTCATTTTAAACAGTACTGGTAAACCGTACATAACCCACCCCCTACCCCTCCCTTTCAGTCCGGCGGCTGCCGGACTGAAAGGGAGGGGCCAGGGGAGGGTCATGTTTTTGTACCTTTGTGCCTTTGTACCTTTTCTATATCGTATACGACTTCGAGATTCGTGCTTTTCCCGAAGCCCGGCCGATACAATAGTAATCAATACCCAGGTTGCGCATACGGCTGGGGTGATAAATATTCCGGCCATCAAAGACAACATGTGACTTCAACAATTCTTTGATCAGCAGGAAATCCGGCTCGCGGAACTGATTCCATTCGGTCATCACGATCAGGGCATCCGCTCCGCTCAGGCAATCATAGCGTTTCTCGAACAGTGCGATATCTTTGTCCAGGCGTTTGGCAAAAATTCTGCGCGCTTCGTCCATGGCTTCAGGGTCATGGGCCTGAATCCTGGCCCCTCTGGCTGTCAGGGCATTGATCATGTTGATCGACGGTGCTTCGCGCATGTCATCGGTGCCGGGTTTGAAGGATAGTCCCCACATGGCAAAAACTTTATTTTTTAAATCGTTCTTAAAATATTCTTCTATTTTTTCCAGCAGGATGGTTTTTTGATTCTCATTTACATCTTCCACCGCTGTCAGGATCTTTAAATCAAAATCATGATCGCGGGCTGTTTTAATGATCGCTTTTACATCCTTGGGAAAACAGGAACCGCCATAGCCGGTACCGGGAAAAATGAAATAGGGACCTATGCGGGCATCGGCACCGATGCCCTTGCGCACCCAGTCCACGTCCGCTCCCAGGTGGTCGCATAGATTGGCCAGCTCGTTCATAAAAGATATTTTGGTGGCCAGCAGCGAGTTGGCGGCATACTTGGTCAGTTCCGCACTTCTTTCATCCATGACAATGATCGGCCGGTTATTGCGGACAAACGGCTGGTACAAGGTGCGCATGATCTCGGCCGCTTTACTATCCGACGTCCCGATGATCACCCGTTCCGGCTGCATGAAATCTTCTATGGCATCCCCTTCTTTCAGAAATTCGGGATTGGATACAACGGCAAAATCATGCCCGGTCTGTTTCCTGATAACCTCAGCCACTTTTTCAGCTGTACCGACCGGAACCGTACTTTTATTCACCACCACCTTGAACTCGTTCATATATTTGCCGATGGCGGCAGCGACTTCCAGAACATGCTTCAAATCTGCCGAGCCGTCTTCATCCGGCGGCGTGCCTACGGCGATGATCAGAATAGTCGATTTTTCCACACCGGTTTTAAGATCGGTGCTGAAGGAGATCCGTTCCTCTGCTATATTTCTTTTTAAAATCAGATCAAGACCCGGTTCATAAATCGGCACTGCACCCTGTTTGAGTTTGTCGATCTTGTGCTGATCGATATCCAGGCAGATAACTTCATTGCCCACATCGGCAAAACATGTACCGGCCACCAGTCCAACATAGCCGCTGCCAAAAACGGAAATTTTCATATACTGCTCCTGTCGCGCTTATTTCGCCGGTTCTGCGGCGCTTTTACGCGATTTCTTCGATTTGCCGCCGTAATAATAATGATAATAATGATAATAGGATGATCCGTAAGTACTTTCCACATTGACGTTATTCAGGACAGCGCCAACTATACGGGCGTTGACATTCTCCAGCAAAGATTTGGATCGTCCGATGGCATCGCGGTTGGTATTGCCGGCACTGATAACCATCACCACGCCATGCACTTTATTACTCAGCACAGCCGC
The DNA here is from genome assembly GCA_963790015.1 of uncultured Gammaproteobacteria bacterium. Taxonomy (GTDB): domain Bacteria; phylum Pseudomonadota; class Gammaproteobacteria; order Steroidobacterales; genus SHZI01. The sequence continues at coordinate 463,275 of CAWBMW010000026.1, forward strand.
ATCGGTAACCGCAATAACCGGGGGACTGTCGAACAGGATCATGTCAAATTTCGCTTTCAATTGATTGATGAATTCATCCATCTTCTGCGAACCGAGCAATTCCGAAGGATTTGGCGGCAACAGGCCGCAGGGCACTATGGTTAAATTTTCAATCATGGTCGGTTTCAGAATAGATTCAAAAGGCATGGAGTCGATCATATAATTGGTCAGACCGTTTTCTTTTTCCATTCCGAAAATAGAGTGGATGACCGGCCGGCGCAGATCAGAATCGACCAGCACCACTTTCGAGCCCATATTAGCCAGGGTGATGGCCAGATTGGCCACAGTCGTCGACTTCCCTTCCCGGGGCCCGGCGCTGGTGATCACCACTGTTTTCAGCGATTCATCCACCACCCGGGTGAAACGCAGATTAGTACGTAAAATACGGTATGCTTCGGAGATGGGCGATTTAGGATCGAAATGAGTTACCAGTTTTGATTCAATGACATGCCCCACGTCACTGTCAGGCCAGTTTTTACCTTCGAAGGTATCTCCCTTGCTGTTCAGTTCAATTTGCGGAATTGCGCCCAGCAGATTCAGACCAAGTTGCTCCACTTCTTCGATCGTCCGTACAGTGTTATCAAAATAATCGATTAGAAAGACGACGCCGAAACCAAGGCCCAGGCCGATCAGAATGCCCAGCATGATATTAAGGCGCTTATTGGGTTTGATCGGCGCTCCGGGTTCAATGGCTTCGTCCAGGATACGGATATTGCCCCCCTGCCCGGCCTGGGAGATCTTGGTCTCTTCCAGTTTGCCGGTCATCATGATGTACGTTTCTTCCTGAACTTTTTTATCCCGTGCCAGCCGGGCCAGTTCCAGGGTGGTTTCCGGTAAAGTATTCAAGACGGCGGTTATATTCCGCCACTACATCCTTTAAAGCAGAGATTTTAGCGGTTAGCGTTTTTATATCGGTCTCCGTTTGCATAAGACTGGTTAGTAAATCCTGACTCATCGCCAGGGCGTCCTTGACCATCCCGGTTCTGGTCAGTTTCTCTGATTCCTCGGTGAGTTTTTGCCGCAAAGCAGTAATTTTTTCATCATAGACTTTAAGTTGCCCTTCATAACTCAGACGATTCGGATTCAGCGCCTGCGATTCAATGGCCACTACAAATTTGGTTCTTTCGGCCACGGCTTCACCCAATTGCTGCTGCAGGGAAAGAATGTAGGGCGTGGAGGTTCCCCCCAGATCTTCACCCAGACTGGCTTTTCTCTCCTCCAGTTGCGAGTTCAAAGATTTCTTCTTTTCCCGGGCGGAATTCAATTCGATCTTCGATTGTTCCAGCATCGATTCAGCCTGAGCCATACGTGAAACAAGTTGCGAGGTTTCATCGTCCAGATTGGCCACTTTTTTCTTTTCCTGATAGCCGCGTAATTTATCCTCGGCACTGCGCAATTCCTCTTCTTTTTTGGCCACCTGCTGTTCTAAAAAATCCCGCAGATCAGTCACTTCACCCTGCGAAGTTTCGGAATTCAGAATTTTAAATTCCTGGGCAATGGCATTGGTGACATAAGCACATTCATAGGGAGTAAAGCCTGAAATTTTATTTCAAGCACATCGGTATCTTTGCGATGTTCGATTTCCATATTGCCCTGCAGCCAGCTGACCAGTGACCTTAAGGAGGCGTTGTACTGCCGTCCTGACCGGATTTGAAGACGGATAATGAATCATGAGCCGGAGAAAGGCTTAACCGCCGTACGGTACGTTCGGCCAACTTGCGGCTTTTCAGGATCTCGATCTGGTTGGTGATCAGGGTGGTCTGGCTGCCAAAATAATCGGTACCGAACAAACTTCTTTCCATGTTCCCTTTACTTTCAACCAGAACAGTGGTACTGGCTTCATAAATCGAGGGAGAAGTAAAGGTTGTATAAAGGGTAATGGCAAATACGATTATAAAGCAGGCAAGTATTATCCAGCGACCACGGTAGGCAATGCGCAGATAATCGCCTATCTTTAATTGTCGCCCTTGTCCCTGTTCTTCTTCAAAAAATTCATCATTCATCATTTTTCCCTGCCTGAGTTATGGTTTTGTTTTTCCGGAATGATAAATTTAAGCGAGTAAACCTTCGGCTGCAATGACTTTTCGGTCGGCTCATCCCCCGGACTTTAATTTCGCCGCTATTCTTTGTATTAAATTTGTCCGCAAAGGCTTATCCGGAGCAAGTGGAGGCAACTGATTCAACAATTCTCCGGCCAGAGTCTGCTGCGGATTATCGATAAAAAGCCGCCGGGCCCATTCCGGACCGTAATTTTTTTCTACTTCCTGGCGGGCCCGCACCAGGGCATAAAAGTTACGCTGCACGCAATCATGAGCATCGGAGGCTACCAGATGTATATAACCAAGCCGCAGCAGTTGTGCGGAAATCTGTTGACATTTACGGCCGAACTCCCCGCTGATACTGCCGGCATCCATTTGCATCATACACCCCAGGCGAATCCATTCCGCCAGCACCTGCGGTTTTCTCTGCACCTCATGATTTCTTTCGGGATGAGCCAGTATGGGAATTATTTTCCGGCGAACCAGTTGAAATATTGTCTCCGGCAGACCGGGTGGTATAATCTGCATGGGTATATCGAACAGCAGATACGACCGCTTAATACCGATGAAAACCCATGATTGATACGCCCAGCGGATCATATCCGGGGAAAAAGAAATCTCCGCCGCCAGTCTGAATTTCGATGTTCAAGCGGGACCTGGCCAGATGTTCTTTGATTTCGTTGAATACTTCTTTAATCCTTTGCTGATCCGGCTGGCTGGAACGTTCAGTCACATGGGGGGTGGCCAGTAATTTAGTTATACCAACCTGCCCGGCCTGCTGTAATAATTCTAAACTTCCCTTCAGGTTTTTCGGACCGTCGTCAACCCCATATAAAAAGTGACTATGTAAATCGATCATAAGCAGTCAGGTCCGCGTACATTACATCCGCAGATCTACAACCTGCATATCCCGGCCGGGTACAAAGGTAAATAAGTTATCGGGGAGATTGGTGGTCGTGTCCGCTTTACGAATTTCAAGCACCGAAACGTTGTCATTGAAATCGGTGTATTCGATTTTGGTGATGAGATACGACCTGGTCTGAATCCACATCTTCATGGTTTTAATATAGCCGTGAATACCCTCTTTGGGATCCAGTTTGATATTATAATATTTCTCATTATCGATTTTAACCACATCCAGCAGCGTGGCATAATAATCCCGCGGATATTTGAATAACAGATCGCGGGGTAACAACGACCCTTCCCCTTCTTTGACCCGGTCGATCAGAACCTGATTATTCATAACCGAATAGGTCCAGACCGTTTTGCCATCCGTGACCACGGTCTGATCATCAGTTTCCAGCCTGAGTTTGATTCCATTCTTGATATAAATTCTGCCGCCGGTTTCATTTTCGCTGCCGGTAAGTTTAAACTGCTCGATTTGAGTGAACTCCGCGCTCAGATTATCGATTTGCTCGTACTTTTTCTGCAATTCTTTGATAATTTTAGAAATGGATTCCGCCGGATAACTCCAGGCATAGAGCAACATTACAAAAAATAATATTTTAATTTTCAAGGGTCATTTCTCCTGTTTAGCTATTGCGATTTTATAGATCTTCCGGCAGATAAAACACCTGTCGTGGTTTGCTTCCATCAGCCGGACCGACGATTCCTTCTTCTTCCATCACATCAATCAGCCGGGCTGCGCGGGAATAACCTATTTTAAGTCTACGCTGTAAAAGCGAAATGGATCCCTGCTGATGCTGGACCACAATTCGCTTGGCATCATCATAGAGTTCATCATTTCCACCTCCGCCGTTGAAATCCATAGCGCCGGAGCGCGATTCGCTGGGCTGCGGCAGACTGTAATGCGGAAATTTGGGCTGCTTTTTAATATGAGTGATCAGCCGTTCAACTTCCTGGGTGGTGATCAGGGGATTCTGCAGCCGGATGGGCCGCGGTTCGCCGGGGGGCTGGTACAACATATCGCCGTTCCCCAATAATTGTTCGGCACCGTTCATATCCAGGATCACCTTGGAATCAGCACGAACGGTAACCATATAGGCAATGCGTGCCGGGAAATTAGCCTTGATCACACCGGTAATGACATCGACCGAAGGACGCTGGGTGGCCAGCACCAGATGAATACCGACAGCCCGGGCCATTTGTGTTAAACGCTGAATAGGAGCTTCCACTTCCTTCGCTGCTACCATCATCAGATCGGCCAGTTCATCAATGATGACCACAATATAAGGTATCTGCTGTAACTTCTCGGCCTTGATCCGTGGTCCCCCGGCCATGATACGCTCATTATATTCACTGATGTTACGGGTGGTCAGATGTGCCAGCAAGTCATAACGTTTTTCCATTTCCAGCACCAGGGTGTTGAGAATGCTCACGGCATTGGAAGGTTTAGTGATAACCTCTTCATCCAGATCATGGCGCCAGAGCAGATAATGATCGATCAGCGGACGATATAAAGAAAGTTCTATCTTCTTGGGATCGATCAGAACAAACTTGATCCGGCCCGGATCAACCTTGTAAATAATTGAAGCAATAATGGTATTGATACCGACACTTTTTCCTGATCCGGTAGAACCGGCCATCAACAGGTGGGGCATCTTGGTCAGATCGGCAGTATAAACATCACCGTTGATGGTTTTACCGATCGCCAGGGGCAGGACATGATTGGACTCTATATATTTCTCCGAACGGATCAGAGATTTTAAATATACGATCTGCGGTTGACGGTTGGGGATCTCTATGCCGATGGCTGCCTTGCCGGGAATAGGGGCCACCATGCGGATACCCCTGGCTTCCATGGCCAGAGCCACGTCATTGGCCAGACTCACGATCTGGCTTACCTTGACCCCCGGTGCAGGTTGCAATTCATACATGGTGATCACCGGACCGGCAGTAACCCGGATGACTTTGGCACTGATCCCGAAATCCTGCAGTTTTGCTTCCAGTAAACTGGCATTGGCTTTTAATTCCTCATGGGTTACCGTGGGATTCTCAGCGGGAGGATTATCCAGCAGATCGACCGAGGGAAACTGGTATTTAGCCACACTTTCACGCACCAGTTGATCATAATCCAGTTCTTCTACTTGTACCTGTTCTTCTACTTCGAAATCAACACCGCCTGCTGGGACGCCGGTAGAACCGGCACCTTTTTTACCAGCGGAATTTCTGTGGCAGCCTGTTCAGCATCAGCCTGAGGATTCAGCGGCGGGAATACTTCATCTATAATCTTATCGACAACCGATTTGTCCGTTTCAACTTCTACCACTTCGGCCGCCTCATCAGGCCAGGGAATCGCCTCTCCGGTAATTTCCTCTTCCTGACCGGTCAATATTTCTGTGGCCAGGGTCCGCTCGAGTGCTGCTTCCTGCATTTTCAACTGTCTGGCAGCCAGTTTTTCTTCGGCGCGCAGCGCGCGTACCCGGCGCCAGTCCTGGTATTTTAACTGGAACTTATCCCAGGCTGATTTAAGCACTGTTCCCGAGGCGGTAAACAGGACAGACATATCCAGTTTCAGGCTTAAAATTGCCAGGGCCAGGGTTAACATTATGAAGATCAGTACGGTTCCGAATTCCCCCATATAAATGATCAGCAGAGAAGCCAAAGTGCCCCCTACCAGTCCGCTGGGATAATATTCGCGGATATTGCCCAGGTAATTAATCGCGTCGGACATGGCCAGGCCGATCGAGATCAGCACTGACCAGGCCAGCAGGATTAAGGTCAATTTCCAATAAGCATAAACAGACTTGCCCTGATAAAGCAGAAAACCGAAGAAGACGATCAAGGCTGGGACGATAATAATGGGATAACCGAGGGTGTAATTCATCAGCGGAGCAGCCAGGGCGGCACCTAACCGACCCATCCAGTTCTTAATACCAATCGAATTATTTTTGATATCCAGGCTGGGATTATCCAGGCGGCTGTAAGAGATAACAGCAAATAACACAATGGCGCCAAGACAGATTAAAATAACGCTTAAGGCTTCACGATTATAATTTTTTGCATCTTTCTTAACTTGTTTTTTTGCCATAGCTTACTTACTATTTTTTTTATTCTTACAGCAATAAAATAGTCTTAAAATATACTAAATTTTGAGGTTAAAGACAAATACAACAAATGACCCACCCCCTACCCCTCCCTGTTCAGTCCGGCGGCTGCCGGACTGAACAGGGAGGGGCCAGGGGAGGATTAGCGCCTTAGTGTCATAGACCTTCTCTCTTTCCTTTATCCTTTATCCTTTATCCTTTACCCTTTTATTTGACCAATGTTTCTCTAATATAATAAATATATTTTTAATATATATTGATAATATATCTAAAATATATTATAATTATTACAAATATAAATAAAGGAGGAGTGAATAGTATGGCCGGTGAAACAAAAAAAGACCGCTTTAAACGTGTGGCCGAAAAAAGAGTGCAGAATATCATTTATGGCCTCAGGAGCCTGACTCAATTGTCCAACAAGAAAGTGTATGAATGGGATAGTAAACAGCTGGAAAAAATATGGAAAACCCTGGAGCAGGAAATCGGGAATTGTAAAAGCAGTTATACTCATCCCGAATCGAAGATCTTTAAACTATAAATAAAAATCCCGCAATCTTAAATCATTGCCAAGGGAGAAATGGAGGCTTTCAGCAATGCCACAGCTGCGCACATGGAAACTCAGGAAAGGAAAGATACTGGTAATCGAGGATGCCGCTACTGCATCGCTCGTAATCGTCGTCAGGGATCTGCAGGACCGCAAGGATAAGATAGCCGCACTTGAGGAAGTTCTGCGCAAGATGCGCAAGTAAACCTAGCGGCAAAAATTATACGAATGGCGGTTTTATAATCTGCGCCGGAAAGAATTTATCCCTGATCCTGATATCGATTTCCGATCCTGCCTGCGAACAATCGACCGGTACATAACCCAGGCCGATGCCCTTTTCCAGCATCGGTGAAACTGTTCCACTGGTTACCAGGCCTACCTTCTGCCCATTTTTATAAATTTCATAACCGTGACGGGGAAAGCCATTGTCCTTCAGTACAAAGGCCACCAGCTTGCGGCGCAATCCTGCGGCTTTTATGTTTAGCAGGGCGGCTTTGCCGATGAATTCCTCTTTTTCCAGTTTGGTTATCCAGCCCAATCCTGCTTCCAGCGGATTGGTGGTCTGATCGATATCGTTGCCGTAGAGACACATCTTTTTTTCCAGCCGCAGCGAATCCCGTGCGCCCAGACCAATCGGTTCAATTTGAAACTCAGCACCGGCTGCAAAAACCTTTTCCCAGATCTGGTCGGCATATTTATTTTCAAAATAGAGTTCGAATCCCGGCTCACCGGTATAACCGGTACGGGAGATCAACATAACTGCACCGGCCAGAACACCTTCGGTAAACCAGTAGTACTCAATAGCAGCCAGCTTCACGCTGGTCAGTTTCTGTAAGGTCTGTTCGGCGTCTTTCCCCTGCACGGCGATCTGGGTAATTTTTTCACTGATATCTTTTACCGTGCTGCCTTTAAGCGGATGATCGAGGATCCACTGCAGGTCCTTATCCTTGTTGGAGGCATTGACCACCAGCAGATAGTGATCCTGGAAACGATAGACCAGCAGATCGTCCACTATACCGCCGTCTTCATAACACATGGCCGAATACTGGACCTGGCCGACCGCCAGGCTGGCGGCATCGTTGATGGTTATTTGCTGTACCAGTTGCAGGGCCTTTTCCCCCCGTACTTCAATTTCACCCATATGCGAGACGTCAAAAACACCGACGGTTGTCCGGACGCGGCGGTGTTCATCACGGATTCCGGTATACTGGATCGGCATCTCATATCCGGCAAACTCCACAATCCTGGCACCATGTTTTACATGCTGGGCATAGAGTGCAGTTCTCTTCATGGTTTACTCCCTATTCAATATAATACAAAACGTTAGTTTGCTGTGGTCTTTTTATTAATCCGTCTCCGGCCGAAGGATTGCAATTCTTTAATCAGATATTGACCGGTATAGGAATCTTTATGACCTGCAATCTCCTCCGGAGTGCCGGTCACCACGATTTTCCCGCCCTGGTCGCCCCCTTCCGGGCCCAGATCGATTATCCAGTCGGCTGTTTTGATCACATCCATATTATGTTCAATAATAATGACCGTATTGCCCCGGTCAACTAACTTGTTCAGCACATTCAACAGCATTTTAATATCTTCAAAATGCAAACCTGTGGTCGGTTCATCCAGGAGATACAGGGTATTACCGGTGCCGATTTTTGATAATTCGGTGGCCAGTTTGATCCGTTGCGCTTCGCCGCCGGATAGTGTTGTGGCCTGTTGCCCGAGATGAATGTAGCCCAGTCCCACTTCCGCCAGCGTTTCCAGGCGGCGTTTGATCTGCGGAATGTTCTGAAAAAATTCCAGCGCCTCGCCGACCGTCATCTCCAGCACGTCGGCAATATTCTTGCCTTTATAGGTTATTTCCAGGGTCTCGCGGTTATAGCGTTTGCCCTTGCACACTTCGCACTGAACATACACATCGGGCAGAAAATGCATTTCAATTTTTTTAACCCCATCCCCTTCACATACCTCGCAGCGGCCGCCCTTGACATTAAAACTGTAACGGCCCGGTTTATAGCCGCGTATTTTTGATTCGGGCAGATTGGTAAACAGATCGCGGATGTGTGCAAACAGGCCGGTATAGGTAGCCGGATTCGACCGCGGCGTGCGTCCGATCGGCGACTGATCGATATCGATTACCTTATCCAGATTTTTCAGTCCGGTCAGTTGCTTATAGGACAGCGGGACGATTCTGGATTTATAAAAATGCCTGGCCAGGGCGGCATAAATTGTTTCATTGATCAGTGTACTTTTCCCGGAACCGGAAACACCGGTGATGCAGATGAAGGTGGCCAGAGGAAAACGGACATCCACGTTTTGCAGATTATTGCCGCTGGCCCCTTTGATTTCCAGAAATTTACCATTCCCCTGCCGCCGCCGGGCCGGGACAGGAATAAATTCCCGGCCGGAAAGATAGGCTCCGGTAATGGAGTTTTTTGATCGTCGGATTTCCCTGGCGTTACCGGTAAACACCACCTGCCCGCCGAAATTTCCGGCACGCGGTCCCAGGTCAACCAGATAATCAGACTGCTCGATTGTCTCGCGGTCATGCTCCACCACCAGCACGGTATTGCCGATATCGCGCAACCGCTTCAAGGCGGCGATCAGCCGGGCGTTATCACGCTGATGCAGGCCAATGCTCGGTTCATCCAGGATATATAACACGCCGACCAGCTGGGAACCGATCTGGGTCGCCAGCCGGATGCGCTGCGCTTCGCCGCCCGACAGGGTTCCGGCCGCACGATCGAGGGTTATATAATCCAACCCTACATTTACCAGGAAACCCAGCCGCTCCTTCACTTCTTTCAGAATCTGATGAGCGATGATGCCTTCCCGTTCGGTTAACTGCAGATTTTCGAAGAAATTCAAAGACTTCGCGAATGGCAAAATCCGTAACTTCTTTGATATTCCTGCCATTGATGGTCACCGCCAGCGATTCTTTACGTAAACGGGCACCCTCACAGGCATGACAGGGAATATTATTCATGAATCCTTCAATCCAATCACGGATATATTGAGAACTGGTTTGGCGGTAACGCCGGTTGAGATTATTGACAACCCCTTCGTAGCGACTGGACCATTCCACATATGCATGCTGGCGCTGGTAGACCATTTTTACCGGACGGTTCCCAGTTCCGTACAGGATCACCTCTTTTTGCTCCGCACTTAATTTCTGCCATGGTGTATTCAGGCTGAATCCCATATCGCGGGCCACGCTTTTCAGCAATTCATAATTCCAGCCCTCCTGCCGCTGATGTTCGCCCAGAGGCAGTAAAACCCCTTCGCTGATGGAAAGCGATTCATCACCCAGGATCATTTTGGGATCGATCTTGGTGATGGTACCCAGGCCGTCACAGGTGGGACAGGCGCCGTAAGGACTATTAAAGGAGAACATGCGCGGGGCCAGGTCTTCGTAGGAAATATTACAATGTACACAGGCAAAATGCTCCGAGTACAGGGTGTCGGCGTTCTTATCCGTATTATTGATCACTACCAGTCCGGTCGCCTGTTTAAGGGCCATTTCCACCGAATCGGTCAGGCGTTTTTTAATATTCCCTTCCACAACCAGCCGGTCGACAATCAGTTCCACATCATGCTTTTTATTTTTATCCAGCACAATATCACCGTCCAGGCTGCAAATTTTGCCATCGACCCGCACCCGCACGTACCCTTCTTTGCGGAACTCGTTGAATACTTCACGGTACTCCCCTTTGCGGCCGCGAATCACCGGTGCCAGCACCTGGATACGTGAACCCTGGGGCATGGCTAAAATTGCATCAACAATCTGCTGAACCGTCTGGCGTTCGATCGGTCTGCCGCAATTATAACAGTGCGGACTGCCGATGCGTGAAAACAGAAGCCTGAAATAGTCATAAATCTCGGTCACCGTACCGACGGTGGAACGGGGATTACGGTGGGTGGTCTTCTGTTCGATGGAAACAGCAGGCGACAATCCTTCGATATAATCGACATCCGGCTTTTCCATCAGTCCCAAAAATTGCCGGGCATAGGCGCTCAAGCGATTCCACATAGCGCCGCTGCCCTTCGGCGTAAATTGTATCGAAGGCCAGGCTGGATTTACCTGAACCTGACAATCCAGTAATCACCACCAGTTGGTCGCGGGGGATTATTACATCGATATTTTTTAGATTATGTTCGCGGGCACCTTTAACGAAAATAGAATTTTTCTTAGTCATATAGAATATTTATAATTCGACGAGGCCTAATATACAAAAGTGTGCAAAATCAATTCAAAAAATAATGTGAAGAACAAAGAGACAGAGAGACAAAGAGACAAAGAGACAAAAATCGAAGACCTACCGCCAGGTAGGGACAAAGAAAAAAAGGTACTCAGGGACTCAGGTACTTAGGTACTAAGGGACTTATACTTTGAACACCTCCTCAAACGTGTTCAGCCGTGCTTTAACGGCAGGATGATCGTATTTTAAAAAATCCCAGCCCTGGCCGCCCGGATATACCTCTATTTTCCTTCCTTGACATATTTCAAATATCTGATCGACCTCCAGTTGTTCCCTGGCCGGATCGGCAATTACCGTACTGGCTATATAAAGTCGCTCCGCTTTAGTCCGGTCTAAAAGTTCGTCTAACTTCAGAGCCGGAGTAAGTTGACCGCTGAAAAAGGTCCGGAAACCTTTCAGTTCAAGGATATTTTCCACCATCTTCAGGGCGATATCGTGCAACTCATTGACCGGGTTAATACAGACTGCCGCCGGACCTTCGGATTTGGGAAGCTGAATAATACCCTGTAAACGGTTAATGCAGTCACGTATCCCCTGGGAGGCGATATGTTCTTCAATAACCGATATTACGCCGGTTTCCCACATATCCCCCAGGCGGTGCAGGACCGGTGTAATCAGTTGATCGTAGATCTGATACAAGGGATATTGACTCAGGTACAGTCCATTTAATACTTTTTGTAATTCACGTGCGATTGCCGTTTAAGGCCAGCACATAACATGATCGATTAAGAAATTTAAATCCCCTCTTTAAAATATGATGAGCTGATTTGCAGGTCAGCATCATTTTCAATCGGAAATACATGTGCTTTGGCTGTTTTGTTTTTTGTGTTTTTCCAGAAATTTGGATAGATGACTTAATTGAAATTTGCGATGCCCGCCATCAGTCTGAATACACTCCAATTTACCGTTGTCAGTCCAGCGTTTAATTGAGGAGACATTAACTCCCAGGATTCTGGCTGCTTCCTCGCTATTAAGATAACTTATATTTTGATCCATAATTTCTCCTGAATATGATGATAATATATACAGGTAAAAAATGACAATCAATAAAAATAAGCGATTTGAGCGATATATTTCTTGACTTTTAAGTTTTATTTGTTATATTATGTCTAACATAACGCTCAATTCGCTCATTGAAAGGAGAAAAAATGAAATATAAAAAATTGTATATCGTTCTGATGCTTATAATGGTAATCCCGAATTACTTGCCTGCGGAAGATACAGGCGTGATTCAGGGCAGAGTCATCGATGCGAAAAGTAAAGAACCTCTGATCGGTGTCAATGTCCTGGTACTGAACACCAACCGCGGTGCTGCTTCCGATGTACAAGGAAATTATTCCATCCCAAATCTTCCGCCGGGTACTTACCAACTGGATTTTAATCTCATCGGTTATCTTGATCAAAAAGTGACGGATATTATCGTCACCCCCAGCAAACCGGTTCGTCTTGATGTCGAATTAATGGATCAGTTACTGGAAAACGAACAGATCACCGTGACGGCCGGGTACTTTGCCGAGGAAAAAATGACGCAACCCAGCATCATTGGTTTATCCCAGGAAGAGATCCGCCGTTTTCCCGGAGGCTTCGAGGATGTCGTACGGACCGTTTCCACTTTACCGGGCGTGGCCATCAACACCAGCGGCGGGCGCAATGATCTGCTGGTGCGCGGAGGAGGTCCTGCGGAAAACCTGTTTATTATAAACAATATCGAAGTTCCTAATATCAATCATTTTGGTTCGCAGGGCTCCAGCAGCGGCAGTTTGAGTTTCATCGACCTGGATTTCGTGGAAAATGTATCATTCTCCACCGGTGGTTTTCCGGCCCGCTATGGCGACAAGATGTCTTCGACCCTCAGTTTAGACATGAGTCACGGCCGCACAGATAAAGTCGGTTCAAAAGTATTCGTATCGGCCAGCCAGTACGGTTTTCATGTGCAGGGACCTGTTTTCAGCAAAGGAGATTTTATTTTTTCCGCCCGGCAGAGTTATCTGGACCTGATCTTCAAAGCGGCCGGGCTGCCCTTTATACCGGTTTATACCGACTTTCAACTTTATTTTTCATTATGACCTCTCCCCGAAAGACAATCTGTTCATTCTGGGTCTGGCCGCGCTTGATTGGATAGATCGTGATCAAAGCACTCAGGAAAACCAGGTATTCAATGCCGGCATCCTCAGCAACGATCAACAGCAATACATCAGCGGTATCAATTACCGTCGCCTGCTGGCTAGCGGTTATCTCGATGCCACTCTTAATTTTAATACGTACAATTTCGACTTCGCACAAATCGACGAACGGCAAATTGAATATTACAACAGTTCCGCCAGCGAATCGGAACTGGGATTAAAACTTATGCGTTTCCTGGCCCTGTCCGACAGGATTGGCCTCTATGCTGGTTTTTCTTCCAAACTCGGCTCCACACTCAATACGACTGTTTTTGCCGATACCATCTACGACCGCAGCGGTAATAAAATTACACCCGCGTCGTTAGGCCTGGACCGGAATTTAAAACTGGATCAGCGTTCATATAAACATGCTTTTTATTCGGAACTGGATTGGCTGGTAAATTCCAGACTCTCTTTAAATTTTGGCTTGCGCGGCGACTATTACACTTTTTTAAATCATCCGTTCTATATCTCGCCCCGCGCCTTTTTAAAATATAAACTGAATGAAAAGATAAGTTTAAAGAGCAGTTATGGTATATATTTCCAATCCCCGGCTTATGTCTGGACCGTGAATCCGCAGAATTCTGATTTGCGTGCCCTGAAAAATAATATGACCGTGATCGGTATTGATTACCTGCTCCGCGACGATCTGCGTATGTCGTTTGAATCATACTATAAAGATTATTCCGATCTGCCGACCGGTACCCTGCCCGGCCTGAACGACTATCTGGTAATTACCAATACAGGTACGGGATATGGCGGACGTGAAGATGATTTTCAGTCTTTTGGCTATTCCACCCTTATTGCCAAAGCAACCGGACATGCCTACGGTTTTGAATGGTTAATGCAAAAAAAATATTCCACTCTGCCCTATTACGGCCAGATCAGCCTTTCCTATACTAAAAGTGTTATTCAGGCGGGTAATGGCCGTGAATATCCGGGTCAGTATGATCAGAGATTCATATTCAATCTGGCCGGCGGATATAAGTTTAACGACAAATGGGAAGTCAGCGGGAAATACCGTTTTTTTACCGGTATCCCCTATACGCCGGTTTACCGACCTGCCGAGAACCCGCTGAATCCCGGATATATTCAGAACTTGCCGGCTGAATACCTGGCCGAACGTCTCGCTAATCAGGGTGTACTCGATCTACGGGCAGACCGCTATTTTGATTTTTCCGGCTGGCGCCTGATATTGTTCCTGGACATTCAAAACGTACTGAATAAAAAAGTGCAATCAAGACCGCAGTATGATTTCTGGACTGATAAAATTGTTGACCGGAATGATATCGGAATTTTACCTTCCATTGGTATCAGCGCGGAATTTTAATGTCTGATAAAAAGGATCTTCATCCGCTGGGAGAGACACAAATATGAAAATACTTATTTCCGGTAGCCATGGATTACTGGGATCGGCTTTAATCCCTTATTTGCAGGCAGCCGGTCATGATCTTACCCGCTTGCTTCGCCGGCCGGGTAACGGTATTGTCTGGAATCCCGATACCGGATATATCGATAAAAATGCCCTGGAGGATTTTGAGGCTGTTATACACCTGGCCGCGGAAAATATCGGCTCGGGATTGTGGACTGCCAGGAAGAAAGAAAAAATAAAATCGAGCCGCCTTAGCGGCACCAGCCTGCTGGCTAATACTTTAGCCACATTGAACAGACCGCCGTCGGTCCTTATTTCCGCCTCGGCTACCGGTTATTACGGCAACCGGGGTTCGGTAATTCTTGATGAAACCAGCACGCCGGGCGAAGGTTTTTTAGCCGGGGTATGCCGGGATTGGGAAAAAGCGACTGAACCTGCGCTACAGGCCGGAATCAGAGTGGTTCAAACCAGGTTTGGTCTGATCCTGAGTTCACAGGGCGGAATTCTGAGCAGATTGAGATTGCCTTTCAAGTTTGGCCTGGGGGCAAATATGGGAGACGGGAAACAGTATCAACCATGGGTAGCTATCGCTGATGCTGTCGCGGCCATTGGGCACATTCTGACCACTCCTGCTCTGAGCGGACCGGTTAATATTGTCGCACCTGAGTCAGTTACTAATTACGAATTTACCGAAGTACTTGGCCGGGTTTTAAGGCGACCGGTATTGTTTTCTTTGCCGGCCATACTGCTCAAGTTAATCCTGGGGGAACTGGCCCGGGAATTATTACTTTCCGGTGCCCGGGTGCAGCCAAAAAAATTAAATGACAGCGGCTTTAAGTTTAAATATACCCGTCTGCAAACGGCTCTGTATTCCATACTCGTAACTGAGAAAAAACAATAAAAAAATGTGAAAGAATTGGAATATGAATACTATGATTTATGTTATGTTCAAATACACAAACCCGGATTAACAATTTATGATCTACGAATATCTCATATTCAATATACTGGTCATCAGCGGACCGCTCCTCCTGGGCAGTTTAAAACCATTCTATTTCCTTCCGCACTGGCCGCGGGTATTCCTGTCGGCTTTGCTGATCGGAATTCCCTATTTAGTCTGGGATAATCTGGTTACCGGTTTACACTGGGAATTCAATTATAATTATATACTCGGGATTACCCTGCTGAATTTGCCGCTGGAAGAAATATTGTTTTTCTTTACTGTTCCGGCAGCCTGCCTGTTCAGCTGGGAGATGATTATTCGCCGCACTACTGACCGGCAATTTACCTGGTTGAAAAAGATCAGGATCGCTTTGTTATTCTTACCAATTGCAGGATTGCTGATCTATCTAAATGGCCAGCATTATACCGGTTTGGCCACCGTTTTTCTGGGACTGGCCATATTACTCGATATGTTTTTGAAAACAGATTTGTTCCTGCAAAGGCGGTTTTACGGGTATTTCCTGCTGGTAATATTTTTCACCCTGGTCTTCAATGGCTATCTGACCTGGCGGCCGGTGGTGGTTTATAATGAAACTTTCCTGTCCGGTTGGCGCATTTTTACTATTCCGGTAGAGGATTTTGGTTATGGATTTTCTCTGATATATCTGAATACTATCGTATTTCAAAAATTGCGGGCGGTAAGATTTCCGGTCGCAGGCAGAATTCCACTACCGGTAAAATGAGTTTCTAAAAGAGAAAGATAAGATGAAGAAAATTATAATTATCGGTTCCGGTTTTGGCGGTTTAGGCCTGGCTGTGCGTCTGCAAGCCAGGGGATACGGGGTCACCCTGCTGGAAAAAAATAATCAGGTTGGCGGACACGCTTCGCAATTAGTCAGGAATGGTTATACTTTCGACATGGGACCCTCCCTGATTACTGCGCCGGAAATTATCGGCCGGGTATTTCAAACGGCCGGACGCAGGATGGAAGACTATCTCGATCTGGTTAAACTCGATCCTTTCTACCGTATTTATTTCCATGATAAGTCATTTCTGGATTACAACGGCGATTCCGGACAAATGAAGAAACAGATGGCTCGCTTCAACAGCCGGGATGCCGGAAATTATGACCGCTTCATGGAAGATTGCCATAAGATCTATGACGCTGTGATTACCGATGGCTTGGGTTCGACCCCCTTCATGAGTTGGGGTTCGCTGTTCAGTTTCTTACCGCGGGCCCTGCAACTGGGAGCCGTTCGATCCACCTATTCATTTGTGAGCAAATATTTTCAACACCCACATCACCGCTTTACTTTTTCCTTTCATCCGCTGTTTATCGGGGGCAATCCCTTCCGGGCGCCCAGTGTTTATTTGATGATTCCCTACCTGGAAAAAACGGGAGGCGTCTGGTTCAGCCGGGGGGGCATGTATTCCCTGGTGCAGGCCCTGGCCAGGGTTTTCACTGAACTGGGGGGAAAAATCCAGACCAACCAGGAAGTTAATGAAATCCGGATTGAGCAAGGGCGGGTCTGCGGTGTCAGTACCGCCGATCGATTCTATCCCGCTGACGCGGTGGTATCCAATGCCGATATATCCCATACCTATAAACAACTGCTTAAACCGGATTATCGCCGTAAATGGACGGATCGTAAAATTGAGCGGCTTTCTTATTCGATGAGTACTTTTTTAATTTATCTGGGTGTTCGTAAACAGTTTCCCCGGTTGCTACACCATACCCTGATTCTTTCGCATCGA
Organism: uncultured Gammaproteobacteria bacterium; assembly: GCA_963790015.1. Classification (GTDB taxonomy): domain Bacteria; phylum Pseudomonadota; class Gammaproteobacteria; order Steroidobacterales; genus SHZI01. The sequence continues at coordinate 480,394 of CAWBMW010000026.1, forward strand.
TATAAAGATCTGGTCGCAGATATATTTGATCATAAGATCTTACCCGAGGATTTTTCCATGTATTTGCATGCACCCACCCGCAGCGACGCCTCCATGGCGCCTGCGGGATGCGAAAGTATGTACGTTCTGATCCCGGTGAGTAACTTATCGGCAAAGATAGACTGGCAAAAAATGAAACAGCCTTTTACCGAGCGGGTAATCAGATTTCTGGAGCACGATTTTGGATTGGCAGGCTTACAGGAAAATATTGAAGTTTCGGAAACCTTTTCACCCCGGGATTTTGAGATACAGCGTAACTCCTATCTGGGCACCCCCTGGGGTATTGAGCCCAAACTGACTCAAACCGCTTATTTCCGGCCGCACAACCGCAGTGAGGATATTCCCAATCTGTATTTTGTCGGTGCCGGAACTCATCCTGGCGCAGGACTGCCGGGAGTATTACTGAGTGCAGAAACCACAGAAAAAATAATATGTCAGGATAATGCCCTGAACAATAATTAACAAGGAAACGGTACTATGAAGTTTATCAATAGCGCCAACAAAGCCCAGTTTAAATTTGCCCGGTCGCTGACCGCACACTATGCCAAAAGTTTCTATTTATCGGCGGCATTTTTACCGCCTGAGAAGCGCTGGGCCACCTACGCCCTCTATGGTTTTTGCCGCTACGTGGACAATCTGATTGATACGCCACGCGACAGAACCGCCCAGGAGACCGGCCGGGAACTGGATTATATCGTAGAAGAAATTCGAGATCGGTTATCGTACCGGGGAGTCCCAACACCCCATCATCGGTCCTTTTTTAACCGTGGCCAGGCATTATTCGATACCGCTGGACCTGCCTCTGGATTTAATCGAAGGCGTACGCACGGATACGCATAAACAGCGCTACGCCGATTTCGGAGAATTGTATCAGTTTGCTTATCGTGTAGCCGGTGTGGTTGGACTGATGATGACTCCGGTACTGGGCTACAAAGATTTAAGTGCGCTGATTCCCGCGGAAAAACTCGGAATCGCCATGCAGTTGACCAATATTTTACGCGATATCCAGGAAGATAAAAACATGGACCGGATCTATCTGCCCCTGGACGAGATCGACCATTTCAAGGTAAACCTGCAGGATTTGTTTGCAGAAAATTTTACTCCCGAAATCAGGACGTTGTTAAAATTTCAGGTTGAACGGGCTCATTCCTACTACGACCAGGCGAATGCGGGAATAAAATTACTCTCGTCTGACGCTCAATTTCCAATTTACTCGGCCAGTAAAATATACCGCGGTATATTGAAGAAGATCGAATTGCGGAATTACAATCCTTTCCTGGGACGGGTGTTTGTCCCGCAACGAAAAAAAATAATGATTTTATCCGGAGAAATTCTGCGCAGCAGAGTTCTTTCTTTCTTCCCGGAAGTCGTAAAATAATAATCCGCTGCCATGATATAAAGAAGGATAAAAAATGCTTACAAACCACTGGTATCTGATCTGCCCGGAAAAAGAACTGCAAAAGCGGAATGATCAAACGGAAAATTCTAAATGAAGAAATTATAATCTTTCGCACTGAAACCGGCGCTGTCAGCGCACTGGAAAATCGCTGCTGTCACCGTAATGTAAAATTATCTCAAGGTTACCTGGATGAGGGTCAGGTAGTGTGTGGTTATCACGGCTGGAAATATGATTCCGGCGGGAACTGCATCCAGATTCCCTCTCAGTCTGCCGAGGTAAAAATACCCCAGACCGCCAGAATCCGGTCATATCCCGCCCGCGTCTTCAACAATTGGATCTGGGTATTCATGGGCGATGCCGAACAGGCGTCATTGGTAAAAATATATGATATTCCGGAAATGCGGGATTGGAATTTTACCTATCAATCCTACGTCTTTAAATGCGATCTGGAATTTGCGGCCGAAAGCCTGGTCGATCCCTACCATATCGCCTTTGCCCATCGTAATTCAATTAAATCCCTGCTGGGCCAGATTGAGGAATTCCCCGCTCAATTCAATCTGCAGGTCCTGGCAGACGGCCTGGCCGGAACATATCTGCGCTCCAACCGCGGCAGTTTTTTTGAAAAAATGTACTTCGGTTTTGATCCGCTGATCACGACCCATTTTCGTTTTTACTATCCGACTCTATCACGCCTGGAGGTACAATTTAAAAACCGTTCCCTGCTGATCCTGGAACAGATCATCAAAGTGGATGACGAACATGTCCAGATGATGCAGATTACCCTGTGGAAAAACATTTTTCCGCTTTTCCCTGCTTTTGCCCGCTTGTTCATGAGCCGTAAATCTGACCGGATTGTAAAGGAAGATATAGCCCTGCTTTCTTCGCAGAACGACATTCTGAAGAGTCATGGCGAAAAATTACCTCAGGTCAGCGTCAAAGGGGATGAGGTCTCGATCGCTTTCCGCAAATTCTGGCGTCAAAAAATGGCCGAGTAAATCCAGGCGGCCTTGCTATTGCCAGCGCTGCCGCACCCGGGCCAATACAGTTACAGGAAGATAATTATGAACAACAGCAGAAAGAAAACGATTCTGGAAAGAGTCATCGAAAAAAAATTAGGCGGTTATGAACAAATTTTCAATCAACCCGCCACCCATTTACCTTACCGGCTGAGCGCCGCGAAAAGTGTAGCCGTTATCGGCGGCGGTCTGGCCGGCATCTCGGCCGCAGTTTATCTCGCGGAAAGGAATTTTAAGGTCGACCTGTACGAGAGCAATTCGTATCTGGGTGGAAAACTGGGATCGTGGAAATACCGTTTTGCTGATGGCTTCGAAACCAATATCGAGCATGGTTTTCATGCTTTCTTCCGGCAGTATTACAATTTGCGCCGTCTGCTGGAAAAAGTGGGTGCGCTAAAAAATCTGATACCGATCGACGATTACCTGATCATGACCCTGAACCAGGGCAACTATAGTTTCAAAAGTATATCCCGCACCCCGCTGCTCAATCTGTTATCCATGAGAAAAACAGGAGTCTATAGCCTCCGCGATATTCTGACCAATCCGCAATTTATCCGTATGCTTGATCTTTTGAAATATGAACAGCAGCGAACCTTTAATAAATTCGATGCCGTCACCTTTCAGACCTTTGCCGAGCAGACCGGATTACCCCGGCAGACTGCGGTTGATGTTTACCACTTTTTCACGGGCCTTCTTTGCCGAACCGCATTTAATTTCGCTGGCCGAATTGATTAAAAGTTTCCATTTCTATTTTTTGAGCAATGATCGCGGTCTGCTGTATGACGTACTGAATGACGATTTCGAGCTTAGCCTGTGGACACCGCTGCGGTCATTTTTGTCCCGCTACCCGGTACAGATTTTTCTAAACCGGGAAATCGACCGGCTGGATCCGGTCGGAGAAAAATACCAGATCGGGGAGCAGCGGTACGATTACGCGATCCTGGCCACCGATATCCCCGGAACAAAAAAAATAATAACTCAGTCCGAATTTTTTCAAAAGCATTATCTTCCGTTTGTCGAGTCCATCCGGCAGCAGAAAGTGTCGCAACGATACGCCGTGCTGCGGTTCTGGACCAACAAAGATATCGATCCGGCCCTGCCCTTTTTTATTTTTACCGACGCACTCAAGGTGCTGGATTCAATTACCACCTATCACCGCATGGAAAAAGGGGCAGCTGACTGGGTGAAACAACATGGGGGTGGAATTTTTGAGTTACATTCCTATGCCGTGCCCGATGATATGCCTGATGCTGCGGAAATCCGTAAAAGTCTGCTTAATGAATTTCAGACCTATTTTCCCGAACTGCGGGGATGTGAGCTAAAATATGAGTATTTCCAGTTAAAGAATGACTTCACCGCTTTTCATGCCAACCTGTTCAACAGCCGCAGCGCCTATTATACTCCCCTGCCCACTCTTTTCCTGGCCGGTGACTGGGTCAAGATACCCACCCCGGCCATGCTGATGGAAGCAGCCACCACCTCGGCCCTGTTTGCCGTTAATGAAATATTAAAGAAGGAAAACCTGCAGCAGGAAGCGGTTTATACGGTGCCTTTGAAGGGCATCCTGGCCTGAGTATGAATCAATTCACCGAAAATCCCTTAAAGGTCCGGATCATTTCATTTTGTTTTTCAAGGTTCGACTTAATGCGGGCCTGGACGATAATCTGTTGCAGTTGTTCAATTCCTAAACGCAAGCGCTCCGCAGTAGACGTCATTTCCAGAATTTGTTGCTTCTGATCCAGTGAAAAACCTGAAATACCGGCCAGAATAAAAGAAACCACCTTATAACTCAACCCCTTTACAAATTTCATGTCCTGGCGATTAACAGCTATCTGTTCAAGATCTTCCAGCAGCAGGACACCCGTATCCACCAGGGTTTGCATATTCACTTCATCCCAGCCATCCAGATCATCGATATAACTCACCCGTGATTGCAGGTAGGTTTTATCCCTGAGGATCTCTTCGATTTTAAACCGGTAGTTGCCCTGCACCAGAATATCCAGACGACCGTCTTTATACTTTTTATTGACCTGCACAATCCTGGCCGTACAACCAATCTCCTTGATTCTGTTATCCCTGCTGTAAACCACGCCAAAATCAAGATTGTTCTGCAAGCAATCAGCAATCATAATTTTATAGCGTTCCTCAAATATATGCAGGGGCAAGGGCAAGTCAGGGAATAGCACGACTTCCAGAGGGAAAAGGGGTATGATGATCTGATTCTTCATGTTCCGTTTATTAATTGCGATGTTTTGATCACGCGTATATAATATAAACAGTTACCATCAGTAAAAAAATTCCTTTTTATTTATAACCTGAGACAGCTGGTCAAATTATTCTGTAATATTAGATTATACGGAGTAAAAAGTCCGAATAATACATCGAAACTTTTCGTTATGGCAACTGTACAAATGAAAGAACTACCTGAAGGATATTTCCGCAAAGAATTAGATAGGGGTATTGCCTGAAATTGCCAGCTCAAAAAATTAATTTATTCTGGTTCCGGCGCGATTTAAGACTGGAAGATAATCATGGTTTATATCAGGCCCTCCGGTCAGGTTTACCCGTTCTACCCATTTTCATCTTTGACCGTAATATCCTGGATCCTTTGCCTGATCAACAGGACGGGCGCGTCGAATTTATCCATAAGCAGCTGGCCGAAATGAACACCCGCCTGGGTCAATTGGACTGCTGCTTATTGGTCAGGTATGGGCAACCACTTGAAATTTGGCACGAACTGACACGGGAATTTGATATCGATACTGTCTTTTGCAATCACGATTATGAACCGTATGCCGGGGAACGGGACGAACAGATTCGCATCTGGTTGACCAAACGAGGTATTAATTTTCTCAGTTTTAAGGACCAGGTGGTCTTTGAACGAGACGAGATTCTCAAGCACGATCAGCGGCCGTATACCGTGTATACTCCTTATCGCCATACCTGGCAGGCCGCATTACAGGCAGAACATCTGCAGCCTTTTCCTTCCGAAAAACTGATGTCTAACTTCATGAAAAATAATGCCGGCGGCTTTCCCGGTCTGACTCAATTAGGTTTCCAGAAGAGTGGAATGAGTTTTCCTGCCCGGCAGATAAAAAAGAAAATCATCACTTCCTATGACCAGACCCGAGATTTCCCCGGCCTGAATGGTACGACCCGCCTCAGCGTCCATCTGCGTTTCGGAACGGTCAGTATCCGTAAACTGGTACGTCTGGCTCTGGAATTGAATGAAACCTGGTTAGGTGAACTGATCTGGCGGGAATTCTTCATGATGATTCTGTATCATTTTCCCCAGGTACTAAATAAACCTTTTAAAACCAGATTTGCCCGGTTGTCATGGCGCAATGATCAGAAAGAATTTGAACGCTGGTGCACGGGTCAAACCGGCTATCCGCTGGTCGATGCCGGTATGCGGGAACTCAATCAGACCGGTTTCATGCACAATCGCGTGCGCATGATCACGGCCAGTTTCTTAACCAAGCATCTCTTAATAGACTGGCGCAGGGGTGAACAATATTTTGCTGACAAACTGCTGGATTATGAATTATCCTCCAATAACGGCAACTGGCAGTGGGCAGCCGGCTGCGGTTGTGATGCTGCACCTTATTTCCGGGTGTTCAATCCCATCACCCAGCAACAAAAATTCGATCCCGATTATCGTTATATAAAGAAATGGATTCCTGAATTCAACTCAGCGGCATACCCAAAACCAATAGTCGATCATACCCTGGCCCGGCAACGGGCGCTCGCGGCTTTTGAGCAGATTAAGTTTTGATCAGACCTGATCTTTTCCTGCAAGGATTAATAATAATGAAATCTGCGGAATATTAAGCCGCTGCTAGATGTTCTAACGCTATTAACACAATACACAATAAACGCAAAATTTTATCACGCACTTTTTTAGTGAACCAACTTTACAGGGAGAAAATATGTCAAAATTTTACAAATTACTGCTGTGGAGTATTTTACTGACAGCAGGAGTTTTAAACGCTCAACAAATTCCCGGTGCAGCCCGGGGAGTGACTACAGCGGTGCAACAAGTCAGCCAACACCACCAGGAGTTTTATTGTTCCGACAAAAACCTCTGGACCAAATCTGATCAATGACTATATCTATGTATCGACTGTATATACCTTTTATGACCTGGTTATATTCAGTTATTTTGATAACTCCGAGTTTAAACTTTATGATTCTTATAATACAACTATTGACAGCGTCACGCTGGATAAAGACCAATTCTATGTTTTTTCTCCCGGAGCAGGCGTTTTCAGAGTTGAAGGAAATACCTCCTATACTCTGCTGACCGGTGACCCGATTACCAATAGTGTGATGGGATTCTACGCAGTCGATCAATCCGGCCGGGCTTTATCAACCCATCTGAATACTTATATGCCCCTTTTTGAATGGGGAGGTGAACGGTTTATTGTATTTGCCTACAGCGATGGTACAGAATTTTATATTAAGGACTTAACCTCCGGATATACTGTGGTCTCCGGTATTTTAAATGCCGGGGAACATTATGAAGCAGTCTCCCTCTCCAATGTTTTTCTGGGAGTACGTTCGTCAAAACCGGTTTCTGCATTAAGTTATGCCGATCAGGGTTATTATCTTCCGGCAACCAACGGTACTTTTGCCGGGACGGAATTTTACGGTTTTTCAGGCAATGTCGGCGGCTGGCCGAACGGTGTGGTGATTACCGCTTATCATGACGCCACCGACTACCTGGTAGTAAATACGGTCAGCGGCGACACACTTTTTCAGGGGACATTGAATGCCGGACAGGCTACCACGGACTATGTTGAGCAGCCGACCTATTATAAAGTAACCACTTCCCAGAATGTTACTCTGTTTAATACACCTTATGCCTACTACAGTACCAGTTATTATTATCTGGCGGTGTTAATCGATGAACAGGGCTTCGGAGCAGGTACCAATATTTATGCGCCCGTGATTGAAGGTGATCTGAACCTTGTATCCCATGAAACTGATAATATTATCAGCGTATACGATATGAGCAACCAGTCACTGGTCTGGCAGGATACGCTGGCAGCGGGTGAAGGTGCTTATCTGGCCAGTATCAAAACCGTTTATCATATTGTCGGAACCGGAAATTTAACTGCTATCAATTCCTGGGGAGGAAGCTATGGGGCCTGTTTTGTGCCCTTGAACTTCAGCAGCGATTTGGCGGACCTGGCGATCTCTGCCGAGGATATCTCGTTTGTACCGGATGTGGAAAATCGTAACCCGGGTGATGCCATTATGATCCAGGCGACGGTGCACAATTATGGTTTTCAAACTGCCAATAACGTAGGTGTACGTTTTTATGACGGTGATCCCAGCGGGGGGTATGTTATTTCGGGATATGCTACAGTCGAATCATTACCAGCAGGTGAAACACATACCTTTACTCTCAATTGGACCGTTCCCGAAAATCCCCAATATCATGCGGTATATGTGAGTGTGGATCCGTACGACAACATAGTTGAATCAAACGGTTCCAATAATCTGGCCTACAAGTTTATCATTCCCAATGACGACTTTTTACCCCCTTTGTCAACCTATATTGACGCCCCGGCATCCTTAATGGCCATAAATAACATTCCGGAGTTTGACAATTTTATAGTCTATTTATCCATATACAACTCCGGTTCAGTCGAAGCTCCCAATGTATATGCGAAAATTTTATTGCCGCCGGAACTCGCCATATATGATCAGGTTGATTCTGCTGGTCTGGGATCTTATGAACCGGATCAGACCGCCGGATATAGTTGGAATGTCTCTGTTACCAGTTTGCCCGCGGATGATGCTTTTTATTATTCAGTTATAGTGGGTGCCGATAACGCTCCAACCAAAATTATCGAACGCCGCTTACTGATCAATCGTGGTCTGGCCGTAGAAGATCAAGCAGCAGTTCAGGTACCAGCGCGGCATTTATCTAAAAACTAATTATCCCAATCCATTCAATCCGGTTACTACAATCGAATATGCCGTTGACAAAACCGCCGCGGTAACGATCAATGTCTACGATATTATCGGCCGGAAGATTACCACCCTGGTTAATGAAACCAAACCGGCCGGTATTTACCGGCTGCAATTCGACGGTTCGGCTCTGGTAAGTGGTGTATACTTTGTAACCATGAATAGCGCAAATTTTCATGCGGTTCAAAAAATGATGTTGATCAAGTAAAAATCAAGATATCCAAAATAGTTAAAACCGTAGAAAAAAGCCTTTTCTGCAATAACACAGAAAAGGCTTTTTTATTTGTATTTTTAACGCCGGGTGCTGATTATATTTTTTATTTAATGGTGATTAATTGGTGATTCAACTGCCTGGATTTAATTGGTAACTGTTTTTTATCTTTTTTTCCTGTTGAAAACGTTCGATAGCCAGCTGGATCAGCCGGTCAATTAGTTCGGCATAAGATACTCCGCTGATTTGCCAGAGTTTCGGGTACATGCTGATGGACGTAAAACCGGGAATGGTATTCAATTCGTTCACATAGAGTTTATTTTCGGGTGTCAGAAAAAAATCCACCCGGGCCATCCCTTCGCAACATAAAACCTTGAAGGACCTGACTGCCAGATCCTGTACCTCTGCGACCAGTTTCGCATCCAACCGGGCCGGGATTTCAAACCTGGCACCCTGTTCATCGAGGTACTTGGCATCATAATCATAAAATTCATGCTGAGCGATCACTTCGCCTGGCAGTGAAGCCAGCGGATTTTCATTGCCCAGCACCGAACATTCCAGTTCACGGCCTTTGATATACTGCTCGAACAGGATCTTGCGGTCATACTGAAAAGCATCATCAAGTGCCCTGGAAAATTCATTGCGGTTATGGATCTTATGGATTCCGACTGAAGAACCGGTATTGGCCGGTTTTACAAAACAAGGCAGGCCCAGTTTTGCTGCAACTTCCTGAAAGGAAATGATATTTTTTTCTTTGAGCTGATAACAAAGGAATGCGGCATGAGGAATACCTGCATCGCGCAGCAACCGTTTCATTACATCTTTGTCCATGCCGATGGCCGAGCCCATCACGCCGGCACCAACAAAGGGCAGATCTGCCAGTTTCAACAGGCCCTGAACCGTCCCGTCTTCACCGTAGGATCCGTGCAGTACAGGAAAAACCACATCAATCCGGCCGATACTTTCAGAAAAATCCTGACGCATCATTTTATTGGATTTTTCTCCCGGTACCAGAGCCAGGCCGTTCTTGCCCTTCTTTAATTTAATCTGCTTTGGATCATCGGCATGTAATAAGAAATGCGAAGACTCATTAAGATACCATTTACCCGTGTGATCGATACCGATCAGTATAACCTCATATTTATCCCGGTCAATGGATTCGTATACGTTTCGGGCCGATTGCAATGAAACTTCATGCTCAACCGATTTACCGCCAAAGAGCAGTGCAATTCTGATTTTTTTCGCCATGATCGATTACCATAAATTAAAATATTTATATTCCAATTTAACGAATTACATCCATACAATAATAATTTTTTCTTGGGATGATTGATTTAGCAGTGCTGCGGGGATGGGCCCGGAACGGCCGGCTCCTTTGCTGTTCAGATCAAACGCGGGGTATATCTCGTATCGACGATTTGTCCATGTTTTAATCCTTTGCAGGATATATGACCGGAACTGCGCGGATCAGTTGCGTCGAAACGGGTACCGTCTTCAATATAAGTGATGGTCATCGCTTCGCGCAATTCACAGGTTTGATTTGCCCGGGCGCCATGGAAGGTCAGACCGGAATGCAAGGTGGCATCACCGGCCTGCAGGGGAACATCCATCTGCGGACTGTTTTTTAACCGATCCGGCATATGTGGTTTTCTAAAGATGTCGATATACTCATACATGCCGATTTTATGAGTACCGGGCAGGAAGAATAAATTCCCCAGCGGTGCCGGCACTTCGGTCAAAGCCAGCCAGAAGGTGGTAGTGAATTCCGTTTTGACCGGCCAATAACTGATATCCTGATGCAAATCGGTTATTTTACCCCCCGGTTCTTTATACAGAGCCTGGTCATGCCACAGCCGAACCCTGTCGATGCCCATCAAATCCCGGGCGATAGCGGCAAAACGTCTGGCAAAGACAAAATCCCGCACCGCCGGAAAATCCCAACATAGATAGCCGCATTGTAAAAATGACTGTTCAGTCAGGGACTTTTCGGTCGCCGTAGGCCTTTGGTTGCTTATTATTCTAAGTAAGACCGCTGCGCCGATGAGCCGGCGGATATAATCCAGTGCTGCTCCGTTCAGGATACCATTCAATTTAATATACCCTTTTTTCCAGTATTCCTCCTGCTGGACGGCCGGGATTTCGTAAGTCTGCTCGTAAATTTCCTTAACATTCTCGGGAGTCGGTGAATGGACTAAATCCATGGCCTGGTCAAAGGCAACTTCCGGGATTTTATTCACGTTAAACTCCTGTTTTTAAACTGATTATCTCTATAATTCAAAGCGCCGGTTTACACTGTATCCAAAATCCATAATTCAGATTTTGCGAATGGTGATTAAGAACTAACATCCGTGAGTTATTGCCTGCAATTCAATTTCTTGCTATACTTCAATGCATTTCTATTTAAAGATATATTTCAACGGAAAGGTAAAAGTGATCCAATGCACAACGGAACGGTCAAAATTTGGGACAGTTTAAAGGGATATGGCTTTATTATTACGGCTGATCAGGAAGAACTTTTTGTCCATAGCAGCGGTCTGCATCCGGCCATTAAAGCAAAACGGTTATTTGAAGGACAACAGGTTAAATTTGATATTCGTCGCGATCTTAAAGGGGATAAGGCAGTGAACGTCCGGTTGGTAAAATAACCTTTTATTTGCTGCAGATCCTTAATTGCGGGTCGCAGTAATATCTGTAAATTTGATATTCCAATCCCAATCAGTAAAATATAAATTACCCCCGCCCCATTCCACCTCCCCGCGTTGAAAGTCGACCGTTTCAGAACGGAAGTATTTTTTGGGCGGATACAGATCAAGGTTATGCCCCTTATTGATCACCAGGCGATAATTATCAATATTACCGTAGTAGAACTCCCGCATCTCCTGCCGTTCTTCCGGCGTAAGATCATTGGTTACAGAAGTGAAGAAGATACCCATATATGGATCCACCGGAATCCAGCCATAAGGCAGCAGGTATATTTCAGCCCAGTCATGCATCCCTTCATCACCGGGATAAACCATAAATCCGGACTGCCAGCGGGCCGGCAGGCCGGCAATCCGGCATAAAGTAATAAATAATATGCCTTCCTGACCACAGTCCCCATACCTCTTGTCCTGACAATAGGCGCTGATGTTGTGTAAAGTGGAATATTCCCGGGCATAACTGTATTTAATGCTGTCTGAGATCCATTCGAAGATTTTTTTACCTTTTAAATAAGGGTTGGTTTCCGTCCCGATAATCGCAGCGCACAATTGCTTAAGCCGGTCGGAAAAAACCTCATGCGGATATTCCTCGCGGGTATAGGTAATATATTCCGCTTCCCGGCCTGTAAATCTCGACACTTTATCCGGCGCGATCACCTGATAGAAGGCATAAGCGGTATAGTTATAACTGACCATGAAGGTGAGGCTAGTCTGTTGCCGTCGTCAGGCCTTCAAAATAGCAGGAGCGGATGGGACTGCCGGCCGCCGCCAGCCACAGCGGGGGATGACTGGAACTAACAAATTGTACGTCACCCTGCAAATCAAATACCGACGGGTAGGGTATCCAGCAATAAACCTTCTCTCCGGCCGGTAGGCTTATCTTTGGGAATAACGATCTTTTGTTCGACCCGGTATTTTCTCGGCATGCGCACCGCCTCGGGAGTCGTCGATGCTGACTCTCGCAGTTGCCTGGCCTGGGCCAGGCAAAAACGGGCCATTGAACTGAGCGGGTTATAATTTTGCCGGCGTTGGTTCAATCCGGCATAGCGGAAAAAAAGATTGGAGGCACTGGCACTGATAAATCGTTTTTCACCGTCAATCATCAACCAGTCAAAGCGGCCTTCCTGCTGCCATTGAACAAATTCATCCCGCTTGAGGTCCGGCAGTCTCTGCCGGAGTATATTATAAAGGTCTTCTTCCTGCAGATCGTAATCATTTCTAATCCGTTTACCCCGCTCGATTTCAAATTCCAGTTTGCGTCTGGTTTCAGCAGGTAAATCGCGCCGGCTTTGCAGATAACTGACTATCAATTCCTCGGCCTGCCCCAGGTTTCCGCTGTCCTGTAACGCTTTAATTTCTTCATAAATTTTATCCTGGGGATGATCGCATAAGATCAGGCTCAGACTGATGAATCCGATCAGGGCCAATGCTCCGGCAATTTTTTTTAACATATAACGTTTCCGCAATTAAGTCTATCGGTTAAGGTCGCCCGTCAGGTTTATTTTATACAGTTATTTTTAATTTTAATCAATATCCTGTAGAGAATCAAAATATATTTAGACATCGAAATTGATTATATTTGTTGGATTTACAGGCGGTCAATATTAAGTTTACCGGTGAATATGTGATATTTCTTTACTGATCACATCAACTGATTATTAGCAGTATAATACAAGGAGTATATTATGCGGCATTTCTTCTTTTTAATCCTGATGATTCTGCTCATACTTTTTACAGCCTGCAAGAAAGAACAGCAAAAACAGACCGAACAAATCACCCAGGGTACAACAGAAAAAAGTACTTCGTCTGCCTTTCCGTCCTTCAGCGATGCCTATCTGGTTTCGGTTTATGAAGCCCAGGAACTGATCAAAATGGAAGGGGACAATGCTGGATTAAGAAAGAAATATTGCGACCTCGCTTATCATCCCGAACAGCAATTCTTTGTGTCCATGGGTATTGCCAGATTACATCATCCGGAGACAGGCCAGGCGATCCCTCAATATCAATATGAACAGGCTGCAAAATTTGACGCTATACGCTGGGCCAGTTACGGAGAGAAATGGTTAAAAAGCGACTATGAACCGCCTTTTGGAAAACTATCTGTACAGAGCACCCGGCCCATCGAGATTATCAATACGGCTCAGGTCGGGGATTCGCTCTTCCTTTTTGTCGGTACGCGCTTTGCTCTGCAGTAGATTGCAATTTACAGACTGTAACGGTAAGCGGAAATTGAACTCCAGCCAATCCCGTTTTGCCCAGCGGCAGGAAATTTCGCCGTGATGCAGCTCGATCAGATTTTTCACGTTATACAGGCCGATGCCTAGTCCGCCCTGCTGGCTGCGGCTTTTGAATTCCTGGCTGCGCTGAAAAATGTTCTCGCCAAAATCCGCAGCCAATCCGCTTACCTGATTACGCAGAGAAACTTCCAGATTTTTTTTATCCTGCTTAATCTTCAGGTATATGCTGGAATCATGAACACTATATTTTACTGCATTCTCCAGCAGGTTGCGCATTATAATTTCCAGCATATTTTCATCAGCCATCAGGATCAATTTTCCGTCAGGTAATGATTTTTTCAAGGTCAGTTTATTCGCCTGCAACTGTTCTTTAAGTTGCATTTCCAGCGGCTCTAAAATATCAGTTCTGAAATCCAGGACTTTATAATCCGGTTTAAGTAATTGCTTCTCGACCATCCACATTTTCAGCAATTGATCGACTAGATTAAAAAGTTTTTCATGGATATGAATGCCGGCCGAAAGAATTTCATCCAGATCTTTGCGGTTCTCGACCAGTAATTGCTGGTGCAATAAACGATTGTAGCCGTCCGCCGAGGTTAGTAAATTTTTAAACTCATGGGTGACCAGGCTGAATACTTTCTCGTATTTTTTATTAGCCTGTACCAATTCCCGTTGTTGCTCGGTTATTTTCTGCAGTTGTTGCTGCAAGTCAGACTATCTTTTGGACAGGATCCTGCATATAATATTTGACCGCCAGTTATGTATGAAAGAGAGTGTAGTTTTAATACTAATTTATAAAAATAAAGCAAAAAAAAAAGCAGGAAAAAAGGTTTCCTGCTGCAAACTTATGAACACACGGTTCAAACTCAGGATGCTCAACTAAATCCGGAACGGCCGCAGGGGGCGGGGGTGGAGGAAGCAGTAGAAGCGGAACTGCCGACACAGCAGGCGGACATTAGTTTTTCCGCAGCTTTTTCTCCGCATTGCGGACAAGTAATGCCGGTCAGATCGGTAACTGAGGAAAAAACCAGTTCCTCGAATTTATGATTACATTTCTTACATCTGAATTCAAAAATCGGCATAACAGCGTCCTGACATATTTCCTGACTGAAATTTATACATTTTCAATGACCCGTTTCAACTTTTTATTCACTTCTGCGGCCAGCGGTGCTACCTCCGGCCGGTCGATCACACTCAGCATGGCCTGTGCATCAATAGCGGAGACTACTGTTTTACCCTGCGCGTTCTCGAAAACAACAACATTACAGGGTAAGAGCAGGCCAACCAACGGTTCAGCGCTCAGAGCCTGATGGGCCAGTGGCGGATTACAGGCACCCAGAATTTTATATTTTTTATACTGCACATTAAGTTTTTTCTTCATGGTGGCCTGAACGTCGATTTCAGTTAAAACACCAAATCCTTCCTGCTGCAACTCGGCAGTGACCTTCTGCAGGGCCTGTTCAAAGGAAAGGTCAACCTGTCTGGTGAAACTATAAGCCATAATACATCCTCCGCTAAACAAGTTTTCTTAAATAACTTTCCGTTCGTGCGCCCAGAATAAACTGATTAATCCGGGCATTTTCCACAACCAGCGTTGCCGGCGTACCCCATACACCCAGTTGCCGGGACAGGTTGGATTCATCCAGGATATTTATCTTTATAACATTTCTGTTTTCATTCTGCATTTTTTCGATTACCGGTGTCATGCTGCGGCAGGCGCCGCAGGCGGGACTGTAGAAGTACAACAGCAAGCGTTGTCCGTCTTTAATTCTCCGGCCCAACTCGCCATTTAATTCCGGGATCAGACTGCCCTTCCTTCTAAAAGCAGCAAACCTGATTAATCCCTGCAGCAGCAGAAAAAAGGCAATAATCGCCAGAACAATATAAAGAATGCTATTCATTACTTTTTCCTTTTTTATCGAAAGAAAACAGCAGACCGATCAGCAGGCCGTAGACCGTGCTGATGTAGGGATTAGCGGATATCGGACAACTACCGGTCCGGCAGCCGATAAAAAAATAGTAAGCGAAACCGGCCAGTCCCCCCAACAATCCAAACAGGGATATTTTCAACCAGCGGTATTTCTTAATCAGTGCTGTTATTTTATTCATTTCCATATCTTGTTTGATGTAAATAAAAGCAAAAAGATACAAATCCTGATTTGTCATCCCGGTCGGAAGCCGGTCGTCGAGCGGAGTCGAGACGATCTCTGTATCGACATAGTGATAGATCCCGGGTCAAGCCCGGGATGACACTCTGGGCGAATACCGGAGCCCTGGTCCTGTCTGCCTGCCTGCCGTCAGGCATGGCGACTGGTCTTCGACATGCCTGGAATGACAGATAGAGACCTCAGCTAGTGAATACCAGTTTCCCCTGTTTAAAATCCACCAGGATTTTATCTTCCTTGGTAACTTCTCCGGCCAGGATTTTCTTGGCCAGTTCATTGATTATTTCATTCTGCATCAGCCGTTTAAGCGGCCTGGCCCCGAATTCGGGTTGATAACCGTGCTTGGTCAGATATTCTGCAGCAGCCGGACTCAAACTCAGATCAATATCATTGCCGGCTAATTTTTTGCGCAAACGCTCAAACTGCAAGGAAACGATTTTCCCTATTTCTTCGCGGTTTAAGGAGTGGAACACGATAATGTCATCGATGCGGTTTAAGAACTCGGGCCGCAGTTGTTTGCGCAGCAGGTCGATCACCTGTTTGCGGATGTCTTCATGTATCTGGTCCCGGTTTTTATCATTGATCTGCTGTGATTTTTCCATGATCAGCGGTGCGCCCAGATTAGAGGTCATGATGACAATCGTATTCTTAAAATTAACGGTGCGGCCCTGGCTATCGGTCAGACGCCCGTCGTCGAGAACCTGCAGCAGCAGGTTGTACACTTCGGGATGGGCTTTTTCAATTTCGTCCAGCAGCACCACCGAATAAGGTCTGCGGCGTACTGCCTCGGTCAACTGGCCCCCCTCTTCATAACCGACATATCCCGGCGGTGAACCGATCAGGCGGGAGACCGAATGGCGTTCGCCGTATTCGGACATATCTATACGCACCATGGCATTCTCATTATCAAACAGAAATTCGGCCAGAGCCCGGGCTAATTCGGTTTTACCCACCCCGGTAGAGCCAAGAAAAATAAATGAACCGATCGGCCGGTTTTCATCGCTCAAACCGGAACGGGAACGGCGGATGGCATCGGAAACAGATTCAACCGCTTCTTTTTGTCCGATGAGCCGCTGTGAAATGCGATCCTCCATATGCAGAAGTTTTTCCTTCTCACTCTCCAGCATCCGGGTCAGCGGGATCCCGGTCCATTTCGAAACTATTTCAGCAATATCATCCTCGCCCACTTCTTCCTTCAGCATGGCCCGGGTGGACTGCAGTTTAATCAACTTCGCATTCTCGGCAATTAGTTTCTTTTCCAGGTCGGGAATGGTACCGTAGCGTAATTCGGCAACTTTATTCAGGTCCCCTTCCCGTTCCTTTTTTTCCATTTCGGCGCGGGAATGATCAAGGTCGGCCTTGATCTGCCGGATCGTCTGAATATGCGTTTTTTCAGCCTGCCAGTGTGCCCGCAGTTCATCACGGGTAACCTTGAGCTCGGCCAACTCTTTTTTTACATCTTCCAGCCGTTCCTGTGAAGCTTCGTCCTTTTCCTTTTTCAAGGCCATGGATTCAATTTCCAGTTGTTTGCTCTTGCGTTCAATTTCATCCAGTTCTTCCGGCATGGAATCAATTTCGATACGCAGGCGCGAGGCGGCTTCGTCCACCAGATCAATAGCCTTATCCGGCAGGAAACGATCGGAGATATAGCGGTGCGATAAGGTGGCAGCAGCTACCAGGGCGGTGTCCTGTATACGCACCCCGTGATGTACCTCATATTTTTCTTTCAGACCCCGTAAAATGGAGATAGTCTCTTCCACCGATGGTTCGTCAACCAGTACTGGTTGGAAGCGGCGTTCCAGGGCAGCATCCTTTTCTATATATTTGCGGTATTCATCCAGGGTGGTAGCACCGATAGCCCGTAATTCACCGCGGGCCAGGGCCGGTTTAAGCATATTGGAAGCATCGATGGATCCTTCGGCCGCACCGGCACCCACCAGGGTATGCAATTCATCTATGAACAGGATAATTTCCCCCTGGGCATCGATCACCTCTTTGATTACCGCTTTAAGCCGTTCCTCAAACTCGCCGCGGAATTTTGCACCGGCAATCAACGCCCCCAGATCCAGCGAAATGATCCGTTTGGTTTTAAGTGTTTCCGGTATATCGCCGTTGACAATACGGTGGGCAATACCTTCAACAATGGCTGTTTTGCCAACTCCCGGCTCGCCGATAACCACCGGATTATTTTTAGTACGCCGGGCCAGCACCTGCAGTACCCGGCGGATTTCATCCTCACGGCCGATTACGGGATCCAGTTTCCCGGCCAGGGCCAGTTCATTCAGATCGCGTCCATAACGCTTGAGCGCCTGGTACTTTCCTTCCGGGGACTGATCGGTAACCCGCTGGCTGCCGCGGATCTCCTTGAGGATCAGCATGATGTTATCCTCCTGGAGCCCCATCTCGCGCAGGATCTTGCCGGCATTACCCTTATCATTCTGCACGATGGACAGTAACAGGTGTTCCGTACTGATGTATTCGTCTTTCAGGGTCCCGGCAATTTTAAGTGCCTCGGCAATTACCTGCTGGGCACGCTTGGAAAGATAAAATTGGGTAAGACCGCTACCCTGAATTTTGGGTAATTTCTTGATCTCATGCTCAAGACCCGTTTCCAGGGCGGGTATATTAAGACCAGCTTTTTGAGAATAATGGGAATGATACCCTCGCTGTCCCGCAGCATAGCCATGATCACATGTTCCGGTTCTAACTGCTGATTGCCATATTCAGAGGCAATCTGCTGGGCGACAGCCATCGCATCCTGGGCTTTCAGAGTAAATTTATCTAAGTTCATATCAGTACATCCTTTTAAACACTTAAGTTATTCATTCCTGATATAGATATCAAAGCCTGTGCCAGAAGAAATATGTATATGTTTGTTTAATATAATGTAATATTATTAGAGTTGTTTTACTGCTAAGACAAAATAATACCATAATACCGCCATAATGGCAGATGCATATGAACCATTATTATAAACCGTTTGATTCTACGGGTTGTTTCCGGGATTTAGACAGAATTAATATCGAAAAATTCCTTTTTATGCAGAAGTTGGTCATGAGATCATGGTTTGGGCAGCTGATCAGAATCGTCACCCTGGATTCCCTTTTTGAAATGCCGGATACTGGAACCAAGGGATTTAAACAATTCCGGCAACTTCCGCGAGCCAAAAAGAAGAATCAGAATTAAAGCAACAATCAATATTTCAGTTAAGCCTATTCTTCCCACAGTTTTCCTCTATTCTAAGTTAAACTTTTTTTCTTTCAATTTAAGCGTAATACGGGTCTATTTCCAATTGAAAACCAATATTATTCTCTTTGCGTCCTCAGCATCAACATTTGCGCGCGAAGCGTTTGCGGTTAGAAAAGCAAAACGCTAAGGTCGCAAAGGTCTTCGACGCAAAGTGCGCAGAGGATATCAATAAACCATAACTCATCTGCGACTTAGGATCATATTGTAACAAACCACAGACCCCGTCCGCCAGTCGACGGATCAGCCTACCGGCGGACCCTCAAGAGCGGAGCATAGGGCTCAGGTACTCAAGGAACTAAGGGACACTCAGTGCCTCAGTGCCTTAGTGCACGTGTTATTTAACATTAATATTGAACCTTCGTTTCAAAACTTAGTATATTGAATGTACCTAAAAAGCATTTGATTACTATGAAACGCAGGGAATTCATTAAAACCGGTTGCCAACTGACCAGTGGTGCTCTTCTCGCCTCACCTTTAATCTCCCTGGCCAGGAAATCCGATACCTCATATAAATCAAAAGTGGTTATCGCCCGGGATGCCCGGCTCCAGAATGACAAGAACTCCGTTGACAGCGACCTTTTATATAACTTACTGGATAAAGCCTTACAAACATTTTTCCAGACAGATAATCCGCTGCAGGCCTGGCGGAAAGTAATCAAACCCGGTGACGTGGTTGGACTGAAAATCAACTGCCTCTCCGGTCACGGCGCCACCCACCGCGAGCTGGTGGAGGCAATCTGCGAGCGGTTACAGCAGAGCGGTACAAAAGCCGAGAACATCATTATCTGGGATCGCTTCAACTCCGACCTGGAGGACGGTGGATTCAAGATTAATCTGAGCAATAAAGGTATCCGCTGCTTTGGCAATGATCATCTGGGATTCGCTGACGATTTTGAAATCTACGGTTCGGCAGCCAGCCTGGTCTGCAATACCCTCAGCCGCGTTTGTGACACGGTAATCAACCTGCCGACTTTAAAAGACCACGGCATCGCCGGTATGACCATGGCGATGAAAAATATGTTCGGGGCCATCCATAATCCAAACAAATATCACCAGAATACCGGTAATCCCTATGTTGCCGATGTTTTCATGCTCCCGTCGGTCCGCAGCAAAGTCCGTTTAACCATTTGCGATGCCCTGACCGCCCAGTATGAAGGGGGCCCTTCATTCTTTCCGCACTGGCGCTGGCCGTTCAACGGCCTGATCGTTGGTACGGATCCGGTAGCCCTGGATTATACCGGCTGGCAAATTATCGAAACGGAAAGAAAAATACGGGGATTGAAATCGCTCAAGGATTCAGGACGCGAACCAAAATATATCTACACCGCAGCGGATGAAAACCACCGCCTGGGCACCTGCAATCCTGAAAAAATTGAACAGATCACGATTTAATTGGTATAATAACTAAATCCCGGATAGTGAGCAGTTACAACCGTCAATCCAAATCAGTTATGGTTAAACCAAATTCCAAAAATAATAAAAATTCCAGGGCGAAGAAAAGTCGTGTAATCCGGACAGCCGTTGATGAAAACCAGCTGATCGATATTTCTCCCGATATGAGCCGCTCCTTAATAATTTCCACAGGAATTACCAGTCAGAATATTTCCCGGCGGAATTTTTTAAAAGGCACGGCAGGAGTTGGCTGTGCCCTGGTTTTATCTTCGCGTATTTTTGCCAACCCCCATATTTTCCCCGAAGAAACCCGGAAATATATCCGCGAAGCCCGTTACTATGAAAAACTGGCCAATAAAAAAATCCGCTGCCAACTCTGTCCCCGCCAGTGTGTAATCGATGACCGCGAACGGGGGTATTGCGGTGTACGTGAAAACAATGACGGCGTCTATTATACCCTGGTATATGCCCGGCCCTGTTCACTCAATGTCGATCCTGTGGAAAAGAAGCCTTTCTTCCATTTTTATCCCGGCAGTGCAGCCTTTTCGCTGGCCACCGCCGGTTGCAATGTAAACTGTAAATTCTGCCAGAACTGGGAAATCTCCCAGACCCGGCCGGAAGACGTACGCAGTTACTACCTGTTGCCGGAGGAAATAGCCAGCCAGGCAAAAAAATATGATTGTCAAACCATTGCCTATACCTACAGCGAACCGACTATCTATTATGAATACATGATGGATTGCGTGCTGGCCGGACGGAAAAAAGGCATCAAGAATGTCGTGGTCACCGCCGGTTATATAGCCAGGGATCCGCTGATCGAATTATGCAAAGTCGTTGATGCCATCAAAGTCGATCTCAAAGCCTTCTCCGACACTTACTATAAGGATATAGTTAACGGCGAACTGAAACCTGTGCTGGACAGTTTAGTGACCATGCGCAAATTAAACGTGTGGACAGAGATAGTTTACCTGGTGGTACCAACCCTGAATGATTCCGAACAGGAATTCAGAGATTTGTCCAGGTGGATTAAGACAAATCTGGGCACAGATGTTCCGGTACATTTTACCCGATTTCATCCGCAGTACCTGTTGAAAAACCTGCCCCCTACCCCGGTTAAAACTCTGGAACTGGCTAAAGAGATCGCCGATAGCGAAGGTCTCGACTATGTCTACGTGGGAAATGTGCCCGGGCATCCGGGTGAAAATACCCGCTGCCCAAAATGTCACCAGACCGTGGTACAGCGTACCGGTTTTACCGTAGAAGAAATTAATATTCAAAACGGATTGTGTAAATTTTGTAAATTAAAAATAGCAGGTAAATGGGGTACGTAAAGGACGGATTATGCCTAAAAATTCATGGTACTTATTAACCTTCATCTGGGGGGTAACCGTGATTAACTTTTCATTAAATTGTAACGCCGGGCCGCAGGAAAAGGTACGTCCCGCTGCTAATGCCTGGAGCATTCTATCCCGGGGATCCCGGCACACTGACCGGTATGATCGACCAATTCCTGGCCCAGGCCCAGGTACCGGCAATAAGCGGAACCGTCTATGGAGTGGTTGTACCCCATGCCGGTTACGTCTATTCAGGGCCGGTGGCCGCATATAGTTATGCCCTGCTGAAAAATAAAAAATACAGCCGGGTAATTGTAATTTCCCCGTCACATGTCTCGGCTTTTCAGGGTTCGGCAGTGTATGATGGTGCGGCCTATGAGACTCCCCTGGGCCGGATCGAGGTCGACCAGCAATTCTG
>CAWBMW010000027.1:0-50251 GCA_963790015.1 uncultured Gammaproteobacteria bacterium
CACGTCGCGAGCACATCCATGAATCAGCCTGTGCAAATCAATGTCCTGCAGAACGACAATGGCCTGGCTGCCACCGTCTACGTCGGTGTCTGGATCAACCCGGTCCACGGCACCACGTCAGTCAGCGGCGCGCCAGGATCGCCGTCCGGGATACGGATCACCTACACGCCGAATCCGGGGTATTCCGGCCCGGACTCGTTCGAGTACTGGGTGGAGAGCGGCCTGGCCGTTGGCTACGCCGTGGTGAATATCATCGTGACCAATCCGGACACCGATGGCGATGGGGTGCTGAACGTAGCGGACAACTGCACGCAGGTACCGAACCCGAACCAGTGCGATTCAGATGGTGACAGCTACGGCAACCGGTGGCGACGGGGATTTGACCAACAACGGCTTCACGAATGCCCAGGACAGCGTGGTCCTCCGATCCAAGCTGGGTGCTCCGTCCACCGGGCCGACCTACAACGTGGCGGACCTGAACTGCAACGGCTTCGTGAACGCGCAGGACACCGTGCTGCTCCGGCAGCTGCTCGGCAAGCCACCGGGACCGTCGGGGCTGCTTCCGTGAAGGGTGGCCTCGCGGCGGCTCGGTTTGACGTAATGGCCCTTGCGTATTCGCATCAGCGGATGCGTTGGGTATCCGATTGACTGATACTTGCGCTACTACGGTTAGGGGCTGGCATAGCCCCGTCTGATAATAAAATCGGCGAGCCGGATCGGGTATATCCGATTGCGGTAAGGGGGTATCAATGAGGCTTTACGCGCGGGGTTTTCTGGCGGTTCTGCTGTGTCCGGCTTTTGCGCACTCGGATACGACGGTCTATCAGATCGACGGCACGTTCGGCAGCAACGAGCACGGCTGCACCCAGATCACCCTCCTGTTCGGCGGTTCGGACTGCAGCTTCGGGCGCAACCGGGCGGGCGCGGCCGGCACCTGGATCGGGCCCCTGTTCAGTGGCGGGCACTACGTCGCGGACGGCATCAAGGACGTGATCGGCTACGTGCCGAAATCCGGCGTGTTCGATGCCGGCACCGCGACCTTCGCCCTGGCGCTGGACGACGGCAAGTACGCCGCGCCGATCACCGGCACCTTCGCCATTGACGAAAACGGCACCCCGGGCGATCCCACCGACGATCTGGTGCGCGCGGAATTCTCGATCGGTGCCATGGCCCGGAATATCGCCACCGGCCAAAGCACCCGGGCCGTGCAGCGCTGGACCAGCATGGACCACGTCATGGCGGCGACCCCGGTCAATGCCACCGCGACCGTGGCCAACGGCGCCGGCGGCGTGGACTACGTCATCGGCAGCCGCGGCTTCCCGGCCCCGCTGTGCAGCGCGACCGACAACGCCGATTGCCTGTCCACATCGAACGCCTCCGCGGTGTTCACGGACTTCGATGTCAACGACGTCGCGGTCAGCTTCTGGGCGCAGATTGCCACCGGCGGCCTCGGCATCGAGCGCACCGGTCTGATGGGCGACCCGGCCTTCGTGCTCGTCCAGCCACCGCCCAACCCGCCCACCGGCAACGTGGGCGCCACCAGCACCGCGACCTTCACCGGCTATTCCTGCGACGACTCCCAGGCCAACGATCTGGATTGCACGTCCAACGCACTGGTCTGGCAATCGAACGGGCCGGGCACCGGGGGCGAGCCGGCCGGCTTCGACAACATGGTCATGAAGATCTCGACCAACGCCGCCGGCGAGATCACGTCGGCGCTCGTCTACTGGACGGAGGAGTACTTCATCGCCTTCGGTGGCCCGCCCGCGGGCTACGACAACTCCTGGCAGGGCGGGACCCTGAACTTCACCGGTCAGATCATCCAGCCGCGGGCCAATGACTTCGCCCAGGCGGTCCTCGAAGGCGCGACCGGCGTCGTACTGGACACGGTGGCCAACAGCGTGAACTTCCCGGGCGCGATCACCGTGACGATCGTCCCCGGTCCTGCCCTGCAATTCGGTACCGCCGTCGTCGGTTCCGGTGCCCAGGCCAACCAGATCATCTATGACTCCACCGGTGGCACCGGCGTGGACACCATCGTCTACCAGGCCACGGACAGCATCGCCACCGACACGGGCACCATCACGGTTACGGTCCAGCCGGACGTCCCGCCGCTGGCGGCGGATGGCGCGATCACGATCTCGACGCAGGGCGCAGCGCCCGGTGCCGCGACGGTCGGCCAGGTCAACGTGGCAACCCTCCCCGGCTTCTCGGCGGGCAATGGCCCGGCGACCGTGTCGATCACGGCCCCGCCGGACGCCGCCAGTGGTGCCGCCACAGTCACGGGCACCACGATCCGGTTCACGCCCGCCCCACGTTCTTCGCGGGGACGGCCCCGATCGGCTACACGCTCACCGACAGTAATGGCGACACCGACACCGCCGTCATCACGGTGACGGTCACGCGACGTGACCCCCGTCCTCAACGACGGCGCGATCACGACGGACCAGGGCACGGCCAGCTCACCTCTGGCCCTCGCCATCACCCCGGGCAACGGCTCCGTGGCCCAGCACACCCTCGCAGTCAGCACCGCCGCTGCAACGGCACTGCTCGATCTTGGGCACGTCGCTGACCTACACGTCGAATGCGGAGTTCTTCGGCACCGACAGCTGCGTGGTGACCCTCACGGACGGCGATGGCGACACCGACACTGGCACCATCACCATCACCGTCAACAGCAGTCTCCCAAACGGGTTCGTCTTCACTGACCAGACTGGCGTCGCCCCGTCCAGCCAGATTACGTCCAGTCCCGTGGTGATTACTGGCATCGGCGGTCTGGTCGCCATTTCAGTGAGTGGCGACGTCTCGAGCGCGTATTCGATCAATGGCGCGGCGTTTACCAGCGCGGCCGGCATGGTTGGCAATGGCAGTTCCGTGCGGGTTCGCCACATCAGTTCTGCGGCCCCCGACACGGCCGTGGATACGGTGCTGGACGTGGGCGGGGTGACTGATACGTTTACCAGCACTACCCTCAAGTACGCGATCGATGACGTCGTGACCACGGAGCAGGATGAGTCGGTGCAGATTGACGTCCTGCAGAATGACAATGGCCTCGCCGCCACTGTGGACGTCGGAATCTGGATCAACCCGACGCACGGGACCACAGAAGTCAGCGGGGCGCCCGGTTCCCCATCCGGTATACGGGTCACCTACACGCCGAATGCGGGGTTCGCCGGTGCCGACTCCTTCGAGTACTGGGTGGAGAGCGGCTTGGTCGTTGACTACGCCGTCGTGAGTGTCACTGTGATCAACGCCGACCCGGATGGAGATGGATTGGTCGGCGTCCTGGACAACTGCACCCTGATCGCGAATCCCAACCAGTGCGACTCGGATGGCGACGGCTACGGCAACCACTGCGACGGGGATCTGACCAACAACGGCTTCACTAACGCCCAGGATAACGTTGTGGTCCGTGGCCAACTCGGCAAGCCGAGTGTCGCACCGACCTTTAACAAGGCCGACCTGAACTGCAACGGCTTCGTAAACGCCCAGGACACCGTGCTGTTCCGGAAGCTGCTCGGCAAGCCGCCGGGGCCGTCGGGGCTGCGTCCCTGAGAGCGACCTGAATCCGCCCATCCTATTTCTGCCAATGCTGCGGGGTACAAGCATGAAGTCCGGAAAACTCCTCCGCAGCGCGGCTGCCCTGGTCAGCCTTGTCGTCGCACCAATCGCCTGGTCACTTCCCGTCGCGCTCGACACCACCAGCGCCAGTAACGGCATCACGGACATCTTCAGCGCGACCTTCGATGGAGCGCTGTCGCCCTGCACGCCGATCGGATCCGTCCTGGTGCTCCTTCTTCAACGGGAAGCCGGGGCCGAGCCGGCAGATTGTCGTTACCCCGACACCCACGGGGGTCGTCAACGGCGTGCCGCTCGGGATTACCCCGACACCTGCGTCCGGATCCACCTGGACCTGACCCTGAACGGCCCCCGGACTCAATTGACCATCGCCGGCGGGGTCATCGCCTTCCCGGACCTGGTGCTCACGATCCAGGGCGGCACCACGAATTCCACCGTGGTGGCGGCGAGCGGCGCCGGCGTGGTGTTCAGCACGGCACCCCAGGTGGCGGCGGTCGACGCCAATGGCCGGGCGGAGTTCCTGGTGAACCTGGCACCGTCCATAGCTGTGGATTTCAGTGCTTTCAGCCTCATCACCGCTGCGCCAAACGGCAGCTGCGCCGGCCCACTCTGCGCCATCATCCCGATCCTAACCCTGGACATGGTCCGCTACCGGCTGGTCATCGACTACGACCCGACCTTCACGCACTTCACGGCCAGTTTCATCGGGCAGACGGGCAACAATTCCATTGTGTCGGTCACCATGAACTCCGCCGTGCCCGAGTCGCTCGTCGTCCTGGAACTCCAGGACCATAACCAGCGCACCAACGGCGGGACCCTGAGCACATTGAAATGGAAGGCCTGCACGCCGGTCGTCTCGACCAGTCCGTGCCTCAGCACGAACTCCGGGAGCGCCGGTGGCGCCTGGACCCTGGCCGACGCGACGCCGTCGAACGCCGTGTGGACCTGGGATGCGGCGACCGGCATCCTGTCGATGACTGGCGTGTTCCAGACCACGTCATTTATCAGCAGTAACGCGAACGGTTCGCCGGTGATCAGCGACAAGGTCGTCGACCTGGTGATCGACACCGTCAACGACACCACCACCGCCACCGCCTACCACTGTGTCGAGGGCACGTTCCTCATCCAGGTCGGCGCCAACGGGTGCCTGAACACCTCCACCGGCGCGAATTTTGTCGACGACAGCCTGGCGACCTACAACGTCGGCGGGAACGCCACCTGTGTCCAGCGGACCATCGGCAGTGACGACGAGAGCACGGGTAATCCCCGCGGCGTGACGACCAGTGCTGGCCGCGGCCCCCTGCGACCCGACTGACGGGGCGTTCGATCTCTGGACCGTCGAAGTGGACGACACCGCGTCCGGGGGGCAGCTCGTCATTCGCAACGCCACGCCGGTCACCGACCCGGGCGCCAACTTCCTGACCTTCACGGCGGCGCCGCGCGCGATTGATGACGGCCCGTTCCAGGCGCTGCCGGGCGTGACGCTGACCCTCGACGTCATGGCCAATGACAACAATTTCACCGATCCCGTCGACGGTCACGGTGACGACGGCGCCCGCCACGGGCACGGCGGTGGTCACGGGCGCGTCGCCGGGCGCCCAGGCCGGAATCCGGATCGAGTACACCGCCAGCGGGGGAGCCACCGGTACCGATGCCTTCGAGTACACCGTACTGAACCCGGATGGGCAAACCAGCGATACCGCCATGGTGTTCATCAACCTCCAGCCGGCTGACACGGTCCCCGATGCATTCGTATTCGTCGATCAGTCCGTTGTTCCGCTGGCCAGTACCATCACCTCGGCGCCGGTCACCATCACCGGCATCGACTCGCCGGCGCCCGTGTCCGTCACCAATGGCGTCTACTCGATTAACGGCGGCGCGTTCGTCAGTGCGCCGGGCACCGTGAGCAACAACAACACGGTGCGGGTTCGTCACGCCAGTTCCGATGGCGCCCGGCACTGCGGTGGATACGGTGCTCAACGTGGGCGGGGTGACCGATACGTTCACCAGCACCACGGCCGGGTACGCCGTGGATGACGCGGTGACCACGCCGGCCGGCCAACCGGTGGAGATTGACGTCCTGCAGAATGACAACAGCCTTGCCGCCACGGTGTACGTCGGCATCTGGATCAACCCGTTGCACGGGACCGCGTCCGTCAGCGGGGCGCCGGGTTCCCCGTCCGGGATTCGGGTCACCTACACGCCGGCTCCCGGCTACTCCGGCCCGGATTCCTTCGAGTACTGGCTGGAAAGCGGCCTGACTATCGACTACGGCGTGGTGAGCGTGGACGTCATCAGTGCTGACCCCGACGGGGATGGCGTGGTCAGCAGCGTCGACAACTGCACCCTCGTTGCCGAACCCGAACCAGTGCGACTCCGACGGTGACGGTTACGGCAACCGCTGCGACGGGGACCTGACCAACAACGGCTTCACGAACGCCCAGGACAGCGTGGTCCTGCGCACGAAGCTGGGGACTGCCTCCAGCGCGCCGACCTATAACGTCGGCGGACTTGAACTGCAACGGCTTTGTAAATGCCCAGGACACCGTGCTGTTCCGGCAATTGCTCGGCAAGCCGCCGGGGCCGTCGGGGCTGGTGCCGTAGGTAACTCACGACCCCGTCAACTGCTGTTTCGTTTGAGGATTACCTCGTGAAAAGATCAACGCTCTCATTTGCCTCGCTCCTGTTGGTCTCGCTGTCGGGCGCTGCGAGCGCGGCCCCCGTGAGTGTCCGGCTGGATGCTCACAACCAGCGGAGCACTAGTGGCGTCCTGAGTACCTTGAAGTGGAAGGCCTGCACCCCTGTTGCAGCCACCAACCCGTGCCTCAGCACGTCCGCCACGACCGGTGGCGTCTGGGCTCTGGCCAATGCGACACCGTCGACCGCCGTGTGGACCTGGGATCCCGCGACGGGCGTCCTGGCGATGACGGGCATCTTCCAGACGCACGTCGTTCATCTCCAGTAACGCAAACGGCTCCCCGGTCATCAGCGACAAGGTCGTCGACCTGGTGATCGATACCGTGAACAACACGACCACCGCCGCCAGCTACCGCTGTGTCGAGGGGACTTTTCTCGCCTCCGTGGGTGCGGTTGGCTGCCTGAACACGTCCCTCGGCGATGATTTTGCCAACAACAGTTCAGCCCTGTACGACGTTGGCGGGAACGCACTGTGCGTCCAACGCACTGTCGGTGGTGACGACTTGATTACCGGCAACACCCGCGGCATGACGACGGTGGCCGCCGCGCCCCCCTGCGACGCGCTGGACGGCGCGTTCGATCTCTGGGTCGTCGAATTGGACAATACCGCCATCGGCGGTCAGCTGATCATCCGCAACGCCACGCCGATTATGGATGCCGGCGCCAACTTCCTGACTTTCACGGCGGTACCGGATGCGGCCGATGATGGCCCGTTCAATGCGCCCCGGAGTGTCCCGCTGACGCTCGACGTGCTGGCCAATGACGTCAACTTCACGGACCCGGTGACCGTCACCGTGACGACTGCGCCCGCCAAGGGCATTGCGACGGTCACGGGAGTGTCGCCGGGCAACCAGGCCGATATCCGGATCGAGTACACCGCGAACGCGGATGCCACGGGACCCGACAGCTTCGTGTACACCGTGCTGAACAGTGATGGCCTGACCAGCGACACTGCCACGGTCACCCTGAATACCACGGCTATGGGGGCGAATGACGACACCGCCTCGACCACGCGCAACAGTGCGGCCATCAACATCAACGTGGGGGCCAACGACGCCGGTTTCACGGATCCGGTGACCGTCCTCATCGTCAACGCCCCGAACCAGGGTGGCACCGCCACGCCGCCGGCCCCCGGCCCGGCCGCCAATGCCATCGTCAGCTACACGCCAGCGACCACGGCACCGGGCACGCCGACCTATACGGAGACATTCACCTACCAGATCACCGACGCCGGCGCCAATGTGGATACGGCCACCGTCACCGTCACGGTTACAGGTACGGGTTCAGGGCCCGTGATCCTGCAGCTCGACGCGCACAACCAGCGGAGCAGCAGCGGCGTGCTGAGCACGCTCAAGTGGAAGGCCTGCACCACCCCACCCCCGATTACAGCCACTGACGCGTGCCTCAGCACCACCGCCAGTACTGGTGGTACCTGGGCGAACGCCAATGCCACGCCATCTGACGCCGTGTGGAGCTGGGACGCAGCGACCGGCGTCCTGTCCATGACGGGCCCTTCCAGTGCACGTCGTTCATCAGCAGCAACGCGAACGGCTCGCCGGTCATCAGCGACAAGGTCGTCGACATGGTGATCGACACGACCAACGACACGACCACCGCCGCCAGCTACCGCTGCGTCGAGGGCACCTTTCTCGCCTCTGTCGGCGCCAATGGCTGCCTGAACATTTCCCTCGGCGATGATTTCACCAACAACAGTTCAGCCCAGTACGACGTCGGCGGCAACGCGCTGTGCGTCCAACGCACGGTCGGTGGTGACGACGTTGAGCACCGGCAACGTCCGCGGCGTGAAAACGGTGGCCGCCGCACCGCCCTGCGACGCGCAGGATGGCGCGTTCGATCTCTGGAATATCCGAACTGGACAACACCGCCTCGGGCGGTCAGTTGATTATTCGCAACAGCGTGACGATCGACCTCGCGGGCACCAACTACCTGACGTTCTCGGTGGCGCCAGATTCGGTTCCAGACCCCTTCGCCTTTGTTACCCAGACGGGCGTTCCCGTGAGCGCTCTGGTTACTTCCGGAGCAGTCACGGTTTCCGGCCTCGACGCCCCATCTACGGTGTCAGTAGCCGGGGGTCAATACTCAGTGGGGTGTAGTGCTACCTACATCAGCGCGCCCGGCATAATCAGTAACGGCCAGACGGTCTGCGTGCGACACACCAGCGCCGCAACTCCGGCCACAGATACCGTAACGACCCTGACCATCGGTGGCGTCTCCGGCACGTTCACCAGCACGACGGTGCTCCCCGACACCATGCCCAATTCCTTCGCCTTCGTTGATCAGACCGGTGTGGCGTTGGCCAGCACGGTTACGTCGGCACCGGTCACCATCACGGGCATCAATGGCGCGGCGCCTGTCAGCGTCACTGGCGGCCTCTACTCGATTGATGGTGGGGCCTTCACCAGCGCGGCTGGCACTGTCACCAACGGCAGTTCGGTGCGAGTTCGGCACACCAGCTCCGGGGCGCCCGACACGGCTGTGGATACGGTGCTAAACGTGGGAGGGGTGACCGACACCTTCACCAGCACCACGCTCCAGTACGCGATCGATGACACCGTAACCACGGACCAGAACGTGCCGGTGCAGATTGACGTCCTGCAGAATGACAATGGCCTGGCTGCCACCGTCTTTGTCGGTATCTGGATCAACCCGTTGAACGGGGCTGCATCCGTCAGCGGGGCGCCGGGTTCGCCGGCCGGGATCCAGGTCACCTACACGCCAAACCCCGGATTTGCTGGCTCGGATTCCTTCGAGTACTGGGTGGAGAGCGGACTGGTCGTTGATTACGCGGTGGTGGGCGTCGACGTGGTCAATCCGGACCCGGACGGAGACGGGCTGGTCGGCGCCCAGGACAACTGCACCCTGGTTGCCAACCCGGGCCAGTGCGACTCCGACGGCGACGGCTACGGCAACCGCTGCGACGGCGACCTGACCAACAACGGCTTCACGAACGCCCAGGACAGCGTGGTCCTGCGCAGCAAGCTGGGGGCAGCCTCCAGCGCGCCCGATCTACAACACGGCGTGACCTGAACTGCAACGGCTTCGTGAACGCCCAGGACACCGTGCTGTTCCGGCAGCTGCTCGGCAAGCCGCCGGGGCCGTCGGGGCTGATTCCCTGACGGGGAATCAGGACCAAAGTCTGGCGTCATGAGTGGTGCGCCGGCGTAGATCACGCGCCTGCGCGAGGTCCGGGCGTTTGCCCGGCAGGTTCTGCGCGTTTCCATGCGAATTCGCCAGATATGCGCCATTCCCGGCCGCGTCCCGGGGCAGGCAAAGTCGGTGCGATAAGCCGCCCCCCGGCCCGATGGGGGAGTCCGGTACTCCGGCCCGCGGGCTAACCAACTTGCTAAAAAATAACCTACTAGGTTAGGATTCGCATGGAAAAGCGCTCACCCCATTGCCAGCTTTCGGTGGTCAGGGCGCTGGCCGGCGGTGCTGCCATCGGGCTGGAATTCGAGCAGATGATCGGCATCGTCATGGCTCTGACGCCCCGGGATTTCCACAAGAGCATGACCACGCACGCTGACCACCGCATCTGGCAGGACGTGTATCGCCCCGTGACGGAGGTTGGGTTTCAAGGAGCTGTGACCATGCAATGCCCTGCCTGTGGAGCCGCCGAGCTGGTGCATGACACCCGCGAGCTGCCGTACACCTACAAGGGCGAGACGACTTCCATTCCAGGCGTGGTGGGCGATTACTGCCCTGCCTGCGGTGAAAGCGTGCTCGATGCCGTCGAATCAGCGCGGGTGAGTGCGGCCATGCTGGCGTTCAACCGCCAGGTCAACGCGACGGTAGTCGATCCCGCGTTCATCGCCAGCGTCCGCAAGAAGCTGGCGCTGGACCAGCGCGAGGCCGCCGCGATTTTCGGCGGCGGCATCAATGCATTTTCGCGTTACGAGAACGGCAAGACCAGGCCGCCACTGGCGCTGGTCAAGCTGCTCAAGGTGCTGGACCGCCACCCCGAACTGCTTGGTGAGGTGCGACGGCTCTGATGGTGCCGGGAGAGGGACTTGAACCCACACG
Source organism: uncultured Gammaproteobacteria bacterium (assembly GCA_963790015.1). Lineage (GTDB taxonomy): Bacteria > Pseudomonadota > Gammaproteobacteria > Steroidobacterales > SHZI01. The sequence goes on from CAWBMW010000027.1 coordinate 10,318, forward strand.
GTGTCACCACCAACGGATTTTGAGTCCGCCGCGTCTACCAGTTCCGCCATCCCGGCCCGGGCGGGATTCTACACGACTCGGGCCGCTGCTTTCCGCGCCTACTTCTTCTTCGGCCCGATCCCCAGCGGCGTGATGTCCATGACGTGCACGTGGATGTCGCTCATGAAGCCCTTCCCGGTGCTCCGGCCGAAAACGAGCTTGGTGCCGTCGGGGGAGACCGAGGGAAAGCCGTCGAAGCTGTCGTTGTAAGTGATCCGCTCCGGGGCCTTGTCCGGCTGCTCCATGTCGAACAGGAAGATCTCCCAGTTGTTGTTCTCGATGATCTTCACGGCGAAGAAGTGCCGGCCGTCGGGCGCCGGGTAGCTGCTCCAGTTCATGCCCTCGTCGAAGGTGCGGGGCTTCAGGTCGGTGCCGTCGTGCTTGATGGTGAACACGGTCATGGGCGTCGGGCGCTTCTTGCCGTAGTCCGCGTACTTCCAGGCGCGGAACATGACCGTCTCGCTGTCCGGCAGGTACATGGGCCGGCCTTCCTCCCACTCCACGGTGTTGGTCACCCGCTCCTCGCCCGTGCCGTCGGCCCGCATGCGCCAGATGTCCATGTTGCCGTTTTCCTGCCGGCCGAAGACGATCCACTTGCCGTCCGGCGACACCGAGATCTCGGCGTCGTACACCTTGTTGTTGGTCAGCCGCTTCACGTTCTTGCCGTCCATGTCGGCGATGTACAGCTCGGAGCCTACGGGATAGTCCCGGGGATCCGACCAGTTGCCGATGGGCAGGTCGAGATTGTCCCGGAGGGAGGTGTAGACCAGGTGCTTCATGTCCGGGAAGAAGTAGGAGCAGGCGTCCTGGCCGATGCCGTTGATGCGCCGGAGGTTCTCGCCCTTGTCGGTGAAGGTCCAGGTGAGGGCGCCGCCGGCGGCGCCTTCCTTGGCCCGGATCGCGTCCGGGTCCTGGACCTGGGCGATCAGGGTCTGGTTGTCCGACGCGTAGTAGGGCTCGGCGGCCTTGGGGATGTTGGGGATCTTGTACACCTTGAGCTGGCGGGGCCCCTCGGGGACCACCTCGATGTCGGCGGCCAGGGCCGGCGCCAGCAGGGCGAGGCCCGCGACGAGCGCCGGGGCCAGGGAGATCATCCGCGAGTCGGGACGTGAGAACATGACTGTGGTCTCCGGTGTGCGAGGATTTGCGCTGCTGCAGCCAAGACTACCCGCGCACTGTCATGTCGCCAATGGATAGCTCCGAGTTCGATTTCGACCTGCCGCCCGATCTAATCGCCCAGCAGGCGCTGCCGGAGCGGTCCGCAAGCCGTTTGCTTCACGTTGGTGCAGGGGCGCCGGCCGGGGGGTGCGACGATCTGTCCTGCGCTGACCTGCACTTCCGGGACCTCCCGGGACTGCTGCGCCCCGGTGATCTCCTGGTCGGCAACGACACCCGCGTGTTGCCGGCGCGCCTGTTTGGCCAGAAGGCGACGGGCGGCAAGGTCGAGCTGTTGCTGGAGCGGGTGCTGCGGCGAGACCGATGCGCTGGTGCAGCTGCGCTCCAGTCACGCGCCGAAGCCCGGTGCCGTCCTGCACTTCGGGCCCGCCGTGACGGCGGAGGTGACCGGGCGCCAGGACGACTTCTTCGTGCTGCGCTTTTCGCGACCCGTCGACGCCGTGCTGGAGGAACTCGGCCACATCCCGCTGCCGCCCTACATCCGCCGGGACGACGAGCCGGGCGACCGGCAGCGCTACCAGACGGTCTTTGCCCGGGAGCGGGGCTCCGTGGCGGCACCCACCGCCGGGCTGCACTTCGACGAGGCGCTGCTCGCGGCCATCGCCGCCCGGGGCGTGGAGTTCCGGACGTTGACACTCCATGTGGGGGCGGGCACCTTTGCGCCCCTTCGTCCCCGGCAGCTCAAGACCGGCCGGCTGCACGCCGAGCGTCTCGACCGTCACCGCCGAACTCTGCGCGGCGGTGGCCGCGTGCCGCGGGCGGGGAGGCCGCGTCATCGCGGTCGGCACGACCGCCACGCGCGGCCTGGAAACGGCCGGCGAGTCGGGGGAGCTGCGGCCGTTCCGCGGCGAGACGAGCCTGTTCATCAGGCCGGGGTACCAGTTTCGGATCGTGGACGCGATGGTCACCAATTTTCATCTGCCCGGTTCCTCGCTGCTGATGCTGGTGTGCGCCTTCGGCGGCACGGAGCGGGTGATGGCGGCCTATCGGCACGCGGTGGAGCAGCGCTACCGGTTCTTCAGCTACGGCGATGCGATGTTCCTGGAACGAGCGCCTGTAGGAGCGCCTTCAGGCGCGACCAGATGGCCGGTCGCGCCTGAAGGCGCTCCTACGGCAAGCCATGAAGTTCGAGTTGCTCGCCACCGACGGCGCGGCACGGCGCGGCCGGCTGACGCTCGCCCACGGCACCGTCGAGACGCCGGTCTTCATGCCCGTCGGCACCTACGGCACGGTCAAGGCGCATGACGCCGGAGGACCTCGACGGCGCTCGGCGCCGAGATCATCCTCGGCAACACCTTTCACCTGATGCTCCGGCCCGGTGGCGAGATCGTGCAGTCGCTCGGCGGCCTGCACGGCTTCATGCACTGGCAGCGGCCCATCCTCACCGACTCGGGCGGCTTCCAGGTGTGGAGCCTCGAGACGCGGAACAAGGTGACCGAGGCCGGCGTGGAATTCCGCGCGCCCACGGACGGCAGCCTGGTGTTCCTGTCGCCGGAGCGCGCCATGGACGTGCAGGCCCAGCTGGGCAGCGACATCCAGATGATCTTCGACGAGTGCACGGACTACCCGGCCACGGAGGCGGAGGCCCGGGCCTCGATGGAGCTGTCGCTGCGCTGGGCGCTGCGCAGTCGCCAGGCCTTCGACGCGGGCCCGGCGCCGCGGGCAGGGCGCCGCCGTCTTCGGCATCGTCCAGGGCGGCATGCACGAGTCGCTGCGCAGCGAGTCCCTGGCGGGGCTCACTCGCATCGGCTTCGACGGTCTCGCGATCGGCGGCCTGTCGGTGGGCGAGCCGGAGGACGACCGGCTCCGCATCCTGGAGCACACGACTGCCCCGGATGCCCGCCGGGCAAGCCGCGCTATCTGATGGGGGTGGGCACCCCGTCGGACATCGTCCAGGCCGTGCTCCGCGGGGTGGACATGTTCGACTGCGTCATGCCCACCCGGAATGCCCGGAACGGCTCCCTGTTCGTCAGCGACGGCGTGGTGCGGATCCGCAACGCCCGCTACCGGGACGACCCCCGGCCCATCGAGGAGGGGTGCGGGTGCTACACCTGCCGGCATTACAGCCGGGCCTACCTGCGCCACCTGGACCAGTGCGGGGAGATGCTGGGGTCCCACCTGAACACGGTGCACAACCTGCACTTCTATATGCAGCTCATGGCGGGGCTCGCGCCGGAGCATCGAGCAGGGCGAGCTCCAGGCCTTCGCCCGGGGCTTCCTGGCCCGCCAGCAATCCCAGGCTTCTGTGCCATAATGGCGCGCCATTTTTTCCGGGACTGCCAGCAATAATGGGCTTTTTCATCCAGGACGCTTATGCGCAGGGCGCTGCCCCCGCATCCGACCCGTGGCTCAGCATGCTGCCGCTGGTCATCATCTTCGTCGTCTTCTACTTCCTGCTGATCCGCCCCCAGCAGAAGCGCCAGAAGGAGCACAAGGACCTGATCGCCAAGCTCGCGATCGGGGACGAGGTGGTCACGGCCGGCGGCGTGCTGGGCAAGGTCACTGAAATGGGCGACTCCTTCGTGCACGTCGAGATCGCCGATGGCGTGAAGATCAAGGTCCAGCGCCAGACGATTGGCGCCGTCATGCCGAAGGGCACCATCAAGAACGCCTGAGCAAGAGCGCGTGAGCAAGAAGCCGCGCTGACCTTCCCCGATCCATCGCCCTGGTTGTCCGAATGAATCGTTTTCCCCTCTGGAAGAACCTCCTCGTGGTCGTCGTGTTGCTGGCCGGCCACGCTGGTGTCACTGCCGAACCTCTTCGGCGACGCAGCCCGCCGTGCAGGTCAGCCTCGCGAACGGCCAGCCGCTCGAGGACAGCGGGATCGAGCTGGTCGGCGGCGCCCTGAAGGCCGGCCAGATCAGTCAGACCTCCCTGTATGTCGAGAATGGCCGCGTGATGGTGCGCTTCCCGTCGGTGGACGAGCAGCTGAAGGCCGCCGATGCCCTGCGTGCCGCCCTGGGCAAGCCCTACGTCGTCGCCATGACGCTCACGCCGAGCACCCCGGCCTGGCTGCGGGGCATGGGCCTCAAGCCGGTGCCGCTGGGCCTCGACCTGCGGGGCGGCGTGCATTTCCTGTTCGAGGTGGACATGTCCACCGCCATCAAGCAGCGGCTCGATGCGTACTCCGACGGATTTCAACAAGATGCTGCGCGACAAGCGCATCCGGCGCAGCGTCTGCGGTGGTCGGCCAGGACGTGCAGATCCGGCTGCCCGACGCGGCGGATGCCGATCGCGCCGAGAAGCTCATTCGCGACGCCGATCCCGACTGGAGATCGAGCGCCGCGACGGCGGCCGAGGGCGTGCTGCTCGTGGCCCGGATGACCCCGACCCAGATGAAGGAGCGGCAGGATTTCGCCATCCAGCAGAACACCACCACGTTGCGCAACCGCGTCAACGAACTCGGGCGTCGCCGAGCCGATCGTGCAGCGCCAGGGCCTCGACCGCATCGTGGTGCAGCTGCCCGGCGTGCAGGACCCGGCCCAGGCCGAGCGCGTGCTGGGGGCCACCGCCACCCTCGAGTTCCGCCTGGTCTGCGCCGAAGAGAACGCCTTCGAGGCCGAGCAGACCGGCCGGGCGCCGCTGGGTTGCGAGCTGTTCAAGGCCCGGACCGGCGAGCCCGTGCTGCTGAAGCGGCGCACCATCGTGACCGGCGATCAGCTGGTGGATGCCAGCCAGGGTTTCGACCAGGGCCAGCCCGCGGTCTTCGTGCGCCTCGACAGCAAGGGCGCGCGCAACATGCTGGAGACCACCAAGGCCAACCTCAAGAAGCCCATGGCGGTGGTCTTCGTCGAGCAGAAGCGCGAAACCATCGAGCGCGACGGCCAGAAGATCGAGGTGCCGCGGGAGACCCGCGAGGTCATCAACGTCGCCACGATCAACGGCGTGTTCAGCAGCAGCTTCCAGATCACCGGGCTGGACAGCCTGGAGGCGCGGGATCTGGCGCTGCTGCTCCGCGCCGGCGCCCTGGCCGCCCCGATCTACAAGGTCGAGGAGCGGACCGTCGGCCCCAGCCTCGGGCAGGACAACATCGACCGGGGCATCGGCGCGTTCCTGATCGGTTTCGCTGCCGTCGCGGTGTTCATGATGCATCTACTACAAGGTCTTCGGCCTCATCGCCAACCTCGGCCTCCTGACCAACGTCATCCTGATCGTGGCGCTGCTCTCGATGCTCCAGGCGGCGCTGACCCTGCCCGGCATCGCCGGCATCGTGCTGACGATCGGCATGGCGGTGGACGCCAACGTGCTGATCAACGAGCGCATCCGCGAGGAACTGCGCAACGGCAAGACGCCCCAGGCGGCCATCCACGCCGGCTACGACAAGGCCTTTGCGACCATCGTCGACTCCAACCTGACCACCCTGATCGCCGGCCTCGTGCTGTTTGCGTTCGGCAGCGGACCCGATCAAGGGCTTCGCCGTGGTCCTGTGCCTCGGCATCCTCACCTCGATGTTCACCGCCCTGACCGTGACGCGGGCGCTGGTGAACGTCATCTACGGCGACCGCAAGGTCGAGCGCCTCGCGGTCTGACCGCCGGAAGAACAGGCAGTACTGTGGAATTTTTCAGCAAGAAGACCAACATCGACTTCCTCGGCCGGCGCAAGGCTGCGTTCCTGTTCTCGCCGTGCTGATGGTCGGCTCACTGATCCTCCTCATCCCCGGCGTGCGGGGCCTCAACTTCGGCATCGATTTCACGGGCGGCGTGCTGGTCGAGGCCGGCTTACCAGGGCCCGGCGAACCTCCCGGATATCCGCGAACGGCTGGCCGCCAATGGCTTCGCCGATGCCCAGGTGCAGAACTTCGGTACGTCCAGCGACGTGCTGATCCGCATCCTGCCGCGGGAAGGTCTCGAGGGCCAGACCGTCGCGAACCAGATGCTCGCCGTCCTGAAGCAGGGGGATGCCACCGCCGAATTGCGCCGGACGGAGTTCGTCGGCCCGCAGGTGGGCGAGGAACTGACGGAGCAGGGCGCGCTGGCGATGCTCTTCGCGCTGCTCATGATCCTTGCCTACATCATGTTGCGCTTCCAGTGGAAGTTTGCGGTCGGCGCCATCGTCGCCACCCTGCACGACCCGATCATCACGCTCGGCTTCTTTGCCCTGCACGGGCCTCACCTTCGACCTGTCGGTGCTGGCGGCGATGCTGGCCATCGTCGGCTACTCGGTGAACGACACCATCGTGGTGTTCGACCGCATCCGGGAAAACTTCCGGAAGATCCGCCGGGGCACGCCGCAGGACATCATGAACCTGTCCGTCAACGAGACCCTGAGCCGGACCATCATGACCAGCTTCACGACGGCGCTGGTCGTCATCGCCATGCTGCTGTTCGGCGGCGAGACGCTGCGCGGGTTCTCGACGGCGCTGATCATCGGCATCGTGATCGGCACCTACTCGTCGATCTTCATCGCCAGCGCCCTGGCGCTGGAGCTGAAGGCCAGCCCCGTGGACCTGCTGCCGCCAGCCAAGGAAAAGGGCGAAGTCGACTCGATGCCCTGACCCCGTAGGAGCGGCTTCAGCCGCGACCTGCAGTCCCGGTCGCGGCTGAAGCCGCTCCTACGCGTTCAGGTGGGGGGTGAGCAGCGCCCGCAGCGCGTCGTGCATCTTCGGGTTGCCCGCCAGCACGTCGCCGCTCTCCAGGTGTGAGGTCTTGCCGGTGAGGTTGGTCACGAGGCCGCCGGCCTCCTGGATCATCAGCGTGCCCGCGGCGGTGTCCCAGATCTCCAGGCCGAACTCGAAGAAGCCGTCGAGGCGGCCGGCGGCGACGTAGGAGAGGTCCAGGGCGGCGGAGCCGGGACGGCGCACGCCGGCGGTGTTCTCCATCACGCTGCCCAGCATCTGCAGGTAGGTCTTCATCCACCGGGTGTTGCTGCGGAAGGGGAAGCCGGTGCCGATCAGGGCCCCGTCCAGGTCCTTGCGCTCGCTGACGCGGATGCGCTTGCCGTCGAGCTGGGCGCCGCGGCCGCGCATGGCCGTGAACAGTTCCTGCCGGCAGGGGTCATAGACCACGCCGACCTCGAGGGTGTCGTGCCGGCGCAGGGCGATGGACACGGAAAAGGTCGGGAAGCCGTGGACGAAGTTGGTGGTGCCGTCCAGCGGATCGACGATCCAGGTGAGCTCGTGCTCGCCGCTGCGGCCGGATTCTTCCGCCAGGAAGGCATGGTCCGGATAGCGCTTGCGGATGCTCTCCAGGATCGCCTGCTCGGCGGCCTGGTCCACCTGGGTCACGTACTCGTTGCGGGCCTTGGCGCGGATCTCGAGCTGGTCGAGGCGCGAGAGGGCGCGGACGGCGATGTCGCCGGCGCGGCGGGCTGCCTGGACGGCGGTGTTGAGGAGGGCCTGCATGGGGCCGGCATTGTACAGAGCGCGGGCATACTATGGAGACAGCGAGAACCCCATGACCATGACAGCCGCGCCGCCCATCCGCTTCGTCCTGTTCGAGCCCACCCACCCCGGCAACATCGGGTCGGTGGCGCGTGCCATGAAGACCATGGGCTTCCACGAGCTCGTGCTCGTGAACCCGCCGGACGAGTGGCTGTGCACGGACTCCCGCGCCATGGCCTCCGGCGCCCAGGACGTGCTGCTCGGCGTGCGCGTGGTGCCGACCCTCCAGCAGGCCCTCGAGGGCTGCGGGCTGGTGCTGGCCGCCAGCGCCCGCCACCGGCGGATCGGCTGCCCCGAGATGACGCCGCGGGAGTGCGCGGCCGAGGTGATGGACCAGGCCCGCAACCGGCCGGCGGCGATCGTCTTCGGCCCCGAGCGCTCGGGGCTGGCCAACGAGCAGCTGGACCTCTGCAACGCCATCGTCTACATCCCGGCGAACCCGGAGTACACCTCCCTCAATCTCTCCCAGGCCGTCCAGATCATCGCGTACGAGCTGCGGCAGCAGCAGGTCCTGGTGCGCGACGTGCCGCCTCCCGAGTCGCCGCTGGCCGGCCCGGCCCAGCTCGAGCTCTTCTACGAGCACCTGGAGCGGGTCCTGCTCGGCAGCGGCTTCCTCAATCCGGCCAACCCGCGCCACCTGATGCGCCGCCTGCGGCGACTGTTCAACCGCACCCGCCTGGACGAGAACGAGCTCAACATCCTGCGCGGCATCCTGAGCAGCCTCGTGCCCGGGTCCGGCGACAATCCCCGGCGGGACTGAGCCCGGTGCCAGTCACGCAGGGAACGACGATCTACCTGGACTACGCCGCCAGCACGCCGGTGGCGGAGGAAGTGGTCACGGCGATGACCCGCGCGCTCCGGGCACCCGGAGCTGGCCGCCAATCCGGCCGCCGGCACCCACGGTCCCGGCCGGCACGCCGCCGCCCTGGTGGAGCAGTGCCGGGCCAGCGTCGCCGGGCTCATCCACGCGGACCCGGATGAAGTGATCTTCACCTCCGGCGCCACCGAGGCCGACAACCTGGCCGTCATCGGCGCCGCGCGCTTCCGGAAGTCCCAGGGCCGGCACCTGGTCACGGCGCTGACCGAGCACAAGGCCGTGCTCGAGAGCTGCCGGCACCTGGCCCGCGAGGGCTGGCGGGTGACCTGGCTGAAGCCCGGCGCCGACGGCCTCATCGCGCCGGCGGCCGTCGCGGCGGCCCTCGAGCCGGACACGGTCCTCGTGTCGCTCATGCACGCGAACAACGAGACGGGTGACGTGACCGACGTGGCGCGCCATCGGGAGCCTGTGCCGGCAGCGCGGCGTGCTGCTGCACGTGGACGCGGCCCAGAGCGCCGGGCGCCTGCCGATCGATGTCCGGGCGCTGCAGGTGGACCTGCTGTCGCTCTCGGCCCACAAGCTCTACGGACCCAAGGGCATCGGCGCGCTCTTCATCGACCGGGAGCGGGTGCGGCGGGTCGAGCCCCTGCTGTTCGGTGGCGGGCAGGAGCGCGGCCTGCGGCCCGGCACGCTGCCCACCCACCAGATCGTCGGCATGGGGGAGGCGTTCCGGATGGCGGTGACCCGGGTCGAGGCGGACCGCGTGCACGTCACCCGGCTCCGGGACCGCCTCTGGTCCCGCCTGCAGCTCATCCCCGGCGTGCTGCTGAATGGCCACCCGGAGCAGACCACGGGCCACATCCTCAACGTGAGCGTGGCGGGGGTCGAGGGCGAGAGCCTGCACGCGGCGCTGGAGGAACTGGCCGTGGCGAGCGGCTCGGCCTGCACCAGCCTCACCGACGAGCCGTCCCACGTGCTGCGTGTCCTGGGGCGGTCGCCCGCCCTGGCCCGGAGCTCCGTCCGCTTCTCCTTCGGCCGGCCCACGACCCTCGAGGACATCGACCGGGCCGCCGCCGTCTTTGCCGGCGCCGTGGCGGAGCTCCGGCAACGGGCGCCCGGCACGGCGCCAACCGTCACGCTGGAGGGCGAGCCTGCCGGCACCGTGCTGGCCCGCGGCGAGGCGGGCTCCGAGGACACGGGCACCTGGGTCACCGTCGCCGCCCGGGTCCGGGACGGGCGGGTGGCCCGCCTGGACGCCCGGGTGTTCGGCTGCCCGCACACCCGCGCCGCCTGCGACCGGGCCGTCCAGCTGCTCACCGGGGCGCCTATCGCCGAACTGGGCCGTCTGGAACCCCGGTCGCTGGGCGCCGACCTCGGAATTCCGCCGGAAAAGGCCGGCAGGCTGCTGATCATTCAAGATGCCTTGCGCAACTGCTTGGCAGATTGGGACAATGGCCAGTTGAAGCCAGCCCCCTGACGCCGTTCAACCAGAGGAGACGCCGGTGGCGGTCACACTGACCGAGAACGCCTTGAAACGGGTGCGCGCGTTTGGCGTGGGCCCGGCTGCCGGCCGGCGGCTGCGCATTGGCGTCAAGCGCACGGGTTGCTCCGGCCTCGCTTACGTCGTCACCCATGCCGAGGAAGTGACTGCCGGCGACGTGGTGTTCGACCAGGACGGGGTGCGGGTGGTCGTCGACCGCCAGGCCCTCGAACTGATCGACGGCACCGTCGTTGATTTTGTCCGCGAAGGTCTCAACGAGGCATTCCGCTTCCGCAATCCCAGGGCCAAGGGGGAATGCGGCTGCGGGGAAAGTTTTACCGTCTAGCACCGAGTCATTTCTCCAGGAGTTTTTGTGGCCATCGAACGTACCCTTTCCATCATCAAGCCCGACGGCGTGCAGAAGAATCTCATCGGCGAGGTCTATCGCCGCTTCGAGCAGGCCGGCCTGAAGATCGTCGCCGCGCGCATGCTGCACCTCACGAAGGCCCAGGCGGAGGCGTTCTATGCCGTCCACCGGGAGCGCCCGTTCTACAAGGACCTGGTCAGCTACATGACCACCGGCCCCGTGATCGCGCAGGTCCTGGAAGGGGAGAACGCCGTCGAAGCCCATCGCAGGATCATGGGCGCCACGGACCCCAAGAAGGCCGACCCCGGCACGATCCGGCGCGATTTCGCGGCGAGCATCGAGGAGAACGTGGTGCACGGCTCCGATGCGGTGGAAACCGCCCGGCAGGAGATCAGCTTCTTCTTCGCCCAGGCCGACCTCTGTCCGCGCACGCGGTAAGCACCGGATGAACGACCCCCTGTCCGCCACGGACCTGCAGCCGCCGGAACTGCGGCCCATTGGTCTGCCGCGGCAGGAACTCGAAGAGCTCTTCGCCGGGCTCGGCGAGAAGCCCTTCCGTGCCCGCCAGCTGATGCGCTGGATGTACGGCCGCGGGGTCCTGGACCCCGCGGCGATGACCGACCTGTCGGGGGCCCTGCGCGAGACCCTGGCGCAGCGCGCTGATTTCAGCCTGCCGGTGATCGACACCGTGCAGGAGTCGGCCGACGGCACCACCAAGTGGCGCCTGGCGGCCGGCGCCGGCCAGCTGATCGAGACGGTGTTCATTCCGGAGGAGGGGCGCGGCACCCTGTGCGTGTCGTCCCAGGTGGGCTGCGCGCTCGACTGTTCGTTCTGCGCCACCGGCCGCCAGGGCTTCAACCGCAACCTGACGGCCGCCGAGATCGTCGGCCAGGTGGTGCTGGCCAACCGGGAACTCGGGCTGCTGGCCGGCCGCTCCCGGATCACCAACGTGGTGTTCATGGGCATGGGCGAGCCCCTGGCCAACTTCCGGGCGCTGGTCCAGGCCTGCGCGGTGCTGATCGATGACCTGGGTTTCCAGCTGTCGCGGCGGCGGGTCACCGTGAGCACCTCCGGCCTCGTGCCCCAGATCCGCAAGCTGGCCCAGGAGACGAACGCCGCCCTCGCCGTGTCCCTGCACGCGCCCGATGACGAGCTGCGCAACGTGCTGGTGCCGATCAACCGGCGGCACCCGATCGCCGAGCTGCTCGACGCCTGCTGGGACTACGCGGCCGCCACCAACGCGGTGGGCATCACCTTCGAGTACGTCATGCTCGCCGGCGTGAACGACGCCGAGGCCCAGGCCCGCGCGCTGGCGAAGCTGCTGGTCAATCGCCCCGCCAAGGTCAACCTCATCCCGTTCAATCCCTTCCCCGGCAGCGGCTATCGCCGCTCGACGCCGGAGGCCCTGGCCCGCTTCCGCCAGGTGCTCCTGGAGGCCGGCATCATGACGATCACCCGCCGGACCCGTGGCGACGACATCGACGCGGCCTGCGGCCAGCTCGCCGGCCAGGTCAGCAACCGGGTGCGGGTGGCCCTCGGCGACAAGCTGCACGAGATCCGGTGGCAGTCGTGACGAGCACCCCCGCACGGCAGCTGGTGTGGTTTGCCCCGCTACTGGCCGGCATGCTGCTCTCGCTGGCCGGTTGCGTTACCACGTCGTCCCGTCCCGAACCTCCCCCGACCTCGAGCACCGACGCCGCCCAGTACAACATGCAGCTCGGCGTCAGCTACCTGCGCCAGGACAATCTGCCCGCCGCCCGGGAGAAGCTCGAGAAGGCGCTGGAGCAGGATCCCAACCTGGCCACGGCCCATGCCGCACTCGGTGTGGTCTTTGAGCGCCTCGAAGACCCCGACGGCGCGGAGCGGCACTACCGGCGCGCCGTGGACCTGAACAGCTCCGACCCGGACAACCTCAACGCCCTGGCCGTCTTTACCTGCTCCCGCAAGGACAAGCCCAAGGAGGCGCTGAAGCTCTTTGACCGCGCCATCGCCATTCCACTCTCCGTGAAGAACGCCAACCGCACGATGCTCTACACGAATGCGGGCACCTGCGCGAAGAAGATGGACCTGGCACTCTCGGAGGCCTACCTGCGCGGCGCCCTGGCCCAGGACCCGAAGTTTCCCGACGCGCTCTACCAGTTGGCCGATGTCTCGCTGGAGCGGGGCAACGCGTTGCAGGCGCGGGGCTTCATCGAGCGGTACCTGGCAGCCGGCAAGCCCACGCCCGCTGCACTCTGGCTCGGCGTGCGCATCGAGCAGTCGCTCAACGATGTGGCCGCCGCCAAGCGCTACGCCGAGCAGCTGCGCAGCACCTTTCCCGAGTCCAGGGAAACGCGCCTTCTGCTCAATCAGTCGCGATCAACGGGCTGAGCCAGTGCCCTCCCGGAAACCATGATGGCGGATGGCAAGAACGACACGGCGCTGGGGCTCGGCGAACGGCTGCGGTCGGCGCGCAAGGCCCGCGCGCTGACGCTGGAGCAGGCCGCCTTCACGCTGCGGCTCGAGGTCCCGGTCCTGCGGGCCCTCGAGGATGAGCGCTACGAGGCCCTGGGCGCCGCGGTCTTCGTTCGCGGCCACCTGAAGGCCTACGCGAAGCTGCTGGGGCTCTCCGAGGAGGCCGTGCTGGCGGCGTACCGGTCGGCCGACCCCAATGCGGATGCGCCGCCGAAGGTGACGCGGGAGCTGGAGAAGCCGCTCACGACGACGCCGGGCCCGCTGGCCATCGCCGCCGCGGTGGGCTTCGCCCTTCTGGCCATGCTGCTCCTCTTCTTCCTGAGCGCGGGCGACGGGCCTGCGCCGGTCAGCCCGGCGCCGTCGCTGGAATTGTCCCCGGCCCCGGAGCCCGCGCTGCCGTTCGCGCCGGAGCCGGCGCCAGTTCCCGTGCCAGTTCCGCTGCCGCTGCCATTGCCGGAGGCGGCGCCTCCCGTCGAGACGCCGCCCGCCGCCACGCCGTCATCCACGCCCGCCACTTCCGGCAGCTTCGAATGAGCGAACTGCAGGCCATCCGCGGGATGGAAGACATCCTGCCGCCGGCGAGCGCCACCTGGCAGCACGTGGAGTCCACCATCCGCGGCCTGCTGCTGGACTACGGCTACCAGGAGATCCGCGTGCCCATCGTCGAGCGGACGGAGTTGTTCAAGCGCTCCATCGGCGAGGTGACGGACATCGTCGAGAAGGAGATGTACAGCTTCGAGGACCGCAACGCGATGTCCATCACGCTGCGCCCCGAGGCGACGGCCGGCATCGTGCGGGCCTGCATGGAGCACGGGCTGCTGCGCAACCAGCGCCAGAAGTTCTTCTCCACCGGGCCGATGTTCCGCTACGAGAAGCCCCAGAAGGGCCGCTACCGGCAGTTCCACCAGTTCGACGTGGAGGCCCTCGGCTTCGCGGGGCCGGACATCGACGCGGAGCTGCTCATCCTGCTGGCCCGGCTCTGGCGCCTGCTGGGCATCCGGCACGTGAGCCTGCAGATCAACACGCTGGGCACGGCCGAGTCGCGGCAGATGTACCGGGCGGATCTCACCGCGTACTTCCGCGCCAGCGTCGACCAGCTCGACGAGGACAGCCGGCGGCGCCTCGACCGGAACCCGCTGCGCATCCTGGACAGCAAGAACCCGGACCTCCAGGCGCTGATCGCCGGGGCGCCACAGCTGACCCGGTACCTGGACGGCGCCTGCGAGGCGCATTTCACGGAGCTGCGCGCACTGCTGGACGACGCAGGCGTGGCCTACACCGTGAACCCGCGCCTGGTGCGGGGCCTGGACTACTACGGCCGGACCGTCTTCGAATGGGTCACCGACCGCCTCGGCAGCCAGGGCGCGGTCTGCGCCGGCGGCAGGTATGATGGCCTCGTCTCGCACCTGGGGGGCGAGTCGACGCCGGCGATCGGCTTCGCCATCGGCCTGGAGCGGCTGGTGGAGCTGTACTCCCTGGCTGGCCTGCCGGCACCCCACCGGACTCCCGATGTCTACGTGGTTGCCGTCGGCGACGGGGCCACGCGGCTGGCCTTCCGCGTTGCCGAGAACCTGCGCAATGCGACGCCCGCCTTCCGCGTGGAGACCCACTGCGGCGGCGGCGGCTTCAAGGCGCAGATGAAGCGCGCGGACCGGAGCGGCGCGGCGGTTGCCGTGATCCTCGGGGAGGACGAGGTTGCGACCGGCACGGCGGTGGTGAAGCCCCTGCGGGCCGAAGTCGAGCAGCAGAAGATCGCCGTGGCGGACCTGGCCCAGGCCATCCGGCCGCATGTCTGATATCCGAACAGCAACGTTGACGGGAATGACGTCGTGGATGAATTACTGACAGATCAACAACAGGCCGAACAGGTCAAGGGCTGGCTCCGCCAGAACGGCGTCTTCCTGGTGGCGGGCGTGGTCCTGGGCCTCGGCGCCCTGTTCGGCGTGGAACCAGTGGAACCGCTACCAGGAGCGGAAGGCCGAGGAGGCGTCCGCGGTCTACGAAACCTTCCTGCAGTCCGTACGGGCCAAACAGTTCGAGCAGGCCGAGGCCGGCATGGCCACGCTGGCCGCGGATTTTGGCTCGTCGCCCTATGCGGACCAGGGGCGGCTGGCCATGGCGCGCCTGTACCTGGACCAGGGCAAGGCCGACAAGGCGGCCGAGTACCTGCAGCAGGTGGCGGATACCGCCACCTCCGACGAGTTCCGCCACATCGCCCGCCTGCGGCTGGCCCGCGTGCTCATCTTCCAGGAAAAGTACGCCGAGGCGCTGAAGGCGCTCACCGATCCCGGCTCCCGGGCGTTCGCGCCCGCGTTCCACGACGTTCGCGGCGACGTGTACTACGCCATGGGCAAGCCGGCGGAGGCGCGCAGCGAGTACGAGCAGGCGCTGAACGGCGAGGTCGCCGCGCAGGTGCATCGACCGGACCTACGTGCAGGCCAAGCTCGACGACCTGGGCGGCGCCACCGCCGCGCTCGCTCCGGCCCCCGCCCCTGCCCCGCCCCCGCAGTCGGCGCCAACGGCAACCGCGCCGGCGCCCTGATGCCGCAGCCCGTTCTCCGTCGCTCCCTGTTGCTGATGGCACTGGTGCTGGCCACCGGCGGCTGCAGCCTCTTCGGCGGCGACGAAGAGGCCAATCCGCCGGCCGACCTCACCGACTTCAAGCCGACGATCAGGGTGAAGAAGGTCTGGTCCGCCGGTCTGGGTGGCGACAGTGAGTTTCTCCGCCTCGCCCTGCAGCCCGCGACCGACGGCAGCCGGATTTTTGCCGCCGCCCACGACGGCAAGGTGTCCGCGTTCGACGCCGTGAAGGGCGATCGCCTCTGGCGCGTCAAGACGAAGCTCCAGCTCTCCGGCGGGCCCACCACCGATGGCGAGGTGGTGGTGCTCGGGTCGAGCAATGGCGAGGTCGTGGCACTGAGCGCGGCCGACGGCACGCAGAAGTGGCGGACGACCGTGACGAGCGAGGTGCTCGCGGCGCCGGCGATTGCGGGCGGCCTCGCGCTGGTGCGCACCGTGGACGGCAAGCTGACGGCGCTCGACCTCACGGACGGCAGCCAGCGCTGGTTCGCGCAGCAGGTGATGCCCCGCCTGACGGTGCGCGGCACCGGGGCGCCGGTGGTGGTCAAGGACATCGTCATCGGCGGCTTCGACAACGGCAAGCTCGCGTCCTACGCGCTGGCCGACGGCTCACCGGGTTGGGACGTGCTGCTCGATCCCCCGGCGGGGCGCAACGAGATCGACCGCCTGTCCGACATCAACGCCACCGTGCGCACCATCGGCGACGACCTGTATGTCGTGGGTTACCGCGGGCAGCTCACGGCGGTGGCTGCCGAATCCGGGCAGGCGCTCTGGTCCCAGGATGCCCGGAGCTACGAGGGGCTCGCGGTGGACCTGGAGAACGTCTACGTCTCGGGCGCCGGCAGCGAGCTCACGGCGCTGTCCCGCGTGTCCGGCGCCGAGGTGTGGAAGAACGAATTCCTGAAGAACCGGGATATCTCGGGTCCCACCGCCTGGCAGAACTCCGTCGTGGTCGGCGACTTCGAGGGCTACGTGCATTTCTTCGACGCCGCCACGGGCGAGCCCCAGGCCCGGGTGCGCGCCGGGCGCGACCGGGTCACGTCGCCGCCGCTCGCGGTGAACGACATGGTCGTCGTGCAGACCGATGGCGGAGACCTGGCTGCCTTCCGGCAGATCACCCGCTAGCGGCGCCCTGAAGTGCTGCCGGTATTCGCACTGGTCGGCCGCCCGAACGTCGGCAAGTCCACGCTCTTCAATGCACTGACCGGCACCCGCGACGCGCTCGTGGCCGACTTTCCCGGCCTCACCCGCGACCGGCTCTACGGCTACGCCACGCTGGCCGGGCGCCTGTCCATCGTCATCGACACGGGCGGCCTGATGACCGCGGCCACCGATGGTGACAAGGCGCTGCGGGACCTCGATCGAGCGCCAGATCGCCTACGCCGTCGGCGAGGCCGACGTGGTGGTGCTGGTCGTGGACGCGGCGGAGGGCCCGCTGCCCGACGACCACGCCATCGTGGCCCGGATCCGCAAGGCGGGCAAGCCCGCGGTGCTGGCCATCAACAAGGCGGAGGGCCGGGAGCCGCTGCAGCTCGGCGCCGCGTTCTACGAGCTCGGCCTGGGCGAGCCGGTGCCCATCTCCGCCCTGAAGGGCGACCGCCTGGCGCTGCTCGCCACCCGGATCCTGGCCGAGCTGCCGGCCGTCGACGCGGCGGCCGGCGACGTCGCCGCGATTCCCGCGCCGCTGCCCGTGGGCACCCGCATCGCCGTCATCGGCCGGCCCAACGTGGGCAAGTCCACGCTCATCAACCGCTACCTGGGCGAGGAGCGGCTGCTCACTTCCGACCAGGCCGGCACCACCCGCGACAGCATCCAGGTGCCCTTCAGCCACGAGGACCGCGACTTCATCCTGGTGGACACCGCGGGCATCCGGCGCAAGGCCCGGGTGGACGAGATGATCGAGCGCTTCAGCATCGTGAAGTCGCTGCAGGCCCTCGAGGAAGCGGACGCCGTGCTGCTGCTCATCGACGCGCGCTCGAGCCTGACGGACCAGGACGTCTCGCTGATCGGCCTCGTGCTGGAGCGGGGCAGGGCGCTGGCGATCGGCATCAACAAGTGGGATCGCCTGCCGACGGACCAGCGCGAGAAGGTGAAGAGCGACCTGGAGCGCAAGCTGCCGTTCCTCGACTTCGCCGACGTCCACTTCATCTCCGCGCTGCACGGCACGGCCATCTACGACCTCCTCGAGAGCGGCCGGCGCGCGGCGGAGGCGGCGGTGCGGGACCTGCCCACGCCGGATCTCAATCGTGTGCTGAAGGACGCCATCCAGGCCTATCCCACGCCGGTGGCGCACCACAGCCGCATCAAGCTGACCTACGCCCACCAGGGCGGCCGCCGGCCGCCGCTGATCGTGATCCACGGCAACCAGACGGCGGCCCTGCCCGAGAGCTACCGGCGCTACCTGGTGGGCTGCTTCCGCAAGGTGTTCCGCCTGCGGGGCACGCCGATCCGCATCGAGCTGCGCGCGGGCAAGAACCCGTTCGCCGGCCGGCGCAACAAGCTGACGCCCCGGCAGGTGAAGCGGCGCGAGCGCGTCCGGACCGTCGGCAAGAAGCGCAACTGAACCATATCCATATAACGAATTAGTGGGCCCGCGGCCACGCCCCGGCTGCATCTCTCACGGCATAATTCCGGCCCTATGGCGACGGCCCGGAAGTTCTGCCAGTTCCCCGGACGGTTCGGGATGCTCCGGGGCGGGCATCTCGACCGGCCCGTGATCGCCTATGAGACCTGGGGCGAGCTGAACGCGGCCCGCGACAACGCCATCCTCATCTTCACGGGCATGTCGCCGTCGGCCCACGCCACGTCCTCGCCCGAGGACCCGTCCCCCGGCTGGTGGGAGGAGGTCGTGGGGCCGTCACGGCCGATCGACACCCGCCGCTTCTTCGTGATTTGTATCAACTCGCTGGGTAGCTGCTTCGGGTCCACCGGGCCTGCGTCACCCGACCCGGCCACGGGCAGGCCCTTCGCCATGTCGTTTCCCGTGCTCAGCCTCGAGGACGTGGCCGAGGCGGGCAGGGCCGTGGTGGAGCATCTCGGGATCGTTCGCCTGCACACTCTCGTTGGTCCGTCCATGGGCGGGATGACGACGCTGGCCTTCGCCATCCAGTCTCCCCTCATGGTGCGCAACCTCGTGCTGCTGTCCACGGCTGCCCGTTCGCTGCCTTTCTCCATCGCGATGCGTTCGCTGCAGCGGGAGATGATCCGGCGCGATCCTGACTGGCAGAACGGGAACTACGCGCCGGGTGCCGGCCCGATCACCGGCATGCGCATGGCCCGCAAGCTGGGCATGGTCACGTATCGCTCGGCGCGCGAGTGGGACCAGCGCTTCGGCAGGGAGCGGGTCGCCGAGGAGCGCCAGACCGGCGATGCCTTTGCGCTGGACTTCGAAGTGGAGGCCTACCTGGAGGCTCACGCCATGAAGTTCACCGGCCAGTTCGACGCCAACTGCTACCTGTACCTCTCCCGCGCGAGCGATCTCTTCGACGTGGCGGAGCACGGCGGCTCCGTGACGGCCGGCCTTGCGAAGGTGCGGGCCGAGCGTGTGCTGGTGGTGGGTGTGGAGACGGACATGCTGTTTCCCATTGCGCAACAGCGGGAGCTGGCGTCGGGACTGGATGCCGTGGGCCGGGAAGTGCACCTGGTGGAGCTGCCTTCCATCCAGGGGCACGACTCCTTCCTCGTCGACATGGACCGGTTCCGGCCCGTGCTTGCGGCATTCTTTGCCGAGTAGGAGCGCCTTCAGGCGCGACCGGAAATTCGCCGGTCGCGCCTGAAGGCGCTCCTACAGCACTTTCGCCTTGATGACGCCGTCGGCGACGCGTGCCGTGATCGGATCGCCGGGCTGGACCTGTGTTGCGCTCCGCACCACGCTCCCGGCAGCGTCCTGCACGATGGCGTAACCGCGCTCCAGGGTGCGGCAGCGGGCTGACGGTGTGCAGGCGGCCGCTGAGCACGGCGAGCTGCGTGCCGGGCGCGGTGAGCCGGCGGCTGGCGGCCGCGGCGAGCCGGAGCCGGGCGTTGGCGACCCGGTCCGCGGCCATGCGCAGCCGGATTGCCGGCGAATTGCTGCGCAGGCGGGCCAGCGCGTTGCTCACGCGCAGCTGGTCCAGCGTGAGCCGGTTGCGCAGGGCGGCGCCGAGCTGCGCGCGGAGCTCGTCCAGTCGCTGGGCGTTCTGCCGGAGCATGAAGCCCGGGTGACAGCGGGCGAGGCGGGCGCTGAGCGCGCGGAAGGCCAGCCGGCTGGCGTCGACGAGGCGCCTGGCCGTGAGCGCCAGGCGCCGCTCCAGCACCTGCACGCGCCGCAGCCAGTCGCTGCCATCCGGCACCGCCAGCTCTGCCGCTCCGGATGGCGTCGGCGCGCGCACGTCGGCCACCAGGTCGGCGATGGTGAAGTCCACTTCGTGGCCCACGCCGGAGACCACCGGGATCGGGCAGGCGGCGATGGCCCGCGCCACGATCTCCTCGTTGAAGGCCCAGAGGTCCTCCAGGGAGCCGCCGCCCCGGGCGAGGATCAGCACGTCGCACTCGGCGCGGGCCGCCGCCGTTTCCAGCGCGGCCACGATGTCGAACTTCGCCTGCTCGCCCTGGACCTGCACCGGGTACACGACCACCGGAATGGCGGGAAAGCGCCGCTTCAGGATGTGCAGCACGTCCCGGATGGCGGCACCGCTGGGCGAGGTGATGACGCCGATGCGGCGGGGCAGGGGCGGGAGGTCCTGCTTGCGGGCCTCGTCGAACAGGCCCTCGGCCGCCAGCTTGCGCTTCAGTTCCTCGAGGCGGCGGCGCAGCAGGCCTTCGCCCGCCGGCTCCAGGTGGTCGACGATCAGCTGGTAGTCGCCCCGGGGCTCGTAGATGCTCACCCGGCCCCGCGCCAGCACCTGGTGGCCGTTGGCCACGCTGACGTCGGTGTTGCGGCCCCGGCCGCGGAACAGCGCGCAGCGGATCTGGGCCTTGTCGTCCTTCAGCGAGAAATACAGGTGCCCGGAGGCCGGCCGGGCCAGGTTCGAGACCTCGCCCTCCACCCACAGGACGGGCAGGTCGCTCTCCAGCAGCTGCCGCGCCATGCGGTTCAGCTGGGAGACGGACAGGACCTTCTTGCCGGGGATCTCCACCATGCCGGCAGTTTACGTGCCCGGACCGCCTGCGTAGAATGGCTTATGCGGATCACCCACGACGCCCTGACCTTCGACGACGTCCTCCTCAAGCCGGCCTACTCGGAGATCCTGCCCCGGGAAGTCAGCCTCCGGACCCACGTCACCCGCGGCATCACGCTGAACATCCCGATCCTGTCCGCCGCCATGGACACGGTCACCGAGGCCCGCCTGGCCATCGCCCTGGCCCAGGAGGGCGGCATCGGCATCATCCACAAGAACATGAGCCCCGCCGACCAGGCCCGCCAGGTGGCCCAGGTCAAGAAGTTCGAGAGCGGCATCATCCACGATCCCATCACCGTCCGCCCGGACCAGACCATCCGCGAGGTGCTGGCGATCACCCACGCGCACAACATCTCCGGCGTGCCGGTGGTCGACAAGGGCCGCACCGTCGGCATCGTCACCAACCGCGACCTGCGCTTCGAGACGCGCCTCGACGCCCCGGTCTCCTCCGTCATGACGCCGGAGAGCCGGCTCGTCACGGTCCGCGAGGGCGCCGACAAGAAGGAAGTGCTGGAGCTGCTGCACAAGCACCGCATCGAGAAGGTGCTGGTCGTGGCGGAGAACTTCCAGCTGCGCGGCCTGATCACGGTCAAGGACATCCAGAAGGCCAAGGACTACCCCAACGCCTGCAAGGACGACCGGGGCGCGCTGCGGGTCGGCGCCGCCGTCGGCACGGGCGGCGACACCGACGAGCGGGTCGAGGCGCTGGTCGAGGCCGGCGTCGACCTGCTGATCGTCGACACCGCGCACGGCCATTCCAAGGGCGTGCTCGACCGCGTAGCGCCGATCAAGAAGCAGTACCCGAAGCTGCAGGTGATCGGCGGCAACATCGTCACGGCGAGGCGGCGCGGGCCCTGGTGGACGCCGGCGCCGACGGCGTCAAGGTCGGCGTCGGCCCGGGCTCCATCTGCACCACCCGCATCGTCGCCGGCGTCGGCGTGCCGCAGATCACCGCGGTGGCCGACGTGGCCGCGGCGCTCGAGGGCACCGGCGTGCCGCTGATCGCCGATGGCGGCATCCGCTATTCCGGCGACATCGCCAAGGCGATCGTCGCCGGGCGCCCACTGCGTGATGATCGGCGGCCTGTTCGCCGGCACCGAGGAGGCGCCCGGGCGAGGTCGAGCTGTACCAGGGCCGCTCCTACAAGTCCTACCGCGGCATGGGCTCGCTCGGCGCCATGGCAGCGCCACGGGTCCTCCGGACCGCTACTTCCAGGATCGTCCTCCGAGATCGAGAAGCTGGTGCCCGAGGGCATCGAGGGCCGCGTGCCCTACAAGGGCAGCCTCGGCGCCATCGTCACCCAGCTGGTCGGCGGCCTGCGCGCCGCCATGGGCTACACCGGCTGCGCGCACCATCGACGAGATGCGCACCAAGCCCAAGTTCGTGCGCGTCACCGGCGCCGGCATGCGCGAGAGCCACGTGCACGACGTGACCGATCACCAAGGAAGCGCCGAACTACCGGACGGATGACGTGACCGGAGCGGCCGCGAGCGCTGCATGCCGGACGCAGCGTCCGCCAGCACTCCGGACGATCCACCGCCCGACAAATCCTGATCCTCGATTTCGGCTCGCAGTACACCCAGCTGATCGCCCGCCGCGTGCGCGAGGTCGGCGTCTACTGCGAGATCCTGCCCTGGGACGCCGATCCGGCCGAGATCGCGCGCTTCGCGCCCGACGGGCATCATCCTCTCCGGCGGCCCGGAGTCGGTGACGGCGACCGGACAGCCCGCCGCGCGCCCCGCACGTGGTGTTCGAGCTCGGCGTGCCGGTGCTCGGCATCTGCTACGGCATGCAGACCATGGCGGCGCAGCTCGGCGGCGAGGTCGAGTCGTCGGCACCACCGCGAGTTCGGTTACGCCGACGTGAAGCGCCGCGGCCAACGCGCCTGCTCGATGGCGCTGATGACCACGCCGAGGACGCACGCGCGCTCAACGTGTGGATGAGCCACGGCGATCGCGTCGACGCGGTGCCGCCGGGCTTCAGCGTCATCGCCAGCACCGCCAACGCGCCGATCGCCGCGCATGGCCGACGAGAGCCGCCGCTGCTACGGCGTGCAGTTCCACCCCGAAGTCACGCACACCGCAGCAGGGCCAGCGGATCCTGCGGCGCTTCGTGCTCGACATCTGCGGCTGCGCCGACACCTGTGGACGGCCGGCAACATCATCGACGACGAGATCGCGCGCGTCCGCGCGCCAGGTCGGCGAGCGACAAGGTGCTGCTCGGGCTGTCCGGCGGCGTCGATTCCTCGGTGGTGGCGGCGCTGCTGCACGAGGCGCATCGGCGACCAGCTGACCTGCGTGTTCGTCGACACCGGCCTGCTGCGCTGCAGCGAAGGCGACCAGGTCATGGCGATGTTCGCCGAGCACCTGGGCGTGAAGGTGATCCGCGTGAATGCGGCGGAGCGCTTCCTCGACGGCGCTCGCCGGCGTCGCCGATCCGGAGGCCAAGCGCAAGATCATCGGCCGCCTGTTCGTCGAGGTCTTCGACGAGGAGGCCGGCGAAGCTCGCAGGACGTGAAGTGGCTGGCGCAGGGCACGATCTACCCCGACGTGATCGAGTCGGCCGGCAGCGAAGACCGGCAAGGCGCACGTGATCAAGTCCCACCACAACGTCGGCGGCCTGCCCGAGCACATGAAGCTGAAGCTGGTCGAGCCGCTGCGCGAGCTGTTCAAGGACGAGGTGCGCCGCATCGGCGTCGAGCTCGGCCTGCCGCGCGAGATGGTCTACCGCCACCCGTTCCCCGGCCCCGGCCTGGGCGTGCGCATCCTGGGCGAGGTGAAGCCGCGAGTACGCCGACCTGCTGCGCAAGGCCGACCACATCTTCATCGAGGAGCTGCGCGCGGCCGACCTGTACGACAAGGTCAGCCAGGCCTTCGCGGTGTTCCTGCCGGTGAAGTCGGTCGGCGTGATGGGCGACGGCCGGCGCTACGACTGGGTGATCGCGCTGCGCGCCGTCGAGACCATCGACTTCATGACGGCCCACTGGGCGCACCTGCCCTACGAGTTCCTCGACCACGTCTCGCGGCGCATCATCAACGAGATCGCGGGCATCTCGCGCGTGGTCTACGACATCTCCGGCAAGCCGCCGGCCACCATCGAGTGGGAGTAGGGCGCCTTTAGGAGCGCCTTCAGGCGCGAATCTCCGCTATCGGCACCTGTCGGTAAAAACCACCAGCACCTCCCACAGTGCCCTGGATGTCAATGGCGACGCCGACGCTTGATCCGGTCTGCAGTGGGAATGCATATTGACGATGCGCCTATCAACATATCGGGGGCCATCATGGCGCTGCAGATAGCGAATCCCATCGTCGTGGCGAAGGTCGAGAAGCTCGCCAGGGCCACAGGCCTGACCAAGACGGCGGTTGTCGAACGAGCCATCGACCTGCTTGCCAGCGAGACGCAAGGCGCGTCTGACCCGGGGCGAGAGGCCGCGCGGATGGCCGCGTTACTGGCTCAGCTGGACCGCGTTCCCGAGCGCACGGACGCCTTCGACCCGCTGCAATGGGACGACCAGGGCCTGCCGACAAGGCCTTGATCAGCACGGTGTCAGTGCTCGAAGCGCGCATGGTGGTCCACGGCCGGCGCGGGCAGCGAGCCGTGGTGCTGGTGGACGATCTTCTGCGGTTGCCAGTCTTTGAGCTGGTCGCGCCGGGAGTGGCGGAGATGGACGCTGCCTATTCGGCGTTCGTGGCGTTCGGCAAGGGCAGCGGCCACCCGGCGGCCTTGAATTTCGGCGACGTGTTCAGTTATGCGCTGGCCAAGGTGCGCGGTCTGCCGCTCTTATACAAGGGCGATGATTTCAGCCAGACAGATGTAGTCAGCGCCTTGTAATCGGTGCAGGTAGCGCCCACCGGCGCGGTCACCCTGATCCAGCGCTTCGGCAGCTGGGCCGGGCGCATTCCGTTCTAGGCATATTGCACCCGGCCGGAGACGCACGCCCCCAGGGGGCGGCGTCCGGCGCGGTTGGGTGGACTAGCGGGCAGCCAGGCGGGCCTCGGCCACTGCGGCGCCGCTGGGCGCGTGCCGTGCGACCACGTTGAGCTCCGTGCCAGAACCCCACCGCGCGGTCCTGCAGCGGGACACCGTGTCGCCCAGCGCCGTGCCGCCTTTCGCGGTGTAGGCCGACTCGATCGTGAACTCGCGCCACATGCCACGGACGGTGACCTCCGTCACCGTGTGCCTGGCCGTGGCGGCGCCGACATCGGCGGCCTCGGGGCGCAGGGCGACGACGCAGCGCTGCAGCTCGTCGCCGTAGACGGGCAGGGTCGCGGCCGTATCGGCCGAAGCCGGCTGGGCCAGGATGCCGGCCAGGCTGCCGAGGATCAGGGCGGTGCGGATCGTGCTGTTCATGACAGGGCTCTTCTTTCCGGTTGCCGGCGGTACCCCCGCCGTTGGACAGACAGTGCGCCGGCCCGCGCCCGGCTTCTGTCAACGGGTTGACACAAGGGGCGCAAAAGTCGCGACGGCGCCGTAGCCGGGACCCGCTTTTCTCACGGAGAGTGGACCTGTCTTAGACTGCCCGCTGGATGCAGCCAACGCCCGGGCAGTCGGCCAGATAATGACCAGCCTCATCGCAAGGACACTCGCCTGGCTCACCCGCAAGCTGGGCCTCCTGGTCATCATCGTCGCCATCCTGGTCGCCGGCGCCTGGCTCAAGTCCGAGCGGGACAGCCTGGCGGTCGAGAAGCAGTCCATCGCCGACCGGGAGGCGCTGCTCGCCAGCTGGAAGACCGAGCTCGGGATGCTCGAGGCCCGGAGCAGGGCGGCAGAACGCTACTGGACCGAGGCACAGGTCCAGTTTGAATCGGTCAGCAAGGCGGCCGCGGACGTCCGGGCCACGGCCAACGGGCTGAAGGCGGAGCTCGCGGCGCTGGAACGCGACAGTCGCTGGTGGGACCGGTACCTGCGACCGGACCGGTGGGCAGCTCTCGAAGTCAGGAAGAAGAGTTACTCGGCGTGGGCCGAGGCCGCCCGCCGGGCCGAACGCGAGAGAGACCGGACGGCGCGCCTCCTCGAGCAGTCGCCGGTGGCCGAAGGCATCGCAGCCAGGGAGCGCAAGGCCCTCGAGGTCGCGGAGCTCGAAGGCCGTATCCATGCGCAACGCGAACGCGTGGCGGAGAAACCCGCCGGGCGGCTTCTCGCGGCGATTGATGCCAGTCTCCCGACTGCATTCCTGATCCTTGCCGGCATCCTGGTCCTGCCGGTCGTCATCAAGGCATTCCTCTATTTCGTGCTCGCCCCCGCCGCCAGCCGGCTGGCGCCGATCCGCATCCTCCCGGACGCGCAGGCGCCGCCGCTCCCGGAGCCCGATCCGTCCGCGGTGTCGGTGCCGATCGAAGTGGGCGCCAGGGAGGAGCTCCTGGTGCTCGCCAACTTCCTGCAGAGCAGTAGCCGGCCCGCCCGGAAGCAGACCGTCTGGCTGCTGAACTGGCAGATCCCGCTGTCCAGTATCGCGTCCGGCATGTACGCCCTGACCTCCATCCGCCCGGAGGGCAACGCGCCGACCCGCGTCGTTGTTTCCGCCCAGGACGATCCCTTTGGTGAAGTCGGGATCGTCGACATTCCGCGGGGCGCCGCGATGGTCGTCCAGCCACGGTCGCTCGCCGGCCTCGTGAAGCCGGCGGGCTCGTCCGTTGCCATCACCCGGCACTGGCGCCTGCTGACCCTCCACGCCTGGCTGACCCTGCAGTTCCGGTACCTGGCTTTTCACGGACCCTGCCGGCTGATCCTGACGGGCTGCCGCGGCGTTCGCGCGGAGGAACCGCAAGCGGACCAGGCGCGGCTCATCAATCACGCGGCCACCCTCGGGTTCAGCGCGAATCTTGATTACCGGACGACGCGCTGCGAGACCTTCGTCTCCTATCTTCGCGGCCAGGAAGACCTGTTCAACGACCTGTTTGGCGGCGGGCCGGGCCGCTTCGTCTACGAAGAGGTCCCGTCCGTGGGACGCAGCGGCGGACGGACGGGCCGCCGGCTGGAGGGACTCGTGGATGCGGTGCTGAAGGCGTTCGGGATCTGAGGCACCTCAGTCTTCTTCGGTGACCTGCCGGAAATCGACGTCGAGGGCACACAGCTTGCGGCAGAGGTGCGTGCGCACCATGCCGACGCGCTTCGCCAGCAGCCCGCGCGACTGGATTAAGTTCAATAGCCGCGTCTTGCACCAACCCGGCCAACCAACGGCTGGGCGCGCAAATAAATGACGAGTTCCAGATGGCCGTTGCCGGGTGCTCCAAGAACTGGCAACCCTGAACTCATTGACGCACGGCTGTGGAAGCCCGTATGGTCGGGGACAAGATTGCCTGGGGACCGGGACCAACCCGCCGATTTGCGGGCTTGGCCGTGTCAATGAGGGCGACGCGCGCAGTCCGGCCGCGATACAGCCGGCATTAGGGGGTCTGCATGAATCGGGTTTCCGTTCGCTTCTCCGACGCGTTGCGTCGTTCCGTCCTGATGGCGCTCACCGCCGCCGTGCCCCTGCTGGCCAGCGGACCCGCGGCGGCAGCCGCCTACTGTCCGGCCGTGTGGAAGAAGGGGACGCTGCCGCTGAACTTCAACGCGGCTTTCACCAGCATCGAGACCTACAACGGCCCCTCGGGTTTGACGGACGACCTGATGGTGACGAGTTTCTACAACGTGCTCAAGGATCCCACCGGGACGACGGTAACCAGTTACTTCGAGCGCGACCTGGTGGCCCGGATCCGGGACCTCAGCGCCCTGAACCCGCAGACCTTCAACAAGGACACGGACGTCCAGGAACTGACCGATGTCGGCGGCCCGCCAGCACCGGGCGCGCCCAACACGATGAACTGGCCCAACGATGCCATTCGCATGCCGGACGGCATGGTGCCCTTCGAAGCGGTGGCCATTCCCCAGGGCTTCCATCCGGCGATTCCGCCGGGCCGGTTGTCGTTCATCAACCTCGATGATCCGGGGCTCCAGGAATACATCGTCCACCAGAGCACCGGGGGTCCCCCGGGGGGCAGCTGCGATTCCTCCAGCAATGTCAGCAAGCCGCGCTTCTATCACGACCTGGAATTCGTCGACATGGATGGCGATGGCTTCCTGGACATCGCGACCGTGCGTTCGTCCTTCAAGGTGGCGGGCTATGGCAGCATCTGCTTCTTCACGGGCGAGCTGGTGTGGTTCAGGAACCCGGGCGCCGCGCTCTCGCCCACCGTGGAGTGGGACGAGCACATGCTGGTGGGCTACCCGGTCACCGGGACCGGGCCGGATATCTCGATTGAATCCTACGACTTCGAGAACGATGGCATTCCCGAGCTGATCGGCGGTTCGTTCTTCATGTCCGGCGGTTTCGTGAGGGTCTACGGTGCGCCGGCCGGGCTGCCCTGGACCGCGGTTGACCAGGTCAACGGCCCGGTCGTGCGGGTGGGCAACATCGCGGCGGGTGCCCAGGGCAAGGTGTTCGACATCCAGGTGGCGGACCTCAACCTGGATGGCAAGGTCGAAGTCCTGGCGTCCAACCACCAGCCTGACAACTGCTTCGCGGTGACCCAGGATGCGATTCCCGGGCGCATCAACGCCTACGAGCAGCCCGTGAGCGGCAATATCTTCGGCGGCGGCTGGGTGCGGCGCACGCTCAAGGACAACATCCGGCCGAATCCCACCTTCCCGGCGCCCACCGCCGGCCCTGGCCGGCTGGCCCCGGGACCCGCCAAGGCCTTCGTGCCGGTGCGCGGTCTGCAGGGGGCCGTGAAGCCCTGGATCATGGTGGCCGGCGACGAAGCCTCGAAGGTCTGGCTGCTGACACCCAAGTCGCCCAGCAAGACCAACTGGGAGTACCAGTCGGCGGTGGTCTTCGACATCAACGACACCTACGGTGCGGGCACCACCCAGACCATCATGGGCCCGGGGGCATCTCCCCCGGCGAGGTCATCTCGACCATTGGTGTTCCCAGCATCCGGTATGACGCCCCGGGTCCCACCGGCCGGGCAGAAATCTACATCCCGGTGTTCGAGTCCAAGCAGGTGCACATCCTGACCCTGCGCCCGGGCAGCGCGGCGGATCGTGTGGTCTGCCCGCCGGACGGGGCACTGGCCTGCCCGGTGCCCTGACGTCGCGGACTTTCGCCGGGGTCTGAGGCCAGCCTCGACCCGGCGCCCGGCCTACGTCAACCTCGTGAGCAAGAAGGCGCAGGCCTTCCAGGCCGGCTCGTCCAGGTAGAGGCCCCGTGCCTGCAGCTCACCTCCATCCCGCTCGTAGGTGGCATCGCCCAGAACGTCCCTGAGCTGCCAGCGGCTGGTGCCGGGATTCGGGAAGGGCAGGTTCACGTAGCACTGGCTCTGGTTGGGCGCGTAGTTGACCGTCACCAGCAGCCGCTCGTCGCCCGGTCCCTGCCAGGCGAAGGCCAGGAAGCAGTCCCAGGTCCAGTTGCCCTCCCAGGCCGGCCGGCAGTCGAGCAGCTGCCACTGGCCATCGCGCACCACCGGCTGGCGCAGCACGTCGAGCAGCCGCTCGTAGAACTTCTGCAGCTGCGGGTTGACCGGCTCCTGCGGCGCGCGGACCAGGTGGGGCGAGATGCGCTTCGTCCGCCCCTCGAACTGGCCCTGGTGGAAGAAGCGCAGCCCCGGCGACAGGAAGGTGATGACCGCCGCGGCCTCGTGCATGCCCGGCGGGAAGGTGGCGGCCGCCCGCGGCTCGTCGTGGTTCTCCAGGAAGCGGGCCAGCTTGCCCTGGTAGTCGAGCCCCGCGCGGAAATGCTCGCGCACCGGCCGGGCGTGACCTTCGCGCAGGCGGTCGTAGAGCCGCTTGTCGTAGGTGTAGTCGAAGCCCTGCTGCTGCAGCGTCCATTCCAGGTCCCAGTAGACCTCGGCCATGAAGCAGGAACCTGGGATACGCTGCGCCGTACGCGCTCGGTGGCCTTCGGCCAGAACAGGCTCGGCGCCGGATGCCCCACGTGCGCTCGAAGACGTCGGGCAGCACCAGCATGGCCATGTCGCAGCGGACGCCGTCGCACTGCCCGGCGATCCGCTCGCAGCTCGCCGATCATGGCCTCCTGGAGCCGCGGGTTGCCGTAGTCGAGCTGCAGGGTGTCAGGCCAGCCGGCGAAGTAGGGGTCGCGGCCGTAGGCCAGGACCAGGTCGGCCCGGACTTCGCCTGTACCCGGTAGTAGTTCTGCGGCGCGCGGGCCAGGTCGGCCTCGGTGCCCTGCACGAAGTAGTCGGGGTGCTCGTTCACCCACGGGTGATCCGGGGCCATGTGGTTGGGGACGAAGTCGAGCATCAGCTGCAGCCCGCGCTGTGCCAGTCGCTGGCGCAGGCGGGCCAGTGCCGCAGGCCCACCCAGGTCGCGATGCACGCGTGTAGTCCGGGATGGCGAAACCGGAGCCGGCGATGTCGTCGTCGCGTGAGGTCCGGCAGCGTCGCCGTGAACTCGCGGCGCCATTCCGGATTCGCCCGCGAGACGTGCCCGCGCTGCGGGCCCGGTCTGCCAGACGCTCAGCAGCCAGACCCAGTCGAAACCCAGCTCGGCCAGCCGGTCCAGCTCGGCGTCGGGAACGTCATCCAGCGTCGCCGGCCGGCCGAGTGCGGTGGACAATTCCGGTCAGCCATACGCGCGTGTTGATCTGGTAGAGCGCGGGGTGAGCGGGCGAGGTGCTCACATTGCCGGCCGGGCCGCCGGCGGATTCAGCCACCGGCTGAGCCGGTCCAGCAGCTTCTTCATGTCCTCGCCGGTCTGGGGCAGATCCCCGGGCGGCAGGTCCAGGTGGTCCAGCGGGACCTCCTGCCGGTACTGGTCGAACACGGGCGCGACGACTTCCAGCGGATAGCGCGGGAATGCGCCGGTTCCTGCGGAACTCGGCGATCGGAATGCTTGCCTCGATGATGCCCTCGTTGTTGGTCGGGTCCTGCGCCAGCACCTCGCCACGGGGGCTGACGATCAGCGACTGGCCGCCCATGGCAGCCACCGGGCTGTCCGGCGGGAAGGTGATGTTCGACATGGCGGAGTAGACGTTGTGATACCGGGCCGTGGCCTTCACGTCGTCGGGGGAGAACAGCGTGGCCGTGCGGAACATGATCTCGACGCCGCGCATGGCGAAGGCGGCGAACACGAAGGGATCCAGCTGCACGGTGCTGACGGCGATGTTGCCGTACTCGGTCTGCAGCACCGGGAACTCGGCCTCGATCCCGTAGCGTGCGCGGAACTTGTCCGCACGTTCTCGATGGTGGTCGTCGGGATCTCCTCGCCTGGGCGTCAGGCGGGTGATGTTCCGGGTCTTCCAGTACTTCTGGGCGATCCGGCCCTGGCGGTCGAGCACCGTGTTGATGCTGAGGATGTGGCCCGGCCAGTCCTCATCCCGGGCGTAGCTGCCGAAGATGATGTACGTGTCGCACTCCCGGGCGAGGGCGCCCAGGCGCTCGGTCTCGGGGCCCGGGATCGTGATGGTGAACTTGAGCTTCTCGTCCCGGGAGCCTGCCGAGTAGCCGGTGAGGGGAAACTCGTTGAACAGCAGGAAGTCCGGTTTGGCGCCGGTGGTGCAGGCCTTCTGCACGAAGGACGCCATCTGCTCCAGGTTGGCCTTCAGTCCCGCCTCGATGCTGGGCGCCTGCTGCAGGTTCTGGACGCCGTTCTGGATCACCTTGATGACGACGGTGTCCTTCTCGAGCGCCTTGACGGGGTAGGTCCCGTCCGGCCGGACCAGCACCGGGAGGGAGCCGGGTGCGGGTGCCCCGGCGACCGTCTGGTCCTGTGCCGGGCCGTTGGCCGGGCTGCAGCCCGCGGCGAGTGAGCTGGCGACGAGGGCCAGCAGGCAGGATCGGAGATGGCAGTTCATGGGGGCTCCTCGAGGATTCGTTCAGGGCTCTTTCAACAGCTCGAAGCGGCCCGTCGAGCCGCTCAGCACCTCGTCGACGGTCTGCTGGTGAAAGGTGCGGCGCCAGTCGCCATCCCGGTTGACGTACACGCTCGACGCCAGGGCGCGATAGGTCGTCAGTTCCTTGCGGCGGTGTGCGCTGGCGTTGTACGCGAGCAGGATGATGCGGTCGTGAAGCCTGAGCACGCGCCGTCCCCCGAAGCGGACGCCGGTCCAGGGCAGCGTTTCCCGGACCCAGGCCACCGCCGCGTCCTTGGCCAGGACGCCTGCCGGTTGTGGCAGGAGGAGCACGGCGTCGTCCGTCAGGTTCCGGGCATGGAAATCGCTGCCCTCCAGCCAGAACTTCTGTTCCATGTCCCAGAGGGATTCTTCGAGAGTCAACATAAGGGCTGCAATCCCTGGCTGCCGGGTGAGGATTCCGATGGTACGCGCACGGGCGCGCCGCTGCGCGGAAGCCATCCGGGCCTCCTATACTGGCCGCCCATGGCGCAGTTACCCGAGAACAGCAGTCCCATCCCCGCCTGCGGCGTGGCGGCCACCCGCGAGGACGCCGTCTACATGCGCCGCGCCATCGAGCTGGCGCAGAACGCCGAGGCGGCGGGCGAGGTGCCCGTCGGCGCGGTGCTGGTGCTGGACGGCGTCGTGGTCGGGGAGGGCTGGAACCGGCCCATCGGCAGCACGGATCCCACGTCCCACGCGGAGATCGAGGCGCTGCGGGCCGGCGCCCGCCAGCTCGGCAACTACCGCCTCACCGGGAGCACGCTCTACGTGACCATGGAGCCGTGCCCCATGTGCGCCGGCGCCATGATCCACGCGCGGGTGGCCCGGGTCGTCTACGGCTGCGAGGACCTGCGGGCCGGCGCCACCGGCACCGTGATCGACGTGCTGGGCAGCCCGGCGGCGAATCACCGCGTCGCCGTGACTGGCGGCGTGCTGGCCGACGAGTGCCGGGACGCTCCTCCAGGCCTTCTTCCGTGCCCGCCGCGTGTAGGAGCGCCGATCGGCGCAGACCTATTCAGGAAAATGATTCCGTGTCGCGCCGAAGGCGCTCCTACGCGCGCCGGGGGTGTGACGGGCGTCTTGCCGGGCCCTGGGCTCCTGGGGCATAGTTGACGTATACGTCAACTATGCCCCAGGAGCCCGCGACTTGGCCGACCAGCGCTACACCATCCAGCAGCTCGCCCAGGAATTCGGGGTCACGCCCCGGGCGCTGCGCTTCTACGAGGACAAGGGGCTGATCGCCCCGGCGCGGCGCGGCCAGACCCGCCTCTATTCCGACCGCGACCGGACCCGCATCCGGCTGGTCCTGCGCGGCCAGCGCCTCGGCTTCTCCCTGGAGGAGTGCCGGGAGATCATCGACATGTACGACCCGAGGCAGGCCGGCGGCGCCCGCCAGCTGCTCCGCCTGTGCGACAAGATCCGGGAGCACCGGGCCGAGCTCCTGCAGAAGCTCCGGGACATCGAGGCCACCCTCGTGACCATGGGGGAGGTGGAGGCGAAGTGCTTCGCCGAGCTCCTCAAGAGTGACGTTAAGGTCAGAAGGACGGCCCGGTGAGCGCCGGCACGACGGACTTCCTCGACTTCGGCTTCCCCGAGGACACCTGCCTGCTCCGCGACACCGTGCGGGCCTTCGCCGCGAGCGAGATTGCACCCCGCGCGGCGGCGATCGATGCCTCGAACCAGTTTCCCAACGAGCTCTGGCCCCGCCTGGGCGCCATCGGCCTGCTCGGCATCACCGTCGAGCGCGAGTACGGCGGCGCGGGGCTCGGCTACCTGGAGCACGTGCTGGCCATGGAGGAGATCAGCCGCGCGTCGGCCTCCGTGGGCCTGAGCTACGGCGCCCACTCCAACCTGTGCGTCAACCAGCTGCAGCGGAACGGCACCGCCGGTCAGAAGCGCCGCTACCTGCCGAAGCTGGTGAGCGGAGAACACGTCGGCGCGCTGGCGATGAGCGAGGCGAACGCCGGGTCCGACGTGGTCAGCATGCGGCTCCGCGCCGAGGCGCGGGGTGACCATTTCGTGCTCAACGGCACCAAGATGTGGATCACCAACGGCCCCGACGCGGATGTGCTGATCGTCTACGCCCGCACGGAGCCCGACGCGGGCGCAAAGGGCATCACCGCCTTCCTGGTCGAGAAGGGCTTTCCCGGCTTCGCCACCGCCCAGAAGCTGGACAAGCTGGGCATGCGCGGCTCGAACACCTGCGAGCTGGTGTTCCGGGACTGCCACGTTCCCGCGGGCAATGTTCTGGGTACCCGCAACGAGGGCGTCCGCGTGCTGATGAGCGGACTCGACTACGAGCGGATCGTCCTCAGCGCCGGACCGCTCGGCATCATGCAGGCCTGCCTGGACGCCGTGCTGCCCTACGTGCACCAGCGCCGGCAGTTCGGCCAGCCCATCGGCGAATTCCAGCTGATCCAGGGCAAGCTGGCCGACATGTACACGACGCTCCACGCCTGCAAGGCCTACGTGTACGCGGTGGCCCGGGCCGCGGATGCGGGGCGCACCACCCGCCGGGACGCGGCGGGGGTCATCCTCTACGCGGCCGAGCGCGCCACGCAGATGGCGCTGGATGCCATCCAGATCCTGGGTGGCAACGGCTACATCAACGAGTACCCGACGGGCCGGCTGTTGCGGGACGCCAAGCTCTACGAGATCGGCGCCGGCACATCGGAGATCCGCCGCATGCTGATCGGCCGCGAGCTGTTCAACGCCACCGCCTGACACCGGGAGCAACACGATGGCCGGCTGCTACTTCGACGAGCTGACCGTGGGCAGGATCATCGCCCACGACATCCACCGCACGGTGACCGAGACCGACAACCTGCTGGTGTCGGCGCTGACCCACAACCCGGCGGCGCTGCACCTGGACGCGGAGTACTGCAAGGCCACGGAGTTCGGCCAGGTGCTGGTCAACAGCTGCTTCACCCTGAGCCTGATGATCGGCGTGTCCGTCCACGACACCACGCACCGCACGGCGGTGGCCAACCTGGGGATGGACGAGGTGCGCTTCCCGAAGCCGGTGTTCGTCGGTGACACCCTGCGGATAGAGACCGAGGTGGCGGCGCTGCGCCCGAGCGGGTCCCGGCCCAATGCGGGGATAGCCACCTTCGTCCACCGCGCCTTCAACCAGCGCGACGAGGAAGTGGCGAGCTGCAAGCGCCACGCGCTGCTGCTGAAGCGGGGCAGCGCATGAGCACCGGCCCACTGCCGCGCAGCTGGCTGTTCGTCCCGGCCGACAGCGAGCGGAAGCTGGCCCGCGCCCTGGAGGCGGGCGCCGATGCCGTCATCCTGGACCTGGAGGATGCCGTGGTGGCGGAACGCAAACTGCTGGCCCGGCAGATGGCGGTGGCGTTCCTGCGGGCCAACGCCGGGGGCAACGGCCCCAAAATATGGGTGCGGGTGAACCCCTTGTCCTCCGGCCTGATGCACGACGACCTGCGCGCGGTGCTGCCCGCCGCGCCCGCCGGCATCATGCTGCCGAAGCCGGATTCCATCGCCGACGTCCGGGAACTGGACCGGGCGCTCGGCGAGCTCGAGGCCGGCTCGCCCGGCGAGCCGCCACGCCCATCGTGGCGATCGCCACCGAGTCGGCGCTGGCCGTCGCCACGCTCTCCGGCTACGTGCGCCCGCCGGAGCGGCTGCTGGCCCTGACCTGGGGCGCCGAGGACCTGGCTGCCGATCTGGGCGCCGTGGCCAATCGCGAGCCGGACGGCGGGTTCCGCTTCACCTACCAGCTGGTCCGCAGCCTGTGCCAGATCGCCGCCGCGTCCTCGGGCCGGGCAGCCATCGAAACCCTGTCCCCCGATTTCCGCGACGAGGCCGCCCTGGCCCGGCTCGCGCGCTCGCGCCGCCGAGGACGGCTTCAGCGGCATGCTTGCCATCCACCCGGCCCAGGTGCCGGTCATCAACGCGGCCTTCACCCCGACGCCGGAGCAGGTCGAGCGCGCGCACCGCGTGCTGGCCGCCTTCGCCGCGGCCCCCGACGCCGGCGCCGTCCAGCTGGACGGCCGGATGCTGGACCGGCCGCACCGGCGGCAGGCCGAGCGGCTGCTGGAGCGCGCGCCGGTGAGCGTCCTCGACTCCGGGCTGGACGCGCAGTCGGCGGAGTTCGCGCGGAACCGCGCGGCCAACGAGGCCCTGATCGCCGACCTCAAGGCCCGGGTGGCCGCGGTCGCGCAGGGCGGCGGCGAGCAGGCCCGGGCGAAGCACGTGGCGCGGGGCAAGCTGCTCGTGCGCGACCGGATCAGCGAGCTGCTCGACCCCGGTTCAACCTTCCTCGAGCTGTCCCAACTCGCCGCGACCGGCCTCTACAACGACGAGGTCGCCAGCGCCGGCATCGTCACCGGGATCGGGCGCATCGCCGGCCAGGAGTGCGTCATCGTCGCCAACGACGCGACGGTGAAGGGCGGAACCTACTACCCGCTCACGGTGAAGAAGCACCTGCGGGCCCAGGAGATCGCCCGGGAGAACCGCCTGCCCTGCGTCTATCTCGTGGACTCCGGCGGCGCCTACCTGCCGCTCCAGGACGAGGTCTTCCCCGACCGGGACCACTTCGGCCGGATCTTCTACAACCAGGCCAACCTGTCGGCCGCGGGCATCCCCCAGATCGCGGTGGTGATGGGCTCCTGCACGGCCGGCGGCGCCTACGTGCCGGCCATGGCGGACGAGAGCATCATCGTGCGCAATCAGGGCACCATCTTCCTCGGCGGCCCGCCGCTGGTGAAGGCGGCCACCGGCGAGGTGGTGAGCGCCGAGGACCTGGGCGGCGCCGACCTGCACTGCCCGGACGTCGGGCGTGACCGACCACTACGCCCTGGACGACCGGCACGCGCTGGCACTGGCCCGGCCAGTCGTCAGCCACCTGAACCGCGGCGAAGACTGCCCTGGCTGGTGTCGCGCCCCGTCGCCGAGCCCCTGTACCCGGCGGACGACCTGCTACGGCCTCATCCCCGCCGACACCCGCAAGCCCTACGACGTGCGCGAGGTGATCGCCCGCATCGTGGACGGCAGCGAGTTCAGCGAGTTCAAGCAGCTTTACGGCACCACCCTGGTCTGCGGCTTCGCGCACCTGCAGGGCTACCCGGTCGGCATCGTCGCGAACAACGGCATCCTGTTCTCCGAGTCGTCCCTGAAGGCGGCGCACTTCATCGAGCTGTGCTGCCAGCGCGAGATCCCGCTGGTGTTCCTGCAGAACATCACCGGCTTCATGGTGGGCCGGAAGTACGAGGCGGGCGGCATCGCCAAGGACGGCGCCAAGATGGTCATGGCCGTGGCGCAACGCCCGGGTGCCGAAGTTCACGGTGATCATCGGCGGCAGTCTTCGGGGCCGGCAACTACGGCATGTGCGGCCGCGCCTTCGGCCCGCGCTTCCTGTGGATGTGGCCCAACGCGCGCATCTCGGTCATGGGCGGCGAGCAGGCCGCCGCGGTGCTGGCCCAGGTGCGGAGTGATGGAACCCGCAGATCGAGGAAGCCTTCAAGGCGCCGATCCGGGAGCAGTACGAGACCCAGGGGAATCCGTACTACGCGACGGCCCGGCTGTGGGACGACGGGATCATCGACCCCCGGGACACGCGCCGGGTGCTCGGTCTCGGCATCTCCGCCGCGCTGAACGCGCCGCCGGAGGACACCGCTTTCGGTGTCTTCAGGATGTGACGCTGCAGAATGTGACGCATCAGGTCTGATGTTCAGCACGATCCTCATCGCCAACCGGGGCGAGATCGCCTGCCGCGTCCTCCGCACGGCGCGCCGCCTCGGGATCCGGACGGTGGCCGTGTACTCCAGCGCCGATGCGGGCGCCCTGCACGTGCAGCTGGCCGACGAGGCGGTGGCCATCGGGCCGGCGCCCGCCAGGGACAGCTACCTGCGGGCTGACGCGATCATCGCGGCGGCGCAGTCCACCGGCGCCGAAGCGATCCATCCCGGGTACGGGTTTCTCTCGGAGAATGCGGACTTCGCGGCGGCCTGCGCGGCGGCCGGCCTGGTCTTCGTCGGGCCAACGGTTGCGGCGATCCGGGCGATGGGCGACAAGGCCGCGGCGAAGGCACTGATGACCGCGGCGGGGATTCCCGTCGTGCCCGGCTACCATGGCGCCGACCAATCCGACGAGCGACTGGCCGTCGAGGCGGGCCTGATCGGCTACCCCGTGCTGCTGAAGGCCGTGGCGGGCGGCGGCGGCAAGGGGATGCGCATCGTCGCCGGCCCCGGCGAATTCACCGCCGCCCTCGCGGCCGCACGTCGCGAGGCCCTCGCCGCTTTCGGCGACGGGCGGATGCTGGTGGAGAAGTACCTTGCCAATCCCCGGCACCTGGAGGTGCAGGTGTTCGGCGACGGGCATGGCCAGCTCGTGCACCTCTTCGAGCGGGACTGCTCGGTGCAGCGCCGCCACCAGAAGGTCCTGGAGGAGGCGCCGGCGCCGGGCCTGTCGGCCGGGCAACGGCAGGCGCTGTGCCAGCTGGCCGTCGACGCCGCGCGGGCCGTGCACTACACCGGCGCCGGCACCGTCGAGTTCATCGCCGGGGCCGATGGCCAGTGCTACTTCATGGAGATGAACACGCGCCTGCAGGTCGAGCACCCGGTGACGGAGTTCGTCACGGGGCAGGATCTGGTCGAGTGGCAGCTGCGGGTCGCCGCCGGGGAGCGGCTGCCACTCACCCAGGAGCAGATCACGCGCACGGGTCACGCCATCGAGGTGCGCCTGTGCGCCGAGGATCCGGCGCGGGACTTCCTGCCGGCCACCGGCACGCTGCGGGAGCTGACGTTCCCCGCCACGAGCGGGAGCGTCCGGGTGGACTGCCGGCGTGCAGGCCGGCGATGCGGTCACGATTCACTACGACCCGCTGCTGGCCAAGCTCATCGTGCACGGGCCGGACCGGTCGGCGGCGGTGCAGCGGCTGCAGGCAGCGCTCCGTGCGGTGCGGGTTGCCGGCGTGCGCACGAACCTGGAGTTCCTCGCGGCCCTGGCGGCTCACCCGGCGTTCGTGGCGGGGGTCGTGGACACGGGCTTCATCGAAGCCCACCGGGCGGAGCTGCTGAACTCCGCAGTGCCCCGTGACAGTTCAGCTGGTGATCCCTGGGACCGGCAGGATGGGTGGCGGCTCAACGGCCCCGCCGAGCAGCGGGCAGCGGCCGCAGCGGCCGGCGGCGATCACCGGGCAATGGCGGCGGTGACCGGCCCGCTCATGTCCCCCATGCCCGGGCGCATCACGGCCGTCCACGTCGAGGCGGGCGCGCCCGTCCGGCGCGGTGCGGTCCTGGTGGTGCTGGAAGCCATGAAGATGGAGCACGCGCTCCTCGCCCCGGCGGACGGCATCGTCAGCCGCCTGAACGTGGCGGTGGGCGAGCAGGTGGAGGAGGGCGCGGACGCTGCTGGTGATCGCACCCGCATCGTAGGAGCGGCTTCAGCCGCGACCCGAATTCTGGCCGGCGTCGCGGCTGAAGCCGCTCCTACGGTCGGGTGTGGCAGCGTCATTGTCCGCGCGTCACCGGCGGCTTGCCCGGCTGCCCGGGCTCCTGGTAGTCCTCCGGTCCGTCCTCGAGCCACACCAGGATGTCGTAGTAGTTGCGGATGTTGCGCACGTAGGCGCGGGTCTCCCGGCCCCGGGCGTAGCCCCAGCGGGCCTGGGTGTACCAGCGGCGCTCCATGAGCAGCGGCAGCGCGTCCTTCACATCCACCCACCGGTCCGGGTTGCCGCCGTTCTCCTTCGTCACCTGGCGCGCGTCGAGCAGGTGGCCGAAGCCCATGTTGTAGGCGGCGAGGGCCATCCAGGTGAGGTCCTGGTCGGGGATGTCCGGCGAGAGCTTCGCGATCCGGCGCTTCATGCGCCACAGGTACTTCGACCCGCCGACGATGCTCTGGCCCGCGTCCATGGGATTCTCGATGCCCATGAGCTGGGCGGTGTCGGGCGTGAGCATCATGATGCCCTGGGCGCCCTTCGGCGAGACGGCCGTCGGATCCCAATGGCTTTCCTGGTAGCCGACGGCCGCGATCAGGCGCCAGTCGATGCCCGCGCGCTCGGCGGCGGCCTCGAACTGCTTCCGGTAGCGGGGCAGCAGCTGCTCGTAGTCGCGCATGAACTTGCGGGTGCCGGCGTAATCGAAGGTGGCCTTGTGCCCGTAGTAGCGGTCCATGACGTGGGCCAGCTGGCCGGAGGCGCGGATGCCGGCGAGGTAGGCGGCGGCCTCGTCGATCAGGCTGCGATCGCCGCGGCGCTGGAAGGCCCAGGCGAGGGCGTCCCCCTCCGTCATGTTGAACGCGACGCGCAGTTCGGGGTGATAGCGCTGGTAGATGGCGAAGAGGTTCGAGTCCACCAGCGTGTAGTCGGCCTCGCCCCGGGCGACCCGGTCCAGCAGCTCGCCGGCGTCGGCCGTCGGGTCTTCGGTCCACGCGAGGTCGGGGAACTTGCCCCGGGCTGCCGTCAGCGTCTCCACGTAGCTGGACTGGGCCACGACCTCGATGCGCTTCCCGACCAGGTCGGCGGGCGAGCGCGGCGCCTTGCGCCCGCGATGATGAACGAGGCTCTGGCTGACCTGCTGGTAGGGAGGGCCGAAGTCCACGCGCCGGGCGCGCTCGGCCGTCACGGTGAGACCGGCGGCGGCCAGGTGGGCGCGGCCCGACTCGACTTCCGAAAGCAGGTCGCCGAAGCGGTCGGC
>CAWBMW010000028.1:0-114340 GCA_963790015.1 uncultured Gammaproteobacteria bacterium
CGTCTACAAGCCCGCCCTGCGGGCCGGCAAACGGCCGGTGCTCCGCCGGAAGCTGGGCAGCAAGAAGATCCGCATGGTCTACGCCGAGGCCGCGGAGCCCGGGAAGACGGTGCGCACCGAGGACGTGCCCCCCGCCGACGCCGCCCGCTTCTCCCTGGCCGATGCCGACGTGGAGGCGCTGGCCCGGCAGGCCCTCGTCATCGAGGAGCACTACGGCCGGCCCATGGACATCGAGTGGGCCAAGGACGGCGTGGATGGCGAGCTCTACGTCGTCCAGGCACGTCCGGAGACGGTGAGATGCCGCCGCGACACGCTCGGCGTTCGACCTTCAGCGCGCGCTGGGGGCAGGTCCTCTGCTCGGGCGCAGATGGCCAGGGCGATCGGGGGCCGGCGCACCGTGTGTCATTGCGGGCCACGGCACGAGCTGGGCCTTTCGCGGGCGACGTGCTCGTCGCCGACATGACCGATCCCGACTGGGAGCCGGTGATGAAAACGGGCGTCGGCCATCGTCACCAACCGCGGCGGCCGCACCTGCCATGCGGCCATCATCGCGCGTGAGCTCGGCATCCCGGCCGTCGTCGGCTGCGGCGACGCCACGCACAGCATTCCGGACGGCGCCGCCGGTCACCGTGTCCTGCGCCGAGGGCGACGAGGGCTTCGTCTACGACGGCGCGCTCGACTTCGAGCAGCAGCGCACCGAGCTCAGCAAGCTGCCCGACGGCCCCGTGAAGATCATGATGAACGTCGGCAATCCGGAACGGGCCTTCGACTTCGCGAGCCTGCCGAACCACGGCGTCGGTCTGGCGCGGCTGGAGTTCATCATCAACCGCAGATCGGCGTTCACCCGAAGGCGCTCCTGGATTTCGACCGGCTGCGGACCCGGTTGCGGCAGGATCATCCGTGAGCAGATGGCCGGCTACCGATCCGGTCGAGTTCTATGTGGAGCCGGCTCGCCGAAGGCATCGCCACGCTCGCGGCCGCGTTCGCGCCGGAAACGGTGATCGTGCGCCTGTCCGATTTCAAATCGAACGAATATGCCAATCTCATCGGCGGCGAGCAGTACGAGCCGCATGAAGAGAATCCGATGATGGCTTCCGCGGCGCCTCTCGTTACCTCGAGCCCGAGTTTCCGCGCCTGCTTCGCGCTGGAATGCCGCGCGGTGAAACACGTGCGTGAGGAGCATGGGCCTGACGAAGTGGAGGTGATGATTCCGTTCGTGCGCACGTGCTTGAGGCGGCCGCAGAGTGATCGAGACTGCTCGCGGCGAATGGCCTGAACCGCGGCGAGAACGGTCTGAAAGTCATCATGATGTGCGAGGTGCCGACCAACGCCTGCTGGCCGACGAGTTCCTCGACATTTTCGACGGCTTCCATCGGCTCAACGACCTGACGCAATTGACGCTGGGCCTCGACCGGGACTCCGGCATCGTGGCGCACCTGTTCGACGAGCGCGATCCGGCGGTCAAGAAGCTGCTGTCAATTAGCCATTGAAGCGGCCTCGGCGCAAAGGCAAGTACATCGGCATCTGCGGCCAGGGCCCTTCCGATCACCCGGACCTGGCCGATTGGCTGCTGCAACAGGGCATCGAGTCGGTCCCTGAATCCGGACTCGGTGGTGGAAACGTGGCTGTTCCTCGCCGGGGAGACAGTGTGATGCAGGAGGGAGACCGCCCATGACCATCGCCTACTGGTGCGTGCTGATCGCAGCCGTCATGCCCATCGTCTGGGCCGGCGCCGCCAAGTCGGGCGCCAAGGGCTTCAACAACGCCCGGCCCCGGGAGTTCCTGGGCTCGCTTTCGGGCTGGCCCGCCCGGGCCAATTTCGCCCAGCAGAACGCCTACGAGGCGTTTCCGCCCGTCGGGCGGTGATCATCGCCCACCTCTGCAACACGCCGCAGGCCACCATCGACGCGCTGGCCGTCACCTTCACCCTCGCCCGGGTCGCCTACGGCCTCTGCTACATCGCCGACCGGTCCACCCTGCGCTCGCTGGTCTGGACCGTCGGCTTCGGCTGCATGGTGGCGCTGTTCGTCACGTCGGCCGGTTGACGATCAGGTGCTCGCGGTAGTGCCGCAGCTCCGCAATCGAGTCGTGGATGTCGGCCAGCGCCAGGTGCGTGGTGCTCTTGCTCACGCCGGCCAGCACAACCGGCGCCCAGAGCCCGGCGAGGATCTTGAGGGTCGAGACGTCCAGGTTGGCGGTAGTGGAAGAAGTCGTGGAGGCCGGACATGTCGCGCGCCAGGAAGCGCCGGTCCTGCCCTATGGTGTTGCCGCACATGGCGAGGCCTTGCCGCGCCAGCGCGCCACGAATTCCAGGGTCGGGCCTCGGCGTCGGCTACGCCCACCGGGCGCGGCAGCGCTCGATCAGGCCGGACTTTCCGTCGGTGTTCCACTCGTCCATGCCGCCAGGACGGCATCGTCCTGGTGGATGGCGAGCATGGCCCTTCGGCGAGATGATAGGTGAGCCTTGTCGGTGACGACCGTGGCGATCTCGATGATGCGATGCCGCTGGGGGTCGAGGCCCGTCATCTCCAGGTCGATCCAGATCAGCCGGTCTGCCGCCTGCCTGATCCATGCCCTGCGCTCCTCGACTGACGCCGCGCTCCGGATGAAGCCGGTCCGACAGGCGCGGCGGATTCTAGCAAAGGCGCATGCAGCCGCGCTGGTCGTTGCTGCCCACGGCCGGCGTGGCATCGTGGCCCGGGCCGACGGCACGCGGCTGCCCTCATGATCCGGGGCCGCCACCTCCGGGTCGCTGCGGTGACCGGGTGCATTCGCGCCTGCCGCGGCAGCGGCGAGCCCGTGGTCATCGAGCGGATCGAGCCCCGGGACGACGAGCTGCAGCGGCTGTCCGGCCGCGGCGGCCAGCCCGAGACGATCTGCCGCCAACGTCACCCACCTGGTCGTGGTCATGGCCGCCCTGCCCATGCCGGACCTGTACCTGACCGACCGCTACCTGCTGCGCCGCGCGGCTGATGGGCGCCGCCAGCGCGCTCGCCTGGAACAAGTCCTGGACGTGGCGGGACCGCCGACGGCGGAACTGGCGCTGTACGAGAGCCTGGGGCTGCCCGGTCTGCGCGCGTCGGCGGTCACGACGGCGACGGCATTGCCGCCCTGCGCGCCTGGATCGGCAGGGGCACGGGCATCCTCGTGGGCCAGTCCGGGGTCGGCAAGTCGTCGCTGCTGAACGCGCTCGGTAACGG
The DNA here is from genome assembly GCA_963790015.1 of uncultured Gammaproteobacteria bacterium. GTDB lineage: Bacteria > Pseudomonadota > Gammaproteobacteria > Steroidobacterales > SHZI01. The sequence goes on from CAWBMW010000028.1 coordinate 3,201, forward strand.
GCGCCGACGCGCTGACGGGCGCGACTCGCTTTCGAGCGACGCAGGGCCGTGCTACGACGACGGCGTCGTCCTGGACCTGCTCCCGGCGGCGGTGGCCTCGTGACACGCCGGTGTCCGTGGCGACTTCGCGCCGGCGATTCCGGAGCGGACGGTGATCAGCGCGGCTTCGTCGAGATCGAGGAGCACGGCCGCCAGCGTCGCTTCACCGACTGCAGCGACCTGCGGGAGGACCACTGCGCCGTGCAGGAGGCGGTCGCCGCGGGCCAGATCGATCCGCGGCGCTACGAGAGCTACCGGCGGCTGATGAACCTGGTGAGGCAGTCGGCGGGGCGCGGCTAGCGCCTACCGGTCGGCGAGCACCGGCGTCCGTGCCGTGATCGCGTGCGACAGCGTGCCCGCATCCACGTACTCCAGCTCGCCGCCCATGGGCACGCCGTGGGCGATGCGCGTGACGCGGATGCCGTGCTCCCGGGCCAGGCTGGCGAGATAACCCGAGGTGGCCTCGCCCTCCACGGTCGCGCTGGTGGCGAGGATCAGCTCGCGGGTGATGCCGTCGCCCAGCTGGGACTCCAGCACCGGCACGCCCAGCTGGTCGGGGCCGATGCCGTCGAGGGGCGACAGGCGGCCCAGGAGCACGAAGTACCGGCCGCGATAGACGCCGGATTCCTCGATGGCGACCACGTCGGCGGGCGTCTCCACGACGCAGACCAGGCCGGCATCGCGGCGGGAGTCGCCGCAGATGCCGCAGAGCTCGGTCTCGGCGAACATCCGGCACCGGGTGCACAGCCCGATGCGTTCCAGGGCGGCGCCGAGGGCCCGCATGATCCGCTGGGCGCCCTCGCGATCGCGCTCCAGCAGGTGGAAGGCCATGCGCTGGGACGACTTGGGGCCGACGCCCGGCAGGCAGCGCAGGGCGGTCAGCAGATCCTGGAGTAGTGGAGTAAAGGCCACGTCAGGGAATTCGCGTCAGAATGGCGGCGTCAGAACGGCAGCTTCAGGCCGGGCGGCAGGCCGAGGCCGGCCGTCATGCCGCCCAGCTTGTCCTGCACCGTCCGCTCGACCTTGCGGAGGGCGTCGTTGAAGGCCGCGATCAGCACGTCCTCGAGCATCTCCCGGTCATCGCCCACCAGGGATGGATCGATCGTCAGCTTACGGACCTCGTGCTTGCAGGTCATGCGGAGCTGCACCAGGCCGCCACCCGCCTCGCCCGTCACTTCCAGCCCGGCAAGCTCCTCCTGGGCCTTCTGCATCTGGGTCTGCATCTTCTGCGCCTGCTTCATCAAGCTGCCAATGTCGGCTTTCATGGGTCACTCACTTCCGGGGTGGCGGGTTCGGGTTCTTGCGGATGGATTCGGGAATGACCTCGGCCCCGAAGAGCTCGGCCATCTGCTGGACGTTGCTGTCGGCGGCGATGCGCTCGCGCGCCAGGCGCAGCTCCTCGTCGTCAGTCTGGGCCTGGCGGGCGGCGGCGGTGTCCGGGGCCGCCTCGCCGATCGCAACCTGGACCTTCACGGCACTGCCGAGGCGCTCCTGGACCGCCGCCACCAGCCGGTTCCGCAGGTTGTCGGTGAGCAGGTGGCCGTTGCGCTTTGCCAGCATGAGGCGGATCTCGAAAGGTGACTGGGCGGCGAGCGCGCAGTGGGTGGCCAGCTGACGTGCCGCGCCATCCAGGGTCAGGGTCTGGACGAAGGCCGGCCAGTCGCTGATGTCCCCGCTTGCCACCGGCGCCTTTGGTGTCGCCGCGGGCGGCACCGAAGCCTTCGGGGCTGGCGCCGCCGCAGGTACCGCAGACACCACGCAGACACCGCGGGCTGCTGCCGCTCCGGATGGAAAGCCACCATGCGCAGCAGCGCCATTTCGAAGCCGGTGCGCGGATCCGGCGCGAGGACGAGGTCCCGCCGGCCGATCACGGCGATCTGGTACATGAGCTGGACGGTTTCCGGGGCCATGCTGGCCGCCAGCCGCGCGAGGAACGCAGTGTCGTCCTCGCCGCCCGCCTCCGCGTCCAGGGCCCCGGTTCCGGCCACCTGCACGACCGCAATCTGCTGCAGGAGCGTGGCGAGCCCCGCCAGTACGTCGCTGTAGTCCGGCGCCATCTCGTCCAGCTGCCGGACCTGGCCCAGGAGTCCCGGCGCGTCGGCCACCGCGAGGGCCTCCAGCAGCGCGCTGAGGCGCGCCCGGTCCAGGCTGCCCAGCATCTCGGCCACGTCCGCGTCCCGCAGGCTGCCGTCGCCGAACGCGAGCGCCTGGTCCAGCAGGCTCAGGGCATCCCGCATGCTGCCCGCCGCGGCCCGCGCCAGCCTGACGATGGCGCCCGGCTCCACGCCGATGCCTTCGCTGCTGCACACCTGGGTCAGTCGCTCCACGATCGTGGCCTGGGGCAGGCGCTTCAGGTTGAACTGCAGGCAGCGGGACAGCACGGTGACCGGGATCTTCTGGGGGTCCGTGGTCGCCAGCAGGAACTTCACGTGGGGCGGCGGCTCCTCGAGGGTCTTCAGCAGCGCGTTGAAGGCCGGCTTGGACAGCATGTGCACTTCGTCGATGAGGTAGACCTTGAAGCGGCCGGCGGCCGGCGTGTACTGCGCGTTGTCGAGCAGTTCGCGGGCGTCGTCGATGCCGGTTCGCGACGCCGCGTCCACTTCCAGGAAGTCCACGAAGCGGCCCTGGTCGATGGCGAGACAGCTGCCGCACTCGCCACAGGGCCGGGCGCTGACGCCCCGCTCGCAGTTCAGGGCCTTGACGAAGATCCGGGCAATCGTCGTCTTGCCGACGCCCCGCGTGCCGGTGAACAGGAACGCGTGGTGCAGCTTGCCGGAATTGAGCGCGTTCTCGAGGGCCCGCACGACATGGCCCTGCCCCGCCACGTCGGCGAAGGTCCGGGGACGCCATTTACGGGCGAGCGCGAGGTAGGTCATAGCTGCGTGGCGACGGGGGTGGGGGCCCAGAAAGTCAGCGTGGAAAAGCAATAGTGAGCCCGCGCCAGCCGCACCCCGGCGCCCGGCATCACCGTTACCGCTGCTTCCTTCCGGACCTGACGGGGTTCACGGCTAGCCGCCGCGGGGGGACCAGCGCGGACCCGTCGACAGGGTATGCGGTGGCCCCTGTTTGGGCAAGGTGGCCGGCTGCCGGCATCAGCCCCGCGTGGCCATGCCCAGGACCAGTGTCACCCACAACGCCAGGAGCACCAGCCAGCTTGCAAAGTAGGCCCGGATGCGCCACCGCAGCCTGTTGCCACCGAGGTGGATGTACGCATGGGCGAGTCGCGCCGCCACATAGCCCCACGCCAGGGCCACGACGGCGGTGCCGGTCTGGCCCGTGGCCATGGCGGCCAGGCAGGCGGCGTAAAAGAGTGTAGGTGCCTCGAACAGGTTCGAGAAGTGCCGGGCGGCCTTGGCGCTGGCCTCAGGCTCCACGCCACGCTGATAGAGGCGAAAGAACTGCAGGGCCTCCGGGTTCTCGCGGACCGTATGCACCCGGCTCCGGAAAAGCATGACGAGCACGGTAGCCGTGAGCACGACCATGGCGAACATCGGGTAGATCAGGCTGGATCCGGACATCGTGAGCCCTCCTTCACCCAGGACGGGTGTATTGAATAAAGCCGCTTCGTCGCCCGATGCGATCGTAAAGCGCCCTCGCGTTGGTGTTGGATTCGTGGGTAAGCCAGTACACGCGATCGGCGCCGCGGTCATCGGCTTCCCGGTATACCGCCTCGATGAGAGCCCTGCCGGCCCCGGTGCCTCGCACCTCAGGCGTCACGTAGAGATCCTCGAGGTAGCAGTGTTGCGTCAGGGACCAGGTTCCCCGGTGGAGCACGCCGTGGGCGAAACCGGCAAGTACGCCACCCCTCTCCGCCCCGAGACCGAACAACGGCTCTGCCGGATCCAGCAGGCGCCGCCAGGTCGTGGCGGTCACGATCTCTGGCAGTTCTGACCCGTAGAAGTCGAGGTAGCCCTTCCAGAGGGTACGCCAGCGATTGCATCGGTTGCCCGCAGCGGGCGAATTACCGTTCGGTCATCACGGTGACGTCTGCGCGCGCGGTACCGGGAGTATAGGCCGAACGTGGAACGGTCCTTATCATGGAATGCCAAGGAGCTTCCAATGACCCGCAGAACCGCCCGGCGTGCCTTCCAGTTTCTGGGCCTGCTTTGCACATTGATGTTGCCAGCCGCCGCGCGCCCAGGGCTTCGATCCCGGCAAGGTGGACTGGGAGGCCCTCAGCAAGATCCCGATGAAGGACGGCTTCATCAAGCAGTTCAACGACCAGTGCGCCGCGTGTCACGGCGAGGACCTGCGGGGCACGCCGCTGGGCACGCCGCTGGTGGGCCGGGAGCTGCGCTACGGCGCCTCGGTGCAGGACATCGCCCGGAGCATCGGCGCGGGCTTCCCCGACAAGGGCATGCCCGCCTGGTCCGAGACGCTGAAGGCAACGCAGATCTGGAACCTGGCCCTCTACGTGGCCGAGCAACGCCAGGGCACGACCATCCTGGACAAGCGCGCCGACATCCCGCTGGCCATTCCGGCTGGCAGGATCGCGGGCGAGCGCCATGCGTTCCGCATCGAGGTGGTCGCCGAGGGCCTGGACCCCCTGCCGTTCTCCATCGCGCCGCTCGCGGACGGCCGTATCCTGCTGGCCGAACGGATGCGGGGCCTCAGCATCGTCGAACGGGATGGCACGCGGTCGCCGCTCATCCGCGGCACGCCGCCGGTCTACGCTGACTCCACCGTCTTCCTGGGCCAGGCCGTGCAGGGCCTCGGGTGGCTGCTGGACGTCGCCCCGTATCCCGACTTCGCGCGGGAACGGCTGGATCTATCTCCACCACACGACCGCGTGCACCGACTGCAACGCCCTGAGCCGCAAGTCGAAGCGGCCAGTGTCCATGAATCGCCTCATCCGCGGCCGGATCCGCGACGGCGCCTGGGTGGACCAGGAGATACTGGCAGGCGGACCCGGAGACCTACACGGGGACACTCCGACCTGTACCGCCGGCGGGCGCATCGCCTTCGACGGCCGGGGCACGTCTTCTTCAGCGTCGGCATGAAGGCGCCGCTGGAATTCCTGGGTATCCAGGATCTCTCCCTCCCCTACGGGAAGATCCATCGTCTGCACGACGACGGTCGCGTGCCCGCGGACAACCCCTTCGTGAAGACGCCGGGGGCGCTGCCGTCCATCTGGACCTACGGGCACCGCAGCCCCCAGGGCCTCGAGTGGAAGGACGCGGACCCGGGAGGCCGGCAAGCACCAGATGGGTCCCCGCGGCGGGGACGAACTGAACCGGTCCCGCCCGGCTGCAACTACGGCTGGCCCCTGTTCACCAGCGGCGTGAACTACGACGGCCGGCCGGTGGACGTGGGCAAGGCGCTCGGCATCACGCTCGACGCGAAGGACGCGGAATTCCCGGTGCTCGACCTGACGCCGTCCCGGCGGATCCGAGCTTCGTCTTCTACCGGGGCCGGGCCTTTCCCCGTGGCGGGACAACATCATCGTCGGCACGCTCCGGGCCACCGACCTCCTCCGCCTGGAGATCAGGGACAACAAGGTCGTCCATACGGAAAAGTGCGGCTGAAGCCACCTGGCCCGCGCTTCCGCGATATTCGAAGTGGGCCCGAAGGGTGAGCTCTCTACGTGCTGCTGGAAAACGCGGCCGGCTCGCGGATCGTCCGGCGGCGCGGACTGAGCGCCCGGCCGGCGGCAGCAGGGCCCGCAACTGGTCCCGCCAGTGTCACGATGCCGAGCAGCTTGCCGTCCTCCGTCACCACCGGCGGCAGAGGACACGCGCTTGTCCAGCATGAGCCGCGCGGCGTCCTCGACGGGCGCTTCCGGCGCGACGACCACCAGGTTCCGGGCCATGATCTGGTGGACCCGCCGGTTCAGCGTGGCCACGTCCTGCGGCCGCTCGGACGCGCGCCCGGAGAAGGGGCTCCGAGGCCCGGAGCAGGTCCCGGTCGATATGACCCCCACCGCAGCTTCTCGCCCAGCAGGACCGCAGCAGGTGATGGAAGCGGTAGAGCTCGAAGAGGTCCTTGACCCGGTGGAGGTCATCGTCCATCCCGACGGTGACCGGCTCCCGGGACATGATCTCATCCACCTTCATGGGGGCGAGCTTAGCGCAGGCTTCGCGGCGGCGAGTTGGCGGAGAGGGCGGGATTCGAACCCGCGTTACGGGTTACCGTAAACACGCTTTCCAAGCGTGCGCCTTCAGCCACTCGGCCACCTCTCCGTGTCTTGCGTGCTGGCAGTTCGAAAGCGGGCTGCAGATGGTAGCCCACCGGATGCCGGCGTTCAGTGCCCGGGTCGCGCTCCGCACCCGCCGGCGGGGCGGAGGCCGCGCCGGCGCCGCCGCCGGGTCCGGGCGGAAATAGGGGGGCGGCCGGGCCAGGCAGGCAGCGCCCCGCAGTTCCGCGCCGGAGGCGGGCGGGACCGCGTAGCCGGAGGCCTGACCCGGCGCCACCAGCCCCTCGGGCACCTTAAGGCCCGACACGTCGCGGCTGGCCTGGTACTCCGCCCGCGACGTCGGCCAGGTTAGCAGAGTACCAGGCCAGCCGCGACGTGTCGGGCCTTAAGGTGCCCGAGGGGCTGGTGGCGCCGGGTCAGGCCTCCGGCTACGCGGTCCCGCCCGCCTCCGGCGCGGAACTGCGGGGCGCTGCCTGCCTCGCCCGGCCGCCCCCCTATTTCCGCCCGGACCCCGCGGCGGCGCCGGCGCAGCCTCCGGCCCCGCCGGCGGGTGCGGAGCGCGACCCGGGCGATTGAACGCCGGCATCCCGGTGGGCTACCCTGCAGCCCGCTTTCGAACTGCCAGCACGCAAGACACGGAGAGGTGGCCGAGTGGCTGAAGGCGCACGCTTGGAAAGCGTGTTTACGGTAACCCCGTAACGTGGGTTCGAATCCCACCCTCTCCGCCAACTCGCCGCCGGGAAGCCTGCGCTAGACTCGCCGCCATGAAGGTGGATGAGATCATGTCCCGGGAGCCGGTCACCGTCGGGATGGACGATGACCTCCACCGGGTCAAGGACCTCTTCGAGCTCTACCGCTTCCATCACCTGCTGGTCCTGCTGGGCGAGAAGCTGGTGGGCGTCATCTCGGACCGGGACCTGCTGCGGGCCTCGAGCCCCTTCTTCGGCCGCGCGTCCGAGCGGCCCCAGGACGTCGCCACGCTGAACCGGCGGGTCCACCAGATCATGACCCGGAACCTGGTGGTCGTCGCGCCGGAAACGCCCGTCGAGGACGCCGCGCGGCTCATGCTGGACAAGCGCGTGTCGTGCCTGCCGGTGGTGACGGACGACGGCAGGCTGCTCGGCATCGTGACCTGGCGGGACCAGTTGCGGTCCCTGCTGCCGCCGGCCGGGCGCTAGTCCGGCACCAGCCGGACGATCCGCGAGCCGGCCGCGTTTTCCAGCAGCACGTAGAGCTCACCCTTCGGGCCCACCTCGATGTCGCGGAAGCGCGCCAGGTCCTTCAGCAGCACTTCCGTATGGACGACCTTGTTGTCCCTGATCTCCAGGCGGAGGAGGTCGGTGGCCCGGAGCGTGCCGACGATGATGTTGTCCCGCCACCGCGGAAAAGCCCGGCCCCGGTAGAAGACGAAGCTCGAGATCGCCTGGGACGGCGTCATGTCGAGCACCGGGAATTCCGCGTCCTTCGCGTCCAGCGTGATGCCGAGCGCCTTGCCCACGTCCACCGGCCGGCCGTCGTAGTTCACGCCGCTGGTGAACAGGGGCCAGCCGTAGTTGCGGCCGGGCAGGAGCCGGTTCAGTTCGTCCCCGCCGCGGGGACCCATCTCGGTGCTCCAGGCCTCCCGGGTCCGCGTGTTCCACTCGAGGCCCTGGGGGCTGCGGTGCCCGTAGGTCCAGATGGACGGCAGCGCCCCCGGCGTCTTCACGAAGGGGTTGTCCGCGGGCACGCGACCGTCGTCGTGCAGGCGATGGATCTTCCCGTAGGGGAGGGAGAGATCCTGGATGCCCAGGAATTCCAGGGGCGCCTTCATGCCGACGCTGAAGAAGACGTGCCCCCGGCCGTCGAAGGCGATGCGCCCGCCGGCGGTCAGGTCGGAGGTGTCCGTGTAGGTCTCCGGGTCCGCCTGCCAGAGGATCTCCTGGTCCACCCAGGCGCCGTCGCGGATCCGGCCGCGGATGAGGCGATTCATGGACACTGGCCGCTTCGACTTGCGGCTCAGGGCGTTGCAGTCGGTGCACCGGTCGGTGTGGTGGAGATAGATCCAGCCGTTCCGCGCGAAGTCGGGATGCGGGGCGACGTCCAGCAGCCACCCGAGGCCCTGCACCTGGCCCAGGAAGACGGTGGAGTCGGCGTAGACCGGCGGCGTGCCGCGGATGAGCGGCGACCGGCTGCCATCCCGTTCGATGATGCTGAGGCCGCGCATCCGCTCGGCCAGCAGGATGCGGCCGTCCGCGAGCGGCGCGATGGAGAACGGCAGGGTTCCAGGCCCTCGGCGACCACCTCGATGCGGAACGCATGGCGCTCGCTCGCGATCCTGCCAGCCGGAATGGCCAGCGGGATGTCGGCCCGCTTGTCCAGGATGGTCGTGCCCTGGCGTTGCTCGGCCACGTAGAGGGCCAGGTTCCAGATCTGCGTTGCCTTCAGCGTCTCGGACCAGGCGGGCATGCCCTTGTCGGGGAAGCCCGCGCCGATGCTCCGGGCGATGTCCTGCACCGTGGCGCCGTTGCGCAGCTCCCGGCCCACCAGCGGCGTGCCCAGCGGTGTGCCCCGCAGGTCCTCGCCGTGACACGCGGCGCACTGGTCGTTGAACTGCTTGATGAAGCCGTCCTTCATCGGGATTTTGCTGAGGGCCTCCCAGTCCACCTTGCCGGGATCGAAGCCCTGGGCCGGGGCGTCGTCGATGTGCAGGGCGAGCACGGCGATCGCGGCCAGGCACAGCAGGGCGCGTCGGGTCGGGGTGCGGAACTTCCGGGGCTGCATGGTGCCGCCATGATAAGGACAGTTCCGGGTTCGGCCTATACTCCCGGTCATGAACGTCACCGTGATCCGGAGCATTCGTGAGGCCGATGCACGGGACTGGCGGACCCTCTGGCAGGGCTATCTCGACTTCTACCGGACGGTATTGCCGGAGGACGTGACCGACACGACCTGGCGGCGCCTGCTGGATCCGGCCGAGCCGCTGTTCGGCCTCATCGCCGAGCGCGATGGCCTGCGGCCGGTTTCGCCGACTGTGCCTCGACCGCGGCACCTGGTCCCTCGGCGACGAGTGCGACCTGGAGGATCTCTACGTTGCGCCCGGCGCGCGCGGCGTCGGCACCGGCAGGGCGCTGATCGAGGCCGTCTATCGGGCGGCCGATCACCGGGGCGCGGATCGCGTCTACTGGCTGACTCACGAGACCGGCAGCACCGCGCGCGCGCTTTGCGAGCGCGTCGGCGGCGCAGCGGCGGGAGCCACTGACACCCGGCAGGCTGTTCGCCGCCTTCCGGCAGCCGGCCACCTTGCCCAAACAGGGGCCACCGCATACCCTGTGCCGGGTCCGCGCTGGTCCCCCCGCGGCGGCTAGTCGTGAACCCCGTCAGGTCCGGAAGGAAGCAGCGGTAACGGTGATGCCGGGCGCCGGGGTGTGGCTGGCGCGGGCTCACTGATTCCTCTTTCACCGAATCAACCTGGTCGGCAGCATCTATGAGCTATCTCGCGCTGGCCCGCAAGTGGCGTCCCAAGACCTTCGCCGACGTGGCAGGTCAGGGCCATGTCGTGCGCGCCCTCGAGAACGCCCTGGACTCGGGCCGGCTGCACCATGCTTTCCTGTTCACCGGTACCCGGGGCGTCGGCAAGACCACCATCGCGCGGATCTTCGTCAAGGCGCTGAACTGCGAGCGGGGTGTCAGTGCCACGCCCTGTGGCGAGTGCTGCAGCTGCGTCGCGATCGACCAGGGCCGCTTCGTGGATTTCCTGGAAGTCGACGCGGCGTCGCGAACCGGCATCGACGACATCCGCGAAATGCTCGACAACGCCCAGTACACCCCGGCCGCCGGCCGCTTCAAGGTTTATCTCATCGACGAAGTGCACATGCTGTCGAAGCCCGCCTTCAACGCGCTGCTGAAGACGCTCGAAGAGCCGCCGCCGCACATGAAGTTTCTGCTGGCGACGACGGACCCGCAGAAGATTCCGGTTACGGTGTTGTCCCGCTGCCTGCAGTTCAATCTCAAGCGCCTGCCGCAGGCCGGGATCGTCGAACGGCTGACCGCATGTGTGCCAGCGAAGGGATAAGCGCGGAGGCCGGCGCCCTCCAGCGCTGGCGCGGGCCGCGGCCGGCAGCATGCGGGATGCGCTGAGCCTGCTCGATCAGGCGCTCGCCTTCGGCAATGGCTGCGGTGCGGGACGCGGAAGTCGCCGAGATGCTTGGCAGCCTCGACCGGCAGCGCCTGACCGCTCTGCTGGAAGCGCTGGCCGGGCGGATGCGCCGGCACTCATGGGCCAGGTGCGCCAGCTCGATGAACTGGTTCCGGATTACGACGACGTGCTCGCCGGTCTTGCGCGCTTGCTGCAGCAGATTGCGGTCGTGCAGCTGGCTGGCGCAGAGGCCCTGGAGTCGGGCGAGGATACGGCGCTGCTCGCGCGGCTGCCGGCAGATGGCCGCGGAAACCGTACAGCTGATGTACCAGATCGCGGTCCTCGGTCGCCGCGACCTCGACCTGGCGCCGGATCCGCGCACCGGCTTCGAGATGACGCTTGCTGCGTGTGGTGGCCTTCCATCCGGAGCGGCAGCAGCCCGCGCGGCCGCGATGACTGCTGCGGCGGTACCACCGGCCTGGCCAGGCAGGCCGGCACCCCGGCAGCGCAGACTCGCAGCGTCCGTGCCCGCGCCGAGCAGCCACAAGCTCCGCCGGCCTGGCGAGCGGCGGACATCGGCGACTGGCCGGCTTTTGTCGCCACCCTCGGTCTGGATGGCGCTGCCCGCCAGCTGGCTGCCCACTGCGCGCTCGCTGCCCAGTCGTCCACGGGCTGCCGCCTCAGCTAGTGAAGCGCAACGGCCATCTGCTCACCGACAACCTGCGGAAAGGGCGCGTGGCGGCGCGTCCAGGCCCGCCTCGGCGATGACCGTCAAGGTGAGTGTTGCCATCGACGGGGGCGTGCACGATACAGCGGCCGCACGACAGGCCCAGCCGACGACGAGGAGCTGCGCCAGGCGCGGGAGCGCATCGCCGCCGACAGCAACGTCCGGCAGATGGCCGAGCTGTTCGGTGCCGAGGTCATTCCCGAGTCCGTCCGCAAGAACCCGAACCCGCCACCCAGGAAGTGAGTGCGATATGAGAGCCGATATCGGCAGTTGATGAAGCAGGCCCAGCGGATGCAGGACGCAGATGCAGAAGGCCCAGGAGGAGCTTGCCGGTATGGAGGTCAGCGGTGAAGCGGGCGGCGGCTGGTGCAGATCCGCATGACCTGCAAGCACGAGGTGCGTAAGCTGACGATCGATCCCGCCCTGCTCGGCGAGGACCGGGAGATGCTGGAGGACGTCCTGGTCGCCGCATTCAACGACGCCCTGCGCAAGGTGGAGCGGACCAGCCAGGACAAGCTCGGTGGCATGACGTCCGGACTCGGCTTGCCGCCGGGTTTCAAGCTGCCTTTCTGAACCGGATTCGCGCGATGCTGACATGGCATTCACGCCACTTCTGCAGGATCTGCTGACCGCGCTGCGTTGCCTGCCCGGCGTTGGGCCGAAGTCATCGCAGCGCATGGCTTTTCACCTGCTGGATCGCGACCGCGATGGCGCAGGACGGATCGTGCGCGCGCTCGGCGCGCCCTCGAAAGGTCGGGCTCTGTGCGCCGCTGCCGCATGTTTGCCGAGACCGAGCTGTGCATGCATCTGTGGCGACTCCCGCCGTGACGCTGGCCTCGTGTGTGTCGTCGAGACACCCGCCGACGTCGTCGCCATCGAGGAGTCCGGCGGCTAGCGCGGCCGGTATTTCGTGCTGATGGGGCGGCTGTCGCCGCTCGACGGCATCGGTCCCGGCCAGCTCGGCATGCCCCTGCTCGAGGCCCAGCTGGTCGACGGCGTCACCCGCGAACTGATCCTGGCCACCAGCGCGACGGTGGAAGGCGAGGCGACCGCTGGTTATCTCGCCGGCATTGCGCGGGAACGCGGGATTCGCGCCACACGCATCGCCCATGGCGTGCCGATGGGTGGCGAACTCGAGTACGTGGATGCCGGCACCCTGTCGCATGCCATTGCTGCCCGGACTCACGGCGCTACCGATCGGTAGGTCAGTCGCGCCCGGCCGACTGCTCCAGCCAGGTTCATCAGCCGCCGATAGCTCTCGTAGCGTCGCGCATCGATCGGCCCCCGCGGGACGGCCGCGCTGCACCGCACAGTGGGTTCCCGCAGGTGGCTGCAGTCGGCGAAGCGGCAGTGCGGCCGTGCTCCCGATCTCGATGAAACCGTGCGCTGATCGCCGTCCGCTCCGGAATGGCCGGCACGAAATCGCGGACCCCCGGCGTGTCGACAGGCCACCACCGCCGGGAGCGGGTACAGGATCGATGCCGTGGTCGTGTGCCGGCCTTCGTCGCTGACAGCGAGATCTCGCCGGTCAGCCACGTCGGCACCCGGCACCAGGCGTTCAGCAGCGACGACTTGCCGACGCCCGACTGGCCCGACGAGGATGCCCGTGCCCGTGCCGATCCAGGCGCAGCAGCGCGTCAATGCCGGCGCCGGTGGCCGCCGACACGGGAAGACCGGGCAGCCCAGCGTCTCGTACACGCGCGAGTTCTGCGGCGGGCGGTGCCGCGCCACGTCCGCCTTGTTCCAGGCGATGGCGCTTGTGGCGCCCATCAGGCGCGCCGCGCACAGGTAGCGGTCGGTCAGGTACAGGTCCGGCGCCGGCAGCGCGGCCATGACCACGATCAGGTGGGTGACGTTGGCGGCGATGGTCTCGGCCTTGCTGCCGCCGCGGCCGGACAGGCGCTGCAGCTGGTTGTCGCGCGGGCGCGATGCTGTTGACCACCACGGGATCGCCGTCGGCGAACGCCTGCAGTGCACCTGGTCACCGCAGCAGACCTCGCAGCTGCCGGCCCCGGATCATGATAGGGCAGGCGCGTGCCGTCGGCTGCGTCGAGGATGCCGCGCCGGCCATGGGCCGCGACGACCAGGCCAGGCCGGCCTTTGCTAGAATCCGCCGCGCCGTCGGGGTGGGCTCATCCGGACGCGGCTAGTGCGAGGAGTCCGGGCATGGATGAGTGCACAGGTCGCGACCGGCTGATCTGGATCGATCTGGAGATGACCGGTCTCGACACCGAACGGGATACGATCATCGAGATCGCCACGGTCGTGACCGACAAGCGATCTGGTCGTCGTCGCGGAGGGGCCGGTGCTCGCCATTCACCAGCCCGATGCCGTGCTGCGGCGCCATGGACGAGTGGAACACCCGGCAGCACGGCAAGTCCGGCCTGATCGAGCGGGTGCGCGCCAGCACGGTGAGCGCGGCGGAGGCCGAGCGGCAGACGCTGGAATTCCTGGCGCAGCTGGTGGCGGCGAAGGCATCACCGATGTGCGGCAACAGCATCTGCCAGGACCGGCGCTTCCTGGCGCGGGAGATGCCGAGCCTCGAGGCGTTCTTCCACTACCGCAACCTCGACGTCTCGACCCTCAAGATCCTCGCCGGTCTCTGGGCGCCGGTTGTGCTGGCCGGCGTGAGCAAGAGCACCACGCACCTGGCGCTGGCCGACATCCACGACTCGATTGCGGAGCTGCGGCACTACCGCGAGCACCTGATCGTCAACCGGCCGACGTGACGAACAGCGCCACCATGCAGCCGAAGCCCAGGGCCCAGACCAGCGAGCGCAGCGTGGACCGGTCGGCGATGTAGCAGAGGCCGTAGGCCACGCGGGCGAGGGTGAAGGTGACGGCCAGCGCGTCGATGGTGGCCTGCGGCGTGTTGCAGAGGTGGGCGATGATCACGCCCGCCGCGAAGGGCGGAAACGCCTCGTAGGCGTTCTGCTGGGCGAAATTGGCCCGGGCGGGCCAGCCCGAAAGCGAGCCCAGGAACTCCCGGGGCCGGGCGTTGTTGAAGCCCTTGGCGCCCGACTTGGCGGCGCCGGCCCAGACGATGGGCATGAAGGCTGCGATCAGCACGCACCAGTAGGCGATGGTCATGGGCGGTCTCCCTCCTGCATCACACTGTCTCCCCGGCGAGGAACAGCCACGTTTCCACCACCGAGTCCGGGTTCAGGGACAGGCTGCCGATGCCCTGGGCGACGAGCCAGCGCGCCAGGTCCGGATGATCCGAAGGTCCCTGGCCGCAGATGCCGATGTACTTGCCTTCCTGCAGGCAGGCATCGATCGCCATCTTGAGCAGGATGCGGACCGCCTCGTCCCGCTCGTCGAACAGGCCGGCCACCAGGCCTGAATCCCGGTCGAGGCCCAGCGTCAGCTGGGTGAGGTCGTTGGAGCCGATGGACATGCCATCGAAATACTGGAGGTACTGGTGGGCGAGCAGGGCGTTGGTCGGCACTTCGCACATCATGATGAGGCGGAGGCCGTTCTCGCCGCGCTTCAGGCCATTCGACGCGAGCAGTTCCGTCACGCCGCGCGCCTCGGCCACGGTGCGCACGAACGGGACCATGACCTCCACGTTCACCAGGCCCATGTCCTCCCGCACGCGCTTCAGTGCCCGGCATTCGAGCTCGAAGCAGGGGCGGAAACTTTCGGCCAGGTAGCGGGACGCGCCACGGAAGCCCAGCATGGGGTTCTCTTCGTGGGGCTCGTACTGCTGGCCGCCGATGAGGTTGGCATACTCGTTCGACTTGAAATCGGACAGCCGCACGATCACCGGGTTCGGCGCAAAGGCCGCCGCGATGCTGCTGATGCCCTCGGCGAGCCGGGCCACGAAGAATTCCACCGGGTCGCTGTAGCCCGCCATCTGCTCCCGGATGACCTCCCGCAACTCGGGCCGCAGGCGGTCGAACTCCAGGATCGCCTTCGGGTGCACGCCGATCATCCGGTTGACGATGAACTCGAGCCGCGCGAGGCCGACGCCGTGGTTGGGCAGGCTCGCGAAGTCGAAGGCCCGGTCCGGGTTGCCGACGTTCAGCATCAGCTTGACGGGAATCTCCGGCAGCTTGCTGAGCTCGATGCGCTGCTGCTCGAAGTCCAGCGCCCCGTCGTAGACGAAGCCCTCGTCGCCCTCGGCGCAGGACACGGTCACCGGCGCACCGTCCGGGATGCTGTGCGTGGCATCGCCGCAGCCGACGACGGCCGGTATGCCCAGCTCCCTGGCGATGATCGCCGCGTGGCAGGTCCGGCCGCCGCGGTTCGTGACGATGGCGGACGCCCGCTTCATCACCGGCTCCCAGTCGGGATCCGTCATGTCGGCGACGAGCACGTCGCCGTCGCGGACCAGGCTCATCTCGGCCGGGCCCGCAATGACACGGGCATGCCCGGCACCGATGCGCTGGCCGATGCTGCGCCCCGTCACGAGGATCTTCGAGCGTGTCGTGAGGCGATAGCGCAGCAGCGTGTTGCCCGTGCGGCTCTGGACGGTCTCCGGCCGCGCCTGGAGGATGTACAGCTCGCCATCCACGCCGTCCTTGCCCCACTCGATGTCCATGGGCCGGCCGTAGTGCTCCTCGATGACGAGGGCCTGCCGGGCCAGCGCCTCCACGTCGGCATCGGCCAGGGAGAAGCGGGCGGCGTCGGCGGGGGGCACGTCCTCGGTGCGCACCGTCTTCCCGGGCTCCGCGGCCTCGGCGTAGACCATGCGGATCTTCTTGCTGCCCAGCTTCCGGCGGAGCACCGGCCGTTTGCCGGCCCGCAGGGCGGGCTTGTAGACGTAGAACTCGTCCGGATTCACCGCGCCCTGCACGATGGTTTCGCCCAGTCCCCAGGAGGACGTGATGAAGACCACGTCGCGGAAGCCGGACTCGGTGTCGAGGGTGAACATCACGCCGCTCGCGCCCACGTCGGAGCGCACCATGTGCTGCACGCCCACGGACAGTGCCACCAGCCTGTGGTCGAAATTCTGGTGCACCCGGTAGGCGATGGCCCGGTCGTTGTAGAGCGAGGCGAACACGTGGTGCACGGCCTCGATGAGGCGCGGCAGGCCGCGGACGTTGAGGAAGGTTTCCTGCTGCCCGGCGAAGGAGGCTTCCGGCAGGTCCTCGGCGGTCGCCGACGAGCGCACCGCGACGGCGAGCTCGCCGGGGTGGCCGGCCGCCATCGCGTGCCAGGCGGCGGTGATCTGTTCGACGAGCCCGCCGGGCAGCGGCGCCTGCAGGATCCAGCTGCGGATCTGGTTGCCCGTACGGGCGAGCTTCGCCACGTCGTCCACGTCCAGTGCGGCCAGCGCGGTGTCGATGCGCCCGGCGAGCCCGTCCTGCGCCAGGAACTCCCGGTAGGCATCGGCGGTGGTGGCAAAGCCGTCCGGCACCCGGAGCCCCAGGGTGGACAGCTGGCCGAGCAACTCGCCGAGGGACGCGTTCTTGCCACCCACCCGATGCACGTCGCTCATCCGCAGGGAGCGGAGGGGAAGCACGCAGGAATCCAAGTTGCCTCCAGTATCGCGACCGGCCATGATCCAGCCTGTTGTCCAGCGCAGTGTTGAAATCGCCGATGACGGAGCCCGGGAAGCCTGCAACTGACAAGCCTGAAGCCACCGGGCCGCAGAGGAATCGACGCGTCGTGTTTTTTCTGTCGGACCAGACCGGGGTCACGGCGGAGACGCTCGGCCGCAGTCTGTTAACCCAGTTCGAAGGGTATGACTTCGATCAGGTGACTGTGCCATTTATCGATTCTGTTGACAAGGCAGACGAGGCCGTGCACCGGATCAACGCCGTCGCCGCGGAATCGGGCACCCGGCCGATAATTTTCAGCACCCTCGTGCACGACGATATCCGGGAGCGCTTCACCCGGGCGAACGGCCTGCTGCTGGACTTCTTCTCCACGTTCCTCGGGCAACTGGAGCGGGAGCTGCTCATCCGCTCGTCGCACACCGTGGGCCGGGCCCACGGCATGAAGGACCCGGGCGCCTACGACAAGCGCATCGAGGCCACCAACTTCGCGCTCAACAATGACGATGGCACCCGGACCAGCGAGTACGACCGCGCCGACGTGATCCTGCTCGGGGTGTCGCGCTCGGGAAAGACGCCCACCTGCCTCTACCTCGCACTGACCTACGGCGTCTTCGCCGCCAACTACCCGCTGTCGGAGGATGAGTTCGAAACCGGCCGGTTGCCCCGCATCCTGGAGCCTTACCGGGACAAGCTGTTCGGCCTCAGCATTTCCCCGGAGCGGCTCCAGCAGATCCGCCGTGAGCGGCGTCCCGAGGGCCGGTACGCGTCCATCGAGCAGGTGCGCTACGAGCTGCGCGGCGCGGAAGCCCTGTTCCGCCGTTACCAGATCGGCTGGGTGGACACGACCGGCTTCTCCATCGAGGAGATCGCCAGCAAGATCCTCAGCACCACCGGGATCGAGCGCCGCGTCCGCCCCTGATCCCCGGGTTGCCTCAGATCATGCCGCTGGGGCGGTCGAGTCCCGTGTGGTGGGTGATTCTGGCGATCTGCGCCGCGAGCTGGCCGAGGGGTGTCAGGGCGGCGGACGCTGACCAGGCAATTTCCTCCGGCGACGTCACGTGCCGCTCCAGGTACACGCGCAGGGTCGCCCCGGCCGTCCCCGTGCCGGAGAGGCGATACACGATCCGGGTGCCATTGCTGAAGACCAGCCGCACACCCTGGTGCGCCGACTCGCTGCCATCCACCGGATCCCGGTAGTGGAAGTCGTCGGCCGTCTCGATGACGCCGCCGGCCGGGTTGGTGCCCTGCAATGCCGGCAGCAGCCGGCGCAGCGCCTCCATGAGTTCAGTGGCCCGGCCCGTGTCGGCCACCACGTAATCCCAACGCTGGTAATGATGGCGGCCGAAGCGGGCCCAGTGCTCGCGGAGGATCGCCGGCAGGGACCGCCCGTCCACGGCCAGCAGGTTCAGCCAGAACAGCAGCGCCCAGAGGCCGTCCTTCTCCCGGCAGTGCGCGGAACTGGTGCCGAAGCTCTCCTCGCCGCAGAGGCCGATCAGGCCGGCCTCGAGCAGGTTGCAGAAGAAGCGCCAGCCGGTCGGCGTCTCGTAGCAGGGGAGCCCCTGGCTCGCGGCCACCACGTCCAGCGCCCGGCTCGTGGGCATGGAGCGGGCCACGCCGGGCACGCCCTGCCGGTAGCCGGGGATGCGCGTGATGTTGGCGAGCATCACCGCGACGCTGTCGCAGGGCGACACGAAGGTATCCGGTCCGAGGATCATGTTGCGGTCACCGTCGCCGTCCGACGCGGCGAGGAGGTCCGGCGCCCCGGTGCCGCGCGACTCCGCGACGAGCCCGGCTGCATCGATCGGGTTCGGATCGGGGTGCAGCCCGCCGAAGTCCGGCAGCGGCTCGGCGTGGAGCAGGCAATCCGGCGGCGCCCCCAGGCGGTCCACGAGGAGCCGCCGGGCGTAGGGCCCGGTCACGGCGTGCATGGCATCGAAGCGGAGCCGGTGGCCCGCGCGCAGCCAGTCCGCGATCCGCTGGAAATCGAACAGCGACTCCATCAGCGCGGCATAGTCCGCGACCGGATCCACCACCTCCAGGACCACGCCACCGATGCGGGTAATGCCCGTCCGGGACAGGTCCACCGCGGGCAGTTCGACCCGGCGGTAGCCGGTCTGCCGCTGGCTGATGCGGAATACCTCGTCGGTGACGTGCTCGGGTGCCTGGCCGCCGGTCGGCGTGTTGAACTTGAGCCCGAAATCGCCGGTGGGTCCCCCGGGGTTGTGGCTTGCCGTGAGTATGAAGCCGGCTGCCGCGTGGCGCTGCCGGATGAGATGGGACGCCGCGGGCGTGGAGAGGAGGCCGTGCTGGCCGACGATGATCTCGCCCACGCCGTTGGCGATGGCAACCGCCATGAGGCGCTGGATGGCCTCGCTGTTGAAGTAACGCCCGTCGCCGCCGATCACCAGTCGCGAGCCGGCGGGCAGCCTGAGCGTCGAGAACACGGCCTGCGTGAACATCTCGACGTAATGCGGCTGGCTGAACACGCTCACCTTCCTGCGAAGGCCGGCGGTGCCCGGGCGCTGATCCATGAACGGTGGAAAACTGACGTCAGTGATGTCAAGCGTGGACACGATCACAGTCCCTGGCTGGTTTTCGTTTACTGTTGAGTGCAGTTCAGCATCACGGAAAGTGTGCACGAAACGCTGTGCTATAGTCCAAACGTGCTTGCAGACAGCTACATTGTTCCACAGTGCAGGGCCGAGCCACGCAGCCTCGGCGCGCTCATGGCCCTGTATGAAGGCAACTTCATCAAGCTCATCGCGCTCGCGCCCGCGCTGAAATTGCCGGGTGCCAGGTCGCCCGGCGCCGGCGCACAGCAGACCGCCAGCATTTCCCGCACGGCCCACGATCTCGACCTGCATCTCTGCGTGGATGCCGTCACCCGCTACACGATAGACCTCCGCCTGACTTACCTGTTCGAGGAGGCCGCCGGCCTGGCCGCCGATCCGGATCTCCACCTGCGCGTGTACCTCGATGCCCGCATGGTGGAAGTCATCAGCTGGGCCGTCGCGCACCGCCACGAGGTGCTGCGCCAGCTCGCCGTCAGCAGTTCCCGCGAGCTGGACCGCCGCTGGTCCCAGAACATCATGCTGGGCAAGTGGCTGGATTACCTGGGCGACAGGGGCCACAGCCTCCCCGCCTGAGGTTCAGCCCGGCTCAGCGGCCGTGACGCCCGTCATGGGCACGCGCGCGGTATTTCGTTAACTTCATCGGGTGCTCGCCCTTGCCCAGCAACTCCTGGCCCGTCGCAGGCCGGTCGACGACGACCGGCTGCTGCGCCTGTTCTGGAACCGGGCCGAGCTCAAGCGCGAGTTCGCCAAGCTCCAGCGGGAGCGGGAGCGGATGGTGGATCAGATCCGCCAGCAGGAGGGCGCCGTCCTGCGCGCGCAGCAGCGCCTCGACCAGCTGGAAGGCCTCCTTGCCGATCCGGAGCGGGCCGCCAACGCCGCCGTCTACTTCCAGCTGCGGGGCATCTGGGCCTACGGCCGTCGCCGTCTTGCCCGGCTGGCCCAGGACCTCGCCACCCGCCAGCAGGAGCGCGAGGGACAGCGCGAGACGGCGCGCTTCGAGGAGCATCGCGTCGCCGCGCTCCAGGCCATCGAGCAGCGGCTGGCGCCATTGCAGGAGCGGCGCGCGCTGCTGGAGGGTGAGCTGACGGCGGTGCGCGCGCGGCGCTTCGAGCGCACCGGCTTCTGGAACTACTTCGCGCGGCGTGGCCTGGATGCCGAGCAGGCGGTCCTGCTGGCCGCGCAGCAGGCGGTGGACGAGCAGATCGGGCGCTATGCACGGGCCCGGCATGACAAGCTGAAGGAAGAGGCCCCGCTGCCGGACACCCTGGGCGTCGAGGGCAAACGCCTGGTCAATCTCTCGGTCCTCGCCCTGGCCCAGGAGCTGCTCCTGGCCTTCAGCGAGCACGACGTCGGCACGCTCGCCCGCGACGCGGCGCTGCGCCAGGTGTCGGAGGTCAGCTACGGGCAGCTGCAGGCGTGCCGGGAACTCAGCCACAGGATCGAGGGCGTGCTGCGCAGCGTGGAGGCCATGGATGAGCTGGCCGGCCGCATGCGCCGGCGGGCGGAGTTCCTGCGCCAGGCCGTGAGCTACCGGCGCGACAGCGACACGGTGCCGGCAGCCGACGGACTGGCGGTGATCCCCGCGCAGCTGACCCGGGATGGCGAGCCGCGGCCGGTGGCGGGCGGGGAGCTGGCGGTCAACGTCCTCGCGGACGAGTACTGGGACATCTACGGCGTGCTGCTGCACTAGCCAGGGACCACTAGTCCTTTACAACAACCGGCGCCTCGGCGTCATCCGACTTGGCCTGGGTGAGCAGCGGCCGGCCGCCTGCCGCAATCCGGGAATACTCCAGCGCCATGTTCGCGGCAGTCTCAAGGAGGGGGTCGGGCTCGTCCTCGGGCTTGACCTTGTCCAGGGATTCCACGGCCGCGAGGCCCCGGGCCGCGCGCCAGGCATTCTCCCGCTGGAGCTGCGCCCCGCGCTGGGTCTCCCGCTCGCGCTTGCGGGCCTCCAGGTTCAGCGACACGCGCTGCTGGGCACGCGCCTCGCCCGCGGCGGCGATGCCGGCCTCCAGGTACTTCATGTCCGGGGTTGCGGACAGCTCCGTGCTCTCGAAGCGGGTCAGCTGCGTGATGGCGGCATCCAGGGGCTGGCTCGCCTGGAAGCGGGTCGCCGCAATCTGGTCCCAGGGCAGGGCGCGCTCGCGGCTGCTCTCGCCGATCTCGCTGGAATCGATGGCGGACGGCAGGGTGATGTCGGGAATGACGCCCTTGTGCTGCGTGCTGCCCCCGTTCACCCGGTAGAACTTGCCCATGGTCAGCGTGAGCTGGCCGAGTCCCTGCTCCGGCGCGGAGCGCGGCGCGTACTGGTCCAGTTCGTAGAGGTTCTGCACGGTCCCCTTGCCGAAGGTCTGCTGGCCGATGACCAGGCCCCGGCGGTAGTCCTGGATCGCCGCCGCGAAGATCTCGGACGCCGAGGCGCTGAACCGGTCCACCAGCACCACCAGCGGTCCGTTGTAGGCCACGGCGGGTTCCGGATCGTCCAGGACCTCGATCAGGCCGTTGGTGTGGCGGAGCTGCACCACCGGCCCCCGGTCGATGAAGAGGCCCGTCAGCGACGTGGCTTCGGTGAGGTGCCCGCCGCCATTGCCGCGGAGGTCGAGGACCAGGCCGGCGATATTTTCCTTGCGCAGCTCGCCCAGCAGGCGCCGGACGTCGCGCGTGGTGCTGATGTAGTCCTTCTCGCCGCGGTTTCGCGCGTCGAAGTCCTGGTAGAAGCTGGGGACGGTGATCACGCCGATGTTGACCGTCGCGCCGTTGCGCTCGACCGGGATGACGTCCTTCCGGGCTGCCTGTTCCTCGAGCTTGATCTTGTCGCGGGTGAGTTCGAGCGTGGTCTCCGGCGCGCCCGGCGCGGCATCGCCCGCCAGGATCTGCAGCGTCACCTTGCTGCCGCTCGGGCCGCGGATGAGCTGCACCACGTCATCGAGCTGCCAGCCCACCACGTCCACCATCTCGCCGCTGTTGCCCTGGCCCACGGCCGTGATGCGGTCGTTGGCCTTCAGCCGGCCGTCGATCGCCGCCGGGCCGCCCGGGATCACGTTCATCACCTGCACGAAATCCTCGTCCAGCTGCAGGGACGCACCGATGCCCTGGTAGGACAGGCTCATCTGGATGCGGTATTCCTCGGACTGCCGCGGCGACAGGTAGTTGGAATGGGGATCGAGCGTGCGCGCGAACGAGTTCATGAAGGTCTCGAACACGTCATCGCTGTCCAGTTCGTTGACCCGGTCGAGCACCCGCTGGTAGCGCTTGCGGAGGATGTCGCCCGTTTCCTTCCAGGTCTTGTCGGCCAGCATCAGGCTGAGGGCGTCGTTCTTCACGCGCTTGCGCCACAGATCCTGCATCTCGGCCGGCGTGGCGGCCCAGGGCAGCTTCTCGCGGGCAAACACGTAGTCCTCGTCCAGCGCGAAGTCCGGCTCCTGGTCGAGCAGGCTCATGGCGTAGCCGATGTTCTGCTGGGCCCGCAGGCGGTACAGCCGGAAGATGTCGAAGACGGGCTCCATGTCGCCGCGGCGCAGGGAGTCGTCGAGCGTGGTCTTGTAGCGCGCGAAGTAGGCGATGTCCGACTGGAGGAAGTAGTGGCGGTTGCCGTCCAGGGTTTCCAGGTAGGTCTTGAGCGTGGCGTCGGACAGGGAGTCGTCCACCGTCAGGCGCGAGTAGTGGGCCCGCTCGACGAAGCGGGTGACGAGGCGCGCCACCTGGCGTTCGCGGGAGGTCGTCTCGAGCACCGCCGGCGTCACCGGTCCGGCCTGCTTCGCGAGCACCGGCACCGCGGGCCCGAGGCTCAGCGTGACGACGGCGAGCAGGACCGCCAGGTTGACGGACTTCCAGACTGGGTTGGGGGCGATGTTCATGCCTGTCGACTTTGCGGGTGAGCGGCGTTGCGGGCGACTTGTCAGCCTAGGCTAGACTTGGGTCCGGAATAGGGCAAGCGCAAGGTCCGGAGTTTCATGCAGCCTTTGACAGTCGTGATTGGAATTGTGCTGGGCAGCGTCTTTTCGATTGCCTTCGGACTCGCCATCGTCTGGTTGATCTTCGGTCTGCGGCAGGGAGAGGATTCGCGCTTCGCCCTCGAACTGCCCGAGCTCGCCCGCGCCACCGTGCTGTTCTCCGGCGTGACCGTGGTCGCCGCGTTCGCCTTCCTGGGCTCGCTCCGGGCGACGACCTGGCGACACTGGCCGCTGCTTGCTCTGGCGGGCGGACTCGCGGGGATCGGTTTTTATTATTGGCCGGCCTGACTATACGAGGGCGGGCCGGG
The DNA here is from genome assembly GCA_963790015.1 of uncultured Gammaproteobacteria bacterium. GTDB lineage: Bacteria > Pseudomonadota > Gammaproteobacteria > Steroidobacterales > SHZI01. The sequence goes on from CAWBMW010000028.1 coordinate 26,552, forward strand.
CCGTGGCCCGGAAGCTGACATAAACGTGAAAATGAGATTTCAATTCACTGAAAATGTTAAAGAATCTACGGCTCGTCCGGGTCCTGCTGCCGCCATCCCAGGCGGATGACCAGGTACCAGACGCCGGCGATGAGCGCCGGCGCCAGGAGGAGCCACCAGGCCAGGAACTCGCCCCGGCCGGCAGCCGCCCAGACGCTGTCCAGGTAGTCGCTGAGACCCAGTTTCCCCTCGTAGGCCCCGATGACCCGCTTGCCCGCCACGTAGCTGGCGATGGGCAGGACCAGGCCGCCGGTGAAGGCGAGCGCCAGGAGCGAGAGGACGGGCAGCAGGCGGGTTTTCACCCCGCCAGTGTCACATCCCGGCGCCGTCCGGCAAAGCCCGCCCGGCGGGGGCCCGGGCCTGGCGCCGCCGGCGCAGGCGGCCGAGCCGGTAACGCCGTCGCAGCATGAGGAACCACAGGCCCCCGTGGAGCGCGGTCACGGCCATCAGGAGCAGGTAGGGGGCCAGCCAGCCGGGATGGGGGAGGAAGAGACCGGACAGCAGGGCGGCGGCACCCAGGCCACAGTAGATCCAGGGCATGGCCGCGTAGACGACCGGCGGCAGCCAGACGCGCCGGAAGGCCCGGCGTCCTGACGGGCCAGCTCTCGCGGGTGCACCCATGCACGTCCCCGGCAAAGAGGGCACTTTCCGTCAGGTCCGGCGCCCTTGTCTGTGCCGGCCTCCTCAGTCCAAGCCGGCTCAGTCCAGGCCGGCTTAATCCAGGCCGGGCACCGCCGCCGGCGCCAGCGCGCGGGGCGGCTTGCCGGTGACCTTGCCGGCGGCCGTGCGCAGCGACGCCAGGGTCGCCGGCTCGTCCCGGCGCAGGAAGTCCCGCACCAGGGTGGCGACCGTCCGCTTGCCGCCGGAGGCCTTGCGCAGTTCCGCATCCAGGTCGTGGAAGACGACGACCGCCCTGGCCGTGACCGGGCCCGACGACGCGGTCGTGCGCAGGCTCTTGGCCTGCTCGCCCCAGCGGCGGAACGCGCCGATGGTGGTCGCGTAGCGATCCGGGGAAATGGTGCCGGAATCCTTCAGGGCCCGGAGCGACAGGTATTCGGCGAGACCCTCGTCGATCCAGTCCTGGTCCCGGGGCGTGTCCAGGTCGGCGAGCAGGATGTGGACCATCTCGTGCACGATCGTGCTCGTGCCGTTCTCGCTGATCAGCGGTCGGTCGGCGTGTACGAAGAGCGAGTTCGGCGCCGACAGGGCGCCGAGCCACATGGGGGCGGCCGCCGAGACGATGTTGACGTACCGGGACCCGGGTGGCCGCGCGCCAGTCCCGGCCAGCGGCGGGACCAGCTCTGGCAGTGTCCAGCGGAGGAGGCCGAGCATCGCGACCCGCTCCATGCGCAAGCCGCGCGGGGCCGTCACGGTGATCTCGATCCCGCTGATGACGTCCCGGCGGGTGCCCAGGTCCCCGGCGGTGATCCAGCCGATGGGCCGGGGCAGGCGCTGGCCCGGATTCCGGATCGGCAGGCGGCCGAGCGCGTTCGGGAGGTAGGGTGTGATCAGCGACCAGTTCCGGGGCAGGCCGACGGCGAGCTCGCCCTCGAGCGTGCTGCCTTTGGCCCGCCGCCAGGACCGCACGGGAAAGGCGTCGTCACCGCGGAAGATCGCGAAGCGGTCCCCCACGACGGCGTCGTTGCCGGCCGCGTTCCCGCCCTGGCGCCGGTGGGTGAGGGGAACCCGGTAGCGCAGCGTGCCGCCGCCGGTGGGTGGCTTCCAGCGCACGCGGTTCTGCTCCACGGTCACCTGCCCGTCGCCGGTTACTTTCTCGCAGGCGGGTCCCGTCCAGGACGAGCTCGCGCAGGGCGCCGTCGCCCTGCCGGACGACGATCCGCGCCGGGGTCAGGGACGTGCCCGCGGCCAGGTCGAGCTCGAAGCGGGCCTCGATGTCGGCGGCGCCGGCCTCGCCGGTCGCGAACAGGCCGGCCGTCAGCAGGCCGGCGAGGACGATCGGCAGCCGGCTCCGGGCGGGCCCGGCACTCGTCAGGACGGCCCCTCCTGCGTGATGAACTGGCGCAGCTCGCGCACCAGGCCATTGCAGGCCGCCGTCTGCGTGCGGGCGATCAGGGGCAACGGGAGGATCACGGCCGGCACCATGGACGTGCCGTGGACGTCGGCGCTCACCGCGCCGGAATGCTCGCCCTTCTTGAGGTCCCACACGGTGGCCTCGTAGGAGCCGTCGTTTTCCCACCAGACCAGGCCGAAGCAGCCGCCGCCCACGGTGCTGGCGGCGCAGCTCATCCCGCCACCGCCGGAGGTGCGCTCCGTGCTGCCCTTGACCCAGACGAGATAGCGGACGCCGCGCGCCAGGATGCGTTCCGCCACGCCGGGCCGGGCGAGCAGTTCGGGCAACGCCTCGATGTCCTGGGGCATGGTCCGCGGCTCGAACCAGGGGAAGAGTTCGTCGCGGAACTTCTCGCCCGGATAGACGTTGAGCGCATCGCGCCCGTCGTCGAGTTCGTCATTGACGCAGTCGAGGAAGCCGGACTCGGTCTTGTTGCCCTGGTGATAGCTCGTGGCGAGGATGACGACCGACTCGCCCTCGGCGATGCCCGTGGCGGCGTTCTTGGTTTCCTCGACCCGGGAGGTCACGCAGCCCGACGTGCCCAGCAGCGCGAGCAGCAGGCCTGGGAGGAGCACCCCGCCCCGCAGGCTGCCCCGCTGTCCGGCTGGCGCCGGAGTGGGCGTTTCAGGGCGTGGGGGCATCGGTCTTCTCCATTGGCATCACACCGCGGGCCCGGGCCTCGGTGGCGAAGTCGACCGCGAGCATCGCGGCGGCGTCCCGGAGTGCCAGGATCGTGGCCTGCTCCATGGAGCGCGCGGGCCGCAGCAGGGTCGAGTCGCTCTCGCCGTAGGCACTGATGTTCCAGGCGGTGAGTTCGGTCCCGTCCGGCCGGAACACCTTGACAGTGTAGCGTATCCACACCGAGTACTGGTCCGTGGCCGACTGGCTGGGGAGCGAGAATTCGAAGGCGGCCACCGCGGGTTCGATGATCGCGTCGAAGCGCGCGGCCTCGGCCCCGGCGGGGCGCGGGGAGACGCGCGTTGCGCTGCGAAAGAGGCGCCGCGAGACGCTCTCGAAGAGCGCCACGTTGGCCTTGCCCAGCTCGATGTCCCACTTGGCATCGCCGGGCACGTCCTCCCGGTACCGGTAGCCGGCGAATTCGTCGGTGAAGTGCAGCGCGATGTCGAGGGGCAGGGGCTCGACGACCGGCTCGGGAAAGGTGGTGGGGACCCTGAGTGCCTGGTCGCAGCCCGCCAGCAGCAGCGACAGCAGCAGGCTCACGCTCCGGATAAGATGCCGCGACATGGGTCGAATCTAGCATGACCCCCGCCCAGGAGTTCCCCGTGCCACTGCCCGAATCCTTCCTCGCGGAATGCCGCAAGTGCCTGCCGCCCGGCACGGCCGCCGAAGGCCTCGTCACCCGGCGGCTGGGCCGGACGCCGGAGCTGTGCGAACGACTGAACGGGTACGTCCTGGCGCGGCAGAAGACGGGCGTGTTCTCCCAGCCCGAGGATTTCCCGGAGGGCCGGCTGCCCCGGGCGGGGGAGTTCGCGGTGCTGGTGAACTTCAGCGACGAGCCGCGCTGCCTCATCCGCTACGACGAGTGCGCGGTGCTGCCGATCGGTGCGATCGGTCCCGGGCACGTGGCGGTGGAGACCGCCGCGCTCCGGGATGTCGCCGCGTGGCGGAAGTTTCACCGGGACTACTGGGCGCCGGTGTTCGCGGCGCGGGGCGAGGCCCTCACGGACGACCTGCCCATCGTCTTCCAGCGCTTCACCGTGCTCTACCCGCCGCCGCCCTAGCGGGCGAGCCGCCGCCGCGCTAGTTGGCGGCCAGGTCCACGGCGTCCTCGAAGCGGTCCCGGCGCTCGGCGAAGCCCAGCGGGTCCGGGTGGATGATGATCTCGCAACCGGGGTAGGCGTTTTCGATCCACGCCTCGACCTCGTCCAGGATCCGGTGGGTCGCGACGAGCGAGGTCTGCCCGTCCAGCTCCAGGTGGAACTGGACGATGTAGCCGGACCCGCCGTGGCGGGTGCGGAGGTCGTGGAAGCCCAGCACCTCCGGGTGGCGGACGGCGAGCTCGCGGATGCGCTGCCGGTCCGCGTCGGGGATTTCCCGGTCCAGCAGGATGTCCAGGGATTTCGCGGCGATGCTCCCGGCGCCCCACGCCAGGTAGGCGGCCACCACCAGGCCCACCGCGGGATCCACCCAGGCCAGGCCGGTGAAGGCCGCGATGGCCACGGCGGCCACGACGCTGACATTCACGAACAGGTCCGTCTGGTAGTGCACGGCGTCGGCGGCGATGGCCATCGAGCCGGTCTCCCGGCTCACGTACCGCTGCCAGCTGAGGAGCGCCAGCGTGACCAGTGTCGAGGCCAGGATGACGGCGATGCCGGCCACCGGCCGCTCGAGGGGGGCGGGGGCCAGCAGGCGCCGCACGGCCTCGAAGCCGACGAAGAGGCCGGACCCCGCGATGATCACCGACTGCAGCAGCGCCGCGAGCCCTTCCGACTTGCCGTGGCCGAAGCGGTGCTCCACGTCGGCCGGCTCGAGGGAGAAGCGCACGGCCCAGAAGGTGAGCAGTGACGCGAGGATGTCGAGGAAGGAGTCGGCCAGCGAGCTCAGCACCGACACCGAGTCCGTTGCGCGCCAGGCCCAGGTCTTGGCAATGACGAGACCGACGGCGACGGCCACCGACGCGTAGGTGGCGGAGCGCATCAGCCGCGCGCGGCGGTCGGCGCGGGTGGCGGTGGACGGGGTGCTCATGGGCGAAGTTTACTCTGGCCGTGGCTGGCGGGTGGCCAACCGGCTACCATGCACGCGCCCATGGCCGCGACCGACATCCTGCAGATCATCGCGATGGCGGCCGTCTGGGGCGGCTCCTTCCTGTTCCTGCGGATCGCGACGCCGGATTTCGGCCCGGTCCCCCTCATTGCGATCCGGGTGGCGGTGTCCGCCCTGTTTCTCCTGCCGGTGCTCCTGGTGCGGCCGGAGTGGCGCGCCGGGTTCCGGCAGAACGCCGGCAAGCTGTTCCTGCTCGGCCTGATGAATGCGGCGATTCCCTTTCCGCTGTTCGCCTATTCCACGCTGTTCGTGACCGCCGGCTTTGCCTCGATCATCAACGCGACGGCGCCGCTCTTCGCGGCGCTGGTGGCCGGCGTCTGGCTCCGGGACCGGATCACGATCGGCGGCTTCCTCGGCCTCGTCCTCGGCTTCGGCGGCGTGGTGCTGCTCGTCGGCGGCCTGCCGGACGCCAGGCCGGGCACGCTGCCGGCCATCGGCGGCTCGCTGTTCGCCGCGTTCCTGTACGGCGTCTCGGCCAGTTTCGTGAAGAAGCACCTGGCCGGCGTGAATGCCTGGGTGACCACCATCGGCAGCTTCGGCTTCGCGGCCCTCCTGCTCGCGCCGCTCGCCGTCGTGACCTGGCCCGCCGTGCCGCCGTCCGCCGCGTCCTGGACCGCGGTCCTGCTCCTCGCCGTCCTGTGCACGGCGATCCCGAACATCTACTACTTCCGGCTGCTGCTGCGGGTCGGTCCCGGCAAGGCCATGTCCGTCGCGTTCCTGATCCCCGTGTTCGGCATCCTCTGGGGCGCGCTGGTGCTTGGCGAGACGGTGACGCCGGCGATGCTGGGCGGCGGCGCGGTGGTGTTGCTGGGCACGGCCCTGGTGGTGGGCGTCATCGGCCGCCGGCTGGGCGGCGTTCCGGCGGCCGGTTGAGCTAGCATCGAGATCCGGAGGAGCGCTCATGCACAACCGCCCGGCAACCTTTCCTGCCAGCGTCCTGCTGGCCGTCCATCTGGCTTTTCTGGCGGGCTGCACCACGCCGACGCCACCGCGACACGAATCCCAGGCCGCCCCGGGCGTGGACCTCACCCGCTTCGCCACCTTCAGCCTGAGCCCGACCGCCGGTACCGAGGAGGACGCGCCCCTGCGCCTCCTGGACGTGAACATTCGCGACGCCATCCGCGCGGAAATGCAACGGCGCGGCTTCCGGGAGGATGAGACCAACCCGGACCTGCGCATCGACTACGAGACCGCCGCGGAGGACAAGCTCCGGTCGAGCCCGGTCCGCATCGGCATCGGGATGGGCAGCTGGGGTGGCAACGTGGGTGGCTCGGTGAACATGGGCACGCCGAGCGTCGAGAGCTACCAGGAGGGGCGGCTCGTGATCCACATCGCGGACGCCGGGAAGAACCAGGAAATCTGGTACGGCACCGTCACCGGCAAGGTCGACCGGCAGAAGCTGGATGCGGCCTCGGTGGCGCGGGCGGTGGCGCTGGCGATGGAGGATTTCCCGGCCCGCGCCGTGGCGCCCTAGAAGGATCAGCCCGGCGGGATCAGCACCTGGTCGATGACGTGAATCACGCCGTTCCGGGTGCCCACGTCGACACTCCGGATCCGGGCGCCGTTCACGGCGAGTCCGCCGGCGGTCGACGTCACCTCGAGCGTTCCGCCGTCCAGGGTCTGGAGGCGGGCGCCGCCGCCGAGGCCTGCAGCGGGGAGGTTGCCGGCTACCACGTGATGGAGCACCAGCGCCCGCAGCCGGGCCCGGTTCTGCGGCAAGAGCAGCTCGGCGAGGACGCCCGGCGGCAGCCGGGCGAAGGCGGCCTCGGTGGGCGCAAACAACGTGAACGGACCCGGTCCCGCCAGGATATCCCCCAGGCCGGCGGCGGCCACGGCCGTGCCGAGCGTCGGCAGGTAGTCCGTGGTCACGGCCAGGTCCATGCCATCCCCGGCCGGCCATTCCGACGCGGGGGCGGCGGTCGCCAGGCTGCCGGTGGTGGCGAGGGCCAGGGCGAGCAGGCCGGCCCGGGCGGGCGGGGTCAGGGGCATGGTCATGGGGTCAGTCTCCCGGCGAACGCGGCCACATACATATATAGAGCAGTTCGCCCGGACGGCCCGGGCCGGATTCAGGTGGGCTGCCCGCTGTGCGAGACTGCGACCCCTCCCGGGGAATGGACGAACCGATGACCAGCCAGACGAAGATCCACAAGGGCTATGCCGACGGCCGCTGGGGCCAGGTCCACTACAGCCAGTGCGGGGAGGGCCGGCCCCTGGTCCTCGTCCACCAGTCGCCCACCGACAGCGTGCAGTTCGCCCGGGTGCTGCAGCCCCTGGCGCGCCGGGGCATCCGGGCCATCGCCATCGACCTGCCGGGCTTCGGCGGCTCGGATACGCCCGATGCCCCGCCGGCGATGCCGGACTACGCCCACATCGTGCCGGCCGTCCTGGACCAGCTGCGGATCCCGCGGGCGAGCGTCCTCGGCCATCACACCGGCGCCGTGGTGGTCACGGAGGCGGCGCTGCAGTTCCCGGCCCGGGTGGACAAGGTGATCCTCAACGGGCCGGTGCCCATGACCGACGAGGAGCGCGGCCAGTGGCGCGCCATGCTGGCCCGGGAGAAGGAGTGGAACCTGCGCTGGGACGGCAGCCACATCCAGGAGCTCTGGGGTTTCCGCTTCAACGCCCAGCCGGCATGGACCGACCTGGAGGCGTTCCACGCCAACTTCATCCACGGGCTGCTGGCGGGACGCACCGTGTGGTATGCCCACGACGCGGTCATGACCTATCGTCACGAGGAGGCCATCGACCGGCTCACGCAGCCCTGCCTGATCCTCGCGAACACCGGCGATGCCATCTACTACCTGTCCCAGCGGGCGCGGGAACGCTGGCCCGCAGTTCGCGTACACCGAGCTCGCCGGCGGCACCATCGACATCATCGACGAGCAGCCGGAAGCCTGGAGTGACGCGGTGGCTGCCTTTCTCAAAACCTGACCGACACCTTGCCAGCGACGGGACAACACAGTTAATGTCGCGGCACAGCTGCCATGGGGGGCGGCAGTGGGCGCAGCCAGGGGGCAACCTGCACGCCTGCTTTGTATCAGCTTCAATGGGGAGGACTACCCGATCATGAACACGCAAGGAAAGAGCGCACTGGCCATCGCGGTGGCCGCGGCAGTCGGCGGAGTCTCGGGAACGGCGGACGCCGTCACCTACGACGCCACGCTGACCTCGTTGCTGGTCTATAGCAACAACGGCACGGCGGGTTCACCGAGCAACGTCACGCTCGTCCACGGCCACCTTGACGTATGACGACGTGACGAGCCTGCTGACCCAGACCGGTGGCACGCTCAACCAGCGCGTCACCACGGCGCCCACCAGCACCCTGTACCGGGTCTTCATCACCGGCCTGGTGATGGGCAACAGCGCGGCCGCCAGCGCCACCACCTACAGCTGCACCGAGGGCAACTTCGGCGGCAACGTGGGCGCCAGCATCTGCGGCAACTACACCTTCGGCGCCAACTTCGCCAGCAACTCGACCACCACGTGGGGGCCCGGCACGGCCTTTTCCCGCACCCTCGGTGGTGACGACGCGGCGGCCGGTGCCCAGCAGAGCATCGCCTCGCTGAACAACATGGCGACCATCAGCTTGGTGGGCACGTCGCTGGTCCTGCGCAACGCGACCTGCAACTCCACGCGTCTGCAACGGCACCACGTCGTTCAACAATGGCCAGCAGTGGACCTTCAACGCCAGCTCCCCAGGTGACGGTGATCACCGGCCCCGATCCCTTCGGCTTTGCCGACCAGAACGGCGTGGCGTTGAGCACGCTCACGACCTCCGACGCCGTCACCGTGGCGAACATCAGCGCCCCCGGCACCGCCCCGATCTCGGTGGCGGGTGGCGAGTACTCCGTCGGCTGCACGGACACCTACACCGCCGATCCTGGCACCATCAGCAACGGCGAGACGGTCTGCGTCCGGCCACACCAGTGCCGCCACCCCGGCCACGGGCACCAACACGACGCTGAACATCAACGACATCACCGACACCTTCACCAGCACCACGGTGCCGGCCGACACCGACCCCGATGCCTTCAGCTTCGCCCCGCAGACGGGTGTGGCGCTGGGTGCGGCCATCGTGTCCGCGCCGGCCACCATCACCGGCATCAACACGGCCACGCCCATCTCGGTCACGGGCGGCGAGTACGCCATCAACGGCGGGGCCTACACCAGCACGGCGGGCACCATCAACAACAACCAGACCGTCACGGTGCGCCAGACCAGCTCCGCAGCGCCCCTCACGGCCACCACCGCGACCCTGACCATCGGTGGCGTCGAGGCCGACTTCACGGTGACGACGGCCGAGGTGCAGCCGGACTCCACGCCGGACCAGTTCCAGTTCGTGGACCAGGAGAACGTCGCCAGGGACACCGTGATCGTGTCGGAGCCGGTGGAGATCACGGGGATCAACTCCCCGGCGCCCATCCTGGTGACGGGCCCGGGCGAGTACTCCATCGACGGCGGCGCCTTCACCAACGTCGAAGGCGTCGGTCACCGACGGCCAGATGGTCGCGGTCCGGCACACCAGCGCGTCCACCAGTGGGACAGTGGTGACGACGGTCCTGTCGGTGGGACCGGCGGGGCCGGGCACCCGGATCTCGGATGCCTTCAGCAGCGGCACGCCGCGCAGCGGCGGCAGCAGCTCGGCCGACGGACTGGTCCTGGGCGTGCTGGGCCTGCTGGGCCTGGCCCGGCGCCGGAAGAACCGGAGCTGATCCGGAGTCCGGCGACGGCGTTGAGAGCGTTGCGGAAGAGGGCCACTTCGGTGGCCCTCTTTCTTTTTCGGCTCAAGAACTTTCTGCAATGGGGCAACGCCGCTCACCCTTATGTAAAGCGGCCCATTGCCAGAGCATTAACTTTCCGTATAGTTCGGGCTCAGAAGGAACGGGCAAACCCGGTGTGAACCGGGGACGCAAAGTTTCGGGTCTTGCTCTCCAGCACGACGATCGAGAAGAACAGTGGAGAGGGGGGAGATGGCCGGGCTACTACCTTCCAGAAGCGTTTAAAAGCGTTAATAAGAGCTCTTAGAAACAAAACCTCTGGAGGACATTCTTAATGGATCACAAGCAAAAGAGCGCCTTGGCTATCGCCGTCGCCGCCGGTCTCGGTGGTGTCAGCGTGGCCGATGCCGCCACCTACACCGCCTCGCTGACCTCGATTCTGGTCTACAGCAACAACGGCACGGCGGGTTCGCCGAGCAACATCTCGTCGTCCACGGCCACTTTCTCCTATGACGACGTGACGAACCTGCTGACCGCAGACCGGTGGCACGGTCAACCAGCGCGTCACCACGGCGCCCACCAGCACCCTGTACCGGGTCTTCATCACCGGCCTGGTGATGGGCAACGGCGGGGCCGCCAGTGCTTCCACCTACAGCTGCACCGAGGGCAACTTCGGCGGCAACGTGGGCGCCAGCATCTGCGGCAACTACGTGTTCGGCGCCAACTTCGTCAACGAGTCGACCACCACGTGGGGTCCCGGCACTGCCGTTTCCCGCACGATCGGTGGTGACGACGTGGCTGCTGGTGCGCAGCAGGCCATCGCCTCGCTGAACAGCATGGCGACGGTCAGCTGGGTCGGCACGTCGCTGGTCCTGCGCAACGCGACCTGTAACTCCACGGTCTGCAACGGCACCACGACGTTCAACAACGGCCAGCAGTGGACGTTGGCGACTGTGCCGGTACCTGCGGCCGTGTGGCTGTTCGGTTCGGCCCTGGGTATCCTCGGCGTCGCTCGCCGGCGGGCCAAGGCCTGACGTTAACGTGCTGATGAACTCGGGCTGAGTCCGCTCGGCCCCTGCTCTGGGAAAGCCCCGCTCCGGCGGGGCTTTTCTTTTGTGCCCTGGCGGGGCATTGGCCGGGGGCCGGTACAATCCCGGATTCCCCTGCTTTCCGGAGCCGCTCCATGAGGCCTGACTCGCGCCCCCTGACCGTCCTGCTGGCCACCCTGCTGTTCGCCCCCCTGCTGGCCCTGCTCGCGGCCTGCAGTTCCCCGGAAGACAAGGTGGCGGGGCACCTCGAGAAGGCCGAGGCCTTCCTGGCCGCCGAGGACTTCAAGAAGGCCGCCGTCGAGGCCAAGAACGCCGTCCAGATCCAGCCGAAGAACGCCCAGGCCCACTTCATCCTGGCCAAGCTGGCCTGGCGGGACGCCAAGTTCCCGGAGGCCTTCAGCCAGCTCACGATGGCGGTGGAGTCGGACCCGAACCTGATCGAAGCCCGCCTGCGCCTGGGCGATCTCTACTTCTCCTCCGGCGAGGTGGAGGAGGCGGCGGCCCAGGCCGAGGCCGCGCGCAAGCTGGCCCCCGACCGGGCCGACGTGCACCTCCTGTTGGCCAAGGTGCTGTACCTCCGGGACGACCTGCCCGGCGCGGCCGCCGAAATCGACGCTGCCCTCGCCATCAACCCGGCCTACGTGGATGCCATCACCGCGAAGGCGGGCCTGCTGGTCGTCCGGGGCGACAACGCCGGTGCGCTGGCCATCGTGGACGACGGCCTGACGAAGACCCAGGGCAACGACGCGGTCGTGCTGCGGGACTTCCGCCTCACCCTGCTCCGGAGCAGCGGCGACCAGGCGGCCTACGAGGCGGGCCTGCTGGCGCTCATCGAGCAGTTCCCGGACGAGACCAAGTACCGCTACCAGCTCCTCGACTTCTACAGCGGCACCGGCCGCCGGGACGATGAGGAGCGCGCGCTCCGGGCGCTCGTGGCGTCCGATCCCGGGAACCAGCGCACGAAGGTGCGCCTCGCCACCCGGCTGCTCCGCAACGGGGACCCGGCCGGCGCCGAGCAGTTGTTGAAGGACGCCGTCGCCAAGTACCCGGACAGCGCCGAGCTGAAGCTGGCCCTGGGCGACCTGTACCGGGCCACCAAGCGTCCGGCGGAGGCCATGGCGACCTATCGCCAGGTGGTCGAGACGTGGCCGGGCACCACGCCGGAAGGCCTCGAGGCCCGCAACCGGGTCGTGGCCCAGCACACCGTGGACGGCAACATCAAGCAGGCCCGCGCGGACATCGACGCGATCCTGACGGCGGCCCCCGACAACGCGGAGGCCCTGCTGAGCCGGGCCACCTTCTCGTTCCTGGACCGCCAGTACGACGCCGCCATCGCCGACCTGCGCACGGTGCTGCGCCGGGAAAAGTCCTCCGAGGCCGCCCTGCTGCTGGCCCGCTCCTACGTGGGCAGCGGCGACCTGGTCGTGGCCAAGGACACCTACCGGACCCTGCTGGACCAGGACCCCGGCAACGCGGCGGCGGCCAAGGAACTGGCGGTGCTGCTCTCCGACGAGGGTGACGCCGCGGCGGCCGCCGAGATCCTGCGCGCCTTCGTGGCCATCAAGCCCGACGACGCCGAGGCGTCGGCCGCCCTCGTGCAGAGCCTGCTCGCCCAGCGGGAGCTCGCGGCCGCGGAAGCGGAGGCGAAGCGCGGCCTCGAGAGCGGGGCGGGCGGCGCCCTCGGCGAGCAGCAGCTCGGCCAGGTGCTCCAGGCCAAGGGCTCGAACGCCGAGGCGCTGGCCCGGTACCGGGCTGTCCTCGAGAAGGATCCGGCCCAGGCCCAGGCCCTGGAAGGCCTGACCAACATCCTCCTCGAGACGGGCCGTGGCGCCGAGGCCATCGACGTTCTCAAGGCCTACCCGCCGGAGAACCTGGAAGCGAGCCTGCTGCTGGGCAAGGCCTACGCGCGGCAGGGGGACCTGAAGGCGGCCCGGGCGGTGCACGAGCAGGCGATCGCGCAGGCGCCGGCCGACGTGCGGGCCTACGTCGCCCTGGCGGCGCTGGCGCCCACGGACTCCCGGGAACAGCTGGCCGCCCTCCAGCGCGGCTGGCAGGCGAGCCCGGGGAACCCGACCCTCGCCATCTTCCTGGGCAGCGCCTACGAACGGCAGGGCCGGCGCGCTGACGCCACCGGGGTCTACGAGAAGGCGGTGGCCGCGAACCCGGGCAACACGATGATGGTCAACAACCTGGCGGCGCTGCTGCTGGAGCAGGGCGGGGACAAGGCGAGCCTGGCCCGGGCCCTGGAGCTGGCCAAGTCCCTCGCCAGCACCGGCGATCCCCTCCTGCTGGACACCCTCGGGTGGGCCTATTTCCGCAACGACGATTTCCCGAACGCGGTGCGCACCCTGGAGCGTGCCGTGGCGGCGGAGGCGAACAACGCGCTGCTGCAGTACCACCTGGGGAAGGCCTACGCGGCAGCGGGCAACCCGGTGAGCGCCCGGCAGCACCTGATGCTGGCGCTCGAGAAGGGCGGCGACCAGGCGGACTTCGCCGACGATGCGCGGGTCGCGCTCGGCAGGCTGGGCACCTGACGGACGTCACAGCCCGGGCCGGCCGCAATTGACCGGCCGTGCCCCGGCCCCGAGAATAACCGGGCCACAGAACCACCAGAAGAAGCGGAAATTCCCCATGCGCATCGCCGAGAATTGCGTCGTCAGCATCCAGTTCACCCTGACCAACGAGACGGGCCGGGAGCTCGACCGTTCCCCCGAGGGCATGCCGCTGGAATACGTGCACGGCGCCGCCGGCATCCTCCCCGAACTGGAGCGACACCTGGCCGGCAAGGCTGCCGGGGACCGCTTCGATCTCACGATCACCCCGGAGCGGGGCTTCGGCGACCGGCAGCCCGGCCTGGTGGAGGTCCTCCCGCTGGCCAGCTGGTCGGAACCCTCCCAACTGGTCGTTGGCGGGGTCGTGACCCGGAGTGATCCCAGCGGCGCATCCCAGAATTACTTCATCACCGCCCTCGGCGCCGACTCGGTGACGGTCGATGGCGACCACCCGCTCGCGGGCATGACCCTGCGCTTCCAGGGCACCGTCGTCGGTGTCCGGGCCGGCACGGCCGAGGAACTGGCGTCGCTCTGAGCACGTCCTCCCTCCAGTCGGTCCGGGAGCAGTACGAGGCGCTGCCGTATCCCGCCCCGGGACCCGGGGCTGGAGCGCTCCCGGCTGATCCACAAGGTGGGCGACAACCTGATCGTCCTCAATCACCACTGCTTCAACGGGGCCCGGGATTTCCGCGCGGGCTTCCGGGCGCTCGTGGCGGGCGGCGGCACCGGTGACAGCACGATCTATCTTGCCGAGCAGCTCCGAAATTTCGCCGCCGAGGTGGTCTACCTGGACGTCTCCGCCGCGTCCCTGGCCGTGGCCCGGGAGCGCGCGGCCATCCGCGGGCTCACCAACATCCGCTGGGTCAACGACTCCATCCTGAACCTCCCGGCGCTCGGCCTCGGGGCCTTCGACTACGTGAGCTGCACCGGCGTGCTGCATCACCTGGCGTCCACGGAGGCGGGCCTCGGGATCCTCACCGGCGCGCTCCGGGACGACGGCGTGATCCTGCTCATGCTCTACGGCCGGTACGGGCGCCGGTCCGTGTACGACATGCAGGCACTGCTCCGGACCTACCTGCCCGCGGACGCCGGCATCGGCGAGAAGGTGCGTCTCACGCGGCAGCTGCTCGCCGCCCTGCCCGCCAGCAACAGCTTCATCCGCGAACTCGACAAGTGGCGGCGGGAGATCGCCGCGGACGGCTTCGGCGATGCGGGCCTCTACGACCTCCTGCTGCACAGCCAGGACCGCTGCTTCGACGTTCCGGAGCTCTACCGGCTGGCCGGGTCGGCCGGGCTGGACCTGCTCGGGTTCGTCGACCGGGCGGCGGCCTACGAGCCGCTGAACCTGCTCGCGCCCACGGCCAGCCAGGCGGACCAGCGGGCCTGGCTGGCGTCCCTGGACCTGCCGCGCCGCCAGGCCATCGCCGAGCAGATGGGCGGCGACCTGTCCGCCCACGAGTTCTACCTGGGCCATGCCGGCCTGAACCGGGTGGCGACCCTGGCCGACGAGGCGAACACGCTGGTCCTGCTGGGCGCCATGCACGGCAAGCACGCGGAGATCGCGGACGGGCTGACGCCCGGCCGGACCCTCACGCTCACGGGCCGCAGTGGCACGGTGACGGTGACGGGCACGCCGGTCAATCGGGAGCTGTTTCGCCGCATGGACGGGGTGACGCCGCTCGCGGAGATCTACGCGCGCGTCCCGCAGGCCGTGCCCCAGGCCACCCGGGACGTCGTGCAGCGGGAGCTCGAGGACCTCTACCGGGCCCTGCACCCCCACGGCCACCTGTACCTGCTCCGGCAGGGGAGCTACGGCAGCCAGGTGCCGGACTACACGCGGCTTCCGCCGGCTTGACGCCGGTCAGGGACCGTCCCCGTGAACCCGGTTACGCTACCCTTTTAGAGCAGAGGACTGACGCCATGCCGGCACCCGCACAGACCCTCGACACGGCCCGGGCACATCTCGCCGCCGGCCGCCTCGCGGAGGCGGAGGCGGCCTGCCAGGACCTGCTCCGGCAGGACGAGGTCTGCGTCCCGGCGCTGCACGTGCTGGCCCTGGTCCAGGCCCAGACGGGCCGCCTCGGTCCGGGCGCCGCGTCGCTGGAACAGGCGGTGCAGCTGGCCCCCGACAACTTCGCCGCCCGCAACGACCTGGGCGCCATGCTGATCACGCTCAACCGGCCCGACAAGGCCGAGATCCAGCTCCAGGCCGCCGTGGCCCTGCAGCCGGACAGCGCGGAGGCCCGGGTGAATCTGGGCAACGCCGTGCACGCCCAGGGCCGGCTCGAGGCGGCGGAGGCCATCTATCGGGAAGCCCTCCAGCGGGATCCGCGCCACGTGCGCGGCCTGATGAGCCTCGGCAACCTGCTGTACGCCGCGCGCCGGCCCGCGGACGCGCTCGAGTTCCTGGCCGCCGCGGCGGACCTGGCGCCGGGCTCGGCTGCCGCGCACCTGTTCCTGGGCAATTGCCTGCGGGACCTGGTCCGGGTCGACGACGCCCTGGCGAGCTACCGCCGTGCCCTGGCCCTCGAACCGGGCAACGCCGACGTGAACGAGAACCTGGGGATCATCCACAAGGCGCAGGGGCGCATCGAGGAGGCGCTCGCCAGTTTCCGGGCGTCCAGCAATCCCTATGCCCGGGCGCTGGCGCTCGAGTGCGAGCTGGCGCTGGGCCGGCAGTCCGATTTCTTCGCCTGGCTGGAGTCCCACGCGGCGGAGGAGGCGACCAACCTCCACTCGGCATCCGTGAGCGCGTACGCGTCCTATCACGCCGGGCGGCCGGATCCCCACCCGTTCTGCCCCGAGCCGCTGACCCACGTGCGCGTCGTGGAGCGCTACACCGCGCCCGGGGACGCGGCCTTCCTGCAGGAGCTGATCCGCGAAGCGGGGAGGCTGGATGCGCTGTGGGAGCCTCGCGGCGTGACCACCAAGCGGGGCTTCCAGACCGGCGGCAACCTCTTCAACCACAACGTCAGCGTACTGGCGCAGCTGCAGGAGGACCTGAAGGAGGAGCTGCTGCGCTACCGGGCGCAGCTCGCCCCGGCCGGCATGGCGCTGGCCGCGCGCTGGCCCGCCCGGGTGCGCCTCCACGGCTGGTTCGTGCGGCTCCTGACGGGTGGCCACCAGTACTACCACAACCACCCCTACGGCTGGATGAGCGGCTGCCTCTACCTGCAGATGCCGACCGCGTCGCCGAAGGGCGAGGGCGCCATCGAGTTCGGCCTGGAGAGTGGCAACTACCCGCCGCAGTCCGACCGTCCGCCGCCCGTCCTGGTGCACGAGCCGAAGCCTGGCCAGCTGGCGCTGTTCCCCTCGTCGCTGTACCACCGCACCATCCCCTTCCGCTCCGACGAAGAGCGGCTCTGCATCGCCTTCGACCTGCTCCCGGAGTGAACCTGATCCGGATAGCAGGGCTGATGCGCTCCGGCAGCAACCTGCTCACGTGGATGCTCCGGCAGAATTTCGCCGACGTGCACACCGCCACCATGCTGCTCGGCTGGAAGCACGGCCCGGTCTTTCGCGACCGGGACACGCTCTCGATCGACGACTACGTGGACCCGCGCTTCCGGGACGGCATCCGTAACTTCGTCCGCGATCACCCCGCCGACTGGGCGCGGGTCATGGCCAGCCCGCTGTTCCGGGCGGCGGCGGAGCAGCAGCGCACGCAGGCCTTCGGCGTGGCACTCGCGGTGCGGGATCCCGGCCTCTGGTACGCCAGCTGCGTGCGGATCCAGCGCCAGGCGCCGGACTTCCTGCCCCACGGCGTGAGCCCCGCCGAGGCGGCGGCGGTCTGGAACGAGCGGCACCGGGCCTGGCTCGGGGAGCTCGGCGCGCGCAGTGTCATCGTGGACACGGACGCGCTCCGCCGGGACCCGGAGCCCTGGCTGCAGCGGATGGCGGCCAGCCTGGGCCTCGAGCGGCGCCCGGGACTGCGCCTGCCCGAGGGCTACCTGCACCCCCAGGGCACGGAAGAGATCTACGAACTGCTGGGCGCCCCCATCACCCGGGAGATGGAGCGGGAATTCACGACACTGGAGGCCGTGGACCCGGCGCAGCTCGCCGGGTTTGCGGCGCTTCTCGACGCGGGGCTCCTGCAGCGGCTCGGCCTGCAGGACGCCCGCCGGACGACATTGGCAACATGAACAACCAGAACATCGGCATGGTCTACGTGGCGACCCGCCGGCCCCACTACGTGGCGGAGGGGTTCCTTTCCGCCCACAGCGCGCGGGATTTCATGGCGGACCTCCCCATCACGCTGTGCACGGACCTGCCGGATCTGCCTTTCGCCCGCAGCCCCTGCTTCAGCGACGTGATTCCCCTGGAGACCCGCCGTCGCTACCGGAGCCTGTGGGCCGAGGGCCAGCTCGACCGGATCCGTGCCCTCCGCAACTCCCCCTACGACTACACGCTGCACCTGGACACGGACACCCGCGTGCTGAGCCCGGAATTCCCGGTGCTGTTCCGCAAGCTGGACGAGATCGACATCGGCATGGCCGTGTGCCAGCCGGACGTGAGCCGGTGCGCCCAGCTCACGGGCCTGCCCATGTTCAACGTGGGCTTCATCCTGTTCCGGAAGTCACCCGGCGTGCTGGCGCTGCTGGAGGCCTGGGAGAACCTGACGCGGGAGAATTTCGAACTGGGCAACCTGGACGTGCCGCCGAAGACCGCGGTGACCGGCCACATCGACGACCCGGAGCTCCGCCGGGAGCTGCTGTTCATGGACCAGACCAGCTTCGTGCAGCTGCTGAGCCCCGCCGTGAACAAGTTCGACCTGAAGCTGGAGATCATGGACGAGGCCTGGAACTTCCGCAGCACGGGCCGCGGGCGCACCTTCGACCGGCCCGTGAAGATCAGCCCATCACCCGGAACTCCGCGGCCGGCTGGGCGAGGACCTCATCGCGCGAGCCGGGCAGTACTTCGCGGCGGGGAACGCACGGCTGGCGCTGGAGCTGCTGCAATGCCTGCACGACGAGCTCGTGCCGGCCGACAATGCTGCCGGCAAGGCCCACGTGCAGGGCCTCATCGACCAGGTGCAGCGGGCGCTCTAGCGGGCCTGGCGCGCCGGGCGTCGGGAATTCGAAGGCAGCCTGGGCCGACTCCGCCGGCGTCAGGGCGACGCCCCGGGACCGGCACCAGTTGAGCCACATGCCGCGCAGTGCGAACTCGAACTTCCGGGCGAAGCCCGGGCCGTCGCACAGCGTGCTCGCCAGGAGCTTCCCGCGCAGCGCGCCGTGCAGGGCCGCGACGCGCCCGGGGTCGCCGGCCAGCTCGATGGCCTTCGCCACGTACTCGTCCCCGGTGCGCGCGATGAGCTCGGGGATGCCGACCTGGCCGAGCAGGCTGGCGCCGACCCGGCTGGCGTGGTTGTAGCCCGCCAGGGTGACCACCGGCACGCCCATCAGCAGGGCATCCAGCGTCGTGGTGGTGCCGTGATAGGGGAAGGTGTCGAGCGCGATGTCGATGTCCCGGTACATGGCCAGGTGCTCCTTCTGGCTGCCGATGAAGCCCACCAGCTGCACCCGGCTGCGGTCCACGCCGCGCCGCTCGAACTCGCCGAGCTGGTACTCGCGGGTCGCGGGATCGCTGCCCGCGACGGACTTCATGACCATGCGGGAGCCGGGCACGGCCAGCAGGATCCGGCACCAGAGGTCCAGGACCTGCCGTGACACCTTGAACTCCCGGTTGAAGGAGCCGAAGGTCACCCAGCCGTTGGCGGCCCGCGGTGGCGCGCCGATCGCCGGCAGGTCCTCGGGCGGGCGGAAGCACAGGAAGCCGTCGGGAAGCCGGACCAGCTGCTCGGTGTGGGTGGCTTCCGCGCCGGCCGGGTCGGCGGTCCAGTCCGTGATCCGGTAGTCCACCGCCTCGATGCCGGTGGTGTCCGGGTAGCCCAGGTAGGTGACCTGCACCGGGGCCGGCTTGTAGCCGAGGACCGGGGCGTGGAGGGAGCCGGCGTGGCCCGCCAGGTCGATGAGGATGTCGATCCGGTCCGCCTTGATGGTCTGCGCCATGTGCGGCATCGTCATGTCGAACACGTTGCGGTACTGGTCGAACTTGCCCCGGAGCCGCTGGGTGACTTCGTCCGGCGTCTTCACGGCGCCGTAGCCGTACACCTCGAAGCGGTCCCGGTCCCGGTGGTCGAGCAGCGGCTCGAGGAAGAAGGCGACCGAGTGCTGGCGGATGTCCGGCGACACGTAGCCGATGCGGAGCCGGCGGGCCGGTTCCGGTGTGTTGGGAAAGTCGCGCGTGGCGAGCGCCGGCGGGGTGTGGACGCGACCGAAGCGCTTGTGCTCCTCGAAGATCTCGGCCGGATCCAGCCCGCTGACGTAATGCATGGTCAGCAGCAGGTTGGAGTGGGACGGCGGGGTGTTCGGCGCCAGCTCCAGGACCTTGCGATAGGACACGAGCGCCTCGTCCACCAGGCCGATGCTCGACTGGCAGTTGGCGAGCGTGTTCCAGAAGACGGTCGAATCCGGGTCCAGCCGGAGCCCGTCCCGCGAGACCTCGCTGGCCTTGCTGTACTGGGCGTAGTCGATGTACAGCTGGGCCAGTTCCGAGTAGGTGGGCGCATGGCTCGGGTCGAGCTGCCGCATGCGCAGGAGGCAGCGCTCGGCATCGCCGCCGCGCTTGGCCCGGTGGTAGAACCTGGCCATCATCGCCAGCAGCTGGAAATCGCCGGTGGCCTGCGCCTCGACCTCCCGGAAGACGGCGGCGCCGTCGTCGGGCCTGCCGGTCTCGAGGAGCGTCCGCGCCAGCATGTCCCGCAGGGGGTGCATCCCGGGTTGCCGCTGCAGCGCCGAGCGCAGGTACGGCACCGCCTCCTCGGGCCTGTTGAGCCCCAGGAGGGCCCGTCCCACGTTGGCGTTGACCAGCGGCTCGTCGGGCCGGACGGCCAGGGCGGACTGGGCCGCCTGCAGCGCCTCCGCGGGCCGGCCGAGATCCAGCAGGAGATTGGCCAGGTTGTTGTGCACCTCCCAGACGGCGGGGAAGAGCGCGACCACTTTCCGGTAGGCGGCGATGGCCCGCTCGGGCAGGCCGGTGCGTTCCGCCCACTCGGCATCCTTCAGCGCGAGGTTGGCTTCCTCTGTCGCCGCGTCACGGTTGGCCTGCTCCGGGGATTCGCCAGTCATTGCGCGGCTTCAGTTCGGGGTCCGGTTTGACACGGGCATTGTAGCCAACTTTAATGCGGCCAATCGCGACCCCGTACCCGTCCCGCACCCGGCGCCCTTATGTCATCCCGTCCCGATGCATGAAGCAGAAAAACCTGCCCGCCGGCTGCACATCGGCGGCTGGGAGCAACGCGACGGCTGGGAGATCCTCGACGCCGTGCCCCGCGACGGCGTGCATCACCTGGGCGATGCCGCCGACCTCTCCCGCTTTCCGGACGGCACGTTCGCGGAGGTCTACGCCAGCCACGTGCTCGAGCACTTCGACTTCAGGGAGGACGTGCCCCTGGTGCTCAAGGAGTGGTGCCGCGTGCTCCAGCCGGGCGGCAGGCTCTCGGTCAGCGTCCCCGACCTGGAGCGCCTGTGCCACCTCTACCTCACGCCGGGGATGTCCCCCGAGGGGCGACTGAAGCTCATGTGGATGATCTTCGGGGCGCACGCCGACTCCTACGACTACCACCTCGTTGGCTTCGACGAGCATTACCTCGGCAGCGCCCTGCAGGCGGCGGGCTTCACCGGCATTCAGCGCGTGGCCGCCTTCGACCTGTTCACGGACACCAGCAGCATGCAGGTCCTCGGCGTGCCCATCTCCCTCAATATGACGGCAACCCGGTAGCGCGACCATCAACAAGGTCTTCTGCATCGGCTTCAACAAGACCGGCACGTCGTCCATGCACCGGCTGTTCACGGAGCTGGGCCTGAAGTCCTTCCACGGCTACTACAGCCACATCCCGGTCACGGACCCCCTGTACCGGGACTACCAGTGCTTCAGCGACGGCGACCAGCACGACTACGCGCTGCTCGACCGGACCTTTCCCGGCAGCCGGTTCATCGTCACGACGCGCCCGCTTGATGACTGGCTGGTGAGCAGGATCCGCCACGTGGAACAGCGGCGCCGCATCGGGGCCACCGGGCCGATGCGGCAGGAGTACGAGGCCGACCCGGCGCTCGCGCTCCGCCGCTGGGTGGAATGCCGGCTGGACTACCACGGGAAGGTGGCGGCGCATTTCGCCGGCCGTCCGGGGACGCTGCTGGTCATCGATATCTGCACGGCGCGGGATTCTGCGCAGGCCTGCGCGACGATCACCGGGTTCCTCGGGCTCGCGCCGCGCGCGGGCCTCACGCTGCCCCACGAGAACGCCTTGCGTCCCGATGCGCCCACCAACGGCGTGCGCAGCAAGGCGGCGGTGCAGGCCGAGGTCGGCGCCGCGCTCCACGCCCTGGGCCTGCCGGCCGAGCAGCACGCCGCGGTCTTTCCCTAGCGGTGCCGTCCGGCGGGGATTAGTCCAGCGACCCGGCGAAGTCGCCCGGCACGAAGTGGAAGAAGCAGACGATGGCGCGCTGGCCCGCGGGCAGCGCCTCCCGCCAGTGCCAGAGATCGGTGCCTGAATAGGCAAGGCCGTCGCCCACCTGGAGCCGCACGGGCTCGGGCCGCCCGTCGAGTTCCAGGTAGATGGGCCAGGGCTCGGGTTCGCCCGCCGGGCCCTGCATGTCGAGGACCAGCGACAGGTTGTAGTTGCACTGGGGCCGGTCCTTGTGCCGGTGGAGCACGGCGCCGGCCTCGTAGCAGCTGAGGTAGCAGTAGGACGCCTGCACCGTCTCGCCGCAGAGGCTGCTCACGATGCGGGCCAGGCCCCGGTGCAGGGACGCGATGGTCGGCTCGTTGTGCAGGGCCGAGCGCAGCTCGACCTGGCCGTCGCCCAGCGCCGGGAAGTAACCGCGCTCGACCAGCTGGCGCACGTAGCGGCGCAGTCGCGCGCGCGGGGCCGGCGCGACGATCTCCCGGAGCACGGCGTAGCGGTGGTCGCGCAGCCGGGCGCGCTCCGCCACCAGCTGCCGGTCCCACGCGGCGGCCCGGGCGTCCGCCTGCGCGCCGCGGAAGCCGGCCATCGCCGCCGGCGCGTTGCCGTCCGCGAGCACGGGGACGACGAGCCCGCTGCCGGCATCCTCCGCCCATAACAATCCGGCAGCGGGCGGCAGCCGCGGCGTGTGCCGGCCGATGAGCTCGCGGACCGCCGCGGGCACGGCCTGCGCCGGCCGCCTGGGTCACGACGCGCGCCGCCGTCGCCAGGTCGGCGCCCCGGTCCGCGGGCAGCCCGGGGTCCGGGAAGCACGCCTCCGGCGGCGGCAGTTCGGTCACGAGGATCCCGTGCCGGCGCAGCGCGTCGGCCAGGGGCGCCGGCGTGTCAGCGGGAAGCGTGGCGGCAGGCGCCGCGTCGCGGGCCCGGCTCACCAGCCACCGGGCCAGCTCCGGCTCGCCGGCCAGGGGGAGCACCGCGGTTCGCGCCGGCAGGCCGGGCAGGCGCGTGATGAGATTCAGGCGCACTTCGATGCCGGGATTCAGCTTGAGCGCCAGCCCGCCGTCCGGCCGCCGGTCGGCCAGCACCACGGCCCCCGCGATCAGCCGTTGCAGGGCGTCCCCGCCCGGTGGCGCGGCGATGCGCCGTTCATCCGCGAGCTTGCCCTGCCGGAAGAGGATGAAGTCGATGATGGTCAGCAGCCAGGCCGCCACGTCCGGCTCGTCACGCAGCACGAAGCGGGTCCTGCGCACGTCGCCGTCGCACGCTGGCGGGCCCGAGGAACTGGGCCTCCACCGTCAGCGCCGGGTTGATCTGCTCCACGCTCACGGCGCGGCCGTGAGGCGGCGTGCCTCGAGGATGCCGATGCCCCAGCGCCAGTGCTGGCCGGGCTTGAGCTCCCGGTTCGAAACGCCTGCCGGATCGATGATCTCCTCGCCGCCGTAGCGGGCCTTGATCTCCTGCCAGGCGACACCCACGCCAGCCCCCTGCCACTCGTCCGGGAACATGCAGATGTCGTGGAAGACGATCAGCCCGTCGGGAGCGACCAGGTCACGGTACATCGCGAAGTCGGCCAGGCACCCCTCGTAGGAGTGATCGCCGTCGATGAACAGCAGGTCGATCGGCCGCCCGGCCAGGATCTTCACCAGCTGCTCCCGGGTGGCCGGCAGGTGCGAATCCGCCGGAATGAAATGCAGGCGCTGGGAGGGCGGGCCGAAGGTGGCGAACACCTCCCGCTCCGTGGCCGTCTGACCGCCGCAGTTGGGGGCGCCGGGCAGGTCGATGCTGACCAGCGTCGCGTCCCGGGCCGCCAGCTGGCAGAAGCAGAACAGCATGCCGCCCCGGGCCGTGCCGATCTCGACGACCACCCGGGGCCGCTGGTCGCGCACGCGGTCCAGGAAGCGGCGGAGCTCGTACTCATTCTGGATGGCGAGGAAGTAGTCGCCCGTGCGCTTCACCAGCTCGTCCAGGTCCACGGGCAGGTGGTCGTCGCACCAGCCCAGCTCGCGGATCTTCTGCGCGATGGGCGCGTGCTCGTCGCCGGCCGCCCGGCCGGCCATCAGGTCGCGGATGAGCAGGGCCGTGCGCTCATCCACCTGGATGCGCGGCTGCCGCCAGGCGTGATAGAGCAGCCAGGGGTTCCGGTAGGGGCTGGCCGCCGGCGACGGAATGCCGGCACGGATGGCGGCCGCGAAGGCCTCGTTGCCCAGCTGGAGGAAGAGGTCGGTGTTCGCGCGGTACTCACTGAGCTTGTCGGTCGCGACGAGGCGGAGATTGCCGAACATGTGCGGGGCAGCGGTTTCCTGTGCAATGCGACGTGATTATAGGGGTAGCCGCGTGCGGGTAAGGTATCCTTCGGCACGCTGCGGACAGGCACGGGAACCAGGCCGGCATGGCAGTTATGTACAACGAATACCTCACCACGGTGGCCCAGTTTCCCAACGTGCTGTCGGCGGAGGAATGCCGCTGGCTGATCGAGCTGCCGTTGCCGGCTGCCGAGGCCGCGGTCGAGTTGCGCGACAGCCGACGCTGGTCGACAAGTCGATCAGCCGGGTGGACTACGGCTTGCGCCGGACGCGGATCAAGTCCATTCCCCCCGACCCGGAGCACCATGTGGGTCTTCGAGCGGGTCGGTAACATCGTGGGCAGGGCCAACCGCGACACGTTCCGCTTCCAGCTTGACGGCCAGATGAGCGTGGACGTGCTCGAATACGACCCCTCGGGCTACTTCGACTGGCACGTGGATATCGGCGCGGGGATCTTCTCGACGCGCAAGCTCAGCATCGTCACGTTCCTCACGGCTCCCGAGGACTACGAGGGCGGCAACCTGTGCTTCATGGACCAGGGCGAACCCCTGCGCCTGGCCCAGGGCACCATGGCCATCTTTCCCTCCTACCTGCTGCACAAGGTCGAGCCCGTCACGCGGGGCACCCGGCACACGCTGGTGTCCTGGGCGCACGGCCCCGCCTTCACGTGAGGCGCGCGTTGGCCGTCACGCCACTTGCCGGTGGGTCCGCGGACAGCGATGGGCGGGTGCTGGCGAATTGCGCCGCCCTGGCCCGGCCGGAAACCCTGCCGCCGATCGCCGATCTCGGCATCCTCACCTGCGGCACGCCCGCGCTCCTGCGCCGCTCGGTGGCCTCGTGGGTGGCGTTCGCCCGGCACCATGGCCGCGAGCTGCGCATCACCGTCATCGACGACAGTCCGGAGGCGGGTCGCGCGCAAGCCCAGCGCGACGCGGCGCGGGCGCTCGAGGCCGAGCTCGGCATCCGCCTGCGCTTCGCGGCGCCGGAGGACCGGACGTCGATTGCGCGGGAGCTGGCCCGCCTGGCCGGCGCGGAGCCGGACCTGGCCGATTTTGCCGTCAGCGGCTGCCCGCCGCCGCGGGTGGGCATCGGCGGCAGCCGGAACCTGCTGAGCCTCATCACCCCGGGGCGCCGGGTGCTCTCGGCGGACGACGACATCATCGCCGCCTTCGAGGTGCCGCCCCCGCACGCGCTCGCCCTGTGGATCAACGCCGAGGACGTGCCCATGCACACGCACTTCTTCGACTCCGTGGCGGAGACCGAGGCCCGGGTGCCGGTCAGCACCGACCCGGACGCGCTGGCGCTGCACGAGTCCTTCGTCGGTCACACCGTGGCCAGCATCGTGGCGCGGCTGGCCGGGCCCGCCAGCCTGCGGGGCGCCGGGCCGCTGGCCGCCGCCATCCAGGACCGCCCGGTGCGCATCGCCGCGTCGGCGCTCGGCATCGCGGGCGACTGCGCCTCGGATTGCCTCGGCTTCTACAGCCTGCTCTCCGGCGGCGACACCGAGCAGCGCGTGCTCGCGCGCCCGACGCCGCTCTCGCCCAGCCGCGAGGTGCTGCGCCGGCCGGAGTTCCCGATCCTCTCCCAGGGCGTCTACTTCATGACCTTCTGTCACGCCGTGGACCACACGCTGCCCCTGCCGCCGTACTTCCCCGTGGGCCGGGGCGAGGACCAGGTGTGGCAGAAGCTGCTGCACTGCTCACTGCCCGACACCGTGGTCGCGCACCTGCCGCTGGCCGTGCGCCACCGGCCGGACGGCGAGCGCACGGTACTGCGACCGACGACTACCTGGACCCCTGCGCGCGTTTCCCGGGCAATGCGTTCCTGCTCGGGTTGCTCGGGATCGCGGCGCCGCCGGCAGCGGCGGAGGGCGCCGACGCGCGGCTGGCCGCCATGGGCGCGCACCTGGCGCACGCGGCGGGTGAGCCGGCGCGCTTTGCCGGACTGGTGCAGGGCGCCTGGCAGGCGTATCTCGCCCATCACCGGTCCCTGGTGGTGGCGGCCGCCGGCGGCCGCACGGGCTACCCGGCCTGGTGGCACGACAGCCTGCGCGTCATCCGGGAGCGCCTCGACCGGCGCCTGGCCCACCCGGCCGACGTCCCGCTGGAATACGCAACGCTCACGGGCGCGCCGGCGATCGACGCCCTGCGCCGGGACGTGCAGCGCTTCGCCCGGCTGCTGGCGGCCTGGCCCGCCCTGCGCCGGGCGGCCGGCACGCTCGCGGAGCGGGTGGCGGGGGACCCGGCATGGCTGCGCCCCTGATCGCGCCGCTGGCCGTCCTGCCGGCGCTCGTCTGGCTGCTGGCCGGGCTGCTGGCCGGGGCGCCGGCCCGCGCCGTGGAACTGGTGCTGGAGAGCGTCACGGCGACGACGAACGCGGGCGAGGTGAAGCTCCGGGTCGACTCCCGGGCCACCTTCAGCTTCGATCCCGGTGCCGGGGTGCTGCTCGCGTCCGGCACCTGGGTTGCCGAGTACGCCTTGCCGAACCAGCTCACCCGGATCGCGCACAAGGTGGAGGACATGCGGGCCACCGCGGGCGGCCAGCTGGCCATGAAGTCCTCCGAGTGCGTCGAGGGCGCCTTCGGTGCGGCCTTCATGAACGCGAACCTTTGCGGCAACTACCGCTTCGGTCCCAACGGCATCGACGAGGGCGGCCTGGCAGACGACGAGGTGGCAGGTCCGCCGAAAACCCTGGCCGGCTTCCGCATCAGCGACTTCGACTGGGACGGGGCGACGCTGGTGCTGGCCCTGGCCAACGACGCCGCCGGCGACATCTTCCAGGAATCCGGACTCAGGTTGCGGCTGGTGGTGAAACCGGTGCGCTAGGTTCCCCCGCGCCGGCCGCGACGTGGGCCCGCAGCAGTTCACGGTAGGTCGCTTCCAGCTTCCGCGCGAAGCCCGCGGCGTCGCAGAGGCTCGACTGCGCGCAGTGCCGCGCGCAGCGACCGCCGCTCTTCTGCCAGCGCCGGCAGGTCGGCCGCGAGCGCGAGCGCGGTCCGCTGGTAGCCCGCCACATCCGCCGCGATCCATTCGGGCCGCCCCAGGTGGGTGAGAATCGAGGCGCCGACGCGCGCGCTGTGGCGCGCGCCCCGGAGCGTGACCACCGGCACCCCCATCCACAACGCCTCGAGGGTCGTGGTGGTGCCGTTGTACGGAAAGGTGTCGAGGGCGATGTCGATGTCCTGGTAGGCCGTCAGGGGATTGCCGGTGCGGGGCAGCCAGGCGCGCAGCTCGACGCGCTCCGGCCCGATGCCCGCGGCGGCAAAGGCGGCGGCGACGGCGTTGCGCGCCGCATCGTGGCTGAGCAGCTGGCCCTTCAGCACCAGCCTCGCGTCCGGCAGCGCCCGGAGGATCGCCGCCCACGCGGCCACGACGTCCGGATTGACCTTGCTGAGGTTGTTGAAGGAGCCGAAGGTCACGCGGCCCTGGTGAGCACGCAGGGCGGGCAGGCTCGCCACGTCCGGCGCGTCGGCGGGCGCCTGGTAACAGTGCAGGCCGCCGGGCAGCCGGATCAGCCGTTCGGTGTGCAGGCGGTCGGCCGCGCCGGGCGGGTCGGCCTCCGCGTCGGTCAGGCGGTAGCCGATGCGGGCCAGCCCCGACGTGGCGGGATAGCCGAGCCAGGCCACCTGGACCGGCGCCGGCTGCAGGGCGAAGACGCCGAGGGGCTGCCCCCGGGTGTGACCGGCGAGATCCACCAGCACGTCGATGCCGTCGGCCCGGATCCGCGTGGCGATGGCCAGGTCGCCCAGCTCGCCCAGGTCGCGGATGTCCCGCCAGTGCTCCGTGTGCGCCCGGAACCAGTCCGTCATGGGATCGGGCGCTGCGACGCTGGCGTAGGCGAAGACCTCGACGATGTTCCGGTCGTGGGCCGCGAACAGCGGCTGCAGGAACCAGGCGCAGGAGTGCGTGCGGAAATCGGGGGAGACGTAGCCGACGCGGAGCCGCCGGGACCCGATGGCGGCGTCCACTGGCGGCGGCGGCGGCAGCGTGGCGGACAGCCGTCGCGTGAGGTCCCGCGCCCAGTCGACGTGCGCGGCGTAGAGCGTCTCCTCCGTTTCCGCGGGCTCGTAGAGCAGGTTGAACAGCAGGGCCTGGCGCGCCGGCTGGTAGTCCGGGTCGAGTGCCGCCGCCCGCCGGAAGTGGGCCAGCGCCTCTGCGCGCCGCCACTGGTCGTTGAGGACGTGGCCCAGGTTGTAGACGGCCATCGCGGCCGCCGCGGGCGCGTCCGGGACGGCGCCGATGGCGCGCCGGTAGGCCGCCTCCGCGTCGCCGAGCCTGCCGAGGGCGTGCAGCGCCAGCCCGAGATTGATCCAGGGCTCGGGACGCCCGGGCGCCAGCGCGGCGGCCTGCTCGGCCGTCTCGGCCGCTTCCCGGTGCCGGCCCAGCACGTGCAGCGTCGCGGCCAGCGCGGTGAGCACGGGTTCGCTGTCCGGCTTGAGGCGCAGCGCGTCCCTGAGGGCCAGTTCGGCCTCGGCATGGCGCTGGAGCTGCTGAAGCGCGATGCCCCGGTTGGCCAGGGGCGCCATCCAGCCGGGCCGCAGGCGCGCCGCCTCGGCCCAGGCGCGCGCCGCGCCGGCGGGATCGCCGGCGTGAAGCAGTGCCGTGCCCAGTTCGAACGGCAGCTCGGCCCGGGCAGGCTCCGCCGCGATGGCCCGGGTGAGGGCCTCGATCCGGCCGGCTGCGTGCCCTGCGGATTCTTCAGTCACTTGCCTTGCGCCTCGACCGCGGGTGGTTATGACAGGGTTCCCGGTCCGGGGCCGGAGCGCGGGGCTATAATTCCCGCTCTTTCCGGCTCCTGCTCCGGCAGGGCCCATACTAATTCAGCCTGTGGCAACGGAGTGGCGCGTGAATGGCGACGAATGAATCCAGCGGTGCGGGCCAGGGTCATGGCCAGGTCCCGGCCCGGCAATGCAACCTGCTGCAGCTGTACGTCAAGGGCGTGTCCTTCGAGGCCCCCGGGGTGCCGGGCATCCTGTTCGGCCACGAGCAGCCGGCCCTCCAGTTCGACGTGTCGAGCACCTACAGCCTGAGCGCCGAGGCGAGCGCGAAGCTGGGCGAGGTCTTCGGCGTGGTGGTCCGGGTGACCGTGCAGGCCATGGCGGGCGACAAGACGCTGTTCCTGATCGAGGTGGAGCAGGGCGGGCTGTTCGAGCTCGTGGGCTACGGCGCCGATGAGCAGCACGTCGTCCTGCAGACCAGGGCGCCGGAAACGCTCTACCCCTATGCCCGGGAGCTGGTGAGCTCCCTGGTGAGCCGCGCCGGCTTCCCGCGGCTGCAGCTCAAGCCCTTCGATTTCGAGAAGGGCTATGCCCGCGCCATCGAGGAGTACCGGGAGGCGATGGCCCAGGCGGCGAGCCAGGCCTGAGCCGGGCTTGCGGTGTGCGCGTGACTGCCGCCGGCCAGACCGTCCCGATCGTCCTCCAGTGCGCCGGCATCGGTGATTGCCTGTGCGCCATCC
Source organism: uncultured Gammaproteobacteria bacterium (assembly GCA_963790015.1). GTDB lineage: Bacteria > Pseudomonadota > Gammaproteobacteria > Steroidobacterales > SHZI01. Next base: position 55,989 of record CAWBMW010000028.1, read on the forward strand.
CGGTCCTGCGCAAGCTCCGCCGCCAGCATCCGCACGTCACGGAAGTCGTGCTCTTCACCCACCAGCCGGACCTCTTCGCGCGCTGTCCCTACGTGGACCGGGTGCATGCCATCACCGACACCGCGGCCCGGGCCCTGTACGGCGAGGTCCTGACCCTCTTCGATACCGGCAAGCTGCCGTATCACCTCATGGATACCTTTGATTTCATGAGCATCCCCGCCGGCCTCGGGCAGCTGAGCTTCCGGGAAAAGCGGCTGGAGTACTTCCCCGCCGAAGCGGACGCCGCCGGGCGCTTCGACGTGGTGCTGAACACGTCCATGACCTGGCCCAGCCGGAGCTGGCCGCTGGCGAACTGGCAGCGGCTGGCCGATGCGCTGACGCGGCGCGGGGCGGTCGGTGGCGGTCATCGGCAAGACCGTGCATTCCCCCTGGGACCAGATGGCGAAGACCAGCGAGGGACTGCGCGGCTGCGTGGACCTCACCAACCGGCTCAGCCTGGACCAGACCTACTTCACCATCGCGAAGGCGGGGCTGCTCGTCACCTGCCAGAATGGCCTGTCGGTGCTCTGCGGCGCCACCGACACCGAGGTGATCGTGCTGGATCGCTCGATCGAGTGGAGCAAGTACGCCCTGTATCGCCACGAGGACCCGCACTTCCGGTTCACCATCGTGAAGGGCAGCTGCGACATCTACTGCTGCGACAGCGAGGCATGCCCGGTGTACGGCGAGTTCCGCTGCATACCGGGGTTCGACACGGTGTGGGCCAGCCGTCGAGCGGCAAACTGGAGCAGGCGCAATGAACGACGAGTCCGGAGTACCGGCAGCTCGCGCTGCAGTTCGCCCAGCAGCAGCTCGTCGCCCAGTACCTGGCCTGGTGGCAGGACTTCCGCGAGATCGAGCGCCGCAAGTCGCCCGGCTGCCCGTGCTCTGGGGGCACAGGGGCTATGCGCAGAACGACGAGGACGGCATCGTCCACGAGATCTTCCGGCGCATCGGCTTCGGGGACCGCACCTTCTTCGAGATCGGCGTGGGCGACGGCATGCAGAACAACTCCCTGTTCTGGCTGAAGCAGGGCTGGCGCGGGGCCTGGATCGAGGGCAGCGCCGCGAAATGCCGAGTTCATCCGGCGCGCCTTCGCCGGCGTCATGGCGCGGGGCGACCTGCACTTCCAGGAGCGGATGGTCACGGCGGAGGCCATCAACGACCTGGTGGCGGCGGCGGGCTTCAGCGGGCGGGAGGTGGACCTGCTGAGCATCGACATCGACGGCAATGACTACTACGTGTTCGAGCGGCTCACGGCGCTGGACGCCCGGGTGGTGGTGATCGAATACAACGCCAAGTTTCCCCCGCCGACCCGCTGGCGGATTCCCTATTCACCCCAGTACGTGTGGGACGGCAGCGACTGGTTCGGTTCGTCCCTGCAGAGCCTGTGCGACCTGTTCGCAGCGCCGAAACTACTCCCTGGTGGCCTGCAACGTGACGGGGTCAAACGCGTTCTTCGTGCGGAACGACCAGCTCCAGGACCGGTTCCCGTGCATCGGCGAGATCGACAAGCTCTACCAGCCGGCCCGCTACTTCCTGACGCCCGGGCTCTTCAATCACCTCGCCGGCGCCAACGCGCTCAGCGTGCGGCTCGACTGCGTCACCGACCAGTCCGGCGCGGCCTAGTTCGAGCACCCAGCCGCACTGGTAGCCGTCGAAGGCCAGCGGCACGCCGATCTGCTGGAAGTACTGGGCCACGAAGAGGGCCTTGCCGGCGATGCCCTGGTCCTCGAGCAGCGTGTAGGTTTGACCGGTGGGAAAGCCCCGCAGGGCGTGGAAGGAATCGTCCACGACGACCAGCGTGCCGGGCGTCAGCGCGGGGGCGATGGCGCAGAGTTCCTTCAGGTGGTGCAGGGCGCTGGGCACCGGGTTGGCCGGGTCCCAGTCGAAGGAATCCAGGTAGAGCAGGTCGATCTGCCGGCCGGCGGCGCGCAGCTCCCCGCCCACGCGCTTGAGGAACGGCACGCTGTCCTCGCTGAACACCCGCGTGCGCGGGCCGACGATGGACCGGGCGTAGTCGCAGGCCGCGGGACTGATGTCCACCGTGTAGACGTCCCCGCCGTGGGCCTCGGCGAAGCGGTCGAACATGCAGGTGCTCTGCCCGTCGCCCTCCCAGTTGTCGGCCTGCCGGGCACAACCGGTCTCGACGATCAGGTGCCCCGCAGGTCGCCGGCGGGCGAGGTAGTCGAAGGTGGCGCGAAAGGTGTCCCGGCGGGGCCCCAGCCGGGGCGCCCACTCGCGCTCGAACTGCTCGATGAATGTCATGTCGTGCAACCTGTCGAAGTGGGCCAATCCGGAAGTGTCGGTAGTGTAGCGGCGATGGCGTCGAGCACCGGCGCCCAGTCGCCAGACGCCGGCTGCCGGAACAGCCGCATCGTCGGGTACCAGGGGCTGTCGGTGCGCCCGAGCAGCCAGCGGTAGTCCGGCGCCGCGGGCAGCAGCAGCCACACGGGCTTGCCGAGCGCGCCGGCCAGGTGCGCCACCGCCGTGTCCACCGCGATCACCAGGTCCAGCTGCGCGATCAGTCCCGCGGTGTCGGCGAGGGTGTCGAGGCTGGCCGACCAGTCGCGCAGCCGGCCGTCCGCGGCGAGCAGCTCCCTGTCTCCCGGCCGGTACTCCTTCTGCAGGGAATGAAATTCCGCCGGCGCGTCGAGGAGCGGCAGCAGCGCGCCGAGGGGCAGGCTGCGCTGCCGGTCGTTCCGGTGGGCGGTCGAGCCCGACCAGGCGAGCCCGATCGCGCGGCCGCGCCGCCATCGCCGCCCAGCCGCTCGCTCCAGGCGGCGCGAACGGCGCTCGGGGACGAACAGGTACGGGACCTCGGCCGGGATGGTGGCGAGCGTCGTCCGGCAGGCGAGCGGCAGGGACATGCACGGGCAGTGCAGGTCATGGGCGGGCAGGCGGGTCGCCCGTGAGGACCACCGACGCCACGCCGGGGACCGTTGCGGCGAGCGCCGCGAGCGCCATCGGCACCTGGACCAGGACGCGCGCGCCCTGGGCGGCGAGCAGCGGCACGTAGCGCAACATCTGCAGCGTGTCGCCGAGTCCCTGCTCGTGGTGCACGAGCAGCGTGCGGCCGGCGAGCGGCGCGTCGCCGAGCCACAGCGGCCTGTCGAACGCCGGCAGGTCCGGGTGCTGGCGCAGCAGTTCCCAGCGCGACTCGAACAGCGGCCAGCCCGCGGTGAAATCGCCCCTGCAGCAGCAGCGCGAAGGACTTGTTCCAGCGGGCGTCCGCGAAGTCCGGCTTGAGGGCGAGCGCCCGGTCGTGGCAGCGCACCGCCTCGTCGAGCCGGCCCGCGGCCTGCAGCGCGTTGCCCAGGTTGTTGTGGGCCTCCGCGTAGTCCGGCCTGCTGCGGATGGCGGCCTGGTAGCTGGCGATGGCCTCGTCCGGGCGGCCCGCGGCCAGCAGCACGTTGCCGAGGTTGTTGTGGGCCTCCGGGAACTCCGGCCGGAGGGCGAGCGCGCGCCGGTAGCTGGCCATGGCCTCGTCCAGCCGGCCCGCGCTTTCGAACTGGGCGCCCAGGTTGTTGTGGACCTCCGCGTGGTCCGGCTTCAGGGCCACCGTGCGCTGGTAGCTGGCCAGCGCCTCCGCCGCCTGGCCCGCGGCCTGCAGCACGTTGCCGAGGTTGAAGTGCGCCTCGGCGTAGTCGGGACGGAGCGCGACGGCCCGCCGGTAGCTGCGGCCGGCGTCCTCGAGCTTGCCCTGGGCCTCGTACACGCGGCCCAGGTTGTAGTGGGCCTCGGCGGACTGGGGCTTGAGGCGCAGCGCGCGGCGGTAGCTCGCGATGGCCTCGTCGGCCAGGCCCTGCCGCTGGAGCGCGTTGCCCAGGTTGAGATGGGCCTCGGCGAGGTTGCGGTCGATGGCCAGCGCCTGCCGGAAACTGGCGACCGCCTCGTCGAGGCGGCCCAGGGCGAGGAGGGCATTGCCCCGGTTCGAGTAGCAGGGCGCGTGCACGCGGGCGCTTCGCGCAGCGCCTGGTCCATCAGCGCCACGGCGTCATCGTGCTGCCCGCGCTGGTGGGCCAGCAGGCCCAGGAAGTGCAGCACGTCCGGGTGCCGCGGGTAGCCGGCGAGGATCCGCCGGTACAGCGCCTCGGCCTCCGCCAGGCGCCCGGCCTGGTGCTGCGCGATGGCCGCCTGCAGCGCGTTCCTCGCCTCGGTCGGCGACATCGCCATCAGCGCGCCTTCAGCAGGTGCCGGGCCCAGGCGGGAAAGTCGCCCCGCCAGAACAGGTGGATGTCGGCGGAGAAACTGGCGGTGGCCCAGCCCTGCCGGGCCGCCAGCAGGCCGAGGCTGCGCGCCGAGAAGAGGCTGACGTGCCCGTTGCGGGGCGCGGCGTACCACCAGGTCAGCGGGCGGCCGGGCAGCACCTGGCCGTCGGACACCAGCGTGCTCGCCAGGATCAGGCCGTCGGTGCGAGCAGCCCGTCGAGCCGCTCTGCCAGTTGCGCCGGGTCCGGCACGTGCTCGAAGACCTCGAAGCAGGTGATGAGCGGGTAGCGGCCCTCGGGCTCGACGTGAGCCGGGCCGCTGAAGAACGGGTCGCAGGACGTGGAGTCCCAGCCCGCCGCCCGCAGCAGCTCGCCGAGCCGGCCCGCGCCGCCGCCGTAGTCCAGGTGCCGGACCGGCCGGTGCGGTTCCGGGAAGGTGCCCAGCAGGGTTTCCGCATTCGTCCGGGGCCGCAGCTCCACATGATCCGGGTCCACGTCGCCATAGCCCGCGTTGTAGATCTCCCGCTCGAAGTCCGCGGGCGTCCACGCGGCGAACTCGGGTGCCCAGGCGAAGCCGCAGGCCCGGCAGATCACGTACTTCACGAGCCGGCCCGCCGGCGGCAGGCGCCGGCCGCGGGCTTCCTCGCAGTTCTTGTTGAAGTCCACGGCACCGAGCGGTACCGGGGCGCCCTGGCAGACGGGGCAGGGCGGGGACGTCGTGCGGACTTCACGACGGGTCTTCCACAACGGCCGGCAGAACTTCCGCCTGGCTGCCTGTCAGGCAGTTCACGGTGCCGGAGGGCCGGCTTTCCCGGCCCGGTTGAATATCAGCCAGGACGACACGATGTACTTGCTCGCGGGATCGGGGTGATGGTGCCCCGGTGGGTGTGGGTGAAGCCGGCCGGGGCAATCAACAGCCCGCCTTTGCGGGGCGCGACCTTCCTGTCGTAGAATTAGAACTCCGTCTCGCCGCCGGTTTCCACATCGTTCAGGTAAACGACGAAGAACAGCGCCCGGAACATGGCCTCGGCACTGGGCTCGGGAAAAATCTCCGCGTGCCAGTGCGGATAGCCGCCTTCCTGTGCCGTGTACCGGAGCATGGTCAGCGGGCCCAGGTGGAAGTAGTTGGGGACTATCATCTTCATGAGGTCGGGCGTCACGATGCTGCGGTTGTCCATCGTGATGGTGGTCTTGTCCCCCGACTGCTGGTTCAGCAGGACCGGGCTGACGCTGCCGAAGAACGGGTATTTGACGAAATACTCGGCGAAATAGCCGAGCAGCAGGTTCACGAGCTTCTGCCCGCACTCCCGGAAGGCGGGCACCTGGTCGATGTCCAGGTCCCGGCTGAACTTCTTCGCGGGATCGACGCCCGAACCCGTGGCGCCGGGGCGCTTGACGGGGTGGGCCTCGAACCGGCTGATGAACTCGTCACACAGGTCAGCCGGAAAGGCATTGTCGCGGGTCAGTATGAAGTCCAAGAGCGTTCTCCCTTGCGCTGGCTAGTGTGCCACTACTCGCCATGGGGTAGGGCGGGTGTTCACGCCCGGCGCATCGATGCTCGGGTCGCGTGACCCCCGGGCCTCGGCGGAATCATCTCCGTGATGTGCCGGACGGCATGGCCACGTGGGTGGCTTCCATTACCTGGGTTCGAGCGGCACCCCCAGCCAGTCCTAGCCAGGACGGCCGTCGCCGCCGGGTATCCGAAGGCGTGGATTGAAACATCCGTAAAACCCGCATCCATGAAATACGTCCAGGCATCAGCGCCAAACTCGGTGTGCACGACGTAGTCGTCGGACCGGAGTTGCGCGTCCCCGTGGTAACTGTTCGGCAACCCACTCCTGCTCCGGGACTGTCGCCCAACAACAATTGGCACCGTGCAACAAAGGCCGCCGTTCGGCTTCAGTACCCCGTCGACATTCAGTCAATGCATGCACCGGGTTCCGGACATGCTCAAGAGTGTCCGAATGGACTACAACGTCGAACGAGCCATCGTCGTAAGGGAGTGCGTGGATATCAACCGCCGGGTAGGCCGCAAATACATATCGTCCGAAGTACTGAAGGTATGAACTGAGCATGCCGGCCTCGTTGATTTCCAAGATAAACCTTCTTCGCGAGAGCCGACGTTACCAGGAGAGGCAACAAGGACTGCGTCTGGAAGTGGGCGCGTAGCGCGTTCGCGAGAGCGATGGATCGAAGGTTGCAGCCGCACGAATCGCAGGTCTCCCCCTGTTGCCGATTGATGTATTTGGCTTCGGCGGGTGAGAGTTGCCATTCGTCGATAAGCGCTTTCCACAGGACATCCTGATTGGTGAAGCTAAGGCCTCCGCATACTCCGCACTGCATATTCGACTCCTGGGAGACTGGCTCGAGGTGGGTTCGGTTGAGCCGGGATCTAAGTCTTGATCAAAAGGCCTTGGCCGGTTGGTAGAGAGGCTATCGGCACCCCGACCCGGTGCGCCCAGTCGTCAAATGCGAGCTTCTGGTGTCGGTACCCGAAAGACGCGTAATCGTCGAGCAGTACCAACGCACCAACGACCAAGCGGTCCCAGAAGTAGGTTATTGCGGCAATCTCGGGGCTGACGCAGTTCAAATCTATGTGTAGGTAAGCGATGCGTTCCGCACCTACCTGGGGGAGCGTCTCGGGAATTGTCCCTTCTATGATCTGCACGTTCCGCCACTCCGAAAAGTTCTTCCGGACAAGTTCCGATCCAACTGTGTAGAAGCCATTCGAGATTTGCTCCTCGTTTTTCAGTGCAGCGCCCGCCTGAACCTCGTCGTTAGTCAGATATCGGGCGTCGACTCCGCGGAAGGTGTCGAGTAGGTAGAACTGTTTGCCCAAAGTGTCCCAGTCGAGAAGTTGCATGATGCTGCTGCTGAGGAAGCCGTCGCATCGACGCCGACATTCCACGAAGTCACCCGGCAGCCGGGCGGCGTTCTGGGCGGTCCGGAGCCCGATATGAACTCGCCAATGCCAGTGATAGTCCTGGCCAGCTGCCGCGATACCCCGCCCGGGGTATGCGTTTACGAAGCGGGGGTCACTCATGAACTCATGATCGTGAAACGGATATCAGTCCGTCTTGATTCGTAGGGATCGACTCCTGGACTTCCATCGGGCCTCCTGGAAACCGGGACGAGGTGGTGGGTTATTGCGGACTTTACGGTGGGCTTGCTGCGGCAGATTCGTATGCACAGAGCCGATTCCTGAGGTGGCAGATATGGTCGACTATTTCCCGTCGGGCTCCAAACGTACCGATACCGCTGCGGTCAACCCGTTTTCGTCGACGGGTGGTTCGGACGTGGGATGCATGCGGGTCGCCATTACGTCAAAGCAAAGTCCGATCGAATTATCGGCTAGGCTGATCCCCGGCCGGACCGCGCTCTCACCGGATGGAACACCGACTATCTCGCCCTTCGCGAATTGATCCACCGGGCCGAAGGCGACCCGGTGGTGGCCGCTGAACCGTTGAACCTCGTGGCCGAACTTGTATCCCTGCCGGTCTTGCTGTCTCGAAGTACTCGCCGTACATCTCGATCGAACGGCCGATCACCGTGCCGTTCCGGTTGTAGAGGACGTAGCCGTGCCGGGCCTTGATCAGGCGCTGGTGGCCTTCCTCGAGGAGGATGCGGGGTTCGTGCATGGGGCGGGTCAGGGCGAGGGCGAGGCGGCTAGGTGGCGCGTCTTCGCCCAGCCCGCCCAGCAGGCCCACGGCGGAACCGAAGAGCCAGGCCGCCGCAGGGACCGGGACTGTGGCAAACGTCCACTGCTGGCCTTTGTTGAAATAGCCGGCAGGCAGCGTGCCGCAGCTGCTGGTACAGGTCTTGTTGGTGATGACCAGCGTCGTGCCGTTGAAGCTGACGGTGTTCATGCCGTCGTAGGTCGCAACGGTCTCTTGCGGGCCGTTCGCCACGTCATCGCCACCGAGCGTGCGGGAGGCCGCCGTGCCGGGACCCCAGGTCGTGGCGGACTCGTCGAAGAAGTTGGCGCCGAACGCGTAGTTGCCGCAGATACTCGCGCCCACGTTGCCGCCGAAGTTGCCCTCGACGCAGCTGTAGGTGGCCGCGCTCGCCACCCCGCCGTTACCGATGACCAGGCCCGTGGTCAGGATGCGAAACAGGGTGCTGGTGGGAGCGGTGGTAGTCCTGACGTTGTAGGTGCCGCCGGTCTGGGTCACCAGGTTGGTCACGTCGTCGTAGGACCAGGTCGCGGTCGAGGAGGAAATGTTCTGCGCGAAGCCATTGACCGCGCTGTTGTTGTAGATGAGGACCTGCGTCAGGGTGGCCGTGTAGGTGGCGGCATCGGCCATTGCGGAGGCACCCCCCGCAATGGCGGCAACAGCGGCGGTCAGGGCTGCTTTGTTGTTCATGGGTTATCCCCCGGGTCAGGACTGTGGCAGTGCGCTTCGTTCTGGCGCCTAGTATCCACGGCCCGGCGGGCGTCCGCACCCTTCGCAGGAGGGAACCCGGCGGAATTACGTCAAACGCCGGTACCGGACGCGAAGAAATCCACCTTCCGGCGGGCATTCCAGCGGTTGGGGTGGCGGGAATAACATCGCGGCGTTTCATGTCGCTATTTCCAGCGTGAACGCCATCACCCCCATTGCGATACCCCATCCGTACCCCCGCGACTTATCCGGAGGTGTGAGGATCAGAGGATGGCGGGGCCTTGGGTGCTCGGTTTGACATATCGGTCCGAATTCGCCCGACCGGGGGATGAAATGGCGGGACCTTCCGGCGATACTCAGTCCAGAAAGGCGTGGGCCGTTACAGCCCAGGCCGATGACAACGACGGGGGAGTTTCATGGTGCGATTTCTGGCGATCTCGCTGCTCGTCGCCTGTGTGCCTGCCTACGCGGCGCCCGTCAGCGTCGTCGTGGTCGGCGTACAGAACCAGTATGACGATCCCAACGGCCTCCTGCCTTTTCCCCAACCGGATGACGCCACGCCCTGGGTGCTGACATTCACCTACGATAGCGAAACGCCTGATATCAATCCGGATCCGATAGCTGGCGAGTATCGGGGAGCCATCACAACTATCAGCCTGTCGATTGGGAACAACACGTTTCAGCCGTTTGCCGACAATTCGGTTCTTGTACTGAATGACAATGGCAATCCCGACGACGGGTATTCAGACCTCTGGATTGCCAGCACGTTCGAAGATGCACCGCTTCGCCCGAGTTTCGGTCTCATTCTCATAAACTTTGGTGCGTCCGCGTTGTCCTCCGATGCGCTGGTCACGCCATCATGGCCTTATCCGCCCTGGGGCTTTGGGATGATCGATTATTCAATCTACGACCGCTCGAGTCCGGATCCCGGCGATTGGAGATCGACTGCGGTCGCGGCTGCCCGGGTCACCAGCATTGCCGTCGTTCCCATCCCCGCCACCTTCTGGCTACTGGGCACGGCTTGCCTTGGTGCGATGGGGTGGAGGTGGCGACGATCGCCCGGCTGACGGACCGGGGGCGACAGTGTTCCGATCCATAGCCATCCTGATGCTTTGCCTTGCCACGCTTAGCGCGCAGGGCGCGCTACTGGGTCGTGGGCCGCTGACGCCAGGCGGCACCGACTATCAGGGGTACTACGACGACGCTCTGGGTATTACCTGGCTAGCCGATGCCGACTACGCCAGGACTACCGGCTATACCGAAGACGGGCGAATGACTTGGTTAGCGTCGCTTGGGTGGCTCGCGTCGCTAAACGCAGCCAGTCACCTTGGCGTAGACAATTGGCGACTGCCGACGGTGGTAGATACGGATTTGCCGGGCTGTACCGGCCAAAGCTTTGCGGGTACCGACTGCGGCTGGAATGTGGATGTCTCAACCAGCGAAATGGCCCACTTGTTCCACGAGACCCTGGGCAATAGCGCCGCCTATGACAGTGATGGCGGTTGGACTGGCTGCTACTTGAATTTGCCCAACGGCTGCCTCGCAAACACCGGCCCCTTTTCAAACGTTGCGGCTTACGGCTATTTTTCCGGCACGACCTATGCGCCGGATGCGAACGACGTCTGGATGTTTAATTTCCACTCGGGCTCCCAGTACAACGAACTGAAAACCGGGGAAAACCGCGCTTGGGCCGTAACAGACGGCGACGCGCTCGCAGTGGTGCCAATACCAGCCGCAGCCTGGTTACTGGGCTCAGCCCTCGGAGCTAGTGCGTTGGTTCGGCGGAGGGGCTTCGGAACCTAGCGAGGTTCCAGGAGAGGGCTTGTGCAAGAGGTGGGTAATCTTCGGTCTGGGCGGGTCCCGGCTGGTTTACCGGGACCCGTGATTTGGTGGAGGCGGCGGGAATCGAACCCGCGTCCGCAAGTCCTCTGCCCTCAGATCTACATGCGTATTCCGCCAATTGTCTTACTGGCAGCTACCCGACGGACAGGGACAACTGACAGCCAGTCCGGTTGATGGGCTTTAACGTGAAGATCCCGGACGAACCCGCACGCGATCCTGTGGTTGATGACTCCTGGGTCTGGACCGCACAGGTACGATGCCAGTCAGAAGGCTCTCAAGACTGGTTTTTAAGCAGCGAGAGCGTAGTTGTCGTCGTTGGCAACTAAGTGTTTGCAGATGGATTTACGAGGTGATCTGCACCTCGGCATGCACCAAGGGGTTTGTAACCCACGTCGAAACCATGTCGCCCCCAGTGAGGCCATTATTGGGGCCGGGAGTGGGGAAGACAAGGGAGTGGGTCGCGTCGGGTCGCGCCTGAAGGCGCTCCTACGCGGTTACCCGCGGCGCAGCACGCGGCCCTTCTGGCGCTGCCACTCCCGGTCCTTGACGGAATCCCGCTTGTCCCGGGTGTTCTTGCCCTTGGCGAGGCCCAGCGTGACCTTGGCGCGGCCGTTCACCCAGTTCATGGCCAGCGGCACCAGCGTGTAGCCGTCCCGCTCCACGGCGCCCCGGAGCCGGTCGATCTCGCGGCGGTGGAGGAGGAGCTTGCGCATGCGCACGGGGTTGGCCTCCACGTGGGTGGAGGCGGAGGTGAGCGGCGTGATGTGCGCGCCGATCAGCCAGGCCTCGTCGTTGCGGAAGATCGCGTAGGACTCCTTCAGGTTGGCCTTCGCCTCCCGCATGCTCTTCACTTCCCAGCCCTGCAGCGCGATGCCCGGCCTCGACCTGGTCCTCGATGTAGAAGTCGAAGCGCGCCTTGCGGTTCTCGGCAATCAGGCGCGGCGTCGCGTCCGCCTTCTTCGGCTTCGACTGCTTGTCCGTTTTGGTGGATTTCTTGGCGCTCATTCGGCAACAATCCTGCCAACTTCGGTGGGGCGACGAAAGCCGGTTCAATCTCAGTGCGGGACGTCCAGCGCAGCGCCATCGTGCCGTACCCGGCGGAGGCCCTGTTCGCGCTCGTCGCGGACGTGGAGGCCTACCCGCAGTTCCTGCCCGGCTGCACGGCCAGTTCCGTCCTGTCCCGGGAGCCCGGCGGGCTGGTGGCCAGCCTCTCGCTGTCGAAGGGACCGTTCTCGTCCACCTTCACCACGCGCAACACGCTCGAGCCGCCGCGCCGCGTGACCATGGAGCTCGTGGACGGGCCGTTCAGCAGCCTGCACGGCGAGTGGCGCATCACGCCCCTGGCCGGGCCCTCCGCCCCAGGCCCGTTGGCGCGAGGGTTGCCGGATCGACCTGCGGGTGCGCTTCCAGTTTGCCGGCACGGCCCGGGACCTGCTGCTGGGCCCGGCCTTCGAGCTGACCTGCAGCGGCCTGGTGGATGCCTTCGTGGCCCGTGCCCGCGCGGTGTATGGCTGAGCTCAGCCCTGCTTCGCAACGGACGAGCCACCGGCCCGGCCGACAGGCACGTCGCGCTCCACCTGCCGCACGGCATCCCCGTCGAACCAGACGATGATCCACCGCTGGGTGGTTTTCCGGCTCTTGCCCGGCCGCAGGTAATACATGTAGTCCCAGCGGTCGGTGCGGAAGGGGGTGGCCGCGATCGGGGTCCCCAGCAGGTAGCGCACCTGGTTGCGGGTCATGCCCGGCAGGATGGCCTCGATGTCCTTCTGCTCCAGCAGGTTGCCCTGCTGGACGTCGAGCCGGTACACGCAGCCCCCCGTCAGTCCTGCCGGGACCATCAGGACCAGCGCCAGGCCGAGGATGCGCAGACAGCGCTGCAGGAGCGAGGGTGCCATAATCGGGGCGAATCATAGCTGATCAGCGGATCACCGGAACGATGGAGCCCAAGGATCTACGCAAGGCCGGCCTGAAGGCCACGACGCCCCGTCTCCGTATCCTGGAGATCCTGCAGGAGCACGGGCACCACCACCTGAGCGCCGAGGACATCTACCGGCGCCTGGCCGACGCGGGCGACGACGTGGGCCTGGCCACCGTCTACCGGGTCCTGACCCAGTTCGAGCAGGCGGGGCTGGTGACGCGCCACAACTTCGCCAGCGACCACTCGGTGTTCGAACTCGATTCCGGCCGGCACCACGACCACATGGTGTGCATCGAGACCGGGCGCGTGGTGGAGTTCTCCAACGAGGAGATCGAGCGGCTCCAGCGCGAGATCGCCAGCCGCAACGGCTACGAACTGGTGGACCACAGCCTCGTGCTCTACGTGAAGCCGAAAGTCCCGTAGGAGCGCCTGTAGGAGCGCCTTCAGGCGCGACTCTTCTTTTCTTCCTGCGGGATCCGGGGTCGCGGCGGAAGCCGCTCCTACCCTGCGCCAGCATTTCTTCCGCGTGGGCGCGCGTCTGGTCCGTGATCGTCACGCCGCCCAGCATCCGCGCCGTCTCTTCCACCCGTTCCGCGGGATTCAGCAGGCGCACGACGGCGGTGGTCCGGCCGGCCCGCGTCACCTTGCTCACCGTGGCCTGGTGCTCGGCGAGCGTGGCCACCTGGGGCAGATGGGTGATGCACAGCACCTGCCGGCCAGTGCTCAGTTCGCGCAGGCGCCTGCCCACCATCTCGGCCACGGCGCCGCCGACACCCGCGTCCACCTCGTCGAACACCAGGGTCGGTGCGCCACGGTTTGCCGTGGCGGCCACCTGGATGGCGAGGTTGAGCCGCGACAGCTCGCCGCCGGACGCGATCCGGCTCATGGGTGCGGGAGGCTGGCCCGCGTTGGCCGTGACGAGGAACTCCACGTCGTCCGCGCCGTGCGCGGCGATGCTGCCGTCCGGGAGCGGCGCGACGCGCACTTCGAAACGGCCGCCGGGCATGCCGAGCGTCGCCATGTTCCGCGGTGACCACCCGGCCCAGCGACCTGGCGGCGGCCTGGCGACCGGCGCTGAGCGTCGCGGCCAGGGCCTCCAGGTCACGGCGCCGCTGCTTCGCCGCCTGGGCCAGCCGCTCGACGGTGATCTCCCCGCCGGTCAGCGCGGCGAGTTCGGCCTGCAGCCGCTCCAGCAAACCGGGCAGTTCATCCGGCGTGCAGCGGTGCTTGCGGGAGCTGTCCCGCAGGGCCGCGAGCCGGTCGGCGATCCCGGCCTCCCGCCCGGGTCCGGGTCCAGCCCCGCGAGCCGGTGGCGCAGCAGGTCCGCCGCCTCGCCGACCTGGGCTTCGGCCTCGGCGAGCAGGCGCAGCGGCGCCTCCAGTTCCGGGTCGAAGCGCAGCACGTCGTCCAGTGCCCGGCGGGCGGCGCCGATGGCCGCCTGGGCAGAGCCCGTCCTCGTCGTCGTAGGCGCGGGCGAGGGCCCGGTCCAGCGCCTCGCCGATGCGCAGGCGGTGGGCGAGGGCGGTGTGCTCGCGCTCGAGCTCGGCGTATTCGCCGACGCGGGGCTGGAGCGCCGTCAGCTCGCCCACCTGGAACGTGAGCAGCTCCACCCGGCTGTCCCGGTCGCGCTGGGCCGCTGGCCAGCTGCGCCAGCGCTGCCTCGGCCGGCCAGCCAGGCCGCGTGGCGCCTCCCGCACCCGGCCGAGGAGGGCGTCGTGACCGGCCAGGTCGTCCAGGATCTCCCGCTGGGCGGCCCGGTGCCGCAGCGACTGGTAGTCCTGCTGGCCGCAGATGTCCACCAGCGTTGCGCCCAGTTCGCGCAGGGTCTGCACGGGCACCGGGCGGCCGTTGATCCAGGCCTTCGAGCGCCCGTCGGTGCCGATCACCCGGCGCAGCAGGCAGCCGTCGCCGTCGTCGGCCAGTTCGTTGTCCTGGAGCCAGCGGCTGGCGGCGCTGCCGTCTGCCGGGCTCGAAGGTCGCGAGGACCTCGAGGCGGCTGGCGCCGGCGCGGATCGCCTGCGCGTCGCCGCGCTCGCCGACGGCGAGGGCCAGCGCGTCGATGAGGATGGACTTGCCCGCGCCCGTTTCGCCCGTGAGCACGGTGAAGCCGCTGCCGAAGTCCAGCGTGACTTCCTCGATGACCGCGAGGTCGCGGATCTGCAGCTGGGTCAGCATCGGGAGCGGCGGTCAGCCCGTGCCGGCCGGGCCCCGTGGCGGGTTCTTGCCGTGGTCCCGCGTGTCGCGCCCCCAGAGGAGCTTGCTGCGCAGGATCTCGAAATAGTCGTAGCCGACCGGGTGGACCAGCTCGATCCGCTCCCGGGCGGCGCTGACGCGGACGCTGCCGCCGGGACCGAGCCGGCCCAGTAGCTCGCCGTCGCAGGTCACCTCGGCGCGGTCCACCTGCCGGGACTTGGGCGACGGCGTCGCGTGCAGGCGTACCTCCGCCACCCGGTTGCCGGGGATCACCAGCGGCCGGTCGCTGAGCGTGTGCGGGCAGATCGGCGTGAGCACGAGGGCATCGAGGCCGGGCTCGACGATCGGGCCGCCGCAGCTGAGCGCGTAGGCGGTGGAGCCCGTCGGCGTGGCGATGATGAAGCCGTCGCCGAGGTGGGTGTTCACGTAGCCGCCGTCCACGAAGGTCTGGTACTCCACCATCCGGCCGGTGTCGTGCCGCTTGACGACCACGTCGTTGAGGGCGATGGCGCTCGACACCACCTGTGTCGTTCCGGACGACGCGAGGCCACGAGCAGCATGCGCTGCTCGCTCACGTAACGGCCCGCCAGGATCTGGTCGATGTGCGCCAGCATGTGCTCGGGGCCCACGTCGGCGAGGAAGCCCAGGCGGCCGCGGTTGATCCCGAGCAGCGGCACCTTGCGTCCGGCGATGCGCCGCGCGGCGTACAGCATGCTACCGTCGCCCCCGATGGCCACCACCAGATCCACGCCCACGGCCAGCCGGTCTTCGGCAACCCGCTTCGCGCGGGCGGGCAGTGAACGGGCGCGCACGGCCCTGCTGACCTTCACGCTGCACCCGACCTGGAGCAGGTGCGTGCGCCAGGATCCGCATCGCTTCCAGGGCGCGGGGGTCGCGGGGATTGCCCATCAGCGCGATCGCGGCAAACTTTCGGGGGCGCGGTTTCTTGTTCATTTTGCTTTGCTTATCATGACCTTGACACTCTCCACGGCCGATTGCTAGCGTTCCACGCAGCCATGGCCAACGAACTCACCGCCGAACTGCCCTCCGAACGCGCCCGGCAGATCCTCCGGATCCTCGTGGAACATTACATCCGCGAGGGGCAGCCCGTCGGTTCCCGCACCCTGTCGCGCAGCGCCGGGCTCGACCTGAGCCCGGCCACCATCCGCAACGTCATGGCCGACCTGGAGGACCTGGGGTTCATCGTTGCGCCCCACACCAGCGCCGGCCGGATACCGACCGCCAAAGGTTACCGCTTTTTCGTGGACACGCTCGTGCGCCTGCAGCCGATGGCCGAGCCGGACGTGGTCAGGCTGCAGACCCAGCTCGAGGACCGCTTCCGGGGCGACGCCAAGGCGATTGCCGCCGCGGCCTCGTCGGCCCTGTCGTCGCTGACCAGCCTGGCGGGCGTCGTGACGATTCCGCGGCAGCCCCATTCCACGCTCCGGCACATCGAGTTCCTGCCGCTGTCGGGCCGGCGCGTGCTCGCCATCCTGGTCGTGAACGACGCGGAGGTGCAGAACCGCATCCTCGACATGGAGCGGGACTACGGCGAGGACGAGCTCCGCCGCGCGGCCAACTTCCTCAATGAACAGTTCACCGGGCTGGACCTCGGCGAGGTCCGGTCCCGCCTGCTGGCGAACCTGGACGGCACCCGCGAATTCATGAACCGCCTGATGCTGGATTCGATCAGCATCGCCGACCGGGGCCAGCAGTCCGGTCCCGACAGCGCCGGTTACGTGCTGTCGGGCGAAACGAAGCTGATGAACTTCCAGGAACTGTCCGATGTCGAGAAGATCAGGCAGCTGTTCGAGGCCTTCGGCCAGCAGCGCGAGATCCTGACGCTCCTGGATCGGAGCGTGGCCGCCCAGGGCGTGCAGATCTTCATCGGCGAGGAATCCGGCTACCGGATCCTGGACGAGTGCACCATCGTGGCGGCGCCGTATACTGTCGATGACCAGATCGTCGGCGTCCTTGGCGTCATCGGTCCCACGCGGATGGCCTACGAGCGGGTCATTCCGATCGTGGACGTCACCGCCCGACTGGTCGGCTCGGCCCTGAATTCGACGTTGAACGCGACCTTGCACCCGAACTTGAATTCCGGCTCCTGACCCCCATGTCGCCCAGTGGCGGGCGGTAGCCCGCCCGTACCCGCACGTCCCGAAGGAGCCTGGCCGATGCCAGAAACCGAACACCCGGATACCCCGGACGCTGCCGCCGCCGGCGCGGCCGCCGCGGAAGCCGGTGGCGGCGACCCGGTTGCGGAGCTGCGCCAGGCGCTCGAGAAGGCCGAGGCCACCGCCGCCGAGAACTGGAACCGGTACCTCCGGGCCGTGGCGGAGCTGGACAACGTCCGGAAGCGCGCCGCCCGGGATGTCGAGGCTGCCCGCCGTTCCGGGGTCGAGAAGCTGGCGGGCGAACTCCTGGGGATCGTCGACAGCCTGGAGATGGGCCTCGAGACGGCCGGGTCGGCGACTGCCGAGAGCCTGCTGGCCGGCAAGCAGGCCACCCTGCGCCTGCTGCGCGCGGCCTTCGACAAGTTCGGCATCGAGCTGGTGGACCCGGTGGGCCACCCGTTCGACCCCCAGCTGCACGAGGCCATGAGCATGCAGCCCTCCACCACGGCCACGCCCGGTTCGGTGCTGGCGGTGCTGCAGAAGGGCTACCGCCTGGGCGACCGGCTGCTGCGCCCCGCCCGGGTGATCGTGGCCGGCGAGCCGGTGGCGTCCGGCGCCACCCTGCCGGGCGGGGAAGGCCCGGCCGGACCCGGACCGCCCTTGAAACCGCCCTTGAAACCGGGGAGGACCGGGCCCAAATAGGGCTACTAACCGGCAGCCAGCGTGGCTGCTCTCAGGATTCAGCGACCGAAACAGTTGATGGAGTGACGCATGAGCAAGGTAATTGGCATCGATCTGGGCACCACGAATTCCTGCGTGGCCGTCATGGAAGGCGGCAAGCCCAAGGTGATCGAGAACAGCGAGGGTGACCGGACCACGCCGTCCATCGTGGCCTTCACCAAGGACGGGGAAGCGCTGGTCGGCCAGTCGGCCAAGCGCCAGGCCGTCACCAACCCGGCGAACACGCTGTTCGCGGTCAAGCGGCTGATCGGCCGCAAGTTCAAGGACGAGGTCGTGCAGCGGGACATCGGCATGGTCCCCTACAGGATCGTGGGCGCCGACAACGGCGATGCCTGGGTCGAGGCCAATGGCAAGAAGATGGCCCCGCCCGAGATCTCCGCGCGCGTGCTCATGAAGATGAAGAAGACGGCCGAGGACTACCTCGGCGAAGCCGTCACGGAAGCCGTGATCACGGTGCCGGCCTACTTCAACGACTCCCAGCGCCAGGCCACGAAGGACGCCGGCCGCATCGCCGGCCTGGACGTGAAGCGCATCATCAACGAGCCCACGGCGGCGGCGCTGGCCTACGGCATGGACAAGCAGCGCGGCGACCGCAAGATCGCCGTGTACGACCTGGGCGGCGGCACCTTCGACATCTCGATCATCGAGATCGCGGAGATCGACGGCGAGCACCAGTTCGAGGTGCTGTCCACCAACGGCGACACCTTCCTCGGCGGCGAGGACTTCGACATGCGGGTCATCGAGTACCTCGCGGGCGAGTTCCAGAAGGAGAGCGGCATGGACATCCGCCGCGATCCGCTGGCCATGCAGCGCCTGAAGGAGGCCGGCGAGAAGGCCAAGATCGAGCTGTCCTCCCAGCAGCAGACCGAGGTCAACCTGCCGTACATCACGGCGGACGCCAGCGGCCCGAAGCACCTGAACATCCGCCTGACGCCGCGCCAAGCTCGAGTCCCTGGTGGAAGAGCTGATCGAGCGCACCATCGGGCCCTGCCGGACGGCGGTCACCGATGCCGGGCTGAAGGTCGGCGACATCGACGACGTCATCCTCGTCGGCGGCCAGACCCGCATGCCCAAGGTCCAGGAGGCCGTGAAGAACTTCTTCGGCAAGGAGCCGCGCAAGGACGTCAATCCGGACGAGGCCGTGGCCGTGGGCGCCGCCATCCAGGCGGGCGTGCTGTCGGGCCAGGTCAAGGACGTGCTCCTGCTCGACGTGACGCCGCTGTCGCTGGGCATCGAGACGCTCGGTGGCGTGATGACGAAGCTCATCGAGAAGAACACCACGATTCCGACCCGGGCAAACCAGACGTTCTCGACGGCCGACGACAACCAGACCGCGGTGACGATCCACGTGCTGCAGGGCGAGCGGGAGCAGGCGCGCCACAACAAGTCGCTGGGGCGCTTCGATCTCAGCGACCTGCCGCCGGCGCCCCGGGGCATGCCCCAGGTCGAGGTCACGTTCGACATCGACGCCAACGGCATCCTCAACGTGTCGGCGAAGGACAAGGCCACGGGCAAGGAGCAGAAGATCGTCATCAAGGCCTCGAGCGGCCTGTCCGAGGACGAGATCAAGCGCATGGTGGGCGAGGCCGAGACCCACGCCGAGGAGGACCGGCAGTTCCTCGAGCTCGTCGAGTGCCCGCAACCAGGCTGACGCGCTGGTGCACGCCACCGAGCGCTCATTGCGCGACCTGGGTGACAAGGTGGACGCTGCCGAGCGCGGCCGCATCGAGTCGGCGCTTTCCGACCTGAAGGACGTGATCAAGGGCGACGACAAGGCCAAGATCGAGCTCAAGAGCAAGGCGCTGGGCGACGCGTCGGCTGCCCTGGCGCAGAAGGCCTACGAGCAGGCCCAGGCCGCCGGCGCGGGCGCACCGGGTGGCCAGGCGGCTGGCGCCGGCCCCGGTGGCGCGGACGATGGCGTCGTGGATGCCGAGTTCGAGGAGGTCAAGGACGGCAAGGGCGGACGCTCCGGCACCGGCTGACGTCCCGGTTTTCCCGTAACCCGACGGCCCGGTGCAGCGCACCGGGCCGTCATTGCATTGGTTTAGCGCATGGCGAAGCGTGACTACTACGAAGTGCTCGGTGTCAGCCGCGACGCCAGCGAGGCCGACATCAAGAAGGCCTATCGCCGGCTTGCCATGAAGCATCACCCGGATCGCAATCCCGACGATCCCAAGGCCGAGGTTGCCTTCAAGGAGGCCAAGGAGGCCTACGAGGTCCTGTCCGAGAAGGAGAAGCGGGCGGTCTACGACCAGCACGGCCATGCCGGCGTCGAGGCGGCTGCGGGCGGGCGCGGCGGGCCGGGAATGAATCCCGGCGATGCCTTCGGCGACATCTTTGGCGACGTGTTCGGCGACATTTTCGGCGGTGGCCGCCGCGGCCGCTCGACGGTGTTCCGTGGCGCCGACCTGCGCTACGAGCTGGCACTGACGCTCGAGCAGGCCGTCTTCGGCGACACGATCAACCTCACGCTGCCCACGGTGGTCAGCTGCGAGACCTGCAGCGGCTCGGGCGCCAGGCCCGGCACCAAGCCGGTCACCTGCAAGACCTGCGAGGGGGCGGGGCAGGTCCGCATGTCCCAGGGCTTCTTCTCGATCCAGCAGCCCTGCCCCGCGTGCCGCGGCTCGGGGCAGCAGATCGAGAACCCCTGCGGCACCTGCCAGGGGCGGGGGCGGGTGCAGAAGAGCAAGACCCTGGCCGTCAAGGTGCCTGCCGGCGTCGACAACGGCGACCGGATCCGCCTCACGGGCGAAGGCGAGGCGGGACAGAACGGCGGGCCCCCGGGCGACCTCTACGTCGAGATCCGGATCCAGCCCCATGACATCTTCGAGCGGGACGGGGCCGACCTGTCCTGCGGCATTCCCGTGAACTTCGCGGTCGCTGCCCTGGGCGGCTCGGTGCAGGTGCCGACCCTCGGCGGCGAAGTGACGCTCAAGATCCCGGCGGAAACCCAGTCGGGGCGCGTGTTCCGCCTGCGGGGCAAGGGCGTCCGGCCCGTGCGGGGGAGTGGGCCTGGCGATCTCTTCTGCAGGGTGGAGGTCGAGACGCCGGTCAACCTCACGGCGGAGCAAAAGCGGCTGCTGGAGGCCTTCAACGAGGCGCTGGTGGCCGGTGGCGACCGGCACCGCCCGCGGAACCGGTCCTGGCTCGATGGGGTGCGGCGGTTTTTTGAGAAGATGTCGCCCTGATGATGGTTGAGCGGCCGATGGGCGGTGTCCGATGGCGCGAATAGCAGTGCTCGGTGCGAGCGGCCGGATGGGCAACGCCCTGGTCCGGCTCATCGCGGCCGGTGGCGAACATCAGCTGACCGGAGCCCTCGGCGAGCCCGGTGATCCGGCCCTGGGCCGCGATGCGGGCCAGGTCGCCGGAATGGATCCCGTGGGCGTGTGCATCACCGCCAGTCTCGACGAGGCGCTGCGGGGCGGGGGCCCCGGTTCCCAGGTGGTGATCGATTTCACCGCACCCTCGGTCACCGCACGCCACGCGCAGGCCTGTGCTGCTGGTGGCCACGCGCTGGTGGTCGGCACGACCGGGCTGGGCGCGGCCGAGATGGCGGCACTGCAGGCGGCCGCCGTCCGCGTTCCGGTGCTCCATGCCCGCAACATGAGTCTCGGCATCACGGTGCTCACGGAGCTCGTGCGGCAGGCGACGGCGCTCCTGGGGCCGGACTTCGACGTGGAGGTCACCGAGGCGCACCATCGTCACAAGAAGGACGCGCCGTCCGGCACGGCCCTGCAGCTCGGCGAAGCCGCCGCCACGGCCCGCGGGCGCCGGCTCGAGGACGTGGCTGTCTACGCCCGCGCCGGCCTGGCGGCCGCCGGCCGGCCGGCGGGCGCCATCGGCTTTGCGTCGCTGCGGGCCGGCGCCATCGTGGGCGATCACACCGTCTTGCTGGCGGGCGCCGAGGAGCAGCTCGAGCTCACCCACCGGGCCACCGACCGGGCGCTCTTCGCCCGGGGCGCCCTCCGGGCCGCAGGCTGGCTCGCCGGGAAGCCTGCCGGCCTGTATTCCCTGCGTGAGGTCCTGGGGCTGCCCGCCTAGGCGTGCGCTCCTGAGGGGTGTCCTCGCCCCGTCCCGTCGTTTAGAATGCCGCGGGTTCCCGGAGAGAGCAGATGAGCGGGTTCGGCCACGGCACGTTGCCGGCTGAGTCCTGCTGCGCACGGATGCGCCTGGCAGAAGCACACGCGAACCCAAACTGGCGAGTTCACAGCGGCATGGACACAGCGTGATGGAACAGGCGTTGCTGGCATTGCAGGATGGCACGGTGTTCAGGGGCATTTCGGTCGGCGCCCCGGGCCGCACCATCGGCGAGGTGGTCTTCAACACGGCGATGACGGGCTACCAGGAGATCCTCACGGACCCTTCTTATTGCCGCCAGATCGTCACGCTCACCTATCCGCACATCGGCAACACCGGCACGAACTGCGAAGACCAGGAAAGCGAGAAGGTGTTCGCCGCCGGGCTCGTGATCCGGGACCTGCCCGCGGTCGCCAGCAGCTGGCGGGGTGAAGTGGACCTGCCCGAGTTCCTGCGCCGGGCGGGCATCGTGGCGATTGCGGAGATCGACACCCGGAAGCTCACGCGGATCCTCCGGGACAAGGGCGCCCAGTCCGGCTGCATCATGACCGGCGCGGTGGACGCGAAGACCGCCATCGACCATGCGCGGCGCTTCCCCGGCCTGGCGGGCATGGACCTGGCCAAGATCGTCAGTGCGAAGGATGCCTACCAGTGGAGCCTGGGCGCGACCTGGCCGGGACCCACGCCCATCCGGCCGAAACGCAGCGGCGTCTTCGACGTGGTGGCCTTCGACTTCGGCATCAAGCGCAACATCCTCCGGCTCCTCGTGGATAACGACTGCCGCGTCACGGTCGTGCCCGCCGAGACGCCAGCCGGGAAAGTGCTGGCGCTCAAGCCGGATGGCGTGTTCCTGTCCAACGGTCCCGGCGACCCCGAGCCGTGCACCTACGCCATCGAGGCGATTCGCGAGATCATCGCGGCGGGGATTCCGGTCTTCGGCATCTGCCTCGGCCACCAGCTGCTGGGCCTGGCCAGCGGCGCGAAGACGGTGAAGATGAAGTTCGGCCACCATGGCGCCAATCACCCGGTGCAGGACCTGGCCACCGGCAAGGTCCTGATCACCAGCCAGAACCACGGCTTCGCGGTGGATGAGGCCAGCCTCCCGGCAAACGTCCGGGCGACCCACCGCTCACTGTTCGATAATTCACTGCAGGGAATTGAGCGAACTGATTGTTTAGCCTTCAGTTTTCAGGGTCATCCGGAAGCCAGTCCGGGGCCCCACGACCTGCGGCCGCTGTTCGCCCGTTTCACGGGGCTCATGCGCCAGCGCGTGCAGCAGGAACCCGCCGTGGTGGCGGCCCTCAAGTCAGCCCTGAAGCTCAAGTAGACACCCATGCCCCGGCGCACAGATCTCAACAGCATCCTGATCATTGGCGCCGGACCGATCGTGATCGGCCAGGCCTGCGAGTTCGATTACTCGGGGGTGCAGGCCTGCAAGGCCCTGCGCCAGGAGGGCTTCCGCGTCATTCTCGTCAATTCGAATCCCGCCACGATCATGACCGACCCGGAGATGGCCGACGCGGTCTACATCGAGCCGGTCAACTGGCAGACGGTGGCGAGGATCATCGAGCGCGAGCGGCCGGACGCCCTCCTGCCGACGATGGGCGGGCAGACGGCGCTCAATTGCGCGCTGGATCTCGAACGCGAGGGCGTTCTCGCCAAATTCGGGGTGGAGCTGATCGGCGCTTCGCGGGAGGCCATCGACACCGCCGAGGACCGGGAGTTGTTCCGGAACGCGATGAAGGAAATCGGCCTCTCGGTCGCGCGTGCCGTCATTGCCCACACCATCGAGGAGGCCATCGAGGTCCAGGCCGGCATCGGCTTCCCGACGATCATCCGTCCGTCCTTCACGCTGGGCGGCAGCGGCAGCGGCATCGCCTACAACCGTGACGAGTTCGAGGCGATGGCCGCGCACGGCCTCGACCTCTCCCCGACGTCGGAGATCCTGCTCGAGGAGTCGGTGATCGGCTGGAAGGAATTCGAGATGGAAGTGGTCCGCGACAAGGCGGACAACTGCATCATCATCTGCTCCATCGAGAACGTCGACGCCATGGGGGTGCACACCGGCGACTCCATCACCGTGGCGCCCGCCCAGACGCTCACCGACAAGGAATACCAGCGGATGCGCGACGCATCGATCGCGGTGCTCCGCCGGATCGGCGTCGACACGGGCGGTTCCAACGTGCAGTTCGCGATCAGCCCGGAAGACGGGCGCATGCTCGTCATCGAGATGAACCCGCGCGTGTCCCGGTCGTCGGCGCTGGCGTCGAAGGCGACGGGCTTCCCCATCGCCAAGGTGGCCGCCAAGCTGGCCGTCGGCTACACGCTCGACGAGTTGCGGAACGACATCACGGGCGGCGCCACGCCTGCATCCTTCGAGCCCACCATCGACTACGTGGTCACCAAGGTGCCCCGGTTCACCTTCGAGAAATTCCCCGGTGCCAACGACCGCCTGACCACGCAGATGAAGTCGGTGGGCGAGACAATGGCCATGGGGCGCACCTTCCAGGAGTCCCTGCAGAAGGCGCTGCGCGGCCTGGAAACCGGCATCAACGGGCTCGTTGAGCAACTGTCCGCCACGCCCACGGCGGACGACATGGACCTGCTGCGGCGCGAGTTGCGGATGCCGGGCGCCGACCGCCTGCTCTACGTGGCCGACGCCTTCCGGCACGGGCTGTCGCGCGCCGAGATTGGCCAGCTCTCCGGCATCGATCAGTGGTTCCTCGCGCAGATCGAGGACCTGGTCCGGTGGGAGGCGCGGGTGCGTGCCGAGGGCATGCCGCTGCTGCAGGGCGCGGGCATGCGCACCCTCAAGCGCAAGGGCTTCTCCGACAGCCGGCTGGGCGCGCTGCTCGGCATCCAGGAAAACATCGTGCGCCAGACCCGGCTCAAGGCAGGCATCCGTCCGGTGTTCAAGCGCGTGGACACCTGCGCCGCCGAGTTCGCCACGACGACCGCCTATCTGTACTCGACCTATGAGGAGGAGTGCGAGGCGGCGCCGACCGGCCGGGAGAAGATCATCATCCTGGGCGGCGGGCCGAACCGCATTGGCCAGGGCATCGAGTTCGACTATTGCTGCGTGCATGCCGCCTTCGCACTGAAGGAGATCGGCTACGAAGCGATCATGATCAACTGCAATCCCGAAACCGTCTCCACGGATTACGACACCTCGGACCGCCTGTACTTCGAGCCCCTCACCTTCGAGGACGTCATGGAGGTCGTGGACCTGGAGCGGCCGAAGGGCGTCATCGTCCAGTTTGGCGGCCAGACGCCGCTGAAGCTGGCCCGCCGGCTGGAGGAGGCCGGCGTGCCGATCGTGGGGACGAGCCCGGAGTCCATCGACATCGCGGAGGACCGGGAGTTGTTCCAGCAGCTGGTGCAGAGGCTGGGCCTCCGCCAGCCGCCGAACTGCGTCGCCCGCACACCGGACGAGGCCGTCCGCCTTGCCGGGGAGGTCGGCTTTCCGCTCGTCATCCGGCCGTCATTCGTGCTGGGCGGCCGGGCGATGGAAGTGGTGCACACCGAGGACGACCTGCGCCTGTACATGAAGGATGCCGTCAACGTCTCCAACGACAGTCCCGTGCTGCTCGACAGGTTTCTCGACCTGGCCGTGGAAGTGGACCTGGACCTGGTCAGTGACGGCAAGGACGTCCTCATCGGCGGGATCATGGAGCACATCGAGCAGGCCGGCGTGCATTCCGGGGATTCCAGCTGCTCCCTGCCGCCGGCGACCCTCAGCCAGGAAGTCCAGGACGAGCTCATCAGCCAGGCGACCAAGCTGGCGAAGGCGCTGAACGTCGTTGGCCTGATGAACACCCAGTTCGCGATCCAGAACGGCATCATCTACCTCCTGGAAGTGAATCCGCGGGCGTCGCGCACCGTGCCGTTCGTCTCGAAGGCCATCGGCCTGCCCCTCGCCAAGGTGGCGGCCAAGACCATGGTGAACGTCTCCCTGGCCGAGCAGGGCGCCACGACGCAGCGCATCCCCAAGTTCTACTCGGTGAAGGAGGCCGTTTTCCCGTTCGTGAAGTTCCCCGAGGCCGACCCGATCCTCGGTCCGGAGATGAAGTCCACGGGCGAGGTGATGGGCACCGGCCGCTCGTTCGCCGAGGCCTACGCCAAGGCGCAGATTGCCTCCGGCGTCACCCTGCCGCGCCGTGGTACGGCGTTCCTGTCGGTTCGGGACCGGGACAAGCCCGCCGCCGTCAAGCTGGCCCAGCTCCTGGTCGATCGCGGCTTCGACATCATTGCCACCGGGGGCACCGCCGTGGCGCTGGCCAAGGGCGGCGTCACCTGCCGCCGCGTCAACAAAGTCCGGGAGGGCCGGCCCCACATCGTGGACATGATCAAGAACGAGGAGATCAGCCTCATCGTGAACACGACCGAGGGCAAGCAGGCGATCAAGGAGTCGCGGTCGATCCGCGGGGCGGCCGTGCACCGCAAGGTGACCTACTACACCACGATGCCGGCGGCCCTGGCCACGAGCTATGCGCTGGACCACCTGGACGGCGGCAGCGTGAACAAGCTGCAGGACCTGCACGCCGGAGTGGTGCTGTGACGAAGGTTCCCCTGACGATCCGCGGCACCGAGAGGATGCGCGAGGAGATCCGCAGCCTGAAGACGGAGGCCCGGCCCCGCGTGATCCAGGCGATTGCCGAGGCGCGCGCGCATGGCGACCTGAAGGAGAATGCGGAGTATCACGCCGCCAAGGAAGAGCAGGGCTTCATCGAGGGCCGGATCCGGGAGCTGGAGACGCAGCTGTCGAATGCCGAGGTCATCGACGTGACGCGCCTCGTCGGCAACACGAAGGTGCTGTTCGGCGCCACCGTGAGCCTGGTGGACGAAGCCGATGGCAAGGCCAGCCGTTACCAGATCGTCGGTGAGTACGAGGCCGACATGAAGCAGGGGCTGATCTCCATAACGTCACCACTGGCCCGGGCGCTCATTGGCAAGTCGGAGGGTGACGTCGCGTCCTTCACCGTGCCGGGCGGCGACAAGAACATGGAAATCGTGCGCGTCGAGTACCTTTGACGAGGCACAACCCGATGACGGCCAGCGACCGGGCTCGATCAGGCCTGCGGAAGTTCCAGGCGGGCGCCGGTGGGGCAGGGGCGGTACAGGACGGCGACATTGCCGATCCGGGCAATGAGCGTGGCGCCGGTCCGCGCCGCGACGGTCTCGATTGCCGCGTTGCGGTCCGCCCGGGTCGCGGCGGTGACCTTGAGTTTGATGAGTTCGTGCTGCGCGAGGACGGCTTCGAATTCGGCCAGGAAGGCGTCCGTGACGCCCGCGGTACCGAGCCTGGACACCGGACTCAGGGCGTGCGCGAGTCCGCGCAGATGCTTCCGCTGCTTCTCGGTCAGGTCTGTGGCTCGCCGTCGTCATGGGCGGCGAGTATAGCCGCGAGGATAGTGATGAGCCGCAAATCATCCAGCGCCCGCTGGAAGGCCCGGCAGGCCAGGGACCCCTTCGTAAAGCGCGCTCATGCCGAGGGCTGGCGCTCCCGGGCCGTCTTCAAGCTCGCGGAGCTGCAGGGCAAGGAGCGGCTGATCCGGGCGGGTTCGGTCGTCGTGGACCTGGGCGCTGCACCGGGCGCCTGGAGCCAGTTTGCCGCGGGCGTCGTGGGAACCGCAGGGGCGGGTCCTGGCCGTCGACCTGCTGCCCATGGCGCCCGTCGCCGGCGTGGAGATCTTCCAGGGCGATTTCCGCGAAGAGTCAGTGATGAACGCTTTACTGGCCAGCCTTGGGGGGACGCCCGTGGACCTTGTGATGTCCGACCTGGCCCCCAACATGAGTGGGACGCGGGTCGTGGATCAGCCGCGGGCCATGTACCTGGCCGAGCTGGCCGCTGACTTTGCGAGCCAGGTCCTCCGCCCCGGCGGGAATCTGGTGGTAAAGCTGTTCCAGGGCGAGGGCTTCCAGGAATATGTGGAGGCCATGCGGGCCCGGTTTGCCTCGGTGCGGATGCGCAAACCCTCCGCGTCCCGCTCCGGAAACCGGGAGACTTATCTGGTAGCCAGAAACTTCCGGTTGTAGTAGGGTCTAAAGAGTCGGCGCGCCAGATTTTTGGCGCAATCAAATTCTCGCAAGCAGAGGCCACATCCCGTGCTGAATGACCTGGCCAAGAACATCATCCTCTGGATCGTCATAGCCATCGTGCTGCTGACGGTCTTCCAGAGCTTCGGCACTGGGCAACGCCAGTCCGACACCCTCGAGTACTCCGAATTCCTCGACCTCGTCCAGAGCGGCCAGGTCGACCAGGTGATCTTCGAGGGCGATACCATCAAGGGCTCCAAGACCACCGGGGAGCGCTTCACGACCTTCAGTCCGGAGACGGACAACACCGCCCTCATCGGCGAACTGAAGAAGAACAAGGTGCGCATCAGCGCCATGGCGCCGAAGGGCCAGAACATCCTGGTCAGCCTGTTCATCAATTCCTTCCCGGTCCTGCTGCTGATCGGCGTCTGGGTTTACTTCATGCGCCAGATGCAGGGCGGTGCGGGCGGCCGGGGCGCCATGTCGTTCGGCAAGAGCCGTGCCCGGCTTCTCGGCGAGGACCAGGTGAAGGTCACTTTCATGGACGTGGCCGGTGTCGAGGAGGCCAAGGAAGAGGTCTCCGAGATCGTGGACTTCCTGAAGGATCCGGCCAAGTTCCAGCGGCTCGGCGGCAAGATCCCGAGGGGCGTCCTCATGGTGGGCTCCCCGGGCACCGGCAAGACCCTGCTGGCCCGTGCCATCGCCGGCGAGGCCAAGGTGCCCTTCTTCACGATTTCCGGTTCGGATTTCGTCGAGATGTTCGTGGGCGTGGGTGCATCCCGCGTTCGCGACATGTTCGAGCAGGCCAAGAAGCAGGCTCCCTGCATCATCTTCATCGACGAGATCGACGCGGTCGGCCGGCATCGCGGCGCCGGTCTCGGCGGCGGCCATGACGAGCGTGAGCAGACCCTGAACCAGCTCCTGGTCGAGATGGACGGCTTCGAGGGCAACGAAGGCATCATCGTCATTGCGGCGACGAACCGTCCGGACGTGCTCGACCCCGCCCTGCTGCGTCCGGGCCGCTTCGACCGCCAGGTCGTCGTTCCGTTGCCCGACGTGCGCGGCCGCGAACAGATCCTGAAGGTGCACATGCGGAAGGTGCCCCTGGCGGATGACGTCAAGCCGTCGATCATTGCCCGCGGCACGCCCGGCTTCTCCGGCGCCGACCTGGCCAATCTCGTCAACGAGGCGGCGCTCTTTGCCGCCCGGGCGAACCGGCGCACGGTCACCATGGACGAGTTCGAGAAGGCCAAGGACAAGATCATGATGGGCGCCGAACGGCGTTCCATGGTCATGAACGAGTCCGAGAAGAAGCTGACTGCTTACCACGAGGCTGGGCATGCCATCGTCGGGCTGACGGTCCCGGACCACGACCCGGTGTACAAGGTTTCGATCATTCCGCGGGGCCGGGCCCTGGGCGTCACCATGTTCCTGCCCGAGGAGGACCGTTACAGCTACAGCAAGCGCCGGCTGAACAGCCAGATTGCCAGCCTGTTTGGCGGCAGGATCGCCGAGGAACTGGTGTTTGGCGCCGACGCCGTGACCACCGGCGCCTCGAATGACATCGAGCGGGCCACCGACATTGCCCGGAACATGGTCACCAAGTGGGGCCTGTCCGACAGGCTCGGCCCCCTGACCTACACCGAGGAAGACGGCGAGGTGTTCCTGGGCCGCACGGTGACCCAGCACAAGCAGGTGTCGGACGTCACGATCCACGCCATCGACGAGGAAGTGCGCAAGATCATCGACAATAATTACCAGCTGGCCATGACGATCCTGAACAGGCATATCGAGCAGCTGCACTCGATGGCCAGTGCCCTGATCAAGTACGAGACGATCGACGACGGGCAGATCCGGGACATCATGGCCGGCCGCGAGCCCCGTCCCCCCGAGGGCTGGGACAACACCGGTTCGGGAACCGCGGCCGGCGCCTACGGTGGCAACAAGCCGGCGGGTGAGCCGGGCATCGGCGAACCCGCCAGCCAGCATCGCACCCAGACCTGACCCCGGCGACGCGGATCACGGCGCCTCCGGCCCCTCTCCGTTTCAGGCAGCGATCCGCACCGGATCGCTGCCTCGTCATGGGGATCCTGAACGTCACTCCGGATTCCTTTTCCGACGGCGGCCTCTACCGCGACTGCCGGTCCGCGATCGAGCAGGGCCTTGCCCTGGCCGCCGCCGGCGCTGACCTCGTCGACATCGGCGGTGAGTCGACCCGGCCGGGCGCCAAGTCCCCCGGAATCGCGGAGGAACTCGACCGGGTGATGCCAGTCCTGGAAGGCCTCCGGTCAGCCTCGGACATCCTGATCTCGGTCGACACCAGCGAACCGGCGGTGATGGCGGCGGCGGTGGCTGCCGGGGCGGACATGCTGAACGACGTCCGTGCGCTGGGTCGCCCGGGCGCGCTGTCCGCGGCCGCCGCGGCCGGCGTGCCGGTGTGCCTGATGCACATGCAGGGGACGCCGGCGACCATGCAGCGAGAGCCTCACTACCAGGACGTGGTGGGCGAGGTCCTGGCGTTCCTGCTGGAGCGGGTTGCGGCGTGCGTCGTGGCGGGCCTGCCGCGCGCTTCACTTATACTGGACCCCGGGTTCGGCTTCGGCAAAACCCTCGCCCACAACCTGGCACTGCTGCAGCGGCTGGACGAGCTGGTGGCGACGGGGTTGCCGGTGCTCGCCGGGTTGTCGCGGAAGGCGCTGATCGGGCAGCTGGCCGGCGAGCCGGGCGGCGTGCCCGGGGACCGGCTGGGCGGCAGCGTGGCCCTGGCACTGGTGGCGAGGGCCCGCGGGGCGAGAATCGTGCGGGTACATGACGTCGCCGCGACCGTGCAGGCGTTTCGGGTAATGGATGGCCTCGAGAGCAGATCATGAGCAGGAAGCTTTTTGGCACTGACGGCATTCGCGGGCGCGTCGGCGAATTCCCGATGACCGCCGAGTTTGCGCTGCGGCTGGCCAGTGCGGCGGCGCACGTGCTGGCACCCCGGGGCGGCACGGTCCTGATTGGCAAGGACACCCGCGTTTCCGGTTACATGTTCGAGTCGGCCCTGGAGGCGGGCTTCGTGGCCGCTGGCATGGACGTCCTCCTGGTCGGGCCCCTGCCAACGCCGGGCATCGCCTACCTGACCCACACGCTCGGCGCCGATGTCGGCGTCGTGATCAGTGCGTCGCACAATCCCTACGACGACAACGGCATCAAGTTCTTCGACGGCAATGGCAGCAAGCTGTCCGACGCGATAGAAGCTGCCATCGAGGCGCGCCTCTCCGAGCCGTCGGTCACCCGCGAGTCGGAATCCCTCGGCCGGGCGAAGCGCGTGGAGAATGCCCTCGATGCCTACAAGACCTTCTGCATCTCGACGGTGCCCGGCGACCTGCGCCTGGATGGCCTGAAGATCGTCATCGACTGCTCCCATGGCGCGGCGTACAAGGTGGCGCCCCGCGTCCTTTCCGAGCTGGGTGCGGAGATCGTCCCCATTGGCTGTTCCCCCAACGGACGCAACATCAACCACAACTGTGGCTCCACGAGGCCGGAGTTGCTCCAGCTGACCACCCAGGGAGTGCGCGCCGACCTCGGGATTGCTCTCGATGGGGACGGCGACCGCCTGCTGATGGTCGATCATCTCGGCCAGCTGGTCGATGGCGACCAGTTGCTGTGGGTGCTGGCCAGCGCCTGGCAGAAGTCGGGTGAGTTGACGGGTCCCGTGATTGGCACACTGATGAGCAACCTGGGCCTGGAGAAGGGCCTGCAGGCCCTGGGCGTCGATTTCCGGCGCGCCAAGGTGGGTGACCGCTACGTTCTCGAGCTCCTGCGCGAGACGGGCGGGCGGCTCGGCGGGGAAACGTCGGGGCACCTCATCTGCCTCGACAAGACCACCACGGGCGACGGCCTGGTGAGCGCGCTGCAGGTGTTGTGCGTCCTCAAGCAGTCCGGCAGGAGCCTCGCAGAGCTGGCGGGAGGCATGACCCGCTACCCGCAGACACTGGTCAACGTGCGGGTGCGACAGAAGATCGACCTGAAGAACGCCCCGCCGATCCAGGCAGCGGTCGCCCGCGCGGAGCGGCAGCTGGGCACGCGGGGCCGCGTGGTCCTGCGGGCATCCGGGACCGAGCCGGTCGTCCGGGTGATGGTGGAGGGCGAGGACCACGCCGAGGTGGAGCGCCTGGCCGACGACATTGCGACCAGCGTCCGGGGCGCGGCGCCAGCCTGAGGGGCCCCCGGATCCGCCCGCGTTGCTTTCGAGGGAACGGAAAGCTACCCTGCGGCGTCTTTTTTCCGGGGCCGCGAGCCTTCATCCATGCCAGACAGGCGGCCCTTTGTGGCCGGAAACTGGAAGCTGAACGGCAGCCGTGCCGCCAGCCGTGCGCTGGTGGCTGCGGTTGGGGACGGCCTCGCCACCGCGGGCCTCGGGCCACCGGCCCTGGCGGCAGCAGCCAGTCCCGTCGAGGTCCTGGTCTGCCCGCCGTTCGTCTATCTCGCCGAACTGGCGGGCCCCGCGGCCGAGTGCCACCTGAAGCTGGGTGCGCAGGACGTGGCGGTGGAGGACGCGGGCGCGTTTACGGGCGAGGTCTCTGCAGCCATGCTTCGCGACGTGGGCTGCCAGTACGTGATCGTCGGGCATTCCGAACGGCGCGCGCTGTTCGGTGACACCGACGAGCGGGTCGCGGGCAAGGTCATTACAGCCCTGCGCGCGGGGCTTGCGCCGATCGTGTGCGTCGGGGAGACCCTGGACGAGCGGGATGCCGGGCAGACACTGGCCGTCGTGCGCCGGCAGTTGAATGCGGTCTTCTCGGCGCTGGATTCGGCCGGCGTTGCCCCGGCCGCCTGGAGCGCAATGGCCGTGGCCTACGAGCCCGTGTGGGCGATTGGCACGGGCCGGACCGCCACGCCCGAGCAGGCCCAGGACGTGCACGCTGACATCCGGGCCACTGTCGCGGGACGCGATGCTACAATGTCGGGTGCCCTCCGGATCCTTTACGGAGGCAGCGTCAAGGCATCCAACGCGAGGGATCTCTTCGCGATGCGAGATATCGATGGCGGGCTGATTGGCGGCGCATCGCTGCAGGCCGCCGAATTTGTGAGCATTTGCAAGGCGGCTGCAGGCTGATGACTACGCTTCACACTATTGTGCTGGTTGTTCATGTGCTGATCGGAGCCATGATCGTGGCCCTCGTCCTGCTTCAGCGGGGCAAGGGAGCGGATGCGGGCGCTGCGTTTGGCGCGGGCGCGTCGGGTACCGTCTTCGGCGCCAAGGGCTCGGCGAACTTCCTGTCCCGGTCCACGGCGGCGCTGGCCACGCTGTTCTTCTGCACCAGCCTGGGGCTGGCCTACCTGGGCACGCAACGCAAGGCGCCGGAGAGTCTGCTGGACACGGTGGTGCCAGCCGAGGTGGCCCCGGTGGCCACACCGACGGGCGAACCGCCGGCTGGCCAGGTTCCGTCGGGCGTGGCACCGGCGGTCGAGACGCCCGCCGGCGAGTTGCCCGCGCTGCCGTCGACCCTGCCGGTACCGCCAGTGCCGCCGGTGGACGGCGGGTAAAGGGTCGCGTTAAAGACGTTTTTTTGCCGACGTGGTGGAATTGGTAGACACACCGTCTTGAGGGGGCGGCGGCGCAAGCCGTGTGAGTTCGAGTCTCACCGTCGGCACCAGAGTTCGAGATCATGGCTATGCAAGTCGTCGCGACGTCCGGACGTCGCCTAGCAGTCCTGGGTTGAAGGAGCACCCGTGCTGACCAACTACGTGCCCGTCCTGGTCTATCTGTGCGTAGCCCTGGGCATCGGCCTGGTTCTGCTCGGACTCGGGTTCCTGATCGGCCGGGGCCAGAAATACCCGGAAAAGCTGTCCGCCTACGAGTGCGGGTTCGAGGCCTTCGAGGACAGCCGGATGAAGTTCGACGTGCGCTACTACCTCGTGGCAATTCTCTTCATCGTCTTCGACCTGGAAATCGCCTTCCTCTTCCCGTGGGCAGTGACGCTCGACGAGATCGGGGCCGTCGGCATCCTGGCCATGGGCATCTTCCTGGCCGTCCTCGTGGTCGGCTTCATGTACGAATGGAAGAAGGGAGCCCTGGAATGGGACTAGCAACGGAACCTGCGCGGGCGCCTGGCGGCGGGCTGACGGAGCCGGTGCCGGATATCCTCCAGCAGCGCGGCTTTGTCGTCACCAAGCTCGACAACCTGATCAACTGGGCCCGCACCGGTTCCCTCTGGCCGATGACCTTCGGGCTCGCCTGCTGCGCCGTCGAAATGATGCACGCCGGCGCCGCCCGCTACGACCTGGACCGGTTTGGCGTGATCTTCCGCCCCAGCCCCCGCCAGTCGGACGTCATGATCGTCGCGGGCACGCTCACCAACAAGATGGCGCCTGCCCTGCGGAAGGTCTATGACCAGATGGCGGAACCGCGGTGGGTGATATCCATGGGCTCCTGCGCCAACGGCGGGGGCTACTACCACTATTCCTACGCGGTCGTGCGCGGCTGCGACCGGATCGTTCCCGTTGACGTCTACGTGCCGGGTTGCCCACCGACGGCCGAGGCACTGCTCTACGGCATCATCCAGCTGCAGAACAAGATTCGCCGTACCAATACCATTGCCCGATGAGCGCCCGCCAGACCAGTCCGCGCCAGGAGGCGCTCGCCACGCGAATTGCGGAGCGCTTCGGCACGCACGGTCCGCCGGATCGCTTCCCGCTGTGGCGAGCTGGGCTATGAAGCATCGCCCGCCGACCTGCTGACGGTCGGGGCGGCCCTCCGCGACGAGTTCGGCTTCGAGATGCTGGTTGATCTCTGTGGCGTGGATTATCTGACCTACGGGCGCGACGAGTGGGAGACCCGGGACGCGACCAGTGCCGGCTTCAGCCGCGCGGCGGAGCAGGGCACCATCCTCGCGGATCCCGGCCAGCAGTTCGACGCGCGGCGCTTTGCAGTGGTCTATCACCTGTTGTCGGTGAGCGGCAATGCCCGGCTGCGGCTCACCACCTACACCGGGGCCGACAATCCGCCCGTGGTGCCGTCCGTCATCGCCGTCTGGGCGGCGGCCAACTGGTACGAGCGCGAGGCGTTCGACCTGTTCGGCATCCTGTTCGACGGGCACCCGGACCTCCGCCGCCTCCTGACCGACTACGGGTTCATCGGCCATCCCTTCCGCAAGGATTTCCCGCTGTCGGGCAACCTGGAAGTGCGCTACGACCCCGAGCAGGGGCGCGTGGTCTACCAGCCCGTCACCATCGAGCCCCGCACTCTGGTGCCCCGCGTGATCCGCGACGACAACCGGTACTCGCCCGACCTGAAGGACGGGCATGGCTGAGTTCCACAATTTCACGCTGAACTTCGGCCCCCAGCACCCGGCTGCCCACGGCGTGCTGCGCCTGGTGCTGGAGATGGACGGCGAGACGATACAGAAAGCCGATCCGCACATCGGGCTCCTGCACCGGGGCACCGAGAAGCTGGCGGAGAGCAAGCCCTTCAACCAGAGCATCGGCTACATGGACCGCCTCGACTACGTGTCCATGATGTGCAACGAGCACGGGTACGTGCTCGCCATCGAGAAGCTGCTCGGCATCGAGGTGCCGAAGCGCGCGCAGTACATCCGCGTGATGTTCGACGAAGTGACGCGGATACTGAATCACCTCATGTGGCTTGGCGCCCACGGCCTCGATATCGGTGCGATGACGGTCTTCCTCTATTGCTTCCGCGAGCGTGAGGACCTGATGGACTGCTACGAAGCGGTGTCAGGCACGCGCATGCACGCGACCTACTACCGGCCGGGTGGCGTCTACCGGGATCTTCCCGCACGGATGCCGAAGTTCCAGAACTCGGAATTCCGGTCCGGCAAGGATGTGGCGCGCCTGAACGCGGCGCGGGAGGGCTCGTTCCTCGATTTCCTCGAGGACTTCACGGACCGCTTTCCGAAGTGCGTGGATGACTACGAGACGCTCCTGACCGACAACCGGATCTGGAAGCAGCGCACGGTCAACATTGGCGTCGTCAGCCCGGAAAGGGCGCTGCAGCTCGGCTTCACGGGCCCGATGCTGCGCGGGTCCGGAGTGGAGTGGGACCTGCGCAAGAAGCAGCCCTACGAGGTCTATGCGGACATGGACTTCGACATCCCGGTGGGCGTGAACGGCGACTGCTACGACCGCTACCTCGTCCGGATCGAGGAGTTTCGTCAGTCGAACCGGATCGTCCGGCAGTGCATCGACTGGCTGCGGCGCAACCCGGGCCCGGTCATGCTCGCTGACCGGAAGTTCTCGCCCCCGACGCGCGAGGAGATGAAGGACGACATGGAGTCGCTCATCCATCACTTCAAGCTCTTCACCGAAGGCTATTCCGTGCCACCCGGCGAGGCCTACGCGGCCGTGGAGCACCCCAAGGGCGAGTTTGGCGTTTACCTGGTGTCCGACGGTGCCAACAAGCCTTACCGCCTGAAGGTGCGCGCGCCCGGCTTCGCCCACCTGTCTGCCATGGCGGAGATGGTGGAGGGCCACATGCTGGCCGATGTGGTCGCGGTCATTGGTACCCAGGACATCGTCTTTGGCGAGATCGATCGCTGATGGAAGCAACCAGCACAGCACTTTCCGCCCACCTGCGGGCCGAGATCGACCGGTGGATCGCCCGTTTTCCTGCCGGCCGCCAGCGCTCGGCGGTCATCGCGGCGCTGCACGCCGCCCAGCATGAGAATCACGGTTATCTCACCCGGGAGCTCATGGAAGGCGTGGCGGCCTATCTCGGCCTGCCGGCCATCCAGGTCTTCGAAGTGGCCTCGTTCTACTCGATGTTCGAGACGAAGCCGGTCGGGCGCCACAGCATCTCCGTGTGCACCAACATCTCCTGCATGCTCTGCGGTGGCGAGAAGATCCTGGCCCACGTGGAGAAGCGCCTGGGCATCAAGGCAGGCGAGAGTACTCCCGACGGGCGCTTCTACCTGAAGAAGGAAGAAGAATGCCTCGCTGCGTGCTGCGGGGCGCCCATGATGATGGTGGACCACAGGTACTACGAGAACCTGACGCCGGCCCGCATCGACGAGATCCTCGACGGCATTCCCGACGACGCGCACGGCGCGGGGGAGCATCCGCATGACTGAAGCCCGGCAGTACGAGCAGAACCTGGTGTGCTTCCAGACGCTGGGCAGGGCCCAGCCGGCCAGCCTGAAGACCTACCGGGAGACCGGCGGGTACGAAGTCTGGGAAAAAGTCCTTGCCGGCGGCATGACGCGCGAGCAGGTCATCGACGGGGTCAAGGCGTCGGGTTTGCGGGGGCGCGGCGGTGCGGGCTTTCCCACCGGCGTGAAGTGGACGTTCATGCCCAAGGACGCGCCGGGCCAGAAGTACGTCGTGTGCAACTCGGACGAGAGCGAGCCCGGCACCTGCCACGACCGGGAGATCCTGCGCTACAACCCGCACGCGGTCATCGAGGGCATGGCCATCGGCGGCTTCGCGATGGGCGCGACCGTTGGCTACAACTACATCCGCGGCGAGTTCATGGACGAGCCCGTCCCCGTCTTCGAGGCCGCCCTGCAGGAGGCCTATGCGGCCGGCTTGCTGGGCAGGAACATCCGCGGGTCCGGCATCGACTTCGACCTCCATGCCTTCGTCGGCGCCGGCGCCTACATCTGCGGCGAAGAAACCGCACTGCTGGAATCCCTCGAGGGCAAGCCGGGCAAGCCCCGCTTCAAGCCGCCGTTCCCCGCCGGCTTCGGCCTCTATGGCCGGCCAACCACCATCAACAACACCCAGTCCTTTGCCTCCGTGCCGACGATCCTGCGCCGGGGGCCCAAGTGGTTCGCGGACCTGGGTCCCGAGGGCTCGGGCGGCACGGCGCTGTTCTCCGTGTCCGGACATGTCGAGAGACCGGGCAATTTCGAACTGCCCCTGGGCATCCCGTTCCGCGATCTCCTCGCCATAGCTGGCGGCGTGCGCGAGGGGCGCAGCCTCAAGGCCGTGATTCCCGGCGGGTCCTCGGTCCCGGTCGTGCCGGGCGCGCTGATCATGGATGCGACCATGGACTACAACGGCCTGAAGAAGATCGGGACGTCGCTTGGCACCGGTGCGGTGGTCGTCATGGACGACACCACGTGCATGGTCAGCCTGCTGCGCCGGATCTCCCGCTTCTACTACGCGGAATCCTGCGGCCAGTGCACGCCCTGCCGGGAGGGCACCGGCTGGCTGTACCGGATGCTCAGCAGGATCCTCGAGGGGAAGGGCAGGCACGAGGACCTCAAGCTGCTGCTGGACGTGGCCAACCGCATCGAGGGGCACACGATCTGCGCGCTTGGCGACGCGGCGGCATGGCCTGTGCAGAGCTTCCTGCGCCACTTCATGCCCGAGTTCGAGTACATGATCGGGCATGGCGGCCGCTCGATCGTCGATTCCCGCCCCGAGGCGGCCTGAGCGCAGCCTGCCCGGGCTGCGAGGAACGCGAGTTTGATGAGCGACAACACGATCAAGATCGAGGTCAACGGGGTCGAGCTGGAGGCGCGGCCCGGCGAGATGCTGATCTCGGTCACCGACCGGGCGGGCATCTACGTGCCGCGCTTCTGCTACCACGAGAAGCTTTCTGTGGCCGCCAACTGCCGCATGTGCCTCGTCGAGGTCGTCAACGCACCGAAGCCGCTGCCGGCCTGTGCCACGCCCGTGACCAACGGGATGAAGGTTGCCACGAAGTCGCCAAAGGCCATCGGCGCGCAGAAGGCGACCATGGAATTCCTGCTGATCAACCATCCGCTCGATTGCCCGATCTGCGACCAGGGCGGCGAGTGCGAGCTGCAGGACCTGGCCATGGGCTTTGGCCGCGACGTTTCGCGCTTCAATGAGGGCAAGCGCGTCGTCAGGGACAAGAACATCGGCCCCCTGGTCTCGACCGACATGACCCGCTGCATCCACTGCACCCGGTGCGTGCGTTTCGGCCAGGAAATCGCCGGCATCCAGGAGCTGGGCACGATCGGGCGCGGCGAGAGGATGCAGATCAGCACCTTCATCGAGCGCAGCGTGGATCACGAGCTGTCCGGCAATATCATCGACCTGTGTCCCGTCGGCGCCCTGAACAGCAAACCGTACCGGTTCAGCGCCCGCGCGTGGGAGATGCAGGCGCTCCCGACGGTGGCTCCGCACGACTGCGTGGGCTCGAATCTCTCCGCGCACGTGCTTCTGGGCAAGGTGAAGCGGGTCGTCCCGCGCGCCAATGAAGCGGTCAACGAGACGTGGCTCGCCGACAGGGATCGCTTCAGCTATGAGGGGATCTACGCCGATCGTATCGAGCAGCCGATGATCCGTGACGGCGGCGCCCTGCGCCCCGCCAGCTGGGAGGAGGCGCTCGAGGCCGCGGCAGCGGGTGTTTCCCGTTCTGTCGGCAAGGGCAACGGCGGCGGCCTGGGCGCCTGGGCCGGTCCGACCTCGACGGTGGAGGAGGGCTTCCTCCTGCAGCGGCTGCTTCGTCACCTGGGCTCCGACAATCTCGACCACCGGCTGCGGCGCCGGGATTTCCGGCTGCAGGAGCGGGATCCGGTGTTCCCCTGGGTCGGCTCGTCACTGGCCGAACTCGAACAGGCCGATGCCATCGTCATCGTCGGTTCCAACCTGCGGCGCGAGGCCCCGTTGATCGCGCATCGGGTGCGCAAGGCAGCCTTGCGCGGCGCCAGCGTCGTGTTCGTCAATCCCGGGCGCTACGAGTACCTCCATCCGGTCGCCGGCTACCTGGAGACGGGTCTGGACCTGGTCGGCGGCTTGCGGCGCCTGCTCACCGACAGCCCGGATGCCGAGGCGTCTGCGATCCTCGGCCGGCTGCGCGGTGCCGCGCGTCCGGTCATCCTGCTGGGCCAGATTGCCGGCCGCCACCCGCGGCTGGCGGACGTTCGCCAGGCCGCGGGTGAACTGTCCCGGCAGTCCGCCGCCCGGATTGGCTATCTGTCTGAAGGCGCCAACTCGGCCGGCCTGGCGCTCGCCGGCGTCCTGCCGCACCGGGGGGCCGGCGGCGTGCCCGTGGCCCGGGCGGGCCGCAACCTGGCCGAAATGCAGGACCAGCCGCTGGCCGGGCTGGTCCTGCTCAACGTCGAGCCCGAGCACGACTGCGCCGATGGCCAGCGAGCCGTGGCGTGCACTCGCGGCTGCCGGGTTCGTGCTCGCCCTGTCGCCCTACCTCAGTCCTGCGCTCGAGACCCACGCGGACGTGGTCCTTCCGGTGGGTACCTTCGCGGAAACGGCGGGAACCTTCGTGAACTGCGAGGGGCGCTGGCAGAGCTTCCAGGGCGTGGCGGCGCCCGTCGGCGGCAGCCGGCCGGCCTGGAAGGTGCTGCGCGTCCTCGGCAACCTCCTGCAGGTCCCGGAGTTCGACTACGCGAGCGCCGATGACGTGCGTGCCGTCGTGCAGGGCCTCGCCGCGGCCGTCCGACCGGACAACACGGTGGCCGTGACGGCCATTCCCCCGGCCACGACCGCCGCCGCGATTGCCGTTGCCGACCTGGACGTGCCGATGTACCGGACCGACGGCATCCTGCGCCGTGCCGCCGCCCTCCAGCAGACGCGAGAAGCCCGTGGGTAGCTTCCCCTTCCTGCAAGGCCTGTGGCTGTCGCTGCCCGAACTGGCCCGCACCCTGCTGGTCATGCTCGGGCAGATCCTGGCTGTCACCGTCGTGATCATCCTCTGCGTCGCGTTCCTCACCTACCTGGAGCGCAAGATCATCGGCTACATGCAGAACCGGATCGGCCCGAACCGGGTGGGTCCGCGGGGCTGGTTCCAGCCGTTTGCGGACGTGATCAAGCTGCTCCTCAAGGAAGTGGTGGTGCCCTCCAGCGCCAACCGCTTCCTGTTCATCATCGCGCCCTTGCTGTCCATCGTGCCCGCCCTGGCCACCTGGGCCGTCATACCCCTCTTTCCCGGCTTCGCCATCGCGGAGATCGACGCCGGCCTGCTGTATGTCCTGGCGCTGACCTCGCTGGGCGTCTACGGCGTGATCCTGGCGGGCTGGGCGTCCAACTCCAAGTACGCGCTCCTCGGCGCCATGCGCTCGGCCGCGCAGATCGTGGCCTACGAGATCGCCATGGGCTTCGCCCTGGTCGGCGTCCTCATGGCGGGGGGCAGCCTGAATCTCGGCAAGCTCGTCGAAGCCCAGTCCGGCGGCCTGTTCAGCTGGTTCTGGCTGCCGCTGTTCCCCCTGTTCATCGTCTACTTCGTTTCGGGCGTGGCGGAAACCAACCGCGCGCCGTTCGACGTGGCCGAGGGCGAGTCGGAGATCGTCGCCGGCTTCCATGTCGAGTACTCGGGGGTGGCCTTCGCCGTGTTCTTCCTGGCGGAGTACGCCAACATGATCCTCATCGCCGCGCTCACGGCCGTGATGTTCTGGGGCGGCTGGGAATCGCTGTTCGCCGGGTCGCTGTTCAGCGGCCTCGACGGCACCCCCCTGGAGATACTGCGCGCGCCCGGCATTCACTGGCTGGCCTTCAAGATCGCCTTGTTCCTGTTCTGCTTCCTGTGGTTCCGCGCCACTTTTCCCCGGTATCGCTACGACCAGATCATGCGCCTGGGCTGGAAGGTCTTCATTCCCGTGACCATCGTCTGGATCGTGGTCGAAGGCGCGATGGCCCTCCTGCGCGTCGGCCCCTGGAACACCTGAGGGGAGCACCTCACCCGCATGAACGCCATCTCGAACGCGATCAAGACGCTTTCCCTCTGGGAGCTGCTGAAGGGCCTGCGCCTGACGCTGGTCAACCTGTTCGTGAAGAAGGTGACCATCCAGTACCCGGAGGAGAAGACGCCCCAGTCGCCGCGTTTCCGCGGCCTCCACGCCCTGCGTCGCTACCCGAACGGCGAGGAGCGGTGCATTGCCTGCAAGCTCTGCCAGGCGGTCTGCCCGGCGGCCGCCATCACGATCGAATCCGACGTGGGTCCGGACGGCACCCGGCGCACCACCCGCTACGACATCGACCTGTTCAAGTGCATCTATTGCGGCTTCTGCGAGGAAGCCTGCCCGGTGGATGCCATCGTGGAGACCCGGCTCTTCGAGTACCACATGGAAAACCGCGGCGAGAACATCATGACCAAGGACAAGCTCCTCGCCGTGGGCGAGAAGTACGAAGCCAGCATCGCAGCCGACCGGGCGTCGGACGCGCCGTATCGCTGATTCCGGGTAGCAGCAACAGCATGTTCACCACCTTTCTCTTCTACGCGCTCTCGACGGTGCTGCTCGCATCGGCCGTGGGGGTCATCACCGTCCGCAATCCGGTCTATGCCGCCCTGTGCCTGATCCTCGCGTTCGTCACCAGCGCCGTCCTCTGGCTGCTGCTCGAGGCGGAGTTCCTTGCGGTGGTCCTGGTGCTGGTCTACGTCGGGGCCGTGATGGTGTTGTTCCTGTTCGTGGTCATGATGCTCGACATCAACGCCACCACGCTCCGCGAGGGCTTCCTGCGCTACGCGCCGATTGGAGCCATCGTGGCCGGCGTCATCGTCCTCGAACTCGCCTACGTCATCTGGTTCCGCAGCGAGGGTCTGCCGGGGGGCACCCCGCTGGTGCCCCGGGACGCGGCCTATTCGAGCACCGAGCAGCTTGGGCAGGTGCTCTACACCCAGTACCTCTATCCCTTCGAACTGGCCGCCATGCTCCTGCTGCTCGCCATCGTGGCGGCCATCCTGCTGACGATGCGCAGCCGGCCCGGCGCGAGGGTGCAGGACGTGGCGGAGCAGGTGAGGGTCCGGCGCGAGGATCGCGTGCGGATCGTGACGATGAAGACGGAGTCCGAGTGATGGTGACGCTGGCCCACTACCTGACGCTGTCGGCCCTGCTCTTCGCGATCAGCGTCGCGGGAATCTTCCTCAACCGGAAGAACGTGATCGTGCTGCTCATGTGCGTCGAGTTGCTGCTGCTCGCCGTCAACTTCAACTTCATCGCCTTTTCACGCTATCTCGATGACCCGGCGGGGCAGGTCTTCGTGTTCTTCATTCTCACGGTCGCGGCAGCCGAGTCGGCCATCGGCCTGGCCATACTCGTGGTGCTGTTCCGGAGCCGTCGCAGCATCAACGTCCAGGAGCTGGACGTCCTGAAGGGTTGACGCGATGGAGCGCATGTATCTCGCAATCGTCCTGTGCCCGCTCGTGGCCGCCGTGGTGGCCGGGCTCTTCGGCCGCCAGATCGGCCGCAGCGGCGCCCACACCATCACGATACTGGGCGTGGGTGCGGCATTCGTGATGTCGCTGCTGGTGCTGAAGGCCCAGTGGTTCGACGGGGCCCCCGCGTTCAATGGCGCCGTCTACACCTGGGCCGTCGTGGACGGCGTCACTATGGACGTGGGCTTCCTGGTGGATCGCCTCACCGCGCTGATGATGGTGGTGGTCACGTCCGTGTCCCTGATGGTGCACGTCTACACCATCGGCTACATGCACGACGACCCGGGCTACCAGCGATTTTTCAGCTACATCTCGCTGTTCACGTTCGCCATGCTGATGCTGGTCATGGCCAACAACTTCCTGCAGCTGTTCTTCGGGTGGGAGGCGGTGGGCCTGGTTTCCTACCTGCTGATCGGCTTCTGGTACACGCGGCCCACGGCCATCTTCGCCAACATGAAGGCGTTTCTGGTCAACCGGGTGGGGGACTTCGGCTTCATCCTGGGCATAGCGCTAATCCTGATGGCCACGGGCAGCCTCGACTACGCCACGGTGTTTGCCAAGGCGCCCGAGGTCAGCACCCAGACCATCGAAGTGTGGTCCGGCACGCCCTGGTCCGTGATGACCGTCGCCTGCATCCTCCTGTTCGTCGGGGCCATGGGCAAGTCGGCGCAGATGCCACTGCACGTCTGGCTGCCCGATTCCATGGAGGGCCCGACGCCGATTTCGGCGCTCATCCACGCGGCGACGATGGTCACCGCGGGCGTGTTCATGGTGGCGCGGATGTCACCGCTCTTTGAATATTCGGAAGCCGCGTTGTCGGTGGTGCTCGTCGTCGGCGCGACCACGGCCCTGTTCACCGGCTTCCTGGGCGTCGTGCAGAACGACATCAAGCGCGTGGTCGCCTATTCCACGCTGTCCCAGCTGGGGTACATGACTGCCGCCCTGGGCGCCTCCGCGTATGCCGCGGGCGTCTTCCATCTCATGACGCATGCCTTCTTCAAGGCCCTGCTGTTCCTCGCCGCGGGCTCCGTGATCATCGCGATGCACCACGAACAGGACATCCGCAAGATGGGCGGGCTGCGCAAGTACCTCCCGGTCACCTGGCTCACCAGCCTGGTCGGGACGCTGTCGCTGATCGGCTTCCCCGGCTTCTCCGGCTTCTTCTCCAAGGACGCGCTGATCGAGGCTGTTGGCCACGCCGGGCGGGCCGGGTCCACCTACGCCTGGTGGTGCCTGCTGATCGGCGTGTTCGTGACGGCCCTGTACTCCTTCCGCATGTACTTCCTGGTCTTCCACGGGCAGGAACGTATGGATGCCGAGACCAGGGCGCACCTGCACGAATCACCCTGGGTCATCACGGTTCCCCTGGTACTGCTGGCCATTCCCTCCGTCGTCATCGGCTGGCTGACGATTCAGCCGGTGGTCTTCGGCGATTACTTTGGCTCCTCGATCCTGGTCCGGGAGGCGAACGACGTGCTCGGCGAACTGGCCGGTGAGTTCCATGGGCCCTGGGCCTATGTCGTTCACGCGTTTTCCGGCCCGGTGCCTTACCTGGCGCTGGCCGGGGCATTCACCGCCTGGTACGTCTACCTGCGCAATCCGGGCATCGCCGAGTCCATCCGGCAGCGCGTGCAGTGGCTCTACTCGCTGCTGATCAACAAGTACTACTTCGACGACTTCAACCAGAAGGTCCTCGCGCGGGGCAGCGTCG
Organism: uncultured Gammaproteobacteria bacterium; assembly: GCA_963790015.1. Lineage (GTDB taxonomy): Bacteria > Pseudomonadota > Gammaproteobacteria > Steroidobacterales > SHZI01. Next base: position 100,340 of record CAWBMW010000028.1, read on the forward strand.
GGATCGGCAACGTGTTCTGGCGCTTCGGGGACGTCATGCTCATTGACGGCGGCCTGGTCAATGGCAGCGCCCGGCTCGTCGGCTGGGCTTCGCAGGTGACCCGCCAGCTGCAGAGTGGCTACCTGTACCACTACGCCTTCGCCATGATCATCGGCCTGGCCGTGCTGGTCGGCTGGCTCCTGCTGGGTGCCTGAGTGGGTGAGCGGTTTGATGATCGAGAGCATGTTCGGTATCGGCACCCTGAGCGTCCTCGTCTGGCTGCCCATCCTCGGCGGGCTGCTGCTGCTGGCGCTCGGTCGCAGGGAGGGCGCTGCCACGGGATTGCGCCTCGACCGGCTGGCAGCGCTCGGCATCTCCGTGCTGACCTTCGCGCTCAGCCTGCCGCTCTGGACCGCCTTCGATCCGACCACGGCCAGCATGCAGTTCGTGGAGCGCGTGCCCTGGATCCGGTCCTTCAACGTCGAGTACTACCTGGGTGTGGACGGTTTCTCCATGCCGCTGATCCTCCTGACCACTTTCCTCACGCCGGTCGTCGTGCTGGCCGGCTGGGAGGTCATCGAGAAGCGCACGGCCCAGTACTTCGCTGCCTTCCTCATCCTGGAAGGCCTGATGATCGGGGTGTTCGCCGCGCTGGACGGCCTGCTCTTCTACGTCTTCTGGGAAGCCATGCTCGTTCCGATGTTCATCATCATCGGGGTCTGGGGCGGGGAGCGGCGCGTCTACGCCACCGTGAAGTTCTTCCTCTACACCTTCCTGGGGTCGGTGTTCATGCTGGTGGCGCTGATCTACATGTACCTGAAGTCCGGCAGCTACAGCATCCTGGATTTCCAGAGCCTGCCGCTGACGCTGACGGAGCAGACGCTGATCTTCCTGGCCTTCCTGTTCGCCTTCGCGGTGAAGGTGCCCATGTGGCCAGTCCACACGTGGCTGCCGGATGCCCACGTGGAAGCGCCGACCGGCGGCTCCGTGATCCTGGCGGCAGTGCTGCTCAAGATGGGGGGCTACGGCTTCATCCGCTTCAGCCTGCCCATCACCCCCGATGCCAGCGGCGAGCTGGCGTGGCTCATGATCGCGCTGTCCCTGGTGGCGGTCGTCTACATCGGGCTGGTCGCCCTCGTGCAGAAGGACATGAAGAAGCTCATCGCCTATTCGTCGATCGCGCACATGGGCTTCGTCACCCTGGGCTTCTTCCTGGCCTGGGCCATCCTGGACCGCACCGGGTCCGAGTCCGGTATCGCCATGGGACTCTCCGGCGGCATGTTCCAGATGATCTCCCACGGCTTCGTGTCCGGCGCCCTGTTCCTCTGCGTCGGGGTGCTGTACGACCGCCTCCACAGCCGGGAGATCGATGCCTACGGCGGCGTGGTGAACACGATGCCGAAGTTTGCCGCCTTCATGGTGCTGTTCGCCCTGGCCAACGCGGGCCTGCCGGGCACGTCGGGGTTCGTCGGTGAATTCCTGGTGATCCTGGCCGCCTTCAAGGCCGGCTTCTGGTACGCGTTCCTGGCCGCCAGTACGCTGGTCCTGGGCGCCGCCTACACGCTCTGGCTGGTCAAGCGGGTGATCTTCGGCGCCGTCGCCAACGAGGGCGTGGCGGGGCTCGTTGACGCCTCCCGCCGCGAGCTGCTGGTGCTCGCGCTGGTCGCGGCCGGCGTGCTCGGGCTGGGCCTCTGGCCGGCACCCCTCGCCGACGTGATGGCGGCGAGCATCGACAACCTGGTCACCCAGATCACCCACTCCAAGCTGCAGGCGGGCCTATGAACCCCATGGCCCAGGACCTGATCACGATCTGGCCGGAGATCCTTCTGGCGGGCGGCATCTGCCTGGTGCTGGTCGTGGACATGTTCCTCAGGGACAGTCACCGGGACGTCACCTACCTGATCACCATCCTGCTGCTGGTGGGCCTCGCCTGGGCGCTGGTCGGGCTCCCCGGGGGTGCCGTGGAGGCGGAGCGGGCCACCCTGGCCTTCGGGGGCTCCTTCATCAGTGATCCGCTGTCGCGGGTGCTGAAGCTGTTTGCCGTGGCGGCCGTGGCGACCGTGTTCCTCTACTCGCGGCCCTACCTGCGGGCGCGGGGCCTGCACCACGGGGAGTTCTACGTCCTGGGGCTCTTCGGGCTGCTCGGCATCCTCGTGCTGGCCTCCAGCTACAGCCTGCTGGTCAGCTACCTGGGGCTCGAGCTCCTGTCGCTGAGCCTGTACGCGCTGGTCGCCTTCAATCGCGAATCGCCCGTGGCCGCGGAAGCGGCCATGAAGTACTTCGTGCTGGGCGCCATCGCGTCCGGGACGCTGCTCTATGGCATGTCGCTGGTCTACGGGGTCACGGGCAGCCTGAACATCGGCGACCTGCAGGCAACGATTGGCAGCAACGAGGCCGCTTCCCCCATCCTGTGGGTGGGGCTCGCGTTCCTGGTGGCGGGCGTGGCCTTCAAGTTCGGCGCGGTCCCGTTCCACATGTGGGTGCCGGACGTGTACCAGGGTGCCCCGACGGCCGTGACGCTCTACGTCGGCACCGCCCCGAAACTGGGGGCGCTGGCGCTGGCGATCCGGATTCTCGTCGAGGGGCTGCCGGCGGTCGGCGACCTCTGGCAGCTGATGCTGGCGGCCCTGGCCGTCCTGTCCCTGGTGCTCGGCAACGTGGCGGCCATCGCCCAGACCAACCTCAAGCGCATGCTGGCGTACTCGACCATCGCCCACGTGGGTTTCATCCTGCTCGGTTTCGTGGCCGGCACGCCGGAGGGCATCCAGGCGGCGCTGTTCTACACCCTCGTCTACGTGATCATGGCGGCCGGCAGTTTCGGCTTTCTCGTCCTCCTCAGCAGCCGGGGCGAGGAGGTGGAGGAGCTGGAGGATCTGCGGGGCCTCTGGCAGCGCAGCCCCTGGTTCGCCCTGATGATGGTCCTGCTGATGGTCAGCATGATCGGCGTCCCGCCGCTCGCGGGCTTCTACGCCAAGTGGTGGGTCCTGTCGGCGCTGCTCGAGGCGGACCATGTCGGCCTTGCCCTCGTCGCACTCGTGGCTTCCGTCATCGGCGCCTACTACTACCTGCGCGTCATCCGCCTGATGCTGTTCGACGATGGCGGGCAGGCGAGCGCGGCGGGGATGCCCCTGGACGTCCGGGTCGTCCTGAGCGTGAACGTGCTGCTGCTGGTGCTCATCGGGCTGCTTGCCGGACCGGCTGCTGGAGCTCTGCGCCCGGGCGGCGGCCCTGATCTGAGGCCCACTGCCTGCCAGCCGGGTGTGGTTGCTACCCGGGAGCCAAGTGGCTACCATGCACTGCTGCGCTGGTGCGGGGTGGAGCAGTCTGGCAGCTCGTCGGGCTCATAACCCGAAGGTCGTAGGTTCAAATCCTACCCCCGCTACCAACTTCCTCCGGACCATACGCAGAGATCAAGGCCGCTTCCAAGCGGCCTTTTTCGTTTGCGAAGCAGGATTTCCTCCTGCGTCGCAGTAACCTGGATCTCACCCAGGATCTTGCGCAGTTCCGCCCCGGCCCGCGCCGAGACTGGGGGTGGTTTAACGTAACGGGCATCACCCTTCTGGGTGATAGACGGCAGTCGGGGGGAAGTGTAGTTTCCACCCAAAGCAATAAAACGCGCCCAGGCGCGCCGGGGGAACGACGATGCAACGGACACTCTTCGGCCTGGCTCTGCTGATTGCCGTGGGCGCAGCGTTGCCCGCAGGGGCCAGCGTCATCGCCTACTCGGCTGCGCCGGCAGACATGTACGCCCAGATCACCAACACTCCCGCGTTCGACTCCGGGGCCAGCCTGTCACCCTTCAGCGTATCCGCCAGTTATCCACCCCCCGGCGACCCCCCCGTCGAAGGTGCGCCATCGGGGAACGCCCAGGCGTCGGTGAGCTCGCTGCTGCAATCCCTGGCGGGTTTCCACATCCAGGGCAATCTGTCCGCCACGTCGGTGGCTGGCGTGTCCCAGAGCTTGGGGGCCGAGGCCCTGGCGAGAGTGCAGTACTACGGCTTCACGATCTCCGGTCCCACCATGGTGTATCTGCGGGCCAATGTGTCCCGCTCCGTCACTGGCTTCGATCCGGGCGTGGGCTTTTTCAAGGCGAATGTCTGCCCGGCGGTGGGACCCTGCAACCCAACGGGCGTGGACGGCCTTGGAACCGGCGTTCTGGGCGGCATCAGCTTCACCGGTACGAGTTTCCAGAGTGCGGTGGAACTGGCCGGCGGTTCCTACATCCTGGACTTTATCGTTTACGACAAGGTTTTCGGCAATGTGCCGGGCGGCACCGGCACCGCCAGCGACGGGTTCAGTGTGGACCTGCAGTTCGAGCCCTTCGCCGTGGTGCCAGTGCCGGCCGCCGCCTGGCTCTTCGGCTCCGCCCTTGGTGTGATGGGGTGGCTGCGGCGGAAGGTCGTCTAACTGCTAAACATCAAGGCTAACCAGGAACCGTCGACGAAAGCTGGCTAACGCCATTACCTCCCGGGGGTGCGCAGAGATCAGGGCCGCTTCATGCGGCCCTTTTCATTGGTGATCCGGATTCTTCTTGCACCACGGGAAGACCAGCAACCGCCCGACCCGGGCGCCCGCCTTGCCGCACCCCCGGGTCGCCGCTACACTACGCGGCCTGAGTGGCGGCCCCGGCAGCGGTCCGGGGCGGTCGGGGACGATGCCCGCGCTGCCAGGGATTGGTCGACGTAGCCCCGCACGGGGCTATTTTGTTTTGCGGCACGGGTGATTGCGGTCCACGGCAGTCGTCCCCAGGTTCGGGGTCTGCTGCCATCACCCGGCGCGTCGCCAGTGTGAGAGCAGCAGCAGTGGGCCTATGGCCCATTTTTTGTTTTTGGCTTTCGGGTGACGGGCAGGAATGAGCAAGGCGCGGGCGCAGATGGTTGCTCTGCTGGAGCCGGCCGTGGAGGCGCTGGGTTACGAGCTCGTGGACCTGGAACTGAATTTCAGTGGTCGGCGAGGGGTCCTGAGGCTGTTCATCGACAGGCTGGGGGCGGCCGACGAGCCGGCCCCTGCTGCGCCAGCCGACGGGCCACGAAGCGACGGCATTCGTGTCGAGGATTGTGAAGCGGTCAGCCGGCAGGTGAGCGCCGTGCTGGACGCCGAAGACCCGATCGGGCGGGACTATGCTCTCGAGGTGTCGTCGCCGGGCCTGGACCGGAAGCTGGTCAAGCCCGCGCACTTCGACCGCTTTGCGGGGCAGGCCGTGCAGGGGCGCCTGCGCAAGATGCTGGACGGCCGGCGCCGGTTTACCGGGACGCTGGTCGGACGGAGTGGAACGACGGTAACGATCCGGGTCGACGATACCGACCTGACGGTGCCCATGGAGGATCTGGAAGTCATCCGGCTGGTGCCGGAGTACTGAAGGTAGACAGGATCATGAACAAAGAAATTCTGATGGTGGCCGAGGCCGTCTCCAACGAGAAGGGCGTCGACCAGGAAATCATCTTCGACGCGCTCGAGTCGGCGCTGGCGTCGGCAACGCGCAAGCGCTACGGCGACGACGTGGACGTGCGCGTCAGCATCAACCGGGACACGGGCGACTACGACACCTTCCGCCGCTGGAAGGTCTTTGCCGATGATTCCACGGAGCTCGAGGTCCCGGAACGCGAACTGCGCATGATCGATGCCACGGACGTCGATCCCAAGGCGGAGCCGGGTGGCTACGTCGAGCAGTCGATACCGTCCGTTGACTTTGGCCGCATCGCCGCCCAGACCGCCAAGCAGGTCATCGTGCAGAAGGTGCGCGAGGCCGAGCGGAAGAAGGTCGTCGAGGAGTTCCAGGGCCGCGTGGGCCAGCTGCTGTCGGGCGTCGTCAAGCGCGTCGACCGGAACGGCGTCTACGTGGACCTTGGCGCCAATGCCGAGGGCTTCATTCCCCGCGAGCACATGATGCCGCGCGAGCCGGTACGGCCCCAGGACCGCATCAAGGCACTCCTGCGGGAAGTCCGCTCCGAGCCACGGGGTCCCCAGCTGTTCCTGACCCGGACCTCACCCCAGTTCCTCCTCGAGCTCTTCAAGATCGAGGTGCCGGAGGTCGGCCAGGGGCTCATCGAGATCCTGGGCGCCGCCCGGGATCCCGGCCTGCGCGCCAAGATCGCGGTGAAGAGCAACGACCGGCGCATCGATCCCGTCGGCGCCTGCGTGGGCATGCGCGGTTCGCGGGTCCAGGCGGTGTCCAACGAGCTGGCCGGCGAGCGGGTGGACATCATCCTGTGGAACGAAAGCCCGGCGCAGTTCGTCATCAACGCCATGTCCCCGGCTGACGTCAGCTCCATCGTCGTGGACGAGGAGAAGCACAGCATGGACCTGGCAGTCCAGGAGGACAAACTGTCCCAGGCCATCGGCCGCGGCGGGCAGAACATCCGTCTCGCCAGCGAGCTCACAGGCTGGGAGCTCAACGTGATGACGGAAGCAGCGGCCGAGGAGAAGAGCGAGAAGGAATCCCGCGCCCTGCTCGAGATGTTCATGCAGAAGCTCGACGTGGACGAGGAGGTTGCCCTCATTCTCGTGCAGGAAGGCTTCTCCAGCATCGAGGAAGTGGCCTACGTCCCGACGAACGAGCTGCTCGGCATCGAGGAGTTCGATCAGGGCATCGTCGACGAGTTGCGCAATCGTGCGCGCGACGTCCTGATCACCCAGGCGATCCAGAGCGAGGAAACGGTCGACAAGGCGCCTCCGGCCGAGGACCTGCTGAGCCTCGAGGGCATGGACGCCGCCCTCGCTGCGCGGCTGGCAGCCCGGGGTATCCGCACGCGCGACGATCTGGCCGAGCAGGCCATCGACGACCTCGAGGGAATCGAGGGCCTGGATAATGAGCGTTCCGCAAAGCTGATCATGGCCGCGCGGGCGCATTGGTTCGACCAGCAGGAGGCGACGGGTTGATGGCCCGTTCCTTGGCACCTCGCGGAGTATCTCTATGTCGGACGTGACTATTGCCCAGTTCGCTGACGTACTGAAGATCCCCGTCGAAAAGCTGCTCAGCCAGCTTGACGAGGCTGGCATCGCCGTTCGCGGGGCGGACGACATGATCAGCGACGACGCCAAGCGCGAACTGCTCACCCATCTGCGGCGTACTCATGGCCACGACGAAGGCGCGGCAGCTGCCTCGCCCCGGAAGATCACGCTGAGCCGCCGCTCCCAGTCCGAGATCAAGGTCGCCAGCGCCCAGGGCCGGGCCAAGACGGTCACCGTCGAAGTTCGCCGGAAGCGCACCTACGTAAACCGTGACGTCCTGGAGCAGGAGAACAAGGTCCAGCAGGACGAACTCGATCGGCAGCGGCAGGAGGAGCAGACCAAGCTCGACAAGGAGCGCGCCGACCGCGATGCCGTCGAGAGGGCCGAGCGGGAGAAGCGCGAGAAGGAGCTGGCCGACGCCGAGGCCGTGCGCAAGGCCGAGGAAGAGGCCCGGCGCGCCGCCGAACAGGCCGTCAAGGACGGCGAGAAGAACCGTGCCCAGGACGAGATCCGGAAACGGGACTCGGAGGCGCGAGCCCGGAAGGACGCTGCCAGCAAGCGGGACGTGCGCCGTGAGGTCGTGGACGAGCTGGTCAGCGTTACCGAGGACGAGGTTCCGGAGGAAAAGCCCGCGCTGGTCGGGCGTCAGGAGCTGCACGTGTCGGCCGACGTCAGCGGCCGGCGGAAGAAGAAGAAGTCCCGCCGTCGCTCCGTGTCGGTGCAGGTCGATTCAACGCGGCACGGGTTCGAGCGGCCAACCGCCCCGGTCGTCCGGGAGGTCCTGATTCCCGAAACGATCAAGGTCGGTGACCTGGCGCAGCGCATGGCCGTCAAGTCCAACGACGTGATCCGGTCACTGATGAAGCTGGGCGTGATGGCGACGATCAACCAGGCCATCGACCAGGACACGGCCGCACTCGTCGTCGAGGAACTCGGCCACACGGGCAAGCTCGTGCAGAACGCCGATCTGGAGCAGACCCTGATCCCGACGGCCGAGGACGATGCCGGCGAGGCGGTGCCGCGGCCCCCGGTGGTCACGATCATGGGTCACGTCGACCACGGCAAGACCTCATTGCTGGACTACATCCGGCGCACCAAGATTGCCGCTGGCGAAGCGGGCGGCATCACCCAGCATATCGGCGCCTATCACGTCGAGACGCCGAAGGGGATGATCACGTTCCTGGACACGCCTGGCCACGCGGCATTCACGGCCATGCGTGCCCGCGGGGCGCAGGTCACGGACATCGTCGTGCTGGTCGTGGCCGCCGATGACGGCGTGATGCCCCAGACGGAGGAGGCTATCCTGCACGCGAAGGCGGCCGACGTGCCGATCATCGTGGCGGTCAACAAGATCGACAAGAGCAGCGCGGATCCTGACCGCGTGCGCAACGAACTCAGTGCAAAGGGCGTCATTCCCGAGGAATGGGGCGGAGACACCCTGTTCGTCAACGTGTCGGCCCAGACGGGCCAGGGCATCGACCTGCTGCTGGATTCGATCCTGCTGCAGGCTGAGTTGCTAGAACTGCGAGCCGTTGCCGACGGCCGCGCGGCTGGCGTGGTGCTCGAGTCCAGTCTCGAAAAGGGCAGGGGTGCCGTGTCGACCATCCTGGTTACCCGCGGCAAGCTCCGTCTCGGCGATACACTCCTCGCGGGCCAGGAGTACGGCCGCGTTCGCGCCATGACGAACGAGCGTGGTGAGTCGGTGAGCGAGGCGGGCCCGTCCCAACCCGTCGCCGTGCTTGGCCTGTCGGGCACTCCGAATGCCGGCGACGACGCACTGGTCCTCGAGGACGAGCGCAAGGCCCGCGAACTCGCCCAGTTCCGCCTCAGCCGCACCCGGGACGTCAAGCTTGCCCAGCAGCAGTCCTCCAAGCTGGAGGACGTGTTCAGCCAGCTCGAGGCGTCCCAGATCAAGACGCTTCCGATCCTGATCAAGGCCGACGTCCAGGGCAGCGCGGAGGCCCTCAAGGATGCGATGAACAAGCTCGCGCACGAGGAAGTGAACGTGAAGGTGATCGGCTCCAGCGTGGGTGCCGTGACCGCGTCGGACGTGACGCTTGCCGCGGCATCCAAGGCGATCATCATTGCCTTCAATGTGCGGGCCGACGGCGCCGGGCGCGACGCGATCAAGGAAACCGGGGTCGACGTCCGCTATTACGGCGTGATCTACGAGGCCCTCGACGACGTGAAGAGTGCGGTCACCGGCATGTTGTCGCCGATCGTCCGCGACCAGATCGTGGGCCTTGCCGAGGTACGGGATGTGTTCCGTTCGCCGAAGTTCGGGAACATCGCTGGCTGCCTCGTGATCGATGGCTACGTGAAGCGCAACAATCCGATTCGCGTATTGCGCAACAACACCGTGATCTACGAAGGCGAGCTCGAGTCACTCCGGCGCTTCAAGGATGACGTCGGCGAAGTCCGGGCTGGCACTGAGTGCGGAATTGGCGTCCGGAATTACGACGACGTGAAGCCTGGCGACCAGATCGAGTGCTATGAGCGGGTCACGATTGAACGGACCTCCTGACCTGTCGGGCATTCCGGGCGCCACCCATGGCCCGTGAGTTTGCCCGCAGCCGGCGCGTCGAGGAGCAGATCCAGCGCCTGCTGTCGGACGTGATGCGCTCCCAGTTGCGGGATCCCCGCGTGGCTGGCGTCGTGATCACCGAAGTGCGCGCATCCCGCGACCTGGGCGTGGCCTGGATCCACTACTCCCTGATGGGCACGGATTCGAGGCCTGCGGCGGAGACGCTTGCCGACGCCCAGGCGGGTCTGGACCGGGCAGCGGGCTTTCTCAGAACCCAGCTGGCCCGGGAGCTGGCCACGCGCACCGTGCCGGAATTGCGCTTCCGCTATGACGAGGCCGCCCAGCGCGGGCGCGACCTGGAGCAGCTCATCGACGACGCGGTAGCGCGGGATGGGGCGGGGAGCGGGTCCCCGGATGCCGACGGGAGCTCGTGAGCGACGCGGGTGGCCGCCGCCCCCGGCGAGCCCTGGACGGGCTTCTCCTGCTGGACAAGCCCACCGGGATGACCTCCAACGCGGCCCTGCAGAGGGTCAAGTGGCTCTTCCAGGCGCGCAAGGCGGGCCACACGGGCAGCCTGGACCCCCTGGCCAGCGGCATGCTCCCCATCTGCTTCGGCGAGGCCACGAAGTTTGCCGGCTACCTCCTGGACGCCGACAAGGTCTATCGGGTCCAGGCCCGCTTCGGTGTCCGGACGGACACCGGGGATGCGGAAGGGCACCCGGTGGCTACGCGCGTCCGGGACCCCATCCTGCAGTCCGAGCTGGCAGCGGCTCTCGTGGCCCTGACGGGGCCCATCCAGCAGATCCCGCCCATGTACTCGGCACTGAAGCAGCAGGGGCAGAGGCTCTACGCCATCGCCCGGGAAGGCCGGGAAGTACCCCGGGACGCCACGACCGGTGTGGATCCGGGAGTTCGTGCTGGAGGCTTACGACCCGGTCACCCCGGTATTCCGGGTCCGTTGCAGCAAGGGCACCTATATCCGCACCCTGATCGAGGATCTCGCCGGGCACCTGGGCACCCTGGCCCACGTGATTGCCCTCCGGCGGCTCGCGGTGGAGCCGTTCGGCGGGCAGGCCATGGTCAGCCTGCCGGAGATCGAGGCCCTGGCTGCAGGGCCGGCGGGCCCGGCCCTGGACAGCCTGCTGCGACCGCTTCAGGACGCCGTGCCGCCCTGGCCGGTCGTGCGCCTGGACGGACCCGCGGCACTCCGGTTGAGCCGTGGCGGTCCTGTGCCTGCACCGGCCGGCCATGTGCCCGGCCCCGTGCGCCTCTACGGACCCGGCGACAGCTTCCTGGGGCTGGGGGAGGTCGGGGTGGACGGTATTGCGAGCCCTCGACGCCTGGTCGCCCGGGATCCGCAGGAGATTCCCGCGGAATGGGTCGCCGGACTGTAACTGTGGCCGACACATGGTTAGAATAGCGCGGCGATTTCAGGGATAAGTTCAAGACATTGCCCACAGGAGATGGCGTAAATGCCGCACACGGCTGAAGAGAAGAGCAAGATCGTTGGTGAGTACCGCCGCGGTCCCGCCGACACCGGTTCACCGGAAGTGCAGGTGGCCCTGTTGTCCGCCCGCATCAATGAGCTGACGGACCACTTTGCCACGCCACAAGAAGGACCATCACTCCCGCCAGGGATTGCTTCGCCTCGTTAACCAGCGGCGCAAGCTCCTGGACTATCTGAGGGGCAAGGATGGCGAACGCTACCAGGGCTTGATCGACAAGCTCGGTCTGCGCCGCTAGGGGCTTCGGCCCCAAGACCCGACTTCGGCCAGAGAACTTGGCCGTCCGATTTCAAGCGGGGCAGACGCCGTTCTCGGTGTCTGCTCCCTGTCTCCATTTCCCGAAAGAATGATTAGGAAGCGAACGTGGCGTCATGTCAAGAAGATCTTTTCCCTACGGTGAGCATCAGGTCACCATCGAAACGGGCGAAATTGCCCGTCAGGCCGGCGGTGCCGTCCTCGTCAGCATGGCCGAGACGGTCGTCCTCGTGACTGCCGTGGCCAAGACCGAGGCCAGCGACGAGCGGGACTTCTTTCCGCTGACCGTGAACTACCAGGAAAAGACCTATGCCGCAGGCCGTATTCCCGGCGGCTTCTTCAAGCGCGAGGGTCGCCCGACCGAGAAGGAGACGCTGGTCTCCCGCCTCATCGACCGGCCGATCCGCCCGCTGTTTCCCAAGGGCTTTGTCAACGAAGTCCAGGTCATCGCCACGGTCATCTCCCTGAACCCCGAGGTCGATTCCGATATTCCCGCGATGCTCGGCGCGTCGGCAGCGCTGGCGCTGACGGGCGCCCCATTCGCTGGCCCGATCGGTGGCGCGCGAGTCGGCTACATCGACGGCAAGCTTCGTGCTGAATCCGACGACCACCCAGCTGAAGCAGTCCAAGCTGGACCTCGTGGTGGCCGGCACGTCGAAGGCGGTGCTCATGGTCGAGTCGTCTGCGCAACAGCTGTCCGAGAAGGTGATGCTCGATGCCGCGATTTTTGGCCACGAGCAGATGCAGATCGCGATCGAAAACATTCGTGCGCTGGCCGCCGAAGCCGGGCGCCCGTCCTGGAACTGGTCGGCACCGGCTGCTGATCCCGCCGTGGCCGATGCGGTGGCCAAGGCCGTCGGTGACCGGTTTGCACAGGCCTACCGGGTTCGCGACAAGCAGGAGCGCTACGCGAAGATTGCCCAGCTCAAGCAGGATGTCGATGGCCAGCCTTGCGGCCGGCGCGGATAGCGCGGGCAAGGAAGCGATTGGCGACGCACTGAGTCGCCTGGAGAAGAAGATCGTCCGCGGCCAGGTGCTTAACGGCGAGCCGCGCATCGACGGCCGCGATACCCGCACGGTGCGGCCCGATCACGATCCGCACCGGGGTGCTGCCCCGGACGCACGGTTCGGCGCTGTTCACCCGCGGTGAAACCCAGGCACTGGTCGTGACGACGCTGGGTACGGACCGCGACGCCCAGATCATCGACGCGCTCACCGGTGAGTACCGTGACCGCTTCATGCTCCACTACAACTTCCCTCCGTACTGCGTGAACGAGACGGCTTCGGAGTCGGACCGAAGCGGCGCGAGATTGGCCACGGTCGCCTGGCCCGTCGGGGCATTGAGGCCGTGTTGCCGGACATGGAGACGTTTCCATACGTCCTGCGCGTCGTCTCCGAGATCACCGAGTCCAATGGCTCCAGTTCAATGGCCACTGTATGCGGCACCAGTCTCGCCCTGATGGATGCCGGCGTGCCGCTGGTGGCCCCGGTTGCCGGTGTGGCCATGGGGCTTATCAAGGACGGCGACCGCTATCAGGTCCTCACCGACATCCTGGGTGATGAAGACCATCTGGGTGACATGGACTTCAAGGTCGCAGGCAGTGCCACGGCGTGACGGCGCTGCAGATGGACATCAAGATCGACGGCATTACGCGTGAAATCATGCAGGACGCGCTGGCGCAGGCGCAAGGAAGCCGTCTGCATATTCTCGAGCAGATGAACAAGGTGCTTCCCGTACATCGTCAGGAGATGTCTGACTGGGCGCCGACCATCATCATGATGCGGATTGATCCGGAAAAAATCCGCGACGTCATCGGGAAGGGCGGCTCGGTCATTCGCGCGATCACCGAGGAGACCGGTGCAACCATCGATATCGACAATGATGGTACGGTGAAGATCGCATCGGTTCAGGCAGCTGCCGGTCGCGAGGCCAAGCAGCGGATTGAACTGATCACCGCGGATGTCGAAGTGGGTCGGATCTACGAGGGCAAGGTCGCCCGTTTGATGGATTTCGGCGCCTTCGTGACGATTCTCCCAGGCCGCGACGGCCTCGTCCACATCTCGCAGATCTCGGACGAACGCGTGGAGCGCGTCGGTGACAAGCTGAAGGAAGGCGATGTCGTTCGGGTGAAGGTGCTGGAGGTCGATCGTCAGGGCAGGGTTCGCCTGAGCATGCGCGGGGACTGGACGCCGCCTGAGTCCAGCTTGAACTCCGCACTGCGACGCAGTAAACTGGGCGTGTCCCCGGAGGGGGGCACGGCGGTCTCCGGTTGTAGCCGACCGTCGATGCGGTCGAGCCACTGCTCTTGTCCGGACACTGCACGGGCCGAGCCTGCGTTGCCAGCACGCTTCGAGGGCCCGGTCAAGCCGCCCGGCAAGCTCCGGATCACGGTCCACGGCGCCCAGCCGGATCATCCCGGCCAGAAACTCGGCCGAGAGCAGCGGAGTGCCGCCGCGCTGGCCTTCCGCAATGATCTGCAGGAGTACCGGGGTGGTGATGTCCACTCCGGTGGCCTGCTCTACGACCTTGACGTGCGAACCCTTGGTGATCAGCTCGCGCAGGTCGTCCAGGTTCACGTACCGACTCTGCGCCGTGTCGTAGAGTCGACGGTTAACGTACTTCCGAATTAGTCTCTGCTCGCTCATGGCGGGTCCTTCCTTAGGTTCCAAGACCTCTAAGCCGGACAGTTTCAAGTCGTCCGGCATCCGGTTGCCCCCAACTCTTCTCGTATAGACCACTTCGCCGGGGAAATGGTTCGCGATGCAGCTGTTGCGGAGGAATAATCT